>NZ_KB889967.1:0-869016 GCF_000372885.1 Methyloversatilis thermotolerans
ACCTCAGGTGAGAACTTCGATGATTTCTTCATGGCTCCATCTTCTCAAGACTTGGAGCCTCCGCAAAATCCGGGGCGGTTCACTCCAAACACCCTCACAGCAAAACACACCCCCTCGCGCCTTCTCCGCAATCGAACGACTCCACGGCAACGGATCCCACCAAATAATCAGAAAATCAACCCTACTCATCGCAGGCATCGGCGGCGTAGGTTCGTGAAGTCTCCTCAGCTTGCCTGTGCTATCCTTGTGGGCTATCCGTTTAGCGGTGGTTTGCATACAAGCCGCGCATTTTTTCCTTTCAAGTCAAGGACTTTCGCCAATGGCGCAGAACACTTCAACCGGGAACACTCTTGAGCGGAAGATCAGCATGTCCGTGGTCGCTGCGGATGTGGAAAAAAACGTCGCGGTGCGGCTTGCCCGAATGGCGCGCACCGTGAAGATGCCGGGGTTCCGGCCCGGCAAGGTGCCGATGAAGATCGTCGAACAGCAGTATTCGGCTCAGGCGCGATCCGAGGCATTTACCGAAGCGGTACAGCAAGCCTTCGGGCACGCCGTCCGTGAACAGAATCTGCGCGTGGCTGGTTTTCCCAGGATCGAGCCGGCGGAATCGACCGAGCCCGGCAAGGTCTTCTTCAGTGCCACGTTCGAGGTCTATCCGGAGATCGAACCTGCCGACCTCTCGGGCAAGACGGTAGAGCGCGCAACCATGAATGT
This sequence comes from Methyloversatilis thermotolerans, assembly GCF_000372885.1. Taxonomy (GTDB): domain Bacteria; phylum Pseudomonadota; class Gammaproteobacteria; order Burkholderiales; family Rhodocyclaceae; genus Methyloversatilis; species Methyloversatilis thermotolerans. The sequence goes on from NZ_KB889967.1 coordinate 715, forward strand.
TGGCGACGCGGAGATCGAGAAAACGCTTCAGGTGCTGCAGAAGCAGCGAGTACAGTTCGTGTCCGCGGACAAGGCGGCAGCCAAGGATGATCGTGTCATCATCGATTTCCGTGGAACGCGAGAGGGCGAAGCATTCGATGGTGGAACTGCGGAAGACTTTCCGGTTGTGCTTGGGGCAGGCGCCCTTCTGGCGGATTTCGAGTCAAACGTCGAGGGATTGAAGGCCGGTGAATCGAAGACCTTCTCGCTGACCTTCCCTGAAAATTATCAGTCGAAGGAACTTGCGGGAACTACCGTGCAGTTCGAGGTCAAGGTCAAAGCAGTCGAGGCGCCGGTTCTGCCGGAGATCAATGCGGACTTCGCAAAGGCGCTTGGCGTGCCGTCCGGAGACGTGGATCAGCTGAAAACCGATGTTCGTACCAACCTTGAACGCGAAGTGAAGAAGCGGTTGCAGGCGCGGGTCAAGAACGAGGTGATGAACCTGCTCGTCGAGGCGCACACCTTTGATGTTCCGACCGCGCTTGTAGAGCAGGAAGCTGAGCGTATGGCGGAAGAAGCAAAGGCCAACCTCGCGTCGCGCGGGATGAGTGTCAAGGATATTCCGGTCGAGGCGGCATGGTTCAACGATCAGGCAGTCCGCCGCGTTCGATTGGGTCTTCTGGTTGCCGAACTGGTCAAGAAGAACGAACTGTTCGCGAAGCCGGAACAAATCCGCGCGGTAGTGGAAGAGCAGGCTCAAAGTTACGAGGATCCCGCCGATGTGATCCGTTGGTACTACAGTGATACTCAGCGGCTGGCACAGGTTGAAGCACTGGTCGTGGAAGACAATGTCGTCAACTGGGTGCTGAGTGTCGCGAATGTTGCCGACAAGACGGTGGAGTTCGACGAGCTGATGGCAAGCAATTGAGCGGGTCCGTTCGGGTCCGATGTTTGCTTTGATATGTGTGTCGGAGCTGCGCGGGCGGCTCCAACCCGGAGAGTAAGGAATGATGTCGGAAACCGTCGGTCTGGGCATGGTGCCCATGGTGATCGAGCAGAGTGGTCGGGGCGAGCGAGCCTACGACATCTACTCGCGTCTGCTGCGTGAGCGTGTGGTCTTTCTGGTTGGCCCGGTGAACGATTCAACGGCCAATCTCATCGTTGCACAGCTTTTGTTCCTCGAGTCCGAGAACCCGGACAAGGATATTTTCTTCTACATAAATTCTCCTGGGGGCTCCGTCACTGCGGGTCTGTCTATCTACGACACCATGCAGTTCATCAAACCTGACGTGTCGACCCTGTGTATCGGGCAAGCGGCAAGCATGGGGGCATTCCTGCTGTCGGCGGGTGCGAAAGGCAAGCGCTTCTGCCTTCCGAATTCGCGTGTGATGATCCATCAACCCATGGGCGGATTCCAGGGGCAGGCCTCTGACATTGAAATCCACGCAAGGGAGATCCTCACGTTGCGCGCCAAGCTGAACAGCATCATGGCTCACCACACTGGCCAACCGATAGAGACCATCGAACGCGACACGGATCGCGACAACTTCCTGTCGGCAGAGCAGGCGCACGAGTACGGAATTATTGATAAGGTACTCACCACTCGGGCGGAAAGTTCGAGCTGACGAATGGCGGGGCGCCCCGTGCGCCCTTCCTGCCTAAATGTTTGGAGTCTAGTCATGACCGACAAGAAATCGGGTTCGGAGAAGCTGCTCTACTGCTCGTTCTGCGGAAAGAGTCAGCATGAGGTCAAGAAGCTGATCGCGGGTCCGTCGGTCTTCATCTGCGACGAGTGCATCGATCTGTGCAATGACATCATTCGCGACGAGATCAGCAACGAGCAGGCAGGCAAAAGCGCGCGCGGGGATCTCCCGTCGCCGAAGGAAATCTGCGATATCCTCGACCAGTATGTGATCGGTCAAGGGCCCGCGAAGCGCATTCTCGCCGTGGCCGTATACAACCATTACAAGCGCCTGCGGCATATGTCGCGCAAGGACGATGTCGAGCTGGCAAAGAGCAACATCCTGCTCGTCGGCCCGACGGGTTCCGGCAAGACCTTGCTCGCCCAGACGCTGGCGCGACTGCTCAACGTCCCATTCGTGATGGCCGACGCCACCACGCTGACGGAGGCTGGCTATGTCGGTGAGGACGTCGAGAACATCATCCAGAAGCTGCTGCAAAAGTGCGACTACGAGGTCGAGCGCGCCCAGCAGGGCATCGTTTATATCGACGAAATCGACAAGATTTCGCGCAAATCTGACAATCCGTCCATCACCAGAGATGTGTCTGGTGAGGGGGTCCAGCAGGCTCTGCTGAAGCTGATCGAAGGTACCGTCGCCAGCGTACCGCCGCAAGGTGGACGCAAGCACCCGAATCAGGATTTCGTCCAGGTCGACACCACAAACATCCTCTTCATCTGCGGTGGCGCGTTTGACGGGCTGGAGAAGGTGATTCGCAATCGCACCGAGCAGGTAGGCATCGGGTTCGGCGCCGAAGTGAGGAGCCGCGATAACCGCAGCACCGGCGAGGCGCTGCGGAGCGTCGAGCCGGAAGATCTGATCAAGTTCGGCCTCATACCGGAGTTCGTGGGCCGGCTTCCTGTTGTCGCCACCCTTCAGGAGCTGGACGAACCGGCCTTGATAGAGATTCTGATCGAACCGAAGAACGCGCTCATCAAGCAGTATCAGAAACTCTTCCAGATGGAAGGTGTGGAGCTCGAAGTGCGGCCAGACGCTCTGCAGGCGATTGCCCGCAAGGCGCTCAAGCGCAAGACGGGGGCACGAGGTTTGCGCAGCATCATCGAATCGGCCCTGTTGGATACGATGTACGAACTGCCGGGCATCGAAAATGTCGCAAAGGTCGTGATCGACGAAGGTGTGATCAACGGCGAAACCAAGCCCATCATGCTCTACGCCGATCAAGCCAAGGTGTCCGGTTCGAATTGATACCCGCGCGTCGGTTGGCGCGCTGCGCGGGTGCCGGAGCCGGGGCGGCTTGATTCGGGAAGTGCCGCCCCAATCTGTCTGACACTGTCGCGTTAAGGAATAGCCATGTCCAGCCTACAAACCGTTCCCGAGCAGCTCGAACTTCCTCTCTTGCCGTTGCGGGACGTTGTCGTTTTCCCTCACATGGTGATCCCGCTGTTCGTTGGACGCCCCAAGTCCATCAAGGCGCTTGAGTCGGCGATGGAGTCGGGCAAGAGCATTCTGCTGGTTGCCCAGAAATCTGCAGCCAAGGATGAGCCCAGTCCCGAGGATCTTTATCGCATCGGCTGCGTGGCCAACATCCTGCAGATGTTGAAGCTGCCAGACGGAACCGTGAAGGTTCTGGTCGAAGGTACGCAGCGGGCTACCGTCGAAGAAATTGCTGACATCAAGACGCTGTTCATGGCTCAGGTCACGACGGTGCCCGCGCTTGAGCAGACATCGCATGAGATCGAAGCCATGCGTCGAGCCCTGATCGGCCAGTTCGATCAGTACGTTAAGCTCAACAAGAAGATTCCGCCTGAGATTCTTACCTCCCTTTCGAGCATCGAAGAAGCGGGGCGTCTGGCGGATACCGTCGCGGCTCATCTGCCGTTGAAGCTCGAGCAGAAGCAGGACATCCTCGAGTTGTTCGGTACCTCCGAGCGCATCGAACGTTTGCTTTCGCAGCTCGAGACCGAACTCGACATCCTGCAGGTCGAGAAGCGCATTCGCGGTCGCGTGAAGCGGCAGATGGAGAAGAGCCAGCGGGAGTACTACCTCAACGAGCAAGTCAAGGCGATCCAGAAGGAACTGGGCGAGGGTGAGGATGGGGCCGATCTCGAGGAGATTGAAAAGAAGATCAAGGCTGCCGGAATGACCAAGGAGGCGGTTGCGAAAGCCCAGTCCGAACTGAAGAAGCTCCGCCAGATGTCGCCGATGTCCGCCGAGGCCACGGTGGTGCGCAACTTCATCGAAACGCTGGTTGGTCTGCCTTGGCGCAAGAAGTCGCGCATATCGAAGGATCTGGCCGAAGCGGAGAAGATTCTCGACAAGGATCACTATGGCCTTGAGAAGGTCAAGGAACGCATTCTGGAATATCTCGCGGTGCAACAGCGTGTCGACAAGCTGAAGGCGCCGATTCTTTGCCTCGTTGGCCCTCCGGGCGTGGGCAAGACCTCGCTCGGGCAATCGATCGCCAAGGCGACCAATCGCAAGTTTGTCCGGATGGCACTGGGCGGCGTACGCGACGAGGCGGAAATTCGCGGTCACCGCCGGACCTATATCGGTTCCATGCCGGGCAAGATCCTGCAGAACATGACCAAGGTCGCGGTGAAGAACCCGCTCTTCCTGCTCGACGAAGTGGACAAGATGGGACAGGATTTCCGTGGCGACCCGTCGTCGGCGTTGCTGGAAGTGCTCGATCCGGAACAGAACTCGACTTTCGTCGATCACTATGTCGAGGTCGAGTACGATCTTTCGGACGTCATGTTCGTTGCGACGGCCAATTCGCTGAACATTCCGGCGCCATTGCTCGATCGTATGGAAGTGATCCGCCTGTCCGGATACACCGAGGAAGAGAAGGTCAACATCTGTCAGCGCTATCTGGTGCCCAAGCAGATGAAGAACAACGGACTCAGGAAGGAAGAGCTGTCGGTTACCGAAGACGCCCTGCGCGATATTGTCCGCTACTACACCCGCGAAGCAGGTGTGCGTGCGCTGGAGCGCGAGGTGTCCAAGATCTGCCGCAAGGTTGTCAAGAGCATCGTACTGAAGAAGCGTTCGTCCAAGGTGGTGGTGAATGCCAAGAACCTGGACAAGTTCTTGGGTGTGCGGCGCTATACCTTTGGCATTGCCGAGAAGGACAACCAGATCGGTCAGGTGACTGGTCTTGCATGGACTGAAGTGGGGGGCGAGCTGCTTACCATCGAAGTGGCGACCATGCCCGGCAAAGGCAATGTGCAGCGTACCGGTTCGCTCGGGGACGTGATGAAGGAATCGGTCGAGGCTGCGCGTTCCGTCGTGCGCTCGCGCGCACGACGCTTGGGCATCAAGGACGAGGTATTCGAAAAAACCGATCTACATGTGCATTTCCCCGAAGGGGCGACGCCCAAGGACGGCCCGTCGGCCGGTATCGCGATCACGACCGCCATCGTGTCCGCGCTCACCGGTATTCCGGTTCGGGCCGACGTCGCCATGACGGGCGAAATCACGTTGCGGGGCGAAGTGCTGGCCATCGGTGGTCTCAAGGAGAAGCTGCTTGCCGCGGTTCGCGGCGGCATACGTACGGCGCTCATTCCGCACGAGAACGTCAAGGACCTCGCCGAAATGCCGGATACCCTGAAGAACGCGATCGAAATCGTCGCGGTCAAGTGGATCGACGAGGTGCTCGAGCGGGCGCTCGAGCGCAAGCCGGATTCGTTGCCCGAGGTCGATGCGCCTGCCATCCCGCCTGTCGAGGATGGAAGCGTCGCCGGGCAAGTTGTCACTCACTGACCGACGCGCACCGGCAGCCCGCGATGAGGTATCATCGCGGGCTGTTTTTCGTGGCGCGTCCGGAAACCGGGTGCTTAGCTCAGTTGGTAGAGCGTCGCCCTTACAAGGCGAATGTCGGCGGTTCGAGCCCGTCAGCACCCACCAAGACCCGCACCGTCCGTACGAAATGGAGTGGTAGTTCAGTTGGTTAGAATACCGGCCTGTCACGCCGGGGGTCGCGGGTTCGAGTCCCGTCCACTCCGCCAAATCCGACAGCGGGCGAACGACAGTTCGCCTTTTTCATTTCATGCGCCCGAAATGTTCGGGTCCGCGAAAGGTGCTTATGTTTGATGCAGTCCGGAACAACAAGCGCGCGGTCCAGATAGTGCTCCTCCTGATGGTCCTGCCCTTCGCTTTTTTCGGCGTCGAGTCATACATGGACAGGGATGCCGCGCGCGAGGACGCGGCGGTGGTCGGTGACATGAAGGTGCCTCCAGAAGAGTTCGAGCAGGCGCTGCGCGCGCAGGCGGATCGCATGCGCGAGGCGGCCGGTGACCAGTTCGACCCCAAGATGATGGAAACGCCCGAGGCACGTGCGCAAGTCCTGGAAGGACTGGTGAGTCAGCGGCTCATGCTGCTGGAAGCGCAGCGTCAACATCTCACCGTGCCCGATGGGCGGCTGAGTCAGATCATTGCCGGCATCCCCGGTTTCCAGGTCGATGGCAAGTTCTCTGAAGCTCGCTTTGATCAGGTCGCGCAAGCGCGTGGTTACAGCCGAGACGGCCTGCTTGCACGCATCCGTCAGGACATGGTGATGCGGCAGCTCTTTACCGGCATTGCCGGAAGCTCCTTCGTACCCGCTTCGCTGGCTCGCCGCTGGGCGCAGATGCAGCAGGAACAGCGCGAGGTCAGCGAAGCAGTCATCACACCCTTCGAGTTCATCGAACAGGTGAAAGTGACGCCGGAGGACGTGCGCAAGTACTACGACGATAACCAGCAGGAGTTCGCGGTTCCCGAGCAAGTCAAGGTCGAATATCTCGTACTGAGCGAGGCCACTCTCGCGCCCACCGTGCAGATTCCGGAGGAAGAGGTGCGCAAGACCTTCGAGGCCAATCAGTCGAAGTACATGCAGGGCGAAGAACGCAAGGCGCGTCACATACTGCTGACTGTGGACAAGGATGCATCACCGGAACAGCGCAAGGCCGTCCGCGCCAAGGCCGAAGAGCTCTTGAAGGCAGTCAAGGCAAATCCCGCGAGGTTTGCCGAGGTGGCGAAGGCAAACTCGCAGGACCCGGGGTCCAAGGACAGTGGTGGCGAGCTGGGATTCTTCGGTCGCGGTACCATGGTCAAATCGTTCGAGGACGCCGCATTCGCTCTCAAGAAGGGCGAAATCAGCGGCATCGTGGAGACCGATTTCGGCTTTCACATCATCCAGGTCGAGGATGTACGCGGCGGCCAGGGCAAGACTCTCGAAGAGGCTCGCCCGGAAATCACCGAGGAATTGCGCAAGGTCGCGGCGCGCAGGAAGTTTGCGGAACTTGCGGAGAGCTTCAGCAACACGGTCTACGAGCAGGCGGACAGTCTCGCCCCTGCAGCCGAGAAGTTCGGCCTGACCGTGAAGACCAGCCCGTTGATTGCGAAGGGGCTGCTGATGCCGGCGCCATTCGATAACGAGAAGCTGCGTGATGCCATCTTTTCCGACGATGCGGTGAAGAACCGTCGCAACACCCAGGCTATCGAAACTGCACCGAATACGCTGGTATCCGCGCGCGTGATTGATCAGCTTCCTCCGTCGGTGCGCTCGTTCGAGGAGGTGCAGGCCGATATCGAGAAGAAGCTGCGCTTCGAGCAAGGCCGCAAGATGGCTCAGGAGCGTGGTGAAGCGGCACTGGCGAAGCTGAAGGCCGGAGAATCGGCGCCCTTGACCTGGTCACCCGCGCAGGACGTATCGCGTTCGCAGGGGCAGGGACCGGCCGCGGTGATGGTGCGAGCCATCTTCAATGCACCGGCCAACCAGTTGCCGGCCTATCTCGGTTTCCAGATGGACAACGGCGGTTATGCGGTATTCCGTATTTCTGCGGTGAAGCAGCCCAAGGAGGCGCTTGACCAGGGGCGTGTCGATGCCATCAAAGCTCAGCTGGAGCAAACGGTGTCCCAGGATGACTTTGCAGCCTACTTGAGCGGCCTGCGTCGTGAATTCCCGGTCAAGCTGAATACCCGCGTGCTGGAGGCAAACAAGACGCCTTGAGGGCCTGCGTCGGAATGATCGGGGCCGACGCTCGCCCTCGCAGAAAAAGGCCACCGCAAGGTGGCCTTTTTCATTCGTATTCCGCGCTTTGCAAGCCCGGCGGGACGTTCTTCAGGCCTTCTATGAACACATCAATCAGCCACGGGGCCATCGACCGCAGATCGAAGCTGCGGCGTTCGACCCATGAGCGCATCAGTCCACTGAAGTAGGCATGCATGGCTTCTGCCACCTCGCGCGGAATGAGGTGAGGGGGCAGTTGTCCGCGTTCGATCGCGGCGGCAAACACCACCGCCAGCATGTTTACGCATCGTGTGTCGTCTTCAACCTCGCGCTGGCGCAGCAGAGTGAAGTCCGGCCCACCATCGAGCTTGCAGAACTGGATCTCGAACACCGCCTGGACACGTTCGCAGTCGGTGAGCATGCGCAGTACGCGAATGGCGTCCTTGCGCAGGAAGCCGAGCGGGTCGTCACCGGGGGCTGCGGCCAGATCGGAAAGCATGGTCTGGAGTGGCGTATGCACTCGCTCGCAGACCGCCTGGAAGATGTCTGCCTTGTTCTCGAAATGCCAATACACGGCTCCGCGCGTATGCCCGGCGGAACGTGCAATGTCGTCCAGCGTCGTGCTCGCAACGCCTTTTTCGCGAAAGCACTTCTCTGCAGCGTCAAGAAGCTGGATCCGTGTTGCTTCCGCTTCTTCCTTGGTCCTTCTAACCATGGCTTGAGTAGGGGTATTAAACAAACAAACGTGAATGTATATTTGTCACTCTAGCGCGTAATCGTCAGGAGGTCAAAATTGCCGTGCGGAGCGCGAGCGGATGGCGCTGCCGCTGGACCAGACCGACAAGGTAAAGAATGGCGACGCAAAAAAAAACCCGGGCTAGTACCCGGGTTTCAAGTGTTTGGTGGGCAGTAGTGGGATCGAACCACTGACCCCCGCCGTGTGAAGGCGGTGCTCTACCGCTGAGCTAACTGCCCTGCATTCGTGACAGGGCGCGCATAGTAGCTGTTCCTTGCCGTGTCGTCAAATGCCCCGGTGTGACGCGCTACAATCGCGGGCTCGTTTCCTGTTCCGATCCGCCATGTCCGCGTCTGTCCGTACCCGATTTGCTCCCAGTCCCACCGGCTATCTCCATATCGGCGGCGCCCGCACCGCACTCTTTTCCTGGGCTTTCGCGCGGCATCACGGCGGCCAGTTCATTCTGCGCATCGAGGACACGGATGTAGCGCGTTCCACACCCGAGGCGGTGCAGGCCATCCTCGATGGCATGAAGTGGCTGGATCTGCGGCATGACGAGGGGCCGTTCTACCAGATGCAGCGCATGGACCGTTACAAGCAGGTGATTGCGCACCTGCTGGCAGACGGGCTTGCTTATTACTGCTACACGACACCGGACGAACTCGATGCCTTGCGCGAGCATCAGCGCGCGAACAACGAAAAACCTCGCTACGACGGACGCTGGCGTCCGGCCGCCGGCAAGACGCTGCCATCGCCGCCGTCAGGCGTTCAGCCGGTGGTGCGTTTCTGCAATCCTCTGGACGGTACGGTCGCCTGGGACGATCTGGTCAAGGGGCGTATAGCGATCGCCAACGAAGAACTGGATGACCTGATCATCGCGCGTGCCGATGGCACGCCCACCTACAATTTCTGCGTGTGCGTCGACGATTGGGATATGGGCATCACGCATGTCATTCGCGGCGACGACCACGTGAACAACACGCCGAGGCAGATCAACATATTGCGCGCGCTCGGCGCGACCGTGCCACAGTACGCGCATCTGTCGATGATTCTTGGCGATGATGGCCAGAAGCTGTCCAAGCGCCACGGCGCCGTGAGCGTCACGCAGTACGACGACGACGGCTATCTGCCCGAGGCGGTGGTGAACTATCTGGCCCGGCTCGGCTGGAGCCACGGCGACGACGAAATCTTCTCGCGCGAGCAGTTCGTACAGTGGTTCGACCTCGACCACATTACGCCGTCAGCAGCGCAGTTCAACACCGAAAAGTTGCGCTGGCTGAACGCCCATTACATGAAGCAGGCTGACAACAGCCGGCTCGCTGCCGAAGTGGCGAGCCGGCTTGCGCGTCGCGGCGTCGATCCCGAAAGCGGTCCGGCAGTCGAACCGCTGGTCGCTCTCTACAAGGACCGGGCAAGCACGCTGGTCGAACTGACCGATGCGCTGGAAGCCTTCTTCATCGACCTGCACGTCGCGCCGGAATTGCTCGCCCAGCACTTGAACGAACCGGTGCGCGATGCCCTCGGCCGGCTGGCGACCCGGCTCGACTCGGTGGTCTGGGAGAAGGCGGCGCTGTCCGCCGCGATCAAGGACACCTGCACGGAGTGCGGTCTCAAGATGCCCCAGGTCGCCATTCCGTTGCGCGTCGTGCTGCTTGGCCAGCCTCAGACGCCATCGATCGACGCGGTGCTGGAGGCTTTCGGGCAGGAACGGGTACTCGCGCGGCTGAAGCGCGCACTCTGAACACGTGCGACCGCATGGCCGTGGCGGTCGCACGGAATCCATCCCCATCTGTCCCCGTCCTGCCGATCGGCATAGACTTGGCTTCCAGCGGGACTGTGCGCAGCGGGCTGCGCCACCCGATAACGGACATGTCGGATGAACCGGATTTTCATCAGCTACCGGACGGTCGACGGTGCAAAGGACGCGAGTCGGCTCGCGGCCGATCTCGGGCGTGTCTTCGGTGATGGGCATGTTTTCATCGACAGACAGGACCTGCGCGGGGGCAAGCGGTGGCGAGAGGAAATCAGCCGCACCCTTGGCGTAAGGCCAGTCGTGCTCGTGCTGGTGACGCCAGGGTTCGCCGGTGCTCGCCATGCCGATGGTCGCCTGCGCATGGACGACCTCGACGACCCTGTGCGGATGGAGATCGAGTCCGCAATAGAGGCCGGGGCCACACTGCTTCCGCTGCGGGTGGATGGCACGCCCATGCCGGATGCAGCGATGTTGCCCGCATCCCTGCGTCGTCTCACGACCTATCACGCGCTGCCCCTGCGCACGGATGACTGGAGCGAAACCGACCTGCCGCGCATCGTCGATGACCTGGTGACGCTGGGTGTGCCGCGTGTCGACATTGCCCGCAGCCTCTTCCCCATGCCTTGGCTTGGCATCGCGCGCGGCTTTGGCGTCGCCGGGGTATCAGCCATTGCCGCGGTGCTGATCCTTGCGTGGCTGCAGCGGGGATCGGGCGCCGATGGCGAGGTCGTGCTGCCAGCGACGGCGAGCGGGCCGCTGCGCGAGGCAAGGTTGCCTTCGCCAGACCTGTCCGGTCCCTGGCTGCTCGACACGGCGACCGGGCAGCGCATTGCTGTCTCGATCCATCAGACCGAATCCCGGCTCGAGCTGCGTTCCGATCCGGTACGCATCGATCACGACCCGGCTTGGCGCACCTATCTCGACACCATTTCCGCGCAGGACGGGGAACGCCTGACTCATGTCATCTACAGCGCGCGCGGCGAGTTGATCACCGATGCCGCCAGTCTGGCGCTCACCGTGGCCAGCGCCGACGAGCGATTCGTCGTCGACACCGGCGCCCTGAAATTGCGCATCGGCCCCAAGGGCCAGGTGATCGCCGGCCAGCTTGTCCTGAACAGCGGCGAGCAGACCACTGTCGTGCTGTCGCGCCGACCTTGAACGGCCGAAGTTGCGGCCGCGGGTCCGAGGTTCCGCTTCGTGTCTGACACAAGCCCGACACCGACTAAAAGAACTGTGTCGCCTCCTCAAGCGCCCGTATCCAGTCCCGTAAGAGCTGCTGAAGGTGTGAACGACTTCACCCCTTGACCACGGGCTGGCGTTTGTTGCGGTCCGATCGGGAATGGCGGGGACAACCGACCGTTGCTCGAAATGCGCAATGCTGGATTCGTCTCTGCGTGACGCCTGCGCAGGCGGCTGGCGGATATCGAATCGCGTTACGTCATGCTTGGGCAATGCGCGGATCATGAGAGCGCACTCAAGCGGATGGCGCGCGACGGTGAGGGGCGCGCATCCAGCTTTTCTGACCGAGGGGGCGATCATGATGCGGGAAGCAAACGTCCAGGGCAGCGGGGCACTGGCCTGGGATGCTCTGGCGCTGTACCGTGATGCGGCGACGCTGTGGTCGAACGATCTGTGGCGCGCGGCGGCCGCGGCGGGTAGCTGCTGGCATCCGGCCGAGCCCGGTTGGCGAGGCGACCCCGGACATCTCGATCTGTGGGTGCAGCAATGTCTGCGCGGCGGTGCCTCGCTGCTGCTGCGCTCGGTGAGCTGGGTCGAGGCCGTCTGGCGCCTTTCGGTCGAGCCGCTGTGCGAAGGGCGTGACGGCTGGATGGTGCACCTTCAGCCCGAGGTCTTCTCGCCGCGCCATGCCCAGGACCGGGCGGTTTCACTGCTGGCCGTCGATGACGAGGCCTATATCCTGAATGCGCTGCGCCGATTGCTGCGCCGGTCGGGCTTCGATCTGCGCACGGCAGGCAGCGCCGACGAAGCGTGGGACATGCTGCAACAGCAGCCGGCGGACATCGTGCTGTCGGATCAGCGCATGCCGGGTACGACCGGCGTGCAGCTGCTGGCGCGCGTGCGTGATCACGCACCGGATACCGTGCGCATCATCCTCTCTGGCTACAGCGATGCGCAGTCCATCACCGACGCCATCAATGAAGGCGCCGTCTACAAGTTCATCGCCAAGCCGTGGGATGACGCACAGTTGCTGCTCACGCTGAACGAGGCGGCTGACGTGTTCCGTACCCGCATGCAGACGCGTCAACTGCAGCTCGCGCTGGCCACGGCGAACGCGGAATTGGGTTCGGCCAACCAGCGGCTGAAGACCTTGCTGTCGGAACAGGACCACCACATTTCTATCGGCGACTACGCGCTGCGGCTGGCGCAGGACCTGAACGATGCCTTGCCCTTTCCGGTGATCGGCCTGGACGCCGAGGGCCAGCTCGTGACTGCGAACGATGCGGCGGCGCGCTATCTGGGCGTGAGCGCTGCGGATGGCTCGCTCGCCGCCCTGGTCAGGGGACAGCAGGACAGCTTCCGCCGGGGATTCGAGTTCGCCGGACGGCAGTGGTGCCTGTGCATCGGATTGCTCGGCGGTGGCGCCGGACGCGTGATCGCCCTGATGCCGGAGAGCGGCCATGAACTCTGATGCGGACATGATCGCGGACAAGGCCGCAGACGAGCTGCGACTGCGCCAGCGGATCGGAGAGGTGCTGATGGACAATGATCAGGACGACCCACGCATCCGCCTGCTGACCGAAGTCGTCCTGCGCTGCATGATCCTGGAGCAGTGCGATGAACAGCCCGAGTGACGCGCTCGCCGACGACGTCGTGCTGCCGCCGTTGCCAGAGGTGGTGGCCGAGCTCATTCCCATGCTGGGACAGGAGCAGGTACATGGTGCGCAACTCGCCCGGACCGTCGGACGCGATCCGGCTCTGGCCGGTGCGACGCTGAAGCTGGCCAATTCCTCCTTCTTCGGACTGACCGGACGTGTCGCCAGCATGCAGGACGCGATCACGCTGATCGGCGTCAATGCAGTGCGCAACATGCTGCTGATACTTGGCATGCGCGATGCGTTGAAGCCGGCCTGCGGCACGGTCGATGTCCATGACTTCTGGCTGCATGCGCTCGAGACCGGAGCGGCTGCGCGTGCGCTGGCACGTCCCCACGATGCCTGCGGGGACGAGGCATTTCTCGCCGGCCTGCTGCACGACCTGGGCAAGCTGGTGCAGGTATGCAGCTACCCGGACGGTTTTGCGCGCATCAGCGCACAGGTCGCGCAGAGCCGGTGCAGTTGGCGGCAGGCCGAGAGCGAGACCGATTGCCCCGGGCACGAGGCGTGCGGTGCCATGCTGGCGCATGCCTGGCGGCTGCCGCCCGTGCTCGCCCTGGTGATGTCCGGGCATCACATGCCTGATGGCGACGCACCGCTGTTGGTGCACCGCGTGCACCTGGCCAATCTGATCGCACATGTCGCGATTGCCGATCAGCCGGGCGCGGAGCCGGCCGCACGCCTGCAAGCCATGAGCTGGCAGAGGCTGGCACCGGCCGAGTCGGACATCGAGCGCGCAGTAACCGCCGTCCGCCGCCTGCGCGCCCGGGCAGGCGAATGGCGCGCCCTTCTGCGCGACACCTGACGGCGGTTCGCGGATACCCGATGTGGCAGCGCACAAGTTGAACTAAGGTTAAATGCATAAAGACATGCGCAGGCGAGGACGTGAACCGTGAACAGATTCACGCCCTGGAAACTGGCATGAACATGAACGACACCTCGCAGTTGCAGCCCGCCTCGACGGGCGACGCCATCGCACCGCTGGCGGTGCTGTGTGTCGATGACGAGCGCGGCATCCTGTCCTCGCTCCGTCGCCTGCTCCGGCCGCTGGGACACCAGGTCCATGTGGCGGAGAGTGCCGCCGAGGCCCTCGGCCTGCTCGAAACCACCCCGGTCGATCTGGTCATTTCCGACATGCGCATGCCCGAGATGGATGGCGCGGAGTTCCTTGCGCGCGTGCGCGCACGCTGGCCGCAGCCGGTACGGGTGCTGCTCACCGGCTACTCGGACCTGTCTTCGACGATAGACGCGATCAACCGCGGCGAGATCCATCGCTTCGTGTCCAAGCCGTGGGACGACGAACATCTGCTGTCCGTGGTGCGGGACGGACTGTCCCGCCGCATGCTGGAGCGCGAGCGCGAGCAACTGCGCCGGCGCATCGAGGAACAGAACCAGGAACTGCTGCAGATGAATGTGCTGCTCGAGGAGAAGGTCGAGGCGCGCACAGCGGAGCTTGCGCTCGCCAACGATCATCTCAAGCAGAACTTCCTCACGTCGATCAAGGTGTTCTCCAATCTGATCGAGATTCGCCATCCGGTGCTCAAGGGCCATTCGCGCCGCGTGTCGGAACTCGCGCGTACCATGGCGCGGCTGTTGAATCTGCCGCAGGCGCAGATCAACGAGGTGTTCGCGGCGTCCCTGCTGCACGACATCGGCAAGATCGGCCTCAGTGACGAGGTCATCGCGCAGCCCAGCGACCGGCTGGTGGGAGAGCCGCTGAAGGCGTGGCGCGCGCATGCGGCTCTCGGCGAGTCGGCGCTGCTGGCGCTCGATTCACTGCGCGCATCGGCCCGCATCATCCGTCACCACCACGAGCGCTACGACGGAAAGGGATTCCCGGACGGGCTCCAGGGCGAGGCGATTCCGCTTGGCGCGCGCATCCTCGCCGTCGCCAATGATTTCGACAGCTACATGCACGGCCTGGTCTGCGGCACGCGGCACAGCGAGGACGAGTCCTTCGACTACATCGCGCGTGGCCGCGGTTCACGCTATGACGCGGCCGTGGTCGAGGCACTGTCGGCGGCGCTGGCCGAGGAGGCGAACGCGCGTCTGCGCGACGACGCCCTGCCGGTGGACAAGCTGGAACCCGGCATGGTGCTCTCGCGCGATCTGGTCGATCGCGACGGCCGCCTGCTGCTTGCGGCCGATTTCCGAATGGATGGTGTCGTGATCCGCCAGATCCGCGACTATGCGTCCCGGGTCAATCCCACCATGAAGGTCCACGTCCACCCCCCTGTGTCGAAAGCGAGCTGAACCATGGCACTGTCCGTACTTGTCGTCGATGACTCGCCGATGGCGAGAAAGATGCTGATCAAGTCCCTGCCGCCGGACTGGGACATCGACATCCGTCAGGCCGGCAACGGCCATGAGGCGCTGGCCGCCTATCGCGAGGGCCGGGCCGACGTGATTTTCCTCGACCTCAACATGCCGGGGCTCGACGGCTACGGCGTGCTGGAGACGCTGCAGCGCGAGGATCTGAACTGCTTCGTCATCGTCGTGTCGGCGGACGTGCAGCCCCAAGCGCGCGAGCGCGTGATGCAGATGGGCGCCATCGCCTTCGTGCAGAAGCCGGTGGATGCCGCCAAGCTGGAGCCGGTGCTGCGCGAGTACGGGGTGGTGGTATGAACGCCGCGCTGCTGACCGAGGAGCAGAACGAGGCGCTGCAGGAGATCGCCAATATCGGCATGGGGCGGGCCGGGCGCTCGATCGCCGGCGTGTTCGACGAATTCGTCGAACTGTCGGTGCCTCGTGTGCGGGAGGCTCGGCTTGACAGCCTGACCGAGGCAGTCGCCGGCCTGATTCCGGAAGAGACGCTCACCGCGGTACGCCAGGGCTTCTTCGGACGGGTGCGTGGCGAGGTGATCGTCGTGTTCGGCATGAATGGCTGCCGTGATCTTGCCGGACTCATGGGCTATGGCGATTCCCTGGTCGCAGCCGATGAGGACGAACTGCTGCTGGATGTGGCGAACGTGATCGTGAGTGCCTGCCTGGGCGGCATTGCCGAACAGCTGTCGACCGAACTGTCGGTGTCCGCCCCCTCGGTGTTGGCCAGCCACGTGCCGCCCGCCGGCCTGTTCGGCGCGACGCGCGAGGCTCCCGACGGCAGCGGCGCCCTCATCGTCGAGGTGAATTTCCGGCTGGAACGGCACAGCTTTGCGTGTTCGTTGCTCATGATGCTGCCGGCCGATGGCGTCGGCGCGATAAGGCAGGCGCTGGATGACTTCCTCGCCAGTTTCTGAAGCGCACCGGTCGTCACCGGCCTTGACGGAGGAATCTGCCGTGGATCGCAACGAATCCTGCTTGAGCGCCACCGATCGCATGATCGACATGATGGACGTCGGCGTGTTCGCGGTGGATCGCGAACTGCATGTACGGAGCTGGAATGCCTTCATGGTGGCGCATGCCGGCAAGGGGCGGCGAGAGGTGCTCGGGCGCTCTATCTTCGAGGTGTTTCCCGAACTGCCGCGTTCCTGGCTGCAGAAGAAATTCGATCGCGTATTCGCGCTCGGGGCGCCGTCCTTCACGTCGTGGGAACAGAGACCCTGGCTGTTCCGGCTGCCGCACAACCGCCCGATCACCGGCGGCGTCGACTGCATGCAGCAGGACACGCGTCTGGTGCCGCTGAAGAATGGCGATGGCGAGGTCGCCCTGGTGCTGGTGTGCGTTTTCGACGTGACCGACGCGGCGATGCTGCAGCGCCGCCTGGCGGAAACCGTAACCGCCCTGGAGGCCGAGCGGGCCGAACAGCAGAAGCTGATTGCGCGTCTGGCGGAGGCGCAGGAACAGCTTGTCCAGTCGGAAAAGCTCGCCGCCATCGGCCAACTCGCGGCCGGCGTCGCGCACGAGATCAACAATCCGGTCGGCTTCGTCATGTCGAACTTCCGTTCGCTTGAACAGTACCTGGATGGCGCGTTCGCCCTGGTCGAAGCGTTCGACCGCCACATCGATCTGCTTCCCGACGCGGCGCGGACGGCGATCGAGAAGCTCAAGAGCGACATGGACTACGAATTTGTCGCCGACGATGCGCGCAGTCTGGTGGCGGAAAGCCGCGACGGACTGGAGCGCGTCAAGCGCATCGTGGCCGATCTGCGCGATTTCTCCCGGGTCGGCGAAACCGACTGGCAGTGGGCCAGCGTGCATGGCTGCCTGGACAGCACGCTCAATGTGGTCATGAACGAAATCAAGTACAAGGCTCAGGTGGTCAAGGATTATGGCGAACTGCCGCAGATCGAGTGCATGCCGTTCCAGCTTAACCAGGTGTTCCTGAATCTGCTGGTGAATGCGGCGCAGGCCATAGAGGGGCAGGGCAGCATCACGCTGCGCACACGCGCCGAGGCCGAGCAGGTCGTGATCCAGATCGCCGATACCGGCTGCGGCATGCCGCCGGACGTGCTGCGGCGCATCTTCGATCCCTTCTTCACCACCAAGCCGGTCGGCAAGGGAACGGGTCTGGGATTGTCGGTCACGCACAGCATCATCGGTCGCCATCACGGCAGCATCGCGGTGGACAGCACGCCCGGACAGGGCACCACCTTCACCTTGCGCCTGCCCGTGCGGCAGGCGGCCGCGCAGTCGACGGCGGACCGCGAGGTGCAGGCCGCCTGATCCGCCGGTGCAGCACGTCCGGACGGCAGGCGCCGGTCGCTGCCTGTTGTAACGGATTTATCGCCGACGCGCGTCGCGGCTCGCTTAAACTCGGGAACTTCCGATTTTTCAGGTTCCCGTCATGACCTTGCAGCCCGTCATTCTCTGCGGAGGCTCAGGCACCCGTCTGTGGCCGCTGTCGCGCGAGCGCTATCCGAAGCAGCTTCTGCCGCTCGATGGCGAGCGTACCCTGCTGCAGGATACCGCGCTGCGCGCCGGTGCCCGCGATCTGGAACTGGCGCCGCCACTGGTGGTGTGCAACGAGGAATACCGCTTCCTGACCGCCGAACAACTGCGCCAGATCGGCGTGCATCCAGCCGCATTGCTGCTCGAGCCGGTCGGCCGCAATACCGCGCCGGCACTGGCGCTGGCCGCACTGGCGGCAAACAGCCCGGACACCGTGCTGCTGGTCATGCCCTCGGATCACGTGATCCGCGACACGGCCGCGTTCCAGGATGCGGTCGCGATCGGCGCCGCGCAGGCCGCGCAGGGTGCCGTGGTCACCTTCGGCATCACGCCGGACCGGGCGGAAACCGGCTATGGCTACATCAAGGTAGGGGCGGTGCAGGCGGGCGGTCCGTCGCGCGTGCTCGAGCGCTTCGTCGAGAAGCCGGATGCGCAGACCGCCGCCGCCTATCTGGAAAGCGGCGACTACCTGTGGAACGCCGGCATCTTCATGATGAAGGCCGGCGTCGCGCTCGATCTGCTCAAGCGCTTCCGGCCCGACATCGAAGCGGCCAGCCGGGCGGCTTATCAGGGGGGGGCGGCCGATCGCGACTTCTATCGCGTGGACAAGGCCGCGTTCGCCGCCTGCCCGTCCGATTCGATCGACTATGCGGTGATGGAACCGCTGGCGGCCGGCGAGCCGCGGCTGGCGCCGGCCGTCGTGGTGCCGCTGGACGCCGGCTGGTCCGACGTCGGTGCGTGGGACGCGCTGTGGCAGGTGGCCGACAAGGATGAGGCCGGCAATGTCGCGCGCGGCGACGTGCTGCTGCAGGACACGCAGGACAGTCTGGTGTTCGCCGAAACGCGCATGGTGAGCTGCCTGGGCCTGAAGGATGTGGTGGTGGTGGAAACCAGCGACGCCGTCATGGTAGCGGCCAAGGACCGCACGCAGGACGTCAAGCGCATCGTGACCGAACTGAAGGCGAGGAAGCGTCCGGAAGCGGAAAACCATCGCAAGGTGTACCGTCCCTGGGGCTACTACGACTCGATCGACGCCGGGGCGCGTTTCCAGGTCAAGCGCATCGTGGTCAATCCGGGAGCCGCGCTGTCGCTGCAGATGCATCACCATCGTGCCGAACACTGGATCGTGGTCAGCGGCACCGCACGCGTGACCTGCGGCGACAAGGTGCTGCTGCTGTCCGAGAACCAGTCCACCTATATCCCGCTGGGCACCACGCACCGGCTGGAGAACCCGGGCAAACTGCCGCTGGAAATGATAGAGGTGCAGTCCGGCAGCTATCTGGGCGAGGACGACATCGTGCGCTTCGAGGATACCTACGGCCGCGCCTGATGCCGATCGGGGCATGGCACCGCCCGTGCCCTAGACCGTGAAGCAGTCCAGCCGTTGGCGCATGGACTGCGACAGCGCATTCATCGCGTCCGCCGCGGCGCTGACGCCGGTCACCGCCTGACTGTTGCGTTCCCCCATGTCGGCGATGCGTTCCACCTGGCGTGCGATGCTTTCGCTGGCGGCCGTCTGCTCCGACAGTGCCTCCGAAATTTCGTCGCTGGCCACCACGGCCTCATGCGATGCCGCGCGCATGGAAGCGATCGAATCCGACACTTCGCGCGTGGAGGCCGTGATGCCCTCGAACTGATGCACCAGCGCCTGCATGCTGGCCAGAGTATCGGCCGTCACCGTCTGCACCGCGCTCACCACGCCATCGATCTGGCGTGTCGCCTCCGACGTGCGCTCGGCCAGCTTGCGCACTTCGTCGGCCACGACCGCGAAGCCGCGGCCCTGTTCGCCGGCCCGTGCCGCTTCGATCGCGGCATTCAGTGCCAGCAGATTGGTCTGGTCCGCGATGCCCTTGATCGTCGCCGCGATGTCGCGGATGCCCTCGACCTGGGCGTTCAGCGTTTCCATGCCGGCCGCCGTGCTCTGCACCTCCTGGCTTGCGCCAAGTACGGCATGGGTTGCCGAACCGATGATGTTGCCGCCCATGTCGGCCTGTTCCATCGAGCGATGCGAAACGTTGCGCGCCTGGCCAGCGCTGTCGCTGACGTGTGCGACGCTGACCGCGAGTTCCTCGGCGGCGGCGGCCATGCCTGATGTGGCGTCCTTCTGTTCGGTCACCGCGCCGGCCAGGGTATCCACCGAGCCGTACAGCACGGATGAATGCTCCGCGACATGGGCGGCGGTGTCCTTCATCACATGCAAGGTTTTCTGCAGTTCGGCGAACAGTGCGTTGATCGATGCCCCGGCTTCGGAAAGTTCGTCGCCGCGGTTGTCCGGCGCGCGTACCGTGAGATCCAGTCGGGCGCGTGCCGTGCCGAGCGCGCTGCGCAGAGAACCCATGCTCTGGCTCAGACGACGTACCGTGAGCACGATGCCGACGACAAGGACGACCGAAAGTACGGCCACCGTCGATCCGAGCGCCCACAGGCCGGTGCGGTAAAGACCCGCCGTGCGGTCGCGCGTCTGCTGGTCCAGCGCCTGCAGATCCTGTTCGATGTCGCGCGTCAGTGCGCTCATTGCCTCGGTGGCGGCGCGGTCCATGCCCTTTACTGCGCGATCGACCTGCTTGCCGGTGTCCGGGTCACCGATGTCGAAGGACAGCAGAGCCGCGCGATAGCGCTCGAGCATGCCGTGGTGTGCCTGCAGCAGCGCATCCACCTCCCCGGCGCGCGCAGAGCCGGCACCGCGCAGCCGTTCTCCGATGTCCTGCAGCCGACTGCTCACCTGGCCTGCATGTTTCTCGAAACTGTCCCGGTGCTTCTTCAACTGTTCCGGATCGTTGCCTCGGATCAGGATGTTCTTCCACTCCTGAACCTGGGTCTTGAAATCCACGCTGGCGGTCTGCACGTCGAGCCCGATGCGGGTCATGGCATGCAGGTGAGCGAGATCCTGTCCGACGCCGCTGTCCAGCCGGTAGAGCTGGAACAGGCCGAATCCGCCTGCGGCAAGCAGGCCGGCGAGCGCCACGACGCCCAGCGCGAGCAGTCGCCCGCGCAATGTCACGAAAACTCGCATGCTCAGCCCCTCGAAGGCAAGAAGCTGTTTCAACGGAGGAAAACCGGAAAAACTTTAAGGCGCTCCCGGGCCTCAGCGTTTGCGGATCAGTCCGGCCACTCCGGCCGCGATGAGCAGGGCTGGCCACCAGGTGCCGAACAGATGCGCCAGTTCGCGCAGGGAGAAAAGGTCGAGATTGGCGGCAAGCAGCAGCGCGCCGATGACGATGAGGCCTATGGATCCGATCATGGGGGATGGGGTGGGTTATCGCTCGTCCATGGCAGACGCGTTCCAGACCGCGATGGTATTCCTGCCGTCGGCTTTTGCGGCATACATGGCGCAGTCGGCTCTTCCCACCAGCGTGTCCACATCGTCCCCGTCATCGGGACAGAGTGTGATGCCCACGCTGGCCGATATGTGTGCCGTGCCGTCGCGTGTCAGGAAAGGCTCGCCGAGCCGGGCGCGTATTTTCTCCGCGACTGCACGCGCGGCGTCGACCGAACGTGTTTCCGGCAACAGAGCGACGAATTCGTCGCCGCCGTAGCGCGCGAGCGTATCCGCCGCGCGCAGGCAGCCCTGCATGCGACGCGTGGCCTCGACGAGAAGGGCATCGCCAGCGCCATGGCCCAGTCGGTCATTGACCGCCTTGAAATGGTCCAGGTCGATGAACATGAGGCAGAAGCTGCGTCCGTAGCGCCGGGCCGTCACCAGGGTGCGGTTCAGCCTGTCCGCCAGCAGGGCGCGGTTGGGCAGGCCGGTCAGGCCGTCGTGGGTGGCCAGCCAGGCAATCCGCGCCTCGTCCGCCTTGCGATCACTGATGTCGGCCATCACGATAATGGCGCCCGCCGCCTGACCCGCTTCATTGCTTCGCGACACGCCAGACGCCAGCACGGTGACTTCGCCGCGGGCGCGCCCGTCCAGCGTGAGCTCCATGCGCACCGACTCTCCGGCCATGAGCGCTGCCGCCATCGATGCTGCCGCGTGGCGACCATTCGCAGCCGCGAGCTCGTCCAGCGAAAGTCCTTCGATGTCGGACGCCGATCGGGTCAGCATGCGCTGCAGTCCCGGGTTGACGAATTCGATGCGACCCTGCTCATCAAGCGAAAGAATGCCTTCGCCGGACAGGTTCACCAGGGTCGAGTACAGGCGGTTGCTTGCTGCAAGGGACGCGCCCAGTTCAGCCAGACGGGCGTTGTTCAGGCGCGCGTTCCCGAGGCCGGTCGCGAGCGTGAGCGCGAGCGCGCCGAACAATCCCACCAGCGCGAGCTCGGTGTACCAGAGATCGATGTCGGATGCCGCTTCTTCGCGCTGTTCGACCAGAAGTCGCCAACGCCGTCCTTCCATGCCGATGGATTGCGTGTGCGAGGGCGCATCGAACCGGACCGGATCGCCATCGTGACTGTCGAAAATCAGCCGTTCCGGTCTGGCCTCTTCGCCGTCGAAAATGCGCAGACGCACGCCGTCAAGATGATCTCCCAGCGTTCCGCGCATCAGGTCCTTCATGCGGAACGGGCTGTATACCCAGCCTCGCAGCGCGGCTCTGCGCTGCTCGACCGTGTCGGTCGCCATGCCCGGATGATAGCTCGGCAGGTAGAGCAGCACGCCCGACTGGATATCATGTTCGGTTTCCTGCACCAGGACGACGCGACCGCTCAGGGCGGGTTCGCCGCTGTCACGTGCGCGATGCATCGCCTCCCGCCTGACCGGCTCGGACATCATGTCGAACGCGAAGGCGCGCTGGTTTCGCCAGTCCATCGGTTCGAGAAACACGATGCTGCTGTATTCGTCGCGCACGCTGGGGGGACGCACCACATAGTCCGCATATCCCGCCCGTCGCATCGATGCCTGATGCACCTCGAGCTGACCGGCCGGAATGTAGAGCGCGAAGCCGACGCCCTGAATACCCGGGAAGTCGGTTTGCAGCGACAGCGCCGATGTGTAGCGGCGCCAGTCCTGTTCGGTGACCTCGTCGGAAGCGTCGAACAGCGCGCGTGCGCCGCGCAGAATCTGGCAATAGGCCTGCATGCGCTGTTCGATGCGCTGTCCGAGGTCCCGCGTAATGAACTGCAGCCGTTCCTGGGTGCGCTCATGGTGGCGTTTGCCCACCATGAACCACGCGACCAGACAGCCTGCCAGCACAAGGACGGCTGCGAGCAGGAGCGGGTGGACATGTGCCCCGACAGGAGACTTCTCGACTGACCCGGCGGGGGCTTGGGGCGGGTGGGAGCCGTCGCTCATGTCCGCATTGAACGCCGAATTTCATCGCCTGTCATCCGACGAATGGCGGATGTCCGGTTCACCCCGCCCGTTGCCGCACGCGCAGCCCGCTTGGGGCATACTTGCCGACTTGCCCTGTCGTGACTGCATCAGAAAAATGGCCCAATATGTGATGTCCATGCTCCGCGTGAGCAAGGTGGTTCCCCCGAAACGCCAGATCATCAAGGACATTTCGCTGTCCTTCTTTCCGGGTGCCAAGATCGGCCTGCTCGGCTTGAATGGTTCCGGCAAGTCCACGGTGCTGCGCATCATGGCCAACGCCGACCACGAATACGAAGGCGAGGTGCAGCACCAGCCCGGCGTGCGCATCGGCTACCTGCCGCAGGAACCGGAGCTGGATCCGGACAGGACCGTGCGCGAGGAGGTGGAATCCGCGCTCGGCGAAATTGTCGAGGCGCGCCAGAAGCTGGAACAGATCTACGCCGCCTATGCCGAGCCCGACGCCGATTTCGACAAGCTGGCCGAGGAACAGGCGAAGTACGAGGCGGTGCTTGCGGCTGCGGGCACCGATGTCGAGACGCAGATGGAAATCGCCGCCGATGCGCTGCGACTGCCGCCCTGGGATGCGAAGATCGGGCCGCTGTCCGGCGGCGAGAAGCGCCGCGTGGCGCTGTGCAAGCTGCTGCTGTCCAAGCCCGACATGCTGCTGCTCGACGAGCCGACCAACCACCTGGACGCCGAATCAGTCGAGTGGCTGGAACAGTTCCTGGTGCGTTTCCCCGGCACCGTGGTCGCGGTGACGCACGATCGCTACTTCCTGGACAATGCGGCCGAGTGGATCCTGGAACTGGACCGCGGTCACGGCATCCCGTGGAAGGGCAACTACTCGAGCTGGCTCGAACAGAAGGAAGCGCGGCTGGAGCAGGAGAACAAGCAGGTCGACGCCCACATGAAGGCGATGAAGACCGAACTGGAATGGGTGCGCCAGAACCCGAAGGCGCGTCAGGCCAAGTCCAAGGCGCGTCTGGCCCGCTACGAGGAAATGAGCAGCGTCGAATACCAGAAGCGCAACGAAACCCAGGAAATCTTCATTCCGCCGGGCGAACGTCTCGGCGACAAGGTGATCGAGTTCAATGGCGTATCCAAGGGCTTCGGTGACCGTCTGCTGATCGACAACCTGAGCTTTTCCGTGCCCCCGGGAGCCATCGTCGGCGTGATCGGTCCGAATGGCGCAGGCAAGTCCACGCTGTTCCGGATGATCCAGGGCAAGGAAAAGCCGGACGCCGGTGAAATCGTGATCGGTCCGACGGTCAAGCTGGCGGCGGTTGACCAGTCGCGCGAAGGGCTGGAGCCGAACAGGACGGTTTTCGAGGCGATCGCCGATGGCGCCGACATCCTCACCGTGGGCAAGTTCGAAATGCCCAGCCGCGCCTACATCGGCCGCTTCAACTTCAAGGGCGGCGATCAGCAGAAGATCGTGGGCAACCTGTCCGGCGGCGAACGCGGCCGTCTGCACCTGGCCAAGACGCTCATTTCCGGCGGCAATGTGCTGCTGCTGGACGAACCGTCGAACGACCTCGATGTGGAAACCTTGCGCGCGCTGGAAGATGCGCTGCTCGAATTCGCCGGATGCGTGCTGGTGACCTCGCACGACCGCTGGTTCCTCGATCGCATCGCCACCCACATTCTGGCGGCCGAGGGCGATTCGCAATGGACTTTCTTCAACGGCAACTACCAGGAGTATGAAGCCGACAAGAAGAAGCGCCTGGGCGAGGAAGGCGCCAAGCCCAAGCGTATCCGCTACAAGCCCATCAGTCGCTGATCACGCAGCGGTTGCGTCCGTCCGACTTCGCGCGGTAAAGGGCGAAGTCGGCTCGCTCGAGCACGTGTTCCATCGATTCTCCCGGGCGGAACCGTACCAGTCCCGCCGAGAAAGTGACCCCCCCGCCCTCCGGCGCGGCGATCAGCCGCACGCCGGCCAGTGCCTCACGCACTCGCGCCATCGTGGTCGTGGCCTGTCGCGCGTCGGTGTCAGGCAGCAGAACCAGGAATTCCTCACCGCCCCAGCGCGCGAACACGTCGGATTCGCGCAGCGCCGCCAGCGCGATGGTCGCGAACCGCTTCAGCACCTCGTCACCGGCGCCGTGGCCGAAGCTGTCATTGATCCGCTTGAAGTGGTCGAGATCGAGCAGGCACAGCGTCAGCGGCGCGCCGTTGCGTTCTGCCTGCCGGGCCAGTTGCATGAACAGCTCGTGCGCGTGGCGGCGGTTGGGCAGACCGGTCAGTTCGTCGCGGGTGGCCAGTTGCCGTATGCGATCCAGCGCTGCCTCGAGTGCATTGCGCTGCGCGCGCAGTCGCGACCGTATGCCCATGAGCTGCCCGCTCAGCATGGACATGATGGGCAGGATGGTGGCCATCAGGACGAAATGCACCCATTCCACATCCGGAGGATAGTCGTCCGGGCGCAGGCGCGACATGACATGCATGGTCAGGCCGGTGCCGACCAGCGCGGTCGCGTTGTAGATGCGCCGGCCGAGGCGGTTCAGGTTGAATATGCCGAAAACCAGGGTCAGCACAAGCAGCATCAGCAGCGCCCCGCGCACCGGCGCGAACAGCGCATAGGCCAGCGTGATCCACGCGCCGGCCGCCATGATCTGCAGGAAAGTGAGTGAAGGATCGGCGAAGCGCATGTTAAGACCGCTGCGAACCACGCCGAATACGATGCCCATCCAGAGCAGCATGCCGGCCTGCATCGTGCGCCCGGTGGCCGCGGCAACCATGCCCCGGAGCGTGCAGTACTCGATCAACGCCAGACAGATCACATACACCAGCATCGACATCAGCGTGCGCTGCAGTCGCAGCCGCTGGAAGCGATCCTCACCGAACAGCAGCCTGTCCGCCCAGGACGGGATGTGCAGGTGAGGCGGGGAGACGCCGCTGTCCTCCGCCGCATCGGGAACCGGCAGGTTTGGCTTCTGTTTCACGTCTGGTATCGTCCGGGCGGAAAACAGCCACATTATCCAATCTATCCTGAGCCGTTCCGCGACAGTGTGCAAGGCGCCATGGATTTGCGCGGCGGAGACCGCAAATGTCACACGGCCGGTGCAGTGTCGACTGGCGCGCGGCGCGCTATCGCGGCATCGTTCGCCTGTTCATGCCCGGACGCTTCCTTGCCGCCGGGGCGCTCCATCCACGAGGTCCATCATGCGTCTTGCCCCTTATCTGTTCGCCGCGGCTGCTATCGTGCCCGCCACCGCATCGGCGGTTGATGTCGTTTTCGACTACCGCTACGACAGCGCAGGTTTCTTCGATGCCGACAAGCGGGCCGTGCTCGATCAGGTCGCCAGTCTGTTCAGTACCAACCTCACCGACACGCTGCTTGCCATACAGTCGGCCGGAAGCAACCGCTTCAATGCGCAGTTCTTCGATCCGCTCGACCCGATGAGCAGCGAGATCGAGCAGATCAGCAATTTTTCGGTGGCGGGCGACGAAATCCGCATCTTTGTCGGCAGCACCCAGTTCGCCGGCAATATTCTCGCGGTGGGTGGACCTGGCGCCTATTCAGCCCAGGGCTCGCAGGCCTTCCTCAATACCGTGGAGGCGCGCGGCCAGGCCGGCGCGCTTGCCGCGGAACCCAGCGACTTCGCTCCCTGGGGCGGCATCGTCAGTTTCAGCAGCACGGTGAACTGGTATGCCGATACCGACGTCACGACGCTGGAAAGCTTTGGCGGGCGCTTCGACCTGTACACGGTGGCGGTGCACGAAACCGCCCATGTGCTCGGCTTCGGCACGTCCGACAGCTGGACGGCACTGCTGCAGGGGCTGGTGTTCACCGGTGAATTGGCCACGCAGGTCAACGAGGGCTCGGCGGTGGGCATCGCCAACGATGGCAGCGAAGCCCATCTCGCCGCCTCCCTGCGCGGCATCGCGAATGGCGTCGAGCAATCTCCGTTGCTGGCGCCGCAGATCGCGGCCGGCCAGCGCAAGTACATGACGGATCTGGACTGGGCCGTGCTGTCCGACATCGGCTGGGAGGTTGCCAGCCTGCAGGCCACCGTGCCGCTGGCGGCCATTCCGGAGCCGGCGAGCTGGGCCATGCTGACCGGAGGCCTGCTGCTGCTTGCCGGGATGACCCGATCGCGCCGCGCCTGAGAACGGGCCTGCACAAGTCCTTGCACGTGAGGCTGCCTGCAAGGATTTGTGCGCCGCGTCATCAAGTTGTCGCGTGTGCGGCCGAAATTCCCTGCACCTTCATTCTTCCTGCGCAGCCGGCTGCCGCGATTCGTGGCGCGGGTTGGGCACTTCATGAGCAAGAGCAGCCCTCTACCGGCCGGGCAGGCCGTGCAATCCACGCATGCATCCGCCGCACCCGCCCAGGCCCCGGCGACCGCGGCCCGCGCCGCGCCGGAAGTGACCGGCGGGCGCCGGTTGGTGCTTGTGCTCGCAATCATGCTGGCGATCGGCTTCCTGGCAAACACGTTGATCAGTTACAGCGTGTCCTCGCGCGAAATCCGCCGTTCCATCGTCGAGAACGAACTGCCGCTCACTTCCGATACCCTGTATTCGGAAATCCAGAAGGATCTGGTACGCCCGATCTTCGTGTCCTCGGTCATGGCCGGGGACACCTTCCTGCGCGACTGGGTGCTGCGCGGAGAGCGCGATGTCCAGGCCATGACCCGCTTCCTGGCGGAAATCCGATCGCGCTACGACACCTTCACCAGCTTTTTCGTCTCGGAAACGTCGCGCAACTACTACCATCCTGACGGTGTGTTGCGTCGCGTACGACAGGGCGATCCACAGGACCAGTGGTATTTCCGCGCGCGCGGCCTGAGCGCGCCGTACGAGATCAATGTCGATGTCGACACCTCGGCGCCCGACACGATGACCGTGTTCGTGAACTACCGGGTGCTCGACTATTCCGGCAATACCCTGGGTGTGACCGGCGTCGGGCTGTCGGTCGATACCGTGCGCCGGCTGCTGTCCGGCTACCAGCAGCGCTACCACCGTGGTGTCTACTTCGTGGATCGCCAGGGGAATATCGTGTTGTTCGGTGACAAGCCGGCGCACGGCAGTCTGCAGATACGGGACATCAACGGATTGCGCGATATCGCGGATCAGGTGCTCGGCAGTGAAGCGGGCTCCTATCGCTACAGCGACCGCAGCGGCGATTACCTGCTGAACGTGCGCTATGTGCCCGAGCTGGAGTGGTACCTGTTCGTCGAGAAGGAAGAGGGCGAGGCGCTGGCCGACCTTCGCCGCACGCTCTATCTCAATCTGACCATCTGTGCGCTGGTGACACTGGCCGTGCTGGCCTTGAGCGGTTTCACGCTGGCGCGATATCAGAGGCGGCTGGAGCAGATGGCGACCACTGACCGACTGACCGGTCTGCTCAATCGCCATGCTTTCGAAACCATGCTGGAACAGACGCTGGCCGATGTGCAGCGCAGTCACCGGCCGGTATCGGTGTTGCTGTTCGACATCGACCATTTCAAGAACATCAATGACCAGCGGGGACATCTGGCCGGAGATGAGGTCATCCGCAAGGTGAGCGAGCGCCTGCGTGGCGGGCTGCGCGCTTCCGACATGGCCTGCCGCTGGGGCGGCGAGGAATTCATGGTCGTACTCAAGGACTGTTCGTCGGGGGACGCATCACGGCGGGCGGAGGCGCTCCGGGCACTGATCGCGGCTCATCCGGTCCGGGTGGATGATGTCGAACTGGGCACAACCGTGAGTGCCGGCGTGTCGCAGATGCGGATCGATGACACGCCGGTCAGCCTGGTCGGTCGCGTCGATGAGGCGCTGTACGCGGCCAAGAATGCCGGACGCGACCGCGTCGAGTCGGCTTGATGGCCTGCCGTCAGGATCGGCGATAATCCGGTCTTTGTCGCTTCCGCCGCACCCATGTCCGCCGACCGCAGCACGCTTGAACTTCTTGCTCCTGCCCGCGATGCCGAAATCGGCATCGAAGCCATCAATCATGGTGCCGACGCGGTCTACATCGGCGGCCCGTCGTTCGGGGCGCGCAAGGGCGCGGACAACGAGGTGTCCGACATCGCCCGCCTGTGCGCACACGCACACCGCTTCCACGCGCGCGTGTTCGCGACCATGAACACGATATTGCGCGACGATGAACTCGAGCCCGCACGCCGTACGATCTGGCAGCTTTACGACGCAGGGGTGGATGCCCTCATCGTGCAGGACATGGCGCTGTGCGAAATGGACCTGCCACCGATACAGCTGCACGCTTCGACCCAGACCGACATCCGCGACGAACGCAAGGCGCGCTTCCTGCAGGACGTCGGTTTCACCCAGATCGTGCTGGCGCGCGAAATGACGATAGAGGACATCCGCAAGGTCGCCGCCCACACGTCCTGCGTGCTCGAGTACTTCGTGCATGGGGCGCTCTGTGTCGCCTATTCCGGGCAGTGCTACATCAGCCACGCGCACACCGGCCGCAGCGCGAACCGCGGCGAGTGTTCGCAAGCCTGTCGTCTGCCCTACACGCTGACCGACGCGCAGGGGCGTGTCGTGGCGCACGACAAGCATCTGCTGTCGATGAAGGACAACGACCAGTCGGCCAACCTGCGCGCGCTGATAGACGCTGGCATCTCGTCTTTCAAGATCGAGGGCCGTCTGAAGGACATGGCCTATGTCAAGAACATCACCGCGTACTACCGGACGCTGCTCGATGGCATCCTGGACGAGCGTCCGGCACTGCGGCGCGCTTCGAGTGGGCGATCCACCTTCACCTTCACGCCGCAACCCGAGAAAACCTTCAATCGCGGCCTGACCGATTATTTCGCCAACGGGCGTCAGCACGGCATCGAGGCCTTCGAGTCGCCGGCTTTCGTCGGCGAGGAGGCGGCCACGATCACGCGTGTGGGCAGCGATCACATCGAGGTCGAGGCGGCCGTGGACATCCATAACGGCGACGGGCTGAGCTATTACGACAGTCACCGGGAAGTTTCCGGTCTGCGCATCAATGTTGCGCAGGGGCGACGTCTTTACCCCAATGCGATGCCGGACGATCTGAAGCCCGGCATGACCTTGTACCGCAACCGTGACCAGGCCTTCGAGCGCGCGCTTGAGCGCAAGTCCGCGGAGCGACGCGTACGCATCGATCTGCAACTGGACGAGGTGGCGCAGGGCTATGCCCTGACGCTGTGCGACGAGGACGGGGTGAGCGCGCGTGCCGAACTCGCCCATGACCGTCAGCCGGCGCGCGACCCGGCGCGTGCGCTCGCGGCGATGCGCGACAGTCTGGCCAAGCTCGGCAACACCATGTTCGAGGCGGGTGAAATCGCTTTCGGTTTCGCGCAGCCCGCCTTCCTGCCCGCGTCGGTGCTGAACGGCTTGCGGCGCGACGCGGTGGCCCTTCTGGAGCAGAACAGGCTCAAGGCCCATGTGCGGCCGCGGCCCGGGGTGCCGGTGCAGCCGCCGGTGCGCTTCACCGATAGCGAGCTGTCCTATCTCGCCAATGTCTACAACGAGAAGGCGCGCGCCTTCTATCGCAAGCATGGTGTGGAACTGATTGCCGATGCCTACGAAGCCAACCAGACCTTGGGCGAGGCGTCACTCATGATCACCAAGCACTGTCTGCGCTTCAGTCACAACCTCTGTCCGAAGGAACTGAAGGAGTACGATCTGCGCGGCATGGTCAAGGCGGAGCCGATGACGCTCATCAATGGCAATGACACGCTCACGCTGCGCTTCGACTGCAAGAAGTGCGAAATGCACGTGGTGGGACGCATCCGGCCGAATGTTCTCAAGGCGCAGGCGGTGCCGGTCACATTCCATCGCAGGATGCCGGAGGGCATCGGCCGAACGAAGGCATGACTGGATCATCGACGCGACGCAGGGCATCATTCCGGCGAAAGCGAGCCCTTGCCGACCGAGAATGAACAGCCATCCGCACTGTCCTTCCTGTAGCCTGCCGATGCAGGCCCATGCCTTCGTCAATCACCGCGGGCTTTCGCTGGAACTCGACATCTGCTGGCCCTGCCAGGGCATCTGGTTCGATCATCGCGAAAGCCTGCAACTGTCTCCGGGCTCGGTGAATGACCTGTTCCGGCTGCTGCACGCGCATCGCAATGAAATGCGGCATCCGGTCGCGGACGTCATGCGCTGTCCGCGCTGTGTCAGCAGACTGGACAAGGGGTTCGATCTGGTGCGCAGCGGTCGTTACATCACCTGGCGCTGTCCACAGGATCATGGTCGCTACAGCAGCTTTTCGTCATTCATGATCGAAAAGGGTTTCGTGCAGCAGATGAGCCCGGCCGAGATCGCCGATCTTTCGAAGCGCGTGGGGGCGGTGTATTGCACCAGTTGCGGAGCGCCGGTGGATATCCGGCGCGATCACGCCTGCCCGCACTGCCGCTCGGCCTTTTCGCTGCTCGACCCCGATGCGGTCGCGCGTGCGCTGCAGAACTTCCACACGGCCGAAGTCAAGCGCACGACGCAGGATGCCGGAAGCATCGCCGACGCGCTGATCGAAAGCGAGCGGCTGAACGCACGGGCACAACGGGAACGATCGCTCGCGCGGGCGCGCGGGGATGAATCCGAGGCGGCCGACTTGCTGGTGGCCGGCCTCGGACTGCTGTGGGGCGCGCTGTCCCGTTGAACGTCTTCAGGTGCCGGGCTTCACGCTGTTGTCGTTGCGTGCGGCAGCCGCTGCATCCTCATCCATGTGACGCTTGAAGAAGCGTGCATACCAGATGAGCATATAGATCACCACGGCAATCACTACCAGACTCATCAGACCGTAGTCGGTCGACAGCAGATCGCTCCATGCCTTCATCACAGTCTCCTCGTCATCAGGTAGGGCTATTGGAACGCCGACGAGGCCGGACCGATCTGATCGAGGTCAACCGGTTGCTTGCTTGCCGGAAACCCAGGACAACAATCCGGTCAGGAAGCGCCACATCCGTGGCAGCAGCCACCAGAGCATGATGACGAACAGCGCGAGCAGGATCAGGAATGCCAGTGGATAGACGAAAGCCAGCCACAGGCCGGTCAGGGCCAGACCGTCCTCACCGGCGGACAGGAGCAGATTGCTGAGCGGCTCGGGCGAAGCATTGACGGCCAGTCGACCGCCCGCCTTGGTCAGATGAGTGGCGCCGCTGAGGGTTCCGCCCAGCAAGGCGCCAGCGAACATGCCCGCGCTGCCCTGGTCCGCGAGCGCCCACGCGGCGAGCAGGGCGCCGACCGGAATGCGGATGAAGGTGTGCAGCGCGTCCCACAGGCTGTCCAGCGCCGGCATCTTGTCGGCGAGGAATTCCACGCACATGAGCAGGCCGGCCACGCCCATGACCACCGGATGTTCCAGCACATCCAGCTCGCCCGGCAGCGCGAACCATTCCATGCGCCCGGCCAGTCCGGCAAGGAAAACGACCGCATACGGGCGCAGGCCGCTGGCCCAGGCCAGCCCTGCCGCAGCCGCCACTGCTTCCGTCACGTCCATTGCCGTCTCCACGTGCTCCCTGTATTGATTCTAGGGCGTATACGGAAGAAGTTCAGGTGCGGCTGCGCCGCGTCAGTCCTGGTCCGGTGACGCGCTTCACGCGCTGTGCGTTGCCTGCCGGCTCAGGCCAGCAGCGCGGTCAGCGTCAGCAGCAAGCCTGCCAGTCCGATGGCGCCGCCGGCGCGCAGAGTACGGCGTGGCCAGGCATTGATCGCGGCAACGAACAGGCTGCCTGCCACCATCCAGCCGGCGAGTACCGTGCCCGGGCCGGCAAGCGCGCCGATCTGCCATACCGCCAGTGCGAGCTGCAGCAACAGGCCGATGGCCGCGATGCGGTGACCATGGCACAGAAGCCAGCCCGGGATGTCGGCCTGCATGCGCATGCGGGATTCCCGGCTGCCGCAGAACAGGGCGGCAACCAGGGGTGCGGACATCAATGCACTGCCCAGTGCGGCCATCCCGGTGCTCATGCGCGCACGCCTCTGCCGGCACTTGCTTGCGGGCGTGGCAGATGCCAGGTACCCGCCGCGGCCAGCAGAGCCAGTAAGGCCAGCACAGGACGGTCAGCATGAAGTGCCAGGGCGCCCAGCAGCGCGCATCCGGCGAGCCAGGCGATGGCGGTGGCGCCGCGGAACCAGAACGACAGCGATACCGCCGGCAGCATCAGGAAAAAGGTGATCAGCATGCCGGCATGACCGGTGCCGCGTTGGTCGCCGCTGGTCATGCCGATGCGGAAGCTGTCGATGAAACAGGCGGACAGCGCGAGCCAGGGCAGCGCTGCACGCAGGATGTCCAGTGCCCGGCGCTGTCGGGGCGGCCGGGGCAGGCCTCGCGGCGCAGCCGCTGACGAGGGCGGCGTGCCTGCGCTCGCGAGCGAGCGCCAGCAAGCCGCCAGCAGCAGTGCGAGCACGCCGCCGCAGAGGGCGACCGGGGCAGCCAGCGGGGCGTGCGACAGCAGGCCGGATGCGGCGACGCTTGCCGCTGTCATGGCGGCAATCAGCAGTCCTGTCCGCCACACCTGCAACGGGGTGCGGCGCAGCGCGCTCGCGGTCGCGATCAGCAGCCAGAGTGTCAGGTAGAGCCAGGGGCCGATGCCGTGATTGCCCTGCAGCCACTCGATGCGCTGGCCGGCCGCCACGGCCAGTGCGCAGCACAGCAGCAATGCACTGCAGGATGCGGTGATGAAGGCGGCCATGAGGCGTTCAAACATGGGCGACTCCGCTTTCGTTCGCAGGCGCCTCGTGCGTCGAGCGCTTCATCTGTCGGCGGCGGTCGGCCCAGATGAGGGTGCCACTGACGGAAAGTCCCGCCGCGCTCACGCCCAGCAGGGCGTACAGCGCCTTCAGGGTGATGCCGCCGAAATGGCCGAAGTGCAGCGGCTCCATCCAGCCATTGAAGCGGCTCCAGAAGCCCCTCTCGCGTGGATCGAAGCGCTCGATCCGATGACCGTCACTGCCGGAATAGGTCAGGCGCGCGGTGCTGATGAGCGCATCGGGCAGATCCCCGGTCAGGATCACCACGGCGTCGGCACGCCCCGCGTTGCGCAGGGTGATCACTTCCGGCGAGAAGCCGGGCAGGTCCTCGCGCGCGCGTTGCAATAGCGTGTCGACCGACACCAGCGGCGCCTTGGTCTTGTCCGTCGGCAGGCTCTTCAGCGGATCCTGGATGCCGGCGAAGTATTCGTAGCTGCCGATGAACAAGGGGGCGAGACCCAGCCACGCGCCGGTGAAGGCGATCAGCACATGGAAGGGCAGGCCCCAGATCGCCGTAGCCTTGTGCGTATCCGACATGGCCAGTCGCGGGCTGCGCCCCCAGCGCAGCGTGAACAGCTCGCGCAGGATCTTGCGGTGGATCACGAAACCGGTCAGTGCCAGCACCAGCATCAGCACGCCGAGAAAGCCCACGATCCAGCGCGGGCCGAAGAACAGGAAGACATGCAGCATGCGGATGAACTGACCGAGCTGGCTGTCCACCTGGCCCTTCACCTCACCGGTCCGCGCGTCCACCGCGACCTTGGTGCGCATGCTGCCTTCCTTTTCCCGCACGAACACGTAGTAGGCGGGCGAGCTGCCGTCGGGCAGCACGATCTGCTCGGCGCGCCCTTTCGGATAGGCCGAGCGCACTGCCGCAAGAACGGCATCGGGTCCGACCGCCGGTGCGCCCGGCGCCCGTGCATGGAGCGACGGGTTGGCCCAGTAGTCGATCTCGTGCTTGAACACCACCAGCCCACCCGACAGGCAGACGATGAACAGCAGCAGGCCGGTGATGATGCCGACCCATGAATGCACGGAAAACAGCAGGGTGAGAGTGCGCTGCGACGGCATCGATTACAGGTCCAGCGTGACCGTGGCCAGGATGCGGCGCGGGTCGCCGAGTGGAATCACGTTGTTGTTCAGGCCGCCGGCAAAGTAGTCGCGGTCGAACAGGTTCTTGACCACCAGAGCGAGCCGATAGCCGTTGCCGATATAGCTCACGCTGGCATCGAATACCGTGTAGCCGGGAATCACATAGTTGAAGGAATAGCCCGCCTTCTCACTTTCGTAGCGAAGTCCTCCGCCCAGACCCAATCCGGTCAGCATTCCTTTCCGCTCCCGGTATTCGGCCCACAGCGAAGCAGCGTGACGCGGCAGGTTATCGAGCGGCTTGCCGACATTTGCCAGCGTATTGTCGCGTACCACCTCGCCGTCCGTGTTTGCGTAGCTGCCCGATACGTTCCACCCGCTCGCGAGATCGGCCTTCACCTCCAATTCATATCCTCGGGTACGTTGCTCGCCTATCGTGATGTAGAAGCCGGTGTTGTTCGGATCACTGGCACGCACGTTCTGCCGTTCCAGGTCGAAATAGGCGACGGTCCCCTGGATGCGGCCGTTGGCTGACGATAGTTTCACTCCGACCTCGTTCTGCTTGCCGGTCTCCGGCGCTGCCGCTGAACCATCGACCCTGGAACCGCCCTGTGGCAGGAAGGATTCGGCATAGCTCAGATAGGGCGATATGCCTGGTAGCAGTTCGTACATGAAACCAAAGGAACTTGTCGTGGTGGCGTAATCTTCCTTCGTTGCATAGTTTGCGGTCAGCTCGTTGAAGGAATCCAGCGAAGACCAGTCGCGTCGCGTGGTGAGACTCAGGGTCGCCCGGTCCGCGATGCGGATCTGGTCCCGCAGATAGACACCGGTATAGTGGATTTCCTCGCTGATGTCGGTCAGCGGTGTAGCGCCGCAGGAAGCGCTGGCGCCATACACCGGGCGGTAGATGTTCAGTGCCGCCACGGTGCAGCGCGTCGTGATTTCCCGCTTGTTGAACCTGTTCATGTCGACCCCGAGCATGACGTGATGGGCAAAGTTGCCGGCGACAAGGGTCGTGCCGAGCTGGGTGTCAAGTGAGGTGCTGTAGCCGCTGAAGTCCTGCACCGTTCCTTGCCGGTTCAGCAGCACATTGTTCGCCTGCAGTCCGGAAATGGAAATGAGGCGCCCATCCATATTGAAGTCCTGCCAGCGGAAGTTCTGGCGCAAGGTCCAGCCGGAATCAAAACGGTGTTCGAGCGCATACCCTATCCTGGACTGGTCGGATTCATACGGACCGAACGAGGGTTCGCCAATGAACAGGCTGCGGTCAACCTTGCCATTCGGGTTGGGCCGCACGGATCCGGTGGCGGGAAGTCCCTGCTGCCGGATGTACTCGCGCGTCTGGAAGCTGGTCAGTATCGTGAGATCGGTGCGCGTGCCCAGATCCAGCGACAGCGCGGGGGCGATCCAGCGGTTCTTGTAGTACACGAAATCGGTCGGATCGTCGCTGTTCATCAGCAGGCCATTGATGCGCAGCGCGGCGCGGCCGGTTTCCGACAGCGGCCGGCCGAAGTCGAAGGTGGCCTGGCGGAAGTTGTCGCTGCCGCCAGTGAAGCTGAATTCGGTGAAGGCCTCCGCGCGCGGGCGCTTGCTCACCATGTTCACCATGCCGCCGGGCTGGGTCAGGCCGAAGTTCACCGAAGCCGGTCCCTTCAGCACTTCGATGCGTTCGGCGCCGAAAGTCTCCTGTCCGATGCGGCTGTCCATCTCTATCCGCAATCCGTCCAGGAACACCGATTCGGTTGCCCGCTGGCCGCGGAGGATGAAGTCGTCCCAACCGCGCCGGCCATAGTAGCCGGACACCACGCCGGCTACGCCCTGCAGCGCGTCGGTGAGCGACTGCACGCCGCGTGCATCCATCTGGTCCCGCGTCAGCACGGTGACCGATTGCGGCAGCTTGTCCAGCGGCAGGTCGGATTTCACGGTGGTCTGGCTGGCCTTGCGTACTGCAAAGCCATTATCGCTTTCGTCCTTGACGGTGACCGCGGGCAGGCTGGGTACCGCCGTTCCTTCTTCCGTGGAGGAGGCCGCGTGTAGCTGCGCATGGAGAGAGAAGCCGGTTGTGAACAGGGCAATCGACAGCGTCAGGGGGCGGTGCTGGAAGGGGGCGCGGGCGGACATGGCTTCGAATGACGGAGTTATAATAAAAAGAATGATTCTCGTTATTATCACGCAACATGACCCCGCTCCGATGCGCCGTCTTCAATCCGAGCCCCGGAGCGGGGTACGTGAGCCGGATACGGAACATATGTTGACAGGTTAGTTAGCTAACTATAAGGTTCCGTACATGCTTCAAGTCAAAGAACTGCCCACGCCGGACATCCTCCGTCGCTTCGCCCAGCGCTACCCCGATGCCGACACGAGCGCGGTCAGCACCTTGCTCGTGCTGTTGCGGGCGGCGACCGAACTGTCGCAGGCGCTGGATACCTTCCTGCTGCGCCATGGCTTGCTGCAGGGGCGCTGGTGGGTGCTCATCCTGCTGTTCCGCGAGGAGTCCTTGCAGTCGTCTCCCTCGGAACTAGCCGGCAAGGCAGGCGTCACCCGGGCAACCATGACCGGTCTGCTTGACGGGCTCGAGCGCGACGGTCTGGTGCAGCGCAGCTTCGAGGCGGCGGACCGCCGCCGCGTGACCGTGCGATTGACTGATGCGGGCCAGGCCGCACTGGATCAGGTGATGCCCGATTACTACCGGCGAGTGCGCGCGCTGATGGTCGAGCTGGACGAGCCGCAGCGCGAACAGCTGCAAACCCTGCTCGGCGTATTGCGCAAGGGCACCCAGGCGTTCGCCTGATCTTTCGGCGCCCGTTCCGCGGGCGTTTTTGTTGCCAGGATCGTTAGCTTCCTTATCAACTGTGCATCCCTCCCGATCTGAAAGGACAAGACCATGAATGACGCACTGAAGACCGAAATCGCCGCCATCAACGCCCGCTGGGACGAGGCGTTCAACCGCGGCGACGCGGCGGCCGTCGCCGCGCTGTACGACGCCGAGAGCGCGGTGCTGCCGGCCGGAGGCGACGCGGCACTCGGTCTGCCGGCCATCCAGGCCCTGTTCGCCGGAGCCATTGCCGGCGGTGTGCACGATCACCGCATCGAGATGCACGCGGTGGCGGGCGATGGCGGCTATGCCACCCAGCGCGGCCGCTGGAGCGCACGGGCCAAGGGCGCCGATGGCGCGGTGCAGACCTTCTCCGGCCATATCACTGTGGTGTATCGCCGGCAGCCCGATGGCAGCCTGCGCGCGCTCACCCACATCTGGAACTGATCCGTGGCGCATCGGGGGCCGTTCGCAACTCGCACGCCGGCACGCATCGCGCGGGCCGGGCGCTGCCCGCGATGAGCGCGCCGGGGCAGGCCCCCCGGGCGCTGGCGGCACTCGGCCTGCTGGCCATCATCTGGGGCTACAACTGGGTGGTGATGAAGATCGCGCTGCACGACATGCACGCGGTTCAGTTCGGAGCCTGGCGCACCTTCGGTGGCGCCCTCTGCCTGTTCGTGCTGATGGCCGTGCTGCGCCGGCCGCTGCGTCCACGCAAGCCGCTGTGGCTGCTCGTGCTCGGCCTGCTGCAGACCGCGGGCTTCACCGGCCTCATCATCATCGCGCTGGTGAGTGGCGGCGCCGGAAAGACCGCCGTGCTCACCTACACCATGCCGTTCTGGGTCATGGTGTTCGCCTGGCCCATGCTGGGTGAGACGCTGCGCGGATGGCAGTGGCCGTCGGCGCTGGCCACGCTGTGCGGCCTGCTGCTCATCCTGGATCCGCTGCATCTGGGCAGCGACCGGTCGAGCATGATGCTGGCCACCCTCGCCGGGGCGTTCTGGGCACTGTCGGTCATCCTGGTCAAGAAGCTGCAGGCGCGCGCGCCGGACATCGATCTGCTGTCCATGACCGCCTGGCAGATGCTCTTCGGATCCTTGCCGCTGCTGGCCTGCGCGCTGCTGTGGCCGGCACCGCCGGTGCGCTGGACGCCGGCACTGCTGGGTGCGATCGCTTTCAACATCCTGCTGGCGAACGCGCTGGCCTGGCTGTTGTGGCTGTACGCCCTGCGACGTCTGTCCGCAGGCACCACCAGCATGGTGTCATTGCTGACGCCGGTCATCGGTGTCGTCGCTGCCGCGATGCAACTGGCAGAGCGCCCGAGCGTGCACGAGATGGCAGGCATGCTGCTGATCGGCGTCGGTCTGTGCATGCTTCCGCTCGAGGCACGCCGACGACGAGCGCTCGCCGGCTGATCGCGCATCCGCTGCGCCCCCTGGTTAACGGGTGAAGCCCGCTGCGACACTTGCTGCAACGGCCATGCTCCGCTCGACG
This sequence comes from Methyloversatilis thermotolerans, assembly GCF_000372885.1. Lineage (GTDB taxonomy): Bacteria > Pseudomonadota > Gammaproteobacteria > Burkholderiales > Rhodocyclaceae > Methyloversatilis > Methyloversatilis thermotolerans. The sequence goes on from NZ_KB889967.1 coordinate 39,853, forward strand.
ACAAGGGCTTCGTCGCCCGTGACGACGAGCATTTCGCAGCGGCGAAGCGAACAAGGCGGGCGGCAGTCAGCCGCGCCGCCGCGCGCTCACAGTGTCAGCCTGCCGATCACGCGTGTCGTGCCGTCCTGCCCACCTCCGAGTACGACCGCCTCACCCATCGCGAGGTCCTCGCCGCACAGCGCGAGAATGTTCACCTGATGCGTGACGGCCAGCACGCGGTGACCGACCGGCAGACTTGTGATGAGGCCGCGCAGCGCGCGTGTCTGGCTCTCGCGGTCGCCCTGTCCGGCGAAGAAGGAATTCAGCTCGGGCCGGATGACGACCTGTTGCTGCGGCACCATCAGGCGTGCGGTATCGATGCAGCGGCACCAGGCGCTGCTCCACACCGCGTCGAAGCGGATGCCGTGCTCGACCAGCGCCTCGCCGGACCGTTTTGCCTGCTGCCGACCTTCGGCCGACAGATTGCGCTGTGTCGCACAGTCATCGATGCGAAAGCCCGGTGGATCGCCGATTCCGGGATCCGTGCGCGCGTGACGCAGCAGCAGCACGCCGCCGCCGCGCAGCGACTGCAGCGCCGGTTGTGCCGCGCGGGCCGCGGGAAGCAGCGGCAGGGTGACGAACGTCAGGCAGAAACGGCGCTTGTCCATGTGCGGGACCTCATGTCAGACCCGCGCATTGACCGCTGCCGCCGCCTTCAGTTCACCGGCATCACGAATTCCGGCCCGCGCGAACCGCTGTCGGGCCAGCGCTGCATGATGCTCTTGTAGCGGGTGTAGAAACGCACGCCTTCCTCGCCATAGGCATGCAGGTCACCGAACAGGCTCTGCTTCCATCCGCCGAAGGAATGCCAGGCCATCGGCACCGGTATCGGCACATTGATGCCCACCATGCCGGCTTCGATGCGCTGGCCGAATTCGCGTGCGGCTGCCCCATCCCGCGTATAGAGCGACACGCCATTGCCGTACTCGTGACGGTTCACGAGGGTGATCGCCTCGGCCAGGCTGGCTGCCCGCACGACGCACAGCACAGGCCCGAATATCTCCTCGCGCCAGATGCGCATGCCGGGCGTCACATGATCGAACAGGGTGGCACCGAGGAAGAATCCCTGCTCGTGTCCGGCGACCACATGCCGGCGTCCGTCGAGCACCAGCGTCGCGCCTTCGGTCACGCCGGCATCGATCAGTGACACGATGCGTTCGCGATGTGCTGCCGTCACCACCGGTCCCATGTCGACGCCTTCGCCTTCGCCATCGCCGATGTTCAGCTTCTGTGCGCGCATGCGCACTGCCTCGACCAGCGCGTCGCCGATGTCGCCTACCGCGACCGCGACCGATATCGCCATGCAGCGCTCTCCTGCCGAGCCATAGGCGGCGCCGATCAGCGCATCCGCCGCCTGGCCGATGTCCGCGTCCGGCATCACCACCATGTGGTTCTTCGCCCCGCCCAGCGCCTGTGCGCGCTTGCCTTGACGCGACGCGGTTTCGTGGATGTGGCGTGCGACCGGTGTGGAGCCGACGAAGCTCACCGCGCGCACCTCGGGGTGGGCGAGCAGGGCATCCACCGCGACGCGATCGCCTTGTATGACAGAGAACACCCCGTCGGGCAGACCGGCTTCACGGAACAGTTCGGCGGTCAGCAGCGAGGGCGACGGATCCCGTTCCGAAGGCTTCAGGATGAAGCTGTTACCGCAGGCTAACGCGACCGGCGCCATCCACATCGGCACCATGAAGGGAAAGTTGAACGGGGTGATGCCGGCGACCACACCCAGCGGCATGCGCTGGCTCCAGTTGGCGATGCCGCCGCCGACGTGGTCGGAATACTGGCCCTGCAGCAGATGCGGGATGCCGCAGGCGAACTCGATCACCTCCAGCCCGCGCTGCACTTCGCCCTGTGCGTCGGGCAGCGTCTTGCCGTGTTCGCGCGTGATCAGCCGCGCCAGATCGAGGCTGTATCGCTCCACCAGTTCCTTCATCCGGAACAGCACGCGCGCCCGGCGCTGCGGCGCCGTTGCGGCCCACGCCACTTGCGCCGAGCTTGCGCTGGCAACCGCCCGGTCGACGAGGGCGGCGTCCGCGAGGCAGACTTCGCGGGCGATCCGACCGTGGGCCGGGTCGAACACCGGCGCGCGCTCGTGTCCGCCGTGGGCCGCTTGTCCGTCTATCCAGTGCGGAATCAGATCCGAGGGGAGGGTATGCCGGGTCATGGCGTGCATCCTGCTGCATGAACAGGCCACCATTGTGCCGCTTCGCTGTCGCCGGTGCAGGATTGCGAAGGCTTCGTCCGGCGAGGCCGACCGGTCTGCGACACGTCGGCAAGGCGGCCGGTGCGAGCGTCCCGCGCGGAGCCGGTCACCGCCGGCAGGCAACGCGAACGCGGGCATTCTCAAGGACCGGCGCCGGTTTGCCCGCAGCCTGCATGGGTCGTAGCGACAGGGCTTGCGCGCGGTGGATGCGCTCAGCGGTCCTCGAGCATGTGGCGGCTCATCTTCTCGCCGGCCAGACCGATCATGAACCGTATCAGGCCATACGCCATCCAGCGCAGCAGCCTTTCGTGCAGCGGGCGGCTGCGCCACTGGCGGTGCCGCAGTTCCCGGCCTCCGTGCTGCGCTGCGGCAAGGAGGCTCTGTTCCAGAGTCGCCGCAAACGCGTGGTCATGGATCACCACATTTGCTTCGCGCGCCAGCATGAGACTGAACGGATCGATATTGCTCGATCCCACGGTGGCCCATTCGCCGTCGATGACCGCTGCCTTGGCGTGCAGGAAGCTGCGCCGGTACTCGAATATGCGCACCCCTTCCGAAAGCAGTGAGCCGTAGAGCGCCTGCGATGCGTAATGCAGCAGCGCATACTCGACCCGTCCCTGCAGCACCAGCGTGACCGTCACGCCGCGCCCGGCGGCGGCGATCAGTGCCTGGCGGAAGCGGCGGCCCGGCAGGAAGTAGGCGTTGGCGATGACGATGTGCTGGCGGGCTCGCGCGATCGCATCGAGATAGGCGTTCTCGATGTCGTGCCGGTGTCTCACATTGTCGCGGGTGAGCAGCGATGCTTCCACGGTGCCCGCCGGCGCGATGCGGTGCGTGAAGATGCGCCCGAGACGTGGACGGAACTGCAGTGTCGCCCAGGCGACGCGCTCCCACAGCTTGACGCATTCGGCATGGATGCGCGCCACGAGCGGTCCGCGCACGCTGACCGCGTAGTCGAAGCGGGGCGGCTTCTGGCGGGGCGTATCCATGTCATCGATGATGTTGATGCCACCGACGAAGCCGGTGTCGGCATCGATCACCGCCATCTTTCGGTGCATGCGTCTGAGTCGCCGACGGCTGAGGTTGATGCGCGCGAGCTCCGGCCGGAAGGTGAGCACCTGTACACCTGCGGCCTCAAGGCCGGGCTGCAGCGTGTGTTCGAAATCGCGGGCGCCGAAGCCATCGACCAGCACCCGCACCCGCACCCCGCGCAGCGCGGCCCGCGCGAGTGCCGACGCCATCCGGCGACCCGTTTCGTCGTCCGCGAAGATGTAGGTTTCCAGGAAGATTTCGGTTCGCGCCTCCTCGATGCAGCGCTCCAGCGCCGGGAAGTACTGCGTCCCGCACACCAGAAGCTTCACGTCATTGCCTCCGAGGCGGCGCGTCATGACCGCTCTTGCAGGCTGAGCAGCGCCGTCAGCGCGGCGTGGTCGGAAATGCGGGCCCAGGGATTGCCGGCATGTCGCGCCACCTCGCGCACGCGCAGCCCGCGCACATAGATGCGGTCCAGCCGCAGGATGGGAAAGGCGGCCGGAAAACTGCGCGCCGGACGACCGTGCAACTGGCTGTGTGCCTCGTGCAGTCCGAGCGCATGCGCCCATTGGTCTTCGGCGCGGTTGTGCCAGTCGTTGAAGTCGCCGGCGACGATCAGTGCTTCGTCGCCAGGTATCGCACTGCGGATATGTTCGGACAGCATGGCGTACTGACGTTCCCGTCCGCGCGCGGTCAGCCCCAGGTGCACGCACAGCGCATGCACACGCGTATGACCGTCAGGTTCGATCACGCAATGCAGCAGGCCGCGCTGTTCGAAGCGATGGGCGGATACGTCGCGATTGACCGACTGCGCGATCGGATGTCTGGACAGGATGGCGTTGCCATGGTGGCCGTGATCATAGATGGCATTGCGGCCATAGGCGGTCGCCGGCCACATGCGGTCGGCCAGGAACTCGTACTGGGGTTCCGCCGGCCAGTCGGCGTGGCGTTGCGCGTGGCCGTGATGCTGGCCCTGCACCTCCTGCAGGAACACCAGATCGGCGCCGAGCGCCTGCAGGCGTTCCCGCAGTTCGTGTATCACCATCCGGCGATTGAACTGCGAGAAGCCCTTGTGGATGTTCCAGGTGCAGATGCGCAGTTCGGTCATGCGCCGTGGATCTTCGGCGGGCGCCCGGGCGCGCTCAGGGCGAAGCCGCCAGCATGCGGTCCATCGCCACCCTGGCGCCGGCTGCCTCGTGCGCAGGCACGCTGATGCGGTTCACGACGTTTCCTTCGGCGAGGTTCTCCAGCGTCCATGCCAGATGCTGAGGATCGATGCGCTGCATGGTCGAACACATGCACACCGTGGGCGCCATGAACTGCACGGTCTTGCCTTCGTGCTTCACTTCGTCCGCCAGCCGGTTCACCAGGTTCAGCTCGGTGCCTACCAGCCACTTCGTACCCGGTGCGCCGGCCTTCACCGTCTTCAGGATGTACTCGGTCGAACCGACGTAGTCGGACTGGCGGCACACCTCGAACGCGCTTTCGGGATGGGAAATGACGATGCCGTCCGGATTCTGGTTGCGCCAGCGCAGGATGTGCGAGGGCTGGAACATCTGGTGCACCGAACAGTGCCCCTTCCACAGCAGGATTTTCGCCTTCGCCACCTGTTCCGCGCTCAGTCCGCCATTTTCCAGATCGGGGTCCCACACCAGCATGTCCTCGAGCGCGATCCCCATGTTGTAGCCTGTCCAGCGACCGAGATGCTGATCGGGGAAGAACAGCACTTTCTCGCGCCGCGCCAGCGACCACTCGAGAATGCTGCCGCAGTTCGACGAGGTGCAGACGATGCCGCCGTGCTCGCCGCAGAAAGCCTTCAGATCGGCGGCGGAATTGATATAGGTGACCGGCGTGAACACCTGGTCCGGATCGCCGCCGAGCAGTGCGCGCAGTTCGCGCCAGCAGCGCTCCACCTTGGCGAGGTTGGCCATGTCGGCCATCGAACAGCCGGCGGCAAGGTCGGGCAGGATGGCGGTCTGTTCCGGCCTGGACATGATGTCCGCCACCTCGGCCATGAAATGCACGCCGCAGAATACGATGAACTCGGCATCGGTCTGGCTGGCAAGGCGCGACAGCTTGAGCGAGTCGCCGGTCAGGTCGGCGTGGCGATACACGTCTTCACGCTGATAGTGGTGACCGAGAATGACCGCGCGCTGTCCGAGTTGTGCGCGGGCAGCGCGTATGCGTACCTGTGCCTGTTCGTCGGCCAGGACATTGAAACGATCGAAGCTGATGGGGGCGACTTGCATCGGAAATCCTCGTGCGGCGAATCAGCTCTGGCGCCAGGGAAGACCCGCCTGTCGCCAGCCGCCTACCGTGCTGCGATGGCCGTTCGCATCGAGATCACCCTCGAAGCCTTCGAGTATGTTGTAGGCGTTGCCGTAACCTGCCTCGGCCGCCGCCGTGGCGGCACCGTGCGAACGACCACCACTGCGGCACAGGAACATGACCAGACCTTCCGGATCGACCTGACGCTTGAGCTGCGCGATGAAATCCGGATTGCGCTGGCCGCTGGACATATTCCACTCGATCTGCACCGAATCCGGTACCTCGCCCACCCACTGCCATTCTGCGGATGTACGTACGTCCACAATGCGGGCACCGGGCGCCAGTTTCAACAGTTCGTAAGCCTCGGCGGGGGTGACTGCGCCCGCGTAGGGCAGTTGCAGTTGCTGGGCGCGCTCGCGTGCGAGGCCGAGTATCTGTCCCAATGTGGCCATGACGTTTCCGGGTAGAAAGGTGAAGAGGCAAAAGTATACAGCGCGCCGTGCTCCTGCGTCCGCCCCGAAACGGTGCGCTTTCAGTCAAAACCGCACCTGGGTGGTGCTGTGTTGCGCCGCTTTTGTGCATGCTGTGTAGGCCACGGGCGCTGTGGCACAATCATCAGGCTGAACCCGACGCGTGGCACAGCTTCTGCTTAGGCTCGTGCGGCATCGACTCCACCGTACTGCACCGGACGCATGAGTCCGGACGCGGCGCTGAGGGAATGCCCACAGACCACGGCGCTGCGCATCAGGAAAAAACGTGATCCGAAGGGCGGCTGAAGGCCGTCCGCCCTGATTGCGCCGAAGCAGACCCGGACGTGTGCGAGCTTGCTCACCCCAAAAACAAGCCGAACCCGTTGCACATATACCTCGTAGGAGAAACTAATGACGACCGCGAAGCAGGTTCTCGACATCATCAAGGAAAACGAAGTCAAGTTCGTCGACTTCCGTTTCACCGACACCCGTGGCAAGGAGCAGCACGTCGGTGTGCCGGTCAGCGCCTTCAGCGAAGACAAGTTCACCGAAGGTCACGCTTTTGATGGTTCGTCGATCGCCGGCTGGAAGGGCATCCAGGCGTCCGACATGCTGTTGATGCCGGATCCCGCAACCGCCTATCTCGACCCGTTCTTTGATGAAACCACGCTGGTGATCACGTGTGATGTGGTCGAACCGTCCGACGGCAAGGGTTACGACCGTGACCCGCGTTCCATCGCCAAGCGCGCCGAAGCCTATCTGAAGTCCACCGGCCTGGGCGATACCGCCTACTTCGGCCCGGAACCCGAATTCTTCATCTTTGACAGTGTCGAGTGGAAGGTGGACATGTCGGGTTGCCGCGTGCAGATCTTCTCGGAAGAGGCTGCATGGGCCACCGGCGAGAAGTTCGAGAGCGGCAATACCGGTCACCGTCCGATGGTGAAGGGCGGTTACTTCCCGGTCCCGCCGGTCGATTCGCACAATGACATCCGTGCCTCCATGGTGCTGGCGCTGGAAGCCATCGGCATCCCGGTCGAAGTGCACCACCACGAAGTGGCGACCGCCGGCCAGAACGAGATCGGCACCAAGTTCAACACCCTGGTCCGCCGCGCCGACTGGACTCAGGCTCTGAAGTACGTCGTGCACAACGTGGCGCACAGCTACGGCAAGACGGCGACCTTCATGCCCAAGCCCATCGTTGGCGACAACGGTTCTGGCATGCACGTGCACCAGTCGATCTGGAAGGACGGCAAGAACCTGTTCGCCGGCAGCGGCTATGCCGGTCTGTCCGAGTTCGCGCTGTATTACATCGGCGGCATCATCAAGCACGCCAAGGCGCTGAATGCGATCACCAACCCGGGTACCAATTCGTACAAGCGTCTGGTTCCGCACTTCGAGGCACCGGTCAAGATGGCCTACTCGGCCCGCAACCGTTCGGCGTCCGTGCGCATCCCGCACGTTGCCAGCGACAAGGCCCGCCGCATCGAAACCCGCTTCCCGGATCCGCTTGCCAACCCGTACCTGGCTTTCGCCGCGCTGATGATGGCCGGTCTGGACGGTGTGCAGAACAAGATCCACCCGGGCGATCCGGCGGACAAGAACCTGTACGACCTGCCGCCGGAAGAGGACAAGCTCATCCCGACCGTGGCAGGCAGCCTGGACGAAGCGCTGGCCGCGCTGGAAGCCGATCACGCTTTCCTGACCAAGGGTGGTGTGTTCTCGGAAGACTTCATTTCGGCCTATATCGACCTGAAGCAGCAGGAAGTGAATCGCCTGCGCGTGACCACCCATCCGGTCGAGTTCGACATGTACTACAGCCTCTGATCCACGCGCGCGTGGAGCGCGTGCCGCTTGCTGCGGCATGCGCGGCAGACCTTCGCTCCCGGCGCTTTCCCGGCCCGGAGCGAGAAAAAGGACGGCAACTTGCCGTCCTTTTTTGTTGTCTGTCTGCGGGCAGGCAACCTACACTCGGACCACCATCACAGGTATCAGGTGACGTACATGCTTCAGGGGTCTTCCCGCGTGGCCGTACTCGTCGCACTACTGACCGCCGCGTCGGCCCACGCGGATGTGTACAAGTGCATCGATGAGGACGGTCATGTCACGTATACCAATGACAAGTCGCGCGCGCGTGGCTGCAAGCAGTTGTCGAGCGATGTGCCGGTCAGTTCGGTTCCGGGGCCCGCCTCTACAACGTCCAGACCCGCCGCCGGCCCGTCGTCTTCTGCCGGTTTTCCGAATGTGAGCAACGATCAGCAGAAGACACGGGATGGCGAGCGCCGGCGCATTCTCGAGGCCGAGCTCGCGGCGGAACAGAAGAGCCTGGACGAGGCGCGCAAGGCGCTGGTCGAGGGTGAGGCCGTCCGGCTGGGCGATGAGCGCAATTACCAGAAGTATCTCGATCGCATCCAGGCGCTGAAGGACAATGTGGCTCTGCACGAGCGCAATGTGGATGCACTGCGCAAGGAGATCGGAAAGCTGCAGCAGTGAGCCCCGCGGCCCTGCCGCACCACCTGGCGCGTTTTTTGCCTAGAAAGCCGCCATGAGCTCGAAGTCAGCCCGTTCCAATGCAGCACCCTCCACGCGTCAGTGGCCCGACCGGTTTCTCGGGCTCGAACTGCTCGCCAGCGCAGTGGCCCTGCTCGACGCGGAACGCAACATTGTCTATCTCAATCCCGCCGCGGAGAACCTGTTTGCCTCGAGTGCGGCAAAGCTGGTCGGCCAGCGCTGCGAGCGGCTCATCGGCAGCGAGCACGGCCTGGACCTTGCGCTCGAGAACGCGCTGGCCAAGGACTGGAGCTATACCGGGCACAATCTCAGTGTTGATCGTCTCCTCGGCGGTCCGCTGCAACTGGACTGCACGGTGTCGCCGGTGCACGCGGACGGTGCACGCATCCTGCTCGAGTTCCGTCCGATCGACCAGCAGTTGCGTGTCGCGCGCGAGGAGCAGTTGCTGCAGCAGCAGCAGGCGAATCGCGAGCTCATCCGCAATCTCGCGCACGAAATCAAGAATCCGCTGGGCGGCATACGCGGTGCGGCGCAGTTGCTTGAAGGCGAGCTTGATCGTCCCGAACTGCGCGAATACACCCAGGTCATCATCAAGGAATCCGACCGCCTGCAGGACCTGATGAACAGGCTGCTGCATTCGCATCGCAGCATGCAGGTCACCACCGTGAGCGTGCACGAAGTGCTCGAACGCGTGCGGCTGCTCATCGCGTCGGAGTTTCCCAAGGTGGCGGTGCAGCGGGACTATGACACCAGCCTGCCCGATCTTGTGGCTGATCGCGAACAGCTCATACAGGTGGTGCTCAATATCGCGCGCAACGCCGCGCAGGCGATGAGCGGCGACGGCGTGATCCGGTTGCGCACGCGCGCCTACCGGCAGGCCACGCTGGCCAAGCGCCGTCACAAGCTGGCACTCGAATTGCAAGTGATCGACAACGGCCCGGGCATTCCCGAGGAGCTGCTCGATCGCATCTTCTATCCACTGGTGTCGGGTCGCGATGGCGGGACCGGTCTCGGTCTGACGCTCGCACAGAGTTTCGTGCATCAGCACCACGGCACCATCGAGGTGCAGAGCCGGCCCGGCAATACAGTCTTCACAATCTTGCTGCCCTTTAAACAGGGCGCGACGGAGAAAACATGAATCCGGTCTGGATCGTCGATGACGACCGCTCCATACGATGGGTGCTGGAAAAGGCCCTCGCTCGCGAGTCCATTCCCTTCGAAACCTATTCCGCCGCACAGGAGGCGCTCGATGCGCTCGATGCGGGCGGCCTGCCGCAGGTTCTGCTGTCCGACATCCGCATGCCGGGTGAATCCGGACTGTCGCTGCTGGAAAAGGTGAAGGCGCGCTATCCCAGCCTGCCGGTCATCATCATGACCGCCTATTCCGACCTCGACAGCGCGGTGGCCGCCTTCCAGGGCGGCGCCTTCGAGTATCTGCCCAAGCCTTTCGACGTGGACCATGCGATCGAACTGGTGCGCCGCGCGATCGAGGAGAGCATGCACCAGGGCGAAGCGCCGGTCGAATCGAACATGGCGCCGGAAATCCTCGGCAAGGCGGCATCGATGCAGGACGTGTTCCGCGCGATCGGCCGCCTGTCGCAGAGCCACGCCACGGTGCTCATCAACGGCGAATCGGGCACCGGCAAGGAACTGGTCGCGCGTGCCTTGCACCGTCACAGCCCGCGACGCGACGCGCCCTTCATCGCAATCAATACCGCGGCCATCCCGCGCGACCTGCTGGAATCCGAGCTGTTCGGCCACGAAAGAGGTGCGTTCACCGGCGCCACGGCAACCCGTCGCGGTCGATTCGAACAGGCGGATGGCGGCACGCTGTTCCTCGACGAGATCGGCGACATGCCGCCGGAGTTGCAGACCCGGCTGCTGCGCGTGCTGTCCGACGGGCAGTTCTACCGCGTGGGCGGTCATTCGCCGATCAAGGCCAACGTACGGGTGATCGCGGCTACCCACCAGAACCTCGAGGATCGGGTCAAGCAGGGCCTGTTTCGCGAAGACCTGTTCCACCGGCTGAACGTGATCCGCCTGCGCATACCGCCGCTGCGCGAGCGGCGCGAGGACATCCTGCTGCTGGCCCAGCACTTCATGACCAAGAGCGCGCAGGAACTGGGTGTGGACGCCAAGCGCCTGTCCGAACCGGCGATGCGCTATCTGCAGGGGCTGGATTTTCCCGGCAATGTGCGACAGCTCGAAAACCTCTGCCACTGGCTCACGGTCATGGCACCTGGCCAGACCGTGGATGTGAAGGATCTTCCGGCAGAATTGCGTTCCCAGCCGGCACGTGAAGTCAGCGGCGACTGGGTGTCCGCGCTGGCGTCGGAGGTCGACCGCCTGATCGCGCTCAAGCAGCCCGCCCTGTTCGATCATCTGGTGCAGGAATTCGAGCGCACGCTGATCCGCCGTGCGCTCGCCAGCACCGGTGGCCGGCGCATCGAGTCGGCGCAACTGCTGGGCATAGGCCGCAACACCATCACCCGCAAGATCCAGGAGCTGAACATCGAAGGCGGCCGCGAGGCCGACCCCGATAGCGAGTAGTCGGCCCGCCGCGGCTACAATCCGCGGCATGACCGATCCCGAGCAGCTCACCCGGGCGTTGTGCGCCCGGCTTCGCACCGTGTCCGATGGCTGGCACATCGACGTGTGCCAGCGCACCGGCAGTACCAATTCCGACCTGCTTGCGCTGCGCGGCGACGACAGGCGCGTGCTGTGTGCGCTCGAACAGACCGCCGGTCGCGGCCGGCGCGGTCGGGACTGGACATCCGCGGCCGGCGACAGCCTCACTTTTTCGCTGCGCATCCGTTTTTCCGGACGGGCAGACCGGCTCGCAGGGCTCAGCCTTGCGGTCGGCGTGGTGCTCGCCGAGGCCCTGCAGCAGCGGGGCGTGGACGGGCTCGCACTCAAGTGGCCGAACGACCTGATGCGCGTGCGCGACGGCGTGCCGGGCAAGCTGGGAGGGGTACTGATCGAACTGTTGCCGGCAAGCACCCATGTCGACGTGGTGATTGGCGTCGGCCTCAATCTGGCGCCGCCGCCGCCCGGCGACTATGCACATCCGCCAGTCGCGCTGTTCGCCGGTCCTCCCGCCGAGGACGACTGGCTGGCCACCGCAGGCGATCTGATTGCCGCGCTGATCGAGGCCCTGCCGCGCTTTGCCGACAGCGGCTTCGCCGGCTTTGCCACCCGCTGGGAAGGTTTCAATCTGCATGCCGGCCGGCAGGTGCTTGTCCTGGGCGAACAGACGACAAGTGAAGGTCGTTGCGTCGGCGTGGATGTCGATGGGGCGCTCAGGCTGGAACGCGATGGCGTGGTCAGCCGCGTGCTCAGCGGCGACGTCACCCTGCGTGCGGCGAATCCGGCATGAGCGTGCGCGTGCTGTTGATCGATGTCGGCAACAGCCGCATCAAGTGGGGGTGGCGCGATGCCGACGGTCGACTGGCGGCCGACGTGGAAGGCGTCGATACCGCGCTTGCCGACCGGACGACGCTGTCCGCTGCCTGGCAGCGGGCGCAGCACTGCGTCTACTGTTGCGTCGCTGGCGAAGCGGCCGATCGGGTGCTGCGCGCGGCCTTGCCGGCCGGATGCCGGAGCCACCGTATCCGCGCCGCGGCAAACGCATGCGGCATCGACAACCTGTACCACGATCCTGTGCGGCTGGGTGCCGACCGCTGGGCGGCGCTCATCGGTGCGCGCACGCTGCTCGACGGCGCGCTGGTCGTCGTATGCGCAGGTACCGCGACCACCGTGGACGCGCTGGATGCCGGGGACCGCTTCCTCGGCGGCTACATCCTGCCCGGTGTGGATCTGATGATGGAGTCGCTGGCGCGCCGTACCGCGGATCTTCCGCTTGCGCGCGGTCAGGCGACGCAGTGGCCCCGTAACACCGACGATGCGATATTCAATGGCTGCGTCGGCGCCCAGGTGGCGCTGATAGAACGGGTCCGGCAACGCATGGGCGATGCGCGCATCGTGCTGTCCGGAGGCGGCAGCGAGGCACTGTGGCCGCAGTTCGCCGATCCGCCGGCGCGCATCGATCACCTCGTGCTGCACGGACTCGCCCGCATGGCGGGCGATGTGCTGAAATGACCGGATTCTCCGCTTCCACCGCGATACGATCGTCATGCGTCTTGCCTGCCTGCTGTTCCTGCTGATCAATCTCGTGCTGCTGCCATGGACGGCCGGACTGGTGTCGCCGGCGGTTCCGCGCGGCGAGGCCGACCGGCTGGCGCGCCAGCTCGACGCCGAGCGCATTCGCGTGCTGCCGGTCGAAGCGGATGCGCAGCCGGTGGTCAGCGCGACCGAGGCACCGCCGGCAGACGCCACCCTGGCCGAACCGCCGGTCGGCACGCGCAGTTGTCGTGCCCTGCTGGGCCTGAGCCGCGAACAGGTGGATCAGCTCGCCGTGCGCGTGCGCGACAGCGGGACTGCGCTCGAACTGACGGAATCCGAACAGGGCGCGACCTCGTCCTGGTGGGTGCACATTCCGGATCTGGCGACACGGGCGCTGGCCGATCGCAAACAGGCGGAACTGCGCGCACTCGGGGTGAACGAAATGGCACTCATGCCCGATCAGGATGGCCAGAAGTTCGCGATATCCCTTGGTCTGTTCCGTACCGAGGCCGGTGCGCGCGAACTGCTCGACAGGCTGAACACCCAGGGGGTGCGCAGCGCGCGCATCGCCGAGCGCGAGGGGCGCGGGCAACGCTGGCGTGTCGAGCTGCGCGGCAGCGAACAGGCGTTGACCAGCGTGCTCGAGGGTGCAGCGGAACTGCTGGCGGCCGGCGAGCAGGCGGCGTGTCAGTGAGGCATTTCGTGGTCGGCCTCACCGGCGGCATAGGCAGCGGCAAGTCCACGGTGGCCGCGCTGTTCGGCGCTCATGGCGCGGCACTGGTCGATACCGACGCCATCGCGCACCGACTGACCGGTTCCGGCGGCGCGGCCATGCCCGTGTTGCGCGCAGCCTTCGGCGAAGACATCGCCACCACTGAGGGCGCGCTTGATCGGGTACGCATGCGCGAGCGGGTGTTTGCCGATGCATCGCTGCGGCGGCAACTCGAGGACCTGCTGCACCCCTTGATTCGCGAGACTGCGCGCAGGCAGATCGATGCGGCGTTTGCGGCGGGGGCGCCTTATGTCGTGCTGGCGGTGCCGCTGCTGGTCGAAGCGGGCGACTGGGCGTCGCGCTGCGACCGCGTGCTGCTGGTCGACTGTCCGGTCGAGCTGCAGCGTCGGCGCGTCATTGCACGCAGCGGACTGAGCGGGGAACAGGTCGACCGCATCATTGCCGCCCAGGCGACGCGCGAAGCGAGGCGGGCGGTGGCGCACGACGTGATCGACAACGACGGAGACGAGACGGCGCTTGCAGCGGCTGTTTCCCGGTTGCACACCCGCTACATGGCGCTTGCCGGCTCAGAAAAGCCCGGTTGAACATTGTGACTGCGCGGGTTTTCCGTCAGAATCATGAGAATTTGCTTGAATTTGCGCCGGACAAGCCCCTGTGATCACGTACGAATATCCTCTGAACGAGCGCATCCGCACACTGTTGCGCCTTGAGGATCTGTTCGAGCGTACGCAATATTTCATGCGCGCCGAAGGTCCGCACGAACATCATGTTGCGCTGGTGAGCCTGTTCGAGATACTTGAAGTCGCTTCGCGCGCCGATCTCAAGGTTGATCTTGTGCAGGAACTCGAGCGGCAACGGCAGACGCTCATGTCCTTCCGCAACAACCCTGACATTTCCGAAGAGGCGCTGTCCGGCGCGCTCTACGAGATCGAGCAGGCAAGTGCGGCGCTGCTGGCGATGGCCGGCAAGATCGGCCAGTACCTGCGCGAGAACGAGTGGCTCATGAGCATCAAGAGCCGTGCCGCCATCCCCGGCGGCCTGTGCGAATTCGATCTGCCGTCCTACCACTACTGGCGCCATCGCGATGCCGCATCACGCCAGAGCGATCTGGCCGGCTGGCTCACACCGATGCTGCCCATCCGCGACGGACTGACCATCGTGCTGCGCCTGCTGCGCGCCAGCGGACGGCCCGAGCGCCAGATCGCCGGCAACGGTGCCTTCCAGATGATGATGGGGGGCAAGTCGGCGCAGATGCTGCGCCTGCGGGTGCCGGTGAACGAGCCGTTCACGCCGGAAATCAGTGCCAACAAGTACGCACTGAACATCCGCTTCATCGCCCCGGGCGGCCACGCCCGCCCGCGCGTCGCCGAATCCGACGTCGCTTTCGAACTGACCTTCTGCAATCTGTGAACAGGCCGGCAGCACCGTCCGCGGGTCGTACCGTGTCCTGTCCGCGCTGTGGCGCGCCGGCTCTGTTCTCGCCCGCCAATCCCTGGCGACCGTTCTGCAGCGAACGTTGCAAGCAGATCGACCTCGGTGCGTGGGCGAACGAGGAATACCGCGTGCCGGACGAAGGTCAGGAAGCGCCGGACGACGCGCCGGACGCCTGAGGCGGCCGCGTCGCGGTCCGCCGGCCTTCCTCGCGGCCGCGTCGCGGTCCGCCGGCCTTCCTCGCGGCCGCGTCCCGGTCCGCCGACCCTCCTCGCGGCCGCGTCGCGGTCCGCCGACCTTCCCCGCGGCCGCGTCGCGGTCCGCCGGCCTGTCCGGCGCCTATTCGAGGCGGAACAGCACCGGCAGCATCAGTTCGCGAGCGCCGCCCGCGTCGATGCGGCCGATGTGTCGCGCGGCCTGCAGCGCCGCCTGGTCGAGCAGGGCATGTCCACTGCTCGCGAGGATGCCGGCATCGAGCACCCGCCCGTCCGCTGCAAGCGTGAGCCGCAGGCGCACTTCGCCTTCCAGTCCGCGGTCTATCGCCTCCTGCGGATAGAACACGTGGCGGTTGAGTATGCGCTGGGCGCGCTCCTGAGCGTGCTCCTGTGCCCGGCGCGAGGGCCGCTTTTCCGGTGGCGCGGGTTGACGCGCAGCGGGCGCCTCGTTGGTGTTTTCGCTGCGCGTGTCCTTCAGCACCGGCTCGGTCGGCGCCGGTTCCGCGGGGCGGTCGGCCGCAGGCGCCGGCCGCAGGCGAGCCTGCAGCAGCGCTGCGGCGGGCGGCGGCGCATCGGTCTGCGGCGCTGGCCACAGCAGCACGGCAAGGTGCAGCAGCAGCGAAATGGCAAGTGCGAAATGAAGTTTCAGTCGGGACAAACGGACGGTGCGGATCGGTACACTCCGGTGCGCATTGTGCCGCAGCGCACCTCCCGGGTGCGAAACGCGGTGCATGGATCACGAGGAACCATGACTTGAACGCTGCGTCACGTGCGCTGATCGCCATCAGCGCCGCTTTCTTCTTCAGTTCGGCCCGGGCCGAACTGCCCGACCCGTCACGTTTCGGACGTGCGATGGAAATGGGCGACATCCGCGCCGCAGCCCGCTGGCTCGACGAGGGACTGCCCCCCGACTTCGAAGCCGACGTGGTCGGCACCGGACTGATGATCGGTGCCTGGGACGGCAACATTCCACTCATGGAGCTGTTCGTCGAGCGCGGCGCCAACCTCGATTACGTGAGCCGTATCGGCGAGCAGGCGATCGCCCTCGCGGCGTGGCGCGGCAAACGCAAGGCGGTCGAATGGCTGATCGAGCGCGGTGCATCGATCGACCCGCCGGACAAGACCTGGGGGGCTCTGCATTACGCGGCATTTGCCGGTCAGCGCGATATCGTCGACCTGCTGATCGCGCGCGGTGCGAAGCTGGACGCGCGTGCGCCCAATCTGGCCACGCCACTCATGATGGCGGTGCGCGAGGGCCATGAATCGATCGCCCGCAGCCTGGTCGCCGCCGGCGCCAGTACCATCGCCGTTTCCGATCGTGGAGAGAACGCGCTGGCCTGGGCGCTGCGCTACAACCGCCTGAAGATCGCGACGCTGGTCGCACCGCCGGAGAATGTCGCGGAGGCGGTCAGTGCGGCACCCGTTGCCGCTCCGCCGCCACCGCCCCCGGTGTCGGTGCCGGCGCCGCCGGAAGTCGGAGAACTGCTGCGCAAGCTCAGGCAGGCGGAAGCCGAGGGCCGACCGACCGATGCGCTGAGGCGCCAGTTCATGGCGGCCGTGGACAGGCACCGCCGCAGTTCGGCACAACAGACCGTGCGCGCGGCACCTTCGGCCCTGGTCATTTCCGCCCGTCGCGGCAAGCAGGGCGCGGAACGCGCCGAACTGGTCGGCGCCGGCGCCACGCCGGCCACCCAGACGCTGGCTGCCGATGCCGGCGCAGCCGACATCCTGCGCGCCCTGCAGGAGGCGCAGGAGCGAGGCCAGCCGACGGAGGAACTGCGCCGCCGTTTCAGGGAGGCGGTGGACCGTCTGCGGCAGTCAGCGCCCTGACCGCGGCATGGTGGGACAGGAAGACCTGTCCTCCCAGATGTTTCAGCAGCGCCGAGCGTTCGAGTCTGTCCATCACCGGGCCCTTCACTTCGGACAGATGCAGCAGCACCCCCATGTGCGCCAGACGGTGCGCCAGGTGCTCCAGCATTTCCAGCGCACTGGCGTCGATGTCGTTCACCGCCGAACACAGCAGCACCACGTGGCGTGCCGCAGGCTGCTCCGCCACCAGAGCCAGTATGCGGTCCTCGACCTGACGCGCATTCATGAAATTGAGTCCTTCGTCGACGCGCAGACCGATCAGCGACGGATGGGTTTCCACTGCATGCCGGTCGACATTGCGGAAGTGTTCGCTGCCCGGCACGCGTCCCACCACCGCCATGTGCGGCCGGCTGGCACGCCACAGATGGCTCAGCAGCGTGAGCGCGACACCGGCGCTCACGCCGTGCTCCACCCCGAACAGCAAGGTGACCGCCAGAGTGGTCAGCGCAGCGGCGAAATCGGAGCGTGAACAGCGCCAGGTCGTACGCAGCGTGTCGACATCGACCAGCGTCAGGATGGCCACCACGATGGTGGCCGCCAGTGTCGCCTGCGGCAGGTAATGGAGCGCGGGGGTGAGCGTCAGCGACGCCAGCGCGATGCCCACCGCGGTGAAGGCGCCGGCCGCCGGCGTGGCGGCGCCGGCGTCGAAACTCACCACCGAACGCGACAGGCCACCGGTGACCGGATAGCCGCCGGTGGCCGAGGCAGCGAGGTTGGCCACACCCAGTCCGACCAGTTCCTGGTTCGGATCGATGCGCAGCCGCCGGCGTGCCGCGAAGTTCTGTGCCACCGACACCGACTCGACAAAGCCGATCAGACTGATGAGAAAGGCGGGCAGCAGGCACTGCAGCAACAGATCCGGGGCGAGCGAGGGCAGGGTGAGCGGCGGCAGCCCGGCGGGTATGTCTCCCACCTTGCGCACACCCGCTTCATCCAGCTTCAGCGCCCACATCAGCGCGGTACTGCCGATCACTGCCAGCACCGGGCCTGCCTTCGCGCACATGCCCGCCATCTGCGGCTCCATGCCCAGCCGCAGCAGCAGCGGCTTGAGCCGGCTGCGCGTCCAGTAGAGGAAAGCCAGCACGCCGGCACCGAGCGCGGCAGTCGGCCAGTGGACGTGCGGCAGCCCGGCGATCAGTGGCGGCAGCAACTCGGGCAGGGTGTCGCCGTCGGCGCGTATGCCCAGCAGGTGCTTGAGCTGGCTCAGCGTGATGAGCAGGGACGAGGCGGTCAGGAAGCCGGATATGACCGGATGGCTCAGGAAACTGGCGAGAAAGCCGAGCCGCAGCACACCCATCAGCAGCAGCATGACGCCCGACAGCGCGGCCAGCGTGAGCGCCGCCTGCAGACGCGCGGCCTCGTCCACGATGCCCAGGCCGCTGATCGCGGCCGCTGTCATCAGCGACACCACGGCCACCGGTCCGACCGCAAGTGCGTGGCTGCTGCCGAACACCGCGTACACCACCAGCGGCGCGATGCTCGCATACAGGCCGATATGGGGCGGCAGGTTGGCGAGCTGGGCATAGGCCAGGCTCTGCGGGATGAGCATGAGCGTGACGATGAGCGCCGCCAGAAGGTCGGCGCTCAAGGTCGCGCGGTCATAGCGCGCGCCCCAGTCGAGTATCGGGAGCCAGCGCGCAAGTCCGCGTGCCGCACCAGCGGGCGCGCGCGTGGGCAGTGCGTTCGCGCTCAGTTCGCCGTTTCCGGTCGGGCCAGCCATTCACGTCCTTTCAACATGCCTTCCCAGTAGAGGGGCGGCAGTATGCGTTCCTTGAGATACCAGGCGAGGCAGGACGGCCGCGTGCCGTCGATGAACCACGACGGGAAGCTGGGCGCGGTCCTGCCGCCATAGGTGAATTCCGCGAGCACGATCTTTCCGCGCTCGACGGTGAGCGGGCACGAGCCATAGCCATCGTACCGGGCCGGCAGAGGCCGGCCGGCCAGCGAGGCGATCAGGTTTTCGGCCACCACCGGCGCTTGTTTGCGCGCGGCTGCGGCGGTCTTGGCATTCGGCGTGCAGGTGACATCGCCGAGCGAGAAAATTTCGGGGTACCGCACATGCTGCAGTGAGCCGTGATCGACCTCCACCCAGCCTGCCGCGTCGGCAAGCGGACTGGCGCGCACGAAATCCGGCGCCTTCTGTGGCGGGCACACATGGATCATATCGAATTCACAGATCCGCGATTCCTTGCTGCCGTCGGCACGCGTGACCGTGAAAGTGGCCTGTTTCGCGTCGCCATCGATCGCGGTGAGCGTGGAGCCGAAGTTCAGCGCGATGTCGTAGCGCTTCACGTACTCCATCAAGGCCGGCACATAGTCGGCCACGCCGAACAGCACCGCGCCCGCCGTGTGGAAGGACACGTCGATATCCGCGAGCACGCCCTCGCGCAACCAGTGATCGCACGAAAGGTACATTGCCTTCTGCGGCGCGCCGGCGCACTTGATCGGCATGGGCGGCTGGGTGAACAGCGCCCGGCCGCCGCGCAGTTGCTGCACCCGTTGCCAGGTGTACGGAGCCAGGTCGTAGCGGTAGTTCGAGGTGACGCCGTTGCGCCCCAGGGTATCGACCAGGCCCTCGATGCCGTGCCAGTCCAGCTTGAGGCCCGGACACACGACAAGCCTTCGGTACTTCACGATGCGACATCCATCCAGCAGCACGCTGCGTCGCTCGGGCTCGAAGGCGGCCACGGCGCCCTTGATCCAGCGTACGCCCCGGGGCAGCACCGTGCCGAGCGTGCGCACCGTGTGTTCGGGCTTGAACACGCCGCCGCCGACCAGAGTCCAGCCGGGCTGGTAGTAATGCACATCGGCCGGATCGATCACTGCGATGTCCAGCTCCGGTTTGCGGGCAAGCAGACTGGATGCCACGGCAATGCCGGCGGAGCCGGCACCGACGATCACGACGTCGTGGCTGGCATCGGCAGTATCGGCCGGCATCCGCCCGCCGCTTGCGATCCGTCGGACCACGCCGCCCAGGTCGTAGCCGGCCGCGCGCGCGCTCTGCAGGATGTCGGGCAGGGGCCGGGTGCCCGCGCAGGACAGCGCCCACAGCGTGGCCGAGCGGGTACCCGTGCGGCAGTAGGCGAGTATGGGCCTGGGTACGTGCGCCACCAGTTCGCCGAACATGCGCGCATCCAGATCGCTTACCTTGCCCGATTCCACCGGCAGGTAGTAGGCCTCCATGCCCAGTGCACGCGCGGCGCTCTCGATTTCACCGAAATTGGGCTGATCCGGACCTTCGCCGTCGGGGCGATTGCAGATGAGGGTACGGAAACCGGCCTCGCGCAGCGGCGCAAGGTCGGCAAGCACCAGTTGCGCGCTGACGGACAGACTCGGGTCGAGCGGTTTTGCATTCATGGTTCTCCTCCTTGTGTGGACGCCGGTATGTGTCCGGCTTTCCGACAGGGCGCGCCGCCGGCCCGCTTCCCCGGGGCAGGCCGACGAGGGGTCGCTGTCCGTGCGTGGCGCGTTCAGATCGCGTTGAGCGGAATCTTCAGGTAATGGGTGCCGTTGTCCTCCGCCGGCGGGAACGCTCCGGCGCGCATGTTCACTTGCACGGAGGGCAGGATGAGCACCGGCATTTCCAGCGTGGCGTCGCGCGCCGTGCGCATGGCGACGAAATCCTCTTCCGCGATGCCGTCATGCACATGAATGTTGTGGGCACGTTCTTCGCCGACCGTGGTTTCCCAGCGCGGCGCGCGCCCTCCGGGCATGTAGTCGTGACACAGGAAGAGCCGTGTGTGCGCAGGCAGGGAGAGCAGCCTGCGGATCGAGCGGTAGAGGATGCGCGCGTCTCCGCCCGGGAAGTCGCAGCGCGCCGTGCCATAGTCGGGCATGAACAGCGTGTCGCCGACGAAAGCCGCATCCTCCACCAGATAGGACATGCAGGCGGGCGTATGGCCGGGCGTGTGCAGCGCCTGCGCCTGCAGGGAACCGATCGCGAAACGCTCGCCGTCGCGGAACAGATGGTCGAACTGGCTGCCGTCGCGCTGGAATTCGGTGCCGGCATTGAACAGCTTGCCGAACACGTTCTGTACGGTGACGATGTGTTCGCCTATGCCGAGCTTGCCGCCGAGGTGCTGGCGGATCCACGGCGCGGCCGACAGGTGGTCGGCATGGACATGGGTTTCCAGTATCCACTCCACCGTGGCACCCAGCTCGCGCACCCGCTGGATGATGAGGTCCGCGGACGCCGTGCCGGTGCGGCCCGATTTCGGATCATAGTCGAGCACGCTGTCGACGATGGCGCAGCGCAGCGTTGTCGGGTCGAGCACGAGGTAGCTGACCGTGTTGGTGGCCGGGTCGAAGAAGGATTCGATGGTGGGGGTGCTGGCGGACATGGCGGGATCCATCCGTGAAAGATTTCAAGTACACGACACAATCGGCCGTCAACCTCTAGGGTCAACAGACCCTAGCCTGTGCGTGACCGGATAATGACTGAGTTCGCGGGTGCCTATCGGTAACCTAGGTCACTCAGTCACCACTACATGACGTCCAACGATTTTCTCACTCGCGCCAACACCCTTCAGCGCCGCCTGCGGCTGATCGCCGCGCTGTGGGGGCTGATCGTGATCGCAGCCACGGTGCTGATCGCGCAGCGTGCCGACGACGACTACCGGCTGCGCATGCGGCTGGAGGCGGCGCTGCGGCTGGATGGTCTGTCCACGGGCCTGGATGCGGCGTTCCGCCAGTTGTCGGCGATGCCGGTTGCGCTGGCGAGGCTGGAATCCATTCAGGGCTATCTCGCGGACATGCGCGTGCCGGACGGCGACGAGGCGCAGCGTGGCAACTTCCTCATCCAGGACGCGCGCGCGCGCCAGAAAAGCATGCTGCTGGCCGCCGTGGCCCAGGATTTCAACCTGTCCCGGCTCTACCTGACCGACGCCCGCGGCATCGTCCTGGCGGACAATCAGGCGCTGACCGAACTTCCGCTGCTCGGACGCGACTACTCGCACCGCACCTATTTCACCGAGGCGATCGCCACCGGACGCGGCAGCCAGTTCGCGGTCGGGCGCCCGAGCGGCGTACCGGGCTTCTTCTTCTCTGCCGCGGTGGGCGAACCGGGATCCGCATCGGGCGTCATCGTGATCAAGCAGGAGCCACGCGATTTCGAGCACTTGTTCGGTGGCTATGACCGACGGGCCTTCGTGACCGACGCGGAAGGCGTGATCGTGCTGTCGGCCGATC
Organism: Methyloversatilis thermotolerans; assembly: GCF_000372885.1. Taxonomy (GTDB): domain Bacteria; phylum Pseudomonadota; class Gammaproteobacteria; order Burkholderiales; family Rhodocyclaceae; genus Methyloversatilis; species Methyloversatilis thermotolerans. The sequence goes on from NZ_KB889967.1 coordinate 61,930, forward strand.
CGGATCGAGTGCTGTCGCGCTTTCCCCATGCCGCCGACGGGACGGTTCCGGACCGCGACGCCTACATGGCCCGCTATCTGCGCGTGCCGGTCGACCTGCCCTGGCAGATATCGGAAAGGGTGATCGATGGCCGTGTGATCCGGCAGGTGTCCATGGACGGCCAGCCGCATGTGCTGCTGGGACGGGATATCCCGGGTCATCCCTTCGCGGCCTGGGTCATGGTGCCGCTGGACGGGGCGGCGGGTCTGTGGCTGCGCCATCTTGCCGGCGGTTCCACCGTGCTCATGGCCGGTCTGCTGCTGCTGTCCTTCTTCGCGCGCAGGGAGCAGCAGGGACTGGAGGCCGACCGCAGCCAGCGCGAACTGAAGGAACTGACCGACACCTTGCCGATGACGGTTTTCCGCTACCACGTACCGAAGGACGCTCCTCCGCGCTTCGTCTATCTGGGGCGCGGCGTCGACGCCATTTTCGGGGTGGCGGCGGAACAGTTGCAGGACGATGCGCAACTGCCCTGGCGCATGACCGGTCTGGATGATCATGAACCGCCGGTCGGTTTCCGCGAAGTCCAGTTCAAGGTGGATGGCATGGTGCGCTGGCTGCGGGTGGACAGTGCACCCAGTCCGGATGGCGCCGGCGGTGTGCTGTACAGCGGCTACTGGCTGGACATCACCACGCGCAAGCTCAACGATGCGAAGTTCCGCGCCGTGTTCGAGAACTCATTCGACAGCTATGTGTTCTTCAGCGGCGACGAAGGCATGGTCGACTGCAATGCGGTCACGCTGGACATGTTCGGCGTGACTTCGCTGCAGACGCTGCTCGGCCGTGAACCCTGGATGCCGCCCATGTCTCCCGAGCGACAGGCGGACGGCGCCGACAGTCTGGCCGAGGGGCAGCGCCTGCTGGCGCTTTCGCGCGAATCCGGCCGGCCGCAGTCGCGCGAATGGCAGTTCCTGAAGGGCGACGGCCAACCCTTCACGGTGGATCTCACGGTCATTCCCATCCTGCAGGGCACGCGCCAGTTGTACTGTCTGGTGGCGCACGACGTGACGCTGAAGAAACAGGCGGAAGAGGCGATGGTGAAGGCGCGCGACGCGGCGGAAATGGCGGCGCACATGAAGTCCACCTTCCTTGCCAACATGTCGCATGAAATCCGCACGCCGATGAATGCCATTCTGGGCATGACGCATCTGGCGCTGCGCGACGAAATGCCTCCGCGCCAGCGCAATTACGTGGAGAAGGCCCACCGTGCCGCGCGCGGCCTGCTGGCCATCCTGAACGACATCCTCGACCTGTCCAAGATCGAATCCGGCAAGCTGGATATCGAACACATCGATTTCCGGCTCGACAGCGTGATCGACCACATGGTCGACGTGATAGGGGTCAAGGCGGAGGAGAAGAACCTCGAACTGCTGTTCAGCGCCGAGCCCGACATCCCGACCGCTCTGGTCGGCGATCCCGGCCGCCTCGGCCAGGTGCTGATCAATCTGTGCGGCAATGCCATCAAGTTCACCGAGCGCGGCGAGGTGACCGTCGGCGTGCGGGCGCTCGCGGTCGACGAGCACGGCGTCGAACTGCAGTTTTCGGTCAGCGATTCCGGCATCGGCATGGACGAGGCGCAGGTCGCCCGCCTGTTCAAGCCCTTCGTGCAGGCCGACAGTTCGATTACCCGCCGCTACGGAGGCACCGGCCTGGGGCTGACCATTTCAAGACAACTGGTCGAACTGATGGGCGGGCGCATCTGGGTGGACAGCGACCCCGGCAAGGGCTCGACCTTCAACTTCACCGCGCGCTTCGGTCGTCAGCTTGGCGCGGATGCGCAGGCACGTTCCGTATCCAGCGATCTGTCCGGTTCGCGCGTGCTGGTGGTGGACGACCATGTCGGCGCGCGCGATGTGCTGGCTGCGCTGTGTCGTGGCCTGGGGCTGGCAGTGGACGCGGTGCCCGGCGGCGAGCAGGCGCTCGAAGCGCTCGCCCGCGACACCGGCGCCTACGGACTCATGCTGGTGGACTGGAAGATGCCGGGCATGGATGGCGTGCAGCTTGCCGACGAGGTGCGACGTCGCTGGCCCGGACGCAGCCTGCGCCTGATTCTCGTGACCGCGCTCGGCCGCGACGACGTCGCGACGCAATCGGCCGGGCGCAACTTCGAAGCGGTGCTGCACAAGCCGGTCACGCCGTCATCGCTGCTCGATGCGGTGTCCCAGGCATATGGCCGCAGGCATGCCCCGGCGCTGGAAAGTGCCGACAGCGAGGCGCTCGACGATTGCATGGCCTCACTGTCCGGTGCCCGCCTTCTGCTGGTCGAGGACAATGAACTGAACCAGGAACTGGCATGCGATCTGCTCGAGCGGGCCGGCATCGACGTGGTGGTGGCCGGCGATGGTCGGCAGGCGCTGGCGGTGCTGGCGACCGATACCCGTTTCGACGCGGTGCTGATGGACTGCCAGATGCCGGAGATGGATGGCTACACCGCCACCCGCGAGCTGCGCAAGCGACCCGGACTGACAGCGCTGCCGGTGATCGCCATGACGGCCAGCGTGCTCGAAGCCGATCGGGCGCGCATGACCGATGCCGGGATGAACGACTGCATTCCCAAGCCGCTCGACATTCCGCAGATGTTCGCCACGCTGGCCCGGTGGGTGCGGCCGCATTTCGGGGGCGAGGCGTCCGCTCGGCAGACAATCGACCACGACGAGTCGGTGCCGGCGCTGCCCGGGCTGGATGTCGCGGTGGGCATGGCGCACTGCATGGGCAAGCCCCAGCTCTATCGCCGGCTGCTGCGAGGATTCGTCCGCGGACAGGCGGACTTCATCATCCAGTTCACGGAAGCCATGGCGGCAGGCGAGCGTGAAACCGCCCGGCGTCTCGCGCACACGCTGCGCGGGCTGACCGGCACACTGGGCGCACAGCCACTGCACGAGCTGGCTTCCGAGCTTGAAACGAGGATCGCGGATAACGCGTCCGCCGAGGTCGTGACCGGCTTGCTTGCCCGGGTCGGCGATCTGCTTCAGCCCCTGATGGACACGCTGCGCGGCCATCCCTGGCTGCGCGAGGAGGCGATATCGCACAGTGACGAGCGGCTGCCCGATTCCGGCAAGTTGCGCGCGCCGCTGCGTTCGCTCGAACAACTGATTGCCGACTGCGACGCCGACGCACGCGTCCAGGCGGAAGATCTGCTCAAGGTCATGGCGGGCTCGTCGCTGGAAAGTCTCGCCGAAGCGCTGTGCGATGCCCTGCGTACCTATGATTTCGAGCGTGCGGCGGACAAGCTCGGCGCACTTCGCGCGCGTGTCGGGGTCGAAGCGTGAGGGAAAGACGGCGACAGTGCGACCGAGGTTGATATGATCGGTGGGTGACCCGACGCATGTCGGCGCACATGCGGCAATCGATCGACAAGGAGAGCAGGGTGACTGCAACGCAGGCTGGAGCGACACGACCCCCGAAACAGACCGTGCTGGTCGCCGACGACACGCCGGAGAACATCGATCTGCTGGGCGGCGTGCTGCGCGACCATTACCGCGTCAAGGTGGCCACCACCGGCGAGCGGGCGCTCTCCATCATCAATTCCGATGACCCGCCCGATCTCGTGCTGCTGGACATCATGATGCCCGGCATGAATGGCTACGAGGTCTGCCGCAAGATCAAGGCCAACCCCGACCGCTGCGGCATTCCGGTCATCTTCGTCACGGCGATGACTTCGATCGAGGATGAACGCAAGGGGCTGGAGGTGGGCGCGGTCGACTACATCACCAAACCCATCAGCCCGCCCATCGTGTCGGCACGGGTGCGCACCCATCTTGCGCTGTACGACCAGACGCGCGAACTGGAACGGCGCGTGGCCGAGCGCACCGCGGAACTGCTCGTGTCGCGTCAGCAGATCATCCGGCGCCTCGGCGTCGCGGCGGAATTCCGCGACTACGAAACCGGCAACCACATCATCCGCATGAGCTACTACTCGCGCCTGATCGGCGCGGCGGCCGGTCTGGGTGAAGCTTCGCTCGACCTGCTGTTCCAGGCGTCGTCCATGCACGACGTGGGCAAGATAGGCGTACCGGATTCCATCCTGCGCAAGCCCGGCGCACTGGATGCCGACGAATGGGCGGTCATGAAGAGGCATCCGCAGATCGGTGCCGAAATCATCGGCGAGCACGACGACCCGCTGCTCGAATCCGCGCGCATCATCGCGCTCACCCATCACGAGCGATTCGACGGCACAGGCTACCCGGCGGGGCTGCGCGGCCACGACATCCCGGTGTTCGGTCGCATCGTCGCCATCGCCGACGTGTTCGATGCCCTGATGAATGCGCGTCCGTACAAACCGGCGATTCCGCTGGAAGAGACGGTGAAGATCATGGATCAGAGCACCGGCACGCATTTCGATCCGGACCTGATGGCGGCTTTCCACCGCGTGCTGGACGATCTCGCCCGCATCAATGCCACCTATTCCGACGAACACGGGCGCATGACCGATGCCGACTTGCCGGCCGGGTCCTGACTGGCCGGCGCGTGCAGGTACCGCGCGCGATGCGGTCGCGATGACGCCGCGGGTCGGGAGCGGTCCGGGTGCTTTCGCGCGCGGCGCGCACGCAGGCAGGGGGCCACGGAAGCCGGCTTGACCGCGACGCGCCGGGCAACGAAACCTGCGGCCTCCGCCCCATCGGCCGCACGGCCGCGCCCGCCCCGAGCGCACGTCTTTGGAAGGGACGACCGACCTTACTGCTTCGGCGCGGCGGGCTGGGCGGGTTGCGCCTCGGCGCCGGATTTGGGCTGGATGATGGCGCGCACGCGCTTGGACTGGTCGCCGGCCGACGGCACGGTTCGCGCATCGGACGAATTGGTGACCGTGTAGTTCTCGCTGATCGAGTTGTACTCGATGTACTGACCGCGCACCTCGTCGCCACCGCTTTTCACGTAGGCACGGACGAAGAACTTGGTGATTTCGGTGCGCGCATCGTGCTCGATACGCTCGGCTTCGCCTTCCATCCACTCGTCGCGACCGTCGCGCTTCTGGCGGAAGCGTGCCAGACCGTCCTGGCCGCCTGTGGCGACGCCTTTCTGGTAGCCGCTGGCATCCTGGGTCACCACTACCTTGTTGGCCTTGATCGTGAGCGTGCCCTGGGTAAACACCACATTGCCCTCGAAAATGTGGGTACGGGTGCGGTCATCCACGGTCACCTTGTCGGCTTCCAGATTGACCGGCTTGTCGCGATCGGCGCGTTCGGCGTGCGCGGGCAGGGAAGCAAGTAGAGCCAGCGCGATCAGGCTGGCGTGTGCGGAGCGCTTCATCATGGGCGGCGACTTCTTTCTATGGTTGCTTTGACGCGCGACTGCAATACGTACTCCTGCTTCACATTGTCGACGAACATGCCGACCCCGTTCGCGACCGATCTGCCCTGGGTGAGGCGGACCGGCTGATCTGTGCGTGCGGTTTCTTCATTCGGATACACGTAGAGCAATTGCGTCCTGAGCGTCATTTCCGGCTTGGCCGGCGTGGCATCGCGTATCAGATAGACATTGTCGCGCAGGATGGCTTCCTCGCCATCCTTGGTGAGCAGCGCGGTCTGCGAGCTGATGCGCGTGGGGCCGGTGCTGCCCTCGAAGGTGATCAGCGGCGAATCGAGCTCGGTGGTGTCGTCGTCGGGATAGTGCCGCATCTGCACGGCGACCAGTGTGTGCTGCACCTTGCCGTTCTCGTCGAAGCGGCGGATGGTGAAGTTGTCCACGATGGAATCCGGATCGTGCCGCAGCTTGCCGGTGGCCTGGGGCGTGTCGACACGGGTGGTCTGCTCCAGCCACATGGTGAGCCCGGCCAGCAGGATGAGGATGAGCAGGGGCAGGGCCTTCTGCACGTGGCGCTGCAGGTTCAATGCAGGCAGTCCCGCAGCAGCGCGTCGAGCGCATCGCGCGCATCGAGCAGGTACTCGCACACCTCGCGCACCGCGCCGCGCCCGCCCGCCGCTTCGGCGATCCACGCCACATGCTGGCGCACGAAGAAGTGCGCATTGGCGGGCGCCGCGGAAAATCCGCAGGCGCGCAGCACCGGCAGATCGACGATGTCGTCGCCCATATAGCCGCACTCGCTCATGTCGATGCCGCGCGCGGCGGCCAGTTCGCGCATCGCTTCGCGCTTGTTCTCGACGCCGAGCAGCGCGGTGGTGATGCCGAGATTGGCGGCGCGCAGCTTGACCGCCGCCGACGACCGTCCGGAAATGATCACCACCTCCACGCCGGCCCCGGCCAGCATCTTCAGGCCGTGTCCGTCCAGCGTGTTGAAACCCTTCAGGCTGTCGCCATCCGGTCCGAACCAGATGGTGCCGTCGGTCATCACGCCGTCGACATCGAAGCCCATCAGCTTCACCCTGCGGGCGGCATCGCGTAGCGGATCGCTCATATCACCTTGGCCTGCATCAGGTCGTGCATGGTCAGCGCGCCGACCAGTTCGCCGTTGTCGCCGGTCACCAGCAACTGGCTGATGCGCCGTGTTTCCATCAGATCGGCCGCTTCGGCCGCCAGTCTTCCGGCTTGTATCGTGCGCGGGTTGCGCGTCATGAGGTCGGCCACCGCAACCGCGCGCACATCGCCCAGCCTGTCGATCGCGCGGCGCAGATCGCCGTCGGTGAACATGCCGGCCACGCCGCCGGCGGCATCCAGTACCACGGTCATGCCCATGCCGCCGCGCGTGATCTGCAGCAGCGCATCGGTCACGCTGGCGGCGAGCGGCACCGTCGGCACCGCATCGCGCGTGCGCATCACGTCGCGCACATGAGTGAGCAGGCGACGGCCGAGTGCGCCGCCCGGGTGGCTGCGCGCGAAATCCTCCTCGCGGAAACCGCGTGCTTCGAGCAGCGCCACCGCCAGCGCGTCGCCCAGCGCGAGCGCGCAGGTGGTGCTGGCGGTGGGCGCCAGATTGAGCGGGCAGGCCTCGACCTCGACGCCGGCGTCCAGGTGGACGTCGGCGAGGCTGGCCAGCGTCGAGGCCGGCTTGCCGGTCATCGCGATGGTGCGTCCGCCCTGGCGCTTGACCAGAGGTACCACCGCCAGCAGCTCGGCGGTTTCGCCCGAATTCGACAGCGCGATCAGTACGTCGTCGCGATGGATCATGCCCAGATCGCCGTGCAGTGCCTCCGCCGCATGGACAAAATAGGCGGGCGTACCGGTGCTGGCCATGGTGGCGGCGATCTTGCGCGCCACGTGGCCGGACTTGCCCAGACCGCTCACGATGACGCGGCCACGGCTTTCCAGGATGAGCCTGACCGCCTGCGCGAATTGTTCGCCCAGGCGGGCGGACATTGCGTCGAGCGCGCGCGCCTCGACCTCGAGCACGCGGCGGGCGCAGCTCAGGATGTCCTCGGAACGGGGTGCAACGGCTTGTGTCATGTGCGGGGCAGGTCGGAGGAGGGCGTCAGTCATACGTAATACCCACTGGCTGACGATCGGTTATGATCGGCGCGGATTATAACAACCTGCTCCGACAGGCGGCCGCCCGCCCCCGGCGCGGCCGAGAACGCTGCCTCCATGTCTGCCCTCGAGCTGGTCCTTCTGCTGCTCACCGCCTCCGTGCTGGTGGTCGGCCTGTTCCGCAGCATCGGACTGCCGCCGATACTGGGTTATCTGCTGGTGGGCGCGCTCGCCGGTCCGCATGCGCTGGCCTTCATACCGGATACCCAGGAAGCCCGCAATTTCGCCGAATACGGCATCGTTTTCCTGATGTTCTCGATCGGGCTCGAGTTCTCGCTGCCCAAGCTGTTCTCGATGAAGCGGCTGGTGTTCGGCCTGGGCGCGGCCCAGGTCGGCTTTACCGTGCTCGGCGTGATGGCGTTCGCCTGGCTGTTCGGCCTTGGCTTCAAGGGCGCCATCGCGGTCGGCGGCGCCCTCGCCATGTCTTCCACCGCGGTACTGATCAAACTGCTGGTCGAGCGGCTGGAACTGGATTCCACCCACGGCCGGCAGGTGGTCGGCGTGCTGCTGTTCCAGGATCTGGCGGTCGTGCCCTTCCTCGTGGTCATCCCGGTACTGGCGCTGGGCGCAGAGGAAAGCATGGAAGCGCTCGCGCTGGCGGGCGTCAAGGCGGCGGTCGCGCTCACACTCATCCTGTTCCTCGGTCCGCGCCTGATGCAGCGCTGGTTCCACGTGGTGGCCATGCGCAAGTCGCCCGAGCTGTTCATGCTCAATGTGCTGCTGGTGACGCTGGGCATGGCGTTCGCGACCGAACTGGCCGGCCTGTCGCTGGCGCTGGGCGCCTTCCTGGCCGGCATGCTCATTTCCGAAACCCAGTACCGCTATCAGGTGGAGGACGACATCAAGCCCTTCCGCGACGTGCTGCTGGGGCTGTTCTTCGTCACCATAGGCATGCGGCTGAATCTGGCGCTGGTGCTGTCCGAACTGTTCTTCGTGCTGCTGACGGTGCTGCTCATCCTGATCGGCAAGTTCGTGGTGGCCGCCGCCGCCTCGCGCGCCTTCGGATCGTCACCCGGCAATGCGCTGCGCGTCGGACTCTGGCTGTGCGCCGGCGGTGAATTCGGCTTCGTGCTGATTTCGCTGGCCGATTCCGCCAACCTGATTCCGGACCGCATCCTGCAGATCGTGCTGGCCTCGCTGCTGCTCACGCTGCTCATCGCGCCGCTGATCGCCCACTACGCCGACCGCATCGTGCTGCGGCTGGTGCCGTCCGAGTGGCTGCTGCGCTCGATGCAGCTCACCTCCATCGCTGCCCAGTCGCTCGCCACCGACAGCCACGCCATCGTCTGCGGCTACGGTCGCAACGGCCAGTATCTGGGGCGCTTCCTGGAAAACGAAGGCATTTCATTCATTGCGCTCGACCTGGATCCGGAACGGGTGCGCGAGGCGGCGGCGGCCGGCGAGACCGTGGTGTTCGGCGATGCCGGCAAGCGCGAAACGCTGGTCGCCGCCGGCATCGCGCGCGCGTCCATCATCGTGGTCACCTTCGTCGATACCGATGCCGCGATGCGGGTGATCCACCTGGCGCACGAACTGCGCTCGGACGTGCCGGTGGTGGTGCGCACCTTCGATGAACGCGACTACGACAAGCTGGCCGCCGCCGGGGCGACCGAAGTCGTGCCGGAATCGCTCGAGTCCTCGCTCATGCTGGCCACCCATGCGCTGGTATTGCTCGGCGTGCCGCTGGCGCGCGTGCTCAAGCGCATACGCCAGTTGCGCGGCGACCGCTACCACCTGCTGCGCGGCCTGTACCGCGGCGCCGATCAGCTCGCCGACGAGGCGGCCGGCGAAGTGCAGTTCACGCGGCTGCACTCGGTGCCGCTTGCGCCCGGCGCATGGGCCATCGGCCACCGGCTGGAGGAGTTCCACTTCGAAGAGGATCGTGTTCAGGTGAGCGCCATCCGCCGGCGCGGCATCCGTGCGCTGGAACCCAGTTCCGAACTGGTGCTGGAAAGCGGCGACGTGGTGGTGCTGCTGGGCGAGCCGGCGGAACTGACGCGCGCCGAGGCGCGATTGCTGAAGGGCTGACGGCTCTGGTGGCCGGCGGCAGGCGCACGGGTCAAGCCGCGCTGCGCGCTACCCGGCTGATGTGCAGCCCGTCTGTGAATCAGAACCCCACGCAGATCGTGTAGCGCTCGTTGCCGTCCTCGGACGCGGCGTCCAGTGCCACCGCACGGCCGCTCGCGGCCGGCACGCCATTGCTGTCCAGCATCGCGCGCACCGTCCCGCTCTGGCTGAAACCATCGTCCATCGTGCTGTCGACCTGTCGCGCGAGCCGTGCGGTGATGCCGCTGGAACACAGGAAATAGGCACCGGTCATCGCGCGCGCCTCCGGCCCGCTGCTGCCCGAGGGCAGTATCGGCGCCGTACTGCTGATGCCGATGATGCCGTTGTCGGCATTGCGCGGCGTATACGCGGCATCGGTTTCGCTGGTCGGGCCGGTCAGCAGATTGGCCAGCCGCAGGTGCTGCCACACCAGCCGCGATTCGTCCTGCGCGCTGGTGGAGTTCCACGCGCCGCCGATGCGGCCGTTGCCGCGCGCATCGCCCGCCGGTGCCGTGGCCTGGGTACCATTCACATGCTGGGCGGCCGACGGATCGTCGCCGGGCAGGAAGCGGAAGCGGTCCTGGTAGGCATAGATGGCGGTGGACATCGTGCGGAAGTCATTCACCAGGCTTTTCGCCTTGGCGCTGTTGATCAGTTCCTGCCCCTTCAGCACACCGCCGAGCAGGAGGCCGATGATGACCAGTACGATGGCAATCTCGACCAGGGTGAAACCACGCTTTGCAGTATTCATATCCATGTCTCTCCATGCCATGCGGATCTGCGTGCCGGATATCGGCGAGCGCAAAGTATGACATAGGTATCGGTGGTTGATGGCAAGGGCGCATGGCGTGTCGGCGAGCTTGTCGGCCTTGCCGATGCGCCGCCGGGATGACCGGCACGCGCACAGGCCGCGCCGGAAGCGGGCGCGCTGCCGCACGGACGTCCGCGCTGGCCGGCGCTGCACTGCCCGTGCGCTGGGGCATACTCGACCGCAGCGCGTCAGGATCCGGCGTGCAAGCGAGGGAGAAAACCGTGGATACTCAGGATGTGTGGGCTGCCAACCGCGCCATGCTGGTGCACTTCGACAGCTACAGCGCCGCGCTCATGTTCGCGCGGCTGGATGGCAGCCTGCTGCTGCCGGGTGCCTTGCCGGAGGAGGCCGAACTGCAGCCGCCACCCGCCGGCATTTCGGCTCGGCACGACGGTGAGGCGGTCAAGGCGGCAGCGGTCGAGCGCCTGGGCCTGAACCCGGACGAGGTGATCGTCGCCGACGACTTCGACCACTGGGTGCACACGGCCGACGGCCCGGTGAAAATCCATCTGTTGCGCTTCAACACCTTCGAAGCGCCCAAGGCGCTGCTCGAACCGCATGGCGGTACCTTCAAGGCGATCAGCGAACTGCGTGGCAGCGCGCGGCTGGAACTGGCGCTCGCGCGCGAGGTGTTCAACCTCATCATCGGCGCCGGCGGCGGCCGGGCGTGAGGCTTGGGGGATGCGCGACCGCCCCGTTTCACCTCAACCGACGAAGAACAGCGCAATGCAGCAGCCGACCCCGATCAACCAGACCACGGATCGCAGATTGGCGCGGTCGGCCAGATAGGCCGCGATGTAAGCGATGCGCGCGGCGATGAAGGCGATCGCCAGCGCATCCACCGTGCCCTGTGTGGCCTGCATGCGTTCAGCCACCAGCACGCCGGCGATGAACAGCGGCAGTGCCTCGAAACTGTTCAACTGCGCCGCATGCGCGCGCGCCGGCAGACCCTGCAGACCGGCCAGCCACTGACGCGGATTGTGGTTGTCGAAGCCGCCTTCGCGCCGCGGCTTGCCGAAGCCCTTCTGCTTGGCGATCCAGGCACAGACGATGGGCAGCAGGCAGGCGATCAGGATGCAGGTGTCGGCAAGGGTCATGATGGCGGCAAGGTGGGCGATGGAATGAGGCGCAGGGCGTCATGCGACGCCCGGATCGTCAGTGAGCGGAATGCGTGTTCGCGGGGCGTCATCGTCTCAAGTTTAGCGTTGCGGGAGAAGAGCGGGCGGCGGGCGGCGCCTGCCCCGGAAGTTCGTCGCCAGCGCGCGTGCTCGCGCGACCGCTTCCGCGCGCGGAGTGCGCCCTAGGGAGAACGGGCGCCCTCTTTTCTTGCCGTCTCAGTCCTCGGATACAACGGGTTTCTTGAGACTGGGCAGGCTCGACCAATCGAATTCGCGCAGGAAGGCCTGAAGCTCGTCCATGGCTGCCGAGCGAGTGCGGTCGCTGAGCAGCAAGGCACGTACTTCGCGAACGAAAGGCGTGCCTGCCACATGGCTGAATGACAGGCCACCCGACAGTGCGGTCGATTCGGCGACGAAGGCGACGCCGATGCCGGCCCGGATCATGGTCTGCACCCAGTCCTCGCGCGTGGTCTGCTGTACCACGTTCACATCGATGCCCCATTCCTCCATGCCCCGCTGTATATAGGTGCTGTACTCGCAGAGGCTGCGCTCGCAATAGGGCTCGCCCGCGAGGTCCGCGATGGCTATCGCGGCTTGATCGCCGAAACGGTGGGACGACGCGTGTGCGACCACGAAATCCTCGCGATACAGGACCGGTCCTGCAAAACGACGTGCGATGTCATAAGGGGAGGCGAGCAGTGCGACATCGATATCGCCCTTGTCCAGTGCATCGATCAGCGCTTCCATCGAACCTTCGCGGAACAGGATGTCCGTCCTCGGGTGCTCGGTCTGAAAGGCAACGAAGGCGGGGAAGATGGCACTGAGGTCTATCGTGCACATGATGCCGACGCGCACGACTTCCGGCCTTTGCTGCTGCAGCCGTCGCGCGAGATCGCGTGTCTGGCTGGCGGCGGCATAGATCTGCTGCAGGCTGGGAAGCATGGAGCGACCGAAATCCGTCAGACTCACCGCCACTTTGCTGCGCTCGAACAGCAATCCACCGAGGGTGTCCTCAAGCCGCTGTATCGCTCTGGTGAGTGCAGGCTGCGATACGAAGCAGCGTTCGGCCGCACGCGTGAAGTTGAGGGTTTCGGCCAGCGCCAGGCAGTAGCGAATCTGGTAGAGCTCCACCTTGTGCTCCTTGCTTGTGCGTCGGGCGTGATGCACACCGTCTATGGGTTGATGAAAACGAGTGATTTCCGGCGCGGCCACTGGATGAACACATAATCGGCATCCCGGCGACTGTTCCTGTTTCCGCTATGCTGATCCACGATAGTAGCCTGAGTGTCCGTGCCGACGATGTGCGTCTGTGCGCCCCGACGTGCCGTGGGTGCGCGCTGTGAAGCACGTCGCTGCCGGCGAGCTGGAGGCGCTGAGGCAGTCCTTTGTGGCGGACTCCATTCATCTCGACACCGATACGGATGCCGCCGATGCCCGGGCGCGGCAATACTGGTGCGACCTTGAGAGCATGATGGCCAGTCATCTGCGCGCCCGCTTTCCGTGCACCGCAGACCTGCTGGGCCGCGATGGCTTCGCCGCTCTGGTGCGCCGCATGATCGTTGAACATCCCGGGCTGGATTCGCTGCGGCAGACCGAACACGCGTTCGCCCATGGATGGCTGGCCGCGCAACCGGAACTGACGATGCTGCCATGGCTGGGGGAACTGGTACGCCTGGAGGCGGCGCTCGCCAGGGCGTCGGATGCCTGCGCGTTGCGGCGAAATTCATTGCCTGGCCTGATGTACTTCAGATCTGGCCAAGATGTGATCCGCCTCTACGATTGGTGGCGCAAGGGCATGCAGGGTTGCGCACCGTCCTGGCGTGCGGGCTGCGCCGCCGTACTGCTGCTTCGATCCGGCAGGACATATGTGCTCGCACTGCCGGGCCCCCGGTCCGCAAGCACGGCGACCGGTCGCGTCGGCGTCGCGATGGTGCCTCCCGGCGCCTGAAGTTCAGGCCCCTGATCCTCGAGCATCGTTTTCGCTGGCGCAGGCGAAAGGTCGCGCTGCCCGGCCGGCCGTCAGCGTCGGACACTTTTGCATCGCCGCTTCCGGCCCGCCGTGGCAAGCAGCGAACCCGAGGCGGCAGGGCTTTCCGCTTGCCACTGAGCTGCAGCGACCCCGCTCAGCCGTTGCCGCCGCCGTACAGTTTCTCTCCCATCCATTCCTTGCTGTCGAGCATGCCGTCGCCATTCTTGTCCATCTTGTCGAAACTCATGTCCATCACCTTCATGAACTCGGCCTTGCTCACCATCTTGTCGCCATTGGTGTCCATTTTCTTCATCACGTCCATGGTGCGCATCTTTCCTGAGAAGTCCATGAAATACACGGACGTTTCGTCCGGTCCCGCGTGAACGGCAGCGGCTGCAAGGGACAACAGCAGGGCGAGCGATGTGGCGTGCAGGGTGGCCTTGATCGTGTTCATGGGATGACTCCGTGATTGAGGGGCGTGATGACCCGGACAGGCAATCTGCGCGGACCATCGGCGGGAGTATCCGAAGTGTCGTGAAAGCTGTGAAATACCGATATTCGATCACCGGATAACGAGAAGGCATCACGCCGGCTGACGCAAACAGGGCGCCGCCGGTCGATCTGCCTGCGGACGACTTACTCCGCCAACGGCTCCAGCAGCGCCGCCAGATCGCTTTCGCCGAACTTCTCCAACGCGGCTTCATCGTTGCCGAGGATGCCTTCGGCCAGCGCGGCCTTCTTTTCCTGCAGCGCGACGATGCGCTCCTCGATGCTGCCGGCGACGATGAGCTTGTAGACGAACACCGGTTTGTCCTGGCCGATGCGGTGGGCGCGGTCGCTGGCCTGGTTTTCGGCGGCGGGGTTCCACCAGGGGTCGTAGTGGATGACGGTGTCGGCGGCGGTGAGGTTGAGGCCGACGCCGCCGGCCTTCAGGCTGATCAGGAACACCGGCACGGTGCCTTCCTGGAAGCGGCGCACCACCGCTTCGCGGTTCTGCGTGTCGCCGGTGAGCATGACGCTGTCTATCCCTTCGTCGGTCAGCGCCGCATGGATGAGGTCCAGCATGCCGGTGAACTGCGAGAACACCAGTACCTTGCGCCCTTCGGCGAGCAGGCTGTCCAGCATGTCCATCAGCAGGTCGAGCTTGGCGCGCTCCTTCACGCGGGCGGCGGCGTCGGTCTTGAGCAGGCGCGGGTCGCAGCACACCTGGCGCAGCTTGAGCAGGGCGTCCAGGATGACAATGCGGCTGCGCGCAAAGCCGCGGCTGGCGATTTCCTCGCGCACCCGCTTGTCCATCGCCACGCGCACGGTTTCGTACAGGTCGCGCTGGCGGCCGGCCAGTTCCACCGTGCGCACCACCTCGGTCTTGGGCGGAAGGTCGGCCGCCACGTCGTCCTTGCGCCGGCGCAGGATGAAGGGCGCCACGCGCCGCGCCAGCAGCTCGCGCCGTATCAGGTCGCCATGCTTCTCGATCGGCGTGCGCCAGTGACGGGTGAAGTCCTTCTGCTCGCCCAGAAAGCCGGGCAGCAGGAAGTCGAATTGCGCCCACAGCTCGCCCAGGTGGTTTTCCAGCGGCGTGCCGGTCAGACACAGGCGGTGGCGGGCACGCAGCGTGCGCACCGCGCGTGCGGCCTGGCTGCCGGCGTTCTTCACCGTCTGCGCTTCGTCGAGGATGAGCAGGTGATAGTCGTGCTCAGCCAGCTTTTCATGGTCGCGCCACAGCAGCGGATAGGTGGTGAGGCATACGTCGTGCTGCGGAACGCGAGCGAATTGCTGGAAGCGGTCCGGCCCGTGCAGCTTGAGTACGCGCAGTGCCGGCGCGAAACGTTCGGCTTCGCGCTGCCAGTTGAATACCAGCGAGGTGGGCAGCACCACCAGAGCCGGGCGGTCCAGCCGGCCGCTCTGCTTCTCGGTGAGCAGATGGGCCAGCGTCTGCGCCGTCTTGCCCAGGCCCATGTCGTCGGCCAGTATGCCGCCGATGTCGTGCGCCCGCAGATGCTGCAGCCAGGCCAGGCCTTCCCGCTGGTAGGGACGCAGTTCGATGCCGAAGCCGGCGGGCGCATCCACCGCCTGCACCTTGTCCATGCTGCGCAGCCGTGCCACCCACTGTTCCAGCGACTGGAATCCTTCGCGCGTCCAGTCCGCACCCAGTGCCTCGGCCAGACGCGGCGCGTCCATGCGCGACACGGCGAGCGGCCCTTCGCCCGGGTTGTCGAACAGGTCCACCAGCGTGCGCGCCAGCGGCTTGATGCGCCCGGTCTGCACGACGATGCGCTCGCCTTCGGCGGTATAGAGCTCGGTGCTGTCGTCGTCGTCCATGCGGTCGAGCGACACCGGGTCCAGCCAGCGGCGGTCGCGCCTGAACAGCGCATGCAGCAGCGGCGCGAGATCCATCCGCCGGCCGCCGACGTCGATGCCCAGTGACAGCTCCAGCCAGCCGTTCTCGCCTTCCTCGATGTCGGCATGCCATTCGTCCACCACCAGCACGCGGTGCCGGAACATCGGCGGGCAGTCGATCTGCCAGCCGGCGGCGGTGAGCCGGCGCGCGGCGTCGGCGAAGAAGCGCCCCCAGGCCTCTTCGCTTTCCAGACCCAGCGCACCGACCGGCAGCGGTTCCCACATCTGCAGCCAGCCGGATTTCACCGGCGCGAAGCCCACTTCGGTCAATTGCTTCATGGCCGTCTCTTCCGCGGCGCGGTCGCGCTTGACGCGCACGGCGCGGCCGCTGGGCAGCGATGCGAGGTCGCTGTCGTCGCCTGCCGCGAAGTACACCTCGCCATAGCGCATGGCGGGCAGGGCGATGTCGTACAGTGCGTTGCCGAGCGCCTTGTCATAGCGCCGGTGCGGCTTCACGTGCCACACAGTCAGGCTGTCCAGCTTCAGCACCGGCGTGAGCGGGGTGTCGACCTGAGGCAGTCGGGCGGCCTCCAGTCCCAGCGGTGACGGCATGCCGGGCGCCACCTCGCCCAGCGCTTCGGCCACCAGCGGCAGCTCCACCGCCGACAGCACCGGCAGTTCGAGCACCGCCTGCAGCACCTCGCGCTGCGGATGGGTGATTTCGCCCACCGTGTGATGTTCGAGGTCGAGGTACCAGGGCGGGTCGGTGGGCAGCGTATAGCCAGCGGGCGGCGTACAGGCGAGCATGGCGCGCACGCCCAGTCTTTCGGTCTGCCATTCCAGGTGCCCGGCACGCGCATCGCCGGTGTGCAGCACATGCGCCGGCGCGAAGTCCGAATCGTCCTCGCGGATGAAGGTGCGGCCGGTTTCCAGCGCGTTGCGCAGCACCGCCAGGCCGTCGCTGCCGGAAATCTCGAACGGCACGAAGGCGCTGCCGGAGCGCCGGCGGATCGCCTCGCGCAGCGTGCGGAATACCGGCAGATCGCTGTCCTGCACGAAGGAGGGCGGCTTGAGCAGTGCCTGTTCGTAATTGAACCAGGGCTGGGCGGCGCCGGAAAACTCGCCGTCGCGGCCCAGGCGCGCCTTGAGCAGCTTGAATTCCGGCGCATGCGGCCCGCGCATCACCAGCACGTAGGCAATCGCATCCTTGGGCGCGCTGGTGCGCTTCTTGTCGGCGGACTGCGCAGGCTGCAGGCGCTGCCTCAGCGTCTGCGCCCACTTGAGTACTTCGCCGCGCGGTCGTTCGATCAGTTCGCCGCGCTTCTGCGCCGCCAGCAACAGCGCCACCGCGTGCTTGCAGCGATTGCCTACCGGACAGGTGCAGCGCGTGGCGACTTCCAGCGTCAGTTCGCCGAAGTACTCGCGGCGTTCCAGCCGGACAATCACCTCGTAGGGAGTGCTTTCCGATCCGCGCACCCTGGCGCGCATGCGCGAGCCATTGACCTCGATCTCACCGACCTGGGTGATGTACTGCCGGCCGCGTTTGATGGTTTCCTCGGAAAACAGCTCGCCCAGCATGCGGGCGTCGAGCTGGGACAGCAGGCGGGTCAGTTCCATTGCAGGCGCGGCAGGCGAAAAAAATGGACGCAGGATTGTAAACCCTGCGCCCTGCGATGCCGTGACACGGGCCGCGTTCAGCTACGCGGCAGCACGGGGTGTTCGTTGTCGCTCAGCACCTTGCCGGTGTTCCAGCTCACATGACGATGCAGCATGCGGGCAGCGTCGCGCACCTTGGTCGTGTCGCCGGCCACCAGTGCGAACATGCCCTGGCCGCCCGGTTCGACATGCACGCCCATGCCGCGGTAGGTCGTGGTGACGGTGCGGATGGCGCTGTCTTTCTGCGGCAACAGCAGCAGCGTGACCGGGCCTTCCGGCGTGTCGAACACGATGTGCCACCCGGTGCCGCCGGGTACCGGACACAGCTTCACGTAACGCACCGTGGTGAGCGGTATCTGTACGTCGGCACCAAAGCTCGCCAGTACCCGGGATACCTGTTCCGGCGGAACCTGGCGCGTACTCATGAAGGATTCGGGCTCGTGCATCACGTGCTCGACCGCCAGCGCCACCCGCTCGCGGTCGGGCGCACCGTGCCAGTACTGCAGGCCCAGGCCCACGCTGAGTACCACGCTGGCCGCCAGTGCCCACAGCGTGAAGGGCGCGCGGGTGCGACTGCGCGTGCCCACCAGTACGCGTTCGGCGAGGCCTTCCGGCACCTCCACCGCCACCGTCTGTTGCAGCATGCGCTCGCTTGCATTGATGCGGCGCGAAAAGGCCTGGCAGGCCGGGCAGGCGATCAGGTGTTCTTCCGCCGCCTCGCTGAGCCGGCGC
The DNA here is from genome assembly GCF_000372885.1 of Methyloversatilis thermotolerans. Lineage (GTDB taxonomy): Bacteria > Pseudomonadota > Gammaproteobacteria > Burkholderiales > Rhodocyclaceae > Methyloversatilis > Methyloversatilis thermotolerans. The sequence continues at coordinate 80,057 of NZ_KB889967.1, forward strand.
GGATCAGCCATCTTTTCGCGGCGGAAATCGATGCAGTTGAACGGGGCATTCATGCGCCGGCCCTCCGCACGGGGGCTTCGAGCGTACCGCGCAAGGCCTGGCGTGCGCGTGTCAGGCGGGTCATCACCGCGCCCTCGGTGGTCCCCAGCATGTCCGCGATCTCGGCGCACGAAAATCCGCCCAGCGCCTGCAGTACCAGGGGTTCGCGCAGACTGAGCGGCAGGCTTTCCAGCAGGTTTTCCATCTCGAACAGTTCTATCGGTTCGTGGTCGGCCGCCACCTGAATATCTTCCAGTTCGGCATCGACCATGTCGAGCTGCTTGCGCTCGTAAAGCCGCGCGTGTTCACGCCGCACGATGGTGATGAGCCAGCTCCGCGTGGAGCTGGAATCCTTGATGTCGTCCCATGCCTTCCAGGCGCGCGCAAAGGTTTCCTGCACCAGGTCCTCGGCCACGAATTTGTCGCGGCACAGCCACCACGCGAAGCGGTAGAGGTCGGGCGTGAATGCCCGTACCGCCTGCTCGAAGCTTTTCCGTTTGCTGAAACCGAGTATCACGCGCATTCCTTTGGGCACCGATACCTGCACAGACCGGGGTGCGTGCAAAAAGCTTACGCCCGGTTCGTGACCGGTTGCGCGGAAAGGGGCCGCTCCGGTGGCGATCCTGGCGCCGTTCGCGGTTGGGGCGAGCTCACGCGGGAGCGGCCTCTGGCCGCGATGGGGCTTATGCGGGCCGCGGGCTTCGTTCGAAGCTGCATCGCGGGCAAGCCCGCTCCCCCCAAACCCCGGCTCCGATGGCGGTTTGAGCGAGTTCTTGTGGGAGCGGCCTCTGGCCGCGACGGGGCTTATGCGCGCTGCGGGCTTCGTTCGAAGCTGCATCGCGGGCAAGCCCGCTCCCCCCAAACCCCGGCTCCGATGGTGGTCTGAGCGAGCTGTTGTGGGAGCGGCCTCTGGCCGCGATGCGGCGCATGCCGGCCGTGCGCTGGTCAGCAGCGCGGGCTCATTGCGCGCTTGAGCTCGTCCAGCTTGTGGATGCGGATGTTCTTGTTGCTCACCGTGAGCAGTCCTTCGTCCTGCATGCGCGACAGACCGCGGCTCACGGTTTCCAGCTTCAGGCCGAGGTAGGAGCCGATTTCCTCGCGCGTCATGCGCAGATTGAATTCGGTGGCCGAATATCCGCGCGACGAGAAGCGCTGCGACAGGTTCACCAGGAAGGCGGCCAGTCGCTCTTCCGCGCGCATGGTGCCCAGCAGCATCATGACCGCCTGATCGCGCACGATTTCACGGCTCATCACCTTGTGGAAGTGATGTTGCAGCGTATCAATCTCGCGCGAAAGTTCGGACAGGCGATTGAACGGTATGACGCACACCTCGCTGTCCTCCAGCGCGCGCGCATCGCAGTTGTGCTGGCCGGTGCCTATGCCGTCCAGGCCCATCAGTTCGCCCGCCATCTGGAAACCGGTCACCTGTTCCCGGCCGTCCTCGGATACCACTTCGGTCTTGAAGAAGCCGGTGCGGATGGCAAAAAGCGAGGTGAAGGACTCGCCCGACAGGTAGAGCGGCATGCCGCGGGGCACCTTGCGCCGCGTGCCGATCAACGAATCGACGCGTTCGAGCTCGTCATCGGACAGGCCGACCGGCATGCACAGCTCGCGCAGATTACAGGCGGAGCAGGCGATCTGCAGTCCCTGCGGTGTGATGGGTATGGGTACGCTATTCATTGATGGCGATCAATGCGCGTGTCCGGGCGCGCTTGCATGATGGGAACACCGCAAAGTGTGCCATCAATCATGAATGTCGCAAAGGAACTGGTGTTCGACCCGCTGCTGATGCGTCGATTCGACGTGCCGGGGCCGCGTTACACCTCCTATCCCACCGCCGACCGGTTCAATTTTTCGCATGATGCGCGGGCGCACGCGTCGCGCCTGGGGTCGCGCACACCCAGTGCCGGGCCGCTGTCGATCTACATCCACGTTCCGTTCTGCGACACCATCTGCTACTACTGCGCCTGTAACAAGATCATCACCAAGGACCACGCGCGCGCCGACATCTATGTCGACAACCTGCTGCGCGAAATGGCGATGAAGGCGGCGCTGCTGTCCGGCAGCCGCGATATCGCCCAGCTTCATCTGGGCGGCGGCACGCCCACCTTCCTGAACGACGAACAGATGACGCGCGTGATCGAAGGTCTGCGCCGACATTTCCGTTTTCTCGACTCGGCACAGTGCTCGATCGAAATGGATCCGCGTGGCGTCACCGCCGCGCGCATCGCCCATCTCGGTTCGCTCGGTTTCAACCGCATCAGCGTCGGCGTTCAGGATTTCGATCCGGTGGTGCAGCGCGCGGTCAACCGCATCCAGAGCGTGGAAGAGACGGAGGTGGTGCTGCGCGCCGCGCGCGACAACGGCTTCGTATCCACCGGCATCGATCTCATCTATGGCCTGCCCGGCCAGACGCCGGACAGCTTCGGCGCCACGCTGGACACACTGGTACGGCTGGCGCCGGACCGGGTGGCCATCTATCACTACGCCCATCTGCCGAAGCAGTTCATGCCGCAGCGCCGCATCGACGAATCCATGCTGCCCGGGTCCGAGGTCCGTCCGCAGTTGCTGCGGCTGGCGATCGACCGCCTGCACCAGGCGGGCTATGTGCACGTCGGCATGGACCACTTCGCCCGCCCCGACGACGAACTGGCGCAGGCGCAGCGTCATGGCCGGTTGCAACGCAATTTCCAGGGCTATTCCACGCACGCCGGCTGCGACCTCATCGGGTTGGGCGTGTCGGCGATTTCGCGGGTGGGCGCCAGCTTCGCACAGAACCACCGCACGCTTGAAAGCTGGACCCAGGCGCTGGACGACGGCGAACTGCCGGTGATGCGCGGTCTCGACATGACGCCGGACGACAGCGTACGGGCGGCTGTGATCGGCGCCCTCATGTGCCATTTCGAACTGTCGATCGAGGCGATAGAAAGCACCTATCCCATCGATTTCAAACAGTATTTCGCGACCGAGCTGGAAGAACTGCAGGAGCTCGAGGACGCCGGCCTGCTGCGCGTGGAGCCGGACTGGATCGCCATCACGCCGCGCGGCCGGCTGCTGGTGCGGGCCATCTGCATGGTGTTCGACCGCTATCTGCGGCTGGACAGCGAAACCGTGCGCTACTCCAAGGTCGTGTGATCGGTCCGGCAGGCCGTCCGCCCGGCAGTTTGTTTGGACGGCCGCACCCTGGCGCGGCACAATTCGCTCCATGAATCTCGGACTTGCAGCAGTCTTCCTGGTCGGCCTGCTCGGTGGCGTGCACTGCGCCGGCATGTGCGGCGGCATCGTGTCGGCGATATCCGCTGGCGTGCCCGCTCCGCGGCGCACCGGCTGGCGTGGCCAGCTTCCGGCGCTGTGGATGCATACCGCCTACAGCACCGGCCGCATCGCCAGCTATTCGCTGGCCGGTGCGGTGGCGGGCGGGGTGGGCGGCGTCGGTCTGCTGGCGGGCGGCGCGCTGCCGGTGCAGACCACGCTATATATATTGGCGAACCTGCTCATGGTGGCGCTCGGCTTCTATCTGGCCGGCTACACCCGTTTCCTGGCGCCGGTCGAAGCGATGGGCCGCCCGCTGTGGGCGCGCATCCAGCCGCTGGCCACGCGCTTCCTGCCGGCGCGCACGCCGGGCCAGGCGCTCGGTGTCGGACTGTTCTGGGGCTTCCTGCCATGCGGGCTGGTCTACAGCATGCTCAGTCTGGCACTGCTGTCCGGCACACCCTCCAGCGGCGCGCTCATCATGTTCGTTTTCGGTCTGGGCACGCTGCCCAATCTGCTGCTGGCCGGTATGCTGCTGACCCGCCTGCGCACCCTGACCCGCCACCCGGCGGTTCGCCGCATCGCCGGTCTCATGGTGCTCGCCTTTGGCCTCGCCGGCCTGGCTCGCGCCTCGACGCTGGGCGACGGCCTGTGGAATGGCCTCATCTGCCATACTTGAACATCCCTGATAACAACGATTGAGACGACCATGCGTATCCTGCTCGCCGTCGATGGCTCCGAACACGGCCTGCGCGCCACCACTGAAGTACTGCGCCTCGCGGCGCAGATGACCAGCCGCCCGGAAGTCCACCTGCTGTTCGTGCATGCGCCCGTTCCCGGCGGTCTGCTGCAGCATCATGTGAGCCGCGAAGCGCTGAACGACTACTACCGCGAAGAAGGCGAAGATGCGGTTCGCAGCGCGCTCGAAACCCTGCGTGCCGCGCAGTTCGAACCCATCCTGCACCTGCATGTCGGTCCGCCCGCCGAAACCATCGCCCGCTACGCCGAACAGCATGACTGCGAAATGATCGTGCTGGGCCGCCGCGGCCACGGCGCCCTCGCCAGCTTTGCCATCGGCTCGGTCGCCAGCGGCGTGCTGCACCATTCCAATCGCCCGGTGCTGCTGGTCAAGTAGATCGGCCCCGCTCCAGTCCAGGTCAGGGTGCGCCCGGTAGGAGCGGCCGCTGACCGCTCTGCAGCATCGGCATGGCGCGGGCTTCGTTCCAGGCCGCATCGCTGGCAAGCCCGCTCCCACGAAACCCGGGCTGCGCTGACAGTCAGCGCGGGCTTTGGTGGGTGCAACACCCTGGCTCCGTTCTTGATCGGGGAGGGTTGTCGTGGGAGCGGCCTCTGGCCGCGATGGGGCATCGGCATGGCGCGGGCTTCGTTCCTGGCCGCATCGCGGGCAAGCCCGCTCCCACGAAGCCCGGACTGCGCTGACAGTCAGCGCGGGCTTTGGTGGGTGCAACACCCTGGCTCCGTTCGCGATCGGGGAGAGCTGTCGTGGGAGCGGCCTCTGGCCGCGATGGGGCATTGGCATGGCGCGGGCTTCGTTCAAGGCTGCATCGCGGGCAAGCCCGCTCCCACGAACCCCGGACTGCGCTGACAGTCAGCGCGGGCCTGCACTCAAGATTTGGCGTGTGCGGGCCGATAGCCGGGCTATGAAGCCCATTTTCCTGCACTGCCCCGTCACATGAGTGTCCAGACCGACATGGCTTCCGATCCGCTCGAGGTGTGGGTGGATCGCCTGCGTTCGCAGGACATGCCCATCTTCGGCGCCACGCTTGCCGCCATCGGCGAGGTCGCCGACAACGACGCCAGCCCCGCATCCGCCCTCGGCCGCATCATCCTGCGCGACGCCGGCATGACCACGCGTGTGCTGCGCATGGCCAATTCCGTATTCTTCCGCGGCGATGGTTCGCGCATCAGCACCATTTCGCGCGCCATCGTCGTGCTCGGTTTCAACACCGTACGCGACATCGCGGTATCGGTCGCGCTGATCGATGCCTTTCTCGCCGGTGGCGTGCGCGAGCGCGTGGCCGCGGAAATGGCGCGCTGCTTCCACGGCGCGGTGCATGCACGCCAGGCGGCGAGCGGCCGTGGCGACGGTTCGCCGGAAGAGGTGTTCATCGCGACCTTGCTGTCGCACATCGGCGAGATGGCATTCTGGTGCTTTTCCGGCGAGGTGGGCCAGCGGCTGGACCGGGCCTTGCGCAGCAGTCCGCGGCCGGCCGAACAGCTCGAAGCCGAACTGCTGGGATTCCGCCTGCGCACGCTCACCCAGGTGCTGGCGCGCGAATGGGCGCTGCCGCCGCTGGTGGTCCAGTCATGCAATGACAATGTGAAGCTGGACAGTCGCGAGGCGCTGGTGGTGTCCGGCTATCGGCTCGCGCTGGCGGCCGAGGCGGGATGGGACAGTGAACAGGCGCGCCTGGCATTGCGCGACTACGGCCGCGTCATGAAACAGGACGCGGCGGAACTGGCGCCGGTGGTCGCCGCCAATGCGCGCGAAGCGGCGCAGATCGCCGCGTCCTACGGCTGCGACGAGGCCGCGGCACGCATTCCGTTGCCGACCCGCCAGGACGTCGAGAGCGAACCGGATCCGGGCGAACTGCAGCAACCTTCACCACTTGAACAACTGGACGTGGCGCGCCGCATGGTGGCGCGGATCAGCGAGCGCGCGGCCAGCACGGCCGTGCTGGACCTGGCGCTGGAGGGGGCCGGCCGCACGCTGGGCGCGGACCGCGCGGTGCTCGCGCTGATTCCGGCCAACCGGGTGCAGATCACCGCGCGCGCGACGCATGGCGCGACCGCGCAGGCGCTGATGCGTCATTTCAATTTCCTGCTGGCCGGCGCGCCGCGCGACGCATTGACCGAACTGGCGGACCGCGGCCGCATCATCCATATTGCGGCGAATTACGTGCCGGCTCCGGGCGTGCCCTCGGTGGCGAGGTTGCGCGCCGCGCTCGGCGAGCGTCATCAGATCATGGTGCCGATACAGGCGCAGGGGCAGGTCGTGGGCGTGCTCTACATCGACCGCGCCGCGAGCCGTCCGGCGTTTCCGGACGGCACCGTGGACGGTCTTCTGCACTTCGCCCGGCTCGCCGGGCTGTCGCTGGACAGCGTATCGCCGCGGCGCGCCTGAGCCCGCCGCGGCGGGTGCATCAGGTGCGGCGGCGGGCGGCGCAGCCGATCAGGCCGAGGCCGGCGAGCAGCAGCGCGTACTGTTCGGGTTCGGGCACGGCGGTGACTGTCAGCACACCGTCTATCAGCCCCGACGATTCAAGCAGATTCCCGGGCCCGACATTTCCCGGGCCCAATCCAATCCCGGTCATGCCGTCTCCCAGAATGTAACTGCCCGAGCTGTAGCTGATATCGAAATGCAGTTCGGCTCCGACGGTGCTCTCAAAGCTGAAGCCGTCGCCCGCGAGTGTTGCGAGAGAGAAGTCGCCGATCAGTTCGTTGCCATCGCCGCGAACGACCACTGAGAAGTTCGGCAGCGTACGTATCGAGGGAAGGGCGGACGAGAAAAGCCAGTCGGCGATGCCCGAGAATGTGACCCGGACGGCACTTCCATGCGCCTCACCGTCGCTCTCGACCCGCAACGTCGCCAGCATCCGGGAGAACGCGCTGCCGCCCCCGCCCATGCCGCTGGTCGACAAAGAATGGTCCAGATCGAGCGAAAAGCTGTGCCCGGCCTGAATGACCAACCTGGAAGGATCGGAGGCTGCATCCAGCAGCATGGTGTGGCTCCATGCATAGGACCGTCCTTCGCTGGACGCCTCTCCGCCACCGATACCCAACAGGGTTCCTGCACCCGAAACATCGTCCAGCGTCCCGCTGAATCCGAAGCCGTCATGCCAAGGCCAATAAGACGCATTGGGATAAGTGATCGAGGCGCTGGCCGATCCAGCAACGCTGCCAGAGACGAGGCTGAAATGCGCCGCCTGCGCATTCAGGCCCAGCGATGCCAGCGCGAGGGCCAGCGAGGTCTTGATGAGGTGCATCGGGATTCTTCTTCTCTTGTCACTTCCTGGGTTACGGGTTCGGCGCCATTTCGACACCGAACCCGTCGCATTGCGTTGCGTTTGCGCTGGAAGCCGCATCGCCGCGGCGCGCCTGAGCCCGCCGCGGCGGGTGCATCAGGCGCGGCGACGGGCGGCGCAGCCGATCAGGCCGAGGCCGGCGAGCAGCAGCGCGTACTGTTCGGGTTCGGGCACCGGTGCCAGGCTCAGCGAGCCGGACATGAGACCGCTGTCATCGAAGCCGATGGAATTGCCCGCCGGGATGTCGATTGCATCACCCACCCAACCAGCACGGGTGGTGTAGCTCAGCGACAGCGCAATTTCGGCGCCGATCACGGTATCCAGGCTCAGGTCGAATGCATCGGCGGCGCCATTGCCGGTGTAGCTCACGGTCTTGCCGCCCCAACTCGCGATCAGGCTGAAAGTGGTGTCCGGCTCTATCACCGCCAGGCTGGCCGAGAACAGCGACTCCGCCGTGCCGCTGATGAGCATGCGGATCGCACTGCCAGCCGCTTCGCCGTCGGAGGCAATGGTCAGCGTGGTGTTGAGCGTGATGCTCGACACTTCGACCACGCCCTGCAGGCCGGGCACCCCGTCGAAACCCAGAACCGAAGTGCCGCCGATGGTGAAGCCTACGGAGGAAGGATCGGACGCTGCATCCAGCGTGACTTCCCGTACCCAGTCATAGGAAACGGTGGCGCCGCCTTCGCTTGTACCGTCGTTCAGCGCGCCGATGCCCAGCAGCGCCTGGTCCGACGACAGGTCCTCGACCTGCGCATCGGTCGACGCCGTACCCAGTTGCTTGATCGATGCTTCGGCGTAGGTGTAGCCGCCAATGGTGCTCGGCCCGGTGATCTGGAAATGCGCAGCCTGCGCATTCAGGCCCAGCGATGCCAGCGCGACGGCCAGCGAGGTCTTGATCATGTTCATCTGTGTTCTCCGTATTCGTTTGTGCAGACGCGTCGGCATCAGTTGCGGGTGATGCGGTTGCGCGGGCCCGGCGTGACGCCGGACGGATTGGCCTGCAGGTAGGCTTCGAAGGCGTCGGTGTCGACCGCGCCGCCGAGGCGGTTGCCGCCTTCCTTCAGCACTGCGAAGCCGTCGCCGCCGTCGGCGAGGAAGCTGTTCACCGTCACGCGGTAGCTGGCCGACGGGTCGACCGCGACGCCATTGAGCGTCATCGAGGTGACGCGCGCGTTGCAGGCGTTGCCGGCGGTGTAGCTGTAGTTGAAGCCGACCGAAACCTGCAGGATGCGCTCGGCGGTCTGGCCGTTGCAGCCATTGAACTGGGTTTCCAGCAGGGTCTTGATCTGCTCGCCCTTGAGCGTCATGGTGACCAGCGAATTGCCGAAGGGCTGCACAGTGAAGGCATCGCCATAGGTCACGTCGCCATTCGGCGCATTGAACGGCAGGTCGGCGCGTATGCCGCCCGGATTCATGAAGGCCACCACCGCTTCGCCGGTACCGGCGTCATTGGTTGCGTCGAGCTGGGCATCGGCGATCACGTCGCCGAGAGCCGATTCGCCCGCCGCATTCTGCGAGCGGCTGATCGCCGCCGTGATCCTGCCGATGACGCGCGACTTCGGCACTGCAGCCAGCGAGTCGTAATGGGCGACCAAGTCGGTCAGCGCGGGATCTTCCGCCGTCGTCGAACCGGTGCCGGTGGTCAGATTGTTGGCCGCTACGGCGATGACGTCGCGTGTGCGGGTATCGATGGTGAGATCGATGTCGCTCAGGTTGCGCGCATACTGACCGGCGGACGTGACGCGCACCGGCTGACCGGCGGCATTGTTGATCAGGCAGTTGTAGGCCTGATGCGTGTGTCCGGAAATGACCAGGTCGACCTCCGGATCGAGGCGATTGACGATGTCGACGATGGGGCCGGAAACGCCGGTGCAGCCATTGATGCCGCCCGAGGCTGCGCCGCCTTCATGGATCAGCACCACGACCGATTCGATGCCCTGCGCCTTCAGCCTGGGGATGAGCGCGTTCACCGTATCGGCTTCGTCGCCGAAGGTGAGACCGGCCACACCCGACGGCGACACGATGGTCGGCGTGCCTTCCAGCGTCATGCCGATGAACGCCACCTTGTTTCCGAGGAAGTCCTTCACCCCGAAGGCGGGCAGCACCGTGTCGCCGCTCTGTTCGTCGCGCACATTGGCCGCCAGGAAGCCGAAGCGGGCACCGGCGAACTCGCCGGCCTTCAGATCCTCGTTCAGCCCCAGGCCGGAGTACGGGTCGGTCGGGTGATTGCCGCCGTGCTGCATGCGCAGCAGCTCATCCTTGCCTTCGTCGAACTCATGATTGCCGACCGCATTGAAGTCGATGCCGATGCGGTTCATCGCTTCGATGGTCGGTTCGTCCTTGAACAGTGCGGACGTGAGCGGGCTGGCACCTATCATGTCGCCAGCGGACACCACCGCGTGCAGCGGATTCTGCGCCTTCAGTTCCTTGATGCGGGTCGAGAAGCGTGCCACGCCCGGATTGCTGCTCGAACCCTCGCCCGCCTTGATGTAGCCATGGAAGTCGTTGAACGCGATCAGCTTCACCTTGAGCGTGGTACCGATCTGCGAGGTGCGCGCGGCTGTGAGCAGGCGCGCGCGCTCGAGCGCGCTGATCTTGCCCGCCTTCTGCAGCGACATGGTCACCGTCGATACATGGGCGATGAAGGCAGCCTGATTGCCCCACGGGCTTTCATCGGCGATCTGGTCATCGATGGTGGTGCAGCTTGCGTCCAGCACGCGGTTGGGAACGCCCGCGCTGGTGGTGCCGAACATGACGTTGTCGGTGTAGCTGCCGGGGGTGCAGGCGAATGCGGCCTGGCTGAGCGCGCCTGCGACGGCAAGCGCGAGGAATTTCATACGCATGTGGGTCTCCTGTGGGAACTCGAGAACGCGCGCAGTCTGATCAGCGCACGTTACGGCGCAGGGACAGCGAGATGACCGACAGACCTGCGAGAACCATGATCCAGGTCTGTGCTTCCGGTACCGCCGACACCTGGATGTTCAGCGTGGGGCCCGCGTAGCTGTTGTTGTTGTATCCGGCATAGGTCGCGGCAACGCCGCTGTCGCCTTCGACCAGTGCCAGCGTGATGCGCGAATCGGCCAGGATGTCGGCGACCAGGGCCTGAGCACCGGCGCTGTTCGCGGAAGTGCGGTTGAACAGGCTGTAGGTGTCGACGGTGCCGCTGGACACCTGTACGAACTGGTAGCCGGTGATGTACTGCGCGTCGGCGAAATCGCCGGAGAACGGGTACTGCAGCGGGCTCGGCGACGTGATGCTCGTGCTGTCATTGCCGGTGAAGTAGATATCCACCGCGCCATCGGCGGTGAAGCTGGCGTTGGACTGGGTGAGCGACAGGCTGATGCTGTCCACCACCCAGCCATTCACGCCGTACTGCGCGTCGAACTGCGCCTTCAGCGACGCGATGTCGAAGCGGGTGACGCCATAGGACGCAAAGCTGCCGTAGTCGCTGCCTTCGATATTGAAGAAATTGATGCCATTGTTGCCGGTGCGCACGCCGCCCGGCTGAACGGTGGCGTTCTGATGGGCCTCCACGCTCACGGCGTGGGCGGACAGGCTGGCGACGGACAGGGCGGCGGCGGCAAGCAGGGAGTGCATGTTCATGATCTGACCTCGTTTGTCGGGTGGGCGCAAAGCGGGAAGGGGACGGGTTCAGCGACGACGGCGCGCGGCCATGCCGATCAGGCCGAGGCCTGCCAGCAGCAGCGCGTATTGCTCGGGTTCCGGTACCACCTGTACATCGACCCACACCGCCTTGTGATCGGAACTGGGCAGACCGGCATACAGGCCCGGGTTGTTGAAGCTGCCGACCAGGTCGTACAGGTCGCCGGTGTTGTTCGCGGTCGCGGTATCGGGGGCCACCGGCCAGAAGACGCCGGCACCTTCGATGTCCATATTGGCCGACGGCAGCACGTAGTCCACGCGCAGATTGCCCGGTGCGGAATCGCTGAAATCGGCGGTGTCCTCGGCCGGGTCGCCGGCATGGCTCTGGTTGGCGGAACCGTTGTTGCTCGGGTAGCTGGCCGCCGCCGTGCCACCTTCGGACGACGGCGTGACCGAGGTATTGATCAGCGGGTTGTCCAGCAACTGGCCGATCGCGTTGTACTGCTGACCGTCTATCGTGCCCTTGAAGCTGTCGCCATCCAGCGGGTCGGCGTTGTAGTCGCCGGCGATGACGAATTTCGCGCCGGCGGCGAGTCCGCCGGTATTGCCCTGATCGTCATAGATGTAGTCCGCGCCGGCGATGTAATCGGCCCAGAAGCGGATTTCGTCGTGGTTGCGCTTGCCGTTACGGTCCTCGGCGCCGTCGAAGGTGGGCGGCGTCGGGTGCGCGGTCAGGAAGTGCACGTCCTGGCCGTTGATGCGCACGGTCACATCCACATGGTTCTTCGACGACAGGCGCAGTGCGTCGATCTCTTCCTGGGAATAGAAGTCGGTGAGCTTGTTTCCGGTCGGATCGCTGGTGAGCAGATTGCCCGGCATGTCCTTCCACAGGAAGGTCTGGAAGCTGCGCACGGAAACGATTTCGTACTTCGAGTAGATGGTGAAGCCGTACTGGCCGGCGAAATTGCCGAAACCGTACGCATCGTCGCCGCCCGCCACCACACCGTTGTTGTTCAGATCGAAGCCGGAGGCAAGACCGGTATTGGTGTTGGGCGTGTAGCGATACGCATACTGGATGCCCGTCGTCGTGCCGCGCACCGCATTGCCGTGGGCGGCCGACAGGAAGTTGTCCTGGAACAGCTTCGCCGCATTGCTGGAATAGCCTGCGCCCATGGCCTGGCTGCTGGCGGTGGGCGTGCCATTCAGGTCGAAGTCGAATTCATTCACCAGCAGCACGTCGACATTCACGCGCTGGATGATTTCCGCCACGTTGTGCGCCTGCTGGATGCGCCGCGCCACGGTGGTGCTGACGCCCGACGCCGCAGGGTTGGCGAGATCGCTCAGCAACTGTCCGCTGACATCGCGGTTGAGCGAGGCGTTGAAGGTGGCGAAGCGGACGGTATCCGCCTGCGCGGTGCCGGACAGCGCGAGCAGCGCGACGGCGATCGGAGTCAGTGCAGCATTCTTCATGTCGACGGATCCTTTGTGCAGGGTTCAGCGGCGGCGCATGCGCAGCGACAGGGTCATCAGGCCGAGGCCGGCGAGGAACTGCGCGTAGGACTCGGGCTCGGGCACAGGCATCAGCTCGATGGCAATGAACTGGGTGCTCTGGGTAGCGCTGAAGTTGTTGTCCGCGGCCAGTACCAGGGTGCGGTGACCGTTGTCCAGCGTCTTGCCCCAGCTCACCGCCTCGATGTTGTCCAGCGTGATGCCGTTGTAGGTGATGGGCATTTCCAGCAGCAGCTCGCGACGCATGGCGGTGTACTGCGCACCGGCCAGGCTGGCGAAGCTGCTCACGTCGGTGGTGTCGGCGGTGATTTCGGCCAGCGTGATGCGTATCGTGTTGCCCACGCCGGACGCGAAGGCGCGCTCGATGGCGATGAACTGCGTGTCCGAAATCGCCAGCAGTTCCGGCAGGCCGTTGTCCGGGCCGAACGGTGCGCCGGGGGCGGCATCGACCGGAATCGGCGGCAGTTCGTAGGCGTACTGGCCGCGCGCGCTGCCGGTCACCGGATCGAGCGCGGTCACGCGCACCACGCTGCCGCTGCCCAGCGTGGTGATGTTGCCGTCCTGGATCAGCGCGTCCTCGTTCGCCACGAACACCGTGCCATCCGGCGCCACGGTGAGCGCTTCGAACAGCTTGTTGCTGCGTCCGCCGGTCGTGCTGTTGTCGACATAGTCGTACATCGCCGGCGTCGCGAATTCGCGCACGAACACGCCTTCGGTCGTCATTTCGCGGACGAAGGGCTGGTAGCGGGCGGAAGGGTTGGCGCTCCAGTTGCCTTCGGACGACCAGTACAGATTGCCGTTGGGGGCCACCCGTATGCCTTCCGGATCGACCGTGCGCGCGTTCGCCGGGAAGGTCGAGCCATCCGGCCGCTGCATGTTGATCTGCCGGTTGATGGTGACGCCGTTGAAACCGCTTGCGTCGTAATCGAGCGACAGATTGTAGAAACGCGGTGTGCCGCGCTCGCCGCCGCGGTCATCGGAAATCGCCCAGTAGCTGCCGTCGGCGGCGCGATCGATGCCGGAAATGCCGCCGAATTCCACACCCTGGAACAGGGTGCCGGTGGGCAGCGAGGTGGCGCCGATCACGCGCAGCGAGAAATCGGCAGCCTGCGTGCCGGCGGACAGTGCGGCCAGCGCGGCCGCCAGGATCAGTTTGTTCATGGTGGGTACTCCGTTTCAGTTCTTGCGGCGGCGGGCGGCAGCGCCGATCAGGCCGAGGCCGGCCAGCAACATGGCCCAGGTTTCCGGTTCCGGGATGGAGGCGACCGCGGCCACGCCCAGATCCGGGTGATCGGTGAAGAAGCCGTCCAGGCCGAGCTCGAGGAAGACGCGGATCTGCCCCTTCATGTCGCCGAAGGCGGCCGGGTTGCTGCTGGAATCGAACTCGTTCGGCAGGAAGATGTTTTCCGCGCGGAAGGTCCAGGCATGCACTTCGAGCTCGAGGCTGTGCGCGTCATCGATCAGGCTGGTCGGCGTGCCCAGTTCGCCGGCCACCAGCGGAATGATCAGATTGGTGTTGGCGCCGATGCCGTCCGCGTATTCGCGGATGAAGGCCAGGCCTTCGGCGTCCAGCTCGGCGAGCTGGGCATAGGTGCGGCCGTCGCCGCTCACCACGAAGTCGTACGGGCGGCCGCTGCCATTGAGCAACTGGGCGATGCGGATGTCGGTCTGCGAATTGATGTACTGCAGGTTGGATACTTCGAAGGACTGGATATAGACCGGCGCATTCGCGTCATTGCCGTAGTTCGCGTGCAGGGTCTGCACCAGCACGTCTTCCATGCGCGGCAGGCCGTTGGCGTCGGTGAAGTTCTTGAAGTAGGTCGGGTGCTTGGTTTCCGGGTAGATGCCTATGGTGCGGCCGGTTTCGATGCTCTTGGCCTTGGCCAGGTCGATCACTTCCTGCAGCGTGGGAATGACGTACTGGTCGTTGTAGGCGTTGTTCGCGGTGCGCAGGTCGCGCAGGCGTTCCTGCGTGCGGATGTCGGCGCGGATTTCCGCGGCGGTGAAGTCCTCGGCGAACCAGCCCGCCACCTTCTGTCCATCCACCGTCTTCACGGTGAGGCGGTCGGCGTACTTGTCCAGTTGCCACACATTGGTGCTGGTATCGGTTCGGTTGATCACCGGCGCGCCATTCACCAGCTTGATCGTGCCGTCGGCATTCAGGTCCACGCGTGCCAGCAGCGGTTCATGACGGGCGATCAGCACGCCATCCCGGGTCATCACCAGATCGGGTTCGATGTAGTTCGCGCCCTGCGCGATGGCCAGCGAATACGCTTCCAGCGTGTGCTCCGGCAGATAGCCGGACGCCCCGCGGTGGCCGATCACGATGGGCGCACTGCCGCTGAGCGTGTTGTAGGTGGTGGCCAGCGCGTCGGTGGCGACGGCGCCGAGCGGGGCTGCGACGAGCAGCGCGAGCAGGGTTTTCTTCATGACATCCTCCGGCATTTCGGGCATTTCCGGCGCGCTCCGCGCTGGCCGGAAGCCAGCGCGGAGCGGGTGCGAACGCGTGAGCGAGACCTCGGATCAGGCGCGACGGCGGGCGGCGAAACCGATCAGGCCCAGGCCGGCGAGCAGCAGGGCCCAGGTTTCGGGTTCCGGCACCGGGTTGGCCAGCGTGATCTTCAGGAACTCGGTGTGATCGGAACCGAAGTCGCGGCCGCCGGTACCCGGGTAGTTGTTGTCGTTGATCACCAGCAGCGTGTTGGCGTCGAGGATGAGCACGTCCTCGATGGTCACGTAGGGGAAGGTGAACACGTCGCTGCCGTCGCCATTGAGGTCGTACGGATCGGCGATGTTCATCAGGTCGACCAGTTCGGTCTTCTTGACGAAACCGCCGTCCTCCACACCGGTGGTGTCGGCGATGAAGATCTTCTTGAACGGCGTGCCCGAGGTGGCGGTGCCGCCATTGCGCTCGATCACCAGGAAGCGGTGGTCATCGATGGCGGTCATGTCGCCGATGGCCGTGCCTTCGTTCTCGAGCTGGTACAGGTAGTCCAGGCCGGTGTAGCTTTCGCTGTCGATGCTGAACTCATTGATGCGCAGGCTCTTCGCCGGGTCGCCGGTCACGGTCTTTTCCAGCAGGGTGTAGAGCTTGTCGCCGCTGGCATTGATGGCCATGCCTTCGAAGCCGCCCGAGCCGCCGAGATTGCTGCTGACCGAACCATTCAGCACCGCTTCGTTCTGCGGCGCGAACACGCCCGGCAGCGCGATTTCGCGACGCTGCACCACGCCATTGGCGTCGGTCTTGACCAGGTAGGGACCGAATTCGTCGCCGAACCACAGATTGCCGTTCTTGTCCTGACGCACCGATTCCACATCCAGATCGGCGCCGGTGAGCAGGCGGCCGGACTTGATGCTGGCATCGACCAGCGGGTTGGCGGCGTTGTTGTAGTAGTGCGTGTAGTCGGCCTGGATCTTGATGCTGAGCAGGTTGTTCGGATCGCTCAGCGTGATGCGGCTGGCCGAGTTGAAAGCCGGCAGCGAAGCGCCGGTGTTCCAGTCGGCTGCCGACACGGTGCCGCTGCCGCCCAGCGCGGTGCGGAAGTCAACGTTCAGTGCATAGCTGCGCAGCAGCGTGTCGGCCGAATTGCCCTGGCTGCCGAAGCCGTTGTCGGTGATCACGCGGAAGCTGCCATTGGCGCCGGCCAGCACGCCGGAGAAGCCCTGCACCGGCTGCTTGTCGATCAGCGGCAGCGGATTGCCGCCCGCGCCGCTGCCGGCGAACTGGCCGGAAGTGGGGCCGTCGGCGAAGGTGTTGGCGGGCATGACAGCCCAGCCGGACAGGGTGTTCTGGGCAGCCTGGGCGCTGCCGGCGAAGGCGGCGGCGATGGCCATTGCGAGGGTGAGGCGGGTGCGTGCATTCATGTCGTGCGTCCTTTGTGTGTGTCAGGCAACTGTAAAAACAGGTAACGCAGACACAGTAGGCGTGACGTTTTGCACTGCCATGAAAGGTAAGTAATCCATTCGGCTCATCGCTTGCCGGCCCGCCGCAGCCGCGGCGGCAGCCCTGGCTGGCTGCGTGTAAACTGCCGTTTTGCCCTGGAACCGAGCCCCGCCATGCCTGTGAATTACCAGACACCTCCCGCCGAATCCCTGCTGCCGGTGCCCGGCGTGCGCCTGGGCATCGCCCAGGCGGGCATACGCAAGGCCGACCGTCGCGATCTGTGCCTGATTTCGCTGGTGCCGGGGGCACGCGTGGCGGGCGTATTCACGGTCAACCGCTTCTGCGCGGCGCCGGTGCAGGTGTGTCGCGACCACCTTTCGCGCAGCGACATCCGCGCGCTGGTGATCAATACCGGCATCGCCAATGCAGGCACCGGTGAGCCGGGCCTCATCGCGGCGCGTGCAAGCTGCGTCGCGGTGGCGAGGGTGCTCGACCTCGCCCCGGAACAGGTGCTGCCGTTCTCCACCGGCGTCATCATGGAGCCGCTGCCGGTCGACCGCATCGAACGCGGGCTGCCGGCGGCAATGGACAATCTGGACGAAGCCAACTGGTTCGAAGCCGCGCATGCCATCATGACCACCGACACGGTGGCCAAGGCCGGCTCGCGCACCGTGCAGATCGACGGCCGCACCATCACCGTCACCGGCATCAGCAAGGGCGCCGGCATGATCAAGCCCAATATGGCCACCATGCTCGGCTTCATCGCCACCGACGCGGCGATCGCGCAGACCGCGCTGGATGACATGGTGAAGCACGCCGCCGACCGCTCGTTCAATTGCGTCACTGTCGATGGCGACACCTCGACCAACGATTCCTTCATGCTCATCGCATCGGGCACCGCCGGCAACGCGGAAATCCAGTCGCTGGACAGCGCCGACGGCCGCGCGCTGGCCGACGCCGTCACTTCGCTCGCCGCCGAACTGGCGCAGGCCATCGTGCGCGACGGCGAAGGCGCCACCAAGTTCATCACGATAGAGATCGAAGGCGGGCGCGACGTGCCCGAATGCAAGGCGGTCGGCTACGCGATCGCCCATTCGCCACTGGTGAAGACCGCCTTCTTCGCGTCCGACCCCAATCTGGGCCGCATCCTGGCCGCGGTCGGCAACGCGGCGCAGACCCATCCTTCGCTGGCTGACCTCGACACGTCCAAGGTGAGCCTGTGGATAGGCGACGTCCTGGTGTCGAAGGACGGCGGCCGCAATCCGGACTACAAGGAAGAGCAGGGCGCCGCCGCCATGGCGCCGGCAGAGATCACGATACGCGTCGCCCTCGGCCGCGGCGACGCCCGCGCCACCTGCTGGACCTGCGACTTCAGCTACGACTACGTGAAGATCAACGCCGACTACCGGAGCTGAAGAAGCCTGCGGTCCGCATAAGCCGCATCGCGGCCAGAGGCCGCTCCCACAGAAGCACGCCCCGATCACGAACGGAGCCGGGGTTTGGTGGGATCGGGCTCGCCCGCGATGCAGCCTGGAACGAAGCCAGCGGCCCGCATGCGCCGCATCGCGGCCAGAGGCCGCTCCCACAGAAGCGCGCCCAAACCGCGAGCGGAGCCGGGATTTCGTGGGATCGGGCTCGCCCGCGATGCAGCGTGGAACGAAGCCAGCGGCCTACATAAACCCATCGCGGCCAGAGGCCGCTCCCACAGAAGCACGCCCGAACCGCGAGCGGAGCCGGGATTTCGTGGGAGCGGGCTTGCCCCGCGATGCAGCCTGGAACGAAGCCAGCGGCCCACATAAGCCGCATCGCGGCCAGAGGCCGCTCCCACAGAAGCACGCCCGAACCGCGAGCGGAGCCGGGGTTTTGTGGGAGCGGGCTTGCCCGCGATGCAGCCTGGAACGAAGCCAGCGGCCCACATAAGCCGCATCGCGGCCAGAGGCCGCTCCCACAGAAGCACGCCTGAACTGCGAGCCTAGCCGTGTTACCCGGCATCCTCCCAGCGTCGCGAACGCAGCGCGGCGGCCACTGCGAGAGCGCGGGCTTCGAGCAGGGCGTCGGCGGCTTTCGCGGCGTCACGGTGCGCGGCGGTGATGGCGGCCTCATCCACGCTCTGGCTGGCCGCGAGCGCGGTGCGCAGCATCGGCGCCTTGGGATAGGGCCGGGCGGCGCGGCCGGGGTAGGCGCGGAAGTCGCAGGTGCACAGCGTCATCAACCCTTCGAAGCGCTCCGGCCGGCCATGGGCGTCGACGCGTTCGAGCAGGGCGGTAATGGATCCGGCGCGCATCTCCGCCGCGCGGTGCACGCGTTCGCATTCCGAATTGGCCAGCAGCGCGAGATCCAGAAAGTCTTGCGGCACGCCGAGCCGGGCGCTGAGCGCCTCGATGCGCGGTGCCCCACGCTCGACATGCCGGTAGTGCACCGGCAGGTGCTCGCGCGGCGAATCGGACTTGCCCACGTTGAACACCAGGGCCGCGTAGCGCACGGCAAGTGACGCATGGCAGCGCGCGGCTTCGTCGAGCATGCGCAGCAGGTGCTCGCCGATGTCGACCTGGGCCGGCTCGTCGGCAATCTGCGGCACGCCGAACAGGGCATCCACTTCCGGCAGCAGCACCGCCAGCGCGTCGCACTCGCGCAGCGTGCGCAACATGCGCGACGGCACGCTGCCGGACAGCCCGCGCGCGATTTCCTGCCAGACCAGCGCAGGGTCGAGCTCGGCGAGCGCGCCCTGGCCGACCTGCTCGTACATGAGGTCCAGTGTGTCCTCGTCAAGTTCGCCGTCCTGGCGGGCGGACATGGCTGCCATGCGCAGCAGGTTGAGGGCGGGGTGGGTGAGCACGTCGCCCAGCAGGGCGCCGAGCGGGTTCGAGGCAGATGGGTGACTCATGACGAGGGAAGGTGCGAGGGGCCAGGCACGCATTCTGGCGCCTGGGCGACTCAGTGCATCGTCTCGGGTGCATCGTCTCGGGTGCATCGTCGGCGTGCGCGCCAGAGCGCCCTCTACATGCGCCCAAGGGAAACCCGAGCGCATCCTCATCGATGAGTTGGATGAGTTGAGTAAATGGGGCCACCTGCCGCGGCCAGCGGCGGCACATGTGTCGTGAAGCGGGCCCTGCGTACTCAGTCGGACTCAGGGTCGCCGGGACTCGGCGAATTCCAGCATCGAGCGTTCCAGCTCTTCCGCGCCGGTCCGCAGCGCGGCGATGCCGTGACGAGCGAGCAAGGTCGTCATCTCTCTACGGGATGAAAACGATGTCATGGCGTGCCCTCGTCCACGGCGGACTTCATGGAAGACAAAGCGCCCGCTTGCGCATCCTGCCCGGCACATTCGGCGCGCCGCCATGGCTGGCGAAGAAGGACGCCGCAGGGCGGACGCGTCGCGCATTGCCGCGCCAGCCTGCACCCGTCAGCACACAAACGGCATCACGCGCAGTTCATGTCCATCAAGCTGATCGAAAGACATGCCGATTCGGGTGTCCGAGGCGGGTGGCCGGCTGTCCACCATCACCGTCCCGCAGCCAGGGCGGGGCCTAAGTCGCTGGCTCGCCGTCTGATTTCCAGCGGTCGCCACGGACGCCTGCAGGATATCCATGCAGCAAGCTGCAAGACAAGTGTGCGAGCATGAGCGTGTAACTGCTGTGCGTCGGGTTGGCCTACCCGGCGGACCACGTCGCCAACTCAAACTCCTCGCCCCGACTTGACCGATGAAGGACCTCATACCGCTGTTTTTCCTCTTCCTCGCCTGCGGCTACATCGTCGTACCGGGTGTTGTGCTGTGGGTGATCGCGGTTTATGCCACGCTTTGCGAAGCACTTTGGAAGGCGCTCTCCGCGCTCTGTTGCGGGATCGTCCGGGTGTGGCATCGCTGGGCGCATGCGTTGAGTCGGAGTCTTGGTTGTAGGGCGAGAGTTCGGTAGGCAGCGCTGCTCGACGTCGTAGTTGTGTCGGTTAACATCCGACTTGCATGAGTCGGGCGACCGCGGTCCGAAATGTTCCACATCAAGAATAAGCTGTTTCAATCCACGCCCGACTCGCATGAGCCGGGCGACCTACACCAGCACAGCGACCGACGCCGGCCTGCACGTTTCAATCCACGCCCGACTCGCATGAGCCGGGCGACGTAGATCGAAGGACGCACCGATCGGCGCTTCGAGGTTTCAATCCACGCCCGACTCGCATGAGCCGGGCGACTCGAAGATCGACAACACGCGGCAGATGCCGACGCGTTTCAATCCACGCCCGACTCGCATGAGCCGGGCGACCCTGCCGCAAGCGACGCGGGCGATGCAGAGGCAGGCGAGTTTCAATCCACGCCCGACTCGCATGAGCCGGGCGACGTAGGTCGCGCCCGTTTTGGTATTGGTCTGAAGAGGTTTCAATCCACGCCCGACTCGCATGAGCCGGGCGACGCCAAGCGCCTGGTCGCCCTGCAGGACGTCGACATGTTTCAATCCACGCCCGACTCGCATGAGCCGGGCGACTCGACGTCGACAAGTCCGCCCGCGTTGGCTACACGAGTTTCAATCCACGCCCGACTCGCATGAGCCGGGCGACGGGCGGCCGTTGTAGGCCTCGGCCTGCTCTTCGATGTTTCAATCCACGCCCGACTCGCATGAGCCGGGCGACTCGCACACACGGAGTCTCCCGACATGGATCTGCTGTTTCAATCCACGCCCGACTCGCATGAGCCGGGCGACCCTATATGGCCGGGCGGTACAAGGCCATGGTCGAGTTTCAATCCACGCCCGACTCGCATGAGCCGGGCGACTCGCGCCCGTTTTCGTGCTGCAGCAGACGCAGCGCGTTTCAATCCACGCCCGACTCGCATGAGCCGGGCGACACGGCCTGGCCGATATCTTCGAGAGCATCGGCGAGTTTCAATCCACGCCCGACTCGCATGAGCCGGGCGACCTGCTCGCGCGTGATTGAGCATGTCGGCGTGGGCGTTTCAATCCACGCCCGACTCGCATGAGCCGGGCGACCTGCGCGACCGCCAGTCTCGATTGCGACATGTTCGGGTTTCAATCCACGCCCGACTCGCATGAGCCGGGCGACGCCGCATACAGGCGAGCGCGCCCGTCGCCCAGCATGTTTCAATCCACGCCCGACTCGCATGAGCCGGGCGACTCGCCGTTGCGGTCGTGCGTGATCGACATTCCGCCGGTTTCAATCCACGCCCGACTCGCATGAGCCGGGCGACTTGCCGCCGCTCGAGGTGTTCCACGGATAGCGCAGTTTCAATCCACGCCCGACTCGCATGAGCCGGGCGACGACATCCACAAAAAAGACCGACGCTGAACGGCTTGTTTCAATCCACGCCCGACTCGCATGAGCCGGGCGACTCGAGTTCAACGGCGTGCACTATGACAGTGACCAAGTTTCAATCCACGCCCGACTCGCATGAGCCGGGCGACGACCGTTGCCGCGTGCGTCGAGAGCCGCCTTTGAGTTTCAATCCACGCCCGACTCGCATGAGCCGGGCGACCATCGACCTTTCTCATCACGACCGTAGGTTCGAGGTTTCAATCCACGCCCGACTCGCATGAGCCGGGCGACGCCGCGCGGCTGCAGCGCCTGTGCCGCGAGGCCGTGTTTCAATCCACGCCCGACTCGCATGAGCCGGGCGACGGGCCGGCCAGGTGCACCCGCGCATCATCACGCTGGTTTCAATCCACGCCCGACTCGCATGAGCCGGGCGACACCGGCAAAAAGCCGGTCGCGACCATGAACCGCAAGTTTCAATCCACGCCCGACTCGCATGAGCCGGGCGACTCGCCTCTTCGTCAGTCATCCGGACGATGTCGATGTTTCAATCCACGCCCGACTCGCATGAGCCGGGCGACATCCAGCGATTGGCCAATGGCCGGTACATCGTGCTGTTTCAATCCACGCCCGACTCGCATGAGCCGGGCGACCGGCGCAGTTGGTCGGCTGCTCGCCTACATGGCTTGTTTCAATCCACGCCCGACTCGCATGAGCCGGGCGACTGGTGACGGCACCAATTGCCTCAGGGGTAGGGTTCGTTTCAATCCACGCCCGACTCGCATGAGCCGGGCGACACCGTTGGCGCCCAGGTCCGCCTGCGCATTTTGCAGTTTCAATCCACGCCCGACTCGCATGAGCCGGGCGACCTGGCCAATCATGTGCTCCGAGGACATCAACCTCGTTTCAATCCACGCCCGACTCGCATGAGCCGGGCGACCGAGGCGCGTCAGGGCAAAGCACTCAAGAACGCCGTTTCAATCCACGCCCGACTCGCATGAGCCGGGCGACGCGGATACAACGCCGACCAGGCCGGATCGTCCCAGCGGTTTCAATCCACGCCCGACTCGCATGAGCCGGGCGACCCTCGTACAGACGTCTGGACACTTCAATGGCGGCGTTTCAATCCACGCCCGACTCGCATGAGCCGGGCGACTGGATGCAGCTGGCGCGCAGTGATGCGGCGGTTTGTTTCAATCCACGCCCGACTCGCATGAGCCGGGCGACCCGGCACCAGCCAGTGGTCCGACTACACCAACAGGTTTCAATCCACGCCCGACTCGCATGAGCCGGGCGACTTCTCGTTGGCAAACACGACCACCTGGCCCAGGGTGTTTCAATCCACGCCCGACTCGCATGAGCCGGGCGACACAGGTCCGGCGCGCGCCGCCGCTGAATCTGCTGTGTTTCAATCCACGCCCGACTCGCATGAGCCGGGCGACGAGCAACGCATGGGCGCTGGTGAGTACGTTGGTTGTTTCAATCCACGCCCGACTCGCATGAGCCGGGCGACGACACTGCGACGCCATTCCAATTCGGGTAGAGGCCGTTTCAATCCACGCCCGACTCGCATGAGCCGGGCGACCTGGTACCAGCCGCATGCCTCATCCCAGTTGGCATGTTTCAATCCACGCCCGACTCGCATGAGCCGGGCGACTGATGCCATGGCCGCCACACTCATCGCGTACAGAGTTTCAATCCACGCCCGACTCGCATGAGCCGGGCGACGCGCCGCGCTTCGGCGCTGATGTCGTCGATTGCGCGGTTTCAATCCACGCCCGACTCGCATGAGCCGGGCGACCGTCGTCGATGTGCGTCACCGGCAGTTCGCCGATGTTTCAATCCACGCCCGACTCGCATGAGCCGGGCGACGTGCCGTCGGCAGCCTGCTCCGCGATGTCGATTGGTTTCAATCCACGCCCGACTCGCATGAGCCGGGCGACTGCAAGGCCTTGCATGTAGCACGTCATTCAGTGCGTTTCAATCCACGCCCGACTCGCATGAGCCGGGCGACGTATGAAGCTGCGGAAATTTGCGGATGCCATGCTGTTTCAATCCACGCCCGACTCGCATGAGCCGGGCGACAGCGGGCAGGTCATGGATTCCAACGCAAAGCTCCAGTTTCAATCCACGCCCGACTCGCATGAGCCGGGCGACACGATCCCGCTGCCGCATCCGACGTTCCCGTTTGGTTTCAATCCACGCCCGACTCGCATGAGCCGGGCGACACACCAGTGCCACCGGTATCCGTGCGTTTCAGCAGTTTCAATCCACGCCCGACTCGCATGAGCCGGGCGACCGAGGTTGTCGCCGGGAATCAGGCCTGTACCTGTGTTTCAATCCACGCCCGACTCGCATGAGCCGGGCGACGATGTCGTGTAGCTGAGTCGCCTGCAGCACTTGCCGTTTCAATCCACGCCCGACTCGCATGAGCCGGGCGACGCTGCTGCGCGCCGGCTTCGAAGCTGCCTGCAAGGTTTCAATCCACGCCCGACTCGCATGAGCCGGGCGACCTGATCATCCTCGCCGCCCGGCCCGGGATGGGGAGTTTCAATCCACGCCCGACTCGCATGAGCCGGGCGACGAGCGGATATTCGTTTTCAGCTACTTCCCGAGCAAGTTTCAATCCACGCCCGACTCGCATGAGCCGGGCGACTGGTGCACGCACGGCTGCGCGTACTGCTTCGCGAACCTGTTTCAATCCACGCCCGACTCGCATGAGCCGGGCGACGGAGCAGGATTGACAATGGGATTCGACCACCTTCTGTTTCAATCCACGCCCGACTCGCATGAGCCGGGCGACGCGGCGGTCCAAAAATGCAGTGGGTCATTGACGAGTTTCAATCCACGCCCGACTCGCATGAGCCGGGCGACAGGCGCGGGCCGCGTCGATCAGGTGCGAACAGCTCGTTTCAATCCACGCCCGACTCGCATGAGCCGGGCGACCAGCGCATCGGCGCCAACCCGCTCATGGTCATGCAGTTTCAATCCACGCCCGACTCGCATGAGCCGGGCGACCTCGACCACGTTCAGCAAGGTGCTGTCCTTGATGTCGTTTCAATCCACGCCCGACTCGCATGAGCCGGGCGACCCAACGCCCACGTCACCGTCAATGACGCACTCGAGTTTCAATCCACGCCCGACTCGCATGAGCCGGGCGACTCTCGATC
Source organism: Methyloversatilis thermotolerans (assembly GCF_000372885.1). GTDB lineage: Bacteria > Pseudomonadota > Gammaproteobacteria > Burkholderiales > Rhodocyclaceae > Methyloversatilis > Methyloversatilis thermotolerans. The sequence continues at coordinate 104,821 of NZ_KB889967.1, forward strand.
AGTTTCATCCCCGAAGTATTCGTGAATGTTTCAATCCACGCCCGACTCGCATGAGCCGGGCGACGCGGACTGGCGCCGGCACTTCCTCGCCTACGTCGAGTTTCAATCCACGCCCGACTCGCATGAGCCGGGCGACGACATGGGCGTGCCCGTCATCGCCTTGTCTCAGCTGTTTCAATCCACGCCCGACTCGCATGAGCCGGGCGACGCCGCTGATTCGGAAGAGGCAATGCAGCCGCAGTGTTTCAATCCACGCCCGACTCGCATGAGCCGGGCGACCGGTGTGCAGGGTGTGCAGGGTCGCGTGTACACGAGTTTCAATCCACGCCCGACTCGCATGAGCCGGGCGACGTCAGCGCGCCCGCGATGCCTTGGTGATACGTGATGTTTCAATCCACGCCCGACTCGCATGAGCCGGGCGACCATGGTCCCGATGAGCTGTTCCCGATGTAGAGCTGGTTTCAATCCACGCCCGACTCGCATGAGCCGGGCGACCTGCAGGTCGCCCATCTGCTCGCCCAGCTCGCGCACGTTTCAATCCACGCCCGACTCGCATGAGCCGGGCGACGCCTGGTCCGTCGCGCCGAGTCACTGCACCCGATTGTTTCAATCCACGCCCGACTCGCATGAGCCGGGCGACACACAAGACACGCGGCACTTGCCGCGACGTGTTCGCGTTTCAATCCACGCCCGACTCGCATGAGCCGGGCGACGTGGATGTGGGTTCAGTCATCGCGTCTCCAGAAATGTTTCAATCCACGCCCGACTCGCATGAGCCGGGCGACGCGCCCTCGACGTATTCGCTGCCGGTGTCGGCAGGTTTCAATCCACGCCCGACTCGCATGAGCCGGGCGACATGGCTCCGGCGAAATCCACGTTCCCTATGCGCCGTTTCAATCCACGCCCGACTCGCATGAGCCGGGCGACCAAGGTCAGTCTCGATCTGCCGCTTGGAACGACGGTTTCAATCCACGCCCGACTCGCATGAGCCGGGCGACCCGGTCGCGTTGAAGTCCGCAAAGTCCTTGTACCGGTTTCAATCCACGCCCGACTCGCATGAGCCGGGCGACCCCAGACGAGATCGCATGGACCGCCGGGCTCAACGTTTCAATCCACGCCCGACTCGCATGAGCCGGGCGACATCGATGACGGCATCTGCGACGGGCCACCAGGCATGTTTCAATCCACGCCCGACTCGCATGAGCCGGGCGACCAGCCAGCGGCGGACCAGTTTCCGACCTCGTCCGGGTGTTTCAATCCACGCCCGACTCGCATGAGCCGGGCGACCCATGGTCCCGATGAGCTGTTCCCGATGTAGAGCTGGTTTCAATCCACGCCCGACTCGCATGAGCCGGGCGACAAACCAATCAAAGAGCGAGATTGCCGCTCTGCGAGTTTCAATCCACGCCCGACTCGCATGAGCCGGGCGACTGTCCGCGCATAGTGCGTTGATCTGTCATCGTTTGGCGCTCGCATTGCGCGAACGTCTGCGCGGACGGGATGACGGTCATTGATACAACCTGATCAACGCGATGGAAGTTATGAAAATACAAGCGCTTGTAGTGTGCGCGAACCTGCCGGACATTCCATGCTTACTGCAGGTTTGCGCGCCGCTTCATAGTACCAATGGACCGTCGAAGTCGGTTGCCTTGAAGCGACCGTGCTCCCGGACCTCACAGCCTTTGGTATCCGGGAGGCGGTACAGGCGTAGGCAGTCCTGCTCTGGGTTAATCTGGTCCAAGAGGGCTCTTTCGAGCTCCTCAAGCTGCATCAGATTGACCTGGCACTCAAAGACGGATTTCTGCACCCGCTGTCCGGTGCTTTCGCATATTTTCGCGACGCGGCGCAGCCGGCGGCGCCCTTCCTTCGTTTCGGTATTGACGTCGTAACAGACAATGACGAGCACGATGGTTATCTCATGATGAACGGTACATAGGTTTCTATGTCGCCGCGTATCGTGCGGGCGAGTAGCCGCGCTTGCACAAGAGGAATGAGGCCGAGTGGAACAGGTTGCGCGAGAAGTGGATGAGTCAGTTCCTCCTGTTTCCGTTCCTGGAAGGCAACGACGACGGTCTTGCGCCCGTTCGGCTCAAGAGACACCGCGCCGCCTTCGCGTATCGAAAAGTCACCGGCAGAGATTTGCCCTCTGTTTATCAGGGTGAGTGCCAGCCGGTCGGCGAGCGGACGGAACTCTTCCATCAGATCAAGTGCGAGTGCCGCGCGGCCGGGCCGTACGGTATGCAGGAAGCCGATCTGCGGGTCGAGTCCGACCGACTCAAGCGCCGATCTGCAATCGTTCATCCACATTGAATACAGGAAAGACATCAGCGCATTCATCCGGTCGAGCGGTGGGCGTCGAGTGCGGCCATCCATGGCGAAGTGCATACGCTGATCCGGTTTCACGAGGCGATTGATCTGGCCGAAGTATTTGTGCGCGGCGTCGCCTTCGATACCGCGCAGCGCATCGAGCGACGCTTGTGCCGGGAGTGCGCGCAGGCTGGCCGCGAGATCGTCGGCACCACGGGACAGTGCGCGCTCATCCTCTTCCTCCTTGGCTTCGCGGGCGCCGCGCAACAGCACTTGGCGAGCGTTCTTTATCTTGCCCGCGATGCAACTGCGTGCGATCTCGAGTGAGAAGACCGCATCGGCGGCCCGTCGGTGCTGGTCCAGGCGTAGAAGCACGTTGCCGCTGGTAGCGCCTTCCAGCCGGGCCTTGAAGCGACCGTTCCCATCAAGCATGACCAGAGCGACGCCGCTTTCGGCGAGGGTGTGCATCAAAGGAAGCGAGATACCCACGTGACCGAAACAGACGATGCTCGACAGATGGTGTAGTGGCACCTGCATGCGCAACTCGCGTTCGATTTCTATGCGCACCGTCTTGTTCTCAAGTCGCAGATAGCTCTCCGGTTGTGTGACGTAGAGAGTGTTCAGCAGATGCATGGATCAGGCTTCCGGGTCGAACAGCTTTTTGCGCTCGGTCGCCATGTCTTGCTTCAGTGAGGCGACAGCGTGCGGCTGGCACAGATCGATCAGCGAGCATTCTCGGCAGCGGACGTCGTCTGCCGGTGGGGGCAGGCGGGCGCTCGAGAGCATCGATCGGACCGCAGAGACGGCGAACTCGACCTGGCTACGAAGCTCTTCGGAAATGGCCACTTGCCGCCGACGACGCGACGACGCGTAGTAGATCGCGCCCTCGGTGACCGCGTGGCCCGTCATCTCTTCGAGGCAGATTGCTTGTGCCGCGAGTTGCAGATCGTCACAGGCCGCAATGTGGGCGGCCTTGTTGCGGGATCCATGTTTGTACTCAACCGGGTAGGGCGTGCCGTCGTCCGCAAATTCCACGACATCCGCCTTGCCGGTCAGCGCAAGACGATGGCTCCAGACTGGCAATGCACGTTCGATGCGTAAACCGGGGCGAACTTCCAGACCGGGCGTGTCTGCGCGTGCATGAACCGCCTGGCCGCGCAACGTATGCACGTTTTCCGCAAAGGCCTGTTCCTGATGAATCAGCGCGCACTGGCGGGGGCAGTAGCACCAGTGTTGCAAGGCGGAGATCGGGAGCGGATCGGGTTCGTCATCCATGAGGGTTGATCGCCAAAAATGGACTGATATCACTGATATCGACCTTGCAAAGGAGCGTCGTCATGGGTGACATGCTGCTGAGGAATCTGGATGAATCCCTGAAGCAACTGTTGCGCGAGCGTGCGGCACGGCATGGGCGCTCGATGTCGGACGAACTGCGTGAAATCGTCAGTAATGCCTTGAGTCAGCCGGAGCCGGTACGCAATGCAGAGTTTCGCGATCTGGCCGCGCGGCTGCGAACAATGAGTGCCGGCTGGGCCACAGACACCCTCTGAAGATTTACTGCGCGAAAGTCGTGACGAGCGATGACCGCGCTCGTGATCGACGCCAGTGTCGCGGTGAAATGGCTCGTCGACGAACCCGGAACCGACGCAGCGATTGCGCTGCTTGACGAAGAGCTCCATGCGCCCGACCTGATCTACGCGGAGGTGGCAAACATTCTCTGGAAAAAGCAGATGCGGGGTGAAGTCGATCCGGACATCGCCGCGTACAGTGCTGAAGCGCTGACCCATGTGCAGATGAGCGCAGAACCGTGTGAGGTGCTGGCGGCTGATGCGGCCACGCTTGCCGTCAGGCTGGGGCACCCCGCCTACGATTGCTTCTACCTGGCTCTCGCGCGGCGGATCGGCGGGACGCTCGTTACGGCAGACAAACGATTGGTTGCCCGCTGCCAGCAGGGCGATGTGCCGGATCTCGGCAGCGTTGTACGTATGCTGGCAGCTTCCGGGCATTAGCCCACCCGGCGGATCAATGTGATGCCCGACGGCAGCGTGGCGTCGTCGATGCTCACTTCGTAGTCCGAGAAAGCGCGTGCCACATCGATATCCGGCTTGCGCCGCACGCGCACCCGGTCGAACAGATCGTGAGCGTGCGCGTTGCCCAATTCCGACGCGTGCTTGAAGACGTAAAGACCGCGCGTAGACATCTCGCCCCGGGCGGCCGAACGGTCGTGTTCGAACATGTGCTCCAGCGCTTGCCAGAGCAGTTCGAGATCGTCCTCGCCAAAGCCAGTCTGTTTTGCGAGGAAGGACGATACGAAGCCGTGCGCCATGTAGATTCCGTAGGGCACGGTGTGCTTGCGGCCCATGGTGCGGTTGTCACCTTGTTGCTTCTCCGCCTCGGCTTCCGTGGCGACGGCCATGCGGGTGATCGAATGCTCCAGCGCAACGATGGGGTCGATGGAGCGGGCGAAAGTGAGTTGCACAGGGCCACGAACCTGTCCGCAGTTGATGCCGGTCGACATCACGGCACCGAAAGTCCGCACATCGAAAAAGTTCTGGCACATCCACTTGCGCGCCAGATCGACCTCGCTGGCGCTGCCCTTGCGTTTCTCTTTCTTGCCCTTCTTGGCTTCCGTCTCGCCAGCTTCTGCCGCTGCCTCGTCGGTGGGCGCGTCGAGCTTCAATGCCGAGTAGGCTCGCTGGTGTTGTAGGTTGAGGATGGCCTTCTCGCGAACATAGATTTCGTGGCGCTTCTGCCCTGCTTGTGGTGCCGATTCGCTCTGGTCCTGCGTGAGCGCCACGAAGTTGCGTACCTTGCGCTTGAGCGCGACATCGGTCATCAGCCCGTGTCCGCTCTCCGCATCCAGGCGGGGCAGGTTGCCGGCATCGGGGTCGCCGTTGGGGTTTCCGTCCTTTACGTCGAACAGCAGGGCAAAGTCATAACGGTTGTTCAGGCTCATGTCAGATGTCTCCTTCGGGTTCGGTAACGTCGGGCTGGTTTTTTTCGCCATGTGATTGCGAGTGCGGGGCAAAGAAGTCCTGCCGCTGGTGGTAGTAGCCGATCGCGAACCGGCCTTGGTCCTGAAGCGGCATGTGGCGTGGAAAGTCGTCAATGCCTGACATGATTTCCGCGAGCAATATTTCGAAATTCACCGCCCGCCGCTTGTTGCTCAGCTTCGCGAGGTGATGGTTCTTGAGGCGCATCAGGGACGTGAACACCGCGACAGGGGTGCTTGATGCCGCACCGTAGTAGCGCTCGCGTATCGTCGCGTTCAGCCCTGGGCTGGCCTCTTCCTGGATTTTTTCCAGCGTTGCGAACAGTCGTCCCAGCCGATAAGCAACGGATGGATTTTCGGGGTCGAGCATTTCTGTGATCTCCCTGGTTGGATGGTCCGGGCCATGGTCACGGTCCCGAACGGAACGGTTGAGACATGCCTTGATGGCGGCTGCCCGCAAGTAGCTGACGCGTTGTTCGGCGCGGCAGCGTTGAACTGCTGCGTTCAGCCACATTGCGGGGTAGGGCGAACCGGTGAAGATGCTGCGCACGATGTCGCCGCCCAGACGCGGCGGTATGTTGTCGGCCTTGCTCTGAATGGTGATCGCGGTGAGAAGCCGGAAAAGACTTGGGTATTCCATGTCATTCGGGCTGCGTACGATGCGCAGATCGTCGAACCAGGCGGTCACCCGTTCGGCGATTTCACCCAGCGGGGCCGCGTGCCAGAAGCGCACTGAAATGCGCGCGGCGTTCGGCGCAAGTCCCAGAACGAAGAAGCGGTTCTGGCCTCGCTCACCGCTGAAGCCGCCGGTTCGTACCGCCTCAAACAGAGCCTTGACCTTTTCCGACTGGGCGTCAGGATCGTCGCCGCCAATGATCTCGGCCAGCCACTCCTCCATTGGCTCGTCATCCCGCTGTGCCCAGAAAACCGTGGAGGCGTCGCCCACCTGGAGGCGCTGCGTCGAGTCGCGCGCGAGAAGTGTGTTTAAAGCTGTGGTGTAGGCGAAGGCAGCCGCTTTGCCGACGGGGGCGTTGTTGCCCTGTGTTTTGGCATAGGAGTTGAAGGCGTCGAGGTTGAACGAGACGATGTTCGCGCCTGAAGTCTGCGCGCCCCATACACCCTTGATCGCGGTGTGCAGCCTTTCCGTGGGTGCGGTGTTTCCTGTAACCAGACACATGCCGGACAAAGCACCGCTTTCGTCGTCCTCGGCTACGCCGATATGCGGCAAGACAGCGACTCGCTGGCAGATGAGCTCGGTGTCCCCGACCAGACGGAAGCTCAACACAGGGTTGCCGGCGGCAATTTCTTCGAACGCTTCAAAGCTTCGGATTTGACCCTGGGCGTTGCCGGCAAGGAAGGTCAATACCGCTTGAACGCCTTCGTCGCGTTGAGCCTCCGGGGGTAATTCAAGAATTCGCGCCCGGAAAGCGGCTTGCATTTCCAGCAGGCGCGAAAGGTACTCGTCGGACTTGCCCTTGTCTATTGCGTCCTCATGCTTCTTGGCATCCGGTAGTGCGAGCACATACTCAGCGTTGTCCCAAAGCAAGTTGGCCGCGATGCCAGATGTCTTTTTGACGCCCTTGGAGACTAAATAGGCAGTGCCTATCTTTTTCTTTCCCGCGACATGACGGGTGTCGACAACGGCACGAAGCGCACCTGATGCATCGAGCTCAAGTACGTAGGCAATTTCCTTCAGTTCAAGGCCGAATGCGGGAAGCCGCCGTGTTGGATCGGGGGCCGTCTGGCGACGATGGTAGTAGTCATTCAGTGCCTGAAGAATCATCCCCGCACCTCCACACGACTCAGATCAAGTACGCCACGCTCGACCTTGGCGCGAAAGAAGCGGGGCGTGGGGTTGCTCGGGTTGCTGAAGTCCATGTCGTGCAGCATCCACCCCAGGTCGGCGCTCCACTCCTGCAATGCGGAAGGTTCGTCCATACCTGGCTGGAAATCGCCGTCATCGGTTTCCGTGAGTGGTACGGGCCTGAAGCGTGCGGCGAATTCGCGACACCCCAGATAGGGCTGGTTGATGCACTGACCGGCCCCGGCGCGTCGGCTGAACATGGCCAGGTACTTGCCCGGGTTGCTGCGCGCATCGTCGCCAATCATTTCCATGTCGGCATAGAGACGGTAAGCGACATCGCGCAGGAAAAGCCCCGCCCGCTGCTGCCGCTCATCCTCGATATACAGCGCCAGCTCGCCGTGCCCCGCGTTCATTGCCGCTTGCGCGTTGCGGGTTGAGGCGACCGCACCCACCTCGTTGCGTCGCACGCTGATCCACTTTACCGGCGCCAGGACTTCGATTCGACGAATCTGCCAGCGGATGGAGGGTTTCCAGAGGATTGCTTCGAACACCGCACGTGCGGCGGAGGGCGTGATGAGATCGTAGGACACTCGCTCGACCTTCATCTCCGGTCGGGTGAAGCAGGCGTAGTCGCCGCGTACTTCGAGACAAAATCGCTTCATGTAAATTTCTCCAATTTTTCAATTAGATATCCTACGACCAAGCAAAGAAGTAGCAGGTAAAGTGCATAAAAGCGTCCGGGCTGAAGCTGAATGGCGAGCATTCGAATTTCTCGCAGTACGCCTTTCCAATCGACCATGACTCGCTCCAGCGAAACACTCTCACCAGAGATCATACATATCCATCTTCCAGTATGGTGCACAATGTGTTTTAATTCGGCCTTCGCTGATTCAGCGTGGATTGAAACCAGTAAGGGGCTCTCACAGGAAGCGAGGTGGTGGGATGGGGGTGACCCCATCCCTCTCTTGGTGCGCTCATGATCAGTAAACCCAACTTGCTGGATCACCCGGAGCCGAATCTACTCTTGCGCCCATGACCCGGTCGTAGAACCCGTCCCAGCCATCGATCTGAACATAGAGCCCCGGACAAGCTGTGACCTCCCGGATGTCGCCGGCCTCGATCAGCGCCGGTAGCTGATGCCGGTAGAGGGTCACGCAATAGCGCTGCAGCTTGCGCATGAGCCAGCGGGCGGGACCGTCGCGTTCGAGCATTCCGATCAGTGCATCGATGTCCTCGCGCGCATTCGGGCTGCGATAGCGAACCACCACCGTTGCTGCATCTTCGTTGTCGATCAGTCGGAAATTGTCGGCCGCATCGCGGAACTGGACTGGAAGGGCAAGTGACTTGGCGTCAATCTGCAGCCGGAGCATCTTGCCGATGCCATGAAGGTCCAGTGACTGCGCGTCATGGTAAAGACGCTGGAAGTAGTTGCGGATCAGCGGAAGTGCGAACGGTTGCTCGGGCAGCTCATGCCACACGGCCTTGCAGGTGTCGCGTGCCTGACGCAACAGACCCGGGGGCGCCTTGGTGGGCGGTACGAACACATGCACTTCTCCAGGTTCGTGCAGACGCCCTTCGCGGTTGCAGCGACCCGCGGCTTGGGCTATCGAATCCAGTCCGGCCATCGCGCGGTAGACGGTTGGAAAGTCGAGATCGACACCCGCTTCGACGAGCTGGGTCGAGACCACGCGCACCGGCGCAGCTTTTGTGCCGGCCTCGATCGCAGCGCGACGGCAAGACAGCGCCTGCTTGATGGCCTCAATGGTGTCGCTGCGGTGCTGTGCGCACATGAGTGCTGACAAATGCCAGCACCCTTCGTCGGATCGCGCCTTGACCAAACCGTACAGTTCGCGCGCATCGGCGCGCCGGCTGACGATGGACAGCACGGCCTGGTGCTGCATGATCTCGTCGGCCAATTCAGGCCAGTTGCGTGGCGTTTCGAGGCTGGCGGGCAGTTTGACGCGAACGCGCTCGAGCGCTTCATACAGCGCCGGAACGTCGTCGATGATCTCCGTGACCTTGCCGATACCGCGCGAAATGCCGCGCGTCGGGTCCGCACTTCCGCTCGCGTCCAGCACCGGCTGGGTGGCGGTGCACAGCACTACGGTGACGCCGAAGTCCTGTATCAGATAACGCAGCACGTCAATGACTGGCTGCAGGAACTCGACGGGCAGCAACTGGGCCTCGTCGAGCACGATGACGCTATCGATCAGGTTGTGCAGCTTGCGGCAGCGAGAGGTTTTGCGCGCAAACAGGCTTTCGAATAGCTGGACGTTGGTCGTGACGATCAGCGGGGCGTCCCAGTTCTCGCAAGCGAGGCGGGAGCGCGCGGTTTCGCTCTCCGGATCGGATTCGATGTTGCTGTGATGTTCGATCACCACGTCGTCGCCAAGCGGAGCGAAGACCTCGCGGAACACATTCGCCGTCTGTTCAATGATGCTCGTGTAGGGAATGGCGTAGATCACTCGTCTCTTGCCATGATGGACCGCGTGTTCGAGCGCGAAGGCGAGGCTTGAGAGGGTCTTTCCGCCGCCTGTGGGAACAGTGAGACTGTAGGTTCCAGGGGCTTGTAGCGCTTTGCTGATGCATTGACGCAGTACATCGGCACGTACGCGGTTCACCGATGTTGCTTTGACTTGCGAGGCAAGTCGCACGAGATGTCCAGCGAGTGTTTCCCGCATCGTCGCAAGGGAGGGCGCGCCTTCGCGTCGATAGGCCTTCTCGACGTTCATGTATCGCTCGGTATCGAGAAAGTCTGCGTCGACCAGCGCCGAGAACAGCATGCGTACCCACAGTGCAAAACGCCCTGGAGCCTCATGCTCGGTTCCCACCGGCAGACACTTGAGGCTTAGATGCGTGCTGTCCGGATGGGCAATGTCGGTCGGACTGGGGCGCGATGCGGCTTCGTCGAACTCGGTGCGCGCATGGGCGCTCGCAAGTCTGGCGGCGAGGCCGGCGCCCTCCCAGTTGTCGAGGCCAGCGTGGTGACCGGCGATGACGTATTGCAGGACGCGACTGAGCAGCAGCCCTTGCCGTCCGAGCTGTCGCTCAAGTTCCTTTTCCGCCCAGAGGGCGCCTGCTGCGGAATGGGTTTTCTGTTGATCCGAAACTCTCTCGATGTGGGCGTCGATGCCGTTTGCGAGCCTGATGTAGCGCTGAAATCCAGCCCTACGTTTGCCGAGGTCGTGCCACAGTCCAGCCAGACGGGCAATCGGCTGCGCTGGCCCCGGCATGAAGATCGCTGCCAGGCGGCCAACCTCGCGCAAATGGTCGTCCAGCCAATGAGGAGGTTTGCCGGCTTCACCGGAGGGTGGGGCGTGTGCCCAGTCTTCAGTATCTGATCGCATGAAATGTACGCGTTCGACTTTCTTCTATTGAGCTACTTGCGCGCAGCATGAGCTTGGGCGGGCTCAATTCCTGAGCCTGCATCAAAGCCGCTCCGCATAAAGCGTTCGCAGCGCTTCGATCTCTGACTCGACAACCGAGCGAAGCTCTTCCGGCGCCAGCACTTCGCAGTGTCTTCCGTGCTTGAGGATGTCCATCATCAGTTCGCGGTGATCGGCGTAGGGGATGTCGAGCAGATAGTGGCCGTCGGCGTCGAAGCGCCCCTTCTGTTTCGGATGCCAGGCCTCATGGGCCAACCAGCGTGCGCGCTCGGGCGAGAAGCGCAGTCTGGCCCACTGGATGCGCTGGCCGGAGAAGATGCCGTAGCCGGGGCCGAACACCGTCTGCAGAGTGCGCAGGCTGACCTCGCGCGCCGGGGTGGCGAGCAGGTGGGCCTCGCGTATGGCATCCAGCGCGAAGCTGCGCAGGTCCTTGCGCAGATGGCACCAGGCTTCGAGGTACCAGTTCTCGCGGTAGTGCACCAGCCGCTGCGGCGATATCTCGCGGTCGCTCACGGTGTCACTGCTGCGCGCGGCGTAGCGGATCAGCAGCCGCTTGCGGCGCAGCAGTGCGGAACCTATGCGCTCGAAATGAGCGAGGGTGACAGGTCTTTTTCCCAGTCCGACGATGAGTACGCGGCGGCGCACCGCTTCGGCGTCGTCTTTGGCCGCGCCCAGAAGTGCGTTGAGCCTTTCCATCAGCGGCTGGACCTGGCGGGTGAGAATGCCGCCTTCGTCGAGATTGGCCAGCAAGTGCTGCATGGTCAGCAGGGCGTGGATTTCGGCGCTGGAAAACCAGATGGACAGCTCGAGCTGGGCACCGCCGCAGTGTTCCGGGCTCAGGATGTAGCCGCCGCGCTCACGGTCGAACTCCACCGGTGCGCCCATCACGTTGCGCAGATAGGCGATGTCGCGAGTGAGCGTCGCGCGCGATACTTCGAGTACGGCCTGCAAGCGCTCGAAAGAGATGGCCGTGCGCGTGCTCAGGCACTGGCGGATGCGGGCTGCTCTGTCCGTTCGTGACATCCGGAACCGTCCTCCTTGCGCTTGCCGAATGGACCAAAATGGTAGCGTCCTGGCATGGCCGGCTGCCGTCGGCCATATGGATGATGGCATTGATCCCGGGAAGGGCGCAGGAGGGCATGATCATGAAGGATGCGCGCAAGAACGATGTCGCGAAGGCGCCCGCGCAGCGGCGCAACCAGGTCTTTCGCCTGCTCAGCGAAAGGCTGCGCAGGTTGAGCGCGGGGAGACCTCAGACGCCGTCGGAGGTGCTGCAGCGGCAGTCGAGGGACGAGCGCTGAGCAGGTTCGCCACACAGCATCCTCGCCGCAGCGTGGGCCGGCCGTCTGCGTCGCCTGGCGCTGCCACCCGCGTTGCGCCGCCGTTTTTCGATGTATATCCTGTATCTACATCGTTCAAGACTCTATCCATCATGCGGACCCGCATCTTCAAAAGTGGCAATTCGCTCGCCGTGCGCATTCCGAAGGAACTGGCCATTGCCGGGGTGTCGGAAGAGGTCGAGATCGAGCGGGTGGGCAACACGCTGGTGCTGCGGCCGGCGCGGCGCAAGAGCCTTGCCGGCGTGGGCGAGATATTCGCGATGTTCAGTCCGGATTTCATGTCCGAAGGGCGCGAATTCCACGAGGAACGGGAGCGGGACTGGGGCGCCGCGGGTGGTCCCAGGGAGGGCGTCTAGGTCATGGCGTGGATGCTCGATACCAATATCTGCATCTACCTCATGAAGCAGGCATCGCCGCAGGTGATTGCACGCCTTGAATCCTTGCGCGAGGGCGAAGCCGTCATGTCGGTCGTGACCTATGCCGAGTTGCGCGCAGGACTTGAAGTGCGCGAGCAGACCCGGGCGCGGGACGAGAGCGTTCTCGAGGCGCTGGTTCAGCGCATTCCGGTGCTGCCTTTCGACATTCCGGCCGCGCAGTCCTTCGGCGCATTGCGGGCCGCGGTGCGCGACCGCCGCCGTAACGCGCTCGACCGCATGATTGCCGCCCACGCGGTGAGCGTCGATGCCGTGCTGGTCACGAACAACGAAGCGGGCTTCGCCGATTACCCCGGTCTGGTGGTGGAAAACTGGACGCGCGATCCTGCTGCGCCCGCTTGAGCGTCGACCGCTGGCTCGCTTTAGCATATATATATATGCAATCAAGATAACTCCGGTGACCGAAACTTGACCGAAGCACGACTTGTACTGCCCGACGGCGACGCTGCGCACGGCGCCCGCTGGCAATCCGAAGCCGGCGTTCCGCCGCCGAAGAAGATCGTCGTCGCCGACGATACGATGAACGCCGACACGGCCTTCCGCTTCGCCAGCGAGGGCACGGCGCTGCTGTGGCGCGGCGACTTCCAGAATGCGCGGCAGATGCTGCAGGCGCTGGCGCGGCGGGGGGACCGCAAGCCGCGCAAGCCGGCGGCGACCCTGCGCGACGCGTTCAACCAGCACCGGCTGGCGCAGTCGCAGCGGGCGCGCACGCTGGGCATGCTGCTTATCCCGTTCGAGGCCGGTCACTTCATTCCGCTGCGCCGCGCGCCCGATGTGGCGGAGGCCTGCACGCAGGCGCACGGCGAGGCCGACCAGCCCTATGTGTGTTCGCTGCGCGAACTGCTGGGGCTGGTGGGGGCGTACGAATGGCGGCGCAATGGCGTCGACATTCCCGCGCTCGGTGCGCGCATCCATCCGCATTACGGCGTGTTCTCGCCAGTGCGCGGCGAATATGTCGAACTGGTCGCGCGCGCGCCGCTGCCGGCGGCGCTGGCTGCCGACGGCGTCGCGTTCGACATCGGCACCGGCACCGGTGTGCTGTCGGCGGTGCTGGCGCAGCGTGGCGTGCGGCGCATCGTCGCTACCGATATGGACGAGCGCGCGCTGGCCTGCGCGCGCGACAACCTCGCGCGGCTCGGTTTCGCCGCCCGGGTCGAGCTGAGCCGGGCGGACCTCTTCCCGGCCGGGCGCGCCGCACTGGTGGTGTGCAATCCGCCGTGGCTGCCGGGCCGGCCGGCGTCGCCGCTGGAACACGCGATCTATGACCAGGACAGCCGCATGCTCAGGGGTTTCCTGTCCGGGCTGGCCGATCACCTCGCGCCGGACGGCGAGGGCTGGCTCATCCTGTCCGACTTCGCGGAACACCTGGGGCTGCGCGCGCCGGACGAAGTGAGCGCGCTGATCGCCGGCGCCGGACTCGAAGTGGCTGGCCGGCTGGAAGCAAAGCCGCGCCACGGCAAGGCGCAGGACGCGAACGATCCGCTGCATGCCGCGCGTTCGAAGGAAGTGACGTCGCTGTGGCGGCTGCGGGCGAGGTGAACTTACAGCGAATGCAGGAAGGCGATCAGCGCTTCGCGTTCGCGGCGCGTCATGCGCCGTACCGCGTCGCGCGACCGGCGCGCTTCGCCGTCGTGCCACAGGATGGCTTCCAGCGCACTGCGCGCCCGCCCGTCATGCAATAGCGTGGCGTGTTCATTCACCGTGGCGAGCAGGCCCAGGCCCCACAGCGGCGCCGTGCGCCACTGACGCCCGCCGGCTTCGAAGTCGGGGCGCCCGTCGGCCAGCCCGGCGCCCATGTCGTGCAGCAGCAGGTCGGTATAAGGGTGAATGAGCCTGTTTTCCAGCGCAGGAAAATCCGGAAAGCGCCCGGTGCGCAGCGACGGCCGGTGGCAACCGTCGCAGCCGGCGCGCGCGAAGAGCCGGCGTCCGTGCCTGACCTGCGCCGCGTCCTGCCGGCGTGCGGCCGGAACGGCCAGCGCATGGTGATAGCGCGTCATCGCGTCGAGCGCGTCGTCCGCCAGTTCGGGATGCGTGTCGCGCACCGCGGCGCAGGCGGTCTGGGCGGGCGGGCAGTTCGCGGCCGGAAACAGCGATGAGGTAATGCCCATGTCGCCAGCCAGCGCGGCGGCGATCTGCTGGCGCACCGTGGGCTGGTTCGCCTTGTGGCCGAAGCGTCCGATCACGGCGCGGTTGCGGGCGATGTCCCACACCCGGTTCGGCTGGCCGGCAATGCCGCGACCGCTTTTCTTCTGTTCCGCGGCGATGGCCAGCAGATCGCTCTCGGGCACCGCTTCCAGCAGGCCGACGCCGAACAGCGGTGGGGCGACCCTTGCGGATGTCATTGTTCCGGCGGCGAGAGGGCCGTGCGCCAGACGACGGAAGGCGATGCGCGGCCTGCGCAGTTCGACCGGTGTGCCGTCGCCAAGCGTCACCTCATGAGTGAGCCATTCGATGGTCGCCTCGCCTTCGCCCGGAACGCCGGGCACGCCGAATTCGTTGAGCTGGTCGCCATAGACCGGTTCCGGCACCGGCCCGCCATCCGGCGCGCGGCCCGGTACCGACAGGCGCACCAGCATCGAGCGCATCGGCTCTTCCGGCGACGCGGGCGGCTCGCCCCGTCCGTTGCGCGGGTGACATGAAATGCATGCCGGACGGTTGTAGGTGGGGCCGAGGCCGGCGATGTCCGGGTCGAGCGACGGCGCAATGACCCAGGTCTGCCGGACCAGAGAGCGGCCCCGGACGATGCTGGCGCGCTGCGCCTCCGGCACCATGGGCCAGTCGATCTGCTGGAAGGCGTCGCGGTGGGTGTCGTCGGTGGCGGAAGGGTCAGCCGCGGCGAGTGCGCAGGGCAGCGCCAGCGTTGCGCAGAACAAGAGCCCGCGCAGGGCGAAACGATGAGTCAACGCGGCACCCCCTGACCGTCGAGCAGGCCGCCGGCGCGCGCGAGGGCGCGCGCCACGGCTTCGCGCCAGCGTGCTTCGGTGTCGCGGCGTTCGCGCGACGGCGGTGTGTCCGCTTCGCCGGGCGTGCGCGGTACCGGCTCGAACAGGCGGCGCAGCGGCGCATCCACCTGATACACGGCGTCCACCGGCATGCTGCCGAGCAGGGTGCGCGCTTCGCGCACCGCGGCGGTGTCGCCGAGGCCGTCGCGCTCGGCGGCGTGCACGCGCGCCCACAAGTGCGCACGTTCCGCGTGCGGCTGCACCAGCACGATGTCGAACAGCGCGGCCACCAGCCCCTGGCGCTTGCGCATGAGCGTGCTGTCGAAGCCCGGCGTGTCGGCTGCGAAGGGGCGCGCGCTCAGTTCCGGATGCGCGGCGTAGCGGTCGGGCCGCACCGGCAGGCGGCGCACGTCCGGGTGCAGCAGCAGGTCCTGGCCTTCGGCCGACAGCAGGAAATTCACGAAGCGGCGCGCCGCGTCGGCGTGCGGTGCGTCGGCCAGCACGGCGACGTGGGCGGGGCTGTAGGCGGTGCGCGGCGGGTAGACGAAGCGCACCGGCGAAGAGCGGCCCGCCGCCTGCTGGGCCGCGAAAAAGTCTATGGTCATGCGCGCGGCTACCTGGCCTGACACCAGATCGTCGAGCGCGGGCGTGGCATCGCCGGCGCCGAAGGTGGCGTTGCCCGCGATTTCCGACAGCAGGGCCCAGCCCTTCTTCCAGCCCTGGCCTTGCAGTACCGCTTCGATCAGGCCGGGGGCGAAGCCGACGCGACCGGGAATCGGCAACTGCACCCGTCCGGCATAGCCGGGTGCGGTGAGGTCGGACCAGTCGCGCGGAACGGGCAAGCCGAGCGCGCGCAGTGACTGGACGTTGCAGGCGATGCCGTAGCCGGCCAGTTCGAAGGCGACATAGTGTCCGTCCGGATCGGAGATGGCTTCGCCGCCGACCTTTGCCGGCAACGCCTTGTCCACCTCCAGCCGAGTCAGTCGGCCGTCGGACTTCAGCGTGGCGAAGTTGCCGGGTGACGGCGCCCAGTAGACATCCACTGCGCCCGTGCCCGGACCTCGCAACCAGAGCAGGGCGTCGGCCGACTGTCGCCACAGCAGCTCGACGCGCATGCCCGGATACCGGCTTTCGAAGGCGCGCAGGTAGCGCGCGGTCAGTTCTTCGGGATAGCTGGTGAGCACCACCACCCGGTCGTCGTCCGGTCCGGCGACGCAGGCCAGGGATGACAGCAGTGCGCACAGGGCGAACGCGCCCCGCAGGACTGTGCGGAAGGAACCTGTCATGGCGTGGATCTCCGGCTCAGAAGCGCAGGCGCGAGGCGACGATGAAGCTGCGACCTTCCTGCGGGTAACCGTCGACCACGGCGTAGTTGCGGTCGAGCAGATTGCGGCCGGCGACCGACACATCCCATTCCGGCGTCAGGCGGTATTCCAGCTTCAGGCCGAGCAGCGCGTACTTGCCGGTCTTCACATAGCCGGTGCCGACCGCGCGGGTGGACCAGCGGTCGCTCGCATACTCCAGGCTGGGCACCACGCGCAGCGCTTCCGTCGGCTGCCACTTGGCGTAGACGAGCGCCTTGTGCTGCGGGGTCGTGGTCAGTCGCGCATTGGCGTCATTCGGGTTGTCGATTTCGGTGTCGACATAGGAATAGTTGCCCCCCAGGTCGAGACGCGGTCCGAGCGCGGCCAGCAGGCCGATCTCGATGCCTTTGAACGTCGCCTCGCCCACGTTCTGGCTTTGCGTCTGGTTGGTGCTGTTGAACACGATGGGGACGGACTGTATGGCGTCCTTCACGCGACTGTGAAAGACCGCCAGCTCGCCGCGCAGGCCGGGACGCAGCAGGTCGGAAACGCCGATCTCGATATTGCGGGCGCGTTCCGGCTCCAGCCAGGGATTGGAGATCGCGCCGCCGAAGCGCGAGCTGAAGCGCTCGAACATGGTCGGGAAGCGGATGCGGTCGGAATAGCTCAGATGCGTCTTGCCGCTGTCGCTGTAGCGGTAGATGGCGGCGGCCTGGTAGTTGGTGGCGTTGCGATCCGACTTGGGCTGCTCGAACAGCACATTGCTGGAGAACTCCTCGACCTTGCGCGTATGGCGCCAGTCGCGGCTGATGCCGCCGACCAGATCCAGCGCCGGTGTGACATGCCAGGTGTCTTCCGCGGCAATGGAGAAGGTGTCCTCTATCGTGGTCTGTTCCGGCTCGGTGAAATTCGTGGCGTGTGTGGTCTGCCATTCGGTGTGTTCGTCGCGGCGGTAGTGGGCGGCGAGCTTGAGCGTCTGCTGCGTGAGGTGCTCGGTGCCCAGTTCCACGCTGCCGCCGCGTGCGTTGTCGTCGTAGTAGCTGGTGAAGTTCTGCACCGTGAGTGTCGGATTGGTGTAGGCCGCCAGCGTGTTTTCGAACTTGTTGTAGTAGGCGCGCGTCTTGAGCCAGGTCTTGCTGTCGAGCTGGGTGTGGGACAGCCAGTACAGGCTCCAGGTGTCCCACTTCGGCCAGTCCCAGATGCTGATGGTCGAGGTGCCGGTGACCGATCCGATGCCGTGCTTCTCGCCGCCCTGCCACATGAAGTTGAGCGAGTACTCGTCGCTGCGGTTGGGCGTGAAGCCCAGCTTCATGTTCACCCGCTCGTCCTTCTTGCTGGTGTTGTCGCGTCGGCCGCCGTCCTCGGCCACGGTGGGCGTGAAGTCGCGCGACAGCCGCCAGTGGTCGACATCGCGCTGTTCCACGCTGAGCTGGAAGTAGAACGCTTCCTGCCGCGTGCCCACATTGGCGTAGATCGTGTTGCCGCTGTAGTCGCCGCTGTTGTCGATGCCGGCCGACACGCGCACCTCAGACTCGAAGCGTTTGACCGGGCGGCGGGTGACCAGATTGATTGCGCCGCCCATACCGTCCGGCCCGTTGATCACCGACACATAGCCCTTGGACACCTGGATTTCCGACAGGTCGGGCGTCAGGAAACGGTCGAAATCGATGCGGTTGTCGGCGGGCAGATAGAGCCGTATGCCATCCATCAGCAGCGGTACCTGCCAGCGGTCGAAGCCGCGGATGCTGATGAGCGCTTCGTTGCGGTTGCCGGCGCCGGCGGTGGTGGCGACACCGGGTACCAGATTGAGCGCTTCGGCCACGCCGTCCTTGCTGAAGTCCCACAGCGTTTCGCGGTCCAGCACCTCGGTACCCAGCGGCCGTTCGTCGTCCCGGCTTGCGGTGACGGTGATCTGACCGAGCGTGAATACCTCGCTGTCCTTCGCGTCGCCGCTGCGGGCGGCATCGCCTGCCGCCTGTGCGCCCGCTGTCAGTGCGCTGCCGATCATCAGGGCGAGAGCGCCGCGTGCCGGCATCTTTTTCGAGTTCATGGCTGTTCCTCAGGATGGTTGAAAAGCGGGGGGAGCCGGTTTTGTTCCTCGCGTCGGACCGGTTGGTTCGAGGTTTCGAAATATACGACGAGATATAACGAGTGTCGTGATTGATGGCGAAATTTTCTGGATAGCTTTCAGAAGTTGTTTATAAACAACTTGTTGTTTGTGTTCTTCTCTGTAGGGGAAGGGCGGAGAGGATGTTTTTGCTGTGCACGTCGGTATATCGCGCGCGTTTGTCTGCGGCGCCGCGAGGAAAGTCGTGCACGGCGGTGGCAGCGGGCAACTCGCGGGCGGCGCAGGCGGTGTCGCGCCGCGTGCGCCCAGCGGCGTGGAAGTCTGCAATCATGCGGGCCGTGTTCATTTCATGTTCCAGCCGGCCCTATGGCTTCCGATTTTCAGTTTCGCGCCCGTTTCTTTTCCGGTGACGAGGTTGCGCTCGGTCCGGGCAAGGTGGCCCTGCTCGAGGCGATTGCCCGCACCGGATCCATTTCCGCGGCGGCACGGGACAAGGGCATGTCCTACCGTCGCGCGTGGCAGTTGGTGGACACCATGAACCGCTGCTTTCGCACGCCGCTGGTGGATACCGCGACCGGCGGCCGCGACGGCGGTGGAACGCGGCTCACCGATGCCGGAGAGGCGGTGATCGAAGCGTACCGGTCGATGGAAGGGGCGGCCGAACGCGCGGCAGCAAGACACATCCGGGCAATCCGTTCGCGCCTGGCCTGAACGCTTCCGGCAGGCGTCGCCGGGAGCGCCTGCGGCGCGCTACCGCCTGTCGCCCGTCATGCGGTCGCCCACATCACCAGCGCGATCAGCGCAACATTCACCGCGATGGCGGCGAACAGCCCGCCGAGCAGGAAGTGCTGCGGACCCAGGCCTTCGGTGGTGCGCTGGATCATGCGCGCGCGACCGATGCCGGTGAAGGTGAGCAGGATGATCTTGAGCGCGCGCAGACTGCCGCGCAGCAAGGGTACGGGGGCATGATCCATCGCCGGATTGTGCCCGATCGGCAGCGCGCTGCGCTCATGGCATCATGCGGCGATGACATCCGGAAGCGACCCGATGGACGACACCCTGTCCCGCACCGATGCGCAGCAGCGCGTGGATGACATCCACGCCTGGCGCCGCGAACAGGCGCGGCTGACCGCCGACGGCCTGGCGCAGGCCGATGCGGCAGCGGTCCGCGCCCATCACGACGCACTGCTCGCGCGCTTCGCCGCACGGCCCGATGTCGACACCTCGCAGCGGGCGCGCCAGCTCACGCTTGGTCTGCGCATCGCCTCCTTTCTTGGCGCGCTGGCGCTGGCGGCCAGCGTGTTCTTCCTGTTCCGCCAGTACTGGCCGCTGTTTCCCGAAGCCGTGCAGGTGGCGCTGCTGGCCGGTGCCTCGCTCGGCACGCTGCTGCTCACCGCGTGGCTGCACCGGCGCGACGCCTCCGGCTACTTCACCAAGCTGGCCGCACTGGTCGCCTTCGCCTGTTTCGTGCTGAACCTGAGCCTGCTCGGTTCCAGCTTCAACATCACGCCGTCGGACAAGGCGCTGCTGCCGTGGGCGGCGTTCGCGCTGCTGCTCGCCTACACCTGCGAACTGCGCCTGCTGCTGGTGGCCGGGCTGGTCTGCATCACCGGCTTCATCGCCGCCCGCGTCGGCACCTGGACCGGCATGTACTGGCTCAGCGTCGGCGAGCGGCCGGAGCATTTCTTCCCGGCGGCGCTGCTCATGTTCTGCGTGCCCTTCTTCGTCGATCACCGGCGCCATCCCGGCTTCGATGCCACCTGGCGGCTGGTTGCACTGCTCGCGCTCTTCCTGCCCATGCTGGTGCTGTCGAACTGGGGCCGCGCGAGCTATCTGCCCTTCGACGCCGACCTGGTCGAAGGCTTCTATCAACTGGGCGGCTTCGTCGCCGGCGGTCTGCTGACCTGGCTCGGCGCGCGTCGTGGCTGGCCGGAGGTGATGAATACCGCGGTCGTGTTCTTCGTCATCTTCCTCTACACCAAGCTGTTCGACTGGTGGTGGGCGGTGATGCCGAAATTCCTGTTCTTCCTCGTGCTCGGGCTGGTGGCGCTGCTGGTCATCCTGGTGCTGAAGCGGCTGCGTGCGGTGACACAGACGGAGGCCGGGCGATGACGCAGGCGCAGAAATGGCTGCTGACCGGCGGCGTCGCACTCATCGTCGCGGTGAATGCCTTCGTGCTGGCGGGCGTCGCATGGAACCGCTCCGGCGTGCCCGGCAGCGCGCTCACCCTTACGCAGCGCGAACTCGGTCTGCCCTACGCCTTCGGGCTCGACGGCGAGCGCGGCGGCATCGACGTGGCGCTGCTCTGGCGCGCGCCGATGCGCGACGATAACGCGGAGGCCGCCTACGACATGCACTACGGCCGCGGGCCCGACTGGCTGGATGGCGACAAGCTGCGCGCGCTCGGCTTCGACCTGAAGGACGAGCGCGACGCCTACCGCCAGAAGCGCGAAGTGTATGTCGTGCTCGAACTGGCGGGCGCTGACTGGCAGGCGGCGCTGGCGCAGACGCAGCGCCGTCTCGACAGGGCGCTCGCCCGCGGCAACGCGGAGAGGCAGGATGTCGACGCGCAGAAGTCGGCACGGGAGGCGCTGGAATACGAGCAGCACAAGGCGTCGCGGCTGTTCGCCATCGACGCCGGGCTGGACGCCGCGGCGCTGCGCCAGCGCTATGTGGACACGCGTCGCTACCTCATCGTCGTGGCGACGGTGACGCCGTCCGTGATGGTGATCGACAGGAAGACCACCTTCAGCGGCCACATCGGTGAACTGGCGGTCGCCCGCATCAGCGTGCCGCACGCGCTGCGCGGCGCGATGGATGGCATCGACCGCAGCGCGCTCGACAGCGGGCGAGCCAGCTTCGAAATGGATGTCGCGTGGGGCCGCCGCTTCGAACCGTGGGTGACCGCAGTGCGGCCGCAACGCGTGGCGTCGACCGAATGAAGCAGCCGATCACCGGCTATCTGATCGACGAAGAGGGCGACTGGGTGGCCCGGCTGGCCTGCGGGCACCGCCAGCACGTGCGCCACCACCCGCCCTTCATCAACCGCCCCTGGGTGGTGACGGAAGAGGGGCGCGCGGCCCATCTCGGCGCGCTGCTCGACTGCCCGCGCTGCGACGCCTTCGAGTGGCCGGACCACATCGTCGAGCAGGCAGGCGGCCGTCGCTGATGTGGCCCTCGCCCGCATCAGCGGGAGAGGGTGGCGCGCAGCGCCGGGTGAGGGGCAGCGGCAAACACGGGCAGGTGGCTGCGTTCGAGGGTATTGTCGCGAGCGGGGCTCGCTCCTACGACAACCCTGCTCCGTTCGTGTTTGTCGCGAGTTCTTGTGGGAGCGGCCTCTGGCCGCGATGAGGCGCATGCGGGCCGCGGGCTTCGTTCGAAGCTGCATCGCGGGCAAGCCCGCTCCCACGAAAACCAGGCTCCGTTCGTGTTTGTCGCGAGCTTTTGTGGGAGCGGCCTCTGGCCGCGATGAGGCGGATGCGGGCCGCGGGCTTCGTTCAAGGCTGCATCGCGGGCAAGCCCGCTCCCACGAAAACCTGGCTCCGTTCGCGGTCCGTGCGAGCTGTTGTGGGAGATTCTATGTTCCGGCGCAAGCGTTTTCGTGTTGTTTCGGGACATAGTCGGCGGCGTTCTTCATCACAGAGAAGGCAACGCGAGCGAGTTTTTCTTGCCAGCGCAACCAGCGCCTGGGTGCGGCTGAATCCGCGCTGGAGCATGGCGCTGGTAGAAGCGGCTGCCAGGTCGTGGATCTGCTGGCGCGCCATGGCCGGCGTTGTAGAGGCAGCGCGGCGCATCTCCCGAGTCCCCTTCTTCTCTGCTGCAGCGCACGGCGTCCCGTCTTCTTGCCCGAATCGGCGCACGCTGACCGTCCATGCCAAGGAAGGCGATGAAGGGCGCTCCGCACCCGCTGAAGGCAGCGCGATGGAACACCGCGCACAGGCCGGCAGCGGTGAGCGCGCCGACGCCTTCGATCTTCAGGATGCGGCCGGTACGGTTCAGTCCATCCGCTCTCGTTTGATCAGCGAGGCGATGCGGCTGTTCGAAAACCGTTTGATTCAAGGCGGTGAGCCGCGCGCGAGAGCCACACGCACTTCGCGACCAAAGCCGGGCCAAGATCTTCCATGGCTCTGACGGATGCGACCCCGGCTTGCGTACCCCGACGGTTGCGCGCGACGGACGCAGCAGGGCTGCGCAGTTCGGTGACCGCGGGCGCCGGGAGCCGAGAACGGGCGCAGATCCGTGGCCCTCGTGCGCGAAGGTAGCGGGCGATCAGGGCGTGCGTCGTGGCCGATCCGTTCTTGGCGCGCTGGCCCACGGTGTCGCGGTACCTGGACAGCTTGAAGCCGTCGATCAGAAAAACCCCTGATGTCCGGCCTTGATGAGCAACTTGACGAGCGTGCAGTGATAGCTGCCGGTCGATTCGCAGGCGATGCGCTGGGCACCTCTGGGTAGCGTGCGCAACCAGGCCGCGGATGGCCGCAGCGGTGTTGCTCGACGCGCGTTACCCTGCGCGCTGGGGTGCTCGGCGATGTCCAGCCCAGTGCTTGAGACGTCGATGCCAAAGCACACTGCCTCGTTCTGACTTGTCACGATGGGATCCTCCCGACTAAAGGTTCAAAAGGCTTGTCGGGATTCCACCACCAGCACTGGCTTGCAGGGGATGGACGGTACCGCGGTCACGGTCCGATGGATTCCTGATCGGTGCTTGGGGGGTGAGGGCGGGACATCTCTCCCACTGTCTGTACGTGCTTGCCGTCAGATCCGGACTGGGTCCCTCCGCCCGACAAGCTATTCCTACGCTTGCCACGGCAGAACATACAAGCGGCCTGTGGCCGCGATGCGGCGGATGCGGGCCGCGGGCTTCGTTCGAAGCTGCATCGCGGGCAAGCCCGCTCCCACAAAACCCTCGGCTCGGTTTGCGGTACGGGCGAGTTCTTGTGTGCGGCGGCCGGCCGTGTCCCACGCCTGCAATGCACGCCCTCCGTTCGATACCCGACCCTGATCCCGCTCAAGGGCCGAACGCTCCCGGCGGGTCATGATGGCGGCGTGTGCATTGCAGGAGTGCGGTCATGAGCCGCATCGTCGTCATCCAGGGTCACCCCGAATCCCGCCCCGGGCTGTTGCGCGCGCTGGCCGACAGTTATGTCGCGGCGGCGCGCGAGGCGGCGCATGCGGTCAGCGTGATCGATGTGAGCCAGCTCTCCTTTCCGCTGCTGCGCTCGAAAGCCGAATGGTCGGCGCCGGCGGAAGGCGACATCGCCAAGGCCCAGGCGCTGATCGCCGACGCCGAGCATCTGGTGGTGTTCTTCCCGATCTGGCTGGGCACGCTGCCGGCGGTGCTCAAGGCCTTCTTCGAGCAGGTGTTCCGCCCGGGTTTCGCGATCGGCGAAGGGCAAGGGCGCAACCCTTACACCCGTCTGCTGACCGGGCGCTCCGCGCGACTGGTGGTAACCATGGGCATGCCGGCATGGTTCTTCCGCTGCGTCTATCTGGCGCACGGCGTCATGAGCTTCAAGCGCAACATCCTGCACTTCGTCGGCATCCAGCCGGTGCGCTGCACGCTGATCGGCAGCGTCGATGCGATGACCGATGCCGGCCGCGCGCGCTGGCATGCGCGGATGCGGCGCCTGGGGCGTGACGCGGCGTGAACCGGCTCAGGTGCGCAGCAGCCTCACCTGCCTGAACCAGCCGCCGAAGGCCGCCGCATCGTCACTGACGACGCCGAAGGGCAGACCGTCGAGCGCGTCTTCCAGCACGACGTCGAGCCGGGTGGCGACGCGCGCGGCCAGCGGCGACAGCAACCGGCGCAGCGGCGCGGGGCGGCCGCGGCGCAGGAATTTGTCGAGCAGCAGCGCCTGGCCGCCGGGGCGCAGCACGCGCGCGGCCTCCTGCAGTACGGCGCGCCCGTCCGGTACCACGGCGACGATGAGATGCAGCACTGCGCAGTCGAAGCACGCATCGGCGAACGGCAGCTTCATCGCATCGCCGCGCACCGCGACGAAATCCAGGCCGGATGCGCGCGGGCGGCTGCGCGCCAGCATGGCGGCATTGAAATCGACGCCGGTGTAGCGGTGCGCTGCCGGAAGATGGGGCAGGTCGAGCCCGGTGCCGACGCCCACCAGCAGCACATCGGCCGGCGCGGCGGGAAGATGCGCCAGGCTGGCCTGGCGCAGCGGCCGCGTGGCGCCGGACACGACGCGGTCGTAGAAGGGAGCGAGGACGGTGTAGGCGGAGGCGAGCGACATCGCCCGCCGGATCAGTGCAGCACGCGCGGCATGGCCAGCGTGAATTCCGGAATTTCGGCCTCGAACGAGGTGCCGTCCTCGGCCACCATCTGATAGCTGCCGCGCATGGTGCCGACCGGGGTGTTCAGCGCACAGCCGCTGGTGTACTCGAACTTCTCGCCCGCCTTGAGCAGCGGCTGCTGGCCGATCACGCCGAGGCCGCGCACTTCCTGTGCGGTGTCGTTGGCGTCGCGGATCACCCAGTGACGGCTGATGAGCTGGGCCGGCACGCTGCCGCTGTTCACGATGGTCACCGTGTAGGCGAACACGAAACGGCTTTCTTCCGGATCGGACTGTTCCTCGACATAGTGAGCCTGCACGCTCACTGTCACTTCGTATCTGTTCGCATCAGCCATGGCCGTGGAATGGAAGGGAGTGGATACGCACAGTTTCGCATGAGCGGACGCGAATGCAATGAAACTTCGTGGTGCCGGGCAGCCGGCCCGGCCGGACTCGATACAATTGCGTCTTTGTCCCCGACAGGTGTGTCCATCATGTCCGCTCCGCCCTATGTCATCGCCCCCAGCATCCTGTCCGCCGACTTCGCCGCGCTCGGCCAGGAAGTGCGCAATGTGATCGCGGCCGGCGCCGACTGGATACATTTCGACGTGATGGACAATCACTACGTGCCCAACCTCACCGTCGGGCCGCTGGTGTGCCAGGCGCTGCGGCCGCATACCGACGCGGTGATCGACGTGCATCTGATGGTGAAGCCGGTCGACCGCATCATTCCCGACTTCGCGAAGGCCGGCGCCAATGTGATCACCTTTCATCCGGAGGCGTCCGAGCACATCGACCGCACGCTGTCGCTGATCCGTGACCACGGCTGCCAGGCCGGTCTGGTGTTCAATCCGGCCACGCCGCTGAACTACCTGGACCACGTGATGGACAAGCTGGACATCGTGCTCATCATGTCGGTGAACCCGGGATTCGGCGGCCAGAGCTTCATCCCGCAGTCGCTGGACAAGCTGCGCGCGGTGCGCGCGCGGCTCGATGAATACGTGTGCCGCACCGGCCGCCACATCCGGCTGGAAATCGACGGCGGCGTGAAGGTGGACAACATCGCCGAAATCGCGCGCGCCGGCGCCGATACCTTCGTCGCCGGTTCGGCGGTGTTCGGCGGTGCCCGCGAGAGCGATCCCCATCGTTACGACAGCGTGATCGCCGCCTTCCGCGAACAGCTCGCAACGGTCTGAGCATGGCGCAGCGTTTCGCGGTCGCCGGCATCAGTTTCGACCTCGATGGCACCTTGCTCGACACGGTGCCGGATCTGGCCGCGGCGGCGCACGACATGGCGGTCGAGCTGGGTCTGCCGCCGCGCAGCGAGCAGGAGGTGAGGGTATTCGTCGGGCGTGGCATTCCG
The DNA here is from genome assembly GCF_000372885.1 of Methyloversatilis thermotolerans. GTDB lineage: Bacteria > Pseudomonadota > Gammaproteobacteria > Burkholderiales > Rhodocyclaceae > Methyloversatilis > Methyloversatilis thermotolerans. The sequence continues at coordinate 131,045 of NZ_KB889967.1, forward strand.
GACCTGGTGCGGCGCTGTGTCGGCGACCGGGCGCAGGACGCCGCGCTGCTGGCGCAGGCGATCGAGGTGTTCAAGCGCTGTTACCGCGCGCACAACGGCCGGCGCACGGCGCCCTACGACGGCGCGCGCGAGGTGCTGGCCGCGCTGCAGGCGGCCGGTTTCCGTCTCGCCTGCGTCACCAACAAGGCAGCCGATTTCACGCTGCCGCTGCTGGAACAGACAGGACTGCGCGGATTCTTCGGCAGCGTGGTCAGCGGCGACACGCTGCCGCAGAAGAAACCGCATCCGGCGCCGCTGCTGCATGCTGCAGCCGAACTGGGTGTGGCGCCGGGCGCACTGCTGCATGTCGGCGATTCATACAACGACATCGACTGCGCGCGTGCCGCCGGAGTGCCGGTGCTGGGCTGTCCATGGGGCTACAGCGAGGGGCGCACGCTGGACGCGCAAGATTGCGATGGGCTACTATCGTCGCTCCACGACCTGCCCCATCGGGTCGTTCTTGCGACCGACATCTGAATGGACAGCCAGCCTTTCAAGGAGACACCCGCCCGCAGCCGCGCCCGCGCGCCTCTGCACGGGTACCTGTGGCGCGGCGCCTGAGTCCGCTCCCGGTCAGGCGTGCGCGGCGAGGCCGCGCCGCCCGTTCAAACACCGCTCCCCGGTCTGTCCATGAATCAAGATCAATTCGAGGCGCTTGCACGCGCCGGCTACAACCGCATCCCCGTGTCGCGCCAGGCCCTGGCCGACCTCGATACGCCACTGTCCGCCTACCTGAAGCTGGCTGACGCGCCGTATTCCTACCTGCTCGAATCGGTGCAGGGTGGCGAGCGCTGGGGCCGGTATTCCATGCTCGGCCTGCCGGCGCGCACCCGCATCGTGGTCAGGCGCGAACGGATCGAGGTGCTGTGCGACGACACGGTGATCGAGCGCGCCGAAATGGCCGATCCGCTCGCCTTCGTGCAGGACTATCTCGGCCGCTTCCGCGTGCCCGACCTGCCGGGACTGCCGCGCTTTTCCGGTGGTCTGGTCGGCTATTTCGGCTATGACGTCGTGCGCTATGTCGAACGCCGCCTGCACGCCGGCTGGAACAAGGCCGACCCGCTGGGCGTGCCGGACATCCACCTGCTGTTGTCCGACGAACTGGCGGTGTTCGACAACCTGTCCGGCCGGCTCACCTTCATCGTCTATGCCGACCCGTCGCAGCCGGATGCGCTGGCGAGTGCCCAGGCGCGGCTGGACGCGCTGGCGGCGCGACTGAGGTCGCCGCTGCGCGAGCCGGACACGCCGCGCGGCGAATCGGTGGCCGCGGTGTCCGGCTTCGGCCACGACGCGTATTGCGCCGCGGTTGACAAGGCGAGGCGCTACATCTTCGACGGCGACATCATGCAGGTGGTGCCGTCGCAGCGCATGAGCAAGCCGCTGGCGACCACGCCGATGGCGGTGTACCGCGCGCTGCGCGCGCTGAATCCGTCGCCCTACATGTACTTCTTCAACCTCGGCGACACCCACATCGTGGGCGCCAGCCCGGAAATCCTCGCGCGGCTGGAAGGCGACAAGGTGACCGTGCGGCCGATCGCCGGCACCCGCAAACGCGGCGCCACGCCGGACGAGGATCGCGCGCTGGCCGAGGACCTGCTGTCCGACGAGAAGGAGCGCGCCGAACACATCATGCTGGTGGACCTCGGCCGCAACGACCTCGGTCGCGTCGCCACCACCGGCTCGGTCGAGGTGACCGACCGCATGGTGGTCGAGAAGTACTCGCACGTGATGCACATCGTCAGCAATGTCGAGGGTGTGCTCAAGCCCGGCCTGAGCGCGATGGACGTGCTGCGTGCCACCTTCCCGGCGGGTACCGTGAGCGGCGCACCCAAGGTGCGCGCGATGGAAATCATCGACGAGCTGGAGCCGGTCAAGCGCGGCATCTATTCCGGCGCGGTCGGCTACCTCGGCTTCAATGGCGGCATGGACGTTGCGATCGCGCTGCGCACCGCAGTGATCAAGGACGGCCAGTTGCATGCCCAGGCCGGTGGCGGCGTGGTGATGGATTCCACCCCGGAAGGCGAATGGCAGGAAACGCTGAACAAGGCGCGCGCCGTATTGCGTGCCGCCGAGCTGGCCGAAGCGGGCCTGCAGCCGGGGTGAAACCGGCGGTCCGCATAAGCCCATCGCGGCCAGAGGCCGCTCCCACAAGAGCTTGCCCGGGCCACGAACGGAGCCGTTTGTCAGGTCCCCCAAGCGCGCCCTGACCGCGTGCGAGCCAGGGTTTCGTGGGAGCGGGCTTGCCCGCGATTGCGGCCTTGAACGAAGCCTGCGGCTCGCTGAGGACGCTGGCCCTCACCCGGCGCTGCGCGCCACCCTTTCCCGCTGATGCGGGCGAGGGTCACATCGACGACGGTGCCCGACTCCCCTCGCCCACATCAGTGGGAGAGGGGCCAGGGGTGAGGGCGAGCGGGCTTGCCCCGCGAATACAGCCTCGAACGAAGCCCGCGGCATGCCAATACCGCATCGCGGCCAGAGGCCGCTCCCACAAGAGCTCGCCCGGGCCACGAACGGAGCCGGTTGTCGGGTCCACCCAAGCGCGCCCTGACCGCGTGCGAGCCAGGGTTTCGTGGGAGCGGGCTTGCCCGCGATTGCGGCCTTGAACGAAGCCTGCGGCTCGCTGAGGACGCTGGCCCTCACCCGGTGCTGCGCGCCACCCTTTCCCGCGGATGCGGGCGAGGGTCACATCGACGACGGTGCCCGACTCCCCTCTCCCACATCAGTGGGAGAGGGGCCAGGGGTGAGGGCGAGCGGGCTTGCCCGTGATGCAACCTCAAACGACGCCGGCGGGCTGCACATGCCGCATCGCGGCCAGAGGCCGCTCCCACAAGAGCTTGCTGAAACCGGCATCGGAGCAGGGCTTCGTGGGCGGGATTGCCTGCGATGCAGCCTTGAACGCGCCTCGCGGCGCGCTGAGTCCCGGCGGTCTAGGCGGCCATCCGGTTGAGCCACTCCACTACTGCGTCATCGCCGCTGAAATCATCGACAGAGCGCACCGGGAGGTCGGGCGCGCGTTCGCCCAGCATGCGTGCGAGCGCGTTGCAGGGACCGATTTCGAGGGCGACGTCCGGCGCGTATTCGAGCAGGGTGTCCATGCAGGCCGACCAGGCGACCGGATGGGCGACCTGGGCCGCAAGGGCGCGCACCGCTGTGGCGGCGTCATGCTGAACATGACCGTCGATGCCGGCGAGCACCGGCACGGTCAGCCGTCCGGACGCCCATGGCGCGAGCGCTTCGGCCAGTGGCGCCTGTGCGGCGGCGAGCAGCGGGGTGTGCGACGGCGTGCGCACGGCCAGCCGCACGCAGCGCCGCGCGCCGCGCTCGGGCAGCGCGTGTTCCAGCCCGGACAGCAGTGCGTCGGGCCCGCCGATGACGAAGTGGGTGTCGCCATTGCGGATGGCGATGCTGGCGCCGCTGCCGTCGAGCGCCGCGCGCAGCGCGGCTTCGGGCATGCCCTGTACCGCGAGCAGGCCGGATGGCTGCGTGGTCGCGGCATCCATCAGTGCGGCCCGGCGCGCCGCGAGCGCCAGCCAGTCCTGCGTCGGCAGTCCGCGAGCCAGTGCGAAGGCACTCAGCTCGCCCAGCGAATAGCCGGCGAACAGCAGCGGGCGCGGCAGACGAGCGGCGAGGCGGTGCCAGCGCAGCGCATGCAGTGCGCTGATGGCCGTCTGCGCCGCGACGTTGTCGCTCAGGTCATCCCCGGTCAGGGTGTCGAGCGCGGGCAGCATGTGGCGTGTCTGCGCGTCGGCGCGAAGTTCGGACAGATGCTCCGCCGTCTGCCCCCCCTGGCCGCTGAACAGCACGATCAGTCTCACGGGAGGCTGTCCAGTTCGTGCAGGAACAGCGTTACCGCCAGCAGGTCGGCGGCGCCTCCGGGGCTGAGCCGGCGCGCGATGAAGGCGCGGTGCGTCGCCTCCGCACGCGTCGTCCAGTCGGCCGCGAACACCCCGCCTGCGGCGAGGAAGGCGCGTGCCGCACCTTGCGCGTAGTCGAGTCCGAGCAGACCGCCGCGCCACAGCAGATTGCTGTCGTCCAGACGCGCGATCAGCACGAACAGCGCCTGCACCGCGGCGCGTGTTTCGCACGCCTTGCCCGGTGCGGCGAGCACCGCGCGCAGCGTCGGTAGCGCGGCGTCGATGACATCCGGAAAGCCGGCGGCCGCCTGTTCGCGCGCGCCGCTCGTGCCGTGGCGGCGGGCGACGCGCAGGCCGTGGCTGTCGGCCCGCGGCGCGCCGTCGGCGGGCCGCGCAGCAAGGATGTCGGTGCCCCAGCACTCGGCAACCGTATGCGCGACGCCTGCGCCAGCGATTGCGTATCCCGAGGCGGCCAGCCGTCCGGCGGCAGCACACAGCAGGCCGAGGTTGAAGATGGCGCCACGGTGCGTGTTGATGCCGCCGGTGGCCGCCAGCATCTGCGCTTCTGCGGCCAGGCCCAGGCTCTGCAGCGTCGCGAAGCCGGCACCTTCGCCACCCGCGCGCGCGATGTCGCGGAAGTAATGGCGCAGCGCGAACAGGCTGCGGAAGAAGGTGGACATGTCCATGTCGTCATGGCTGCCGCTATCGACCGGACTGACCAGACCGGGCTTGGGCGCCAGCGCGACTTCGCGGTAGAGGCTGCGTACCGCGAGCCGGCCGATGCGCTCGCAGTCGATGGCGCCATGTGCCGCGGTGATCCGCGCCGGCGCGTTCATGCGGCGCGGCTCCGTGCCGGCCACAGGTCGCCGACGTCGAGCAGCGCAATGCCTTCGTCCGATTTCGCCAGTACGCGACGCGGGGCGTTGCCGTCGAGCGCCGCCGCCAGTTCGCGCCAGGCCACGGCATGCGCGCCGCAGCGGACTTCGCCGTCCACGCGCATCAGGCTGCCGGCGTTGCGCAGCAGGACGAGCAGTGCGGGCAGGGCAGCGGCATCGTCGAGTTCGAACAGCAGGTCGATATCGCTGTCGGCGCGCAGACAGGGCTCGCCGCTGAGCCATTGCCACAGCAGCGAACCATAGACGCGCGGCGTGATGCCCAGCGCGCCGCACTGCAGCGCCAGTGCCCGCATCGGCGCCGCGAACGCCGCAGGCAGCGTGTCGGCCAGCGATGCCAGCGGCGGTGGCGCTGCGCTGCGCAGGATGTCGGCGCGCGCCGCCACCAGCGATACGCGTCGGCGCGTGCCGATGCCGGGCAGCGTGAGGCCCAGCCGCACGCGGTCGCCTGGCAGCCCGTCGCCGCGCGCGCACACCAGCGGAAGGCCTGCGGCACGCCAGTGCGCCACTTCGTCCGCCGTGTCGACGCAACAGGGGCCGGGCTCGATCGGCGCCCCGGCCCTCAGCCAGACCAGATCGTGACGGCGCAGGCGCTGCATGGTCAGGTGCCGAGCGGGACGCCGGCCACGCGTTCGGCGACGCTGTGCGCCAGCGTGCGGCCGCCGCGTTCGCGACCGAGCGCGGCGCGGCTATCCTCGCCACCCGCCTCGTCGATGGCCTGTCGCAATGCTTGGGGCCAGTCGTCGGCGTCCGACCACAGCGCGTGGATGGCGCCCATGCGCGCGTAGTTGTCGGCGCCCGGCGCGAATACCGGCGAGCTCTGCGCCAGCGCTTCCAGCCGCTCCGGCGCGATCCTGGTCACGCGCGCCATCGCGCGCAGATCCATTACCTTCACCTGGGCGTCCGGCAGCGCGCAGATGCGATCGGCCAGCAGGCCGAAGGCGAGGAAGCCGCCACTGACCGCTTCGCCGTGGATCAGCGTCACCAGCCGGTGACCGCTGCGGCGGGCGAGGTCCACGCAGCGCGCCATGTGGGCGAAATAGCCATTCAGACCCAGCAGCTCTTCGTGGCGCGACAGCGCCTGACCCTGGGTCGAGGCAATGAACACGATGGGGCGCGGGTCGCCGCTCGTCTGGTCGGCGCGTACCGCGTCGAGCACCGCCTGCGACAGCTTGAGCGCCATGTCGGTGGTGAGCGCCGCGCGGTCGCGCGTGCCGATCACGTGCACGCGGCCAGCGGATGACTCGGCGTGGCCGGACAGGTTGTGACCGTCGAAGGCGACCGTGTGGCCGGTCGGGAAGAGGCGGTCGAGCAGGGTGTTCATGCGGCCTCCGTCGGCGAAGGGAGCGAAGCGAGCAAGCGGTTGAAGTCGGCCGCGTCCAGCATCGGGATGGCGCCGGGGTCGGGCAGGCCGAGCACGCGCCAGATGTCCAGTCCGTCGCGCGCCTCGGCATAGCGCGCCGCGCGCTGCGCCAGCGCCCGCTGGTCGGCGTCCAGCGCGGCCAGGTCGCGCGCCGGTACCGGCCGCGCGAGCAGCGAACGCGCGGCGTCGCGGAAGGAGGCGATGTCGTCGTCCACCAGCATCGTCGCGTCACCCAGGCTGCGCCTGAGCTTGCCGCCGGTCACCCGCCACACCAGCGCGCGGTCCTTCGAATCGAATTCATCCACGCCTTTCACCGTTTCGATCACTTCGGGGCCGGACAGGCCGAGCCGGCCTTCTTCCGACATGACCAGCGCGTCGCACAGGCGGGCGACGATGCCCATGCCGCCGAAGGCGCCGCATGAGCCGCCGATCAGGCCGTACACCGGGATGCCGTCGGCACGCGCGGCGAGCAGTGCGCGCATCAGTTCGGAAATGGCGATCAGGCCGGCATTGGCTTCGTGCAGCCGCACGCCGCCGGAATCGATGGCCAGCAGCACCGCCGCCGGCCGTGTGCGGCGGGCGCGCTCGAACAGTCCGCGCAATTTGGCGCCATGGATTTCGCCGACCGCACCGCCATTGAATGCGCCCTGCTGGGCGCCGACCAGCACCGGCCGGCCATCGAGCGTGGCCTCGCCGACCACGACGCCGTCGTCGAAGGCGGCCGGCAGGTCGAGCGCCGCCAGATGCGGGCTGGTGAGACGTTCGTGCGCGCCGCACAGTTCGCGGAAGCTGCCGGCGTCGACCAGGCCGGCGATGCGCGCTCGGGCGTCGGCTTCGAACCAGGAATGTCGGTGCGGGCGGTTCATGCGCGGTCCTCCAGCGCTTCCAGCGCCTGGTCGAGGCGCAGGCTCACCACGGCCGGTGTCGCGCCGGCGTCGTTGATGGCGAGGGCGAGTCCGCCAGCGGCGTGGCGCGCGACCGCGTCGGTGAGTACGGCCTCCCAGGTGTCGCGGAAGCCGTGCGCCGAGGTGTTCACTTCGATGTCGCAGCGGTCGGCCGCGCCGCCGCGGCCGACCAGGATTTCGAGGTTGCCGGAGGACACGACGCCGCACAGCGCGGCGGCCGCGTCGGCACGCGTGCAGGGCACGCTCGGCAGCGAGAGGGTGAAGCGTTCCATGTCGGGTCTCCGGTCACCAGTTGCGGAAGCGGCGCGGCGGGTCGTACAGGCCGCCGGATGCGCGCACCAGATCCTTGATGCTGCGGGCGGCGAGCAGGTCGCGCGTGGCGTCGCGCTTGTCGATGCCGATGTCGTCGGGGCGACGGATGACGCCGCGGTCGCGCAGGTTCTCCACCATGCGTGCGTCGCGCGCGCGGCCCACCGGCGTATAGCCGGCGACGCCGCGTATCGCCTGTTCGCGTTCGGCGGCGCTGCGGCACAGCAGCAGGTTGGCGATGCCTTCTTCGGTCACGATGTGGGTCACGTCGTCGCCGTGGATCATGATGGGCGGCAGATCCATGCCCATGTCTTCCATCAGTTGCCAGGCGTCGAGTCGTTCGACGAAGGCCGGCGCCATGTGCTCGCGGAAGGTTTCCACCGTCTGTACCACCAGCTTCTGGCCGCGCGTGGCGATGCCGTCACCGGCGCGCTCGCGGCCGGCGCGCAGCCAGGCCGGGCTGGCGTGGCGGCGGCCGCGCGCGTCCGAACCCATATTCGGCGCGCCGCCGAAACCGGCGATGCGGCCCAGCGTGGCGGTGGAACTGTTGCCGGCCAGATCGATCTGCAGCGTCGAGCCGATGAACATGTCGCAGGCGTACAGGCCGGCGGTCTGGCAGAAGGCGCGGTTGGACCGCATGCTGCCGTCGCGGCCGGTGAAGAACACGTCGGAGCGGGCGGCGACATAGTTCTCCATGCCGACTTCCGAGCCGAAGCTGTGCACCGATTCGACGAAGCCCGCCTCGATCGCCGGGATGAGGGTCGGGTGCGGGTTCAGCGCCCAGTGCTTGCATATCCGGCCGCGCAGGCCCAGCGATTCGGCATAGGTGGGCAGCAGCAGTTCGATCGCCGCGGTATCGAAGCCGATGCCGTGGTTCAGGCGCTGCACGCCGTATTCGGCATAGATGCCCTTGATCGCCATCATGGCCATCAGCACCTGGATTTCGGTGATGAGCGACGGGTCGCGGGTGAACAGCGGTTCGATGTAGTTGGGGCGCGGCGCGACCACGAAGGCGTCGGTCCAGTCGGCCGGGATGTCGACGCGCGGCAGGCGGGCGAGCTTCTCGTTCACCTGGGCGACGACGATGCCGTGGCGGAAGGCGGTCGCTTCGACGATGGCCGGCGTGTCCTCGGTGTTCGGACCGAGGTAGAGATTGCCGTCGGCGTCCGCCGCCTGCGCCGCGATCAGGCATACGTCGGGCGTGAGATCGACGAAATAGCGGCCGAACAGTTCGAGATAGGTGTGGATGGCGCCGATGGCGATGCGCCGCTCCTGTACCAGCCGCGCCAGCCGGTTGGCCTGCGGGCCGGAGAACGAGAAATCGAGGCGGTTCGCGATGCCGCGCTCGAACACGTCGATGTGCGAGGGCAGTGCCAGAACCGACTGCACCATGTGCAGGTCGTGCAGGCGCTCGGGAGAGCAGTCGGCCAGCGATTCCGCGAGAAAGTCGGCCTGCTTCTGGTTGTTGCCTTCCAGGCAGACGCGATCGCCCGGCTCGATAGCGGCTTCCAGTGCGGCGACCATGTCGGCGGCAGCGATTTCGCGGCCGCGGGTGAGCGGCGCGAGCCGTTCCAGCCGGCGCGCCCGGCGCGCCGCACGTTGGTTCCAGGGCGCACCCATGTTCAGCTCCCGTGATAGTGGTTGGGCAGCCACATGGCGATGCCGGGCAGCACGCAGAGCAGGAGCACCGCAAGCAGCATGAGCCAGATGAAGGGCAGCACCCCTTTCATGATGGCCTTGAGCGGTACGTCCGGCGCGATGCCATTGATGACGAACAGGTTCAGACCCACCGGCGGTGTAACCAGCCCGGCTTCGAGCATGATGGTCATGATGACGCCGAACCAGATGAGGTCGAAGCCGTGGGCATTGAGCGCGGGCAGGATGATGGGCGTCACCATCAGGATGATGGCCACCGGCGGCAGGAAGAAACCGAGCACCAGCAGCAGCGCGCACACCGCGAAGAAGAAGCCCCACTTGCCGATGGGCAGTGTCACCAGCCACTGCGCGGCTTCCTGGGTGATGTTCAGATTGCTCATGACCCAGGTGTAGAGGAAGGACATGCCGATGATCATCATGATCATGCAGCTTTCCTTCACCGTGCCATTGAGGATGATCCGGAGATCGGACCAGCGGTAGCAGCGGTAGATGGCCATCACCATGAGCAGCGAAAAGAAGGCGCCGATGCCGGCCACTTCCGACGGCGTGGCCCAGCCGCCATACAGCGCAATCATGACGATGGCGATGACGGCGAGGAAGGGCGCGAAGCGCGGCAGCGATTCCAGCCGCTCGGCCCAGGAGTAGCGCTCTTCCTGCAGCAGCGCGTGCGAGCCGTCTCCGCTGGCGTCAGCGGAAGCGCGTGCCTGTGCCTTTTCCTTCTTGTAGCGCCACATGACGTAGAGCGCGAACAGCAGGGTGAGCAGCAGACCCGGTCCCACGCCGGCCATGAACAGCTTGCCGATGGACTGTTCGGTGGCCAGACCGTACAGGATGAGGGTGAGGCTGGGCGGGATCAGGATGCCCAGCGTGCCGCCGGCGGCGATGAGGCCGGTCGACAGACCGTCCGAGTAGCCGCGTGCCCGCATCTGCGGAATGCCCGAACTGCCGATCGCCGAGCAGGTGGCCGGACTGGAACCGCACATCGCCGAGAACACCGAGCACGCCAGCGTGTTGGCGACGCCGAGGCCACCCGGCACGCGGTAGAGCCAGCGGTTGAGCGAGGCATACAGATCCTCGCCGGCGCGCGACTTGCCGATCGCCGCGCCCATCAGCACGAACAGCGGGATGGTGAGCAAGGTGAAGTTGTCCAGTTCCGCGTAGATGGTTTCGGTCACCAGCGACACCGACGAGATCGGCATGAAGATGAGCATGAACACCAGCGCGACACCGCCCAGCGCAAACGCGATCGGCATGCCGGAAAACAGGCCGATGAAGGTGGCTGTCGCGAACAGCAGGGAAAGCGTGAGCATGTCCATATCAGGCCTCCTTGCGCCGCAGGCTCTGCAGCGCCAGCTCGAGCGTCAGCGTGGTCATGCCGAGGGCGACGAAGAAATAGGGAATCCACAGCTTCGGTCCCCACAGCGAGGGACTGGTCTTGCCATCGACCCAGGCCTCGTGGAAGAACTCCCAGGCGTTGAAGGCGATGAAGCCGCAGAAGGCGAAGGTGAGCCCGTCGGCAAGTCGTTGCCGGACACGATTGATGCGCGAGGGCAGCATCGTGTCCAGCAGGTCTATCGCGACATGCCCCCGCTCGGCCTGGGTGTGCGCCGCGCCCATGAAGGTGGAAATGATGAGCAACATGACGCACAGCTCGATTTCCCAGTCTGTGGGCCATTTCAGCCAGTAACGTACGGCGACCTGCCAGACCAGGATGCCGGCGGCGACGATGATGACGCCACCGGACAGATAGGCGACGAGCCGGTTGAACCGGCGCAGCGCGCCGGCGATGAGCGAGAACATGGTTCAACCCTCCCGGACGGTTCAGGTCACTTGACCGAAGTCGCCATGTCCATCCACGTCTTGCCGTCCTTCACCTTTTCGGCAAAGTCCTTCCAGGCGGTCTTCTGGGCGAGATCACGCCACTTGTTGAACGAGGCTTCGTCCATGTCCACCACCTTGATGCCGGCCTTCGCGAATACCTCGGCTGCACGTTCGTCGTCCTTCTTGGCCTCTTCCATCGCGAATTTTTCGAGGCTCTGTCCGACCTCCACCATCACCTTCTGCTGTTCCGGCGTGAGCCGGTTGAAGGTGCTCATGGAAATGAGCAGGGGTTCGAACATGTACCAGAAGCTGTGGTCGCGGCCGGTGGTGAAGGCTTTCGAGGTTTCGTACAGGCGGAAGCTGATGTGCGAGGTGGAGGAGGTGAGCGCGGCGTCGAGCACCTTGGACTGCATGCCGCTGTAGATTTCGTTCGACGGCACGTTGGTGATGGCCGCACCGGCTTCCTTCAGCATCACGTCCATTTCGCGACTGCCGCCGCGGAACTTGATGCCCTTCACGTCATCCGGCGCCACCACCGCCTTGTCGGCCGAGGCGATGCCGCCCGCCTGCCACACCCAGGTGAGGATTTTCATGCCCTTTTCTTCCAGATGCCGCTCCAGCTTCTGGCCGATGGGCGAGGTGCGCCAGCGCAGGCCCTGTTCGTACGAGGTGATGAGGGCCGGCATCAGCGTGAGGTTCACCTCGGGGACTTCTCCGCCGCCGTAGGCGAGCGGCAGCACCGTCAGGTCCAGCGCACCCTTGCGCAGCGCGCCGAACTGACTGTTGGTCTTCATCAGCGAGTTGCCGGGATAGACGGTGATCTTGACCTGGCCATTGGTGCGTTTCTCGACTTCGGCGGCAAACTGCTTGGCCAGCCGGTCGCGGAAATCGCCGTCCGGGGAGGTGGCGGCGGGAAACTGGTGCGAAAGCTTGAGTGTGGTCTGGGCCACTGCCGGCTGCGCGGCAACGAGGCCGACCGCCAGGACGGATGTGGACAGTACGGACGCGACAAGGCTGCGCAGGGCGAAACGGCGCGGGGTATTCATGCAAGTCTCCTCCAGTCGTTTGGATGCATGTCGTGGTGCCGGCGCCCCTTTTTATGTCGAGGGGCTTGCTTCGGCGAAATACGTCAGATCACTTTTTGTATGTAAGTTGATCAAACGTGTATACACGTTAGGATTCGTTGTATTCAAAGTCAAGCTATGTCTATACTTTTCCGGAATGCCCGAGGAGCCCGACATGGACCACGCCCCGGCGCCGCTGCGCCTGTCCGAACAGTTGTGCGAAAAGATCGAGGAACAGATCGTCACCGGGCTGCTGCGCCCGGGGGCGCGGCTGGATGAGCAGGAGCTGGCGGCCGCTTTCGGCGTTTCACGCACGCCGATACGTGAGGCGCTGATCCAGCTCGCTTCGGCCGGTCTGGTGGACATGCGGCCGCGGCGCGGCGCCGTGGTGGCGGAAATCGAGCCGCACCGGCTGTGCGAAATGTTCGACGTGATGGCGGAACTGGAAGCCATGTGCGCGCGCCTGGCGGCGCGCCGCATCAGCGAGCAGGAAATCGTCGCGCTGCGCGATGCGCACCAGGCCTGCGAGTCGGCACGCGACGCCGACAACCCGGACGCCTATTACTGGCTCAACGAACTGTTCCACCGCCAGATCTACATGGCCAGTCACAACGGCTTCCTGGCGGAACAGGCGATCAGCCTGCACCGGCGCCTGCGTCCCTACCGACGGCTGCAGTTGCGCGTGCGCAACCGCATGAAGGTTTCGTATTCCGAGCACCAGTCCATCGTCGATGCCATCGTGGCGGGCGACGGCGAGCGCGCGGCCGAACTGATACGCGGCCACATACAGGTGCAGGGCGAGCGCTTCACGGACCTGGTTGCGTCGGTGCGGCAGTTGTCCAGCCCTGCCGCCTGAACACCGTGGCCTCCCGCAGTTGAGGCCGCCTTGTACAAGGCCGCGCCGCGCGCCATAATCCGCGGCATGCGCCCGACGATCATCATTCCCGCCCCGTATTCCGGCCTGCGCTGGCGCAAGCCTGCCGCCTGAACGCCCCGCCCGGCACGCCTCGCGTGCGACCAAGCCCTCCCTTCAACGTATGCCCGCCGTGTCAGGCGCTGCCTGTCCGTGCGCCGGATGCCGCGAAGGTTGAGAATGCTCCGAAACACGGCCCTCGGAAGACGCCACCATGCTGTTGATGATCGACAATTACGACTCCTTCACCTACAACCTCGTGCAGTACTTCGGCGAGCTCGGTGAAGACGTGCGCGTGTATCGCAATGACGAGATCACGCTGGAACAGATCGACGCGCTGAAGCCGGACCACATCGTGGTGTCGCCCGGACCCTGTTCGCCGAATGAAGCGGGCGTGTCGGTGCCGCTGATCAAGGCCTTTGCCGGCAAGTACCCGATACTGGGCGTGTGCCTCGGTCACCAGAGCATAGGCGCGGCTTTCGGCGGCGATGTGGTGCATGCCAGGGTGGTGATGCATGGCAAGACGGCCGCCATCCATCATGCCGACCGTGGCATGTTCCGCGGCCTGCCCAACCCGTTCACCGCCATCCGCTACCACTCGCTGGCGGTGTCGCGCGATACCTTGCCCGATTGCCTCGAGGTGACCGCGTGGACCGACGACGGCGAAATCATGGGTCTGCGCCACAGGACGCTGGCGATCGAAGGGGTGCAGTTCCATCCGGAATCCATCCTGACCGAGCATGGCCACCAGATGCTGAAGAACTTCCTGGATGAGTTCCGCAAGCCTTGAGCGAGGAGGGATGGCGATGAGCGGCTTCACCCCGAAACAGGCGCTCGAGCGCGTGATCGAGCACCGCGAGATCTTCCGCGATGAAATGACCGCGCTGATGCGCCAGATCATGACCGGCGAGGTGTCGCCGCCCTTGATCGCGGCCATCCTGATCGGGCTGCGCGTGAAGAAGGAAACCGTCGGCGAGATCGCGGCCGCGGCCATGGTCATGCGCGAGCTGTCGATGAAGGTGCCGGTGGACAGCGTGCAGACGCTGGTCGATACCTGCGGCACCGGCGGCGACGGCGCCCACACCTTCAATATTTCCACCGCGTCGATGTTCGTCGCCGCCGCCGCCGGTGCGCGGGTGGCCAAGCACGGCGGCCGCGCAAGTTCTTCGCAGAGCGGGTCGGCCGACGTGCTGGAGGCGCTGGGCGTGAACCTCAACCTCGCACCGGAGCAGGTCGCGGCCTGCATCGAACAGGTGGGCGTCGGCTTCATGTTCGCGCCCAATCACCACAGCGCGATGAAGCACGCGGCACCGGTGCGCCGCGAGCTGGGCGTGCGCACGCTGTTCAACATTCTCGGCCCGCTCACCAATCCGGCGGGTGCGGCCAATCAGGTGATGGGCGTGTTTCACGCCGACCTGGTCGGAATACTGGCCCGTGTGCTGAAGGAACTGGGCTCGCGCAATGTGATGGTGGTGCACGGCCGCGACGGGCTGGACGAACTGTCCATCAGCGGCGAAACCCATGTGGGCGAACTGCGCGATGGCGCGGTGCGCGAGTATTCGGTGCATCCGTCCGATCTCGGGCTGGCCGTGCACGCGCTCGATACGCTGCGCGTGGCCGATGTACAGGCGTCGCGCGACATGTTGCTGGCGGCGATCGAAGGTCGCTACGCGCCGGCGCGCGACATCGTGCTGCTCAATGCCGGCGCCAGTCTGTACGTGTCGGGCGTGGCCGCCGATCTGCGCGACGGTGTGGAGCGCGCCCGCGAGGTGGTGGAATCCGGCGCGGCGCGTGCGCGGCTGGACAAGCTGGCCGAGCTTTCGCGTTCGTTCGCGAATTGAAGTCAACCGAGGCAACAGAGACCGGACATGTCCGACATCCTGCAGAAGATTCTGGCGACCAAGCGGGAAGAGATCGCCGCCGGTCATGTGCGCGAACCGATGGAGCGTCTGCGCGACCGCGCCGCCAGCCAGTCGCCCGTGCGCGATTTCGCTGCCGCACTGAAGACGCGGGTAGCCGTGAACAAGCCGGCGGTGATCGCCGAAGTGAAGAAGGCCAGCCCGTCGAAGGGCGTGCTGCGCGCCGATTTCCGTCCTGCCGACATTGCCCGTTCCTACCAGGCGGGCGGCGCAGCCTGTCTGTCGGTGCTGACCGACCGAGAGTACTTCCAGGGCAGCCCGGATTACCTGGTCGAGGCGCGCGCGGCCTGCAGCCTGCCGGTATTGCGCAAGGACTTCATCATCGATCCTTATCAGGTGGTCGAGGCGCGGGCGATGGGCGCCGACTGCATCCTGCTCATCGTTGCCGCCTTCCTGCCGCCTTCGGGCGAGGCCGATGCCGCACAGAAGGCGCGGGCGGTGGCCGACATGCGCGCGCTGGAATCGCTGGCGGCGGAACTGGGCATGGCGGTGCTGGTGGAAAGCCACGACGCGGGCGAACTCGACCTCGCGCTGCGGCTCGATACACCGCTGATGGGCATCAACAACCGCAGTCTGCGCACCTTCGAGGTATCGCTGGATTTCACGTTGTCCCAGCTCGAGCGCATTCCGGCCGACCGCCTCGTGATTACCGAAAGCGGCATCCTGGCGCCGGAGCACGTCGCGACCATGCGGGCGCGCGACGTGCACGCCTTCCTGGTCGGCGAAGCCTTCATGCGCGCTGCCGACCCCGGGGCCGAGCTGGCGCGCCTGTTCGGCACCGCCTGATCAGCCGCGCGGCGCGTCCGGCGGGCCGTCGCCGTGGCGCGGCGGGCGGCCGTGCGGTCCGCGCGCTCCGGCGGGGCCGCCTGCGCCCAGCATGGACAGTTCCTTCGCAGCCTCCTTGCGCTGCGCAGGTGTCAGCACCTCGGCCAGATCGGTCACCGTACGCGTCATCAGGCGGGAGGCCTGATCCATGTGCGACTGGCGCATCGTCCTTTGCTGTTCGATGGCGTCGCGATCCAGCGTGTCGGCGGTCAGCAGTTGCAGCATCCTTTCATGACGCTCGCCCGGTTTGCCGTCGCTGTCGCGCAATCTGGCCATTTCCTCGTTCGCGGCCCGCACGATGTCGCGTGCGCGCGCTTTCTGGTCCTCGCTGGCGCCGACCCGGCTGAACAACCGGTCAACCTTCATTTCCATCCGTTTGCCCATATCCTTCGGCCCGTGGTTGCACGGCCCCTGATGGCGAGGCGGCGGACCATCGCGGCCTTCCGCATGCGCGGGCAGGTTGACCGCGAGAAGGCCGGACAGGGCGCCTGCCGCGGCGAGTGAGGCCAGCAGCGATCTCTTTCCGTACGCGTTGGGTTTCATCATTCGTTCTCCATTCGCCGGAATGCTCCGGTAGCGCAGACAGCTTGTCGCGCGGTCGTAAACCCCGGTTTCGAGTGGCGTAACGATTTGTAATGGTTGCCGCTTCGCGCGAAGTCCTGCACCGGTGTTCGGCTTGCGGCCGGGGCGGGCGACGATCGGTTGCACGGGCCGGAGAAATTCTCCGTATCCCAGCATTGGCGCGGGTTTCGGCTATTTTGCTGCGGTATCATGGGCGAACAGGATGAGGCGTCGTTCCGGACAACTGCGGGTTTCCGGCCCGGCGCGCTCCGGATGAAGGCCGAAAAACGGGGGGCGTGACCCATTCATCTCCCGGAGCGGCCAGATAAAACCAAAGAGGTCAGCGCCGGAACACGGTATCCGGCGACAACAGGGCGTTCCTCAGCATGTGTCCCCACGACAGCGCGATCGACGGTGTTCTGCCGTCCGGGCTGCCTACGCTGCCGTTTCTGGCGGGCGTGGTGCTCGGCGAGCGGGCGTTGCCGTCCGGCGCCGATGCGCCGGCGGCACTGCTGCGCCTCGATCCGCTGTGGGTGCTGCGTCTGCTGCGCGCCTCCGCCACGCTTGCGCTGCCTTCGTCGGACCGCGTGGCACAGCGCTTCGAAACGACGCTCGCTGTCTGCGGGCAGGCACTGTTGCGCGCCGCCGTGCTGGCCGACTTTGACGAACGCCAGAGTGGCCGGTTGCCCGATCCAGCCCGCTGCCGTTTCCAGTTGCATTCGCTGCTGTGTGCGCATATCGCACGCGAGCTCGCGCAGGCGACCGGGCAGTGCGATATGGACGAGGCGTTCTTCGCCGGTCTGCTCGCCGATGTGGCGCTGCTCCTGCTGGCGCGCAGCGAAGCGGGGGCGCAACGCATGGCGCAGGTCGCGGATGAGCATGCCCTGGCATCGGCCGAGATCGAGGCGGTCGGCGAACACCATGGCGCCATGGCGGCGCGGCTTCTGCACGGCTGCGCCTCGGACGAACTGCTCGATGCCTTGCGCTTTTCGCATGCCGCAGCCGATCTGTTTGCCGACGCACCGGTTCTGGTCCGCATTCTGCGCGCTGCAGAAGAGCTGTCCGGTGGAAGTCCGAATGATCTGGATGTCCGGCTGTCCATCGCTTCGGCATTGCTCAAACTGCCTCCGGACGCCGTGGCGATGGCGCTTGCGCGCGCGCGCGACGGCACCGCCACGGCGGCCGCCTGGCTTGAGCTTCCGGCCGCCGAATGTCTGGTCGACGAAGCCTGGGTGTTCCGGCCGGAGGCGCATACCGTGTCGGCCGGGGCGCCGGACGAGCGCCTGCTGCGCCGGCTCGCGCGCGATGGGCTGTTGGGCAAGGCCTTCGGTCATGGAGGAGATGCCGGCATCTGGGCGCAGTTCCGCGTTGCCTGCGCCCTACTGTGCGACTGCGTGCCGCTGCGCGGCTGGCGCAGCGAACCTGGAAGCCCCTTGTGGCCGGCCATCGATGGTGGCACGACCGAGGTGCGCGAGGCGCTCGATCTGTCGCCGCTCACGAGCGTGCGCGAGCAACTGATCGCGGGCCGGCCGGTATGGCTGGAGGACCGGCTCGCCATTCAGGCTCTGCCGGTCAACCTGCAGCGGCAACTGGCCGCGCGCGGCGAACACCGGGTGGTCTTGCTGCTGCCTTTGCCGGCCAGCGGCCTGGTCGAGGCGGTGGCGTTGTTCCGGCTCGATCTTGCCCAGCACCGAGCGCTGTCGGCCGACCCCGAGGCCTTGCTGGCGCTTGCCGCGGCTGCGGGCGGCGCATTTGCCCACCACCACCGCCAGCATCGCGAACTGACGGAACAGCGCCGTGCGCTTTCCGAACATGGCCAGCGCGCCATCCGCCATCTGCGCAGCGAGCTGCATTCGCCGATCGCACTGTCCCGGCAGCAGATCAAGGCCATGCGCCTGAAGATGGGCGCGGAGTCGCTGGTCGAGCCGGAGATGGGCGTGCTCGGCGATCAGATCCAGCGCATCGAAACGGTTCTGGAGCAGTTCGAAGCGAGGCCCTCGGACGTGTCGGTCGAGGTGCAGCGCGTCGATCTCAATCAGCTCGTCGAACAGGTGGTGGCAGACGCGGAGCAGCGTCTGTTCCGCAACCGTGTGCTCACCACCGAAATGCATCTGGACAGCGCCTTGCCACCTCTGCATCTGCCGGCGGCGGTCATCCGCAACGTGCTGGTCAGCCTCATTGCGGTCAGTGCCGACCAGTTCGGGGCAAAGGGGCGCATCGCCTTCAGCACCGCGGAAGGATTGGTGGTGAATGGCACCGCCTTCGCCGAAATCCGCGTACGTGACTTCGGTCGTGGCATGGATTCCGCGCGGCTGGCGGAACTGTTCGCCGGGGATGGCAGCCAGGGCGGGCGCGGGCGGCTCAGTCAGGCGCTCGCCGAAGTGAAGGCGCTGGGCGGATCGCTGTCGTGCAAGAGCGCGGTCGGGCAGGGCACCGTGTTCCAGATACTGCTGCCGAGGACCACGCGGCGCGCCAGCGTGATCCCGGTGCTGTGAGCACGCGGACGGCTCACACCGCGACCGGTATCTGTTTCCAGCGACTGTTGGCGTTCACGTGCTGCGCCAGGAAATCCATCTGATCGGCCAGGATGTTGCGGTTGCTCAGGATGAGGTATTCGGCCTTGTTCGGTACGTAAGGCGTATACAGCAACTGCATGTGAGCCTGTTCCGGCGTACGGCCGCTCTTGCGCTGGTTGCAGGGCCGGCAACAGGTGACCACATTCATCCACAGGTCGCGTCCGCCCTGGGATACCGGCACGATGTGGTCGCGGGTGAGCTTCTGGTATGAGAATTCACCGCCGCAGTAGGCGCAGATCGACCGGTCTCGATGGAACAGTTCGCGGTTGTTCAGCGGCGGCACCGCAGCCTGCAGCTTGTGCGCATGACTGCGACCCTTGATCGCGATGATGCTGTTGGTGCGTATGCAGGACTGTTCGCCCGTGCTGCGATTGATGCCGCCCCGGATTTCGAACTCGTGACTGCCCGCGACCCAGGCGACCAGGTCCTTGGCATGATAGAACACCGCGTGCTGCCAGCTTATCCAGCGATGTGGCACGCCATTGGCATCCAGCGTCAGAATCCACGGATGCGTCCGGCGACGCGCCTCATGGAATGTGGTCCGGGAGGGCTGCTCCAGCATGACCCTACGCCTCCTCTTCTGAAAACAGGTCAGTCGAAGTGAAACGTGTGACGTCACGCATCCGCGCCGGACAAGGGATTGCGGCGCAAGGTGCCCGCTCACTCTAGCAAAGGAATGCGAATTTGCAACCGCACCGAGCATTTCGTGTGCCCGCCCTGGTGGGCGCCCTGGCGCTGTCGGTCGTGATGCATCTGCTGCTGTTCTGGCCGAACCCGGTTCCGCGCGTGAAGCCGGTGGCCGATGGCGCGCCCCTGGCGGCAAGGCTGCGTCCTGCAGGCACGCCTGCCGAAGCCGTCCCGCAAACGGAGGCGAGCCGCCTCCACAATGCGGCGCCGTCCGCCGCATCGACCCGGCGTCGCCGGGATGTCGGCGGCGGAGCGGCGGCCGATGGGGCGCCTGCTGCCGCCGAGGTGCTGCCGGATGAGGCAGGCGTTCGCGCCTTGCGCTATGCGTTGCTGCGCGGGGTCGATAGCGCACAGCGTCCGGACTGGCCTGCTTTCGTCATGACCCTGGAGCTGCGCGTCGCAGCGCGCCGCGTGCGCGCGATCCGGGTGTTGCGCGGCAGCGGTGACATGTCCATCGACGCACAGGTGCAGGCGGCCCTGGCACGGGCTGCGGCGCAGATGCGGGTGCCTGACTCCGTCCCCGCGACCCCGTTCGCGTTGTTGATCGAACTGGAAAGCGATGGCGTGCGCTGACGCCGGACCTTGCGCGAGGCGGCGCGGGAGGCGGGCGACAGCATAAATCCTGTCCCGCAAGAGGCCGGCTTGTGCGAGCATATGGCCGCCTGGGCGACGACGCACCTGCGTGATGTCGCGCCCTGCCGTCTGCCGCATCGCGTCGCGGCGACCGTCCTGCCCGGACCCGCAGGACGATGAGCGTCGGTACGCGGCCCGAACGCCCCCTGCCCACAGGCATGGATGCGATGGCCGCGCTGCCCGTCGCCGGCCCCCGTCATCGCAAGCAGCCCGGTGCGACAGCCGACCGCCCCCCCTTGCGCACGCCCCGGCCGGATCCGTCGGACGCTCCAGGCGAGGACAACGCTTTTCCAGCAGATGCTTCACAGGGATATTTCGTGCAGCCTTCCATGAACAACGGGCGACTTCCGTGTCCTTGCGCCGGCCGCGTCCTGGCCGTCGCGCCGCGCGCGCGTGGAGCCGACGCGTGAGTACGCCGCAGTCCGGGCTGCAAGCCGAGCTCGCGCTTTCCCCGGAACAGGTGGTCCAGGGAATACGTCACCTCTGGATCGTGAATCTGCTGATCGCGGTCGCGTATTGCATGCTTGCAGCCCTCAGTCTGCAGTTCCGCGATCCGGTCGGTGGCGAGCTGCCGATGTGGGCGCCCATGGGGCTGGGGCTGTTCGCACTGCTCAAGGGCGGTGTGCGCTGGCTTCCCGGCGTGGCATTCGGTGCGCTGACCGCGGCGGTATTGTCCGGCCACGGGCTGATCGCAGGAGCGATCACCGCCTCCGGGCAGATCGTGGCGCCCTGCATCGGCGCTTTCGCGATGCGCCGTTTCGGCGGACGCCCACATGAACTGCTCGAGCGCACCGACGGTGCCTTCAAGCTGATCGCGGTCATCTATCTGATCGCGGTGCCGAGCGCGCTGTGCGAGGTTGCGGCGCAGGTGCTGGCGCACGGGCTGTCCTCCGCGTCCTGGTTCGACGCCTTTTCGTGCGCCTGGCTGGCCGATGCGCTGGGCTGCGTCATCGTGCTGCTGCCCATGCTGGCGTGGGAAACGGACAGCCCGCTGTCCGCCTTGTGGCGTCGGCCCGTGGAACAGTGTGTCGTGACCTGCGCGCTGCTCGGGTTGATCGCCGCCACCTTCTTCGGACTGGTCCATCTGCCCGATCCCATGCTGCAGCTCTACACCATGTTGCCGCTGGTGGTATGGGTGGCGCTGCGCTTTCCGCCGCGCGTCGGCTGGGCAGCCTATGTGCTCGGGGCCATGATTGCCATGGCCGGCACGGTGCAGGGCCTTTCACCCTTCATTCCGCATCCGATGCGGGTGCAGATGCTGGCGCTGCATGGCCTCATCATGCTCACCGCCGCCACCGCGCTGTTCATCGGTGCCGCCATGGCGGAAAAGCGGCTGGCGCGGCGCACCCTGCGCGAACGCGAAGCGCACTTCCGCGCGCTGACCATGCTGTCATCGGACTGGCACTGGGAGCTGGATGCCGATCTGCGCTATCACCGGCTGCCGGACGGGCTGACCGGCGTGCACTTCGGCGATGCCGCGCTCGACGGCCATCTGCCGTGGGAAATTCCCGGCGAGGAGGCGCTGACCCAACCCTGGGGGCTGCTGCGGCAGACGCTCGAGCGGCACGAACCGTTCCGCGATTTCCTGTCGCGGCGTCGTGACGGCGGCCGTTCGCGCTATCTCGCCTCTTCCGGCGAACCGGTATTCGACGCGACGGGCGCATTCTGCGGCTATCGAGGGGTGAGCCGCGACATCACCGCTGAAATGCTGGCGCGTGAGGCACTGCGCGAAGAGGAGTTCCGTCTGCGTGCGCTGGTGGACGCGCTGCCGGAACTGATCGTGCTCAAGGACCGACATCTTCGCTGGCGCCTCGCCAACCGCGCGCTGCTGGAAACGCGCTGCCTGAAGAAGGTGGCCTGGCTCGGAACCACCAGCGAGGAACTCGCGGCTCATCTGCCGTCGATCGCGGACAGCCTCCGGCACAACCATGCGCTGGCCGAGAAGGTAAGACGGGAGCGCGTGCCTCATTTCGAGGAGCAGGTGATCGATCTGGCCGGCAACGACCCGCGCATCTACGAGGTCGCCATCATTCCACTGACCGACGACGACGGCGACTTCACCGGTCTCGTGTCGGTCCGGCGCGATGTGACCGACCAGCGGGAAGCCGCGAGGATGCAGGCAGAGCATGTCGAGAACGTACGGTCGCACAACGACGAACTGGAACGTCGTGTCGGTCAGCGCACCGCAGCGCTCGAATCGGCCATCAAGGAACTCGAGGCCTTCAGCTATTCGGTGTCGCACGACCTGCGCGCGCCGCTGCGTGCGCTCGATGGCTTTTCGCGGCTTCTTGTCGAGGACTATGGCGACCTGCTCGACGAGCAGGGACGCGAGTACCTTTCGCGGATACGGCGCAACAGCCAGCGCATGGGCGAATTGATCGATGATCTGCTCGAGTTGTCGCGCGTGTCGCGCGCCGAGGTGCATCGCAGTCTGGTGAACCTGTCGGACATTGCGCGCGATGTGATCGGCGATCTCGACATCGAGGCGCCTGGACGACGCGTGCAGTGGGTCATCCCGGAAGGTCTGTGGTGCGACGCCGATCCCGGGCTTGCGCGAGTGGTGATCGAGAATCTGCTGCGCAACGCGTGGAAGTTTTCCCGCCAGCAGCCCGAGGCGCGTGTCGAGATGGGGCAGACCGTGCTGGAAGGCCAACCCGGATGGTTCGTGCGCGACAATGGCGCCGGCTTCGACATGGCCTATGTCGGGCGCCTGTTCTCACCCTTCCAGCGCCTGCACAACAGCCGTGATTACGAGGGCAGCGGCATCGGGCTGGCCATCGTGCAGAGGGCGGTGCGACTGCACGGCGGCCACGTCGCCGCGACCGGTGAGCCGGGGCAGGGCGCCTGCTTCAGTTTCAGCCTGGGTGCCGCCGACACGGCCATGCCGGGCACGGTGTGAACATTCACGCGGTACCCGGTGGCGCTACCGGTACCGGCTGCAAAGTGAAATGATGTACGCCGAATCGCCCCTCCCGCCTTTCACGGAAGAAGATGTCCAGCGTCATGGCCACGCTGCGGAAAGCCAGCTCGTTCCACGGGATGTCCTGTTCGGAGAACAGCTTCACCTCAAGCGATTCGCTGCCGGGCGCGAAATCCAGATCCGTCAGGCGGGCGAGGAACAGCAGGTGGATCTGGTCGATGAAGGGCACGCTGACCATCGTGTAGGGCGCGATCACCTCGACCCGCGCCGAGGCTTCCTCCAGCGTTTCGCGGATGGCCCCCTCGGCGGCGCTTTCGCCGTTCTCCATGAATCCCGCAGGCAGCGTCCAGTAGCCATGACGCGGTTCGATCGCGCGCCGGCACAGCAGCACCTGTTCGTGCCACACCGGCAGCGTGCCCACGATCATGCGCGGATTCTGGTAGTGGATGGCGCCGCAGGACGGACAGACATGACGGATACGGCTGTCGCCGTCCGGGATCCGGAGCTCGACTTCGTGGCCACAGTGTGCGCAGTACTTCATGTTCGTCGCCCGACCGGGCAGTCGGATGGAAGAGGAATGGCGGAGTTTACCGTGCCGCAAGGTCGGGATTTCCGCCCGATTCGGCTGCGCCGTGGGCCGGACCGCGTTCTGCCCCCCCGACTGCCCTCAAGTTCCGCGCCCCCCGCGCCGTAAGGGGCTGCATGACATGCAGGATGCGGCATGCCGGCCGTGCGGGTTGTCGTGACTGAAATATGAATGAGCTGATCGATCTTAACCGCTTCGAGGAGATCAAGGCAGCGGGCGAATTGCCGTCGCCCAAGGGGATCGCCTTGTCCATCGCGCGGACCAGCCAGCGGGGCGACGCCTCGCTGGCGGAGCTGGCGCGACTGATACAGGGCGATCCTGCGCTGGTCGGACGTCTGGTGCGCGCGGCCAATGGCACGCTGCCGGCGGGTTCGCGTCCCGTGGTTGCGCTGCGCGATGCGCTGGCGGTTCTGGGCATGGCTGCGGTGCGCAATCTCGCGCTTGGCTTCTCGCTCATTTCGAGCAACGGCGATGGGCTGTGCCGCAGTTTCCCGTATTCGCGTTTCTGGACTGGATCGGTCATCCGTGCCATCGCGATGCAGAAGATCATGATGCGGCTGCGCAGCGCGGGGGTGGAAGAGAGTTTCAGCGTCGGTCTGCTTTCCAGCATCGGCGAACTGGGTCTGGCCAGCGTTTTTCCGGTGCAGTATTCGCGGGTGCTGGACGAAGCGCGCGGCGATGCCGGCGCACTGCTCGGGCTCGAACGCCAGGCCTTCGCCATGACCCACGTGGAACTGAGTGCCGCCATGCTGCAGGACTGGGGCATGCCGCGCTTCTTCGTGTCGGCCGTGCTCGGTCACCGCAACGCACTGCACACCGTGTTCGAACCGGGATCGCGCGAACAGGGCCTGACGCTCGCGCTCGGTCTCGCACGAGCGGTGCAGTTCATCTGCATGACCGAGGGCGCGGAGCAGGCGGTGGAACTGGATGCCGCGCGCGCGCTCGCAGCCCGCATGGAATGGGTGCCGGAACAGGTCGGCCTGCTGATAGACGAGGTGGCTCTGGACTGGAAGGACTGGTCCAGGATGCTGCCGGTGGACGCTTACGCGCTCCCCAGCGTCCATCCGGCGCCGCCCGCGGCGGCGCCGGCAGGCGCGCCGGAACAGGTGGTGGCACAGCCGGCGGCGAACGATGCCCCAGTCGGCGACGGCTTGCGCGTGCTTGTGGTCGAGGACGATGCCTCCACCCGCATGACGCTGCAGGCACTTCTGCAACGCAATGGATACCAGGTCGAATCGGCGGTCGATGGCGTTGCGGGCATGGATCACGCACTGGATTTCCAGCCGCACATCATGGTGATCGACTGGGCGATGCCACAGATGAATGGCCTCGAACTGACGCGCACCTTGCGCCAGACCCGCATCGGCCGGTCCATCTACATCATCATGCTCACCGGGCACGAGGACGATGCCCGCCTCATCGAGGCCTTCGAATCCGGCGCCGATGACTATATGGTGAAGCCGCTGCGTCCGCGCGTGCTGGAAGCGAGGTTGCGCGCCGGTCAGCGTCTCGTGCGCATGCAGAAGGAACTGGAAATCGAGCGCGAGGAAATCCGGCGCTATGCGGCCGAACTGGGTATCAGCAACCGCCGGCTGCAGGAAATCGCACTGACCGATTCTCTCACCGGTCTGCCCAACCGGCGTTACGCGATGAGTCGTCTGGGCCAGGAATGGGCGATCTCGCTGCGCAGCGAGCGCCCATTGTCCTGCCTGCTGATCGATATCGATCACTTCCGGCAGATCAACGATACCTATGGACGCGACGTGGCCGACCAGCTCCTCGAACGGACCGCGCGCACCCTGCGTGACGGGGCGCGGGCGCAGGACGTGATATGCCGCACCGGGGGCGACGAATTCCTCATCATCTGTCCCGATACCGATATCGATCAGGCCATGGCCTGCGCGCAGCGCCTGTGCGCGTCGGTGGCCGCGACGCCGACCATGGCCGGGCGGCTGCGGCTGGCCAGTTCCATCAGCATTGGCGCGGCCGGGCGGCTTGCCGCGATGCCGGACGCGGATTCGCTGCTCACGCTGGCCGACCAGGCGCTCATGAACGCAAAGAAGGACGGACGCAACCGGGCCTGCCGCGCCACCTGACCGGAAGGCGCGTTTCGCCTACCGAGAAATATGTCCTCACGGGCCTGACCCGGGCGCTCAAGTTCCGGCAATCCTTGCCGTCCATTCATTCCGTTGATCGTTCACGCTCCCCGGAATGAATGTAATGGACCGCCATGTGGACAAGGTCGGTGGGTTCAAGACCATCAAGGTACTGATGGTCGAGGACAACGAAGACGATGTCTTCCTGCTGAACGCACAGTTGAGCGCGCGCGGTCTCGATACCTATTCGGAGCGCGTGGACAGCGCGCAGGATCTGGCACGCGCTCTGGAAGAGCGCGACTGGGACCTCATCATTTCCGATCACGCCATGCCCGGCTTCGATTCCGCCTCCGCGCTGGACGTCGTGCGGCGCAGCGGACATGACATTCCCTTCATCATCTATTCCGGCAAGATTTCGGATCAAATGGCGTTCTCGGCCATGCGCAATGGCGTGGCCGACTACGTGCAGAAGGGCAATATCGCGCGCCTGGTGCCGGTGATCGAGCGCGAGCTGCGCGGTGTCGAGGCACGGCGCGCGGTACAGACGGCGGACGCCCGCATTCACGCGCTCGCCTTCTTCGACACGCTGTCCGCCCTGCCCAACCAGACGCTGCTGCGCGCGCAGATCGACGACTGGCTGGATACCGCCCGGCGCAGCGTCGAGGCGCAGCACGCGACCTTGATGGTGGTGGATATCGACCACTTCCTGCGTATCAACACGAGTTTCGGCTACGACGCCGGAAATGCCGTGCTGCGCGAAGTGGTGCGCCGCCTCATCGAGCGCGCCGGCGCCGGAGCGATGATTGCGCGACTGAGTGGCGACCGCTTCTGCGTGTTCGCACCCTCGTGCCGGACGCGTGAGGCGGCGGTGCAGTTCGCCCAGGGGCTGATGGACTGCTTTCTTGCGCCGGTGAACAAGGATGGCCTCGAGCTCTACCTGACCGCCTCCGTGGGTATTGCCATGACGCCGGACGACGGCGACGATGCGCAGTCGCTCATCATGAACGCCGAGGCGGCCATGGCGGTTGTCAAGCGCTCGGGGGGCAACAGCATGAATTTCTATTCGCGCGAGCTGAGGGCCAGTTCGGCCGAGAAGCTGGTGCTGGAAACCCATCTGCGCCACGCCGTCCAGCGCGGCGAGTTCTTTCTGCATTACCAGCCCATACTCAACGGCGAAACCGGCGAGGTGTCGGGCGTGGAGGCCCTGTTGCGCTGGAAACATCCGCAGCGCGGCGTGGTGTCGCCGGACCGCTTCATTCCGCTGGCCGACGAGTCGGGTCTCATCGTGGAGATCGGTGCCTGGGTGATGCGCGAGGCATGCAGCCAGGGCAAGCGGTGGCACAGCCTTGGCCTTGATCACCTGAGCGTGTCGGTCAACGTGTCGGCGGTCCAGTTCGCGCAGCCCCGCCTGCTCGAAACGGTACGCAGCACGCTGGAGGACACGGGCTTTCCGGCCGACAAGCTGGTGCTGGAAATCACCGAATCGGTGCTGATGAAGGATGCGGAAACGACCATAGGCATGCTCAAGGCGCTGAAGCACATGGGGGTGCGCATCTCGATGGACGATTTCGGTACCGGGTACTCGTCGCTGTCCTATCTGAAGCGTTTTCCCATCGACATCGTGAAAATCGACAAGTCCTTCGTGCGTGACATCGGCGAGGACGAGGACGATGCGGCCATCATCCGCGTCATCATCGCACTGGCACGCAGCCTGCGGCTGACCACCGTGGCCGAAGGCGTGGAAACGCCGGAGCAACTGGGTTTCCTGAAGCGTGAACACTGCGACCGCTTTCAGGGTTACTTCTTTTCGCGCCCGGTGGACGCGGACAGCATCACCCGTTGCATACGCGACGGCGGCCTTACAACGGCCGGCATGGTGCGGCACTGACAAAGTTCATGTGCGGCGGGCCGGTCCGTCCTGCGCCTGTACCGTAGCCGCCGTCGCTCAAGTTTGCGGCGGATCGTCCGTAAGCACGCGTGCGTGCGGGGTTTCCTCGCCCCCGCCCGTGTCGGAAGTCCGCGTGTGTAAGAAAATTTCCTACATGTAACAGTTTGTACGTTCGTACAGCAAGTTTCGCCGCCGCCTGATTGGGCGTCGCCTCCCTGCTCGGCACAATGCCTCCATACACAGACGCACTGCGCGTCTGGATCAAAGGAGGGTCAGAGACATGAAGAACACGGGCTTGCTCAACGAAATCCGCGAATTGAACCTCGCATATCTGATGCTTGCGCAGCAGATGATCCGCGAAGATCGCGATGCGGCGATGTTCCGCCTCGGTGTCAGCGAGGAAGTCGCCGCCATGATCGAGTCCCTGTCACCGGCCCAGGTTCTCAAGATGGCCAGCGCCAACATGATGCTGTGTCGACTGCGCTTCGATGATCGGGTGCTGCTTGGCCTGCTGTCCAGCCATGGCCGCGAAGCGACGACCTCCCATCTTCACGCCACCATTCTGGCCTGCTCGCAGCCGGTCGAAGCGGTGTCCTGATCCCCACGCGCACGGAGCTACGGTCATGAAGAACAAGAGCATCGTTTCCGAAGGTCGCGAAATCGCACTCGCGGTCAACCTCATCCAGCTGGGCGCGCGCCTGCAGTTGCTGGAGGCAGAAACCCATCTTTCGCGCGAGCGCCTGCTCAAGCTGTACAAGGAAGTGAAAGGTGTCTCCCCGCCCAAGGGCATGCTGCCGTTCTCGACCGACTGGTTCATGACCTGGCAGCCGAACACCCATGCCTCGCTGTTCATGGCCTTCTTCAGTTTCTTCAAGCAGAACACGTCGCTCAAGCAGCTCGACTGCATCGTCAAGGCATTCAAGCTTTATCAGGAGCATGTCCAGACGCACGGCATGGAAGAGGTGTTGAGCCTGACCCGCGCGTGGACCCTGGTCCGCTTCTTCGATGCCCGTCTGCTGCAGCAGACGGAATGCACCTGCTGCGGTGGCCACTTCGTGACACATGCCTACGATCCCAAGGCCAGCTATGTCTGCGGCCTGTGCAACATTCCCGCTCGTGCCGGCAAGACGCGGCGCGCGCGCGAGGCGCTGATAGCCGCCTGATCCGGTTTCCGGTCTTTCTCCTGTCTGACCTCCTCCTTGCGCAAGCGAGGGGCTCGCCGCCACGGGGCAACCCGCGGCGGCTTTTTTTTGTGCGGCCGGCAACCCGGAATGCGTGCGGTGCGGGGCCGTCAAGTTTCCCCGGGCGGTGCCGTTAGACCAACAGGCAGGCACAAGCGGATCGCCTGAAAATCCGTCTAACGACAGGGAAAGCCCATGTTTCTGATCATCGGCTACGTGATCATTCTCGCAGCATCGGTCGGCACCTATGCACTGCACGGCAGCCTGGCCGCCCTTTGGGTGCCGGCAGAGTATGTCGCCATCTTCGGCCTCATGATAGGTGGCTTTGTTGCCGGCAACGGCATGCCCGCAATCAAGGCGACAGTCGCTGCCCTGCCCACGGTGTTCAAGGGGTCGGCCTACAACAAGGCCTTCTACATGGATGTGCTGGCGATGATGTATGAAATTCTCGCCAAGGTCCGCAAGGAAGGCCTGATGTCCATCGAGGCCGATGTCGAGAACCCCGAGTCCAGCCCCATCTTCTCGAAATATCCGAACTTCCTTGCGGATCATCACGCGGTCGATTTTCTGACCGACTACCTGCGCATGATGGTGGGCGGCAATCTGAATGCGTTCGAGATCGCCGACCTCATGGATGCGGAGATCGAAACCCATCATGCCGAACAGCATGTGGCGGTGCATTGTGTGTCCAAGATGGCGGATGGTGTGCCCGCCTTCGGTATCGTGGTCGCGGTGATGGGGGTGGTGAACGTGATGGGCTCGGTCGGTCAGCCGCCGGCGGTGCTGGGCAAGATGATCGGTGGCGCACTGGTGGGTACCTTCCTCGGCATCCTGCTGTCCTATGGCTTCGTTGCACCTATCGCTTCACAGCTCGAACAGAAGATGGAAGAGGGCGGCAAGATCTACGAATGCATGAAGGTGGTGCTGCTTGCCAGCATGAATGGCTATGCCCCCCAGGTGGCGATCGAGTTCGGCCGCAAGGTGCTGTTCTCGCCCGACCGCCCCAGCTTCAAGGAGCTGGAAGAGGAAGTGAAGAGCCGCAAGGGCAAGTAGGCCCGCGGTTTCCGGCACGAACGCACAGGCAGGTGAGCGCACATGGCTGACGACACCCAGCAGCCCATCATCGTCAAGAAGATCAAGAAGGGCGGCGGCGGCGCTCATGGCGGCGCCTGGAAAATCGCCTATGCCGACTTCGTGACCGCGATGATGGCCTTCTTTCTGTTGATGTGGCTGCTCGGCTCGACGTCACAGGGCGATCTCGAAGGCATCGCGGAGTTTTTCGAGAATCCCTTGCGGGTGGCGCAAAGCGCGGGCGG
The DNA here is from genome assembly GCF_000372885.1 of Methyloversatilis thermotolerans. Lineage (GTDB taxonomy): Bacteria > Pseudomonadota > Gammaproteobacteria > Burkholderiales > Rhodocyclaceae > Methyloversatilis > Methyloversatilis thermotolerans. The sequence goes on from NZ_KB889967.1 coordinate 161,050, forward strand.
CGCAGGTTCGGGAGACAGTTCCAGCGTGCTCCAGGGCGGCGGTCAGGATCTGACGCGCCAGGCCGGTCAGGTGAAGCATGGTCAGGTCGAGGCGCAACGCCGAACGGTCAATGCCAATTCGAGTGCGGACGAGAACCAGATGCGCAAGGAGAAGGAGGAACTGCAGCGGCTCGAACGCATCAAGCTCAACGAACTGAAGAGCCAGATCGAAGCGCGCATCGAAGCCAATCCGGATCTGCGGCCCTTCCGTAACCAGCTCATGCTCGATGTCACCGCGGAGGGGTTGCGCATACAGATCGTCGACGAACAGAACAGGCCGATGTTCGCGTCGGCAAGCGACCAGCTCCAGCCTTACACCCGGGTGATACTGCGCGAGATCGGCCTGATACTGAATCAGGTGCAGAACAAGGTGTTCCTGTCCGGCCATACCGATGCTGCGCCGTTCGCTGGCGGCCTTGGCGGCTTCTCCAACTGGGAACTGTCGGCCAACCGCGCCAACGCGTCGAGACGAGAGCTCATCGCCGGTGGCATGGATCCCGACAAGGTGCTGCGGGTGGTCGGCATGAGTTCCATCGTGCCGTTCGACAAGGATGATCCGTTCAATCCGATCAATCGCCGCATCAGCATTGTCGTGCTGAACCGCGCGACCGAGGAGGCATTCCTCGCCGACGGCCAGACGGTTGACGTCGAGGATGTTGCCGGGGCTCGCGGCGCGGTGACTCCACCGTGAGCATCATCGATCGTTCCGCAGGCGCGGATGTCATGGAAATCCAGGTATGCGGCGGGTGCCATACGGCCGGCATTCAAGCTGACAGGCCTGCGGCCGATAACGGGCTTGTCGCATCCTTCATCTGCATTCGTCACCCATGAACACCGGTATCCGGCCCATGGCGGTTTCCTGGGCGATATCCATGATGGGCGCCCTGGTCGTCGGTGTGTTGCTGCCCGATCTGCGCATCCATCCCGTCCTCGTGCTCCTCTTTGCCTGCGCCGTGTGGACGCTCGTGCTGTTCGCGGCTGCGAGGCGCAGCACGGTCGCTGTTGTCGACGCAACCGACAGTCAGGGCAGTCCCCCCGCCGCCGATGGCGGTCACCAATGGGTGATCGGCTCCTCCGAGTCGGTGCAGTCGCAGTGCCTGCACATGAACGAGGAGCTTTCGCGCGTACAGATCCTTCTGCGCGAGGCCATTTCCGGTCTGATGGACAGCTTCCAGAACATGCTCGGCGAAACGACGACGCAGCGCGAAACCGCATTGGCGCTCAGCGGTGGTGATGGCGAGAAGTTCGATTTCGAGGGCTTCGTCAATGAAACCTCGGACACCATGCAGAAGGTGGTCGACGGCGTGCTTCACAACAGCAAGCTGAGCATGCATCTGGTCGAACTGACCGAGGGCATCGCGCGCGAGACTCATGGGGTGCGCAACCTGCTCGACGAGATCACCGGCATTTCACGGCAGACCAATCTGCTCGCGCTCAATGCGGCCATCGAGGCCGCGCGCGCGGGTGAGGCGGGGCGCGGATTCGCGGTGGTGGCGGACGAGGTCCGCAATCTGTCGGGGCGCACCGACGAATTCAACCAGCAGATCGTGGAACGAGTGGGTCGCGTACTCGAGTGCGTGCAACTGGCCGAAGCTGCTCTGGCCGAGATGGCGGGTCAGGACATGACCTTCGCGCTCGAATCGAAAGCGCGCGTGCAGCAGGTGGTGATGAGCCTGGAAGCGCTGCACGAGAAACGGCGGATGTCCATCGAAACCTTGGGAGCGTCCGTCGGCCGTGTCGATTCCGCGGTCGCCGAGGCGGTCAAGTCACTGCAGTTCCAGGACATGACGGCCCAACTGCTCGGCCACGTGCAGCGGCGCATCGATTCGATCGACGCCCTGATGCGCAGCGTGAAGGAACTGTGCCGTTGCGCGGCCGGCGGTGTGCTGTCGCAGGAGCGGGTGGACAAGGTGAATGCGGCGCTGGAACAGCTGACGATAGTGAACGGAAGCAACCCGGTACGGCACAGCAGCTACCGGGAAGGCGAGATTGAACTGTTCTGAAGGAAAGAGGCCATGGCAAAGACGGTACTGGCAATAGACGATTCGGCTTCCATCCGGCAGATGGTGTCGTTCACACTGAAAAACTCCGGCTACGACGTGATCGAGGCGGTGGACGGGGAAGACGGCCTGGAGAAGGCGAAGCGGCAGCCGGTGCATCTGGTGCTGACCGACCAGAACATGCCGAGGCTCGACGGGTTGGCGGTCATACGGGGCCTGCGTGCGATGGCGCAGTACAAGACGGTGCCCATCCTGATGCTGACGACCGAATCGTCCGATGCGATGAAGGCGCAAGGGCGGGCAGCCGGCGCGACCGGCTGGCTGGTCAAGCCCTTCGATCCGCAGAAGCTGGTCGAGGTGGTGCGCAAGGTGATCGGCTGACGACGCATCCGCCCGGAGCACAGCGATGGCCGTCGACATGAGCCAGTTCTACCAGGTGTTCTTCGAGGAAACCGCGGAGCACCTGGAGAACATGGAACGGATGCTGCTCGACATCGATCTTGCGCGGATCGATGACGAACAGATGAATGCGATATTCCGTGCCGCGCACTCGATCAAGGGCAGCGCGGGTACTTTCGGCTTTCAGGATCTGGCCGATGTGACCCACGAGCTGGAGACCCTGCTTGATCGCGTGCGCAAGCACGACCTTGCGATGAACGCGGACATCGTCGACGCCTCGATCGAGGCCGGAGACCTGCTGCGCCATCTGCTGGCCGCCCATCGCGGCGAGGGCAGCGCCGACCTGCCGCGCACTGCACGCGTATGTGTGCGGCTGAGAGCGCTCTATCTCGAGAGCCCGCCGAAGGGCGACGACAAGGTCGGCACGGCGGCAACGCACTTTGCCTTCGATCTGCCGGCGGACTGTCCGGATCCCGCGGCGGTGGTGGCCAATATGTGTGCCGAGTTCTGCGCACGCGGCCTGACCGTGACCGGACCGGAGGTCGCCGACGGCGGCGGCTGGCACGGACGAGCCGCTGCCGGCACCGATGCCGGCCTGCTGCGAGACATCGTCGAATTCGCCGCGCAGGCGGGAAGTTTCCGCCTGATTGCAGACGAGGACGACGCAGGGTGGGGCCTGTTCGAGCAGCCGCCGGCGCCGGCCGGCAGCGATGACGGGTTCGGCTTTTTTGACGATGCGCCAGGTGTTCCAGCGGGCGACGTCGATCCGGGCTATGGCTTCTTCGAGCCGCTGAACGGTTCGTCCGCCGAACTGCCGGTGCTTCCTGCAGTCCGTCCGGCGCCGCCTGCCGGCGACGAACGCCCGACACGCCCGGGGCGCAGTTCGTCCGCGGCCGATGCGTCGATAAGAGTCGGTGTGGACAAGGTTGACCAGATCATCAATCTGGTGGGCGAACTCGTGATCACGCAAGCCATGCTGGCATCCGCCTCGTCGACGCTGGACCCGGTGGCCTTCGAACGCCTGCTCAATGGCGTGCAGCAACTGGAGCGCAATACCCGTGACCTGCAGGCGTCGGTCATGTCCATCCGCATGTTGCCGATCTCCATGGTGTTCTCGCGCTTTCCGCGCGTCGTCCGAGACCTGTCGCAGAAGCTGGGCAAGCAGGTCAGACTGGTGCTGGAAGGCGAATCGACCGAACTGGATCGTGGCCTCATCGAACGTCTGGCGGATCCGTTGACCCATCTTGTCCGCAACAGTCTGGATCACGGCATAGAAGGACCGGACATCAGAGAGGCCGCAGGAAAGCCGCGCGAAGGCACGATCACGCTCAAGGCTTTCCATCAGAGCGGGCATATCGTGGTGGAGGTCATCGATGACGGGGCCGGTCTGAATCGGGAACGCATCCTCGCCAAGGCACGCGAGCGGGAACTGCCAGCAGGCGACAATCTGAGCGACCAGGAGGTGTGGTCGCTGATTTTCGAGGCCGGCTTCTCGACTGCGGAGGCGGTGACCGAGGTGTCCGGCCGCGGTGTCGGCATGGATGTCGTGAAGCGCAACATCACCTCGATGGGCGGCCGCATCGATATCGATTCCCTGCCTGGCAGCGGCACCCGCATGACGGTCCGCCTGCCGCTCACGCTCGCCATTCTCGATGGCATGTCGGTGGGCGTGGGCAGCGACACCTACATCGTTCCGCTCAATCACGTGGTCGAATCGCTGCAGCCGGAGCCGTCCATGATCAAGAGCGTGGGAGGGGAGCAACGCCTGGTGCAGGTGCGCAACGAGTTCCTGACGGTGCTTCCCCTGAGCACCGCCATGGGAAAGGATGCCGGCGGCAGTGCCGGGATACTGGTCATCCTGGAGTCCGATGGCGAGAAGATCGCGCTCAGCGTCGACGAACTTCTGGGTCAGCACCAGGTGGTGATCAAAAGCCTTGAAGCCAACTATCGCAAGGTACCGGGCATATCCGGCGCCACCATCATGGGGGACGGCCATGTCGGTCTCATCCTCGATGTGCCCTTCCTGGTCCAGTCGGCGCGCCATCTGCTTACCGTGGCGGCCTGACGGGGAGCTGTCTCTCTCAAGGCGGATTCGCCGCCGCCGTTAATTCCGACATCGACGGAGTGGGTCGGCAGGGTATTCAACCTGCGCCCGTGCCGGACGACATGCTCCGGGGAGGGGGCGATCGATGACGGAAGTGGTGAACATGCCGACGCTGCGTTCGGACGCCGCAGTGCGCGACGGGGCCAGCAGCGAATACCTCACTTTCAGGCTTGGCGAAGAGGAATATGCGATCGATATACTCAAGGTGCAGGAGATCCGCGGTTACGACGCGGTCACCGGCATTGCTCACGCACCGGCTTTCATCAAGGGTGTGATCAACCTGCGGGGCCTCATCGTCCCGGTGGTCGACCTGCGCATCAAGTTCGGTGTCGGCCTTGTCGAGTACACGCCGTTCACGGTGACCATCATCCTGAATCTGGGCGGGCGTATCGTCGGTATGGTGGTCGACGCCGTATCCGACGTGATGGCGCTGGCCCATGCCGACGTCCTTCCCGCCCCCGAGTTCTCGTCCCGTCTTGATACGCGCTATATCCACGGTCTGGCCACATACGATGATCGCATGCTCATCGTGGTCGATATCGAGAAGCTCATGCTGGCGCCGGAGATGGCGCTGAGCGACGAGGGTACAAGTGCCGGAGAGCGGCCGTGACGAGCGAAAGGACCCTGCCGGACGGGTTGGGATCCCGTCCTTCCGTGCGCCGGAAACTGTTCTGGATCGTTGCCGTCGCGGTGTCCGGCATCGTCCTGCAGGCGATCGTCCTGCTGTCGGCGATGCGTACGAATATGTTCGAGGACCGGCAGGCGGTGGCGCGCGATCGCGTCGCGGCGGCGGTCAACCTTCTGCACGATTTCCGGCATCGCGTGGTCACGGGCCAGCTTGGCCGACAGGACGCGCAGATGCAGGCGCTGGCGATGCTGGGCGCTCTTTCACGCGAGCGGGCCAGTGGTCTCTGGGTGAGCGACGGGGCGTCCCGGGTGCTGCTCCATTCCACGCGTCCCGACCTCGTTGGCCAACCCGCGCAATCGCTTGTCACGCGCAGCGATGGCATGACCACCGACACGCAGGTGTTCGAACCCTGGGACTGGACACTGGGCAGCGAGGTGAATACGCGTGACCTGTCCGACACCCTGGTGCGCGAAGTCTGGATTGCCACAGCCATCGCGCTGGCCATCGGCCTTGCCATCAGTCTGACCGGCTATCGCCTGGGTCTTGCGGTCGCGCGGCGCCTTCACATTGCAGGCGCGCACGCCCAGGATATTTCGTCCGGTGTTCTGGACCGACGCATCGAAGCCGGAGAGCAGGACGAAATCGGCCGGTTGCTCGCGGCACTCGAACGCATGCGCAACGATCTGGCCGTCCGTATCGAACAGGAAAGGCGGATCGCCGCCGAGAATCTGCGCATCCGCACGGCCCTGGATTTTGTGCACACCAATGTACGCATCGCCGATGCACGCGGCACGGTCATCTATGCCAACGACGCGATGATGCGAACCGTCCGCCGCATCGAACCGGACATCCGCAGGCAGGTTCCGCAGTTCTCGGCCGATCGCCTGCTCGAATGCGATGTGTCCATGCTCTGCAACAACCCTGATTTCGTCCGCACGCGCGAGGCGCTCGGCAGGGGCGAGCGCAGCGTGTTGCACATCGGACCTCATGTCTTCCACGTGATCACGACGCCAGTGAAATCCCCTGCAGGAGAGGTATTGGGGATGGTTGCGGAGTGGACGGACCGTACCGGGGAGGTTGGTTTGCAGAAGGAGGTTACGGCGCTGGTTGATGCGGCATCGCGTGGCGATTTCGTCAGCCGTCTGGAGGTTGATGGCAAGGAGGGATTTTTCCGGGACCTGTCGGAGGGTCTGAACGCGCTGGTGGGTCAGGTTGCGGGCAGTCTGGAGGATGTTGCATCGGTGCTGAATGCGGTTGCGGGAGGGGATCTGAGCCGCAAGATCGAGCGCGATTACGAAGGGATGTTCGGACAGTTGAAGGATGACACGAACACGACGGTGGAGAAGTTGCGGGAGGTTGTAGGGCGGATCAAGGAGGCGACGGAGGCGATCAACACGGCGGCGCGGGAGATATCTGCGGGCAACAGCGACCTGAGTTCGCGCACGGAGGAACAGGCGAGTTCGCTGGAGGAGACGGCCAGTTCGATGGAGGAGCTGAACGCGACGGTGAGGCAGAACGCGGAGAGTGCGCAGAAGGCGAATGCGCTGGGCCAGTCGAGCAACGACGAGGTGATGCGTGGAGCGCAGACGGTGCGTCGAGTGGTGGAGACGATGGGAGAGATCCAGGGTTCGAGCCGGAAGATCGCGGACATCATAGGCGTGATTGATTCGATCGCGTTCCAGACGAACATCCTTGCGCTGAACGCGGCGGTGGAGGCTGCGCGGGCGGGAGAGCAGGGGCGGGGTTTTGCGGTGGTTGCGAGCGAGGTGAGAAGTCTTGCGCAGCGCAGTGCGCAGGCGGCGAAGGAGATCAAGGGTTTGATCGCGGATTCGGTGGAGCGGGTGGATGGTGGTGCGAAGCTTGTGGAGCAGGCCGGGGAGACGATGGAGCGAGTGGTGGAGAGCTTCCGTCAGGTGACGGGACTGGTGACGGACATTGCGCTGGCGAGTCAGGAGCAGGCGTCGGGGATAGCGCAGGTGACGCAGGCGGTGAGCCAGATGGACGGGGTGACGCAGCAGAACGCGGCGTTGGTGGAGGAGGCTGCGGCGTCGGCGGAGAGTCTGGAGGAACAGGCGCGCGCGCTGCTCAAGGTGGTCGGTGGATTCAGGCTTGCTGCGGCGCCCGTTTCGAAGAGACATGACGCGATGCGGCGTGCTGCCGCCAACGCCTAGAAGGCAGTGGAAAGGATGCTGGACATGCAACAGAACTCGACGGTGACCGGTCAGGAACGCGTGCTGAGCGAATCGGACCACCTGGTGTCGCGTACCGACCTGCAGGGGCGCATCACCTACGCCAATCAGGATTTCATCACCGTCAGCGGATTTTCAGAGAGCGAACTGGTCGGTCAGCCACACAGCATCGTCCGCCATCCGGACATGCCTGCGGAGGCTTTTGCGGACATGTGGTCCTGCCTGAAGGCCGGGCGGCCATGGAGCGGGCTGGTCAAGAACCGCTGCAAGAACGGCGACCACTACTGGGTGATGGCGAATGCCACCCCGGTATTCGAGCACGGCCAGATCACCGGCTACATGTCCATGCGCACCCGTGCCACACCGGAAGAGATACGCGACGTCGAGCCGGCCTACCGGGCATTCCGTGAAGGGCGGGCACACGGTCTTGCCCTTCGCGACGGACAGGTCGTCAGGACCACTTTCTCGCCTGCCCGCTTCCTTGCCGGACTGAGCATACGTGCCCGCATGTTCAGCATCGTGGCCATGCTGGGTCTGGCCATGGCCGTGATGGCCCTGGTCGGCATGAACGCCATGCAGCATGGCGAAGATGCGCTGAAGGGGGTCTATCAGGACCGCGTCCTGCCCACGCGTCAGCTCAAGGTGGTGGCGGACATGTACGCGGTAAGCATCGTCGATAGCGCGCACAAGGTGCGCAACGGGAACATCGATGCGGCGAGCGGGCTGCGCAATCTGGAGGATGCGCGTTCAGCGATCGAGCGCAACTGGTCGTCCTATCGTGCGGCGCACCTGACGGACGAGGAGAAGGCGCTGGTTGCGCAGGCCATGCCGCTGATGCAGGCGGCCGATGCCGCCATCGTGCGGCTTGAGGCCATACTGAAGGCGAAGGATGCGGCAGCGCTTGCGGCCTTCACCGCGAACCAGCTCTATCCGGTGATCGATCCGATTTCGGACAAGGTGAGCGAACTGATCGATCTGCAGATACGCGTCGCAGGTGAAGAGATCGAGAAGGTGAGGTCGTACTCGTCCTCCTCCCTGGGCGTGATTTCGGGCTTGCTCGTGCTCGGCGTACTGATGGCCATGCTCAGCGCCTGGCTCCTGCTGCGCGCCATCATGAGGCCGATCACGGAGGTGAAGGCGATCGTGAATCGCCTTGCGGAAGGACGACTCGATGTCCATATCGATACTTCGCGCAGCGACGAAATGGTGACCATTCTCGATGGCATGAAGACCATGAAGATCAAGCTTGGCGCGGATATGGCGGAAGAGCGCCGCGTCGCCGACGAGAATCTGCGCATCCGCCAGGCCCTGGACGCGGTTGCGACCAATGTGCGCATTGCCGACGCGCGGGGTGAGGTGATCTATGCGAACAACGCGATGCTGCGCACGCTGCGTCGTATCGAGGGCGATGTCCGTGCCAGTGTGCCGGGCTTCTCGGTGGATCGCATCGTGGGCAGCCATGTGTCGGCACTGTGTGCCAATCCGGCATTCATCCGTGGCAAGCGCGCCCACGGCAGCGGCGAGCAGAGCGAGCTGGCAATCGGGGCCCACATTTTCGATGTGGTCACCACGCGCATCGTCTCCCCTGCAGGAGAGGTATTGGGGATGGTTGCGGAGTGGACGGACCGTACCGGGGAGGTTGGTTTGCAGAAGGAGGTTACGGCGCTGGTTGATGCGGCATCGCGTGGCGATTTCGTCAGCCGTCTGGAGGTTGATGGCAAGGAGGGATTTTTCCGGGACCTGTCGGAGGGTCTGAACGCGCTGGTGGGTCAGGTTGCGGGCAGTCTGGAGGATGTTGCATCGGTGCTGAATGCGGTTGCGGGAGGGGATCTGAGCCGCAAGATCGAGCGCGATTACGAAGGGATGTTCGGACAGTTGAAGGATGACACGAACACGACGGTGGAGAAGTTGCGGGAGGTTGTAGGGCGGATCAAGGAGGCGACGGAGGCGATCAACACGGCGGCGCGGGAGATATCTGCGGGCAACAGCGACCTGAGTTCGCGCACGGAGGAACAGGCGAGTTCGCTGGAGGAGACGGCCAGTTCGATGGAGGAGCTGAACGCGACGGTGAGGCAGAACGCGGAGAGTGCGCAGAAGGCGAATGCGCTGGGCCAGTCGAGCAACGACGAGGTGATGCGTGGAGCGCAGACGGTGCGTCGAGTGGTGGAGACGATGGGAGAGATCCAGGGTTCGAGCCGGAAGATCGCGGACATCATAGGCGTGATTGATTCGATCGCGTTCCAGACGAACATCCTTGCGCTGAACGCGGCGGTGGAGGCTGCGCGGGCGGGAGAGCAGGGGCGGGGTTTTGCGGTGGTTGCGAGCGAGGTGAGAAGTCTTGCGCAGCGCAGTGCGCAGGCGGCGAAGGAGATCAAGGGTTTGATCGCGGATTCGGTGGAGCGGGTGGATGGTGGTGCGAAGCTTGTGGAGCAGGCCGGGGAGACGATGGAGCGAGTGGTGGAGAGCTTCCGTCAGGTGACGGGACTGGTGACGGACATTGCGCTGGCGAGTCAGGAGCAGGCGTCGGGGATAGCGCAGGTGACGCAGGCGGTGAGCCAGATGGACGGGGTGACGCAGCAGAACGCGGCGTTGGTGGAGGAGGCTGCGGCGTCGGCGGAGAGTCTGGAGGAACAGGCGCGCGCGCTGCTCAAGGTGGTCGGTGGATTCAGGCTGGGACAGGACGCGGCGAGCGCCCCGGCATACACCGGCGCGTCGCGCGTGCCCTCGGGAGAAGCCGCCAACATGCCGGTGCAGCCGCGCTTTCGCGTGTCTTCGCGCGGTGTGCGTGGCCCGACCCTGCCGCTGCCCGAGATCGGCGAAGAATGGGAAGAGTTCTGAACATGACTGAACGCAGCACGCCAACGACGGCCAGGGGGCCCATCATGACTACACTTGGCAAACCGAGCGTGGTGACGCACCACGCAGCCGAAGTGACGCGCCAGCTTTCCGAGGTCAAGACGCTGGCGCAAGGGCATCGCGAATTCGCATTCACGCGCGAGGACTTCGACCGTATCGCGAAGATGATCCATCAGTACGCCGGCATCTCCCTTTCGCCCATCAAGTTCGACATGGTCTACAGCCGGCTTGCTCGCCGCCTGCGGGCGACCGGCGATGTCACCTTCGCCGACTACATCCGGCGCCTCGAACGCAACGACCGCACCGAGTGGGAAACCTTCGTCAACTCGCTGACCACCAATCTGACCTCCTTCTTCCGCGAGTCGCATCACTTCGACATCCTGAAGGACCACCTGGCCCGGCTCGGCAAACCGAGCGCGCGCATCTGGTGCAGTGCGGCCTCGACCGGTGAGGAACCCTACTCGATCGCCATCTCCTGCTGCGAACTGTACGGATCGATGAACCCTCCGGTGGAAATCATCGCATCCGACATCGACACCCAGGTGCTTGCTCACGGACAGGCCGGCGCCTATGGCGAGGAGCGGGTGGAACGGCTGTCGCCGGAACTGGTGCGCAAGTATTTCCTGCGCGGCACCGGAACGCGGGCTGGCGAAGTCAGGGTGCGACCGGAACTGCAGAAGCTCATCCGCTTCACACGGGTGAACCTGCTCGAACCGAACTGGCCAGTGCGTGGGCCGCTGGAAGCCATATTCTGTCGCAACGTGATGATCTATTTCGACAAGCCCACGCAGTACGGCATCCTGAAGCGCTATGTGCCGCTGCTGCGCCCCGAGGGACTTCTGTTTGCCGGCCATTCCGAGAGCTTCTCGCATGCCGTCGACCTCTTCCGCAATCTGGGACGCACTGTCTATGCGCGAGCTGACCAGGGGCGCTGAAGGCGGACCGGTCGTACCGGATGACAGGGCGGATCAGCACTATTTCGATCGCACCTTCGAGCGCGCTGCGGTGAAGATACTGCCGGGCGAGTTCTTCGTCAGTCGCGACAAGATGCTGGTGACCGTGCTCGGTTCCTGTGTTGCGGCCTGCATCCTCGATGGCGAGGCCGGCCTGGGCGGCATGAATCACTTCATGCTGCCGGATGCCTCCGGCGATGTGATCGGACGCTCGGCCCGGTATGGTGCTTTCGCGATGGAAGTGCTCATCAACGAACTGATCAAGTCGGGGGCGCGCAGGCACGCATTGCGCGCCAAGGTGTTCGGCGGAGGGCGAGTCATGTCGCTGCTTGGCCATTCGCAGGTCGGTGAGCGCAATGCGCAGTTCGTGCTCGACTACCTGAGCCGGGAGGGCATTCCGGTTCTGGCGCAGGATCTGCTCGACGTGCACGCGCGCAAGGTCTATTTCTTTCCGCAGGGTGGCCGTGTGTTGATGAAGAAGCTGGCGCGCACCGACCTGCATACTTTGGCCCGCCGCGAGCAGGCGTACCGGGAAAAGCTGGTGCACGAGGATGCGTCCGGCGATATCGAACTGTTCACCTGACCATGGGGGCAGGTGTATGTGGAGTGCGTCGTCGGGCAGGCTTGCACAAGCGCGGCATGCACAGGAGGAGCTGGGCATGAAGATCAAGGTACTGGTCGTCGATGACTCTGCCGTGATGCGCGCCGTCCTCGCAGAAATCATCAATGGCGCGCCCGACATGGAGGTGGTGGGTTCGGCGCCGGATGCTGCGGTGGCCCGGCAGAAGGTGAAGGATCTGGCGCCCGATGTCATGACTCTGGACGTCGAGATGCCCGACATGAACGGGCTCGAGTTTCTCGAGAAAGTGATGCGCCTGCGGCCGATGCCGGTCGTCATGATATCGAGCCAGACTGCGCAGGGATCCGAAACCACGCTGCAGGCGCTCGAGCTTGGGGCCGTCGATTTCGTGACCAAACCCCGCGGCTCGCTGACCGGACTGCCTCCCGCCTATGTCCAGGAAATCCAGGAAAAGATACGGACCGCCTACAGCGCGCGCGTGCGCGTGATGCGGGGAGTGCCCACGCCGTCCCCTTCTCCGGGCGCGAGTGCGCTGGCGCGTCCGGGTCCGTCCTCGCCGGTCGCGACCAGCGCCTGGGGCGATCGCATCATCTGCATCGGCGCGTCCACCGGGGGGACAGAGGCGATCAAGGAGGTGCTCTGTCATCTGCCGGAAAACGTTCCGGGCATCGTGATGGTGCAGCACATGCCGGAAATGTTCACGCCGAGCTTCGCCCGTCGCCTGGATTCGCTGGCCCGCGTGATCGTGAAGGAGGCGGAGCAGGGGGAACGCATACTTCCCGGCCATGCCTACCTCGCTCCCGGCCATTCGCACCTGGAGATCCGTCGCTCCGGCCCGGGCTATGTGTGCGAGCTTCTGCAGACGCCGCCCTACAACAGACATCGTCCGGCGGTGGACATCCTGTTCAATTCTGCCGCACAGCACGCGCGCTCGGGAGCCGTCGCGGCGCTGCTGACCGGAATGGGCAAGGACGGCGCGCAGGGCATGCTCGCCATGCGTCGCGCGGGCGCATGGACGATAGGACAAGACCAGGAAAGTTGCGTGGTCTATGGCATGCCGCGCGAAGCAGCCCAGATCGGCGGCTGCTGTGAAGTGGCGCCGCTCACCCAGGTCGCCGACCGCATCATGGCTGCCCTGCAGGCGGGGCGCCGCATCGTCGCCCAGGCCTGACCGCCGGAGATTCGAGATTTATGGATTCCCTCATGGACATACGGACCACCACCGAAGCTGACAGCGCATGTGTCGCGCTGAGCGGCCGCTTCGATTTCTCTTCCCATCGCGACTTCCGCGAAATCACGGAAAGCCTGCTTGCGCAGGGCGATATCCGTCACATCGAGCTCGATCTGTCCGCCGTCGAATACATGGACAGTTCGGCGCTCGGCATGCTGCTCATGCTCAGGGACAAGGCTCGTGCGGCCGACTGCGACATTACGCTTGCCCACTGCGTGCAGTCGGTGCGCGAAGTCATCGAGGTCGCGAATTTCCACAAGCTGTTCAGTGTGATCTGATGCGCGACGGAGCCGCGGCCGCGCACCCTGGGGGCCGCCGCGATCCCGCCATAAAGTTCCTCGCGCCTCTTGCCGTAAGTATTTGAACAATCTGTTCAATTCAAGGCTCCGCGCAACGGTTTGCAGGGCCGCTTGCCGGATGACAGGGGGAGGTGAGCATGGCAGCGTTTCCGCGCAGCATCCGCATCGGATGGTCATGGGTGCTCATCTGGGCAGCCGTCATGGCTGGCCACGTGCTCGCTTCGGTTCTCGCGGGCGGCGCGCTTACCGTCCTTTCACTGGCCATCGCGTGCGCCTTGTCTGCTGCCCTGTGTGCGCTGACCGGCTTTGTCGTCCGCAGGCGGCTCGAACTTCCTCTCGCAGCGCTGCTCTCCAGGATTGACGCGGCACGAAGGTCTGGCGATCTGACCTTGCGTCTGGGTGCGCAGAAGCATCCTCTGCTGCACCGTCTCGCCGACTGGCATGACAAGCTGCAGTCGGAGTTCGCCTCCGCCATGGCCAAGATGCTGTTCACATCGCAGCGACTGCAGGAGAGCTGCGGTGGTCTGAGTGGCGATGCCCGCCGGGTGGCCGATGCGGCAGAGCAGCAGTGCGAGGCCTCGCGCGCGGCGAACGGCGATGTCGGAAACATGACCCAAAGCCTGGATGATGCAGTGCGTTCGGCCGCCGAAACGCTGGAGGATGCACGCAGGTCGCGCAGCCTGTCCGAACAGGGGAGCGATGTCGTGGGGCGCGTGGCACGCGAAATATCCGCGCTGGCGGCCAGCGTGTCCGACAGCGCCCGGCGTATCGAGCAACTCGGGCGACGTTCCCAGGAAATCGGCGGCGTGGTGCAGGTGATCCGCGAAATTGCGGAACAGACCAATCTGCTTGCGCTGAACGCGGCGATCGAAGCGGCGCGGGCTGGCGAGCAAGGCCGCGGTTTTGCCGTGGTCGCGGACGAGGTGCGCAAGCTGGCTGAACGTACCGCGATATCCACCGGCCAGATCGACGCCATGATTTCGTCGGTCCAGCGCGATACCCAGGATGCCGCGGCCGCCATTCACGCCAGTTCCGCGGATGCGCGCAGAGGCGCGGAGCTGACTTCGGAAGCGGTGCGTACCCTGGAAGACATACGTTCCTGTGCCGATGCCACGCTGGAACGCGTAGGCGGAACCACCGAGGCCATGCGTCAGAACACCGCACTCGGAAGCCAGGTCGGGCAGAGGGTCGAGCAGATACTCGAAACGGCTGAGTCGAACCGGGACATTTCGATTGCCACCGCGCGCGACGTCGGGCGGCTGGATGTGCTGTCCAGCAATCTGATCGAGCTGGGACAGGTGTTCCGGCTGGGCAGCTATGCCGAGGAGGCGGTCGGCGTGCATGCCCGCATGCCGGAGCTGGTGATGCAGGGGGCGGCCGAGGTCGGTGCCTGTCTGGAGGCCGCCGTGAAACGCGGCGACATCACGCTCGATGACCTGTTCGATGAAAACTACCAGGCCATTCCGGGCACCCGGCCGACCAAATACCACACGCGCTTCGATGCATTGACCGACCGGCTGCTGCCGCCGATACAGGAGCCATTTCTGGACCGCGATCGCGCCGTCATCTACGCCGGCGCGGTGGACCGCAAGGGCTACTTCCCGACGCACAACAAGCGCTTCAGCCAGCCGCTGACCGGCGACGAGAAGAAGGACATGGTGGGCAACCGCACCAAGCGCATCTTCGACGATCCGGTCGGGCGGCGCTGTGGCCAGCACAACCAGCCCTGGCTCATCCAGACCTACCGCCGCGATACCGGCGAGGTGGTGCACGACATTTCCGCCCCCATCCACGTCGGTGGGCGACAGTGGGGCGGGTTCCGCATCGGTTACATGGCGTGAGGCGTGCGCGCGTTGCCGGCGCGAAAAGTCCGCTCCGCGGTGTCCGCCCAATGGCCGGAGCGCACGCCATGGCCGCTTTAGTTGTACCAGACCTGACCGTAAACGATTGCGAGATCAATATTCGGAAGACGTGCCTTCACCAGGTGGCGCAGTACGCCGCGCCACCGAGCGTGCATATGCCCTGAACCTGCATAGCCCGGAGTAACCGCCCATGAATGCCCTGCTGTCGCCCGCCCGCATCCTGATGTCGCGCCTGCGCTTTGCGCCGAAAATGATGCTGGTTCTCGGCATCCTTCTGCTTTCCATGGTCGTCTTGTTCGCGGTGCTGGTCAGCTTCCGCCTGCAGGCGGTCAAGCAGATGGAGAACGAGCGCACCGGCTCCGCCTATATCCGCTCGCTCATCGCCACCTTGGTGGCCGTGCAGCAGCACCGCGGCCTGTCCTCCACCTGGCTCAATGGTGACGCCTCGCTGGCCGGGAAGGTGGACGCCAAGGCGGCGGACGTCGAACAGTCGCTGGCGGCGCTGGACAAACTGGCCGTCGCATCGCCGGATCTGCTGAAGCAGACGTCCAATCTCGCGCGCATGCGCGACGAGTGGACGTCGGTCCGGCAGCTCATGCAGGGTTCGTCGGGGCTGGACAACTTCCGCCGGCATTCGGCGATGATCGACAATCTGCTGAATGACTTTCGTGTCGTGGCCGACAGTTCGGGCCTCAGCTTCGATCCGTATGCCGACAGCTACACACTGATGGAAGCCGTGGTATCGGTCGCACCGATGACCATGGAGAACCTCGGTCGTCTGCGCGGACGTGCGTCCTCCATCGTCGCCTCCGGCTCGCTCTCGCCTGAGGCTGCGTCAGAACTTGGCTCGCTGATCATCCTGTCGCGCAGCCAGATCGCGCAGATGGATCGCGTGCTCGAACGTGTGCTGACTCATGCGCCGACCGCGGCGGCGGCCGCATCGGTCGATATCGAGGCCTTGCGGGACAGCTTTTCCATCGCCTCGCTCACCATCGAATCCAGCGTGCAGTCAGGCCAGTTCTCGATGCCGGCGGGCGATGTGTTCAAGCTCGCGACCGGCCCCGTGGACGCGTCGCAGAAGGTGGCGACCACCTTGCTCGATGCGCTCGACACGATACTCGATGGCCACCGTACCCGGTTGATGCGGGAGTTGTGGCTCACCTTGAGCGGGGTGTGTGTGGCCGCGCTGTTTTCCATCTACATGGCGCTCGGACTGTATGCATCGCTGAAGGACTCGATCGCGCACACCATCGCCGGCGGACACAAGCTGGCGGAGGGTGACCTCACCGCTCGCGTCCATGTCGCATCGCGCGATGAGTTCGGCGAGATTGCCGACAGCTTCAACCAGATGGCGGACAGCCTGGCGGCGCTCATCGCGCAGGTGAAATCGGCTGCCGGCGAGGTCGGCGACGCCACGCTCAAGCTTGCCTCGGCCACCCAGCAGATCAGCCATGCCTCGGCGACGCAAAGCCAGTCGGCGTCCGCCATGGCCGCCACCATCGAGGAGCTGTCGGTTTCCATCAACAGCGTGTCGGATGGGGCTGAAGACATGCGCAAGCATGCCGACGCGAGCCGGACCGAGGCCAGCCATGGTCATCATGCGGTCGATGCCGCCAGTAGCGAGCTCGATTCAGTGGCGCATGTGGTCGACGAGATCGCACGCGAAGCGGGTGCCTTCGTCGACAGCACACGCACCATCAGCAGCATGACCCGTCAGGTCAAGGACATCGCCGACCAGACCAATCTGCTGGCGCTGAATGCCGCAATCGAGGCCGCACGCGCCGGCGAACAGGGGCGCGGATTTGCCGTCGTGGCGGACGAAGTGCGCAAGCTGGCCGAGAAGTCGGCGTCCTCGGCGATGGAAATCGAACAGGTGACCCGCACGCTCGAACAGCGGGCCGGCGGGGTCGACAATGTCGTGAAGCGCGGCGCGCAGGCCATCGGCAATTCGCGCAGCGAACTGGCCCAGGTGGTGGCCGCGCTGGGCCGCGCCGCCGAGGCGGCTGCCTCGACTGCACACGGCATTTCCGGCATCGCCGAATCGGTCAGCGAGCAGACGGTGGCCAGCCAGGAGGTTGCGCGGGCGGTGGAACAGATCGCACAGATGAGCGAACAGAACAACGTGGCCATCTCGGCCATGGCGGGCGAAGCCCAGCATCTGCGAGGGCTTGCGCTGACGCTGGAAGAGGCGGGCAAACGATTCAGGGTGTGAGCCTCCGCTGTCCAGAAACTGGACAGTCATTCCTTGCCTGCGCTCTACGAACACTTATACACGTACGGATTTAGTTTGTAACTTTAGTAATAGGCACCTTAGCCGTAATCCCTGCCACACGATCTGTCAGCGCGCCAGGACGACAGGGGTCGTTTCCTCCGGCTTCGCCGATTGATTTTTTCGTGTCAATCTGAGGGGAATGATTATGTTTGGCAGCAAAAACAAGGCGCTGGTGTCGAAGTTGCAGGAGTGCGAACGCGTGCGGCGGCCTCCAGAGCCTTGCTTGACGCGCTTGACCGCTCGATGGCGGTCATCGAATTCTCTCCCGATGGCAGGGTGCTGTCTGCGAACGACAATTTCCGGCGGGTCATGGGCGTGACCGAGGCCGATCTTGCGGGGGCCCACCACAAGCGTTTCTGCGAGCCGTCCTACGTGGCTTCGTCAGCCTATGCGGAGTTCTGGCGCAAACTGGCCAGCGGCGACTTCATGTCGGGCCGCTTCAAGCGCATTGCCGCCGACGGCCGCGAGGTGTGGCTGGAAGCGAGCTACAACCCGGTGCGCGGTGCCGATGGACGGGTCGTACGCGTAGTCAAGATGGCCAGCGACATCACCGAAGAGGTTCGCGCTGAGAGCGAAATGGACAGCGTCATGAAGGCGCTGCACCGGTCCACTGCCATCATCGAATTCAATCTCGACGGCACCATCATCACCGCCAACGACAATTTCCTGAAAACGATCGGCTATTCGCTGGCCGAGATCAAGGGGCGTGCCCATTCGATGTTCTGCGATCCCGATTACGTCGGTTCGCCCGAATACACGCAGTTCTGGAACCGCCTGCGCGGCGGCGAGTTCTTCAGCGGCACTTTCCGGCGCATCGCCAGCGGCGGGCGCGAACTGTGGCTGGAAGCGAGCTACAACCCGGTTTTCGACGCGAGCGGCAAGCTGTACAAGGTGGTCAAGTTCGCGTCCGACATCACGCGCAAGAAGCAGCAACAGCAGGCGGAACAGGATAGCGCGCGCGTCGCCTACCGCATTTCCAGCGAAACCGATTCGATTGCCAGCGAAGGTGCGTCCATCATCGAAAAGGCGGCCGCCGAGATGAGGGCCATCGCCGGTAATGTCAAGCTGACCTCCGAGCGTGTGGGCGATCTCGGACACCAGTCCGACCAGATCACCACCATAGTCAAGACCATACGGGACATTGCCGACCAGACCAATCTGCTGGCGCTGAATGCGGCGATCGAGGCGGCGCGCGCCGGGGAGCAGGGACGTGGCTTCGCGGTGGTTGCCGACGAGGTGCGCAAACTGGCGGAACGGACCAGTCTGTCGACGAGCGAAATCGGCGCCATGGTGCAGAACATACAGGTTGGCACGCGCGCCGCCATCGAAAGCATGGAGGCAAGCCTGACCAAGGCCGATAACGGCGTGGAGCTTGCGTCCAGCGCGCTTGAGGCGATAGGCCGCATCAGCAGCGGTGCGCGCGAGGTGGTGGAGGCGGTGAGCCGCTTCTCGTCGGCCGTCGAGTCCTGAATCTGGCTCAAGTGAAGCGGCCCGCTGCCGTTAAAGGACAAAGTAGCCGGTTCTATTCGTGCCACTGACCAGACAGACGAGGCCGACATGTCAGAGTTGCTGAAGAATATCGATGCCCGCACCAAGCTTGCGGGCACCAACAAGCTCGAAATACTGATGTTTTCGCTCGGGGTGGACAGCCGCACCGGCAAGCGGGAAACATTCGGGATCAATGTGTTCAAGGTGCGCGAGGTCATGCGCACGCCGCCGGTGACCGCGGCGCCGGAAATGCCGGCGGCGGTCGAAGGCATGGTGAGCCTGCGCGGCGCACTGGTGCCGGTGGTCGATCTGGCGAGATTCGCGCAGTTTCCCAGCGAAACCAGCCGCGAAGTGATGATCGTGACCGAATACAACGGACACACCCAGGGCTTCCTGGTCGAATCGGTGGATACCATCCTGCGTCTGGACTGGTCGCAGATGCGCGTGCCGCCGGCCATGCTCACCGCCAATCTGGGTGGCCTGGTCACCGCGGTGACCGAACTGGCCGATGGTCGCCTCGTCATGATGCTGGATGTCGAGAAGATCCTGGCCGAGACCGCAGACATCGATAACGAAATGGTGTTCAAGGACATCCAGCCCATCGGTGTCGAGAACGCGACCGTCTTCTTCTGTGACGACTCTCCGGTTGCCCGCAGCCAGATCACCCGCACCCTGGACGCGATGGGCGTGCGCTACGTGAGCGCGATCAACGGCGCGCAGATGTGGGCGGAACTGAAGAAGGTGGCGTCCTATGCCGAGTCGTCGGGCCGCAAGGTGGGCGATCTGATCAATGTCATCCTGACCGACGTCGAAATGCCGGAGATGGACGGCTACATCCTGACCAAGAACATCAAGGCCGATCCGCGCTTCATCGGCATTCCGGTGGTCATGCATTCGTCGCTGTCCTCCGGATCGAACCAGCAGCTCGGCCGCTCGGTCGGCGTGGATGAATACGTGTCGAAATTCGAGGCGCAGCGCCTGGCAGAAACCATAGGCCGCCTGATACATCGCAGCGTCACGAATCGCGCGGCAGCCTGAACCGGAGACGAGACATCATGGACAGAACCGATCAGAACCTGCTGGAGCAGGTTGATGCCCGGACCAAGCTTGCCGGCTCGAACAAGATGGAAATCCTGCTGTTCTCGCTCGGCACGCACGAGCTGTTCGGCATCAATGTGTTCAAGGTGCGCGAAGTCAGCCGCACGCCCACCATCACGCCCACGCCGAACATGCCGGGCGGGGTCGAGGGCCTGATTTCGCTGCGCGGCAATGTGATTCCGGTGTTGTCGCTGGCGGGCATCATGAACCTCGACGGTGCGCCCGAAGGCCTGGGCGGCGCCATGATGGTGACCGAATACAGCAAGCGCACGCTGGGCTTCCTGGTGCACGAGGTCGATCGCATCATCCGGGTCGATTGGGACCGCGTGCGTGCCCCAGAATCGGTGGTGACCAGCGAGCAGCTCTACATTACCGCCATCACCGAACTCGACGACGGGCGCCTGGTGTCCATCCTCGACGTGGAAAGCATCATGGCGGGCACTTTCGGCGAAACCGCGATATCGGATATCCCGCCGCTGGGTAACAACTACGATCCGAACGTTTTCTTCGTCGATGATTCCGCGGTCGCCCGCAAGAAGATTGCGGAAGTCCTCGACAAGCTCAATATCAAGCACAAGCACGCCACCAATGGCGCCGAAGCCTGGACGCGGCTGCAGGGCATGGCTTCGCACTCGACCGCTACCGGCCGTCCGCTGACCGAGGAAATCGACCTCATCCTGGTCGATGCCGAAATGCCGGAAATGGATGGCTATGTGCTGACGCGGAACATCAAGAACGACCCGCGCTTTGCCGAAATACCGGTTGTGATGCACTCGTCGCTGTCATCCGAAGCGAACCGTGCAATGGGCAAGAGCGTTGGCGTGGATGCATATGTCGCGAAGTTCGATGCCGAAATTCTGGCCGACACGCTGCGTCCGCTGCTGGCAACACATAAAGCCTGAGAGAGGTAGGCACCATGTCAGATCCCAAGATGAAGTTTCTCGTTGTCGACGATTTCTCGACGATGCGCCGCATCGTCAGAAACCTGCTCAAGGAGCTCGGTTTCACCAATGTGGATGAGGCCGAGGACGGCGCGATCGCGCTGCAGAAGCTCAAGGCAGGTGACTTCGATTTCGTGGTGACCGACTGGAACATGCCGAACATGACCGGCATCGAGCTGCTGCGCGCCATTCGTGCCGACGCCGCGCTCAAGGCCTTGCCGGTGCTCATGATCACCGCCGAGGCGAAGAAGGAGAACATCATCGAAGCGGCCCAGGCTGGCGCCTCAGGCTACATCGTGAAGCCCTTCACCGCCGGTACGCTCAGCGAAAAGATGAGCAAGATCTTCGAGAAGATGAACCAGAAAGCCGCCTGATCAGGCATCGGAGGATGACATCGTGAGTAAGCTGAAGCTTGACGAAGCTGGCGATTCCGACGATCTGCAGGCGCTGTTCGACAGCATTGCCGCGGAATCGACGCCGCAGAAGGTGCGTCTGGAGGTTGTTCCGGAGGCATCCAACAGTCCGGTGGTGAGCGGGGACAATCCCGACCTCGAGGCGCTGTTCGACAATCTGTCGACCGAATACGCACACACCCACATCGAACCGGAAGCTGCCGGTGCGGACGCAGCGAATGCGGCTGCGGATGAGGAACACAGTTGCGAAGTGGTCTACAACAAGGTCGGTCATCTCGCACGCCAGTTGCACGACACGCTGCGCGAGCTCGGGTATGACCATGCGCTGGAGGATGTGGCGGAACAGATGCCCGACGCGCGCAGTCGCCTGAACTACGTCGCTCAGATGACCGAACAGGCCGCCAGTCGTGTGCTCAATGCAACCGATATTGCCGTGCCCATGCAGGATGAGGTCGAAAAGCGCTCGGCGGCGCTGCACGAACGCTGGGACAAGCTTTTCCGCAACGAACTGTCGGTGGACGAATTCAAGTCGCTGGCTGCGGAGACGCGCGGTTTCCTCGGTGACGTGCCGGGATTTGCCCGCGACACGCGCGCGCAGCTCAACGAAATCATGATGGCGCAGGATTTCCAGGACCTGACCGGTCAGGTGATCAAGAAGATCGTCGAAATGTCGCAGAAGCTGGAACAGGGGCTGCTGCAGGTGCTGATCGAGTCGATGCCCGAGGAAACGCGCAAGAAGACGCCCGAAGGCCTGCTCAATGGTCCGGTCATCAGCGCAGCGGGACGCGACGATGTCGTGAGCAACCAGGAGCAGGTCGATGACCTGCTCGAAAGTCTCGGATTCTGAGCAGAGCAGTCAGGATGCATCCAAACGACAGGCCGGCGCCCCGCCGTTGGCCCCAAGAACACGGCAGCACGGCGGATGGGGCAGTGTCCGCAACAGGAGCGAAAAATGAGTGACTTTCAGGGAATGGAAGATCTGTTGCAGGACTTTCTGGTCGAGGCAACCGATCTGCTGTCCGGGGTGGACAACAAGCTGGTCGACCTCGAGAAGAGTCCGGGTGATCGCGGGCTGCTGAACGAGATTTTCCGCGGCTTCCACACCATCAAGGGTGGCGCGGGCTTCCTGAACGCACACGAACTCGTGTCTCTGTGCCATCTGACCGAAAACCTGTTCGACAAGCTGCGCAACGGCGAGATGGACGTGACGCCGGTCGTGATGGACGTCATTCTGGACGCCACCGGCATCGTGCGCGACATGTTCGGCTCGCTCGAACGCGGCATGCAGCCGACGGCCGCAAATCCGGGCGTGATGTCGCGTCTGCGGGCTGCGCTTGAAGGCCAGCTCTCTGATGGCACCGACCCGGCGGCCACCGCCGCCGTCGCTGCGGCGGCCACCGCCGCCGTCGCTGCGGCGGTCGCGCCGGAGCCGGCTCCAGCACAAGGCGTGCCATCGGCCGCCGCCGCGCCGGTCGGCGCCGAGCCGGACTGGGTATCGCTGCATCAGGCGGTCACCGGCGTGGTGCCCTCTGCACCGCAGGCGGTACCCGAGCCGGCTGCCGCCCGCTCGGCCAACGACGCCGGTGCGAATGCTGTCGTGAATGCGGCCTTCGGCCGTCGTGCCGGCGACCGTCCGGGCACCTCGGCGCCGGCCGGACGGCGCGACGCGGAAAAGAGCCGCGACAATTCCATCCGCGTCGATACCTCGCGACTGGACCAGGTGCTCAATCTGTCGGGCGAAATCGGCCTTACCAAGAACCGCCTCACGTCCCTGCGCGCCGACATTCTGGCCGGCAAGGCCGACAGCGACACCTTGCACGCGCTCGATGCCGCCGTCAGCCAGCTCGATCTGCTGGTGTCCGATCTTCAGAACGCGGTGATGAAGACCCGCATGCAGCCGATCGGGCGCCTGTTCCAGAAGTATCCCCGCATCGCCCGCGATCTTGCGCGCAGCCTCGGCAAGGACGTCGAGCTGGTGCTGGCGGGGGAAGAGACCGAGATCGACAAGACCATGATCGAGGATCTGTCCGATCCCATCATCCACCTCATCCGCAATGCGGTTGATCACGGCGTGGAAACACCGGACGAACGCATGGCGCAGGGCAAGCCGGGCAAATCCATGGTGCGTCTGGAAGCGCGCCAGGAAGGTGACCACATCGTCATCATGGTGGCCGACGACGGCCGTGGCATGAGTGCGGAACGACTGCGCGCCAAGGCCATCGAGAAGGGCCTCATCACGGACGAGGAAGCCAACACCCTGGACGAGCGCTCCAGTCTCAACCTGGTGTTCCTGCCGGGCTTCTCCACGGCCGCCACGGTGTCCGATGTGTCCGGACGCGGTGTTGGCATGGACGTGGTGAAGACCAATATCCAGAAGCTGAATGGCTCGATCGAAATCCGTTCCACCCAGGGCAAGGGCACGACCTTCGTCATTTCCCTGCCGCTCACGCTGGCCATCCTGCCGGTGCTGCTGGTGCGCCTGGTCGAACAGCACTTCGCGGTGCCGCTGTCCATGGTCCGCGAAATACTGCCCATCCAGCAGGAGGATATCCAGGAAGTGGGCGGTCGCGCCACCATGGTGGTGCGCGGAGAAGTCATGCCGGTATTGCCGCTGGCACGGCTGCTCGGTTGGCCGCAGAAGAATCATCCGCAGTATGGCGTGCTGATGCAGTCGGCCGAGTCGTCCTTCATCCTGGCGATAGACAGCTTTGCCGGCCGGGAGGACGCCGTGATCAAGAGCCTGGACGACTTCCGTCCCAAGGGCGTGGCCGGCGTGACCACGCTTTCCAATGGTCAGATCGTGCTCATCCTGGACATGAAGGAACTGTTGAGTTCGATGGGCGATACGCGCGGCGTGTCCCGCTCCAGCCTGATCGGCAATATCGCTCGCGCAGCCTGATCGATCGGCGCCTGCAGCGTGAGGGCCCGCCGGTTCGCGCCGGCGGGCCTTCGTCTTTCCGCGTCCGGGACGGGTTGTCGGGGCGAGGCAATGTGAATTTCGGCAACAAGCGTGGCGCAGTGCTCGAAACGAGAAACCAGGCCTGGCGCGGGTTTGCGCCACACGTCTTCATGTGGTTGGCGCGCGAAGGGCGCGGAGCAAGCATCTTCGGGACTTTCGCCCGTGAGCTCCTCTGCCCCTAAAGAGTCCTCGCGCGGGGTCGATATGCCCTTTATCCGCGGCATACGCCGAACGCCTTTCCGATGGAGTACGACCATGGCCGAAGCCACCCTGATCCAGCCCGTATCGTCCCCCTTCCCGTCTGCCGCCATGTTGCCGGCAGCCAGCGTCCAGGCGCATCACGCTGAAATCATGCGTCTGATGGATGCGATCGAAACGCTGGGCACCGAAGCCATGGTGGCCGCGCTGAACCTTGCAGGCGAAGCGTCCGAAGCCGATGCGCGCGGGTTGTTCATGCGCGCCCAGGAAGTGCGTGCCTGGGTGCAGACCACGCTGGACATGGTCAACACCGAAGCGCTGTGTCCGGACCTTTCCGGCCAGCTTGCCTATCAGGGTGTGGAACAGGCGGCACGATTGGTCGCCGCACGTGAAACGCTGCCGCGCTGAAGTCCGGCTGAATCTGGTCAAATCGCCGTAACGGAAAACTTACGGCCGAGGAAACCGAGTGTCGAATTCACCTGAGCAGGACTTCGATTTTGATGTCTGGAGAGAGCTGGCGCAGTCAGACCCACAGACGTATTTCGCGGAGCGTCAACGCGTGATCGAGCATTTCATCAACACCTGTCCGCCGGAAAAGCAGGCCGTGCTGCGTGATCTGCAGGGGCGCATCGACGCGAGCCGTGCCATGGCCGGTTCGCCCAATCAATCGGTGCGCGAATTGTCACGGATGATGGAGGACTACCTGCTCGCCTTGTCGGAGCGCCTGATGGCCCTGCATCGCGAAACGTCCGCGCTCCAGACCTCGCTGCGACAGGGCTTGCGCGGTTCGTCCTGAGCGACGCTCTCCCGTTTGCCGGCACAGAAGCCGGCTTGTTGCCGGTCTTTTCCACGGATGCAAGCCGACCCGGCTCTGGCACAGTCCGCTGATCGACATGGACAGGATCGGCGCTCGTGGCAGAAGAGAGCGATCTGGAAAAGACTGAACCTGCGTCACAACGCCGCCTGGACCAGGCGCGCGAAGAGGGGCAGGTCCCCAGTTCGCGCGAACTGGCCACCTTTCTCGTCACCGTGACCGGTGTCGCCGGCATTTACGCACTGGGCGGCTGGATGTGGCCGCGCAGTGCGCAGTTGCTGCGCGATGGACTGACCCTGGATCGGCGCCAGGTCTTCGATCCGTCGGCCATGTTCGACGTGCTGATCGATCGCGCGACGGACGGACTGGTGTTGCTTGCGCCGCTGTTCATTGCACTTATCGTCGCGTCACTGCTGTCCCCTTTCCTGATGGCGGGCTGGAATTTCGCTCCCAAGGCGCTCGCTCCCAAGTTCTCGAAGCTGAATCCCGCCGCAGGGCTCAAGCGGATGGTGTCGACGACTGCGCTGATCGAGCTGGGCAAGGGCATAGGCAAGGCCAGTGTGGTGGCTGCCGTGGCGGTGTGGGTGATCATGCGCGATCACGAAAAGCTGTTTGCGCTGTTCGGCACCCCCATCGACGTCGCGCTCGGAGCGACCGGCGATCTCGTGCTGATGGCCACGCTCATTCTGGTTGCCGGCATGGCCTTCATCGTGGCCATCGACGTTCCCTACCAGGTCTGGCACTACCACGACGGACTGAAGATGACCAAGGAGGAGGCCCGTCAGGAATTCAAGGAGCAGGAGGGTGATCCGCAGGTGAAGGGGCGCATCCGTCAGCAGCAGCGTGAAATGGCGCGCAGTCGCATGATGGCCAATGTGCCCAAGGCCGATGTCGTGGTGACCAATCCGACTCACTACTCGGTTGCATTGCGCTATGACGCCGCCCGCGGTGGTGCTCCGCGCGTCATTGCCAAGGGGGCGGGCGAGGTCGCGCTGCGCATCCGCACCCTCGCTGCCGAACACGACGTGCCGCTGGTCGAGGCGCCGCCTCTGGCTCGTGCGCTGCACAAGCACTGCGAGCTCGAACAGGAAGTGCCGGCCCGCCTGTTCAGGGCGGTGGCCGAAGTGCTCGCCTATGTCTATCAGCTCAACGAAGCCTTTGCCGCAGGCAGTGAAAAACCGCGCCCGCCGGGGAATCTTCCGGTGCCGGAAGACCTTGATCCCGGTGCCGACGACTGATCGCGCGCGCGCCCCCGGAATGCCGTATCGCCGTTCGCGCGGCTCAAGACCGGCGTCATCGATGCCGTAAAGAAGGTCGTGTTCCAGAACCGCTCCATCGATCGCTCACGTCCCGGAGACCGTCGTGAAGAATCTGTCCATTTCCGCTCGCCTGGCACTGGGTTTTACCCTCATCACGCTGATTTTCGCGGCGGTCGCCGTATTCATCGAAATCCAGGCGAACCAGGTGTCGGCAATCGCCCGATTGCTGTCTGAACGCACCCAACCCAAGGTCGAGGTCATCGCCGATCTGAATGATGCGGTCCAGCGGGTACGCGTCTACACCCGCAGCGCCATCATCGAGACGGAAGAGCAGAAGATGGCCAAGGTGCGCGAGCAACTCGATCATCACCTCGGGAACCTTTCGGCCAGCACCGAGCGGCTCGCGCATCTGATCGCACTGCCCGGGGCAGCGCCGGAGGAGGAGAAGCTCTTTGCCGACGTGCGCGAACGCCTGGCGCAGTTCTCGTCCATCACAAAGCAGATCGGGGAGCTCGCCTTCGCGAACAGGAACCAGGAGGCGAACGAACTGCTTAACGCAAAACACGGCCCTGCGGCGATGGCGCTGAACGAGACGACAACGGTGCTCAAGAATCGCATTCGGAGCGACAGTTCCACCGCCTTGAAAGCATTGAATGACGACGCCGATGGTCTGACCATCGCCGTCATCGTTGCTGCCGCCATGTTCATCGTGGCCAGCGTGCTCATTTCCGTCATGATCACGCGCAGCATCGCTGGTCAGATCGGATCCACGCTGCAGGTGGTCAAGCGCATTGCTGCCGGCGACCTGACACAGGACATCCAGCCGGAAGGGCGTAGCGAAATCGCCCTGCTTCAGGCCGAAGTGCAGGCGATGCAGCGTTATCTGCGCACCATGGTTCACACCATAGGCCAGGCGACTTCGGAGCTCGGGCAGGCGGCCAGCCAGTTGTCGCAGGCGACGCAACAGGTGCGTTCGTCGTCGGACAGCCAGGCCGGACTTGCCTCGTCGATGGCCGCATCGCTCGAAGAGCTGTCGACCTCGATCAACCATGTCAGCGAGCTCAGCGGCGAGGCGCGGCAGGTATCGGAGCGGGCAGGCCAGTCGGCGTCGGCGGGTGCAGACGACATCGGGCAGATGGTGGATCAGATCCGCGACGTGACGTCCGGTATCGAACAGAGCGCGGAGCGGGCCCAGGCACTGGGCCAGGAGGTATCGCGCATCACCAGCATCGTGCACGTCATCCGCGATGTCGCGGACCAGACCAATCTGCTTGCGCTCAATGCCGCGATCGAAGCCGCGCGAGCCGGAGAGATGGGACGCGGTTTTGCCGTTGTGGCGGACGAGGTGCGCAAGCTTGCCGAGCAATCGGCGCGCTCGGCATCGGAAATCACCGATATGGTGGGCCGGATACAGAAGGGTGCAATCGAAGTTTCGGAGCAGATGCAGGGTACGGTCGAACGCGTACGCGGCGGACTTGCGTCAGCCGAAAATGGTCGCGAACGCGTGCTCGATATCGATCGCAGCTCGCAACAGGTGGTGGGGACGATTTCGGAAGTGTCGGGGGGGCTGCAGGAACAGGCGACCGCCAGCCAGGAACTTGCCCGCCGCGTCGAGCAGATCGTGCAGATCGTGGAGGAAAACGCCTCCTCCGCCGGCGCGGTGGCCGATTCCGCCAGTCAGCTCGCAGGCCTGTCGTCGCGCCTTCAGGATGAAGTGAGCCGTTTCAGGGTCTGATAAAAAAACGGGCACCACAGGGGTGCCCGAAAGGGTCCTCAGAGAGAGGAGGAGGAAAAACTGTCCACTCAGCTCGCGGGTACGATGCGCTGTCCTTCGAGCCTTACGCGGTCGCCGGTGCGCCAGGGGGGCTCGTTGTCGAACGAAACCGTGCGGTAATCACCGTTCTCGAGTCTTACGCCCACTTCCCATCGTGACGCGGTGCGCTGGGTCTTTTCGACCTGGTGACCTGCATAGGCCCCGCCCGCAATGCCGATGAGCGTGGCTATTGTCCGACCGCTGCCCTTGCCGACCTGGTTGCCGAGCAGACCGCCAACGACGCCGCCCGCGGCTGCGCCCAGTCCGCTCGCATCTGCGGCCACCTTGAGTTCCCGCACCGATTCGATCAGCCCGCATTGGGCGCAGACCGGCGCAACAGTGGGCTCGTGCGCGACCGGTGGCGGGGCGGGAATCAGGTCTATACCCGAATCGTAGTTCGCTCCGGTGTCCGCCACCTTGACCGTCGTACCCGTGCGTTCACCGACGCGATGTACCGCATGTCGGGCTTCCACTTTGTGGGTGGCCGGCTTTGAAGCAGCCACTTTGGGTGCGGGCTCTGGGCGCGGGCTGGCCGGCAAGGTCTTTTCCTGTGCAGCCGGAGGCGCGACGGCTACCTGCGAAGATGGCGCTGGCGATGCATCGACCACCGGCGCCTCCGGCGATGCCGGGGCGGTCTGCGGGATGGCGGTCGGCGAACCCAGCCATCCGCTCATCCGGGCAATGCCCACCACGCTGAACAGCGTGACCGATAGTGCGGCTACCCATAGCGCGGGGTGCAGGGAACCGACTGGACGGGATCGAGCCGGTGCGTTCATGGTGTCGTCTCCATGTGTTCATGTGTTGATCCACGCCACAAGTAACGCATGCAACGGCGAACGAGGGACAAGGGCTTTGTAAGGGCGTTTTGCGTCATTGCCGGGGCGACGGTCAGGTGTTGCGCCGCAGGATGGTGGCCATGGGGTGGGTGCGCCGGGCGAACGGAGGCCGCGGTCTGACACGGCAGTGCGGTGCGCTCGGGCATCCCCCGCTCGCGGTCCGTTCCGCCCAATAGCCGGGGAAAACCCCTTTTCTTTCTCAGGTCTGATGGACACAGCCTGCGATGAAATGTGGTCATGGCTACCTCTCTGTCACTCCGTCAGATCGTCGGCACCCCGAACATCCGCCAGATGGCCGCGCCGCTGCTCATCGTGCTCATCCTGTCGATGATGGTGCTGCCGTTGCCGACCTTCGTGCTGGATGTGTTCTTCACCTTCAACATCGCCATGTCGGTCATGGTGATGCTGGTGGCGCTCTACACCACGCGCGCTCTCGACTTTTCGGTCTTCCCGACCATTCTGCTGGTCACCACGCTGTTGCGCCTTTCGCTGAACGTGGCCTCGACCCGCGTCGTGCTGCTCGAGGGGCATACCGGCCCGGATGCAGCGGGCAAGGTGATCGAGGCTTTCGGTCACTTCCTGGTCGGGGGCAACTACGCGGTGGGCATCATCGTGTTCGTCATCCTCACGGTGATCAACTTCGTGGTGGTGACCAAGGGCGCCGGACGCATTGCGGAAGTGGGCGCACGCTTCACCCTGGATGCCATGCCCGGCAAGCAGATGGCCATCGATGCAGACCTCAACGCCGGCCTCATCGGTGAGGAGGAGGCGCGTCGTCGGCGCCGCGAGATTGCCGACGAGGCGGACTTCTACGGCTCCATGGATGGCGCGTCGAAGTTCGTACGTGGCGACGCGGTCGCCGGCATCCTCATCCTGCTCATCAACATGGTGGGCGGTCTGCTGATCGGTGTCATGGATCACGACATGAGCGCGGGTCAGGCCGCCAAGGCCTATGTGATGCTGACCATCGGTGATGGTCTGGTCGCACAGATTCCTGCGCTGGTGATATCCATTGCGGCGGGTCTGGTGGTGTCGCGCGTCGGCAGCGATGGCGACGTAGGTGGCCAGTTGATCGGCCAGCTCTTCGGCAATCCGCGCGTGCTGGCGATTTCCGCCGGCATCATGGGCCTGATGGGCATGATTCCCGGCATGCCCAATTTCGTATTCCTGCTGCTGGCCGCGATCCTCGGCTACTTCGCATGGCGTGGATTCAATGCTGCGGCTTCCCCGGAAGTGCGCGAGGCGGCGGAAAAGGCGGCTGCGGAGAAGGCCAGTGCGCAGGCGGTGACGCCGCCCGAGCAGCAGGAAGCGGCATGGAGCGATGTCGTGCCGGTCGATACCCTGGGGCTGGAGGTTGGCTATCGACTCATCCCGCTGGTCGATCGCGGCCAGGACGGTGAACTGTTGAAGCGCATACGCGGCCTGCGCAAGAAGTTCGCCGCGGAGATCGGCTTCCTGACCACGCCTGTGCACATCCGAGACAACCTTGAACTGAAGCCGAATGGTTACCGCATCACGCTCAAGGGCGTCGAAGTGGGCAGCGGCGAGGCGTATCCGGGCAGCCTGATGGCGATCAATCCCGGACGCGTGGCCGGTGTGCTTCCCGGTCGCGAAGCCAGGGATCCGGCGTTCGGACTGCCTGCGGTGTGGATAGAACAGGGCTTGCGCGAGCAGGCTCACGCGCTGGGTTACACCGTGGTCGATGCGTCAACCGTCATCGCCACCCACCTCAACCACCTCATCCTGACCCATGCGGCGGAGCTCTTCGGACGTCAGGAGGCGCAGGCGCTGCTCGATCACGTCGGACGTGAACAGCCGAAGCTCATCGAGGATCTGGTTCCGAAGGCACTTCCGCTTGCCGTGGTGCAGCGGGTGCTGCAAAGCCTGCTGGAAGAGGGGGTGGCCATCCGCGACATGCGCTCCATCATCGAAACCCTCGCCGAACACGCGCCGCGTACCCAGGACCCCATGGAGCTCGCCGCCCGCGTGCGGGTCGCTCTTGGTCGCGCCATCGTGCAGCAGCTATTCCCGGGCAACAGCGACGTACAGGTCATGGTGCTCGATCCGGGGCTGGAACGCCTGCTCGGTCAGGCGCTGAGCGGTGGCGCCGACGGGTCGGTCATCGAGCCCGGCCTGGCCGACACGCTTCTCAACGAGGTTGCCCGCAACGCGCAGCGTCAGGAAGAAATGGGGCTGCCTGCAGTGCTGCTCGTTCCCGCCCAGTTGCGCTGGCTGCTGTCGCGCTTCCTGCGCCGGGCGGTGCCCAGCCTCAAGGTTCTCGCGAATTCCGAAGTTCCTGAAACACGCACCATCAAGGTGACCTCTGTCATCGGAGTCAAGTCATGACGCCTCGCAAATATCTTGCCGCCACCGCCCGCGACGCTTTGCGGCGCATCAAGGAGGATCTCGGGTCGGATGCCATCGTGTTGTCGAACCGAGCGGTCGAGGGCGGTGTCGAGATTCTGGCGCTGCCGGCCAATGCGCTTGAAACGGTGACGGCATCGACGCTGAAGCCGGCGGTGCAGCCGCAGTTGCCGCCGGCTGCAGTCGAGCCGCCGCCTGCGCCGCCGATGCGCCCCATGGTTCCGCCTCCTGAAGAGGAGGGCTTCGAAGTCAGTCTGTCCACCTCCATGGCGGCGCGCCGTCCGGCTCCGACCATCGCGCCGCCACCCGTCGAGGTCAGGGCGCCGCGTCCTTGGCAACCCTACAAGCCGCGCGCGGCAACACCCAACGAGTTGCGCAACATGGCGCGCGGGCAGAGGCAGCCGGAAGCCGGTCAGTCGATGTCGGCGCATGCGGACCTGACGCACCGCGCCGCGGAGCCGGAGGTCCGTCGGCCGATGACGGCGCAGCACGCACCCGTGACCGAATCCGCGCCTGCCGACAGTGCCTTGCGTGAGGAACTGAACAGCATCCGCCGCATGCTCGAGCAGCAACTGGCAGGGTTCGCCTGGGGCGAAATGTCGCGTCAGTCACCGCTGAAGACCACGCTGGCTGCCGAACTGCTGGAATCCGGCTTCAGCGCGGTCACGACCTATCGCCTGCTCGATCAGATCGGCAGCTCGGACAGTCTGGCGGCCGCGCGCAACGAAGTTCGTGCGCTGATCGGTCGGGAACTGATCACGCTGGATTCCGACGCCGACATCATCGACCGCGGTGGCGTCTATGCGCTGGTCGGACCGACCGGCGTCGGCAAGACGACCACGACTGCCAAGCTGGCTGCGCGCTGCGTGGTCCGCCATGGCGCGGACAAGGTCGCACTGCTCACCACGGACGGCTACCGTATCGGTGCCCACGAACAGTTGCGCATCTACGGCCGCATCCTCGGTGTCCCGGTCCACGCGGTGCGCGATGCATCCGATCTGCGCCGCATGCTGGTCGAACTGCGCGACAAGCACATGGTGCTGATCGACACGGTGGGCATGAGCCAGCGTGACCGGGCGGTGACCGAGCAGATCGCCATGCTCTCGTCCAGTGGCGATGTGCGGCGTCTGCTGCTGCTCAATTCGGTGGCGCGGGCCGATGCGCTGGACGACGTCGTGCGCGCCTATTCTGCGCCGAATGGCGGTGCCGATCTGGCCGGCACCATCATCAGCAAGGTGGATGAGTCGGTCACGCTGGGGCCGGTCATCGATGTGCTGATGCGGCATCAGTTGCCGCTCTACTACGTGGCCAACGGTCAGCGCGTGCCGGAAGATCTGCACTTGCCCAATCGCACCTATCTGATGCACCGCGCGCTGCGCGCAGCGGATGCGGGATCGTCGCAGCACCTCAGCCCCCAGGATGCCGGTCTGTTGATGTCGGCTTCGCGTCGCGAACAGCGCAGCGGGGTGAGCCGTGGCTGACTTCATGCACGATCAGGCCTCCGGTCTGCGCGCCATGTTCCGACGCTTCCCGTCGCAACGCCTGGCCTTTGCCGGCGCGACGCCGGGCGCAGGCGCAACGTCGCTCGCCGTGGCGGCCGCGCTCGAAGCGGCGCGCAGCGGCCTGCGGGTAACCTTGATCGACGAGCACCAGGGGGCCGGTTCGGCCACCGCGCGGCTCGGTCTCACCTCGCGTGTCGATCTCCTGCAGGCGATCAACCGCGATGTGCCGCTGGCTGCTGTGCGGCGTACCTCGCAACACGGCATCGCCGTGGTGCCGGCAGCGCGGCTTGCCGTTGCGTCCGGTCAGCTCAACCGGCTGCAGACAGAGGCGCTCGATGAAGCGTTGAGTGAGCTGTCGCGCGACAGCGAACTGCTGGTGATCGACTGTGCGCCGGACGAAGGCGTGCTTTCAGCGCTGGCGCGGCGCGCCGACCGGCTGGCGGTCGTGACCATGGCGACCGGCGTAGGCATGACCGCCGCCTACGCGTTGATCAAGCGTCATCTGACCGGTAATGCGCCGGTCGCAACGGCGCGCGTCTGCCCGGTCCACGTTGGCGTCAGCCGGGTGCGCAGCGAGGTCGACGCGCGTCAGGCGTTTGCCAGTTTGAATGGCGTGGTGTCCGAGCATCTGGGCAGCGCGCTGCACTGGCTCGGTTGCCTGCCGACTGGATTCCAGCGACCTGCATTCTCGCCGGCCGGTGAGGATGCCCTCAAGATCGGTCGCGATCTTGCCGAAAAGCTCTTCGTGTCCCGCGAGCCGGAGCATTCCGCGCCAGACCGTATCCAGGACGGCGGCCTGCATCCCGACCCGAATGGTTTCAAAGAAGGAATTCCGGCCCGCGTGGCCTGAGCGCTCGACCGCCTGCTTCTGAGGACGAAACATGTATACCGCATCCGGAACATTGGACCGCGACCAGCTGGCGAAACACTATGCACCTCTGGTCAAGCGCATTGCCTACCACCTGATGGCCAAGTTGCCGGCCAGCGTTCAGGTCGAAGACATCATCCAGAACGGCATGCTGGGCTTGCTCGACGCGATGAGCCGCTACGAGGAAGGCCTGGGCGCACAGTTCGAAACCTACGCCGTGCAGCGCATCCGTGGCGCGATGCTGGATGGCTTGCGCGAGAACGATTGGTTGCCGCGCAGTCTGCGGCGCGACATGCGACGCATCGAAACCGCCATTCACACGCTTGAGCAGAAGAACGGTCGCCAGCCGACCGAGGGCGAACTTGCCGATTCGCTGGGCCTGCCGCTTGCCGAGTACCAGAAGATGCTGCAGGAGGCGCGGGGCTATCAGCTCGTTTATTTCGAGGACTTCACCGATGGCGACGACGACGACTACCTCGATCGCCACAGCGTCGGCACCGAAGATCTGGATCCGCTCGAGCGCCTGCTGGACAAGAACATGCGCGACGTGCTGGTGCGCGCCATCGGCGATCTTCCCGAGCGCGAAAAGACGGTCATGGGGCTCTACTACGAGGAGGATCTGAACCTGCGCGAGATCGGGGAAATACTCGGCGTGTCCGAGTCGCGAGTATGTCAGCTACACAGTCAGGCCATCGCTCGTCTGCGCAGCCGCATCGCCAGCCGCGCCTGAGCGTCATCCAATGGCGAGCCGCGTGGACAGACTGAGTCTGGTCGGCCTGGCCGTCGGCCTGGCCGCCATACTGGCGGGGCAGTTGCTGGAGGGCGGAAGCCTGTCCTCGCTGTTCCAGCCGGCCGCTCTGGTGATCGTGCTGGGGGGGACGCTGGGGGCTACGATGGTGCAGACCCGTTACCCCATCTTCATGCGCGGCATACGGATGCTGCGCTGGGCCTTCCTGTCTCCGCAGCAACGCCCTGACGACATGATCCGCAGGCTTGTAGCCTGGGCCCAGTTGTCCCGCCGCGAGGGCATTCTGGCGCTCGAGAAGCACGTCGGCAACGAACGCGATCCTTTTTTCCGCAAAGGGGTGCAGTTGCTGGTCGACGGGGCAGACGCGCAGCGACTGCGCGAGGTGATGGAAGTCGAGATCACCACCTACGAGAACACCATGCGCCAGGCAGCACGCGTGTGGGATTCCGCCGCCGGCTATGCGCCGACGATAGGCATACTGGGGGCGGTGCTCGGGCTCATTCACGTGATGGAGAACCTGGCCGACCCGACGCGTCTGGGCGCCGGTATAGCAACTGCCTTCGTCGCCACGATATATGGCGTGGGCAGCGCCAACCTCATTTTCCTGCCGATCGGCCGCAAGCTGCAGATGCATGTCACGCAGCTCATCGCGGTGCGTGACATCTTCGTCGACGGCCTGGTCGGCATCGCCAATGGCGACAATCCGCGCATCATCGAAGGCCGCCTGCTCGGCTATGTTGCCGAGGTGCCGGAGTGAGTGCTCCGAGGCGGCGGCGGTACGTGCCGGATTCCGACGAGAATCACGACCGTTGGATGGTGTCCTATGCGGATCTTGTGACCTTGCTGTTCGCTTTCTTCGTCGTGATGTACGCGATTTCTCAAGTGAACGAAAGCAAGTACCGGGTGTTGAGTGCGTCGCTGAATACCGCCTTTTCAGCCAATGACCGGATTCGCCTGATCGAGGTACCTGACGGGGCCGCCCAGGACCAGCGGATGCAGATCGAGCTGGAACAACTGCGCCAGGCACGTGCCGCACAGAAGGAGCAGGAGAGGCGGGAGCGGGCCGAGCGTGCCTCGACCGAACTGCGCGAGGCCTTGTCTGCTTTGACGCGCGAAGGTCAGGCGACGGTCACCGAAGGGGCGTTGGGCATCACGGTGGATCTCGATGCGAACTTCCTGTTCGGCAGCGGCGAGGCCTCCTTGCAGCCTGCCGCTCGCGACATCGTTGCGGCGATCGCCGGGGTGCTGCTTTACACCGACTTTCCGCTGGTGGTCGAAGGTCACACCGACAGCGTTCCGGTATCG
This sequence comes from Methyloversatilis thermotolerans, assembly GCF_000372885.1. Taxonomy (GTDB): domain Bacteria; phylum Pseudomonadota; class Gammaproteobacteria; order Burkholderiales; family Rhodocyclaceae; genus Methyloversatilis; species Methyloversatilis thermotolerans. The sequence goes on from NZ_KB889967.1 coordinate 197,068, forward strand.
GGGCCCCTGCAATCCAACTGGGCACTTTCCGCGCTGCGTGCAGCGTCCGTCGTCCAGGTGTTCCAGGAGCGCGGCATTCTCCCCGCGCGGCTCACTGCGGCAGGTCTTGCCGATCAGCGGCCGGTTGCCGGCAACGATACGGAACAGGGCAGGGCGCGGAATCGGCGCGTGTCCATACGGATCGAAACCTATCCGCAGGACAGGCCTGTCATGCCGCCGGGCGAGCGACCGGATGCAGGGCCGGCGGCTATTCCGGACGGAGCCCTGGGCTCCAGCTTCCCAAGGCTTTGAGCGCGCGTGGCCGACCTCAGCGTCCGCCGGGGGGAGGTCCGCCGCGATCACGACGACCGCGCCCCTCGGCGCTGCCGGGGCCGCTGCCACCGCCATTCGTCGCGAGACCTGAGTAGAGGGCGGGAACGGTCCCCGGCAGCAGGCGATCCGCGGTCTTGCGCTGGTCGGGATCGAGGCCTTCGTACAGTGCGGAGGCCGCTTCCGCGATATCTTCCATGGCACTCAGCCGGTTGCGCACCACGTCGACCTTGCGCTGGATCTGCTTGACCGCATCGACACGTGTCACCGGACGCGGATCCATGCGGTACTGGTCGGCCATCAATGCACCGATGGCTTCGCGATAGCTTTCCCACAGTACCTGCTGGCGCGCGCTCAACGACAGTCGCTGTTCCACGTCCGAGAGCTGGGCTTGAAGGGCGTCCCGCGGATTCATCGCGGCTGCGCCGCCGTCCTCCCGCATGTCACCGCCGCCGGCACCGGGCGGTCCGCGCCGTCCTTCGCGCTCGCCGTCGTCCGGAGGCGAGCCGGCACACGCGCCGAGCAGAACAGTCAGGGAAACGAGGCAGAGACGAGTGCGAACTGATGACATGATGTGAAGGCGACATGAAGACCTGCACATCCTGGCGGATGGTGGCAAACGCAGTATGAGCGTGGGTGAAGGCCGGTTTGCGCCGTGTAAGCGCGTGTTGCGGCGCTTCAGGCGCTGCCGAAGGAGCGGCGGCTGGTACGGGTGTGCGCCTGACCGTCGGGCCCGTAGGTCGAGGCCTGTTCGGCAGCGGACATGAGCACCGCGAGAGCCTGTTTGCTGGCTTTCATCTGGGCGCGGATGAGCGCCCCGTTGCGCACATTGGCATCGTGCGCTTCCTGCGCAAGCGTGATCAGGTCGCGAAACGACCTGGCGCACTGTGCCCAGTCCGGACCACTGGCAAACAGCGATTCGATCACTTCGCGGCTCGGGCGTATGCCGATGCGGGCGAGCAGGGCCGATCTGGCGTCACCCAGTTGCGCGAGCCGGCCATAGGCCTCGGATTTGCGGGCCGCCAGTACCGGAAGCGTATCCACGTCGCCCGCCTCCAGCGCCTGTCTCTCCTGCTGGAGGTGGCCGAGGGCGGTACGCAGCATCGAAACTTCCTCGGTCATCAGTGTGCCGAGGCGGGCGGACACCTGGGAGGCCAGTTCCGGAGACAGCATGGTTCGATCAGGTGGCCGGCCGCGCGCTCAACATCTGGCGCACGCTTTCGATCAGGCTGTCGGCAACACGATCCGCATTCACCTTGAAGCGGCCATCGGCGATCGCCTGCTTGATTTCCTCGACGCGGGCGCTGTCCACCACCGGTACGTTGGCGATCGTGGATTCCAGTTCGCGCAGTCGCGACGAGGTGCCCGAAATGTCGACCTGCGCGCCGGGCGCCGTCGTGGCGGATGTGGCACTGGTCGAGCTGCTGCCGTTGGTGCTGCGGGTGGCTGAAGTACCCGTGGTACCCAGCGGTTTTCCAGTTCCGTCGATTTTCACGATGAACCCTTTCATAAGACGTTCGAACGGTGTAACGACGCACGTCGAGAAAACTTTAGAACTTTTTGTAGGGAGTCGTCCTACACGGCACTCCACCGCCGACTATACCAACTATCGCCACCAGTACGGGTGCGCAAGATCACTGCTTCAGTTCAGTACACAACCTCGACTATTCCGCCTGCGCGTGCGACGCCGCTGACTACCTGGCCGCCGCCGGTCCTCACCTGCACGGTCTGTCCGGGTTGCGCGGCGGCAAGTGCGCGGCCGTCGTGGCTGATCGAGAAGCCCGTACCCCGTGCGAGCAGTTTCACGATCTGTCCCGACTGTACCGCCACCGGCGCCTTCAGCCAGTCCGCACGCAAAGGCTGTCCCGCAGCCATTGCGACGTTGACCGACAGGCCAAGCGCCTGCCGTGCGTCAATGATCATATTGGGTGGCAGCTCGGTCAGATCGCCGCGCATCGGCGCGATGTCGCCTTCGCCGACCACCTGTCCCCGCCCCAAGGCTCGCGCCGCGACCAGATATTCCCCTTCCACGCGGACGCGGGCCGGCACGAAGATCGTCCAGCTTGAGCCACTCAGGCATCTCACACCGACGTTTATCCGCCCCCACGCTCGCGCGCCGCTAGGCAGGAAAGCGTCCATCTGCTTGCATGCGCCCAGCGCAAGTCGCGGGTCGGCCTGCCCGATCTCGATGCTGATCTGTCCCGGCAGGCCGGCGGTCTGTTGAGCGAGCAACTGTTGAACGGCACTTCGCACGGGGTCCTGCACGTTCTGGCCGACAGCGCTGGCGCTCGCGAACAAGCACAGCATGGAAAGGAACATGGAAAGGAAAATTCGCAGCATCGTGATCATCTCCTGATGGATGACTGATTCGAACACGTGCTGTGCACGAAGCATGCCCGGATAAGAGAGGAATAAGCCGTGCACTTCTCGGCCGCCTTCTTCGGTGCCATCGCCCGTGAACCGTACCGTGTTCGCGCCGACGTTTGCCCTGGCCCGCCCGTGCTCGATGCGGCAAGCCTTGCCGGCAATACCCGTCATCCCGGCGGAAAGACGGGGTGCTAGCGGCGCTTTTTTGCCGATCGAGGGGCGGGAGTGCCACTTAAAGTGGCTGGCACGATCGCTGCAATGGGAGGGACATCATGCCGACCACACCTCTTGACCGACTGCTCAACCTGCCCCAGACCGCGCTGGGTGTGCGCGCTGCACGCCAGCAGACGCTGGCATCGAATATCGCCAACGCGGATACGCCGCACTACAAGGCCCGCGACATGGATTTCAAGGCGGCGCTCCAGACGGCGCTGGGCGGGGGGCTTTCCGGCGGCCCGGTGGAACTGGCACTCACGTCGAACCGGCACATCGGCGCGAAGGGCGGCAATGCGATGGACAAGACGCTGCTGTACCGCACCGAAACGCAATCAAGTGTCGATGGCAACACGGTGGACCTCGATGTCGAGCGTGCGGCATTCGCGGAGAACTCGGTGCATTACGAGGCGCTGATCAACTTCATCAATGGCCGTCTGCGCACCATGCAGCAGGCGATACAGGGCCAGTAGGCGACAGGAGGACAGAGCAATGCCCACGACAGGAAACATGTTCAATGTGTTCGGCATCGCAGGCTCGGCGCTGACCGCGCAGTCGGTGCGACTGAACACCACCTCCAGCAACCTTGCCAACGCCGACTCTGTGGTGACGGCAAATGGCCAGCCCTACCGTGCAAAGCAAGTGGTGTTCGAGATGAAACCTCTTGCCGAGGGCGGCGACGCAAATGGTGTGCGCGTCACCCAGATCGTCGAGAGCGCAGCGCCGATGCGGACCACCTTTGATCCCAACAATCCGGCCGCCGACGCCGATGGCTATGTACAGATGCCCAACGTCAATGTGGTCGAGGAAATGGTGAACATGATTTCCGCATCCCGTTCCTACCAGAACAATGCGGAAATGATGAATACCGCCAAACAACTGATGCTCAAGACCCTGTCCATCGGACAGTAAGGAGATAGCCATGGCCGTCAGCAGCACTTCCAGCAGCAGCAACATATACAGCTCGCTCAACAGCACGAGTACAACCAAGGAGACATCCGAGCTGGAAGAGGCACAGAACCGCTTCCTCACCCTGCTGACCACCCAGCTCAAGCTGCAGGATCCCTTGAATCCCATGGATAACGCGCAGGTGACGTCCCAGCTTGCCCAGATCAGCACGGTCGATGGCATCACCAAGCTCAACGAAACTCTCGAGAAACTGATGTCCAGCACCAGTGACAGCCAGCATCTGCAGGCTGCCGCACTGGTGGGCCACGCGGTGCTGGTCGAAGGCTCTGATCTGAGGCTTGTCGAAGGTCAGTCCATGGGCGGGATCGAGCTCGCGAGCGACGCCGACAGCGTGGTCGTCACCATCAAGGGTGCAAACGGCGTCGTGGTGCGGGAGCTGTCGCTGGGCGATCAGGAAGCGGGCATCGTCGAATTTGCCTGGGACGGCAAGGACGCATCTGGCACGGCGGTTGCTCAGGATGGTTCGTACTCGTTTTCCGTCAAGGCTGTGCAAAGCAACAAGACCGTGGTCGCAACACCTCTTGAACTGACCGTGGTCAACAGCATCGAGCGCAGCAACGGAACGACGAAACTGGATGTGGGCCAGAAGGATCTGGTTTCGCTGAACGACATCAAGCAGATCTACTGATCGGGAGTTGAATCATGGCTTTTCAGCAGGGTTTGTCGGGACTGAACATCGCGTCCAAGGCGCTGGATGCGATCAGCAACAACGTGGCCAACTCGACCACCGTCGGCTTCAAGCAGTCGCAGGCACTGTTTGCCGACATCTACGCGACGACGCTTGGAGGCGGAACGCAGGCCCAGATCGGTATCGGTGCCCGCATCAATGGCGTTGCCCAGCAGTTCTCGCAGGGCAACATCACGGTGACCGACAACCCTCTGGATATGGCCATCAATGGCGAAGGTTTCTTCCGGGTGACCAACAACGGCGAGGTGCTGTACTCACGCAACGGCCAGTTCAACGTCGACAAGGACGGCTACATCGTCAACGCTTCCGGCTATCGCGTTACCGGCTATGGCACCGATGCCAATGACAACATCGTCATTACCGCTCCGATTGATCTTCAGGTTGGCGACGCCCTGATGAGTGCGGATCCGAAGGTGACCAGCGAGGCCGCTATCTCGGTTACCTTAGATTCTCGTCTGACGCCGCCGACCACGACACCATTCTCGACCACCGATACATCCAGCTTCTCGTACTCGACTTCGCTGACAACCTACGATTCGCTGGGCAATCCTCATGTGCTCGGCATGTACTTTGTCAAGACTGCTACCGCCAACCAGTGGGAGCTCTACACCACGCTCGATGGAGGTGCCGCGGCCGGTCCGACCAACGTCACCTTCACGTCGTCCGGCGCTTTGAGCATGGTCCCGAGCACGGTCGCCCAGTCCTTCCCGATCACCACCGGTGCGGTGTCGCCGCTCGCTTTCACGCTCGATCTCGCGAACTCGAAGCAGTTCGGAGCCGCATTCAGTGTCGACGCAGTATCGCAGGACGGCTACACGTCCGGTCGCCTGTCCGGCCTGACTGTGTCCCCCGAGGGCATCGTTCAGGGCCGCTATACGAACGGACAGTCGCGCAATCTCGGTCAGGTCGTGCTGGCCACCTTCCAGAATCCCGACGGCATGGTTCAGCTCGGCAGCAACGCGTGGGCGGAAACCTCGTTCTCCGGTCCGCCCGCTGTCGGCACGCCGGGCACCGGTTCGCGCGGCGGGTTGCAGCCGGGCGCGGTCGAGGACTCGAATGTGGATCTGACCGCCGAGCTGGTGGACATGATCACGCAGCAGCGCGCATACCAGGCTAACGCACAGTCGATCAAGACCCAGGACCAGATCCTGCAGACGCTGGTGAATCTGCGCTGACGCGCGCTGAGGAAAAGCCATGGATCGCGTGATCTATACCGCCATGACCGGGGCCAAGTGGACGATGGAACGCCAGGCGTCCGTCGCCCACAATCTGGCCAATGCATCGACCACCGGTTATCGCGCCGAGGAGCACAGATTGCGTGCGGTGCAGGTCCAGACCGAGGCATTTCCTTCGCGCGCATTCGTCGTCGACGCAAGTGTGCGCAATGACTTCACTCCTGGGCCCTTGCAGCAGACCGGGCGGCCGTTCGACATGGCGATACAGGGCAAGGGCTGGTTTGCGCTGGCCATGCCGGATGGCAGCGAGGCCTACACGCGCAACGGCCATTTCGGCATCAGTCCCACCGGGATTCTGCAAAATCACGAAGGCATCCCGGTGCAGGGCGAGAACGGTCCCATCACCATTCCGCCGGACACGGAAATCACGATAGGTTCCGATGGCACCGTCTCGACCGTGCAGCGGACCGGCGGGGTCAACCAGGTCAATCCTGTCGGGCGGATCAAACTCGTGGATCCCGCTGAGAACACCATGAAGCGAGGTGACGACGGGTACTTCCGGCTTGCAGCCGGGGGCCAGTCGCCGGTGGCACAGAACGTGCGGGTCGCGGGTGGCTACCTGGAAGGCAGCAACGTGAATGTGGTGGATCAGGTGGTGGCGATGATTTCCCTGTCGCGCCAGTTCGAGATGCAGACGCGCGTGCTCACCACTGCAGAGCGCAACGATCAGACAGCTTCGCAGCTGCTGACCAACCGATAACCGGAGTAGACGCAATGATCCGTTCGCTGTGGATTGCCCGCACCGGCATGGATGCACACCAGACCAATCTGGATGTCATCACGAACAACCTCGCCAACGTCAGTACCAACGGCTTCAAGCGCGCTCGGGCGGTGTTCGAGGACATGCTCTATCAGACGCTGCGTCAGCCGGGTGCGCAGAATACCCAGCAGAACGTCATTCCTTCGGGCCTGCAGATCGGCACCGGCGTGCGTCCGGTCGCGACCGAGCGCATCCACACCCAGGGCAATATCCAGCAGACCGGCGGCACGCTGGACATTGCAGTACAGGGCGAGGGCTTTTTCCAGATACAGATGCCGGATGGCACTCTGGCCTATACGCGTGATGGCGCCTTCCAGAAGGACGCTCAGGGCGTCGTGGTCACTGCCAGCGGCTTTCCTCTGCAGCCCGCAATCACCATTCCGCAGGACGCGGTGTCGGTCACCATAGGACGCGACGGTGTGGTGAGCGTTCTGCAGGCGGGACAGACCGCGCCGACCCAGATCGGCCAGATCCAGCTGGCCACCTTCGTCAATACTGGCGGCCTGCAGAGCATGGGCGAGAATCTTTTCGTCGAGACGGCGTCAAGCGGTGTTGCCACGCCGAATGTGCCGGGTACCAATGGTGCCGGTCTGCTCAACCAGGGCTTTGTCGAGACGTCGAACGTGAACGTGGTCGAGGAACTGGTGGCCATGATCCAGACCCAGCGCGCCTACGAGATCAATTCGCGCGCCATCCAGACGTCCGACCAGATGCTGGGTCGCCTGACCCAACTGTAGTAAGCGGACGAGCCGCCCGGAGGTCCGACACATGAATACACAACAGATCCGATTTGCCGCCCGCTGCGCAGGATTTGCCACTGTGCTGCTGATGGCGGCACTGCTTGCCGGTTGCGTCACGACCACGCCGCCGACCGCGGTGCACCAACCGATGACCGTCCGGCCGGAGGCGCGTCCTCAGTATCAGACCAATGCCGGCGCGATCTACCAGCCCGGGGCGGTGCGTCCGCTGTTCGAGGACAGGCGTGCGCGCATGGTGGGCGACACCTTGGTCATCAATATTTCCGAACGCACGCAGGCGGCGAAGAAGGCGTCCAGTTCGGCCGACCGTACTCAGGAAGTGGACACCACCGTATCGCGCATCGCCGGCCTGCCGCTGAAGAGCATGCAAGGTTCAACGCTGCAGGCCGAAGGTTCGAACGTGTTCGCCGGCAAGGGCGCTTCATCGGCGGACAACAACTTCACCGGCACCATCACCACCACCGTGATCGAGGTGCTGCCGAACGGGAATCTGCTGGTGTCGGGCGAGAAGAAGGTCGCGATCAACCAGGGCGACGAGTTCATCCGGTTTTCCGGCGTCGTGAACCCCACCCAGATCACCGCATCCAACACGGTGCAGTCGACCCAGGTCGCGGATGCGCGTATCGAGTACCGGGCCAGCGGTTATATCGACGAGGCGCAGGTGATGGGCTGGCTCGGTCGCTTCTTCCTGAATTTCCTGCCGCTTTGATGTTGCGTTGTATCCGGGGAGGAGGACTTTTCCACCCTTATTCCGGATATGGATCGCCGCATCGCGAGCGTATAAACGAAGCGTTGACCTGCGCCCTGGAAGGCGGAAAGACATGAAGCGCATCCTCTCCATACTGTTGCCCGCCCTGTTACTGGCTACGCCGGTATGGGCAGAGCGGATCAAGGATCTCGCGACCCTGGCGGGCGTGCGCAACAACCAGTTGGTGGGCTATGGCCTGGTCGTCGGCCTGGATGGCTCCGGTGACCAGACCACGCAGACACCCTTCACCGTGCAGAGCGTGATCAATATGCTCGGCAATATGGGCGTCACCCTTCCGCCGGGCCAGAACCTGCAGTTGAAGAACGTCGCGGCGGTGATGGTGACGGCAAATCTTCCGGCATTCGCACGCCCGGGACAGGCGATCGACGTTACCGTTTCGTCCATGGGCAACGCCAAGAGTCTGCGCGGCGGTACGCTCGTCATGACGCCGCTCAAGGGCGCGGATGGCCAGGTCTATGGCGTCGCTCAGGGCAATGTGGTGGTGGGGGGCGCCGGTGCTTCGGCCGGAGGTTCATCGGTCACGATCAATCATCTGTCGGTCGGTCGAATTGCCGGCGGCGCGACGGTAGAGCGCGAGGTGCCCACTGTCATCGGCGAGAGCGGTGTCCTGCATCTGGAAACCCACACCTCGGACTACGGCACGACACAGCGCATGGTCGACGCGATCAATGCCGGCATGGGACCGGGTACGGCATCGGCGGTGGATGCCCGGCGCATCGAGTTGCGCGCGCCGACCGACCCGAATCTGCGCGTAGCTTTCATGAGCCGGCTCGAAAATCTCGACGTTACGCCGGCGCAGCAGGCCGCCAAGGTGATCGTGAATTCGCGCACCGGTTCGGTGGTGATGAATCAGGCCGTGACCCTGGATACCTGTGCTGTGGCCCATGGCAATCTGTCGGTGACGGTCAGTTCGGAACCGGTCATCAGTCAGCCGCCTCCCTTGTCCGGTGGTCAGACCGCGGTGGCGGCGCGCAACCAGATCGACGTGAAGCAGGAAGGCGGCGCGCTGCTGAACGTGCCAAAGGGGGCCAGCCTGGCCGACGTGGTGAAGGCATTGAACGCGCTGGGCGCCAATCCGCAGGATCTCATCATCATCCTGCAGGCCATGAAGGCGGCGGGCGCGCTGCGCGCCGAACTGGAAATCATCTGACGTGGAAAACAGCGCGCTCACCGCTCTGGCGTCGGATGTGAAGGGCCTGGACGCGCTGCGCCGCGCCGCGCGCGACAATTCGCCCGAGGCACTGAAGGAGGCGGCAAAGCAGTTCGAGGCCATGTTCCTGCAGGTGGTGATCAAGTCCATGCGCGAGGCATCGTCCTTTGGCGGTGAGGATCTGTTCGGCGGCCAGGAAGGCAAGATGTACCAGGACATGCTGGACAAGCAGTGGGCCCAGGTGATCGCCGAAGGAGGCGGCACAGGTCTGTCCAGGGTGCTCGAACGCCAGTTGTCGGCCAACGCACGCAGTGCCGACACCACGTTCACGCCGGAACTCAAGCCCTTGTCGGACGTACCCGTGTTCCAGGGCGCGAGCCGCTGGCCGGCGGCAGACTCTGCCGGCAAGCGGCAGTCTCTGCAGTCCTCCGCTTCCGGCATTGCCGATCTCGATGCCGCGCTGTCCGCGATATCGCCGTCGCCGGGGCGAGATGTGCCCGAGTATGCGCGGGCCTTCGTCGAGCGGGTATGGCCGGCTGCCGTGTCGGCCAGTCGCGAAACCGGCATTCCGGCGCGCTTCCTGGTGGCGCAGGCCGCGCTGGAGACCGGCTGGGGCCGCTCCGAACTGACCGCAGCGGACGGTACGCCCAGCCGCAATCTTTTCAACATCAAGACCGGCGGAAACTGGTCAGGTGGCAGCGTGACGGTCGCGGCGAGCGAGTATATCGACGGTCGTTGGGTGAAACAGACCGATGCCTTCCGCAGCTATGGCTCGTACGAAGAGAGCTTCGCCGATTATGCGCGGCTGCTGAAGAGCCAGCCGCGCTATCAGGGTGTGCTCGGAACGCAGGATGCGGGAAGCTTCGCCCGCGGACTGCAGCAGGCCGGCTATGCCACCGATCCCGCCTATGCGGACAAGCTCCAGCGCATCATCAACGGCCCCATGCTGCGGGCTGCCCTGTCAGGGTGATTGTCTGCGGTCATCGGGCAACAGTTCGAGAAAGCGTGCGCGGATGGCGCGCGCCTGCGCATGTGCGCCGGCGTCGCGCAGCACCTGCTCGCAAAGAGCCAGGGCGCGCAGCAGGCTTGTTTCGTCCGTGGCCTGCCGCAGCGCGGGAAGCAGAGTGTCGGTGCGCCCGCGCAGCGCGCGTTCCATGCTTTCCAGCAGGTAGAGGCGCGCAAGCGCGACCGACCGGCGTGAAGGACCGGGCGTCGGCCGATCAATATCCAGCAGGCCGTTGTTGAGCAACGCCGCCAAGGCCGCGCGCACCGTCTCGTCCTTGTCGCGGGGATAGCCCAGACCGGCAGACAGGGCGGCAATATCCTGCCGCCCGTCGGCCAGGATGAGCAGGCGACGCTCAAGGACACTCAGGCCGAGTCGCCTGTTCGCAATTTCAGTTCGTCCGGCCTCGGTCTTGAAAGGGCGCGCGGATGCGGAAAATGTCTGGACTATCGGTTCGGACGGGCTGCGGGAGGACATCCGCCGGAACCCTATCAGCGCAATGTGACGCGAGCGCTACGCGTATGGCACGGCTTTCGCTTTTAGCCTCTCAACAGCATAGCTGGCGAGAACGCTTCCATGGGTGCCCAACTTTTCAATATCGGTCTGACCGGCCTGAACGTGGCTCAGGCTGCGCTCGTGACCACCGGCCACAACATCACCAACGCATCGACTGCCGGATATACCCGGCAGCAGGTGATCATCGGTACGAATGACGCACAGTATTCCGGCGTCGGCTATTTCGGACAGGGTGCGCGGGTCGAAACGGTCCGGCGCATCTACAGTGAATTCATGAATGCGCAGGTACTCGAGGCGCAGACCCAGGTGTCGGAGTACACGGTCTATGCCGACCGGATCGGCGCGCTTGACGATCTGCTGGCCGATTCGGACGCGGGCATGTCTTCGGCCATGACCGCATTCTTCGATGCGGTACAGAGCCTGTCCTCGTCGCCGACCTCGCTCGCTTCCCGTCAGGCCGTGATTTCGGCCGCTCAGGCGATGACCGCGCGCTTCAATGCGCTTGACCAGCAGATCGAGCAGATCCGCAGCGGCCTGAACAGCGAGATTTCCGGTGCGGTCGACCAGATCAATCAATTGTCGACGCAGATTGCGAAGCTCAACGAGCAGATATCGGTCGCGCAATCGATTTCCGGCCCCAACCGCCTGGCCAACGACATGCTGGACGCGCGCGACCGGCTGATCGGCGAACTCAACGACATTGTGCGCGTCACGAAGCTCGAACAGAGTGACGGCTCGATCAATATCTTCATTGGCAACGGCCAGCCGCTGGTGGTGGGGGCCAGTTCGTTCTCGCTTGCGGCCGAACCTTCGATCGAAGATCCCAGCCGGATGGAGGTGACCTACACAGCGCCGGGCGGCGCCGTACTGAGGCTGCAGGAAAGCACGCTGACCGGCGGTACGCTGGGCGGTCTGCTTGCCTTCCGCCGCGAGACGCTTGACGAGGCGCAGAACGCACTCGGTCGCGTGGCGATCGGGCTGGCGGAGCAGTTCAACGACCAGCATGCACTCGGGCAGGACCTCAATGGCGCCCTGGGTACGCAGTTCTTCGGTTCGATCTCGGGTACGGCGCTTGCCGCAAGCACCAACGACACCGTCGCCAATGCGGCTGTCAACGTGACGATCACCGATTCGTCGCAACTGACCACCAGCGACTACCGTCTGAGTTTCGACGGTACGAACTACACCCTGGTGCGACTTTCCGACAACCAGAGCTGGACGGCCGCGACGCTGGGCGGACTGCCGCCGGCCGGCAGTCCGCAGGGTTTCTCGCTCGACTCCGGTGCGACGACCCTGGCAGCCGGCGACAGCTTCCTCATCCAGCCCACGCGCAAGGGCGCGTCGAGCATACAGACGGTGCTGACCGATCCGCGCATGATCGCGGTTGCCCAGCCGATCTCGACTTCGACGCCGCTGACCAACACCGGTACCGGCGCGATTTCGGCCGGTACCGTCACTTCCACCACCGGCCTGCCGCTGGGCGGTCCGATCACGCTTACCTTCGACGCAGCCACCAATACCTTTGTCGTGACCGGCGGTCCGGGCGGCACGCTGGCTTATGACCCCAGCACCGAGTCGGCCGGCAAGTCCTTCACCTTCGCGGGTCAGGGCGGCTTCACCTTCGAGCTGTCCGGGGTGCCGCGCAATGGCGACACCTTCACGATACAAGCCAATGCAAGTGGCAGCGGCGACAACCGGAACATACTCGCGCTGGCTTCGCTGCAGAGCGATACCGCCACCATGGCCAATGGCACGACCGGATTCCAGGGCGCTTATGCGCAGATGGTTTCTGCCGTAGGTTCCAAGGCACGCGAGGTGAATGCCAACCTCGATGCACAGACGGTGGTGCTGGAGCGCGTGACCGAATCGCAGCAGTCGCTGTCCGGCGTCAATCTCGACGAAGAGGCGGCAAACCTGCTGCGCTATCAACAGGCCTACCTGGCCTGCGGCCGCATGATAGACATCGCCAGCAAGCTGTTCGATACCGTGCTGCAGCTCGGTAACTGAGGAGAGGACTGATGCGCATATCGACCAACACTGTCTATGCGGCCGGCACTTCCGGCCTGCTGCGCCAGAGCTCGGATCTGTTCCGGCTGCAGCAACAGCTGTCCACTGGCCGGCGCGTGCTTGCGCCGTCGGATGATCCGGTCGCGTCGTCGCGCGCACTCGAGATCGAACAATCCCAGGCGATCAACACGCAGTACGGAGTGAATCGCCGAGATGCCAGCAGTGCGCTGGGGTTTGCCGAGGCTCAGTTGACCACGGCGGGCGACATTCTTGCCGCCGCGCGGGAGCGCATCGTGCAGGCTGGCAATGCGCCATTGTCGGACGCGGACCGCAAGGCAGTGGCCAATGATCTGCGGGCCATGTATTCGGAAATGATGGGCATCGCGAATTCGCGGGATGCCTTCGGCGACTATCTGTTCTCGGGCTACAAGAGCACCACGCAACCGTTCTCCGGATCGGTCGAGGCCGGGGCGAGCTATTTCGGCGACGACGGCCAGCGCATGTCGCGCATCGGCTCAAACCGCGAAATCCCGATCAGCGACCCGGGCAGCGACATCTTCATGCGCGTGCCCGAGGGCAACGGCCGCTTCACCCTCACGCCCAATGCCGCCAACACGGGCACGGCGGTGATCGATGCGGGGCGCGTGGACGATGTGTCGACCTGGCTGGATCCGGCCAATTCCGGCAACTTCGAAGTGGTGTTCGCCTATGACAGTGCGACCAAGACCACCACCTACGACATCATCGACAACGGCAGTGGCAATTCCCTGCTGACCGGCGCCGCGCCGGGCGCCGCGCCCTATCCGCGTACCTGGGTGGAAGGTGAGCCGATCAAGCTGGTGTCCCAGGGCGCCGAACCCGCGTTCGACTTCGGCGTGAGCTTCGAGGTAACCGGCGCGCCGGCCACCGGCGACCGCATCGCCCTTCAGGCGTCGCAATCGCAAAGCGTGTTCGATACGCTGGGCGACATCATCCTCGCGCTCGAGCAGACTGGCACCGATACGCCGGCCGACAGCGCGAAACTGCAGAATGCGGTGGTGTCCGCGCTGACCAATATCGACCAGGCACAGGAAACCCTGCTCACCGCCCGTTCGCGCATAGGCTCGCGCGGTGCCGAGATCGATGCGCTCAACTCGCTCGGCGAGCAGGTCGATATCCATTACGAGTCGACGCTGTCAGACCTGCGCGACCTCAACTACACGCAGGCCATCAGCCAGCTCACGCAGCAACTGAGCTATTTCGAAGCCGCGCAGCAGTCCTTCATGAAAGTGTCCGGGCTGTCGCTGTTCAATTACCTGAGCTGAACGCCATGAAGGCTGGAACGTCATTGATGCTGATCGCGGCCGGCACGCTGGCGGCCTGCTCATCGCTCGACCGCACGCTGCCCAGTTCGGGCAGCGTCATCCCCGACACCCGGCTCAAACTCACGCCGGGCTATACGACGTCGGTCGAGAAGCTGATCTATTTTGCCGGTGCCGCTTACCTCGCCTACATCGTGCTGGATCCGATGGCGCCGAACTGGAGCATCGAGGAGGCGCAACTGTCCGACGACACGTATTACCTCGGTCTGAAGAAGATGCGCACCCGGGCCGGCGGCGAGGGCGAGGCTCGCATGGTGTTCCGCCGCCGTGCCGAACAGCTTGCGCGCGCCGGCGGATATGCCGGATACGACATCGTCAGCTACAACGAGGGCATACAGTCGGAGCTGGTTGCGCAGCGGGTCGGTGAGGGGGTCATCCAGCTCAGGCACGGCACGCGCTGAGCGCCGGATGAGGCGGCTGCTGCGGTACACTCGCGCCGATGCCGCTTCCCTACTGGCGACTGTCCGCCTACTACTTTTTCTATTTCGCCTTCGTCGGCGCTTTTTCGCCTTACTTCGGGCTCTACCTTTCATCGATCGGCTTTACCGCCGCCGATATCGGCATCGTGATGTCGCTGATGCAGGTGATGCGCATCGTCGCGCCGGGCATGTGGGGTTGGCTGGCCGACCGCATCGGCGCACGTACGCCCATCATCCGCTGGGCGGGTGCGGCAAGCCTTGCCGGCTTCCTCATCTTCTTTGCCACCGCCCAGTTCTGGGGGGTGTTCGTCGCGATGGCGCTCATGTCCTTCTTCTGGAGCGCCTCCTTGCCGCTGGTGGAGGCGCTGACCCTCGAACACCTGAAGTCGCGTGTCGCCCGCTACGGCGCGATCCGCGTATGGGGCTCGATAGGATTCATCGTCGCCGTGCTGCTTCTCGGGGAAATGCTTGACCGGACCGGCCTGCGCGGCGTGCTGTGGGGCTGCAGCACCGTGCTGGCGGGCATCTGCCTGTTCGCCTTCAGCCTGCCGGAGGCGCCGCGCCACGCCGAACGTCCGCCTGCCACGCAGTCGCTGCGCGACATCCTGCGCCGACGACCGGTGGCCGGTCTGTTCGGCGCCGCCTTCTTCATGAGCTGCGCGCATGGCGCGCTGTACGTGTTCTATTCCATCCATCTCGACGCCAACGGCTACAGCAAGAGCGCCATCGGCGGCCTGTGGACGCTGGGCGTGGTGGCGGAAATCGGCGTCTTTCTGTGGATGCCGGCCCTGATGCGGCGCTTCTCGCTGCGCGTCATGCTGCTGGCGGCCCTGATCGCTGCGGTGCTGCGTTTTGCCATGATAGGCTGGCTGGTCGAGTCCCTTTTCTGGCTTCTGGCCGCGCAAGTGCTGCACGGACTCACTTTCGGCGCTTTCCACGCCAGTTCGGTCGGCGCACTGAACCAGTGGTTCGATGCCCGCCAGCAGGGTCGGGCGCAGGCGCTGTACGGCAGCGTGTCCTTCGGCGCCGGAGGCATGGTGGGCGGGTTGCTCAGCGGCTGGATGTGGGCGCCACTGGGCGGCGCCTGGGCCTACACCCTCAGTTCGCTGTTCGCGCTGGCGGGCTGCCTGCTGCTGGCGTGCATGTGGCCGGCCTCGGAACGCGTTGCTGCCGGCTGAATGCTGCGCTGCACGGTTATAATCACCGGTTTCGCTGATCAGCCGGAATCGTTGCAATGGCGCAGACGCTTTACGACAAGCTGTGGTCCAGTCATGTGGTGCATACCGAGGAAGACGGTACGGCACTGCTCTACATTGATCGCCATCTCGTCCACGAGGTGACCAGCCCGCAAGCCTTCGAAGGCCTGCGTCTGGCGAATCGCACGCCCTGGCGCGTCGATTCAATCGTCGCCACGGCCGACCACAATGTGCCGACCGACCGCGCCGAACAGGGCATTGCCGACCCCACCTCGCGTGCCCAGGTCGAAGCGCTGGATGCCAATATCCGCGCATTCGGCGCGCTGGCCTATTTCCCGTTCCGCGACAAGCGCCAGGGCATCGTGCACGTGATCGGTCCGGAGAACGGGGCTACGCTGCCCGGCATGACCGTCGTGTGCGGCGACTCGCACACCTCCACCCACGGCGCTTTCGGCTGTCTGGCGCATGGCATAGGCACCTCCGAGGTCGAGCACGTGATGGCCACGCAGTGCCTGCTGCAGAAAAAGTCGAAGTCCATGCTCATCCGGGTCGAGGGCGAACTGGGCAAGGGCGTGAGTGCCAAGGACATCGCTCTTTATTTCATCGGCGTCATCGGCACCGCCGGCGGTACCGGCTACGCGATCGAATTCGGCGGCTCGGCCATCCGCGGCCTGTCGATGGAAGGCCGCATGACCCTGTGCAATATGGCGATCGAGGGCGGCGCGCGCGCCGGCATGGTGGCGGTGGACGACACCACGATCGACTACCTGCGCGGGCGTCCGTTCTCGCCGCGCGGCGATCAGTGGGACCGCGCGGTCGCGTACTGGCGCACGCTGAGATCCGACGACGGTGCGCAGTTCGACCGTGTGGTCGATATCGACGCGCGCGCCATCCTGCCGCAGGTGACCTGGGGTACTTCGCCGGAAATGGTGACCGATGTGCGTGGCCAGGTGCCGGCGCCCGAGGATTTCGCCGATCCGGTCAAGCGCGAAGGCGTGGCCCGTGCGCTGCAGTACATGGGGCTTGCACCGCGTACGCCGATAGACCAGATCCGCATCGACAAGGTGTTCATCGGCTCCTGTACCAATTCCCGCATCGAAGATCTGCGCGCCGCCGCGCGCGTGGTCGAGGGGCGCCGTGTCGCGGACAACGTGAAGCTGGCGCTGGTCGTGCCGGGTTCCGGCCTGGTCAAGGCTCAGGCCGAGGCCGAGGGACTGGACCGCGTGTTCAAGGCGGCCGGCTTCGAGTGGCGCGAGCCGGGCTGCTCGATGTGCCTGGCGATGAATGCCGACCGGCTGGAGCCGGGCGAGCGCTGCGCCTCGACCTCCAACCGCAATTTCGAAGGTCGTCAGGGTGCCGGCGGACGCACCCATCTGGTCAGTCCGCAGATGGCGGCGGCGGCGGCGATTGCCGGTCGCTTCGCCGATGTGCGTGAAGTCGTCTGAAAGAGCGTCTGAGTGAGGATGAAGATGAAGCTGATTGCCGTGATCCTGGGTGCGATGACGCTGATGCTGGCCGGCTGCAATACGGTCGAAGGCATCGGCAAGGACATCAAGAAGGGTGGCGAAGCCATCGAGAAGTCCGCAAAGTAGGCGGCAAAGCGAGGACAGCCATGAAAGCATTCACCGTAATGGATGGTCTGGTCGCACCGCTGGACCGCGCCAACGTCGATACCGACGCCATCATTCCGAAGCAGTACCTCAAGTCGATCAAGCGTTCGGGCTTCGGGCCGACGCTGTTCGACGAATGGCGCTATCTCGATGTCGGCGAGCCCGGGCAGGACCATTCGAAACGTCCGCTCAACCCCGATTTCGTGCTCAACCAGCCGCGTTTTCAGGGTGCCAGCATCCTGCTGGTACGCGAGAACTTCGGTTGCGGCTCGTCGCGCGAGCATGCGCCGTGGGCGATCGAGGACTACGGCTTCCGCGCCCTCATCGGCACCACCTTCGCCGACATTTTCTACAGCAATTGCTTCAAGAATGGCCTGTTGCCGATACGCCTGCCGGAAAAGGAGGTCGAACAGCTCTTCCTGCAGTGCGCCGGCACGCCCGGCTATTCGCTGCACATCGATCTGGACCGGCAGGTCGTGCTGCGGCCGGACGGCCACAGCATCGGTTTCGACGTCGATCCCTTCCGCAAATACTGTCTGATCAACGGTTTCGACGATATCGGCCTGACTTTGCGCCACGCCGACAAGATCCGCGAGTTCGAGGCGCGTCGTCGCATCGAACAGCCCTGGCTTTTTGCCTGACCACGTCACTCCTGGAGTCATCCGTGAAAGTCTGTGTTCTCGCCGGCGACGGCATCGGACCCGAAATCACCGCCGAGGCCCTGCGCGTGCTGGAAGCACTGCGCGGCGACGGTCTCGACATCGAATTCGAGCATGCATTGATCGGCGGCTGCGCGGTCGATGCGACTGGCGATCCCTATCCCGAGGCGACCTCGAAGCTCGCGCGCGAAGCCGACGCCATCCTGCTTGGCGCGGTCGGCGGTCCGAAGTGGGACGCGCTGCCACGCGAACAGCGCCCCGAGCGGGGTCTGCTGCGCATCCGTTCCGAACTGGGGGTGTTCGCGAATCTGCGCCCGGCCATCCTGTATCCGGAACTGGCCAATGCCTCTTCGCTGAAGCCGGAAGTCGTGTCCGGACTGGACATCCTCATCGTGCGCGAACTGACCGGCGACATCTACTTCGGTCAGCCGCGCGGCATCGAGGTGCGCGACACGCAGTGGGGTGAGCAGCGCGTGGGCTGGAACACCATGATCTACGCTGAAGAGGAAATCCGTCGCATCGGGCGGGTCGCCTTCGAAGCCGCCCGCAAGCGTTCGAAGAAGCTGTGCTCGGTCGACAAGATGAATGTACTGGAGTGCACCCAGCTCTGGCGCGAGGTGATCAGCGACATGGCGGCAGACTATCCCGATGTCGAACTGAGCCACATGCTGGTGGACAACGCGGCGATGCAACTGGTGAAGGCGCCCAAGCAGTTCGATGTGGTGGTGACCGGCAATATGTTCGGCGACATCCTGTCGGACGAGGCGTCCATGCTTACCGGGTCGATCGGCATGCTGCCCTCCGCTTCGCTGGACGCGGACAACAAGGGGCTGTACGAACCCAGCCATGGCTCCGCGCCGGACATCGCGGGCCAGGGTGTGGCCAATCCGCTGGCCACCATCCTGTCAGCGGCCATGATGCTGCGCTACAGCTTCGGCGACGAAGGTGCGGCGCTGCGTGTCGAGAATGCTGTGCGCAAGGTGCTGGCCCAGGGCTACCGCACCGGCGACATCTTCGAACCGGGCACGACCCGGGTCGGAACCAGGCAGATGGGCGACGCGGTACTCGCGGCGCTGTAAGTGACGGTCAAGGAAACGGCTATGTTGAAGCTCGGTATGGTGGGTTGGCGCGGCATGGTGGGCTCGGTGCTCATGCAGCGCATGCGCGAGGAAAACGACTTTTCGCTGGTGGAACCGGTGTTCTTCACCACCTCCAGCATCGGTGCCGCAGGTCCGGACGTGGGGCAGGGCAGTGCGCCGCTGCTGGATGCGTCTGACGTCGCGCAGCTCGCGAAGATGGATGCCATCATCACCTGCCAGGGCGGCGACTACACCAACGAGGTGTACCCGAAGCTGCGCGCCGCCGGCTGGAAGGGCTACTGGATCGATGCCGCGTCCGCGCTGCGCATGAAGGACGACGCCCTCATCATTCTCGACCCGGTCAACCTCGACGTGATCAAGGACGGCCTGACGCGCGGCGTGAAGGACTACATCGGTGGCAACTGCACGGTGAGCCTCATGCTGATGGGCGTCGGCGCGCTGTTCTCCGCAGGTCTGGTCGAATGGATGAGCGCCATGACCTATCAGGCGGCATCCGGCGCGGGCGCGCAGAACATGCGCGAGCTGCTGAGCCAGATGGGCACGCTGCACGAGGCGGCGGAACCCATGCTGAAGGACAGCGCCTCGGCCATTCTCGATATCGATCGTGCGGTCACCGCAAGCCTGCGCGATGCCGCTTTCCCTAAGTCGCACTTCGGGGTGCCGCTGGCCGGTTCGCTCATCCCGTACATCGACAAGGAACTGGATAGCGGCCAGAGCAAGGAAGAGTGGAAGGGGCAGGCGGAAACCAACAAGATACTGGGCCACTCCGGCGCCGACCTGGTGCCCATCGACGGCATCTGCGTGCGCGTCGGTGCCATGCGCTGCCATTCGCAGGCGCTCACCATCAAGTTGAAGCGCGATGTGCCGTTGGACGAGATCGAAAGCATGATCCGCGAAGCCAATGCCTGGGTGAAGTTCGTGCCCAACCATCGCGAGGACAGCATGCGCGACCTGACGCCGGCGGCGGTCAGCGGTTCGCTGACCATTCCGGTCGGTCGCGTACGCAAGCTCAACATGGGTCCGGAGTTCCTCGCGGCCTTCACCTGCGGCGACCAACTGCTGTGGGGTGCCGCCGAACCGCTACGCCGCATGCTGCGCATCCTGGTCGAGCGCTGAGTGCCGTCAGCGACATATCGCCTTCGTCATGGGGGGTGTGTCGTAACAGACAGTTTCGCAAACTTAAGCGACGGTTGAGCTTGCAGGGCTAAGACCATGATGTTATTTTGAGAATCGGGTTTTAGCGCGCGAGGAAAACGCGGTGCGTCATAGCGATAAAAAACATTCAATCCGCCTGCTGACTGCACTGCTGTCGGCACTGCCGCTGTCGGCCGGCGCAGCCGGCCTGGGCAAGCTCACCGTTCAGTCCGCCATCGGCCAGCCTCTGCGGGCCGAAGTCGAGTTGTCCGCCTCGCCGGACGAACTGTCTTCGATGTCCGCCAAACTGGCGTCCCCCAATGCCTTCAAGCAGGCCGGCGTCGAGTTCGCATCCAGCCTCGCTGGCGTGCGCATCAGCGTGGACAAGCGTGGCGCCCGCCCGGTGCTCGTGGTGACCAGCGACCGCGTGGTGAACGAACCCTATCTCGACATGCTGATCGAGTTGAGCTGGTCGTCCGGTCGCCTGGTCCGCGAGTACACCTTCCTGCTCGATCCGGTCGATATGCCGCGTCCGGCCCCGGTCGAGCCGGTCGCCGTGCCCGGCGGCGAGGCACCGCGCGCGGCCGCGCGTGCGCCGTCGGCCGCTCCGGCGGCCTCCCGTCCGGCATCGTCCGACGGTGTCTATGAAGTGCGCCGCGGCGACACGCTGCGCAAGATCGCCAGCGAACATGCGGTCGATGGCGTCAGCCTGGACCAGATGCTGGTTGCGCTGGTGCGTCAGAATCCCGAAGCGTTCGAGAATGGCAACATGAACCGGATGCGTGCCGGTCGCATCCTCACCCTGCCCGATGCGGCAGCCGCGGAATCGGTGTCGCCGCAGGAGGCGCGCCGCATCGTCGCGGCACAGACCGCCGATTTCAATGCCTATCGCGCCCGCCTTGCGGGCGCGGCCACCGAATCCTCGTCGGACGAAGGGGCTTCCCGCAGCTCGGGCGGTCGTATCGAGACGCGCGTGGAGGACAAAGCGCCGGCCGCTCCCTCCGGTGATCAGGTCAAGGTGTCGAAGTCGGCTGCCGCGAGCGACGGGCGCATCAGCGCGCTGGAAGAGGAAGTGGTTGCCAAGGACAGGGCGTTGAAGGAGGCCAACAACCGGCTGGCCGAGCTGGAGAAGAATGTTCGCGATCTGCAGAAGCTGGTCGAACTGAAGAATTCGCAGATGGCGGAGGCGCAGCAGAAGGCTGCTCCGCCGCCGGTCGCTGTTCCGGCACCCGCACCCGCACCCGCCGCGCAGGCTGCCGACGAGAAGCCGGCCGCAAAATCGGAGGACAAGCCGGTTCCAGACCTGATTGCGATGGCGGATGACAAGGAGGCGCCCAAACCGCCGGCCGAAGAGCCCAAGGTCGAACCGCCCCCACCGCCTGTGGACGTTGCACCGCCGCCTGCGGACGTCGCGCCGCCGCCGCCGGCAGCGTCCGATGTGGAGCCGGAGGCGGCCGAAGAGGCTGCGAGCCCGCTCAGCGATCCGCTGACGCTGGCCGGTCTGGGCGCAATCGCGCTCCTGCTGCTGGGCTATCTTGGCTATCGCCGCAAGAAGTCGGCGCCGGCAGCGCAGGACATCGCACCGCCATCGACAACCTCGGGAATGGGTAGCGAACCGGTGGTATCGACCTCGGTCATCGGTGCCACGGGCGGCGGGCAGAGCGTGGATACCAGCGCCAGTTCCATCCAGACCGACTTCAGCCAGTCCTCACTGTCTTCCATCGATGCCGATGAAGGTGTGGATCCGGTTGCCGAGGCGGACGTGTACATGGCTTACGGACGTGACGCGCAGGCCGAGGAAATCCTGCTCGAAGCGCTCAAGAACGAGCCCGGACGCCATGCCATCCATCTGAAGCTGCTCGAGATCTATGCGCAGCGCAAGGCGACGAAGCCGTTCGAATCGCTGGCGGGCGAACTGTACGCCCACACCGGTGGCAAGGGGGCAGATTGGGAGAAGGCCGCACAGCTCGGGCGCGCGCTCGATCCGTCGAACCCGCTCTATGGCGGTGCGCAGGCCGAGCCGGAGCCGTCGTCCTCCGATCTCGCGGCGGCGACTGCGGCGACCGTCGTGGTTTCCGGGGCGGACAAGCTGCGCGATACATGGACCTTGCCGGGAGATATCGGACAACTGGTCAGTGGGGATGCGCCGGAAGAGAACCAGAGCACCGTCACGCTGCAGCCGGACGAAGTGCCTGATGTGTCGGTTGCAGCCGCGGAATCCCCGTCCAGCCTGGACTTCGACCTTGATCTGCCCGCGGCCGGCGAGCCGGCGCAGGTGCCTTCTGTCGGTGCCGCCACCACGCTGACCAAGCCGGGCGAGGAATCGGAAGGTGATTCCTCGCTGGATTTCGATCTCGGACTGGATTTCACGTCGGACAAGCCGGCTGCCGAGAACGTCAGTACGGTCGTGCTCGAGAAGAATGTGGCGGATACCGCGGAAGGCATGGCGACGCAGGACGACGCACCCGCCTTCGATCTGGATCTGTCCCTGCCTGCGGACGAGCCGGCGCAGGATGCCAACGCGGTGGTCGACCTCGAACGTACCGACGTCGGAAACCTGATCGACTTCAACTTCGATGCGACCGATGCCCCGGCTGCGGCGCCGCCGTCCGACCCCGTGATTGACCTCTCCGACATCAATCTCGATCTTGGCACCGATCCTTCCACGCTGGCGACCGACGTCGTCGGCGATGTGGGCAAGGCGCTGGATACGCCATCGGATATCGAGGAGCTCCCTCCTTCGGCGGTGTCCACGGTGATCAATCCCGAGGACATGCTGGGAGGCGAAGAGCCGCCCCAGACCGCGGCGGAAGAGGCGGAAACCAAGCTGGAACTTGCGCGCGCCTATGAGGAAATGGGTGACAAGGAAGGCGCGCGCGAACTGCTGCAGGAGGTCATCCGGGAAGGTACGCCCGAGCAGCAGGGCGCAGCCAACGACATGCTGTCCCGTCTGGTCTAGGCCGTTTGTGCCCGGGGCCCAGCGGGCGCGGAGGCTGCAGTCCGCTGCTGCGGGCAACCGGGATCGGCAAAGCCGGCGCGAGCCGGCTTTTTCGTTTTCGCACACCGGCCGTAACACGGGATTGGTTTCAACACGGGGGCGACAGTCTTGATTCAGCTGCATCCGGCGACCTGGATCGCCCTCTGGTTGTGCTGGCTGGGTGCCGGGCAAGGGGGAGGATGGGTTGCCCAGGGCGCATGGGCCGGCGTCAGCCTTCTGCTTGCGTTCCCCCTGGCCGGAAAGCGTGTTCTGCGGCTGCTGCGCAGGCTGCGCTGGCTGTTCGTGGCCATCGTGATCACCCTGGGCTGGGGCACGCCGGGTCGTCTGCTGGTACCCGATCTGTCCATGGGCCCGACGCTTGAGGGGATGCGAGAGGCCGGGCGCGCCTCGCTGCATCTTGCCGCCATGGCTGCCTGCGTCGCCGTGCTGATGCAGGCCATGCCCCTGCCGCGCCTCGCCGGCGGTCTGCATCGCCTGCTCAATCCACTGGGCGACGTGGCGCCCGGGCCCGACAGTTTTGCACTGCGCCTGCAACTGGTGCTCGCGGAGATCGAGACCGCACCGCACCGTCGCGGCTGGCGGGAGTGGCTGGGCCCGGCGCAGGCGGGCGACGCCCCACCGGTGCGCGTGGAACACTGTCCTCCCTTGCGCAGGGCGGATCATCTTGTGCTGTGCTGCGGGCTGTTCGCGCTCGTGGTCTGGATCGGGCTGCGTGCGGCATGACGACTTCTTCCATGAGCGAGTTGCGCAGGGTCGCCCTTGCCGTGGAGTACAACGGATCGACCTTCCGTGGCTGGCAGTCGCAGGCCGGTGGAGGCACGGTACAGGATGTACTCGAGCAGGCGCTGACCGGCATTGCGGCGCATCCGGTGCGCGTGCAGGCATCGGGACGCACGGATACCGGTGTGCATGCCACCACGCAGATCGTGCATTTCGATACCTCTGCGCGACGGACGGACAGCGCCTGGGTACGCGGATGCAATGCGTTGCTGCCGCCGGGCGTAGCGGTGCGCTGGGCCTGTCCGGTGGCGGCGGAATTCAATGCGCGGTTCTCGGCGCGCTCGCGCAGCTATCGCTACGTGCTGTACAACCATCCGGTCCGGCCCGCGCTCGCGGCCGGACTGACCGGATGGTTTCATCGGCCGCTTGATGTGGCGGAAATGTCCCGCGCGGCCAGCGTGCTCGTGGGCGAGCACGATTTCTCGGCCTTCCGTTCTTCCGAATGCCAGGCGAAAAGTCCGGTGCGTGTCATGCACAGTCTCTCGCTGTATCGTTCGGGCGACTGGATCACCGTCGATCTGTGCGCGAACGCTTTCCTGCACCACATGGTCAGGAATATTGTCGGCGCGCTGGTCGATGTAGGCTGCGGTCGGCAGCCGACCGACTGGCTCGAGCATCTGCTGCAGGCAGGGGACCGCCGCCTCGCCTCGCCCACTTTTTCGCCGGCCGGCCTCTACCTGGTCGGCGTGGGCTACGATGCGGCATGGGGGCTGCCGGAAGACGGTCTTTACAAGTTGCCGCCGGTTGGCCCACGTGAGTGAAGGATGGAGTTCAGGTGCGCAGAACCCGAATCAAGATATGCGGCTTCACCCGTGACGCCGATCTCGATGCAGCGCTGGCTCTCGGTGTGGATGCCGTGGGTTTCGTGCTGTATCCGCCGAGCCCGCGCGCGGTGACACCGGAACGTGCGGCCGAACTCGCGTGTCGCGTGCCGCCCTTCGTCACGCGGGTCGGTCTGTTCGTCAACGAGGACGCCGAAATCGTTGCACGCAGCGCCCGCGAGGCGTCGCTCGACCTGCTGCAGTTCCATGGCGACGAGAGCCCGGAGTACTGCGAACGCTTCGGTCTCCCCTGGATCAAAGCGGTCCGGGTGAGGCCGGAAACGGATTTGCTAGAATGCGCGTCTCGTTTCCGCTCGGCGCGGGCACTGTTGCTCGACGCGTGGTCGGAAGCCTGGGGCGGATCCGGCAGACAATTCGACTGGAACCTGATTCCGGCTTCGCTGCCGCTGCCGGTCATCCTGTCCGGCGGCCTGTCGCCGGACAATGTGGCCGATGCCATCGCGCGCATCCGACCGGTGGCGGTCGATGTGAGCAGCGGAGTCGAATCGGCCAAGGGCATCAAGGACGCAGCCAGGGTGGCCGCGTTCATCCAAGGAGTGGAGCATGGGGAAGCAAGATCTGCCGGCTGACGTTGCGAAGTCCAGTTACAACTATCCGGATGCGCTCGGACATTTCGGCCCGTATGGCGGCACTTTCGTCGCGGAAACCCTGATTGCCGCGCTGGACGAGCTGCGTGCCGCCTACGAAAGCCTGAAGGACGATCCCGCCTTCCGTGCCGAATATGAATATGAACTGAAGCACTACGTCGGCCGTCCCAGCCCGGTCTATCACGCGAAGCGCCTGTCCGAGCACTGCGGCGGCGCGCAGATCTACCTCAAGCGGGAAGACCTCAACCACACCGGCGCGCACAAGATCAACAATGTGATCGGTCAGGCCATGGTGGCCAAGCACATGGGCAAGCCGCGAGTGATCGCGGAAACCGGTGCCGGCCAGCATGGCGTCGCATCGGCCACCATTGCCGCCCGGCTCGGCATGGAATGCGTGGTGTACATGGGCAGTGAGGACGTGAAGCGACAGGCCGCCAACGTCTATCGCATGAAGTTGCTGGGTGCCACCGTGGTGCCGGTCGAATGCGGCTCCAAGACCTTGAAGGATGCGCTGAACGAAGCGATGCGCGACTGGGTGACGAATGTCGCCAACACCTTCTACATCATCGGTACCGTGGCCGGTCCGCATCCCTATCCGATGATGGTGCGCGATTTCCAGAAGATCATCGGCGAAGAGTGCCTGTGGCAGATGCCGGAAATGATCCAGCGTCAGCCCGATGCGGTGATCGCCTGCGTCGGTGGCGGCTCCAACGCGATGGGCATTTTCTATCCCTACATTCCTTATCCGAATGTGCGCCTGATCGGCGTCGAAGCCGGCGGCCACGGACTGGCCACTGGCATGCATTCGGCCTCGCTCACCGCCGGCCGTCCGGGCGTGCTGCACGGCAACCGCACCTATCTGCTGCAGGACGAGAACGGCCAGATCATCGAAACGCATTCGGTATCGGCCGGTCTGGACTATCCCGGCGTGGGTCCGGAACACGCCTGGCTGAAGGATTCAGGCCGCGCCGAATACGTGGCCATCAATGACGACGAAGCGCTCGCGGCCTTCCATCGCATGTGCCGCACGGAAGGCATCATTCCGGCGCTCGAGTCGTCGCATGCCGTGGCCTATGCGATGAAGCTGGCGGCCACCATGCCGAAGGACGCGGCCATCCTGGTGAACCTGTCCGGTCGTGGTGACAAGGACATGCACACCGTCGCCGAGAAATCCGGCATCAAGTTCTGACGCAGTCCCACCAACCTGTTGCCGGTCGGGACGCGCGAGCGGTCCGGCCGGCGGTTTTCATCCATGTCCCGAATCGCTTCCGTCCTGTCTTCCCTCGAATCGTCCGGCCGCAAGGCCCTGATACCGTTCGTCACCGCAGGCGATCCCGATCCTTCGCTCACTGTGCCGCTGATGCATGCGCTGGTCGAGGCGGGTGCCGACATCATCGAACTGGGCGTGCCGTTTTCCGATCCGATGGCCGATGGCCCGACCATACAGCGTTCGTCCGAGCGCGCACTGGCCAGGAAGGTATCGCTGCGCAGCGTCATTGCTGCGGTGTCGGAGTTCCGTCGCAGCAATACCGGAACCCCGGTGGTCCTGATGGGCTATGCCAACCCGATCGAGGCAATGGGCGTCGATGCCTTCGCCGACGCGGCATCCGCAGCCGGTACGGATGGCGTACTGGTGGTCGACTATCCGCCGGAAGAATCGCACGACTTCGCTGCACGGGTGCGTAGCGCGGGCATGGACGTCATTTTCCTGATCGCGCCCACCTCGACCGAAACGCGTATCCGTGCCGTCGGCGAGATCGGCAGCGGCTACATCTACTATGTGTCGCTCAAGGGCGTGACCGGCGCCGGACACCTCGACGTGAGCGAGGTGGCGCGCCGGATTCCGGATATTCGCAAGGCGGTCGGCCTGCCGGTTGGCGTCGGTTTCGGCATACGGGATGGGGCATCGGCGCGCGCGCTGTCCGCGGTCGCCGACGGCGTGGTGATCGGCAGCCGCATCATCGAAGAAATAGAGAACAGTCCGCAGGATGAGGTGCTGGCTCGCGTCAAGGCGCTGGTCGGCGGCATCCGTCAGGCGATGGACAGCAGGGAGGCCTCGACATGAGCTGGTTGCAGAAACTTCTTCCGCCCAAGATCAACCGCAGCGAGGCGGCCGGGCGCAAATCGGTGCCGGAAGGCCTGTGGTCCAAATGTCCCGCCTGCGAAGCGGTGCTCTACACGGCCGACCTCGCGGCCAATCAGAATGTGTGCCCGAAGTGCAATCACCATTCACGCATGCGTGCGCGTGCGCGGCTCGATGGCCTGCTGGACCGCGAGGGTCGGTTCGAGATCGGCAACGAAGTCATGCCGGTCGATCCCTTGAAGTTCCGCGACAGCAAGCGTTACGCCGACCGCCTGAATGCGGCGGCCGATGACACGGGCGAGGGCGATGCACTGGTCGTGATGCAGGGTGCGATCAAGACGGTACCGGTGGTGGTGGCCTGTTTCGAATTCGAATTCCTTGGCGGATCCATGGGCTCGGTGGTCGGCGAGCGCTTCGTGCGCGGCGTGCGGCTGGCCGTGGAGCAGCGCCTGCCCTTCGTGTGCATCGCCGCCAGCGGCGGTGCGCGCATGCAGGAGGGCCTGTTTTCACTGATGCAGATGGCCAAGACCACCGCCGCGCTGACCCAGCTTTCGGCGCACAAGCTGCCCTTCATTTCAGTGCTCACGGATCCCACCATGGGCGGCGTATCCGCCAGTTTCGCCTTCATGGGCGATGTCGTGATCGCCGAACCGGGGGCGCTCATCGGTTTTGCCGGCCCGCGCGTGATTGAACAGACCGTGCGCGAGAAGCTGCCGGAGGGCTTCCAGCGCGCCGAGTTCCTGCTCGAGAAAGGAGCTGTGGACATGATCGTCGACCGCCGTGAAATGCCGGAGCGCATCGCCGGCCTGCTGGCCGCGCTGCAGCGCATGCCTGCGCTGGCAAGCTGAGCGCGCTTGACCTAATATCCGCGTCCCCGCCCATTACCAGGCCTCAACAGCCACCATGTATTCGACGCTGCCCGAGTGGCTGAGCCATCTCGAAAGCCTCCATCCGAAGGCCATACAGCTTGGGCTGGACCGCGTGCTGAGCGTCAAGCAGGCACTTGGCGTGGTTCAGAAGGTGCCGCTGTTCATCGTCGGCGGCACCAATGGCAAAGGGTCGACCTGTGCCATGCTGGAGCGCATCCTGCGCTGCGCCGGCTATCGCGTCGGCACCTATACGTCGCCGCATCTGCTGTCCTACAACGAACGCGTGCGCATCAATGGCGAACCGGCCAGCGATGAAGCCCTCTGCGCCGGGTTTTCCGAAGTGGAGCAGGCACGGGGCGATACCGCGCTGACCTATTTCGAGTTCGGCACCCTGGGCGCCTGGCAGGTGTTCGAACGTGCCAATCTGGATGTGATCGTGATGGAGGTCGGCCTGGGCGGACGGCTCGATGCCGTGAATGCGTTCGACGCCGATTGCGCCATCATCACCAGTGTCGACCTTGATCACATGGAGTATCTCGGCGATACGCGCGAACTGATCGGCCGCGAGAAGGCGGGCATCTTCCGTGCGGGCCGACCGGCCATCGTCGGTGATCCGGTACCGCCGCAGACAGTCATCGATTACGCGTTGTCCATCGGCGCCGAACTGAAGATTTCCGGTCGCGATTTCGGCTTTGCCGGCGACCGTCAGCAATGGGGCTACTGGCGCCGTGAGGACGACCGCCTGGTCAAACGGGGGGGGCTCGCCTATCCGGCGCTGCGCGGCGCCAACCAGCTGCTCAATGCGTCGGCCGTCATGACCGCGCTCGACACGCTGTCGGATCGCATCCCGGTATCGCTCGGCGACATCCGGCTGGGGCTTGCGACGGTCGAGCTGCCCGGCCGCTTCCAGGTGATGCCGGGCCGACCGGCCGTCATTTTCGATGTCGCGCACAACCCCCATGCCGCATCGGTTCTCAACGAGAACCTGTCCAGCATGGGCTTCTTTCCGGAAACCTGGGCGGTCATGGGCATGTTGCGCGACAAGGACATCGCTGGCGTGCTGCAGCGGCTGAAGGGGCGGGTGGATCACTGGATGCTGTGCGATCTCGGCGGGCCGCGCGGTACTGCGGCAAGCGATATCGCGGCGATGATCGCCGAGTCCGGCATTCCGGGAAGCGTGGCCTGTCATGCCAGTCCGGTCGACGCCTGGCGTGCGACCCGGGCGCGTGCCGGGGCGGATGATAGAATCGTCGTGTTCGGATCATTCCTGACGGTTGCCGAAGTGATGGCCGATTATTCACGCACACCGCGTACCGTCGAGGGCGACGCGACCCCGCCCGCCCAGGGTTGATCCATCCGCAGGATTTCCGCCGCCTTGGCTTCAACCGATTCCGATCTGCAGACCGACCTTCGCAAGCGGGCGCGACGCCGCCTGCTTGGTGCGATCGCCCTGGCGCTGACTGCGGCCATCGTTCTGCCCGTCGTGATGGATCACGAACCGCGTCCTCCCGCGCAGGACATTTCGGTACGCATTCCACCACGCGAGTCCCTGCCGCCACTGGCGTCGCCCGCCCGCGTGGAACCGGACGAACCCGACGAACCGGCACTGCTGCCGCCGCCCGATTCCGAACCGGCGAGCGGTTCGCGTGCCGTGTCGCCCTCTCCCGGCGCGGATGGCGTGAAGCAGGTTCCGCCAGCGCCCGTGGCACCGCGATCCGAACCGGTGAAGCCGGATGGGGCCAGGACCGATGGGGCCAGGACCGATTCCGTCCGCCCGGCGCCGGGCAAAGCGGATCCCGCCCGCAGCGAAGCGGCCAGACCGGCGGCCGTCGCCAGACCGGATAACGCGAAGCCAGGCGCGGCGCGGCCCGAAACGCCCAGACCCGCCGCGAACGGCGCTGAAGCGGCGCGTGCCACCGCGGCACTCGAAGACCGGAGCAGCTTTGCGCTGCAACTTGGCGTGTTCAGTGATGCAGCCAATGTCGCCAAACTGCGCGCGCGCGCAAAGGATCTTGGTTATTCGAGCTTCACCGAAGAGGTCAAGCTGGCCGATGGACAGTCGCGCACGCGAGTGAAGGTCGGGCCTTTCCCGAATCGCGCGGCGGCCGAAGCCGCCCAGCGCAAGCTGGAAGCGGCTGGCCTGCGTTCCATGCTGTCGCCCCGGCCATGACGGTTCTGGACTACCTGCTGATCGCCATCATCCTGCTATCGACGGTGGTCGGCATCGCGCGTGGCCTGGTCAGCGAGGTGATCGCCCTGGCCGCCTGGATACTGGCCTTCATTGTTGCCCGGCAGTTCGGGGGGCATGCGGCGATGCTGCTCACCGGCTTCATGACCGACCCCGGCCTTCTTGCAATCGCCGGTTTCGCCCTGACCTTCATCCTTGTGCTTTTCCTGTGCGGTGTGCTGCGCTGGCTCATGAGATCGCTCATCCAGGCCACCGGACTGGACATTCCCGACCGCGTGCTCGGAGGACTTTTCGGTCTTGCGCGCGCCGGACTTATACTGATGCTCTTCGTGGTCGGAGCGGCCCATACTCCTGCGCCGGAACAGGCGTGGTGGAAGGCGTCCGCGCTCACCCCTCCGCTGGAAACGGCCGCCCTGGCGATCAAGCCCTGGCTGCCGGACACGGTGGCGAAAAAGATTCGTTTTAAGGCCTGACCATCATGTGCGGAATCCTCGGCGTCGTTGCCACCTCTCCCGTCAACCAGCTTCTGTACGACGGATTGCTCGTGCTGCAGCACCGCGGGCAGGATGCCGCGGGCATTGCCACTGCGCAGGGACAGAAGTTCCACATGCACAAGGGGTCGGGCCTGGTACGCGATGCCTTCCGCACGCGCAACATGCGCAATCTGCAGGGCAACTGGGGCATCGCGCATGTGCGCTACCCGACGGCGGGATCCGCCTACAACGCCGCCGAGGCGCAGCCCTTCTACGTGAATTCGCCGTTCGGCATCATGCTCGCGCACAACGGCAACCTGACCAATTCGGATGAACTGAAGTCCGACATGTTCCGCACCGATCTGCGGCACATCAACACCACCAGCGATTCCGAAGTGCTGCTGAACGTGCTGGCGCATGAAATGATGCAGTCGCTGCGCGAGCGCCCGACCTTCGATCACGAAACCGTGTTCCGCGCGGTGGCCGGTGTGCATAGGCGCTGTCGCGGCGCCTATGCGGTGGTGGCCATGATTGCGGGCTTCGGGCTGCTCGCGTTTCGCGATCCGTACGGCATCCGACCGCTGGTGATCGGCAGCCACGAGACGGCCAATGGTACGGAATGGCTGGTGGCGTCCGAAAGTGTGGCGCTCGATACCCTGGGTTTCAAGCTGATGCGCGACATCGCGCCGGGCGAAGCGGTGCTGATTTCGCCGGAAGGCGATGTCCGTTCGCAACAGTGCGCCGACAGTCCGACCTATGCGCCCTGCCTGTTCGAATACGTCTATCTGGCGCGTCCCGATTCGCTGATGGATGGCGTGTCGGTATACGAATCCCGCGTCAAGATGGGCGAGTTCCTGGCGCAGAAGATCCTGCGCGACCACGCCGACCTGAAGATCGACGCGGTCATCCCCATCCCGGATTCCAGCCGTCCTTCGGCAATGGAACTGGCCCGCGTGCTGGACGTGCCGTATCGCGAAGGTTTCGTGAAGAACCGCTACATCGGTCGCACCTTCATCATGCCCGGCCAGGCGGTACGCAGGAAATCGGTACGTCAGAAGCTGAATGCGATATCGCAGGAGTTCAAGGGCAAGGCGGTGCTGCTGGTGGACGATTCCATCGTGCGCGGCACCACCAGCCAGGAAATCGTCGCCATGGCGCGCGAAGCGGGGGCGACCCGGGTGTATTTCGCGTCGGCGGCCCCTCCGGTGCGTTATGCCAATGTATATGGCATCGACATGCCGACGCGGGACGAACTGATCGCAGCCAATCGCAGCGACGAGGAAATCCGGCTTGCCATCGGTGCCGATGCGCTGATCTACCAGTCGCTCGACATGCTCAAGGCATCGGTCACCGCCTGCAATCCGTCGATCGAGAGCTTCGAAACCTCGTGTTTCGATGGCTGCTACATCACCGGCGACGTGACGGCGGCCTATCTCGACGGCGTGGAAAGCCAGCGCAAGGGCGCGCCCAAGATGTCGGACGAGGAAGGCGGGCAGCTCGACCTGAATCTGATCGCCAGCGAGGAGAACGCTTGACCGCGCGGGCGCCACAGCGCTAAGGTTGCAGATACGCGCCGATTTGATCCAGCTTGCGGGCGCGCGGACCTGGCGGCACCCGCTGCCGTCTGGTCCGGACAAATACGGCTAAAGCGGCGAAACGACAGCATCTTGCGGAAACCCGTTTTGCCTCCGAGGCGGAACGGGTTTTTTCGTTTGCGCCTCACGCTTTCCTGAATCGTTTCCGCATCGGCGGCCTGCGGGCCGATGGAGCCTTCCAGCATGAGCAGTTCAGCACGCACACCTTTCGATCCTTCCGCCTACGAAACGGAAACGCTGGCGGTACGCGCCGGCATAGAGCGCAGCCAGTTCGGTGAACATGGCGAGGCGCTGTTCCTGACCTCCAGCTTCGTGTTCGACTCGGCCGCCGAGGCGGCGGCGCGCTTTTCCGGCCAGTCGCCCGGCAATGTCTATGCGCGTTTCACCAACCCCACCGTCACCATGCTGCAGGACAGGCTGGCCGCACTCGAGGGGGCGGAGGCCTGCATCGCCACCAGTTCCGGCATGTCGGCCATCCTGTCCACGCTGATGGCGCTGCTCAGGAGCGGCGACCACATCATCGCCTCGCGCGGCATCTTCGGTTCGACCCAGCAATTGTTCTCGACCTATTTCGAGAAGTTCGGCGTCAGCACCACGCTGGTCGAGGCGACCAATATCCAGGCCTATCGCGATGCGGTGCAAGCGAACACGCGGCTGTTCTTCATCGAGACGCCGTCCAATCCGCTGACCGAAGTGATCGATATCGCTGCGGTGGCCGAGGTGGCCCATGCGGCGGGTGCGCTGCTCGCGGTCGACAACTGCTTCTGTTCGCCTGCGCTGCAGAAGCCGATCGAACTGGGGGCCGACATCGTGATCCACTCGGCGACCAAATACCTCGACGGCCAGGGCCGCGTGCTGGGCGGCGCGGTGTGCGGCCGCAAGGCGGAAATGGACGAGGTGCTGCGCTTCCTGCGCACGGCCGGGCCTACGCTGTCGCCATTCAATGCGTGGATCATCCTGAAAGGGCTGGAAACGCTGTCCATCCGCATGCAGGCCCAGTCCGCCAATGCGCTGGAACTGGCACGCTGGCTGGAAGCGCAGTCCTGGGTGGCGCGCGTCTACTACCCCGGCCTGCCGTCGCATCCGCAGCACGACATCGCGATGCGCCAGCAGAAAAGCGGTGCCGCCGTGGTCGCCTTCGAGGTGAAGGGTGGCCGGGACGAAGCCTGGCGTCTGATCGACGCCACCCGCATGCTGTCCATCACGGCCAACCTGGGCGATACCAAGACCACCATCACGCATCCGGCCACCACCACGCACGGCCGGATATCGCAGGAGGCGCGCGATGCGTCCGGTATCCGCGACAGCCTCATCCGTCTCGCGGTCGGGCTGGAATCGGTGGAGGACATGAAGCGCGATCTCGCCCGGTGGAGGGCGTGATGCCGACCCGGCCCACCGCCCGACGCCTGGCGCCCTGCTGCCCGCAGCAGGGTGCGGGCGGGCAGCGGCACACGGCGGCCGTGCGTGTGCGCGGAAGCTGAGCCGCCATGCCCCGTCACATCGCCCTGGTCCCGGCGGCGGGTAGCGGCAGTCGCTTTGGTGCGCAGATGCCCAAGCAGTATCTGCCGCTCGCCGGCCGGCCGCTCATCCATCATGCGCTGGCCACGCTGTGTGCGCATCCGCGCATCGACCGCGTGGTGGTGGTGCTCGCGCCGGAAGACCTCTACTGGTCCGGGCATGACTGGTCCGCGCTCGGCTCCAGGCTCATGCCGGTGCATTGCGGTGGCGCCAGCCGGGCCGCCTCGGTGCGCAATGGCTTGTGGGAAATCGCCGGCTGGGCGCGGCCCGATGACTGGGTACTGGTGCATGACGCGGCGCGCCCCTGTCTGTCCGCCGGCATGCTCGACGCCCTGATCGATGCGCTGGATAACGATGACACCGGCGGTCTGCTGGCACAGCGGGTTGCCGACACACTCAAGCGCGCTGACGCGGCCGACCGGGTCGAGGCCACCGTCCCGCGCGACGGCATGTGGCAGGCGCAGACGCCGCAGATGTTCCGGCTGGCGCTGCTGGCGGACGCGCTCGACCGTTGCCCGGACGTGACCGACGAAGCTTCGGCGATCGAGGCCCTGGGTCTGAAGCCCCGACTGGTCGCCGCGGACGCCGCCAACCTCAAGGTGACCTGGCCGGAGGACATGCAACTGGCCGAACTGATACTGCGTACACGGGAGAACCGGACATGACGGCAGGGCCTTTCCGCATCGGCCAGGGTTTCGACGTGCATAAGCTGGTCGAGGGCCGCCGCTGCATCATCGGCGGCGTCGACATTCCGCACGACAAGGGTCTGCTCGGCCATTCGGACGCCGACGTGCTGTTGCACGCCATTACCGATGCACTGCTGGGTGCGGCCGGTCTGGGCGATATCGGCCGTCTGTTTCCGGACACCGATGCCGCCTATGCCGGCGCGGACAGCCGCGTGCTGCTGCGCGAAGCCGTGCATCGCGTCCGTGCCGCCGGCTGGCGCATCGGCAACATCGATGCGACGGTCATCTGCGAGCGGCCGAAAATCACGCCGCACGCGGCGCAGATGGTGGCGCACATCGCAGCCGATTGCCAGGTCGAACCGGGCGCCGTGAACGTGAAGGGAAAGACCTCGGAAAAGCTCGGATACACCGGTCGTGGCGAAGGCATCGCCGCGCAGGCAGTGGCGCTGCTGTACGCAGCGGACTGAACCTGCGCTCCGCGCCCTGCCTCCGGCCGGGTGTGACGATGCGCAGCCTCGGGCACCTTGCGCCGGGGCCGCACTGACCCCTCAGCGCAGGTCCGGGGGTGGCGCCGCGGGCACCACGCGCCAGCCTTCGCTGCAACTGTTCACATACGGGTAGTACTTGCGCGCCGACGCGCAGTAGTACCAACTGCCGCCGGCGTGGGTGGCGGGCGCTGCCGAGCCGGAAGGCGACGCCGCTGCAGGCGGCGGGGGCGGGTAGCTTGCTGACGGTGCAACCGTACTCGCCGCCTGCTGCTGCATCGTGCGGCGCGAGAACTGGCCGTAGGCCGGCACCTGCTGGCCCTTGGCATACATGCACTGGACGTAGGCATTGTCGTAGCGGCGTTGCGCCGACAGTCCGGTGTCCTGCGCGGCACCGGTGCCGATGGCGCTGCCCATGAGCAGACCTGTGCCGGCACCCACACCGGCGCCCTGATGCCCGCCGATCAATGCGCCGGCCGCGGCACCGACCACGGTGCCCACTGCGGCGCTGCGTACGCCGGCATCGGTCGATGCCGCGGCCGCGTCCCGGCCGCCGGTCTGCGCGCGCGCATAGTCACGGCACTCGGCATCGTCGTAACGGAATTGTTCGAAGCTCTTGCCACTGCCCGGCAAGGCCATCACGCTCGGGCCACCTGGTGCGCTGGCGCAGCCCGCCAGCACGAGCAGCGGCAGCGTCATCAGTGCGGCGGTGCGAATGCGGTTCATGATCGACTCCTTGTCAGCGCGGCGGTTGTGCCGCCACGGTCTGCCAGCCCTCCGGGCAGGCCCGTACATACGGGTAATAGCCATTGGACGACGGGCAGAAGTACCAGACATTGTTTGAGGGCGACACCGCGGGTGCCGGCGCACTGGCCACCGGCTCGCGTTCCACGTACACCGGCGGCGAACGTTCGATCACCACCTGCGGCGGCACATAGGCCGGTGCATACACCACCGGCGGCGGATAGTAATAGCGCGGCGGGCCGTACCAGGGGCCGTAGCCCGGTCCATAGCCGGGGCCGATCAGCACGCCGAATCCGATGTCGACATGCGGACGGCCGTGCCAGTGACCGGGATCCGCCCATGCGCCGCCGCTGGCCAGCAGACCGAGGCCGGTCGCCAGCAGGAGCGCGCGTGTTCTGTACTTGTTCATGAGGTGCCTTTCCGTACCGCGAAAGCCGCCGGTACACAGGCGATCATGGTGCGCCGCTGTCAATCGGCAGTAACGCAGGCGTATCCGGGTGTTGCAGCGCGGCGCCGCGTCGTCGTCCGGGCGCTCGACCGCCGGCACGGGCCGATCACCCGCGCATGCGGCCAGATCCACCGCGCGGCGTGCCAAGCGGCGGCGCGGCGGGCCCCCGGGCCGCGCCTGCTTCCGTCAGCCGGCGCGCAGCGCTTCGCCGAGCTGGAACACCGACATGGCGTAGAAATAGGACCGGTTGTAGCGGGTGATGGCGTAGAAATTGCGGAACCCGAGCCAGTATTCGGTCGGTGCGTCCGGCGTGACCAGATCGACCAGCGTGGCCGGTTTGGCGATCAAGGCCTCTTCGCGCAGCGGCCGGGCTCCGGCGGCGGCGGCCGTCGCCGCGTCGATCGACGGCTCGACACCGGCGGCCACCAGTGGCGCGGCCGCGCTGTCGTCGATCAGGATGCGCTGCGCCACCGGCTGTCCCGCCTCCCAGCCGTGGGCGCTCAGATAGGCGGCCACGCTGCCGA
The DNA here is from genome assembly GCF_000372885.1 of Methyloversatilis thermotolerans. GTDB lineage: Bacteria > Pseudomonadota > Gammaproteobacteria > Burkholderiales > Rhodocyclaceae > Methyloversatilis > Methyloversatilis thermotolerans. The sequence goes on from NZ_KB889967.1 coordinate 234,111, forward strand.
TCGCATCCACCGGACTGTCGATCAGATCGCTGCGCCCGTCGCCATCGAAATCGACCGCGAAACGGCGCCAGCTGCTCGGCAGGAACTGCGGATAGCCGAGCGCGCCGGCGTAGGAGCCGCGAAAGTCGCCGGCACTGCGTCCCAGATCGCGCGCCAGCATGAACAGCTCCCCCAGTTCGCGCCGGAACAGTTCGGCGCGCGGCGGCCAGGTGAAGGCCAGTGTGGACAGTGCGTCCAGCAGCTCGAAATCGCCGGTGTGCCGGCCGTAGAGCGTTTCCACGCCGATGATGGCGGCGACGATTTCGCGCGGCACGCCGTACTGCGCTTCCGCCCGCTCGAAGGCCGATGCCCAGGCGGACAGGAAGTCCAGGCCGGCCCGGATGCGCACCGGCTCGACGAAGCGGCTGCGATAACGCGCCCACGATTTCACCGCCGGGCTGGAGGGCGGGCGGATGAGCTGTATCACCCTGGGCTGCAGCCGCACGTCGGTGAACTGCGCCAGCAAAGTGCCTTCGTCAAAACCCTGGGCGGCCGCGAGTTCGGCACAGAAGGCACGCACGTCGTCGCGCTCCGAGAACCGCTCGGGCGTCGAGCGCACGCGCGCCGGCAGCGCCGGCGACAGCAGCAGCGCGCCGGCAGCGATCAGGGCGCGGCGCCGCGAGGAAGAGGGGGGGATGATGGTATCGGTCATGTTCGTGTTCGATGTCGGCGCAAGCTTGCGGTCAGCGTCCTGATGTCGCGGGCAGCCGTGGCGGCATCGGCACCACCATAGCGTGCCGCCGCATACAGTGTAGCCGCAGCGTCCGCGATGCCGGCCAGTTCCGGGCGCTGGCGCGCGACGCGCGCGGCGTAATCGAGCGGCCCTTCCCAGTCCTCGCGTGGCAGTCCCGTGCGGGCCATCCGTTTGCCGAAGGTCCGCCATGCGCGCGCCAGAGGGTCTTCCCGCCGCTGCCGGCGCAGTGCCCACAGCGTGAGCACGATCGCAAACGCGGCGCACAGCGATGCCATCCATGCGGTGAGGGTCTGCCAGTCCGGCTGCTGCATGCCCATTCGCGCCAGCAGTTCACGCTGCTTCTGTTGGTCGTACGACAGTACCCATTGGTTCCACGCATTGTTCGCGGCGTCGAGGCGGTGGCGCAGCGCGCGCAGCCAGCCCGCATCGAGGCGTGCCGCGAAGGGGACCGGCTCCGACGAGGGCAGGGCGGCCAGGCCGCGTTCCACCCGCTCCGGCAGTATGGCGGCCGTGGGATCAACGCGTCGCCAGCCTTCTTCGGCCAGCCACACTTCGGCCCAGGCGTGCGCCTCGGACTGACGTACCACGATGAAATTGTCGACCGGATTGAGCTCACCGCCGAGATAGCCGGTCACCACGCGCGCCGGCACGCCGGCCGCCCGCATCAGGAACACGAAGGCGCCGGCATAGTGTTCGCAGAAGCCGCGACGCGTTTCGAACATGAACTGGTCCACCGCGTCGCTGCCCAGCAGCGGCGGCGTCAGGGTATAGACATAGGGTTCGCGCCGGAACAGGTGCAACGCGGCGGCCACCACCTCCGCGTCGCTGTCAGCCTGATCGCGCAGCGACTGTGCCAGCGCACGCGCACGTGGATTGCCGGACGCCGGCAACTGGCGCGCCGCCTTCAGCCAGCCTGACCATTCGTCGCGGCCGGGACGGGCCGAGGTGACCGATTCGAAGCGGTCGCGTCGCCGGTCGCGCACGACGTCGCGCCGCACGACCTGCCAGTCGTCGGTGATGCGTGCGTCCGCCGGCAGCGCGGCCACGCTTTCCAGCGCGAACAACCAGGGCTTGCCATGCGGCTCCAGGGTGATTTCATAGGCGGTCCGAGTGCCTTCGAGCGACCCTGGCAGGGCGCGTCCCACCTGGCGCGCGCTCGCGCCCTGGCGCCACACGCGCCCGTCGAAATCGGTGAGCACCGGCCCGCGCCAGTAGAGCTCGCGCCGCGCCGGCAGCGCGCCATCGAAGCGCGCGCGGAAGGCGATCTCGCCGGACAGGCTGAGCTGCGATATCGAACCCGGCTCCATGCTATCCGACAGACCGGAACGTGCACCGTGCGCATCCACCGGCAGTCCCCACAGCGGTCCGGGCACGCGCGGGAACAGCACGAACAGCACCAGCATGAAGGGGGTGGCCTGCAGCAGCATGAAGGCGGATCGCCGCAGCAGCGCACCCACTGCCGCCGGTGGGCCGGTGAGCGCGATCAGCGCGGCGGTGATGACCACCATGGAGCCGAACAGCAGCACCGCGATGGCGGGTTCCTGCGAATCGAGAAAGGCGGCCAGCAGCATGAAATAGCCGAGCAGCACGACGGTGTGGCCGTCGCGCACGCTGCGCAGTTCGTGCAGCTTGAGCACCAGCAGCAGCGTCAGCAGCGCCACACCGGGTTCGCGTCCGAACAGACGGCCGAAGCTCAGCGCCACGCCGGCGCAGCAGGCGATCACGACCAGTATCTTCACTGCGCGGCTGGCACCGGGCCAGCCGAGATGCCACTGCGCAAGACGCCAGATGAACAGCAGCAGCGCGACCGCATCGAGCCAGGGTGGCAGGTATTCCGCGTGCGGTGCGAGTGCGCATGCCGCGACCGCCATCAACCATGCCACGCGTGCGCGGCCGAGCGCTTCGTCCTTCGTTGCGCGCGGGCGCAGCAGCTGCATCATGACGGCAGACCGTACAGCGCGAGGCGGCGCAGCGCCTCGTCGCGCTGGGCGGGGCCGGCGGCCGGTGCCAGCCCCTGACCCGGCAGCGCGAGCCCGTACTGCAGACCGGCCACGTCGGCATCAAGCACCCAGCCGGTGAGCCGGGCGATGCGCTGTTCCGGCGCAAGATCGGCCGGCAGGCGCTCGAAATCCAGCCACAATTCGCCGCCGCCGCGGCCTTCGAACTGTTTGGTCAGCAGCGGCGCATCGGGCGCGCGCGCCCAGGCCTTCCACGCGACATGGCGCGGCGAGTCGGCGGCGCGATGGTCGCGCAGCCCGAAGAACTCGTCCAGCCCGTCGCCACCCGCCCGGTCGCCCACAAGCCCGGCGTCGGCCGGCGGCAGCGCCGGACGACGCACCTCCGGCGACGGCCACACCAGACAGCGCCGTCGCGGCTGCGCATAAGACCAGGCGCGTATCAGTCCGAGCGGATAGCGGGTTTCCAGGCGCACCCGGCCGGGCGCGAGCCAGCCACGCCGTTGAGTCGGCAGCAGCAGTTCAGCGGTGCGCCTTTCGCCCGGCGCGATATCCACCATCACCGGCGGCGCGCCAGGCATGCTCAGCATGATGGCGGCGCGCGGCCGCGACTCCGGATTGCCCAGTGCGATCACGATGCGCGCCGGCTGGCCGGCGAACACCGGCTGCGGAGGCAATTCGTCCAGTTCCAGCGCGAGCAGGTTGCGGAAGGTGTGCAGCAGCGCCACCTGACCCAGGCCGGCCAGCATGAACACCAGCGCGAATCCCAGACTCAGCGAATAGTTGATCGCGGTGAGCAGCATGGCGACCAGCGCGCAGCCCCATACCAGGCCGACCGCGGTCGGCAGTACGAAGATGCGGCGCCGGTCCAGCGTCAGCGGCAGCTCGGGCGGGCCGCCGAGCGAAGCCAGCCAGCGGCGGAGGGCTTCGCGCATCAGTGCGGCAGCGGCACGGCCTGAATCAGCGCGCGTGCGGCGTCTTCGGCGGGGGCCGGTTCGAGCAGCGGCAGACGGTGCAGCGCAACCGCCGGCAGCACACTCTGGATGTCTTCCGGCAGCACATGGGCGCGCCCCGCGATCAGTGCATGGGCCCGCGCCGCAGCCAGCAGTGCGAGACCGGCGCGCGGGCTCAGCCCGAGCCGGTAGTGGCCGCTGCTGCGCGTGTGGATGATCAGCGCCTGCACGTAGTCGATCAGTGCATCGGCCACATGCAATGACGCAGCCTGCTGCCTCCACCGCGTCAGCAGCGCCGCGTCGGCCACCGGCGCCAGATCGGCCAGCAGGCTGCGGCGGTCGCGACCGGTCAGCAAGGCGCGTTCGGCGGCCGGGTCGGGATAGCCCATGGTGATGCGCATGGTGAAGCGGTCGAGCTGGGATTCGGGCAGCGGGAAGGTGCCGATCTGGCTTGCCGGATTCTGCGTCGCGATGACGAAAAACGGCTCGGGCAGGGCACGCGTTTCGCCGTCGACGCTCACCTGGTGTTCCTCCATCGCCTCCAGCAGCGCACTCTGGGTGCGCGGCGTGGCGCGGTTCACCTCGTCTGCCAGCAGTACCTGGGTGAATACCGGGCCGGGGTGGAAGCGGAAGCCGCCGGTGTCGCGCTCGAACACGGATACGCCCAGAATGTCCGCCGGCAGCAGATCGCTGGTGAACTGCACGCGCCGGAAATCCAGTCCGAACAGTCGGGCCATCACGTGCGCCAGCGTGGTCTTGCCGGTGCCGGGTACATCCTCGATCAGAAGGTGGCCGCCGGCGATCATGCAGGCGAGCGCAAGTTCGAGTCGGTCGCGCTTGCCGAGGATGAGGGCGGACGCCGCGTCGACCAGGCCGCGGGGTGTGGATGGGATCATGTCTTGAGCTGGGTTAAGGTGTAGCGGGATAATCGGCGCGATAGTGACAATCTGGAATCGTGATCACAAGCAGCGGATGGCGGACAACGAGCAGTTCCGGCATACCGGGCGGACCGGACAGCAGGGAGAGAGGAGACCATGCGGTGACAACCGCATACATAACACACCGCGACTGCGCGCTGCACGACATGGGCCCGCATCACCCCGAGTGCCCGCAACGGCTCGCCGCGATACAGGACAGGCTGATCGCCAGCGGGCTGGACGCCTATCTGTCCCACCACGACGCACCGGTGGCGGATATCGACATGCTGTCGCGCGCCCATTCGCCGGAGTACCTGCGACAGATTTTCGATTCGGTGCCGGGTTCCGGCATCGTGCATCTCGACCCGGATACCGCGATGTGCCCCAATTCGCTGCGTGCCGCGTTGCGCGCGGCCGGCGCTGGCGTGCACGCCACCGATCTGGTGATGGCGGGCGCGGTCAGCAGCGCATTCTGTGCCGTGCGCCCGCCCGGACATCATGCGGAGTACGCCCGCGCGATGGGCTTCTGCTTCTTCAACAACGTGGTGGTTGCAGCGCGTCACGCGCTGGAGAAGCACGGGCTGGAGCGCGTGGCCATCATTGATTTCGATGTGCATCACGGAAATGGCACCGAGAACATCGTCGCCCACGACAGCCGTATCCTGATGGTCAGCATTTTCCAGCACCCCTTCTATCCATACAGCGGTGCCGAGCCACTGGCCGACAATCTGTGCAATGTGCCGCTGCCGGCCGGCACCCGCGGCGAGGGCTTCCGCGAGGTGGTCAGTTCGCGCTGGCTGCCTCGGCTGGAGGCTTTTGCGCCGCAGATGCTGTTCATTTCAGCCGGCTTCGACGCCCACTACGAGGACGACATGGCGTCTCTGGGACTGGTCGAAGCCGACTATGCCTGGGTGAGCCAGGAGCTGATGAAGATCGCGCACCGCCACGCCAAAGGGCGGGTCGTGTCCATGCTGGAAGGCGGCTACGCCCTGTCGGCCCTGGGTCGCAGCGCGGTCGAGCACATCCGCGCGCTGGCCGAACTTTGACGCGTTGCCGGCCGGTATCGCTTCATTACACCTCTTAACATCGCATGGCTGTTGGGCGGATGGTGACGCTCCGGTAGAATCCCGGGTTTCCCAGCCGAAGCCCCTGTTTCATTCATGATTACCGGATCGCTCGTCGCCATCGTCACCCCCATGCACGAGGATGGCTGTCTTGACCTTGCCAGCCTGCGTCGCCTGATCGATTTCCACATTGCCGAAGGCACCGACGGCATCGTCATCGTCGGCACCACCGGTGAATCGCCCACCGTCGATTACGACGAGCACTGCGAACTGATCAAGGTGACGGTCGAGCACAGTGCCGGGCGCATTCCGGTGATCGCCGGTACCGGTGCCAATTCCACGCGAGAGGCGATCGAACTGGCGCGCTTTGCGAAGTCGGTCGGTGTCGATGCCTGCCTGTCGGTCGTGCCCTACTACAACAAGCCGACGCAGGAGGGGCTTTATCGCCACTTCCGCGCCCAGGCCGAGGCGGTCGACGTGCCCTTCATCCTGTACAACGTACCGGGTCGAACCGTGGCCGATCTGGCCAACGACACGACGATACGGCTGTCGGAAATCCCCAATATCGTCGGCATCAAGGACGCCACCGGCAATCTCGACCGGGCTGGTGAACTGGTGAATCGCGCGCCCGAAGGTTTCGCGCTGTACAGCGGCGATGACGCGTCTACGGCCGCCTTCATCCTGATGGGCGGCCATGGATCGATTTCGGTCACGGCCAATGTGGCACCGCGGCTGATGCACGAAATGAATGCTGCCGCGCTGGCCGCCGACGCGGTCAAGGCGCGCGCCATCAACGCCCGGCTGACCGGTCTGCACCGTCAGCTCTTCTGTGAAGCCAATCCCATCCCGGTGAAGTGGGCGGTGAACCAGATGGGCCTCTGTGGCCCGACGCTGCGTCTGCCGCTGACCGAACTGGCAGCGCAATACCATGAGCAGGTCCGTGCCGCGATGAAGCAGGCCGGCGTGCTCGCCTGAACGCCCCTTGGTGCACGTCCCGATGAATCTGCCGAAGTTGTCCGCGCTGTGCGTGGTACTGGTGAGCATGCTGACCGGCTGCTCGATGTTCGACCGGGTGATGGAATCCGGCAAGGTCGATTACAAGGCGCAGGCCAAGCGCGCGCCGCGCCTTGACCTGCCGCCGGATCTCACGCTCCCGACGCAGAGCGATCGCTACGCGGTGCCCGATTCGGGAGGGCGCGGTTCGGCCACCGCCTCGGCCTACAACGCCGACCGTGCTGCGGGCAATACGACGGTCAGCCCGCAGCAGGCCGGTGTGCTGCCCAAGGTGGACAACATGCGCATCGAGCGATCCGGCTCACAGCGCTGGCTGGTGGTCAACGCGACGCCTGACCAGTTGTGGCCGCAGGTGCGCGAATTCTGGCAGGAAACCGGCTTCCTGATCGACGTCGAACAGCCCGACGCCGGCGTCATGGAAACAGACTGGAACGAGAACCGCGCCAAGCTGCCCGATGACATCATCCGCAACACCATAGGCCGGCTGATCGATACGCTGTACTCGACGCCGGAGCGCGACAAGTACCGCACCCGGCTCGAGCCGGGTGCCGAGCCGGGCACCACCGAGATCTACATCAGCCATCGCGGGGTGGTCGAGGTATATGTGAACGAGCGCGGCGACAGCACCATGTGGCAGCCGCGTCCGCCCGATCCCGAACTGGAGGCGGAAATGCTGCGTCGCCTGATGGTCCGTCTGGGCGCCGACAACGAACGCGCCAAGGCGCAGGTGGCCGCGTCCGCCCAGCCGGCGGCAGAACGGGCGCGTCTGGTGTCGGCCGACAAGGGCAGTTCACTGCAGGTCGCCGAAGGCTTCGACCGCGCATGGCGACGCGTCGGTCTGGCGCTTGACCGGGTCGGCTTCACGGTCGAAGACCGCGACCGCTCGCAGGGCGTCTATTTCGTGCGCTATGTCGATCCCGAAGTCGACGCCACCGGCAAGAAGGACGGCGGCATCATATCCAAGCTGCTGTTCTTCCTGCCTGACGACAAGCCGGATCCCAAGGCCGGACAGAACCAGTACCGCGTGCTGGTCAAGGGCCAGGACAAGCAGAGCACGGTGCAGGTGCTGACGCGCGAAGGCGGCCAGGACGACAGCAAGACGGCGAAGCGCATCCTGACGCTGCTGTACGAACAGTTGCGCTGAGCATGACCGCGGCGCGGGGCATTTGCCGCTCCGCGCGGGTGCCGCAGCGTCCCCGGGTCAGCCGTGTGCGCGGCCGTCCGGCATCCGCGTGCCGTGAGCCGACCGATCGGCCAGGCTCACCACACTCCCGACGACGACGATGGCCGGGCTGCCCAGCCCCTGAGCCTGCACCTGTTGCGGCAGGTCGGCCAGCGTCGCGATGACCGAACGCTGATCCGCGCGCGTGCCGTTCTGTATCGCGCAGGCCGGCGTATCCGGCGCCAGGCCGCCCGCCCGCAGCGCGGCGCAGATGTGCGCAAGGCGACGCATGCCCATGTAGATCACCAGCGTGTTGCCGGTACGCGCCAGCGCCGTCCAGTCCGGTTCGCGTGCGCTTCCGCCGTCCTCGCGCGCGTGGCCGGTGACCAGTGTCACGCCGCAGGCGTGATCGCGATGGGTGAGCGGAATGCCCAGCGTGGCGGGGACCGCGACGCCGGATGACATGCCGCCGATCACTTCGTGGGCGACGCCAGCGCCGCGCAGCGCTTCGACTTCCTCGCCGCCACGCCCGAACACGAAGGGATTGCCGCCCTTTACCCGTCCGACCACGCGCCCGTGACGGGCATACCTCACCATCAATCGCTCGATGAAGGCTTGCGGCGTGCTGCGGCAACCGCCGCGCTTCCCCACCCGCACGATGCGTGCATCGGCGCGCGCGTGGGCCAGTATCGCCGGATCGACCAGGTCGTCGACCAGCAGCACGTCGCAGGCGCCGAGCGCCCGCACCGCCTTCAGTGTCAGCAGTTCCGGATCACCCGGCCCGGCGCCGATCAGATAGACCTTGCCGCCCGCTCTGCAATCAAGTGTGTTCATGGTGGGCATTCTGCAAGACCGATGCCAGCCATGGATCCGCGGCTTCGGGGGCACGGAATCCGGCTCCTGCAAGCCATCCCGGGACGGAGTGCCGAGTCCTCCTGCGCGATTCCGGCGACCGTGAATGTGCGCGATTGCACCGTGCTGGTGCGTAAGCTTGCCGTATGCGCGCGGTGCTACAGTGGGCCGTGTGTCCGTGCCCCCGACGCCTGCCGTGTCCGAACCGCTCACCAGGAATGATCCGACCGCACGCCCTCGCAGCCGTGGCGATGCGCGCGCGCGCATCTTTTCGGCCGCCGGGAGACTGTTTGCCGAACAGGGTTTTTCCGCCACTTCGATGCGCATGATCGCGGCCGAGGCCGATGTGCCGCTGGCCTCGATCAACTATCACTTCGGCTCCAAGCGCGAACTGATGGAAGCGGTCTATCGTCATGTATTCGGCGGGCCGGAATTCGGTCCGTCCTATCTCGACAGACTGGACCGCGAAGTGGCGGCCAGTGGCCAGCCGCTGCCGCTGGAGCGCGTCGTCGACACCCTGATCGAGTCGGTGTGCCGGCTCGCCCGTCGCGAAAGTCTTGCCGGGCCGGTGTTCCGTCGATTGATCGGTCGAGCCTGTTTCGAGTCCGATGTGGACACTCTGCCGCCGGCCTTCGCGCGCACCATGGACTGGTATCTGCGCGCCCTGCAGCGGGCGCTGCCGGACACGCCCGAAAACGAACTTCGTTGCCGCCTGCATTTTTCTGTGGGCGTGATCGCCTATCTGCTGGCCGGTCGCGACGTGATGCATCTGCTCGACCATTGCCAGCCGTGTGCCGCCGATGGAGAGTCGCTGTTGCGGGTGCTGACGCCCTTTGTCGTCGCCGGCTTCCGGGCGCCGCCCGCACAGTCCGTGTCGCCCAGCTCCGGCCGGGAGCAGGCATGCTGAGCGTGCTGGCCTGGAGCACGACCTTCGCGGTACTCGTGCTGGTCGCCCTGCTTCTGATCGATCTGCAACCGGTGAAGAAGCGGGCACCTCTGAACCAGGCACAGCAGGCGCTGCTCGACGGCGAGCGCCTGCATCGCCTGCTGCATGCCCTTCAGCAGCACCGCGGCATGAGTGTCGCCTGCCTGGCCGGAGACGAAGGTTTCGTCCCCGGGACGAGAGAAAGGCGGCGACTGGTCGAACTTCTGCTCAGCGAGCTGGAACAGCAGATCGGGTCGCAGATTGTCTGGTGCGCGAGCGAGGAGCTGGCGCAGACCAGGACGCAGTGGCGTGAGCTGTGTCTTTTGCTGGACGCGCAGCCCGCCGCGCTGGGCGTTGATGAGACGATCAATCGTCACAGCCTTCTTGTAGCCCGTGTTCTGGGCTGGAAGTCCGCGCTGGCGCGCCGCTGCATTGCGCCGGTGATCGGTGAAGAACTGCAGCCGCTGCTCAGGACCTGGTCGGATACCCTGCCGGCGCTGACCGAGGTGCTCGGGCAGGCGAGGGCGGTCGGCAGTGCCGTGGCCGTGCGTGGCGTGTGTTCCACCCCCGAGCGCATGCGGCTGGTCGCATTGTCCACCCGCGCCGAGGCGCTGATGCAGCAGGCCATCATGGATGTACCGCGCCTGCCGGGCGCATTGCCCGCTACCGAAAGAGTGGTGGGGCTGCTCGGTCTGTTGCGTGGCGATGCAGCCATGGGCACGCAGTTCGCCCCGGGGGCGGAGGCCTACTTCGATGAAGCGACCGGCGCCATCGATGCGGTCTATGCATGGATGAAGGTGTGCGAGGACACGCTGCGCCACGCGATGTCCGGCACGCCCTGAGCGCTCTTTCCCGACCGCGCCGGCGCGCACAGCGCTCACGCCGTTCAGGCCATCCCGGCGACGTGCGGCCGGATGCGCGCGCGCAGTCGCCGGGCCGCCTCCACCATGTTTTCCAGAGCGGCATGCACTTCCGGCCAGCCGCGCGTCTTCAGGCCGCAGTCCGGATTCACCCACAGCCGGTCGGCAGGGATGACGGCAGCCGCCTTGTCCATCAGCCGCGCCATGTCGTCGACCGACGGCACGCGTGGTGAATGGATGTCATAGACACCTGGACCGATTTCGTTCGGATAGGCGAAGTGGCCGAAGCCCTGCAGCAGTTCCATGTCGGAGCGGCTGGTTTCTATCGTGATCACGTCGGCGTCCATGGCGGCGATGTCCGGCAGGATGTCGTTGAATTCCGAATAGCACATATGGGTGTGGATCTGCGTATCGTCGCGCACGCCGCTGGCAGCGATGCGGAAGGCGCGCGTGGCCCACTGCAGGTATGCGTGCCACGCGGCGTGGCGCAGCGGCAGACCTTCGCGGATGGCCGGTTCATCGATCTGGATGACGGCGATGCCGGCCCGCTCAAGATCCACCACCTCGTCGCGTATCGCCAGCGCGATCTGCAGCGCGGTGGTCGAGCGCGGCTGGTCGTCGCGCACGAAGGACCATTGCAGGAGGGTGACCGGACCGGTGAGCATGCCCTTCATCGGCCGGTCGGTCAGGCCCTGGGCGTAGCGGGTCCAGTCCACCGTCATCGGCGCCGGCCGTGACACGTCGCCGAACAGCACCGGCGGCTTGACGCAGCGCGAACCGTAGGACTGCACCCAGCCGTTGGCGGTGAATGCGAACCCCGAAAGCTGTTCGCCGAAATACTCCACCATGTCGTTGCGTTCCGCTTCGCCGTGCACCAGCACGTCCAGCCCCAGCCGCTCCTGCACGCGCACCACCTGCTCGATCTCGCTGCGCATCCGCGCGCGATAGGCTTCGGCATCGAGCTCGCCGCGCTTGTATGCGGCGCGCGCGGCGCGGATTTCGCGCGTCTGCGGGAAGGATCCGATGGTGGTGGTCGGGAAAGCGGGCAGATTCAGCCGTGCGCGCTGCCGGATCTGACGGTGGAAGAAGGCCGAACGGCGTTCGTCGGCGTCGGCCGGCAGCGCTTCGATGCGCGCCGCCACTTCGCGGTTGCGCACGCGCGGGCTGGCCGCTCTCGCCGCCAGCGCCTGGCGCGCCTCGTCCAGTTCGAAGCGCACCGCATCGTCGCCTTCGGACAGCGCGCATTTCAGGATGTGCAGCTCAGTCAGCTTTTCGCGTGCGCCGGCCAGCCAGGATGCGAGTTCGGCATCGAGTGCAGCGTCGGCGGACAGCGACATCGGCACATGCAGCAGCGAGCACGACGCCGACACCCACAGATCCTGGCGCTGCTGGAGCGCAGGCCGCAGCAGCGCCAGCGCGCGGTCGAGGTCGGCGCGCCAGATGTTGCGGCCATCGATGATGCCGAGCGACAGGGTGCGGTGCGGCGGCAGCCGGTCCAGCACTTCGGCCACTTCATGCGCTGCGCGCACCGCGTCGATATGCAGGCCGGACACCGGCAGCGCGCAGGCCAGCTTGAGATTGTCCTCCAGCGGCGAAAAATAGCTGGCGAGCAGTATCGATACACCGCAATGTTCGAACTGCCGGTAGGCGTGTTCGAAGCCGCGACGCCAGTTGTCCGGCAGATCCAGCCCGAGCACCGGTTCATCCATCTGCACCCAGCGCACGCCGGCTTCGTGCAGCCGGTTCAGCAGCACCTGGTAGGCGGGCAGCAGCGCGTCGAGCAGGGCCAGCCGGTCGAAGCCGGCCTCGGTGGACTTGCCCAGCCACAGGAAGCTGAGCGGACCGATGAGCACCACCTTGGGAGTATGGCCCAGCGCCACAGCTTCGGCGACTTCCGACAGCAGCCGCGCCGATTCGAGGCGGAAGCGGGTGTCGCGCGCGAACTCGGGTACCAGGTAGTGGTAGTTCGTATCGAACCACTTGGTCATTTCCAGCGCCGGCTGGCCGCCAGCGGCGCCCGCCGCTCCGCCGTGGTCCACGCGATGCGGCGGGCAGCAGGCCGCCGCCCCGGCGGCGACGCCCCGGGCCATGGCGAAGCCGCGCACCAGATCCGGCTGGCTGGCGGTGAAGGCGAAGCGCGCCGGTTCGCAACCGAACATCAGGATGTGGTTCAGCACCTGGTCGTAGAAGGCGAAGTCGCCGACAGTGACGAAATCCAGTCCGCTGTCGTGCTGCAGTTTCCAGTGCTGGCGGCGCAGTTCGCGACCGCAGGTCTCCAGCGCCTCCAGCGTCGACTCGCCGCGCCAGTAGCGCTCCAGCGCCGCTTTCAGTTCGCGTTGCTGGCCGATGCGCGGGAAACCGAGAACATGAGTTCGAATCATGATCAATGCCTTGCTCTATGAATTGAACTTGTATGTTCGGCATTCAGGCTTCACAATTCAAACGAAAGTTTTTCCGGATTTGCATGAACCAAATTCATGAATGGCAGACCTCATGTCCCACTCTCCGCTTGAACTGCGCCATCTGCGCACGCTGCACGCGCTGCGCGACAGCGGCAGTCTGTCGCGCGCGGCGCAACTGCTCAATCTGACGCAGTCCGCGCTGTCGCATCAGATGAAGGGGCTGGAGGATCACTACGGCGGCGCGCTGTTCGAACGCAAGTCCTCGCCGCTCGCCTTCACCGCCGCCGGCCAGCGCCTGCTCGAACTGGCCGACGCACTGTTGCCGCTGGTGGCCCATGCCGAGCGCGACGTCGCGCGCCGGGTGCAGGGGGCGGCCGGCAGCCTGCGCATCGCGGTCGAATGCCATACCTGCTTCGACTGGCTCATGCCGGCCATGGATGCGTTGCGCGCCGCCTGGCCGGAAGTGGAGCTGGACATCGTGTCGGGTTTCCACGCCGATCCGGTCGGCCTGCTGCATCAGGACCGCGCCGACCTGGCCATCGTGTCGGAAGCGACCGAGGGCGAGAACGGCGTGAGCTTCGAGCCGCTGTTTGCGTTCGAAATCGTCGCCGTGCTGCCGCTCGGTCACGCCCTGCTCGCACGCCCCTGGCTGGCCGCCGCCGACTTCGCCGGGCACACGCTGATCACCTATCCGGTGCCGGACGACATGCTCGATCTGGTGCGTCGCGTGCTGCGCCCGGCCGGCATCGCGCCGGCCCGCCGCACCACCGAACTGACGGTAGCCATGCTGCAACTGGTGGCGAGTGGCCGCGGTCTGGCAGCTCTGCCGCTGTGGGCGGTCAAGAGCTATCTGGATCGCGGCTATGTCGCCAGCCAGCGCATCGGTGAGCAGGGACTGACCGGCGAACTGTTCGCGGCCGTGCCGGACAGGCTGGCCGGGCGGCCCTATGTCGCGGAATTTCTGCGTCTCATGCGCGAGACTTCGCTGCTGCAGTTGTCGGGCGTGCGCCGCATAGTGTGAGGGGCGGCGACGCTACAATCCGCGCCATGCCGGACGCGTCGCCGCGCACGGCCAGAACGACAACGCAAGGACACGTGCCCGACCCATGCATTTCCTGATAGTGGATGATCACGCGCTGTTCCGCGAAGGGCTGCGCGCCATGCTGCAAAGTCTGGATCCGGCGCTGGCGGTGACCGAAGCCGACAGTTGCGAAGCCGGCCTCGCGCTGGACGAATCCAGCGATTTCGATCTCATCCTGCTCGATCACACATTGCCCGGCATGAATGGCGTACGCGGCGTGCGCGCGTTCCGCCAGCGCTATCCGACCAGTCCGGTGCTGCTGGTGTCGGCCAGCTATGCCCCGGCGCTGATCGACGACGCACTGACGGCGGGGGCGCGCGGCTTCATTCCCAAGTCGGTGAGCTTCGCCGTCATGCGCGACGCCATCGAACAGGCTCTGTTGCGCCAGGTGGTGCTCGCCCCGTCCGTCAACGGTCAGAGCGCCCAGCCTCCGGTTGTCCTTACCCCGCGCCAGATGGACGTGCTGCAACTCATGCGCGGCGGCCTGACCAACAAGCAGATCGCGCAGGCGCTGGGCAGCAGCGAGTACACCGTGCGTTCGCATGTGTCGGCCATCCTGCAGACGCTGGGCGTGGATACCCGCACCGCTGCGGTCACCGCCGCCCGCGACAAGGGCCTGATATGAGGATGCGGGCATCCGCCGTCCCGGATGCCCGGCTGCTCGCCGAGCAGGTCGACCTGCTGTACCGGCATGCGCCGTCGATCTACGCCGGCAACGCCTTCGCCGCGACCGGGCTGGCCATCATGCTGTGGTCCTCGGTCGATCAGGCGCGGCTGCTGGGCTGGCTGACCGCGCTGGCGCTGCTCACGCTGCTGCGCGCGCTGCTGGTGGCGGCGCGGCGCCGTCGACCGGATGCCTGTGACAGCCTGCGCTGGGCACACCTGTTCGCGACAGGTGCTGCCGCGTCCGGCTGTCTGTGGGGCCTCATGGGCTGGATGTTCTCCGCGCCCGAACCGTTGCAGATGGCGTCGACCGGCATCGTGCTGGCCGGCCTGGTGTCGGCGTCGGTGTCCTCGCTGTCGGTGCATTACCCCGCTTACGCGGTGTTCGCGCTGCCCGCCATCCTGCCCATCGTCGCGCGCTGCCTGCAGTCGGCTGACGGCTTCATGCGTGGCTTCGCGCTGATAGCGACCGGCTTCCTCGTCATCTGTCTCATTTTCGCCTGGCTCAACAACCGTTCGATACGCGCCGCCATCCTGCTGCGCTTCGAAAACCTCGACCTGCTGCGCGAGGTGTCGGCGCAGCGCGAACAGGCGACCGCCGCGCGCGAACAGGCGGAACAGGCGAACCTCGCGAAAACCCGCTTCCTGGCCGCCGCCAGCCATGATTTGCGCCAGCCGCTGCAATCGCTGTCGCTGTTCATCGATGCACAGGCGCAGGATGCCGACGCGGATCGCATGCACGCGATCAACCGCCGCATGCGCGAGGCGGCCGACGCCATGGGCAAATTGCTGGACGAACTGCTGGATTACGCGCGCATCGAGAGCGGTTCGCTGACGCCGACCCTCGCACCGCTTGCATTGCAGGCCTCGTTCGACCGGCTGGCGCGCGAGTTCCAGCCGATTGCCGAAGCGGCCGGCCTGCGGCTGCGCTTCCGTCCGACGCGCTGCTGGGTGCATACCGATCAGGCCCTGTTCGAACAGATACTGCGCAATCTGGTCGGCAATGCGCTGCGCTACACCGGGCAGGGCGGCGTCATGGTGGCTTGCCGGCGCCGCGGCGGGCGCTTGCGGGTCGAGGTGCGCGACAGCGGGGTGGGCATTCCGGCTGACCGGCTGGACGATGTGTTCAGGGAGTTCTACCAGCTCGGTAATCCGGAACGCGACCGCCGCAAGGGACTGGGCCTCGGGCTGTCCATCGTCGATGGCCTGGCGCGTGCGCTCGATCACCCGGTCAGCGTGCGCTCGCAGCCGGGGCGCGGTTCGGTGTTTGCGCTCAGTATGCCGCCGGCGCAGGCCCAGGCCAGCGCAGCGCGCCACCGCGTGGCGGCTCCCTCAATGCGCCTGGCCGGGCACAGCGTGCTGCTGATCGACAACGAGCCGGACATCCGTGAGGCGCTGGCAGCGTTGATGCGCCCGTGGGGTGTCGTCGTGCATACCGCGGAAAGCGCGGCCGACGCGCTGGCAAGCCTGCCGTGCCGGCCGGACTGTGTGCTGGCGGACTTCCGCCTGCTCGACGGGCATACCGGCATCGATGCCATCGCGGCGCTGCGCGACCGTTTCGGTGCCGACCTGCCGGCTGCGCTGATCACCGGCGACACCGACCCGGCGCGCATCCGGGACGCGCGTGCCGCGGGGTTCGCACTGTTGCAGAAGCCGACACCGGCGCACCGCCTGCTGGCGCTGCTTGAATTCCTTCTGCAGCCGCCCGAGTCCGCGCCACCCCGGGCGGCGTGAAGCGCGCCACGAAGCGACGCAGAAGAGGTCCCGTGACGAGGGGTTGGCGCCCGGCACTGCTACAGATGTAGGATTTTTTCCGACACCGGCCACGCTAGATTCGGTCCACAAGAATTCCGGATCTCGCCCATGCCGCGCCTGCGCATCGCCTTCCTGCTGAGCTGTCTGCCCGCGCTCGCCTTTGCCCAGCAAGCCGACATCGAACGCGCGATCCAGGCGTCGCAGCGGCTGCTGCTCGAAGAGCAGCAAAGGCAGGCGCGCGAGCGCGAGGAACTGGAACGGCGCCGGCCGCGCAGCGAGGGCGCCGATCTGCAGGCGCAGCCGCCGGCACCGGCCGCGCCTTCCGGCTGCTTTCCGATACGCGAGGTGCAGCTCGATGGCGCCACCCTGCTGGCCGACGCTGAGCGCCAGCGGCTGATCGCGCCCGGTGTCGGCGACTGCATCAACCTGACGCAGATCAACGCGGTGATGCAAGGCATCACCAATCACTATCTGGTGCGCGGATACACCACCACGCGTGTCTATCTGCCGGAACAGGATCTGGGCTCCGGCACGCTCAGGCTGCTGGTGCTCGAAGGCCTGATCGAACAGTTCCGGCTGGACGGCGAGGGCGTGAACCTCGATACCGCCTTTCCCGGCTTGCGCGGACGCCTGTTCAATCTGCGCGACATCGAGCAGGGGCTGGACCAGATCAACCGGCTGCGCTCGAACAGCGCCACCATGGACATCGAGCCGGGCGGTACGCCGGGCGCGTCGCAGATCGTGGTCCGCAACCGCCCGCGCAAGCGCTGGTCGGTCAATGCCGCGCTCGACAATACCGGCTCGCAATCCACCGGGCGCGAGCTGGTGTCGGCTGCGTTGGCCATCGACGGCCCGCTCGGCCTGAACGATTTCCTCAACCTGTCCGGCCGCATCAATACCGACGCCGACCATGACGACAAGCTGTCGCAGTCGGTGTCGCTGCTGTATTCCATTCCTTACGGTTACTGGACCTTCACGCTGACGGCGAGCGAATTCGACTATGCGAGCCGGGTGCGGGGCAGCGTGGTCAGCTTCAACAGCAGCGGCCAGTCGACCCTCTACGGTCTGCGCGTGGACCGCGTGCTGTTCCGCGACCGCGATGCCAAGGTGTCGCTGTTCGGCAATCTGGGATTCAAGGATTCGCGCAACTATCTGAACGACACGCTGCTGGAAACCAGCTCGCGCCAGCTCGCCACGCTGGATCTCGGCGTATCGGCATCCACCGTGTTGTCCGGCGTGCTGCTGTCCGGCGATATCGCCTGGGTACAGGGCCTCGACGCCTTCGGTGCGCTCAAGGATGCACCCGGCCAGGACAGCGCCGCGCCGCGCGCGCAGTTCGACAAGGTCGTGCTGAATGCCTCGGCCGCCGTGTCGCTGCCGGTCGCCGGTCGCACGCTGGCGCTGTCGTCCACGCTGTCGGCGCAGCGTTCGACCGACACCCTCTACGGCACAGAGCAGTTCTTCATCGGCGGACCGTTTTCCGTGCGCGGCTTCCGTCGCTACAGCATCGCCGGGGATTCCGGTGCCTGGCTGCGCAACGAGGTGGCGCTGCCGCTGCAGTGGGGCGAGGCGCGCCTGCGGCCCTTCCTGGGCTGGGACATCGGTCACATCCGCGCCGACGAGGTCGGCCCGGGCGGCACGCTGGCCGGCTTCACCGTCGGCATCGGCGCCAATCTCGGTGCGCTGGCGATGCAGCTCGCACTTTCCGCACCCACCGCGCTGCCGGCGCGGCTGGGCAATCACGACAGTTACGCACAGTTCCGCGTGGCCATGGACTTCTGATCATGAACGCACCGTCCCGCCCCTTCCGCACCGACCGTCCGGTCACCCGCGCGCGCCGCTGGCTCGCCCGCGTCATGACAGTCGTGCTGAGCCTGCCCGGATCGCCGCTGCTGGCGGCGCCGCCGGTTGCGGCCGATGGTCGCACCCAGGTCGACGTTTCGCCGAATGGCGTGCCGGTGGTGGACATCGCGGCGCCGAATGCGGCCGGTGTGTCGCACAACCGGTACCAGAACTTCGACGTCGATCGCCAGGGTCTGGTGCTGAACAACTCGACCGAGGTGCAGCGCTCTGTGCTGGCGGGCACGGTGCGCGAGAATGCCAATCTGCAGGGGCGGGCGGCGGCGATCATCCTGAACGAGGTGGTGGCGGCCAACCGTTCGCAACTCGATGGCTATATCGAAATCCACGGCCAGCGTGCCGAACTGGTGATCGCCAACCCCTATGGCATCACCTGCGATGGCTGCGGCTTCATCAACACGCCGCGCGTCACGCTCACCACCGGTCTGCCCACGTTCGAACAGGATGGCCGGCTGGGCGGCTTCCAGATCCGCCAGGGCGACATCCTGGTCGGCGCCAACGGCGCGGATGCCAGCGAGTCCGCCTGGTTCGACCTGCTTACCCGCACGCTGCGCGTCGATGGTCCGGTGTGGGCGCAGGCGCTGGCGGTCACCACGGGCCGTTTCGACCAGACCTATGCCGGGCGCGCAACGACGGTATCGAGTGATGGCGCGGGCGCGCCCACCGTGTCCATCGACGTTTCCGCGCTCGGCGGCATGTACGCCAACCGCATTCGCCTGATGTCCACCGAGGACGGTGTGGGCGTGCGGGTGCGCGGCGACATGGCCGCCACCGTGGATGACGTGGTGATCGACGCCGCGGGGCGTCTGTCGCTGGCCGGTCGTGTCAGCGCGGCCCGGGACATCGTGGCGCAGTCGCGCGGCGCCCTCGATACCGGCCGCACGGGTGCGACCGGCAACGAGTCCTTCGTGTTCGCCGGTGGAGCGCTCTCCCTGTCCAGTCAGGGTACGCTCGATCTGGGCGATGGCCTGATCGGCGGCGAGGCCGCGCTCAAGCTGTCCGGCGCCGCGCTGGACGACCGCGGTGCCGCGAGCGCGGAGCGATACAGCGCCGGCGATATCGACATCGAGGTGGCCGGCCGCGCCGACATCACCGCCGCGCGCTGGGACGCGGGCGGCGGCCTCCGGCTGCAGGCGGCGGATGTCGTGGCGCTTGCCGGCGGGGTGCTCACCAGCCGCGGCGCCGACGGCGTGCTGTCGGTGTCCGCTCGCGCCATCGATGTGGATGCGGCCCGACTGCGCGCGGTGAACGATGTGACGCTGGATGCGCGGGAGGCGATCACGCTGGCCGAAGCGGATGAAGCCGGCATCGCCGCAGGTCGCGATGTGATGCTGGACGCCGCCTCCGCCACGCTGGCCGGCGGCGTCGAGGCTGGCCGTGACATCCGTGCCACGGCGAGCGGTGTGCTGGACGGTCGGCAGACCTCCTGGCTGGCATCCGGCCGCGATCTGGCGCTGGCCGCGGATGTGCTGCAGCAACAGGGCGCGCAATGGTCGGCATCCGCCACCGCCCGCCTGCGTGCGCGCAGCATCGCGCTCGCCGGACAGACCGTGGGCACGCGCGTCGATGCCGACGCGCGTGACACGCTCATGCTGGGCGACGAGGCGCTGGTCTATGGCGTGAATGATGTCGTGCTGGCGGCCGAGCTGCTGCGGCTCGACGCGGGCACCGTCTACGCCGGTCGCGATGCATCGCTGGCCGGACGCGGCAGTCTGGTCGACAGCGGCCCGGGGCAGCGCGTGGCGGGGCGCACGCTGAGCGTCGCGTCCGGTCAGGATCTGGTGATCGCTGCCGGCCAGCGTTATGACGCAGGCAGTGCGCTGTCGCTGCACGCGGCGCGCGATCTCGTGCTGGGCGGTGAAGGCGCCGACAGCGATGCGGTGCTGCTGTCCTCCGGTGGCTCGCTGACGCTGGATGCCGGCCGCGACTTCACCGTCACGCGTCACGCGCGCGCGGTGGCGAATGGCGCGCTGGAGGCGAGCGCCGGCCGTCTGCTGTCGCTGCGGACGCACGCCGCAACCGATGGCATCCAGGACTATGCGCTGGGCGCAGGCGGCGATGCGGTGCTGCGCTTCACCCTGCTCGGCGAGGACGAAACATTCACCGGCGCGGTCGCCACCGGCGGTGACCTCACGCTGGTGCAACGAGGCGCAGGCCGTGATCGCAGCGCGCTGCGCTTCGTGAGCGGATCGCGGCTCGATGTCGGCGGCACGCTGCGGGCAGAGCGCGACGATGGCGGGTCGGGCAGCATGCTCGAGGTTTATCTCGAATCCGGCGCGGTATGGGCCGCTGACGCCTTCCAGCTCGAACTCGCACGTCTGGACATCCAGACCGGCGCCATCTTCCGCGGGGGGGCCGGGCGGTCGGACATCACGCTGAACCAGCTGTGTTCCTCCGGCATATTCAGCGCCGACTGCGCCGAGTTCACCGGTGTGTTCATGGGCAGCGCGACCACACGACTCACCGTGTATGGCGATTTCGTCAATGCGGGCCGTGTCGGCAATGCCGAAACCTGGGTGGATGGGGCGGACTCCCATCTCGACCTGCGCATCCAGGGCAGTTTCACCAACACGGCCAGCGGTCTGGTCGCCGCGTCCGATCGACTGAGCATCGCGGTGGGCGACGACGCCAGCCTGCGCAACGAAGGACTGATCTACAGCTCGGGCAACATGATGCTGGGCGGTGGCCGCAATGTGCACATCGTCAATGACAGCGGTGCCACGCTGCTGATGGGCGGTGCGCGCAGGGGCAGGGATGACAACCGTTCGGTGATCGGCGGTACCGACGCGGAGGCTGCGACCCGCTCGTTCGCGAACCACGGTCGCGTGGAAGCGGTGGACCAGGATGTGCTGATCCAGGTCGGCAGCTTCATCAACGCCTTTGCAAGCCGGCCGGCCACGCACTTCGTGTTCGACACCAGCTACGGACAGCGCTGGTTCATCTGCCCGGACCGGCTCGCCAACTGCCGCTTCACCGGCAACGCCTATGTCGACCCGGCCACCGTGTTCTATCCGCGTCCGCGCGAAACCGGCGATCCGCTGAGCGCCAGCCCGACCTGGGACCGCGACGACCAGATAGGCTGGAACATCGATCTGCGCGGCGATGCCTCCAATCAGGATTCAGGTTTCTTCCCGATCTATGCCGGCGGCAAGGAAAACTATTACGCCGGCCAGAAGGCCTATTTCGTGCAGGACCTCGGCGAGGTGAGGCAGGACTGGTATGTGGTCCAGCGCTACCAGGAGGTGTTTTCGGATCCGGCCGCGGTGGCCGCCGCCACGCCCACGGTTGCGATCGAAGGCGGCAATCTCGTCATCAGGACCGATGCCGGTCGCAATGAGGGCGGTCTGCTCAGCACGACGAACACGATGCAGATCGAAGGACTGACCGCCAGCCATGTCAGCAGCTTCGCCAACACCTCGCTGCTGCTGGCCAGCCACGAGTACCGGCAGGAGGTGATCCGCAAGTACGGCTGTGCGACCGACGGCCTGGTCGGCAGCGTCTGCGACAAGCTGAACTGGCTCGGCAAGTCGTCCTATCTCACCGGCTACAGCGACACCGTGTGGCGCGATTTCACGCTGAGCGATGTGAGCCATGCCTCCGGTGTCAGCGGCACCGTGAAGGCGTTCGAAATCAAGGCCACGGTCGGCAACTTCACCAATACCGGCACCGGCAGCGGCGTGTCCACCGAGTCGCCGGTGATCGAAGGCGTGGTCGGCGCGCGCGGCATCGAGCCGGCACAGCGGCAGCAGGTCGCCGCGACCGGCCCTTCGGCCACCTCGCTCACACTGCCCGGCGGCAGCAACGGACGATTCGTCACTGCCCGCGATCCATCCGCCGGCTATCTGGTGGAAACCAATCCGCTGCTCATATCCTTCGACAATCCCTACCTCGGTTCGGATTACCTGATGCGACGACTCGGGCTGCAACCCGAGAACTACCTGCTGCGCTTCGGCGATGCCGCCTACGAGGCGCGGCTCATTCGCGAACAGGTGCAGGCGCAGACCGGCGCCGCGCTGCTGCGCACCGCATACAGCGACTACCAGCAGCAGTCCATCCTGATGGATAACGCGGTGGCGGAGGCCGCGCGCCTGCAGCTCAATCTGGGCACTGCGCTGAGCGCCGGACAAGTGGCGGCGCTGAAGCAGGACATCGTGTGGATGGTGAGCACCGAGGTGGCCGGCAAGACCGTGCTGGTGCCGGTGGTCTACCTCACCGATGCCACGCGTGCCGCCGGCAGCAACAGCCAGGTGCTGGCCGAGCGCGCAATGATCCAGGCGGACAGCTTCACCAACCGTGGCGGCGACATCAATGCCAACTCGCGACTGCAGATCGTGTCGCGCGGTGACCTGGACAATATCGGCGGCCTGATCGGCGGCGGCAATGTGTCGCTGCGATCGGTGGCCGGCAGCATCAACAACATCACCGAAACGCGGCGTGTCGGCGACGACCGCAACTACTACACGGTGGCCGGCCCGCGCGGCGGCATCGTGGCGAGCGGCAATCTGCTGCTCGACGCCAACCAGGACATCAACATCACCGGGGCCGATGTGGTGGCCGACGGCCGCGCCGCGCTGATCGCCGGTCGCGACGTCAATGTGACCGCGCTGGTGCTGGAAACCCGGAACGAGTACGGCACCTCGCGCAGCGGCGGCCTGAGCCGCGAGTCGTCCAGCGTGACGCAAACCGTGCAGTCGGCGAGCGGCGCGCGGGTGACGGGCGGTCAGGGCGTGCTGGTGGACGCCCGGCGCGATGTCGACGTCGCGGGCTCGGATGTCGACGGTGGCGAGGGGCTCGCATTGCTGCGCGCGCGCGAAGGCGATGTGACCATACGGTCGATCGAACTCACCAGCACCGCATCGGGCAGCGAGGAAAGGGAGGGCTTCTTCGCGGAAGGACGCGCCAACAGCACCTCGGACGCCAGCAAGGGCACGCCGTTTTCGGCATCCGGCTTCACCGGCTACGAAATGAGCCGCAGCAGTCATGACTCGACCAGCGTGAGCAACGCCGGCAGCCGGGTCGGCGGCAGGGGCGTGGCGGTGGTCGCCGACAAGGGCTCGGTCACGCTGCAGGGTTCCGACATCATGGCTGGCGAAGACGGCGCGCTGATCGATGCGGCGAAGGACGTCAATATCGTCGCCAGCTACGACCGCAGCGCAAGCCGCAGCAGCGCCGAGCAGCACCGCTTCGGCATTTCCGCCGATGCGAGCACGGAAGGCGTGATGGGTGGCCTCAAGACCCAGGGCGGCACGCTGGAAACCGAAAGCGGCAGTCGCAGCGCCAATACCAGCAGCATCCGTTCCGAAGGCGGCATTTCGGTGCGCGCGGGCGGCACCCTGAGACGCGAGGGCGCGCAACTCGACGCAGCGGGCAATATCGACATCGAAGCCGATCGCATCGAGGATCGCGCCGCGCGCAACGAAACGAGCTATCGGGAGTCGGGCCGCACCTACGAGGCCGGCATATCGGCCGGCGTCACCTCCGGTCTCGGCGGCACGGTGGCGGGCATCGCCAGCGGCGAAGCGAAACAGGTGAACATTTCTTCGCCGCAGTCGCAGGTGGTGATCGGTGGGTCCGGCGCCAGCTTTTCGGCCGGCGAAGACAGCAGCACGGCGGTGGTGACGCAGATCCGCGCCGGCGGCAACGTGACCGTGACGGCGAACAAGGACATCGTCGAAGAGGGCACGCGCTACCGTGCCGGCGGCGATATCGACATCGGTGCCCGGTCCTACGAGAACCGTGCGGCGGCCAATACGCGGCGCGCCGACAGTGACACGTCGAGCGCGAATTCCTCGCTCACGGTGGCGGTGAATGCAGCCTCCGAAGCCAGCGCCACGCTGACCGCGTCGGGCAGCAACGAGAAGCAGGGCAGTGCTTCGTCGCAGGCGGTGGTGGGGGGCTTCGACGCCGGACGCAAGGTGATCATCCGCACCGACAAGGATCTGCGGCTCGAAGGTTCCGGCGTGAAAGCCGGCGGCGACGTGTCGCTGGTGGCCGGTGGCGCGCTCAAGCTGGATCAGGCCAACGATACCGCGTCCGCATCGTCGTCCGGCAGATCAGGGGGCGCCACGGTGTCGGTGAGCGCCTGCGCCGATCTCACCTGCGCGGGTGGCAGCGTGGCGGCCAACGCGCGCACCGGTGAAAGCAATGAAACGAGTCGTACCGGACGGGCGGTCACCCTGCAGTCCGGCGGCGCCACGACGCTTGCATCGGCTGGCGACATGCGCCTGCAGGGCACGGCGGTGAGGGCGGGCGGCAATGTGACGCTGGATTCGGGCGGCAAGATCGACTATCAGGCGCTGAGCAGCGAAACCTCGCGTACCGCGACCGCCGATGGTGCCGGCGTGCAGGCCGGTGTGAACGTCGGCAAGACCATGAATCTGGCGAAGGAGGGCGGTGGCAGCGCGTCGGTGGATTTCGAGCGGGTGCGCGAGAACGAAAGCAGCGACACCCGGCGCGGTGGCAGCATCGAATCCGGCGGCACGCTCACCGTCCGCAGCGCCGGCGACACGTGGCTGGAAGGCACCCAGGCCCGGGCGCGCAATGCGAGCGTGAATGTCGGTGGCAATCTGCTGATGGAGTCGGCGCAAAGTACCGAAAAGGTCGACACCAGGAATGTGGCCGGTGGCCTGTCGGTATCCGCCGGACGCAATGCCGGCAGCGGCACCGGAGCGGGCGGCGGTGCCGGCAATGCGGCGGCGGTGGACGATGGCAGCAAGTCCTTCGGTTTCAGCGCGAAGGCCGATGTCGATCTGCGCGACAAGGACAATCTCACCCACCAGAATGCGCTGATCCAGACCACGGGTGCTACCGAACTGAATGTTGCCGGCGATGCTACGCTGGCCGGCGCCAACATCCGCGCCGGTGGCGGCGTGAGCGGCGAGATCGGCGGCAAGCTCACGGTGCAGACGCGCACCGACCGCGTGAAGGAAAGCGCCACCCGCGTGGACGTCTATGCCGGGCTGTCCTCGGTCGACGTCGGCAAGAAGGGCGATGGCGACGGACCGATGAAGGCGGCCGACCGCTTCGACCAGCGTCAGGGCCAGATCACCGACACGCTGAATCACGTCGGCCAGAGCGGCGTGATGATCAAGGCGGAATCGTCCGGCACTGACAGCGTCACGCTCGCCGAGCGCAGTGGCATCGATGGCGGTGCGGTCGGGCTGGGTGGACTGACCGTGCGCCGGGGCGCGGAATTCGTCAGCGCTGCCCCCGGCAGCGATGGCATGAACATCCAGGGCGAGGTCGCGCGCAGCGAGGTCACGACCTACACGCGCACTGCGCCGTCGGTCAGCATCGATGTGCGCGGCACGGTGGCCAGTGCGCTGGGCTCGGACCAGGCCACCGGCGGCCAGGTGGCCGGCACCCTGGTCAAGGGCTCCAACATCTTCCGCGACCCGGACAACAATCCGGCCAACAAGTCGCCGGTGCTCGGGCGCGACGATGCGCCGGACACCTCCGGAGTGCCGCTGCCGCGCCGCGCGAGCGACGACCTGCCGCCGGGTGGCGTGCGCCGAAAGGATCCGGAACCGCTGGCGGCGCCGGAACCGCTGCGCCTGCCGGCAGCCGATGCGCCGCAGGTCAGGCCGCGCGCCAATGCGGTCAGCGAAGGCAGCACGCCGCGCCAGCCGGATATTCCCGACAGCGCGGCGCCCGCTGGCCGCCCGCGCGCGCAGACCGAGGCGCCGACGCCAGCGCGTCCGCGCGCGGCGGATGGCATGGATTCGCCGCGCCCGCGCAGCAACAGCGAAGCGCTGGCCGATGGTTCGGCGGCGCCGCGGCCGCGCGCCGGTGATGCCAAGGACCCCATGCCGCCGGCGCGCCCGGGTGAGGACGGCGGCGAGCGTCCGATCGCGGTGCGACTGCCCGCGGGCGGTGACCAGGATGTCGCGGTACGGCCGCGTACCGGCAGCACCAGCGCCGCCGCTGCAGGCTATTCCACCGTCGATGGCTACGCGACCGCGAGCGGCTATGACACCGTGCCGTCGTATGACGCGGTGATGAGCGCTCGTCCCGGTTCGCGTTCGCCGTCGGTGGGCGAAGCCGATGTCCCGCGTCCGCGTCTGTCTTCTTCGGCGGCCGACGACGATAGGGCGGACGCGGCGCGCCTTGCCTATGCGACGTCGGGCTATTCGCCGGCGGACGGTGCATACGAGGCGGCGGCCCCGTCGCGCCCGGGCTCGCGATCCGCGTCGGTCGGTTCGGCCGACACCTTTGAACGTCCGCGCGCGCCGTCGTCGTCCGGAGAGGCTGACGGGGACACCGCAGGCACTGTGACGCCACGCGGACGCAGCGCACTGCTGGACGACGCCGAGCGTCCCGGCTACGCGCTGCTGACGCCGTATGACGGCAAGACCGCCGCCGCGACATCGGCGTACGCGACGAACGACGAGCTGTATTCGGTGGCGAAGGCGGATGCCGCGGCGGCGGATGCGGCGTTCCGCGAGCGGCAGCAGGCCTCGAACGCGGTCGAGCCGGTGTTTGCCCCGACGCGCGAACAGTCCAACGGACTGATCGTGCGTGACCTGCCGGAGGTGTTCCACGGCGAGGATCAGGGGCAGGCACAGAAGCAGATACTGGTCGGCTACAAGGTGAGCTATTTCGACGAGGACCAGCGACGCGCGATGGAGGTCGCGGTCGACCGCGATAGCGGCAAGCTGTACTACGCGGCCGATGCGAGCCGTACGCCGATCAATCTCGGCGATGGCACGAGCGCACCCATCTTCGTGGTCGATGCGCAGGGCCGCATGTTCGTGCATGCCGCGCCGAGCGCGGGCGAAATCCATCATTCCAGCCTGGCGGCCGGTCAGCCGGTGGCACTGGCCGGCCAGCTCGTCGTCAAGGACGGCTACATCGTCCATATCGACAATATGAGCGGCCATTACCAGCCCACGCTGGAACAGCTCAATCGCACACGCGGCTACCTGAAGAAGGTGCTGGGTGCCGATCTGGACCATAGCTCGCGCATCGGGGTGGTCGGGAGCTGGGTGAAGGACGCAAGCGGCCAGCAGAAGCGCTCGGTCACCTGGGTGGACATGGACCGGCGCGAGGCGATCCCGGCGGTGGATGTGAAGTCCTTGTGGCAGAAGCCGCTGGCGCCGGCCCCGCAGGCGGGGACACGCCAGACCCCGGCCGGCGTACCGCGTCGCCGGCACGCCGTGCGCCCGGGCGAGCGCGCGCGCCGCAACGGCGGGTGCGGCGGGCGTTGCCGCCTGGCACGCCGGACTGCCGGCGCCATCTCGGTCCCGGCGCACGCACTGCATCAATAACAGACCCTCGTTCCACGCAGAGTGCGTACAGACGGAAGGCGGCGGATGCCGCCTTCCGTCGTTTACCGCGACCCGGTTTCGTCGTGCCGCCGTGTGCAATTGCAAAAAATCTTGCATCGACCTTTTAAACATACACGAATGTATGTTTATAATCGCGCCACGCTCAACCTGCCCGGCATTCGTGCCGATGCCGGTGGGGCATCCAGCAGAATGTGGCATGCATTGGCGGCACTGGACGTACGCGTACTCCATTCTGCTCGATGCACTCAATAATTGCGCGACACCGTCGCGCCTTGATTCCGGGATTGAAAATGACGACGAGGACGGATCTGATTCGGCGTGCAGGCCTGTTGTCCGCCACGGTTCTTGCACTGGCGCTGGCAGCGTGCGGCGACAAGCAGGAGGCGGGACATGCCAATGGTGGCATGCCTCCGGCCGCCGTGAAGGTGGTTGCGGTGGCGCCACAGGACGTGCCGGTGCAGTTCGACTATGTCGGCCAGGTGGCCGGTTCGCGCGAAATCGAGGTCCGTGCGCGCATCACCGGCATCGTCGAGAAGCGGCTGTACGAAGAAGGCGAGCGCATCAAGGCGGGGCAGATCATGTTCCGCATCGACCCTGCGCCCTACCAGGCCGCGGTGGCTGCCGCCGAAGCGCAGCTCGAACAGTCGCGTGCGCAATTGAAGCAGGCCGAGCGCGAATATGCGCGCATCAAGCCGCTGGCCGATGCTGAAGCGGCCAGCCGCAAGGATGCCGACGACGCCGAATCGACGCGCGATCTGGCGCGTGCCGCGGTGAAGGCGGCCGAGGCGCAGTTGCAGACGGCACGCATCAATCTCGGCTACACCGATGTGCGCGCCCCGCTCGGCGGCGTGGCCGGCCGGGCAGAGAAGGTGGAAGGTGCGCTTGCGGTGGCGGGCGGCGACAGCCTGCTCACCACGCTGGCGCAGACCGATCCCGCCTATGTGAATTTCGGCGTCGGCGAGGTCGAGTATCTGCGCACGCGCGACGAAATGGCCAGCGGCGCGCTCAAGCTCGATCCCCAGGGTTTCACCGTGCGGCTGAAGGGTTCCGATGGCGCGGACATCCCGCGCACCGGCAAGCTGGGCTTCCACGACTACAAGGCGGACACCAGCACCGGCGCCTTCGCGGTACGCGCCACCTTCGACAACAAGGACGGCTTGCTGTCGCCCGGCCAGTTCGTGCGCGTGCAGCTGACCGGCGCCACGCGCGCCGGGGCCATCGTGGTGCCGCAGCGCGCCGTGCTCGACAGCCCGCAAGGCAAGTTCGTCTATGTGATCGGCGAGGCGGACGGCAAGACGCTGGCACAGCCGCGTCCGGTCAAGCTGGGCGAATGGGCGAAGCTGGACGGTGAGCTGGGCAATGCCTGGGTGATACGCGACGGTCTCAAGGCCGGCGAACGGGTCATCGTCGATGGCATGGCGCGCATCTTCGTGCCCGGTTCTCCGGTCGTGATCGATGACGGAAAGGCCGCTCCGCAGCCCGCTCCCGCCGCGCCGGCCGGCCACTGAGGAGACGCCCCATGTTCTCGCGTTTCTTCATAGACAGGCCGATCTTCGCCTTCGTCATATCCATCATGATCGCGCTGGCCGGCCTGGCCGCCATGCGCACATTGCCGATCGCGCAGTATCCGGAAATCGCGCCGCCCGAAGTGATGGTGCGCGCCACCTATCCGGGCGCGTCCGCGGAAACCATCGCACAGACCGTCGCCGCGCCGCTGGAAAGCGTCATCACCGGCGTCGAGGGCATGATGTACATGCGTTCGACCTCCACCTCGAATGGCGTGGTCGAGATCTATGTCACCTTCGAGATCGGCACCGATCCGGACAAGGCGGCGGTGAACGTGAACAACCGCGTCAAGCAGGCCGACGCGCGGCTGCCGGAAGAGGTGCGCCGGCAGGGTGTGGTGGTGGAGAAGGGCTCGTCCGCCTTCCTCACCGTCATGGCTTTCTACTCGCCCAACGGTACGTATGACCAGTTGTACACGTCGAACTACGTGACGCTGAACGTGCTGGACAACATCAAGAAGATTCCCGGCACCACCAATGTGCAGATATTCGGTGCCAAGGACTACGCGATGCGCATCTGGGTGCGGCCCGACCGCATGACCCAGCTCGGCGTCACCGTGCCGGAAGTTGCCGCTGCGCTGCAGGAACAGAACGCCCAGTTCGCACCCGGCAAGATCGGCCAGCCGCCCAATGGCGGCGGCCAGGAAATGGTCTATACCATCACCGCCAAGGGCCGGCTGAACACAGTCGAGGAATTCGAGAACATCATCATCCGGTCCAATTCCGACGGCAGCAAATTGCGGCTGCGAGACGTCGCACGGGTCGAACTCGGTTCCAAGGACAACGACTTCAACGGCACCTACAACGGCAAGCCGGCGGTGCTGATGGGCGTGTTCCTGCAGCCGGGCGCCAATGCGCTGGACGTGGCCGACCAGGTGAAGGCGTCGGTGGCCGACATGGCAACGCGCTTCCCGGCCGACATGGTGTATTCCATTCCTTACGACACGACGCGCTTCGTGGAGGTGTCGATACACGAGGTGGTGAAGACGCTGGGCGAAGCCATGCTGCTGGTGTTCGTCGTGGTGTTCATCTTCCTGCAGAACGTGCGCGCCACGCTCATTCCGGTGCTGGCGGTGCCGGTGTCGCTGCTCGGCACCTTCGCCGGCCTGTACATGCTGGGTTACTCCATCAATACGCTCACGCTGTTCGGCATGGTGCTGGCCATCGGCATCGTGGTCGATGACGCCATCGTGGTGCTGGAGAACGTCGAGCGCATCATGCACGAGCAGAAGCTCGGCGCGCGCGAGGCTGCGCTCAAGGCCATGCACGAGGTAACCGGTCCGGTCATCGCCATCGTGCTGGTGCTCACCGCGGTATTCGTGCCCATCGCCTTCCTCGGTGGCCTGACCGGCGAGCTGTACCGCCAGTTTGCGGTCACCATCTCGATCGCCGTGGTGCTGTCCGGCCTGGTGGCGCTCACCATGACACCGGCGCTGTGCGTGGCGATGCTGCGTCACGAGCACAAGAGCACGGCACGCATCTTCGTGTGGTTCAACGACTGGTTCGCGCGCGTCACCCATCGCTACACCGGCGCCGTGACCTGGATGATCCGTCGCTCCGCGGTCGGCGTGCTGCTGTTCATCGGCATGGTGGTGGTGACCGCCGGCCTGTGGTCCAAGACGCCGGGCTCGCTGGTGCCGGACGAGGACCAGGGCTATTACATCGCGGCGGTGTTCCTGCCCGATGGCGCAACGCTGGAACGTACCGACGCCGTGGTGAAGGAAGTGATCGCGGCCATCCAGTCCAACCCGGCTAACGAGCACGTGATGGCCTTTTCCGGCATGGACTTCATCGGCGGCGGTTTCAAGAACAGCGCGGCCACCATCTTCGTGAGCCAGAAGCACTGGGACGAACGGCAGATGACCACGCAGCAGCTCGTGGGCGAGCTGTTCGGCAAGACCGCCGGCATCAAGGAGGCGCTGGTGCTGGCGTTCAACCCGCCGGCCATCTTCGGCCTGGGCAATACCGGCGGCTTCGAGTTCTACCTGCAGAACCGCGGCGATGGCGGTACCGCGCAACTGGCGCAGAACATGGGCGCGCTGATCGGCGCCTCGCACCAGAGCCAGGTTCTGGCCGGCGGTCTGCAGACCTTGTGGCGACCGAATGCGCCGCAGCTCTATGTCGACGTGGACCGCGAGCGCGCCAAGTCGCTCGGCATATCGCTGGACGATGCCTTCACCACGCTGTCCGGCACGCTGGGCACCTATTACGTGAACGACTTCAACAAGTTCGGTCGCGTATGGCAGGTGCTCATGTCGGCGGAAAGCCAGTACCGGCGCACGCCGGAGGACATCGGCCGGCTGTACGTGAAGAACGCGGCCGGCGACATGGTGCCGGTGTCCGCCTTCGCCAAGGTGAACTACAGCTCGGGCCCGGATACGGTGGACCGCTACAACAACCTGCCAGCGGTGAAGCTGATGGGGCAGGCCGCGCCGGGCTATTCGTCCGGTCAGGCCATCGCCGAGGTCGAGCGGCTGACCCGGAATCTGCCGGGTGACACCAGCTTCGAATGGACCGGCGCCGCCTTCCAGGAAAAGCGCGTGTCCAGCGCCGCGGTCACCGCGCTGCTGATGGCGGTGGTGATGGTGTTCCTCATCCTGGCGGCGCAGTACGAAAAGTGGTCGCTGCCGCTGTCGGTGCTGCTGGCCATGCCCTTCGGTATCTTCGGATCGCTGGTCGCGGTATGGCTGCGCGGCATGACCAATGACGTGTACTTCCAGATCGGTCTGGTGACGCTGCTCGGGCTGTCGGCGAAGAACGCCATCCTGATCGTCGAATATGCGGTGCTCAAGCACCAGGAAGGCTATCCGGTCGCCGCCGCGGCGATCGAGGCAGCCCGCCTGCGCCTGCGCCCCATCATCATGACCTCGCTCGCCTTCATCCTGGGCGTGGTGCCGCTGGCCTTCTCCAGCGGTGCCGGCGCCGGCGCGCGGATTTCGGTCGGCACCGGTGTCATGGGCGGCATGCTGGCAGCCACCTTCCTCGCGGTGTTCTTCGTGCCGCTGTTCTACAAACTGATCATTGACCGCAGCCTGCGCACGCCGCCGGAAGAGCTGGTGCCCCCGAAACTGGAGACTACGCATGAACCGTCCGCTCATTGATGCCCGGCCGTCCGGTCCGGCCCGGCGCAGCCTGGTCGCCGTGGCCGTAGCGGCTGCGCTGCTGTCCGCCTGCGCCCTCACGCCCAAGGCCACGCCGCAGCTCGATCTGCCCAGCGTGGCCAGCCAGCCGGCGCCGGCCGACATCGAGCGCTGGTGGGAAAGCTTCCAGGACCCGGTGCTCGATGGATTGATCGCCGAGGCACTGGAGCGCAACAACGATCTGCTGATCGCAGTGCAGCGCGTGCAGTCCTCACGGGCCACACTGGCGCTGACGCGCATCAACCGCCTGCCGGACGCCAGCCTGTCGCTGTCCGGCACGCGCGCGCAGTACAGCCTCGAACGACCGCAACCCGGCATATCGCGCCAGTACAACACGGTCAATGGCGGCCTGAACGCGTCCTACGAGATCGATCTGTTCAACCGCCTGTCGGGCGAGCGCGATGTCGCGCGGCAGCAACTCGCTTCCAGCCGCTACGCACTGGAAGGCATGCGTGCCTCCATCAGTGCCCAGGTGGCACGCGCCTATTTCTCGCTGCGCGCGCTCGATGCCGACGAGGCTTTGCTGTCGCAGACCCTGGCCACGCGCGAAGCCTCGCTCGCGCTGCGCGAGAAGCAGTTCGCTGGCGGCACCATCAGCCGCTACGATCTGGAAGTGTCACGTTCCGAGCGCGCCAGCGCGGCGGCATCGCTCGCCAGCACACGCAGTTCGCGCGAACAGGCGGAAACCGCGCTCGCCGTGCTGCTCGGCCGTACCCCGAAGGAACTGGCGGAGAAGATTCCGGACCGCGGCAAGGCGCTGTCCACGCTCGCGGTACAACCGGAGATTCCTGCCGGGCTGTCGTCCGATCTGCTGACCCGCCGCGCCGACATCCGCGCCGCCGAAGCCGATCTGTCGGCTGCTGCACTGAGCGTGGAAGTGGCGCGCACGCAGTGGTTCCCGACCATATCGCTGACTGCGGCGCTGGGTGGGCAAAGTTCGGCGCTGGGCAATCTGGTCGACAGCGCGGCGCGCACCTGGAGCCTCGGCGCCACGATCACGCAGCCTCTGGTCGGGCTGCTCAGCACGCGCGCCCGGGTGGACCAGTCCGAAGCGACACGCGCGCAGACCGAGCTGACCTACCGGCAGACGGTACAGAACGCCTATGCCGATGTGCTCGATGCGCTGTCGGCCGCGCGCGGTGCGCGCGACGCGATGCAGGAAACCGCGGCGCTGGCAGACGCAACGCGCAAGGCGCGCGATCTCGCCGCGCAGTCGTACGAAGCGGGGCGCGCGTCACGTCTTACACTGCTCGACGCGGAACGCGAACTGCTGTCGGCCGAGCGCCAGCTCATCACCACCCGCCTGAACCGTGTGACCGCCCTGGTCGACACCTACCAGGCACTGGGCGGCGGTTGGTCCGGCCAGATCCAGACCGGCGACGACGAGAAGCTCGAGAACGCGCCGGCAGGCGAGCCGACCGCGAGCAACTGACGCACGGGAGCTCGCCCTCACCCCTGCCTCCTATGGCGGCCTGAGCGAGCACCGGTGGGAGCGGCCTCTGGCCGCGATGCGGCCTGAGCATGCCGCGGGCTTCGTTCGAGGCTGCATCGCGGGCAAGCCCGCTCCCACCAGACCCCGGCTCCGATGGCGGTTCGGGCGAGCTTTTGTGGGAGCGGCCTCTGGCCGCGACGCGGCCTGAGCACGCCGTGGGCCTCGTTCGCGGCTGCATCGCGGGCAAGCCCGCTCCCACCAGACCCCGGCTCCGATGGCGGTTCGGGCGAGCTTTTGTGGGAGCGGCCTCTGGCCGCGACGCGGCCTGAGCACGCCGTGGGCCTCGTTCGCGGCTGCATCGCGGGCAAGCCCGCTCCCACCAAACCCCGGGCTCCGATGCCGGTTCGGGCGAGTTCTTGTGGGAGCAGCCTCTGGCCGCGATGCGGCTGATGCGGGCCGCGGGCTTCGTTCGCGGCTGCATCGCGGGCAAGCCTGCTCCCACCAGACCCCGGGCTCCGATGCCGGTTCGGGCGAGTTCTTGTGGGAGCAGCCTCTGGCCGCGATGCGGCCTGGGCATGCCGCGGGCTTCGTTCGAGGCTGCATCGCGGGCAAGCCTGCTCTCACCAAACCCCGGGCTCCGATGGCGGTTCGGGCGAGCTTTTGTGGGAGCAGCCTCTGGCCGCGATGGGGCTGATGCGGGCCGCGGGCTTCGTTCGAGGCTGCATCGCGGGCAAGCCCGCTCCCACCAGACCCTGGCTCCGATGGTGGCCTGAGCGAGCTGTTGTGGGAGCGGCCTCTGGCCGCGACGCGTCATTGCATTCCGCTTGACCGGCGCTTTTCCGATCGCATACCCTGTGCGGGCTTCAGGTGTCCCGCGCGGCGTGCGCTGCGCGGGGTGAAACGGGAAGCCGGTGCGCATCCATCGTCGATGGATGCAAGGCCGGCGCTGCCCCCGCAACGGTAAGCGAGTCGTAGTCCGTCACACGGCCACTGTGCGCAAGCACGGGAAGGCGGCGGACACATTCTCCCTCGCAAGCCCGGAGACCGGCCTGATGCGCGGTGCCGAGCCTTTCACTGAAAGGATCGCGGCGCTGACGACCGATGGCTGCGGTGGGCGGCCAGGGGGCGCATGCCGTCGTGTCCGTCCAGCCGTCTCGCGGCCGGGCGTCCTCTTCCTGTGCGTATCCTGCGCAATCCTTGCGCGCCATCGGGTTTTCCATCCAGCCGGCGGGTGTTGCCGGCATGACAGGAGATCCGCATGCGTTTCGCACGTACCACACTATCCATCGCCGCCACGCTGGCGCTGTCCGCGCCGGCATTCGCCGGACCTTTCGCACCGGCGGCCGGCCAGAGCGGTTCCACAGCCATCCACAAGGACAGCGCACTGTTCGCCGGCTGGGCCACCGGCTGGGAGGACTACACCGTAAGCGCGTCGACTTCGGCGGTCGCCAATAGCTGGCGCACGCCCGAAAAGGCGCTGGGCAAGGCGGTCGGCGATTCCTACGACATCGTGTCGCTGGGCAATGGCGGCAGCATCACGCTCACCTTCGATGGCTACATCTTCGACGGAGAGGGCGCCGATTTCGCGGTGTTCGAGAACAGCTTCAGCGCCGCCTTTCTCGAACTCGCTTTCGTCGAAGTGTCGTCCAACGGCATCGACTTCTTCCGCTTCCCGACCTATTCGTTCACGCCCTCGCCGGTCAATGCCTTCGGTGCGGTCGATCCGACCAATATCGACGGCTTTGCCGGCAAGTACCAGCAGGGCTGGGGCACGCCCTTCGACCTGTCGCTGCTGGCCGGCACCGCCGGGCTGGATATCCAGCGCGTCACGCACATCCGCCTGGTCGACGTAGTGGGCAACGGCAGCGAGTACGACAGCTTCCCGGCTGCCTACGGCGGCCCGAACAAGATCTACGACCCGTACAACACGACGGGCAGCCAGGGCTTCGACCTCGATGCCATCGGCGTCATCCATCTGGCCGCGGCAGTGCCCGAGCCGTCGCAGATCGCGCTGTTCGCGGCCGGTCTGGGTGTGCTCGCGCTGCGTCGCCGCCGCGTCTGAGCGCCGCGCTGTCGTTCTTCCCCGATCATTTTCCACACGAAGCGGGTCGCGCCTCGCGCGGCCCCGAGAGGATACCGTCCATGAATACCTTCGTCCGTTCCGTGCTCGTCACCGGCCTTTCCATGCTTGCCGGCCAGGCGCATGCCGTCACCGTCACTTTCGACGAACTGCCCCTGGCCGCCGAAAGCCACTACTTTCCCGAAGTCGCCACCACCTTCCGCAGCGGGCCGGCGAGCTTCAACTTCAACTACACCGAGTGGTACCCGGGTTGCTGCCACAGCGGCTGGGTGTATTCCAACCGCACCGACACCACGACGGCCGGCTATCTGAACCAGCACAGCGCCTTTGCCGGGAGCGGCGCCGACGGCTCGGCCAGTTACGCCATCGCCTACTACTCCCTGAGCGGCGATCCGGCACCCGTCATCACCTTCGACAGCGCGGTCGTGGTCGCCAGCGCCGCCTTCACCAACACCACCTATGCCGCGCTGTCCATGCTCGATGGTGACGGCTTCGCGAAGAAATTCGGCGGTGCGAGCGGCAACGACGAGGACTGGTTCAAGCTCACCGTGACCGGCTGGAACGGCACCGCCCGGACTGGCGCGCTGGACATCTACCTCGCCGACTATCGCTTTGCCGACAACAGCCTGGATTACATCCTGAGCGACTGGACGACTTTCGACCTGAGTGCGCTGGGCAGCGTGACCGCGCTGGACTTCGCGCTGTCCTCCAGCGACACCGGTGACTGGGGCATGAATACGCCGGCCTATTTCGCGCTGGACAGTCTCAGCGTGAGCACCGTGCCTGAACCGGCGCAGGCCGCGCTGCTGCTGGCCGGTCTCTCGCTGGTCGGTGCCGCGTCCCGCCGCCGTCCGGGCTGAGGTGTCGTACCGTCGGTTCCCGCGCCGCGTGATGCGGTGCGGGCGCGCGCTCGGCCTGTTGCCGGGGCTGATCGCCGCCTGTGCGCCGCTGGCGTCTGCGCAGCAGGGTTCCATCCTGCTGGCGCCGGTGCCGGTGCGTGCGGAGCGGATGAGCGAGCTTTCCGCCGAGGGACACAGCACGACCGAGATCGATGCTGAAGACATCGAACGTTCGGCCGCGACCAGCGTGGCCGAGCTGATCGCGCGCGAAGCGAACGTGAATCTGCAGAGCCTGTTCGGCCACGACAAGCGCGCTTCGCTCGATCTGCGCGGCATGGGCGAGACGGCGATGAGCAATGTCATCATCCTGGTTGATGGCGTGCGCCTGAATGAAATCGACCTGTCGGGCAGCGACCTGTCCACGCTCGCCCTGTCGCGCATCGAGCGCATACGCATCGTGCGCGGTGGCGGCGCGGTGCGGGTCGGGGATGGGGCGGTCGGCGGCGTCATCGACATTACGACGCGTCGCCCCGAGGCCGGTCGCGTCACGGGCTCGATGCGCGCGGAAGCCGGGGCGTATGGCACGCGCAAGCTCGACCTGTCGGTCGCTGCCGGCAACGGGCCACTGTCGCTGGCACTGCGCGCCGCGAGGTCCGACAGCGACGGCTTCCGCCGCAACGGCTATCTGTATGCGCGCGACGGATCGGCGGAACTGCGCTTCACGCCGGATGCGCCGGTATCCGCCTTCGTGCGCATCAGCCGGCATGTCGATGAATACGGTCTGCCCGGGCCGCTGCCGGCCGCCGTGCTGTCGCAGCGCGCATCGGCGCGCCGGGCGACGGCGAACCCCGACGACGGCGGTCGCACCGACGACATGCAATATGTGGCGGGTGGCGACATCGACTTCGGCCGCTTCGGCGTGAGCCGGCTGCAGGCCAGCGCGCGCCGGCGCGACAATCCCTTCGTCGCAAGTTGCGACGGCCCGCCATGCAGCGAAGCGCCCATCCATTCGTCGCGTAATGCGCTGCAGTTCGATCACCAGATCGACATTCCGTCCATGGTCGAAGCCAGGCCGCATCGCATCGGCATCGGCGTGAACAACTGGAATGGCGATTACGCGCGCTACAGCGGCGATCCCGCCACGGTGGGCACGAACCGGGTGAGCGGCGATGTGCACAGCCACGGCGGCTATGCCGATCTGTCTCTGCGCGTCGCGGAACGCTGGACCGTGCATGGCGGGGCGCGCATCGACCGCTTCCGCTCGCGGCGGGTGACCGAAACCCTGCGCCAGCCGACCCTGGCCATACCGGTGCCACCCTTCGTCATGCCCTGCGCAAGTTGCCCGCCGGTCTGGACAGCAAGCGAAGCGACGTCCGACGGCCGTTGGCGCAACCATGCGCGCGAACTGGGCATGCGCTGGGAAGCCAGCGACGCGCTGTCGCTGCACTTGAGCACGACGCGGCATTTCCGCAGCCCGAACATCGACGAACTCGCGCTGGCCGAAGCCACGCTGCGGCCCCAGCACGGCAGCACGACGGAAGCCGGGTTCACCTACCGCCCCGGTGCGCGGCGGGAACTGGCGCTGTCGGTTTTCCGCATGCGCATCGAGGACGAAATCCATTACGGCCCGGAACAGCTCGCCGGCGGCGAATCGCGCAACCGCAATCTGCCGGTGCCCACCGTGCGGCATGGCCTGGAGTTCCAGCTCCGCTGGCCGCTCGCGAACCGGCTGGAGGGTGCCCTGAACTTCGGCTATGTGAGGCCGCGCCTGCAGGGGCTGGATATGGACGTGCCGTCGGTGCCGCGGCGCACCGCCAGCGCGCGGCTGAACTGGCAGATGTCGGACAGTCTGGACCTCACGCTCGCCGTGCGTCACGCATCGAGTTCAGCCGACGGCAATGCGGTGGATGCGAGCCAGACCTTTGCCCGGCTCGCATCCTGGACCGTGGCGGACGCAGGCATGCGCTGGGCGCCGGCCGGCCTGCACGGCAGACCGGTGGTCACACTGGCGATCAACAACCTGTTCGACCGCGCCTACGCCACCAAGCAGTACAACGGCAGCGTCTATCCCATGCCGGACCGACACTTCATGCTTGGCTGCAACACCAGTTTCTGAGCGCGTCGCGGCGCCGTCCGGAATACCCCATTTTTTGCGACGAGCCTCGTGTGCATTGCACCCGGCGGCATGTCGCGCTTCAGGAATGTATGGTCAATGTCCGGTCGCCATGCGATGCTGTCTGTCGGCATGCGCTTGTGAAGCGGACGTCCTGGTGCGTCTGTTCCTTCGTTCCGGGGCCGCCTGCATACCAGTACCCGCTTTTCCCGGACCCCGTTCATGACCGATTTTCCCCGTTCCGAGCCGGCGCATGTGGATCTGCCGTCCAGGTTCATCGACCGTCTGGTACCGACCTTCAACCGCTTCCTCCACATTGAGGCAGCCGGCGGCGCTGTCCTGCTTGTGTGCACCGTGCTGGCCCTCATCCTGGCCAACTCCCCGTGGGCCACGCCATTTGCCGGCCTGTGGGACAGCCGCCTCGAAATCAGCCTGGGGCCGTTCGAATTCGGACGCTCGCTGCGCGGATGGGTGAATGACGGGCTGATGACATTGTTTTTTTTCCTTGTGGCGCTGGAGCTCAAGCGCGAGCTGGTGCTCGGTGAAATGCGCAATCCGCGCATGGCGGCGCTTTCGGTTGCCGCAGCACTGGGTGGCATGCTGGTGCCTGCGACGCTTTATCTTCTTCTGCAGTGGGGGCAGCCCGGACAGCACGGTTGGGGCATCGTGATGGCGACGGATACCGCCTTCGTCATTGCCTGTCTGGCCCTGCTCGGAGCGCGCATACCGCACAGTCTGCGCGTGTTCATGCTCTTTCTGGCCATCGTGGACGATATTGGCGCCATCCTGGTGGTGGCGGTCGGCTACAGCAGCCATCTCGACCTGCGGGCGCTCGGAGCCGCCGTGCTTTGTCTCGTCGTACTGCGCATGCTCGCTCACATCGGAATACGAAGCTTGCCCATCTTCGTCGCCGTCGGCTGCGCAACCTGGGTTGCAGTCGATGCGTCGGGTCTGCACGCTACTGTCACCGGCGTGATCCTGGGCCTCATGACGCCAGCCCGACGCTGGGTCAGCGACAGTCGGCTCTATGCCATCCTGAGCCAGGTCGTCGCCCATCCGGCGGTCGATCTGGGCAGTGGGGACACCCGTGATCGCAGTACGCTGCAGCTTGCCGAGATTGCTGCACGGGAATCGCTGTCGCCACTCGAACGTCTCGAAATGGCGCTGCATCCCTGGGTCAGCTTCTGCGTCATGCCTGTATTTGCGCTGGCCAATGCCGGTCTGGTGCTGTCGCGCGAGGCGGTTGTCCAGCCGCTCGCGATTGCCGTATTCGTAGGGCTCGCACTTGGCAAGCCGGTAGGCATTCTTCTTTTCAGCTGGCTAGCGCTGCGTTCCGGTTTCGCCATCCGCTCGCCCGATCTGCTGTGGGGCCGGCTTGCGGGCGGCAGCCTTCTCGCCGGCATCGGCTTCACCATGGCGTTGTTCATTACCAACCTGGCCTTGTCCGGACCGCTGGTCGACAGCGCGAAGGTCGGTATCTTCATGGCATCGGTCACCTCGGCGGTGGCCGGCATCTCGCTTCTCGCCTGGCATTCGGCGCGTCGTCCCGACGGGGCCGGGCGTTCGTCGCTCGATGACTGACTCGCAGGGTAGGCCGCGACCGCCTGCGAGATCCACAGCCTCCGGGCATGCGACCCGTCGGGTCAGACTACCCGCCATGCATGAGTCTGCACGAACCTGCGACCAGCGAAAGTCATCATCGCGGACGGCGATGCATCACTGAAAGGGGCGCTCGTATCGGCGATCGCAGTGGCGAGGGACCTGGTTGCAGTGTTGCGCAACGATGAACTGCTCAAGGCGCTCAGCGATGCCGGCGGCGCTGGCCGTAGCGCGGAACTGGAACGCAGGCTGTCCGTGCTCGAACGCGAGAACGCACAACTGAAGGTCAGCACCGAAAGCACGCAGAACAAGGTGGCCGACGCGATACAGGCCAATACCCCGCTGGTGGAGCGGGCACTGTCCACGCTGAGTCCGGCGCAGCGCAGCGCAGCGAGCCGGGCCGCTCGGCCTGTACCGTCGGCTTGCAGACCCTGGGCGTGGACGACGCGGAGCGCATCGCACTGAATGACGGTCTGCGCGGCGAAGGTTTCGCGCTCGATCCCGTTACCTATTCCTGCGCCGCCGGCGTGCGTCCGAGCGGGTTCCCGGATCGCTCCACCGTGTTCTACTACGCCAGCTCATCCCGGGCCATGGCCGAACAGGTCGCCGCCTACCTGAAAGCCCGCACCGGCCAGGACTTCACCGTCCGCCGCGCAAGGCCCATGCCTTGTTCGTGCATGACATC
This sequence comes from Methyloversatilis thermotolerans, assembly GCF_000372885.1. GTDB lineage: Bacteria > Pseudomonadota > Gammaproteobacteria > Burkholderiales > Rhodocyclaceae > Methyloversatilis > Methyloversatilis thermotolerans. The sequence goes on from NZ_KB889967.1 coordinate 275,047, forward strand.
CGGCGTTGAGGCCCGTGTGCGGGGGATGCGGAGGCATGCGGGCTTGACACGGCGCGCAGGCGATGAAAAGGTCCGGTCTGGCGGGCCGCCGGGCCATGTCCTCCATCGTTCCATCCTGTCTCCGTTGCCGTCAGCTTCGCCTGGTGGCGGCGTTCACCTCCTGCGACTGCGCTTCATCTGGATCAACCCATGCTGCAGACCGCCGACCTTGTCGTGATCGCGATCTATCTGTTCGTCACCGTGCTGGTATGCCTGCGGGTGTCGCGCGCGGCTCCGGATGCGGACGAACTGTTTCTTGCGGGGCGCAGCCTTGGGCCGCTGGCGATCGGCCTGTCGCTGTTCGCGTCGAACATTTCGTCGACCACCCTCATCGGCCTGCCCGGTGCTGCCTACGAGAGCGGCATTTCGGTGGCGAACTACGAGTGGATGGCGGCGCTGGTGCTGGTGTTTTCCGCGGTATTCGTTGTGCCGGCCTTCATCGGCGGCAGGATCACGACCGTGCCCGAACTGCTCGAGCGACGTTTCGATGCGCGTCTGCGATGCTATCTGTCGGCGACTTCCCTGTTCCTGAGCCTGATGCTCGACACTGCAGGCAGTCTCTACGCGGGCGCGCTCATCCTGTCCCAGATGCTGCCCGGTCTCACGCTGGGCACTGCCTGTGCCGGCCTGGCTGTTTTTGCCGGCCTCTACACCGCAGCCGGAGGTCTGCGTGCGGTGGTCTATACCGATGTGCTGCAGGCGCTCGTGCTGCTCGCCGGCTCGGCAATCATGTGCTTCGTCGTGTTCGGTCAGTTCGACCATGACTGGTCACGGCTGGTCGCCGCGGTGGAGCCGGAGAGACTTTCGCTGCTGCGTCCGCTGGATGATCCAGTGCTGCCCTGGCTGGGGACGCTGATCGGCCTGCCCATTCTCGGTTTCTACTACTGGACCATGAATCAGTATGTCGCCCAGCGCCTGCTCGGCGCGCGCGATCTCAGGGCGGCCGGGCAGGGCGCCTTGATTGCCGCCGCGCTCAAGCTGCTGCCCCTGTTCCTGATGGTGATGCCGGGGGTGATGGCGTCGGTGCTTCTGCCCGGTCTGGACCGACCGGACACGGTGTTCGTCGAACTCATCCTGCACTACGCACCGGTCGGCCTGGCCGGCCTCATGGTGGCGGGTCTGATCGCCGCCATGATGTCCAGCGTGGATTCAGCGCTCAATTCGGCATCTACGCTGCTGATACGCGATTTCGTGCTGCCGCGGCGTCCGGCCTTGAGTGCGCGCGGACAGGCCAGGCTGGGCCGGTTCGCGACGCTGGGCTTCACCTTGATCGCCGCGCTATGGGCACCGCAGATCGCACACTTTCCTGGCCTGTTCGCCTATCTGCAGCAGGCATTTGCCTGCGTCGTGCCGCCCCTGGTGGCGGTGTTCGCGATCGCGCTGACGCGCAACCGCATCGGCGCTTCCGCCGCGCTGCGCGCCCTGCTCACCGGACACGTCGTCAGCGCCGGGGTGCTGCTGGCGGGCGTATACGGCCTGCCCATGCCTCACTTCACCATCACCGCGGGCCTGCTGTTCGCCTTTACCTGGCTCGCGGCTCTCGCCTGGCAAGCCATCATGCCCGACCGGCAGGGTATGCCGCTGCCGGACGCGTCCGCACCGGCGCCACGTTTCGTCCGCCTGGGCGCGGCCGCGCTGGCGCTGACCGTGCTGGCTCTGGTCCTGCTGTTCCGTTGAGCGCCCGACCGGCGGGTGCCGCGATCCAGGCCGTTTCCACCGGCGCCGTGCGGGTCGGCGCCGGTTTCACGTGGCAACGATTCCTCGATGCCATGGATAGGGTGATGCGCGATGCGCGCGAACACGCCGCGCGGAGCAGGCCGCCGGGCGCAGTCCGATCGTCCTGGCCGAACCGTTCAGGCTGCAGATCGCGGCCGCATGACGGCATCGGCCATCCGACCCGGCGAACAGGTCGTTCTTGCGTCCAGGCGCAACGCCGCCCGGCGCGCGTCCGGCGGCGTCGTTCTCGAGCACGATGCGCCGGTCTTCTGTCCGGCATACCCGCGCCGGTCAGTGCTTGAGCGCGCATCGTATCGAATCACCGAAGCCGGATCTGCGCGACACGCGGCGGCTCCGCGTGACCAGCCTAGCCGGGCGCCGATGTGGCGTGCTTCCCGAACGTACTCCAGGGTTGCTCACCAGCCGGCTAATCCGCGCGTTCCGAGATGACGATGGTGGTGGTTTGCGTGCCTATCGTCACCACGACCTGGACCGGGAAAGCTCCATCGGGTACGGCCGCGGCAGAGAAGCTGCGCGTGGCAGGCACATAGCGCAGCCAGCCGGGCAACGCACCGCCCCCCGCAAGCGACACCTTGACCTCGGCGTCCTTGCCCGACGGTACACCCTCGAACACCTGATCGGGCAAAGGGAAACTGAAGCCGGTGCCGCTGGTCGCCGTTTCCCTGGGCACGGCGACGGCAATCACGCCCGACACTTTCGCCGAAGGCGACTGGACGACCGACACCTCGATCGACTGGCTCGTGCCCGGCACAGGCACCTTGAATGAGGTCGGCGGCGCAGTACTGGGCGTGTCCGGCGCGGAAGATTCACCGCTCCGCTTCGCCGGCTCACTCGCGGACAGTGTCAATGGCGGCGGGCTTGTTTCAGGCTTGGGGGAGGGCGCTACCGGGGGCGGTGCCGGAGGTGCCGGCGGCTCCAGAGGCGCGGTGATGCTGAGCACGCCACCCGCGTAGGCCACTGCGTAGCCGAGGCCATTGCTCAGATTGCCGGTCGTCGTTATTGCATGCTCTCCGATCGTGGTCGCCGTCCGAGCCGGCCCCGCCACCATCACGGTGCCGCTGAAAACGCTGCTGCTGTCGCCATTGGCCAGATCGTTGTAGGTGAAGGGGAAGCTGCCTTCATAGGTCTTTGCGTCGTAGGTCTTGCTCACATCGGTGGCGCGCACAGTCACTGTCGGCTGTTCGCGATAGATCGCATTGATGCCGGCGGTGAGCGCGGTCGCATAGTTTGTCGCTGCTTCATCGCTGTTGTAGCGGAATCGGCCACTGCCACTGCCGACCATCGCGGTCAGGCCGCTGCTGCCGCCGATGCGGCCACTGTACAGAGTGGCAAAGCCTCCATTGCCCACACTTACACCGGCGCCGTCGCTCACGACGATGTCGCCGCCACTGGCCGTGCCGGCCGCACTGTCCTTGCCGGCGATGAGACGCACCGCACTGGCGGTGCTGTCCGTGGTGCTGACATTCCTGGCCAGCGTGAGATTGCCGCTCAAGGTTGCGACATCCACGGTGCTGCTCGTCGTGATGCCATCGACCCCGCCCACGCTGCCGATCGTGAGCGCGCCGCCATTGTTGAAGGCCAGAGAACCGCTGCCGATATCTGCCGCCAGGGTTCCGACGGCATGAGCGGTGGCGCCATCGAGCTGATAGTTGGCGCCGCTGCCATTCAGCAGCAGATAGCTTGCCGTGATGGTGCCGTTGCCGCTGACGTTCTGGCCGCTGCCAGCGGTCAGCGTCAAGGTTTGGCCGCTGGCATCCAGATTGCCGTCGAGGGCGATCGCGCCGTTGCTGATGAAGGCTGTGGTGTCATTGAGCGTGGTTGCCCCGCCCACGGTAATCGTTCCGCTGGTCGCATCACCTATGGTGATGCTCGAGAAGCCATTGGCAAACGTGTTGGCGAAGTCATTGCTGCTGAGCGCCAGCGTACCTGCGCCGCCGGAAATTCCAATGGTCGTGCCGGCCGTGCGCGGCTTGATGGCAAGCGCCCCGCTGCTCACGACGCGCATGACATTGTCGCCACCGAAATTGAAGGTGTTGCCGGACAGGGTGATGTTGCCGGTCATGCTGCTGGAACCGATGCGGCTGCCAGTGCCGCCGGTGTAACGGATGTCGATGTTGTCGGCACCGGTGCCCCCGGTGCCGGTGAATACGATGCTGGCCGCGCCGAGTGACTCGTAACGGCCTCCTTCGATCAGAATGCCCCAGCAGCCAGTGCTCGTACAGGTGCCGCCCGTGCCGGTAACGTTCAGCGTGCCGGTCACCCCGCTCCCCATCCTGAACACGCCGCCACCCCGCGCATTGACGCCGATGTTGTAGCTGTTGCCACTGCCTCCGGTACCGTTGATGGTCATTGTGCGGTTGCTGCCGCTCAGAATTTCCACCAGCGCATTGTTGTCGAGCTTGACACCTTCCTGATTGTCGTTGGTACCCGACGTGGAGCCCTGACCGGTCATCGAAATATTGCCGCCACCCGTCGTGCGAACAATCGCACTGGCATCGACAAGAATGCCCACCCGCCCGCCGGCGCTGCCTGCGCCCGTGCCATGGATGCTGATATCGCCACTGGTGCTTTGCACCAGGGCCGAACTGCCGGTAATCAGCACACCGATGCCGCCGCTGCTTGCACCCGTGCCACGCAGGGAGATCGTTCCTGTTCCCGCATTCACCTGCGCGTCGAGTATGCGGATACCTGCGGCATAGGTGGCGTTGCCGGTGGCATTGCCGCTGCCCGGCGTGCTGCCGCCCCCCATGGTGACATGTCCACCGTTGGTGGTGATGCTGGATCCGGTGTCGAGATTGATCGCGCCACCGTTCGAGTCACTGTCTGCATTCAGAACGACATTCAGCCTGTTGCTGCTCGATGTGATCGACTTGCCGCTCGCGAGCGTCACATTGTCGGTCGCTTTCAGCGTCAGGGTGGCATCGTTACCTGCGCTCTTGATGATGTTCTGATCGACACCTACCGACCCCGCTGACGCGGTGACCGTCACATTGCCTGTTGCCGTGATGCCGCTGGTGCTGCCCGCAGTGCCGATCGACAGGCCATTCGCATCGACGAAGTTTACGGCGCCCGTGCTGGCAGCCAGTGTCGTGACGTCATTCAAGCTGCGGGTGAGCGAGAAGTCGCCGCCGGTGCCGGTCAGCGACAGCGCATTGGCGATGATGCTGCCGCTGCTGGTCTGAGTGGCCGCCCCGGTGCTGATCAAGGACACATTGCCCGTGGTGTTGATGAAGGCATTTTCCAGATTCATGCTGTTGGCGTTGAGCACGATATCGCTGCCATATGTGGTCGTGCCATCCGTTCCGACATACAAACGACCGCCATTGGCCTGGGCGATGCCGCGTGCCGCATTGCCGTTGTTGTCGCCGGTACCGTTCAGCGTGATGGGTCCCCCCCCGGTGGAATAGATGTAGCTGGTGCTGGTTTCGTAGTTGATGCCGGCATTGCGGCTCTGGCTTGCGGTTCCGCCACCGGTGCCGGTCAGGGTGATGGCGCCGTTCTGGGTGATGACGGTGGCGGCCGTTCCGCTGGCGATGTACATGTTGATACCGGGTGCAGTGCCGGAAGTCGGAGAGCCGCCCACCCCGACGACCGTGATCGTGCCGCTGCCCGTGGTCTGCATGATGCTGTTGAACGAGAAATCGACACCGATCGGCGTCGCCGCACCCGAACCCGACCAGCCCTGGCCGCGCACCAGGATATTGCCGCCCGCGGCATCGAGGTTCACGTTGTCGAGGAACACGCCACGGTCACGATTACCCGTGTTGGCGCTACCGGTGGCGTAGCCGGTGTTCACATCCAGGCCACCGCTCAAGGTGATGTGGCCGCCGTTGCTGAGAATGCTGGCACCGGTATTGAGGGAAATGTTGCCGCCCTGGGTTGCGTCGCTGTCACTGTGATACACCACATTCAGCGCACCGCTGGTCGAACTCACACTGACCCCCGCGTTCTGCACGATGTCCCGATGGGCTTTCAGTGTCAGCGTTGAGGCACCGCCGCTGGTCTTGGTGATGTTGCTGGCGATGGTGATGTCACCACCGCCCTGGCCATCTCCTTCGGTACCGCCGGTCTGTATGGTCACATTGCCCGAAGCCAGCGCCGTGGCGATATCGCTGGCAAGAATCACGCTGGTGCTGTTGGCGGTGTAATTGGAAGAGAAGGCCGTGCCACTGGCACCCGCGGCGGCGATCGTGATGTTGTAGGGGTCAAGCAGCCAGTTGCCGTATTGGCCTGCGGTCGCATGTGTATCGATCGTGATACCCGCGACATCGAGCCAGTGTCCCGATGTTTCGATCACCCCGCCATTCCCGCCATGGGCACCGCCGTGGACGGCGATCGAACCATGGGCGCGGGTCTGACTCCGGTCGTTGTGAATGTCACTCCACAGCACCACCTTGCCGCCATCACCTTGCGTGATCGCGCTGGCATCGATGCTCGCACCCTGGGACTGCGTGACCGTCACGGCCTGACGCAATGTGCCGCCACCCTGCCAGTCGCCGCCGACCAGTACCGTGCCACCGCCGGTGGCACCTCTGGCTTCGATACGGCTGCCTGCGTCGAGACGGATGTCGTCGCCTTCCAGCACCACGCGTCCGCCCTTGCTCACGAGGCTGGTGGCGGAAAGAGTGCCACTGTTGCGCACGACGCTGCCTTGCAGTTGATTGGCTGCATTGGCCGAAAGAATGATGAGGCCGCCGGGTGCTTCCACCGCGTTGCCGTTCTCCACCAGCGCGCGCAGGGTGCCGGGCTCGACGCGGACATTCGACAGACCGTTGCCGTTGAACTGGACGTCAAAGGCGTCTCCGGCGGCGAGTGCCACCGTGCCAAGCTGGGCGACGATCAGGCCGTTGTTGCGCACCTCCGGGGCCAGCAGCGCGATATAGCCGCCCATGCCGCTCTTCAGGGTGCCCTCGTTGACGATGCTGCCGCTTGCGCCATCGCGCGTGAAGCGGTCATTCCCCGCCATGAAATCGGTCGTGCTGATGTTGTGGGTGGTGACCAGCAAGCCACCCACCTCGACGCTCGCGCCGGGCGCGAAATACACGCCATTCGGATTGGTGAAGAACACCTGGCCGGTGGCGTTGATGCGCCCGAAGATCTGGCTCGGGTTGCTGTCCAGCACGCGATTCAGCGTGACGCTGCTGGCTGAGGGCTGATTGAAGTTCACCGTTGCGGCCGCACCGACGTTGAACGTGTTCCAGTCAATCGCCGCGCGCTGCGAGCCCTGGTCTATCGTCATCACCGCACCGCTCTGCGAAATCGACGCTTGCCCGGCAGTCACCGTTCCGCCGGTGGGCAACTGGGTGGCGCCGGGCGTCTGCGCGGTGGCGTTGCCCAGGGCGAGCGCCATGGAGGCCGCAAGCGCAGTCAAGCGAGCCGGCGGCAGGTGACGGAGAGGGAGAGCGGCGAGCCCGCGCTGATGCCGGTTCCCCGCACGGCGCATGCGCAGGCGTTCAGAAACGGCAATGCCGGCATGCGTCAACGCATTCCGGATCAATTGAAAATTCTTGGTCATACTCGTATCCAGAGAAGCGACTTGCAATGCGGACGCAATCAGAAGGGCATGCTGGCGGTCAGCCAGAAGCGATCCTTGTGCAGCGTGCCGTCCTGATCGAGGCCCGTGCTGGTGGCATTGGGGTTGTCGCCGATGCGGCGTGCCCAGGTGAGCCGGAGGTTCAAGCCCTGGCTCGACTGCCAGCCCAGCGCGAGACCCGCGCCGCGCAGACTGAAGCTGTTCACGGCGGCCGCGCCGGTGAACCTGTTGTTGCGATTCACCGTGACATGGCCCCAATCGTAGAAGCCGCTGAGCAGGAAGGCCTCGTTCAGCTTCCAGCGCAGCTCCAGATTGACCACCTTGCCTTCCGCGCCACCGCCTTCATTGAGCGGATAGGCGCGCACGCCATTCAGGCCACCCAGGTAGAACTTCTCGGATGAATCGAGGTTCTTGCTGGCCTCCTGTCCCGACAGCATGGCCAGAAAGGACAGGGTCGGGGTCAGAGACTGCTGGCGCGCCAGCGTATAGCGCAGCTTTTCATAGCGACCGGCGGTGCGTGTGGTGGTGGCATCGGCCGCACGATTGGGCGAGCCATCGAGATCGAGATCGCCGTGGGTAAACAACAGGGTGGCGCTGTTGGCGCCACCGCCACCCAGGCCATCGAACAGATTGCCGCTCAGACCGACGGTGCCGGACCTGGCGCCGTAACGGCTGGATATGGCGCCGTCCGAAGTGTTTTCGAAGGTCTTCTGGTCGTAGTTCATGACCAGATACAGGTTCTGCCGACGCGAGCGGATCAGTGGATACGTCGCATCCAGGCCCAGGGTGCTGGACTTGCCGCGGGCGTTCAGTGCGGAGAATTCGGGCGAAACCAGGGAATAGTGCAGCGTCGAACCATTCACACCCAGGCGCAGGCCGTCATGGCCGATCGGTACGCTGTAGCCCACGCGTGCATAGTCGAGTCCCTGACTGTGAATGGCGTGGATACTGACCAGATCCCCGATGCCGAAGGGGCTGGCTATTCCCACGCTGGCGGCAATGCGCTCGCGGCCTGTCGAGCGCATGCCGGCATTGTCAATGCCGACGTCGCCGATCACCAGCGGTTCATCGGTCAGCTTGAGGACAAGATCGGTCTCGCCCTCGCCAGCGCCGGCGCGCAGCGCGCCGCTGGCGGCCACTCCCGGAAGATCGTCGACCAGCAGGATGGCGCGCTCCAGCGCCTCTGCATTGAGCGGTTCCCCTTTTTTCTGGCGTGACTCGAGAGACGACAAGGCGTAATCGAGCTTCAACCGTGTGGGCTCTGCGCCTTCCACCTGCACCTTGCCAAACCTGGCTTCGTCGATGCGGATGATGACCGTGCCGTCGGTCACATCCTGCCGCGGCAGATAGGTGCGGACCACCCAGCCCGCGTCGCGATAGGCGTCGGCAACCGCCGCGGCAACCGCCTGCAGTTGTTCGAAGCTCAGTGGGCGGTTCAGATAGCCGGCGACGACGGCCTGCAATTGCGCGTCGCCGAGCAGCGTATTGCCCTCGAAGCGGAAGGTGTTGACCGAAACGGTGCTTGTTGCCGTGGAGGGCGTCACCGGCGGATCACCACGCAATTCGGGCGCGGCCTGGCCAGGCAGCCGGTTCAACCGGTCCTGATCAAGCTGCTGGCGCAGCGAACCCGCATCCGGTGCGGTTTGTGCGTGTGCGAAACAGCTGATGACCGAAAAGCAGATCGCGCGTTGTATGAACGTCCTATTCAAGCGGAGTCTCCGGGACAGCGTCGTTGATACCCATAAAGCCTGTACATCATGTCGCGGGCGCCTCACCTGCTACCGGCCCCTCGGCCCGTCTGAAACTCGAAGGGATGGTTTCCCGAGCGCGATCCGGAAGTCAGGTACAGGGGTGACAGGAGCACTGTGGCCGCTCACTGCCCGCGAATGCGGTTAACGGCAATGCGGCCGCGAACTTCACCGGCACCGGACACGATGGTCTGCCAAGCAGGCAGTAAAACGGCCAGGTCTGCCCGATGCCGGGCCGCCATCTTCTGCTCGGCGTCAGCGCGACCTTCTGAGCGCATGTCGCGGCCGAGGTCGGCGCGCCGCAGCCGCGAGCCGCTGGCGGCGTCCGGCATGCGGCGCGCGCGTCCATCAGGAGCCATGACCGGCGTGATCCGGCATCGCGCGGCCCGCAGGTCGCGACAGCCGGCGCACGCTGGCATGCAGACCTCTCATGGATTAGTCTGGATGCCATGAACATCGGGAGGTCCATCATGGCGGAGGGCGATGCATCACTGAAAGGCGCGCTCGCATCGGCGATCGCCGTGGCCAGGGACCTGGTCGCGGTGTTGCGCGACGGCGCGCTGTTCCTGCTGGCGGCGCTGCTCATCCTGTTTCCGGCCACTTTCAATTCCATCCTCGTGAATGCCGGTTTCGAGGAGGGCAGCCTGGTCGGCTTCAAATGGAAATCCAAACTGATCGAATCGAATTCGGCACTCGAGGAGGCCCAGGCCACCATCGCCCAACTGCAGGCGCGCAACGATGAACTGCTCAAGGCGCTCAGCGATGCCGGCGGCGCGGGCCGCAGCCCGGAACTGGAACGCAGGCTGTCCGTGTTCGAACGCGAGAACGCACAACTGAAGGTCAGCACCGAAAGCACGCAGAACAAGGTGGCCGACGCGATACAGGCCAATACCCCGCTGGTGGAGCGGGCACTGTCCACGCTGAGTCCGGCGCAGCGCAGCGAGCCGGGCCGCTCGGCCTATACCGTCGGCTTGCAGACCCTGGGCGTGGACGACGCCGAGCGCATCGCACTGAATGACGGCCTGCGCGGCGAAGGTTTCGCGCTCGATTCCCTTACCTATTCCTACGCCGCCGGCGAGCGTCCGGGCTGGTTCTCGGATCGCTCCACCGTGTTCTACTACGCCAGCTCATCCCGGGCCATGGCCGAACAGGTCGCCGCCTACCTGAAAGCCCGCACCGGCCAGGACTTCACCGTCCGCCGCGGCGCCGGCCTCGGCGTCGATCCGGCGCGCAAGGCCTATACCTTGTTCGTGCATTACATCAAGGCCTGAACGCGCGTCGGCGCGCAGCGCTCAGGCCACCTCCACCGGCGCAGCGACCGCGGCGAGGAATTCCTCGCCCCAGCGCACGATGTCGTTGTGCTGCACGATGCCGAACAGTTCGCGCAGCCGGCTTTCGGCTTCCGCGCGATGCATGTTCAGTGCGTACAGGCATTTGTCGCGCAGGTCGTTCGGGTCGTGCGGATTGGTGAGCACGGCGCCGTGCAGTTCGGCGGCGGCGCCGGCGAATTCCGACAGCACCAGCACGCCGCCGCCCTGCATCAGGCCCTGGGTGGCGGCGTATTCCTTGGCCACCAGATTGAGGCCGTCGCGCAGCGGGGTGATCCACATGACGTCGGCGATGGCGTAGTAGGCCACCAGTTCCTCGAACGGTATCGGCCGGAAGAAGAAGTGCACCGGCGTCCAGCCCACGCGCGAGAAGCGGCCGTTGATGCGGCCCACCGCCTGTTCGATCTGCACCTTGAGCGCGTCGTATACGGTCATTTCGCGCGCCGCCGGCACGCACACCGCAATCAGCGTCACCTTCTGCTGCAGTTCGGGGTTCTGGTCCAGCATCTGTTCGAAGGCGATCAGTTTTTCCAGCGTGCCCTTGGTGTAGTCCAGCCTTTCCACCGACAGGATGAGACGCTGGCCGGACAGTTCGCGGCGCAGCCGGTCCATGGTGCGGGTGGCGGTCGGTTCGCCGAGCAGGCGGCCGACGCGCCGCACGTCCAGGCCCACCGGGTGGGCGCCGATGCCGATGCGGCGGCCGTGCACCTCGATCGCGGTGGTCATTTCGTCCAGCCCGACGGCGCAGCCATAGGTCAGGAAGCGCGGCGCGCAGTTGCGCGTTTCCAGCACGGTGACCGGTGCCACGCCGCGTGCCACGTCGACGAAGTTCTCCGCCTGGCGCGGGATGTGGAAGCCGATGTAGTCGCACTGCAGCAGGCTGCCCACGATGTCGCGCCGCCACGGCATCACGTTGAACACGTCGGCCGACGGAAAATAGGTATGGTGGAAGAAGGCGATCTTCAGGTCGGGCCGCAGTTCGCGCAGCGCGGCCGGCACCATCCACAGGTTGTAGTCGTGCAGCCACACGGTGGCGCCATGCGCGGTTTCGGCCGCGGTGCGTTCGGCGAACAGCCGGTTCACCTTCAGGAACACCTGCCAGTCGTCCTCGCGGAACTGGGCGCGTTCCCAGAAGGTGTGCAGCGTGGGCCAGAAGGCTTCCTTGGAAAAGCGCTTGTAGAACACGTCGACATCGTCCTTGCTCAGTTCGACGCGCGCGCAGCGCAGGCCGGGGTAGCGCACGCGATCGACATCGGTATGCGTTTCGAAGCCGGCTTCGCCGGCATTCGTGCTGGACCAGGCGATCCACGAGCCGGCGCGACCATCGGCGAAGAAGCTGAGCAGGGTGGGGATGATGCCGTTGGGCGAGGTGTGGCCGCGGCGCATGACGCGGCCGTTCTCGATCACCTCCTCGTAGGGCAGTCGGTGATAGACGATGGCCAGCTCGGAGCGGCCGCAGGGCGTGACATCCGGTGCCGGGGCCAGGGTGGCATGGTCCAGGAAGCGGAAGAAGGCGAGTGCCTCAAGAATGCCGGCGCAGCCGACGCGATGCGAATGCAGCACACGGGTGCGGTCGGTGGTGGCAGCCAGCAGGGCCGGTTCGGATTCGCCGACGCACACGCCCTTGAAGCCCTGTTCGAACATCGACAGGTCATTCAGGGTGTCGCCCGCCACCAGCACCTTCTGCGGATCCATGCCCAGGTGATGTACCAGCTGCTTCAGGGTACTGCCCTTGTTGATGCCGCGCGGCAGGAAGTCGAGATAGCGGTCGGCGGAATACAGGACGTCGCAGCCGAGCGAATCGGCGATGCGATGAAGTTCTTCGGTGAGCGCGGACGCTTCGCAAAAATACGAACAGCGCCGCTGCTGCGGCACCTCCTGCCGGCGCAGGCCGGGAAAGCCCTGCAGTGCCTCGGCCACCACCTGTTCGCCCGGCCATTGCGCGTCGATGTCAGCCTGCAGCGGCTGCACCGCCTGACGCGTGCGCCCGTCGACCACGGTGGCGCCGACGTCGGAAATGACGTAATGCGGCACCGGGATGGCCGGGTCGGACAGTATAGGCAGCACGGCTTCCAGGCCGCGGCCGGTCACGAACACCAGCGTGATGTCGGGGTCGGTGGCGATGTGCTGGTACAGCTTCTGACGCGCTTCGGTGTCGCCGGCCAGGAAGGTGCCGTCGAGGTCGGTGGCGATGAGCATGCGGGATCTCCTTTGCAAGATTGAAGGTGGCAGGGCGGAAAGGATCAGGTCGTCTCCTTGGTCGGGGTGTCGGGGTCGGCCGGCGCGCGTCCGGCCAGTTCGAATGCGGTGGTGTGGGTGCGCACCATGGGCATGAAGCGGGTCTGCAATGCGATGACGCCGGGCAGGCCGCGCAGCAGCGAGGACGTAAGCACGGCGAGCAGGCCCTGGGTGAGCGCGCACCACAGCGGCAATGCCATCGGGCCGAGGATGTTCATCGCCACGCCGGCCACCAGCGGGCCGATGGCAGCGCCGATGCCGTGCACGCGCAACAGGCCGCTGCCGCCGGCCAGCACCTCGTGCGGCTCTAGACGGTCCACCATGCGTGCCATCGCCAGCGGATACAGTGCGAAGGCGAAGCCGCCATAGAGGAAACCGGCGGCCGCAGCGGCATCCACGCCGTACGGGGCGGCGAACATGGGCAGCAGCGCGCTGGCCGCTGCCAGGAAAGCCACCACGGTAATTACCCGCCCGCGGTCGTGACGGTCCGACCAGCGTCCGAGCGGCCACTGGAACAGTGCGCCGCCGACTATGGTGGCGCTCATGAAGGCGGCCACGCCGGCGGTACCGAGGCCGCTGCGGTCGGCCCATACCGCGCCCAGGCCCCAGAAGGCGCCCATGGCGAGGCCGGATGCGAAAGCGGCATCGAAGGCGATGGGCGCCTTGCGATACAGCGTGCGCAATGCCGGCGGGGCGACGCTATCCAGCACCGGCTGGCTCAGGCGCGTGGCCGCCACCGGCATCACGGCGGCACAGATGAGCAGCGCCGCCAGCACGAACAGGATGTGGCCCGCCGCGTCGCCCGCATGCAGCAGTTGCTGCGCCAGTGCGAGTGAACCAAGGTTCACTGCCATGTACACGGCGAACACCCGGGCGCGCGACTGCGCCGCGGCCTGGCTGTTGAGCCAGCTCTCGACGATGGCGTACAGGCCGACCATGGCGATGCCGGTCGCCAGCCGCACCGGTGCCCAGATCCACGGGCTCACCGCCAGATCGTGCAGCAGCACGCTGCACGCCACCGCCGACGTGAAGAAGGCGAAGGCGCGCACATGGCCGACGCGACGGATCAGCCGCGGCGCGAAATGGGTGCCGATCAGGAAGCCGGCGAAGAACAGCGAACCCATGAGACCCATGAAGGGCTCGCTGAAGCCTTCGATGCCGCCGCGCACCGCGAGCAGTGTGGTGAGCAGGCCGCTTCCCAGCAGCAGCAGTGCCGTGCCGCCGAGCAGCGCGGCCAGGGGCATGAGCTGAATGAACACGAATCCATCTCCGTGCTGCCGGCGCTGCGCGAGAAGCTTCACGTATGGCCGGCGGATTAACGGAGGGCAGACAGCGATGTCCGCCGCGATTGATCGGGCACAGGGTCCCGAGAGATCTGTCCGCGGTCGCAGGACCGCGATGCAGAAAAGGACGGCAAGCCATCCGGAGGTTCCGGTCGCACAGCCGTGCGCCGAAGGCAGCCGGTCAACATTATCCTTCCCGCTCGCTGGCGTCTGTAGGAACCGGCCGACCCGTGCGCCACTCAACGCCCGCGTAACATCGCGTGCCGGCATGCCCTGCGTCTGTTTACATCGCATTCACAAGCCGGCGCCTTGCATTGCCGCGCGATTAACAGGCCTGGACCATACTTGCGCACCGCGCCGGATCCGATCGACCGATGACCGACGGCCACAGAATGAAGAATGACGAGCGCTCCTCCATGACCACGCCCGAAACGAAAGCCGCCAGCGCCCGCCGCAAGCCGCGCTGGCCCTGGATATTGATGCTGTTGCTGCTGGCCGGCCTGGTGGCAGGCGGTTACTACGCCTATGTGAAGACCCAGCCGGAAGAGGGTGAGTGGGGGCCACCGGGCATGGGACCGGGGGGGCCGCCCGGCATGCGTCCAGGCGGCGGTCAGGCCGGCATGCGTCCGTCGCCCGGTGGTCCCGGTGGCCCGCCCGGCGGCGGCCGCCGCTTCGGCGGCGATCCGCGTGTCGGCAGCGCGCTCGCCGAAAAGCGCGATCTGCCGGTCACCCTGGTCGCGCTGGGTACGGTCACCGCTCTTGAGAGCGTGACCGTGCGCAGCCGGGTCGAGGGTGAACTGCTGTCGCTGCATTTCACCGAGGGCCAGCGTGTGAAGAAGGGCGATCTGCTGGCGCAGATCGACCCGCGCGCCTTCGAGGTCGAACTGGCGCAGGGTGAAGCCAACCGCGCGCGCAACCAGGCGCTGCTGGCCAACGCGCGCGAGGATCTGGCGCGCTACGAAACGCTGCTGGAGCAGGATTCCATCGCCGCCCAGCAGGTGACCAACCAGCGTTCGCTGGTGCGGCAATACGAGGCGGCCGTCGCCGCCGATGACGCTACCATCGCCAATGCAAGGCTGTCGCTGAAATACGCGCGCATCACCGCGCCCATATCCGGCCGCGTCGGCCTGCGTCAGGTCACGCCGGGCAACATCGTGCGCAGCTCCGACACCGAGGGCCTGCTGTCGATCACCCAGGAAGCGCCGATATCGGTTGTATTCGCGCTGCCCGAGCCGCAACTGCCGCAGGTGCGCGCGGCCATCGCGCGCGGCGGTCTGCCGGTCGAGGCGCGCGATCGCGACAACCGCACGGTGCTCGCCACCGGCACGCTGCGCATACTCGACAACCAGATCGATACCAGCACCGGCACGGTGAAGGCGCGTGCGCTGTTCGAGAACCGCGACAACGTGCTGTTCCCCAACCAGTTCGTGAATGTGAAGCTGAAGCTGGACACGATAGCCGGCGCCACCGTGGTGCCGGTGTCGGCGGTGCAGCGCGGCGCCAGCGGTGCCTTCGTCTATGTGGTGGGTGCGGACAAGGTGGCGCGCATGCGCACTGTGGGCACCGGCGTTCTGGAAGGCGAACTGCAGCAGATCGTCGATGGCGTGCAGCCGGGCGAGCGCGTGGTGACCGATGGCGTGGACCGCCTGCGCGACGGGGATACGGTGCGCATCGATGACGCGCCGCCGGCCGGCCGTCAGGGCGCTGCGGGCGGTCGCGACGCGGCGCGGACCGGGCCGCCGGGGGAGCGCGCGCAGGGCGGACGTCCCGGCGATGCGGCGGGCGCGCCGCGCGAGCCGGGCGAACGCCGTCGCGATGGACTGCCGCCGCCCTGAGCCGAACGATGAATCCATCCCGGCTGTTCATACTGCGACCGGTCGCCACATCGCTGCTCATGGTGGCGCTGCTGGTGGCCGGCTTCATCGCCTACCGCCTGCTGCCGGTGTCGGCGCTGCCGCAGGTCGACTATCCGACCATGCAGGTGGTGACCTATTACCCGGGCGCCAGCCCGGAACTGACCACTTCGCTCATCACTGCGCCGCTCGAGCGCCAGTTCGGGCAGATGCCCGGACTGGTGCAGATGAATTCCATCAGCGCTGCCGGCGCCTCGGTGGTGACGCTGCGCTTCGGTCTGGACATATCGCTCGATACCGCGCAGCAGGAGGTGCAGGCGGCGATCAATGCGGCGACCACGCTGCTGCCGGACGAACTGCCGGCGCCGCCGGTCTACAGCAAGGTGAATCCGGCCGACGCACCGGTCATGACGCTGGCCATCAGTTCGCAGGCGGTGCCGCTGCATCTGCTGGAAGAGGCGGTGAGCAGCCGCCTCGCGCAGAAGATATCCCAGCAGTCGGGGGTCGGCCTGGTGAGCATTTCCGGCGGGCAGCGCCGCGCGGTGCGTGTGCGCGTGAATCCGTCGGCGGTGGCGGCCTATGGTCTGAGTCTGGAACAGTTGCGCGCGGCGGTGGTGAGCACCAGTTCCAACCAGGCCAAGGGCAGTTTCGACGGTCCGACCCTGGCCACCACGCTGGATGCGAACGACCAGTTGCGCTCGGCCGACGAGTACCGGCGCAGCATCATCGCCTGGAAGAACGGCGCGCCGATCCGGCTGCAGGACGTGGCCGAGGTGGTCGACGGCCCGGAGAACCGCCTGCTTGCCGCCTGGGCCAACCGCACGCCGGCCCTCATCCTGAACATCCAGCGCCAGCCCGGTGCCAACGTGATCGACGTGGTGGCGCGCATCCGTGCGCTGCTGCCGGAACTGGAAACCTCTCTGCCGGATGCGGTGGACGTGCAGGTGCTGACCGACCGCACCGAATCGATACGCACCTCGGTGCGCGACGTGCAGATCGAACTGGCGCTCGCCGTGCTGCTGGTGGTGGCGGTGATTTTCCTGTTCCTGCGCAATGGCCGCGCCACCGTCATTCCGGCGGTGGCGGTGCCGCTGTCGCTGATCGGCAGCTTCGCCTTCATGTACCTGGCCGGCTTCTCGGTGAACAACCTGACGCTGATGGCCATGGTGATCGCCGCCGGCTTCGTCGTCGACGATGCCATCGTGATGACCGAGAACATCGCGCGCCACCTCGAGATGGGCAAGAAGCCGCTGCAGGCCGCGCTCGATGGTGCGCGGGAAATCGGCTTCACCATCATTTCGCTCACCGTGTCGCTGGTGGCGGTGCTCATTCCCCTGCTGTTCATGCAGGACGTGGTGGGGCGGCTGTTCCGCGAATTCGCGCTCACGCTCACCATCGCCATCCTGCTGTCGGCGGTGGTGTCGCTCACGCTCACGCCCATGATGGCGGCGCGGCTGCTCCGGCCGGAAGGCGGCGCGGCGGAGCGGGGCGTCGCCCAGGGCGCGGCGCACGAAGGCTGGTTCGGCGCCTTGCTCGCCGGCTATGCGCGCACGCTGGACTGGGTGCTGGCGCACCGCGGTCTCACCCTGGTCGCCACCGTGGTCACCTTCGCGCTCACCGCCATGCTCTACCTGCTGGTGCCCAAGGGCTTCTTTCCGCAGCAGGACACCGGGCTGATACAGGGCCTGTCGGAAGCCGAGCCCACCTTGTCCTTCGCCGCGATGAGCGAGCGCCAGCAGGCGCTGGCCGACGTGCTGCTGCGCGATCCGGATGTCGAGAGCATCAGTTCCTTCATCGGCGTCGATGGCCAGAACGCGACGCTGAACACCGGCCGCATGCAGATCAAGCTCGCTCCGCTGTCGGCGCGCGGCGAGCGCGCGCCGCAGATCGCGGCGCGGCTGGAAAGGGCGGCGCAGCAGGTGCCGGGCGTGCGGCTGCATCTGCAACCGGTGCAGGATCTGACCATAGATGACCGCGTCAATCGCGCGCCCTACGCCTTCGTCGTGCAGGCCACGCGCGAGGCCGACCTGCTGGAATGGATACCGCGACTGACCGCGGCCATCGAACACACCGGCCGCGCCAGCGAAGTGAGCAACGATCTGGCCACCGATGGGTTGCAGGCCTGGGTGGACATCGACCGCGCCGCGGCGGCACGACTGGGGGTGACCGTGGCCGACATCGACGCCGCCCTGTACAACGCCTTCGGCCAGCGCCTCATCGCCACCGTGTTCACGCAATCCAGCCAGTACCGCGTGGTGCTGGACGTGCAGCCGCAGTTCCAGCGCGGTCCGGAGGCGATAGGCCAGTTGCACGTGCTGTCATCCGACGGCACCCAGGTGCCTCTGGCCAGCCTGGTGCGCGTGGAACAGCGGCCGACGCGGCTGGCCCTCGGGCGGCAGGGGCAGTTCCCCGCGGCGACCGTGTCCTTCGATCTGCCGCAGGGGGTGGCGCTGGGCGAGGCGGTGTCGGCGATCGAGGCGCTGCCCGGGCAACTCGGCATGCCGGCCACCATGACCATGAAGTGGGAAGGCGCGGCCGAGGCCTTCCGCGCCTCGCTGAGCAATACGCTGTGGCTCATCCTGGCCGCGGTGGTCACCATGTACATCGTGCTCGGCGTGCTGTACGAAAGCTATGTCCATCCGCTCACCATCCTGTCCACGCTGCCCTCTGCAGCCATCGGTGCGCTGCTCGCGCTGCTGCTGGTCGGCCACGCGCTGGACATGATTGCGGTGATCGGCATCATCCTGCTCATCGGCATCGTGAAAAAGAACGCCATCATGATGATCGACTTCGCGCTCGAGGCCGAACGCCATGAGGGCCGCAGCCCGGTCGAGGCGATACGCCAGGCCTGCCTGCTGCGCCTGCGCCCCATCCTGATGACCACCGCCGCCGCGCTGCTCGGCGCGCTGCCGCTGGTGTTCGGCGGCGGCATGGGCTCGGAGCTGCGCTTTCCGCTCGGCCTGTCCATGGTGGGCGGCCTGCTGGTAAGCCAGGTGCTCACGCTGTACACGACGCCGGTGGTGTACCTCGCCTTCGGTCGCCTGTTCCGCCTGCGCCCGGCTGCCGCACGGCAGGGGGGCGAAGCATGAGCGTGTGGTCAGGGGCCATCCACCGACCGGTCGCCACCACGCTGATCACCGCGGCGATCGCGCTGGCCGGTGCGCTGGCGTTCAGCTTCCTGCCCATTTCCGCGCTGCCGCAGGTCGATTTTCCGACCATTTCGGTGAGCGCGACGCTGCCCGGCGCCAGCCCCGAGGTGATGGCCTCCACGGTGGCGACGCCGCTGGAGCGCACGCTGGGGCGCATCGCCGGCGTGACCGAAATGACCTCGTCCAGTTCGCAGGGCACGACCCGCGTCACGCTGCAGTTCGAACTGGACCGCGATGTCGAGGGGGCGGCGCGCGACGTGCAGGCGGCCATCAACGCCGCGCGCGCCAGCCTGCCCACCAGCCTGCCGTCCAACCCGACCTATCGCAAGGTGAATCCGGCCGACGCGCCTATCATGATCCTCGCCATCACGTCGGACACCGTGCCCATCGCCCGGCTGTACGACGTGGCGTCCACCGTGCTGGCGCAGAAGATTTCGCAGATCCAGGGCGTGGGAGAGGTGACCGTGGGCGGCGGCGCGCTGCCCGCCATCCGCGTGCAGGTGAATCCGGATGCGCTGTACCGCAACGGGCTTACGCTGGGCGATGTGCGTACCCGGATCACGGAATCGAATGTGAACCGGCCCAAGGGCTTCGTCGAACTGGGCGATCGCTACTGGCAGATCGAGGCGAATGATCAGGCGCGCCGCGCAGAGGACTATGTGCCGCTCATCCTGCGTCATGTGTCCGGGGCCGCCCTGCGTCTGGGCGACGTCGCAACCGTGGTGGAGTCGGTGCAGGACGTGCGCAATCTCGGTCTGTCCAACGGCCGCCCCACGGTGCTGCTGGTCATGACCAAGCGCCCGGGCAGCAATGTGATCGAAACCACCGAACGGGTGCGCGCCCTGCTGCCGGAGCTGTCCGCCAACCTGCCGGCCGCCGCGCGCATGGATGTCGCGATGGACAGTTCGGTCACCATACGCAGCGCGCTGCACGAGATCGAGCTGGCGCTGGTCGTATCGGTGGCACTGGTCATCCTGGTGGTGTTCCTGTTCCTGCGCAACGTGCGCGCCACGCTCATCCCGGCGGTGGTCGTGCCGGTGTCGCTGGCCGGCAGTTTCGCGCTCATGTATCTGTTCGGCTTCGGCCTGAACAATCTGTCGCTGATGGCGCTCACCATCGCCACCGGCTTCGTGGTCGACGATGCGGTGGTGGTGATCGAGAACATCGCGCGCCACCTCGAGCGCGGTCTCAAGCCATTCGAGGCGGCCATCGCCGGCGTACGCGAAGTGGGCTTCACCGTGATGGCGATCAGCGTGTCGCTGGTCGCGGTATTCATTCCCATCCTGCTGATGGGGGGCATCGTCGGCCGTCTGTTCCGCGAATTCGCGCTCACGCTGTCGATCGCGGTGCTGGTATCCATGGTGGTGTCGCTCACCGTGGCGCCCATGATGGCGGCGCGCCTGCTGCGCGCCGGGCATGTCGCGGACGAGGCGCGCTGGCAGCGCGCGCTGGCGCGCGTGTTCGACGATCTGCAGATCGCCTACGCGTCCAGCCTGGACTGGGCCTTGCGCCATACCCGCATCGTCATGCTCATCTTCCTGGGCACCATCGCGCTCACCGTGTGGCTGTTCGTGATCGCGCCCAAGGGCTTCTTCCCGAACCAGGATACCGGCCGCCTGTTCGGCAGCCTGCGCGCCGACCAGAGTACATCCTTCCAGGCCATGACCAAGAAGATGGCGCAGGCGGTGGACGTGATACGCGCCGATCCGGCGGTCGACAATGTGGCGGCCTTCACCGGCGGCGGGCGCGGCGGTGGCGCCAACAATGCCAGTTTTTTCGTGAGCCTGAAGCCGCTGGCCGAGCGCAAGGTGTCGGCCGACAAGGTGATCGGCCGGCTGCGCGGCAAGCTCGGGCGCATCGAGGGCGTGCAGCTTTTCCTGGTATCGGCCCAGGACCTGCGCATCGGCGGCATGCGTTCGTCGTCGCAATACCAGTTCACGCTGACTGCCGACAGCCTGTCCGATCTGCGCGAATGGGCGCCCAAGGTGCGCGATGCGCTGCGCGATCTGCCGCAACTGGTGGATGTGGGCACCGATCAGGAGGACCGCGCTTCGCAGACGCGGCTGGTATACGACCGCGACACGCTGGCGCGTCTGGGCATGACACCCGGCCTGGTCAATGGCGAACTGAACGACAGTTTCGGCCAGCGCCAGGTGAGCACGCTGTACGAGGCGCTGAACCAGTACAAGGTGGTGCTGGAGGTGGCGCCGCCGTTCGCGCAGGACCTGTCGGCGCTGGATCATGTGCGGGTGGCCGGCAGCGACGGCGCGCTGGCGCCGCTGGCCAGCTTCGCGCGCGTGGAGCAGGGCGTGATGCCGCTGTCCATCGCCCATGTCGGTGGACGCGTATCCACCACCATTTCCTTCGGCACCGCGGATGGCGTGACCCTGTCGCAGGCCATGGACGCGGTGCGCGCGAGCATGGCCGAACTGCGCGTGCCGGCCTCGGTCAATGCCGGCTTCCAGGGTTCGGCGCGCGCCTTCCAGGATTCGCTCAGGAGCCAGCCGCTGCTGATACTGGCTGCCATCGTCGCCGTCTATCTGGTGCTGGGCATCCTGTACGAAAGCCTGATCCACCCGATCACCATACTGAGCACGCTGCCATCCGCCGGCATCGGCGCGCTGCTGGCACTCATGGCCTTCCACATCGAATTCGGGCTGATCGCGGTGATCGGCCTGCTGCTGCTGATCGGCATCGTCAAGAAGAACGCCATCATGATGATCGACTTCGCGCTCGATGCCGAGCGCACGCGCGGCATCGAACCGCGCGCCGCCATACGCGAGGCCTGCCTGTTGCGCCTGCGTCCCATCCTGATGACCACGCTGGCCGCCATGGTGGGCGCGTTGCCGCTTGCCATCGGGTTCGGCGAAGGTTCGGAGCTGCGCCGTCCGCTCGGCATTGCGGTGGTGGGCGGGCTGGCGCTGAGCCAGTTGCTCACGCTCTACACCACCCCGGTCATCTATCTCTATCTCGAACGTTTCAGCCGCGCCTGCGCCCGTTTTTTCGCGCGCCGCGCGCGCCCGGTCACGCCATGAAAAAGTCGCTGCCCCTGTTCCTGTCCCTGCTGCTGACCGCCTGCACTTCGGTCGGTCCGGATCATCAGCGGCCGGAGGTCGACATGCCGCAGCACTATCGCGGCAGCGAAGGCTGGAAGCCGGCCGAACCGGCGGATCACTTGCCGCGCGGCGACTGGTGGCGCGCCTATGAAGACCCGGCCCTCGATGCGCTGATCGCGCGGCTGGATGCCGCCAACACCGATATCGCGGTCGCGCTCGGCAACTATCGCCAGGCGCGCGCCACTGCGGCCGAGGCACGCGCCGGCTTCCGGCCGGAAATCAGCCTGTCGGCATCCGCCCAGCGCAGCCGCAGCGCGGCCATCCAGGGGCGCTCGGCCAATCAGTCCAACACCACCCAGCTCGGTCTGGACGCGAGCTGGGAAGCCGATCTGTGGGGACGCATCGGCCGCAATGTCGAGGCGGCCGTCGCCGACGTGGATGCCAGCGCGGCCGATCTGGGGTCGGTACGCCTGTCCATGCAGGCCGAGCTTGTGCAGAACTACTTCCAGTTGCGCGCCACCGATGCGCAGCGCGCACTGTATGCGCGCACCGTGGCCGCCTATCGCAAGGCGCTCGACATCGCGCGCAACCGCGTGGTGGCGGGTGTCGCCGCGCGCGGCGACGAAGCGAGCGCGCTCGCGCAGTTGCGCGCTGCCGAGGCGCAGGCGGTGGACCTCGACATCACGCGCGGCCAGCTTGCCAATGCGATCGCGGTGCTGGTGGGCGAAGCCGCGTCGTCGTTCTCCATCGCCGAAGCGGACTGGGCGCTGGCCCCGCCGGACACCCCGGTCGGCCTGCCGTCGGCGCTGCTCGAACGCCGCCCCGACGTGGCTGCCGCCGAGCGCCGCGTCGCGGCCGCCAACGCGCGCATCGGCGTCGCCCAGGCCGCCTGGTTCCCGTCGCTCACGCTGTCCGCCTCCACCGGCTATGCCGGCAACAATTTCGCGCAGTGGTTCAATGCGTCCAATCTGGTGTGGTCCTTCGGCCTGTCGGCCGCCCAGGCGGTGTATGACGGCGGCCGTCGCGATGCGCAGATCGAATCCGCCCGCGCCGCGCACGAAGTGACCGTGGCACAGTATCGCCAGACCGTGCTCGGCGCATTGCAGGAGGTCGAGGACAACCTGATCGCGCTGCGCCTGCTCGACGACGAAGTCAGGTTGCGCAGCGAAGCGCTGGCCGCCGCGCGCGAAGCCGAAGCGCTGGCGCTGAACCGTTACCGCGCCGGCACCGCCAGCTACACCGAAGTCGTCACCGCCCAGACCAGCGCGCTCGACAACGAGCGCACGCTGATGCAGTTGCGCGGCCGCCAGTATTCCGCCAGCGCGCTGCTGAACAAGGCGGTGGGCGGGGGATGGGGGGATGCTTCTCCCCGGCCCTGATCCACGGTGATCGGGGCGCGCTTCCGCAGAAGCGACCCCCAGGTCGCGACCCGGCCCATGCAGGCCGCGGGCTTCGTTCGGGGGTGGGGTCGCGAGCTGCGCTCGCTCCTACGACCCCCCGGCTCTGGTTGCGGTCAGGGCGTGCTCATGGACAACTCCGACCCCATTCGTGGTCGGGCGCGATCATGGACAACTCCCGCTCCGCTCGTTGCTTGGGCGAGCTTTTGTGGGAGCGGCCTCTGGCCGCGATGCGGCTTATGCAGGCCGCGGGCTTCATTCGGGGATGGGATCGCGAGCTGCGCTCGCTCCTACGACACCCCGGCTCTGGTCGCGGTCAGGGCGTGCTCATGGACAACTCCGACTCCATTCGTGGTCGGGCGCGGTCATGGGCAACTCCCGCTCCGCTCGTTGCTTGGGCGAGCTTTTGTGGGAGCGGCCTCTGGCCGCGATGCGGCTTATGCAGGCCGCCGGCTTCATTCGGGGATGGGATCGCGAGCTGCGCTCGCTCCTGCGACACCCCGGCTCTGGTCGCGGTCAGGGCGTGCTCATGGACAACTCCGACTCCATTCGTGGTCGGGCGCGGTCATGGGCAACTCCCGCTCCGCTCGTTGCTTGGGCGAGCTTTTGTGGGAGCGGCCTCTGGCCGCGATGCGGCGTGTGCAGGCCGCGGGCTTCGTTCGGGGGTGGAATCGCGAGCTGCGCTCGCTCCTACGACACCCCGGCTCTGGTCGCGGTCAGGGCGCGCTCTTGTGGAGCGACCCCCAGGTCGCGACGCGGCGCCGGCGGGCCGCCGCGCCCGGGTCTTCCGCACCTCGTGCGGCAATCGACGTGATTCGCATATCGTACGGCCCTACAATGCTTGAAACGTCCGACCGGAGATTGCCTTGCCCTCGCACTCCCCCCGTGGTCCGGCCCGCGCACTGGGCTGTCTGGTGTTCGCCCTTCTGTTCGCCTCCAGCGAGCTCAAGGCGGCCGACTTTTCCTATGAGGTGAAGCCGGGCGACAACCCGTGGAACCTCACCCAGCGCTATCTGAAGGACCTGTCCTACTGGCCGCGCATCCAGCGCTACAACCAGATACGCGAGCCGCGCCGGCTCAAGCCGGGGTCGGTGCTGAAGATTCCCGAACAGTGGCTGCGGCTGCAGACGCGCGAGGTGCGCATCGATTCGCTGCGCGGCGATGTGCTGATCGAGGCGGCGGGCGGCCGCCGAGCGGCGGTGGCAGGCGAGAAGCTGGACGCCGGCGTGCGGCTCGTCACCGGCGAGGGCGGCAGCGTGGCGCTGGCATTTGCCGATGGCAGCCGTGTGCAGTTGCGCGGCGGCAGTGAAATGAGCGTGCTGCAGTCGGGCGATCTTGCCGCCGGCGCGGGGTCCTGGGTGCGGCTGCATCTGCTGCGCGGCTCCCTGGAAAGCCTTGTGGCGCCGCGCGGCGGCCCGATGGGACGTTTCGAGATCGAAACGCCGGCCGCGGTCGCCGCGGTGCGCGGCACGCATTTCCGCGTGCATGCCGACGATGCCATCACCCGCAACGAGGTGCTGGAGGGTCGGGTGGATTTCGGCAACGATGCGGGCCGCCAGTTGGTCGCTGCCGGGCGCGCGTCGGCCGCCGGACCGGGGCGGCCGGCCGCGCCACCGGTCGAGCTTCTGGCGCCGCCGCGGGCGGCGGCACTGAAGGCGGACCGTGTGCCGCTCAATCTGCCGTTCGCGCCACTGGCCGAGGCTGCAAGCTACCGCATCCAGATTGCGCAGGACGCCGGATTCGACACCGTGCTGTCGGACCTGCGCAGCACGCGTCCGGCGGTGGTGGCAAAGGATCTGCCGGATGGCGACTATCGCGTGCGCGCGCGTGGCGTGGACGCGGCGGGCTTCGAAGGTCGGGACGGCGAATGGGCGCTCACCGTCGATGCGCGGCCGGAGCCGCCGGTCATGGCGGAGCCGGCGCCGGATGCGCGGGTGAGCGACGAGCGGCCTCAGTTCCGCTGGTCGCGGGCGCGGCCGGACGAGCGCTGGCGCCTGCAGATCGCCGACAACCCGGCATTCGATTCGCCGCGGGTGGATCGGCCTGCACTGACAGACCCGGCCTTCCGGCCGGACGAGGCGCTGGCGCCCGGCACCTGGTACTGGCGGGTGGCGAGCGGCAATCCGGACGAGGGCGTCGGCCCGTTCAGCGATGCGCAGACCTTCCGGCGACCACAACCCGGACCGGCGCTGGAAGCCCCGGAAGCCGGCGCGGAAGGGCTGTCGCTGCGCTGGCGCAGCGCGGGCGAGGGCATGCGCTACCAGATACAGATCGCGCGCAGCGCGGATTTCGCGCAACCCGAAATCGATGCCTACACCGATGAGCCGGCCTATCTGCTGCGCGATGCCGCACCCGGCACGATCCATCTGCGCGTGCGCAGCTTCGCCAGCGACGGTTTCGCCGGCGACTGGGCGCCCACACAGGCCATTACGGTGCCGGAGCCGCCGCCGACCTTCCGCCTGTGGTGGTTGCTGCCCTTGCTGCTGCTGATCTGACATGGCCTCGCGGGCGGGATCCGGATCGGGTGCGCACGCGGGGCACGCGCATCCGCGCCTCTGGCAGCCCGACCGTTACCGCTTGCCGTGGCTGGGCGCGTTGCTGCTCGCGGGGCTGCTAGCCTGGTTCAAGCCGGCGTCCCTGTCCCGGCTCGATCTGTTGCTGCATGACGTGATGACCGAGGTGGTGGCGACGGCGCCGCCGGTGCAGGCGGAACTGGACGAGCGCTGGCCACTCATCGTGGCGATCGACGACGCGAGTGTGCGCGCGCTCGGAGCGTGGCCTTGGCCACGCCAACGCCACGCCGAGCTGGTGGAGCGCCTGTCGCGTGCGGGCGTGTCGGGGATCGCCTATGCGGTGATGTTCGCCGAACCGTCCGCCGAACCGGCCGGCGACGCGGCACTGGTCGAAGCCGTGCTGCGGGCGGGCAATGTGGTGCTGCCGGTCGCACCGGTGGCGCGCGAGGGGGGCGGGGTGATGGCGCTCAAGCCCTGGCCCGCGCTGATGGCGGCAGCGGTCCGCTTGGGTCATGTCGACGTCGAGGTCGATGCCGATGCCCTGTCGCGCCGGCTCTACCTGCAGGCGGGCGTCGGCAGCAGCACCTGGCCGGCACTGTCTCTGGCGCTGGCTGACCTGTCGCGGCTGACCGGGCCGGCTTCCGCCTATGGCGCGCGCCGGCCGCCGCACACGCCCGCGGCCGGGCAATCCGGCCTGTGGGTGCGCGATAACGAGGTGATCGTGCTGCCCGGCCAGCCGTGGCCGGTGCCGCGCATTTCGGCGCTCGATGTGCTGCGCGGATCGGTGCCGGCCCACGTGCTGCGCGGGCGCAACGTGCTGGTGGGTGTCACGCTGACCGGTGCCGGTGGCGAGCTGGCCACCCCGCTGTCCGGCCTGTCCGCACCGATGCCGGCGGTCGACTTTCATGCGCGGGCCTATTCGGCGCTGCAGGCAGCCACCACGACCGCGCCGTTGTCGCCGCTGTGGATGTGGCCGCTGCTGCTGGGCGTGCTCGCGGCGCTGTGGTGGCGAGCGCCCCGTTTGCGGCCGGTGGACGCGGTGGCAGTGGCGCTTGCAGTTGCGACACCGCTGCTGCTGAGCGCTGCACTGCTGGCACTGGCACGAATATGGCTCAGCCCGACGCTGGCAGTCGCGGCATCGTTTCCGGCGGCCCTCGCCTGGGCCCTGATAGGCAGCGCCGATCTTGCCCGGCGTCTGGCCAGGGCGAACGCACGTGCCCGGATCACGCTGGGTGCCATCTCGGACGCCGTGCTGCAGTTCGACCAGCGACTGTCGGTCTGTTACATGAATGCCCGTGCCGAGACACTGTGCGGATGCACGCTGCGTCAGGTGCAGGGATGCGGCCTGGACGCTCTGCCGGCGCTGACCGGACCGCTGGGCCGTGCGCTGGATGAGTTGCTGCGCCGCTGCCGCGACGAGGCGCGGCTGCAGCAACCCGGCAGCCACCTTATGAAACCGGCCGGTCCCGACAGCCCGGCACGCGCCTTGCGGCCGGTCGCCACCCCCTTGTTCGATGCCATCGGTCGTGTGGATGGCGTGGTGCTGGTGCTGAGCGATGTCACCGACACCGTGGCCGCCGCCGAGAAGCTGGCCTATCAGGCGACCCACGACGCGCTGACCGGTCTGCCCAACCGCCTGTTGCTGCGTGACCGGTTGCGCCAGGCGCTGGTCCAGCGCCGCAGCGGCCTGGTGGCGGTACTTTTCGTCGACCTCGATCGTTTCAAGCGCATCAACGACAGCCTGGGCCATCAGCAGGGCGATCAGGTACTCACCACGCTGGCGTCACGTCTGCGCGCCGTGTGTCGCGCGGGCGACACGGTGGCGCGCTGGGGCGGTGACGAATTCATGATCATCCTGCAGGGTCTGGTCGATCGCGATGCGGTCACCCGCGTGGCGTCCAAGGTGATGCAGGCTGTGGGTGAGCCGATCACGCTGGACGAGGTCGATTTCCGCTTCACCTGCAGCATAGGCATCGCCATCGCGCACGAAGACAGCGACGACGCTGACGTGCTGTTCGCGATGGCCGACACCGCGATGTACCGCAGCAAATCGCAGTCCGGAGCCGCCATCCATTTCTACGCCCAGGACATGAGCGCCGGCACGCGCGACTGGATCGAACTGGAAGCGGATCTCCGGCTCGGTCTGGAGCAAGGTCGTTTCGAGGTGCATTACCAGCCGCAGTACGAACTGGCGACCGGGCGACTGGCCGCTTTCGAGGCCCTGCTGCGCTTCCGCCGGCCCGATGGCGTGCTCTTGCCGCCGTGCGATTTCATGACGGTGGCCGAGGAGTCCGGACTGATCGAGGCGATCGGCGACTGGGTGCTGCACGAGGTCACTTTCCAGATCGCCGAATGGTCGCGCCAGGGCTACCGCGTGGTGCCGATCGCGGTCAATGTGTCGGCGCGGCAGTGCCTGGGCCGTTCGCTGGTGCGCCGGGTCGAACATGCGCTGCACAGCTCGCGCATCGCACCGTCCCTGCTGCGTCTGGAACTGACCGAAACGACGGCGATGGGCGACGTCGATCATGTGGCCACGCTGCTGGCCGACATCCGCGCGTTGGGCGTCAGCCTGTCGGTGGACGATTTCGGCACCGGCTATTCGTCACTGTCCTATCTGAAGCGCTTCCCGATAGACGAACTGAAGGTGGATCGCTCTTTCGTGCGCGATCTGGTGAGCGACAGCGACGACGCCGCCATCGTGCGCGCCACCATCGCGCTGGCGCACGGGCTCGGCATGCGCGTGGTGGCCGAGGGCGTCGAGGACGTGGAACAGCTCAACATGCTGGCCGGGCACCACTGCGATCTGGTGCAGGGCTATCTGTTCTCCAAGCCGGTCGACGCGCACACCGTGGTCGAGGAAAACCTGTTGCCCATGCATGACGAGGATGCGGCCGGCTCGCCGGCCGCAGGGCCGGCGGGCAAAGCGGCGCGCGCGGAACAGCGGCCCTGATCAGGTCTTGCGGCTGCGCGCCGCAGCAGGCTTGGCAGCGGGTGCGGCCGGCGCGGTCTTCGCGGCCGGCTTCTTGGATGGCGACGCCTTGGCCGCCGGCTTGCGGGCGGGGGCCTTTTTCGGTGCGGGGGGCTTGACCGCATCGGCAGCCGGTGCCTCGGCAGAGGGCGTGGCGGCGCGCGTGGCGGCGGCTGCCACCGTACCGAACTGCTGGAAGGCGGTGCGGGTGGCAGAACTGATCTGCTCGAAGGCGAGACGGGCCTTGTCCATGGCATCCTGCATCGAACCCATGGATTTCTGGCTGCTGATCGGCATGCCGGCAAGCAACTTGCGCAGACTGTCCATCAGGTCGGTGCCGCCGCTGTTGAGCTGTTCGCCGACCAGACGGCCGAACTCGGCCTGGGTTTCCGCGGTGATGTCGGCGATCTGCCGCGCGCAGGCGAGCATCTTTTCGGTGGTCGAGCGCGCCAGCCGCGCGCGCAGTTCGACCTGCGCCGACGGTTCGCGCGATTCGGATACCGCGCGCGCATTGGCCACGCTTTCCTCGAACAGCGCCCGCGCCGTTTCGACCTGCAGCTGCATGATGCGCTGCGAGTTATCCATCGACATCTGTGCCAGCCGCATCGCGGCTTCGATGTTTTTCTTCTGCAGCTCGGACATCTGTTCGGTCTTGCTCATCGTGCGGAACTCCTCTCCAGGAAAAGAACGCGGTGCCAACCGTCCATCGGTCGGCGCGGCGACCGGCCCATGCGCTCAACACGCATTGTGCCGCCACAGCGCCGCCAGCGCCATGCGCGCCGGCCCGAATATCGCGGGCAGCATGCCCGCCGGCGAGCCGGACATGCCGGGCAGGAAATCCATGTGCGCCAGGACGTCGCGGTGCAGATCGATGCCGGGCGCGATTTCCAGCAGTTCCAGGCCGTCGTCGGCCAGCCGGAACACGCACCGCTCGGTCACGTACAGCACCTGCTGGCCGCGTCGCCGCGCTTCGCGGCCACTGAAGCTGCGGTGCTCCACCGCCTGCACGAACTTGCGTGCGCGTCCTTCGGCGATGATGTGCAACTGACCATCGCGCACCGCGATGTCGGCATCGCCGGCGGTGAAGCTGCCGACGAACACCAGCCTGCGCGCGTTCTGCGAAATATTGATGAAGCCGCCTGCACCGGCCAGCCGGTGTCCGAAGCGCGACACATTCACATTGCCTTCGCCATCCACCTGGGCCATGCCGAGGAAGGCGATGTCCAGACCGCCGCCGTCGTAGAAATCGAACTGGTAGGGCTGATCGATCACCGCCTGCGTATTCACCGCCGCGCCGAAATCCAGGCCGCCGGACGGTATGCCGCCGATGACGCCGGGTTCGGCGGTCAGCGTGACCCGGTCAAACACCCCTTCTTCCGCCGCCACGGCGGCCACACCTTCCGGCATGCCGATGCCGAGGTTCACGACATCCCCGGCGCGCAGTTCAAGCGCGGCGCGGCGCGCGATCACCTTGCGCGTGTCCAGCGGCATGGTGGGCAGCGTGTCCGGCGGTACGCGCACTTCTCCCGCATAGGCCGGGCTGTAGCCAGTGGCGAAGGTCTGCTGGTGATGCTCCGGTGGCGCGACGACGACGCAGTCGACCAGCACGCCGGGTACCTTGACCTGGCGCGGATTCAGCGCACCGCGCTCCACCGTGCGTTCGACCTGCACGATGACCAGGCCGCCGCTGTTGTGTGCCGCCATCGCCACCGCCAGCGCTTCCTGCGTCAGTGCCTCGCGCTCCATCGTGACATTGCCGTCGGCATCGGCGGTGCTGCCGCGCACCAGCGCGACATGAACCGGGAAGGCGCGGTAGTACAGCCACTGTTCGCCATCGATGGTGACGCGGCTCACCAGTTCGCGCGTGGTGCGCGCATTCATGCGGCCGCCGCCATGCAGCGGATCGACGAAGGTGTCCATGCCGACGCGGGTGAGCTGGCCGGGTCGATGCGCGGCAATGTCGCGGAAAAGCTGTGAAATGACACCTTGCGGCAGATTCCACGCCTCGATCTGGTTGCTCACCGCGAGTGCCTGCAGCCGCGGCACCAGCCCCCAGTGGCCGCCGATCACGCGGCACACGAGGCCGGCATGGCCGAAGTGGTTCAGCCCGCGGTGCTTGCCGTCGCCCTGGCCGGCGGCATATACGAGAGTGAGATCGCGCGGTGCGCCGGTGGCCAGGAAGCGCTGTTCGACCGCGATCGCCAGATGTTCGGCGAAGCCTATGCCGACGAAACCGGTGGTAGCCAGCGTCGCGCCATCCGGAATGCGCGCGACCGCCTCGTCCGCGCTCATGATCTTGCCCGCGTCCGTCATCCGCTCGCCCTCGCCATGACTTGCGGCTACTTTACCTGAGCCGGCGGCCGGCACACGCCGCGTCGCGACCTGGGGGGCGCTCCTACGGAAGCCCGCCTTGACTGCGAACGAACCCGGGGTGCCCAGGAGCGAGCGCCGCTCGCGACACCACCCTCAACCGAAGCCGCCGGCCCGTGTTTGCCGCTGGCCCTCACCCGGCGCTGCACGCCACCCTCTCCCGCTGATGCGGGCGAGGGTCACATCGGCGACGGCGCCTGCCTCCCCTCGCCCACATCAGTGGGAGAGGGGCCGGGGTTGAGGGCGAGCGGGCTTGCCCGAGATGCAGCTTCGAACGAAGCCGGCGGCCTGCATAAGCCGTATCGCGGCCAGAGGCCGCTCCCACAAGAACTCGCCCGGACCCCGAATGCAGCCGCTTGTCAGGCCCACCAAAGCGCGCCCGGATCGCGAACGAGCCGGAGTTTGGTGGGAGCGGGCTTGCCCGCGATGCAGCTTCGAACGAAGCCCGCGGCCTGCATGCGCCATGCGGCGACCCGGAGGGTGCTCGTGCAAGCGCGCGCCGAGCGCGCATGGCGCCGGGGTATTGTCAGGGCCGGAATTTGACGCACATCAGGCCGGGGGCTGTTGAAATGCGGTCGGATTGCCCCAGATAGCGACCAGACAAAGTTCACGGAGGCGTTCATGCGTTTCGACAAGCTCACCACCAAGTTCCAGCAGGCGCTGGCCGATGCCCAGAGTCTGGCGGTCGGTCGCGACCACCAGTACATCGAGCCGGCCCACCTGATGCTCGCGTTGCTGAACCAGGACGATGGCGCCACTGCTTCGCTGTTGCAGCGTGCCGGCGTCAATGTGCCGCCACTGAAGAAATCGCTGGATGAGGCGCTGTCGCGCATCGCCACGGTGGAAGGCCACGGTGGCGAGGTACAGATGGGGCGCGACCTGAACAATCTGCTCAATCTCGCCGACCGCGAGGCGCAGAAGCGCGGCGACCAGTTCATCGCGTCGGAAATGTTCCTGCTCGCCGCCACGGGCGACAAGGGCGAGCTGGGCCGGGTGCTCAAGCAGGCGGGTGTCGAGCGCGCCGCGCTGGAAAAGGCGATCGAACAGGTGCGCGGCGGCTCGTCGGTCGGTTCGGCCGAAGCGGAGGGCGCGCGCGAGGCGCTGAAGAAGTACTGCATAGACCTGACCGAGCGCGCCGCCGCCGGCAAGCTCGATCCGGTGATCGGCCGCGACGACGAAATCCGTCGCGCCATCCAGATCCTGCAGCGGCGCACCAAGAACAATCCGGTGCTGATCGGCGAACCGGGCGTGGGCAAGACCGCCATTGTCGAGGGACTGGCGCAGCGCATCGTCAATGACGAGGTGCCGGAAACGCTCAAGGGCAAGCGCGTGCTGGTGCTGGACATGGCCGGCCTGCTGGCCGGTGCCAAGTTCCGCGGCGAATTCGAGGAGCGGCTGAAGAGCGTGCTGAACGAGGTGGCCAAGGACGAAGGCCGCATCATCCTGTTCATCGACGAAATCCATACCATGGTCGGTGCCGGCAAGGCCGAGGGCGCGATCGACGCCGGCAACATGCTCAAACCGGCGCTGGCGCGTGGCGAACTGCACTGCATCGGCGCCACCACGCTGGACGAATACCGCAAGTACATCGAGAAGGACGCCGCGCTGGAGCGACGCTTCCAGAAGGTGCTGGTGGACGAGCCGACGGTGGAGGCGACCATCGCCATCCTGCGCGGCCTGCAGGAGAAGTACGAACTGCACCACGGCGTCGACATTACCGACCCGGCCATCGTCGCCGCGGCCGAGTTGAGCCACCGCTACATCACCGACCGCTTCCTGCCGGACAAGGCGATCGACCTGATCGACGAGGCGGCTGCGCGCATCAAGATGGAAATCGATTCCAAGCCGGAATCGATGGACAAGCTCGACCGCCGGCTCATCCAGCTCAAGATCGAGCGCGAGGCGGTGAAGAAGGAGAAGGACGAGGCGTCGATCCGCCGGCTCGGCCTGATCGAGGAAGAGATCGCCAAGCTGCAGAAGGAGTATTCCGATCTCGAAGAGATCTGGAAGGCCGAGAAGGCGCAGGTGGTGGGCAGCGCGCACATCAAGGAAGAGATCGACAAGGTGCGGGTGCAGATGGCGGATCTGCAGCGCAAGGGCCAGTTCGACAAGCTGGCCGAGCTGCAGTACGGCAAGCTGCCGCAGCTCGAGGCACAACTGAAGCAGGCTGAAAAGGGTGGCAGTGATGTGAAGCCGCAGAACAAGCTGCTGCGAACCGAAGTCGGCGCCGAGGAAATCGCCGAAGTGGTGTCGCGCGCGACCGGCATTCCGGTGAGCAAGATGATGCAGGGCGAGCGCGACAAGCTGCTGCACATGGAAGACCGCCTGCATCAGCGCGTGATCGGTCAGGACGAGGCGGTGCGCCTGGTGTCGGACGCGATCCGTCGCTCGCGCGCCGGCCTGTCCGACGAGAACCGCCCCTATGGCAGCTTCCTGTTCCTCGGCCCGACCGGTGTCGGCAAGACCGAACTGTGCAAGACGCTGGCCGAATTCCTGTTCGATTCGGAAGAGCACCTGATCCGCATCGACATGAGTGAATTCATGGAAAAGCATTCGGTGAGCCGGCTGATCGGCGCGCCGCCGGGCTATGTCGGCTATGACGAAGGCGGATACCTGACCGAGGCGGTGCGGCGCAAGCCCTACAGCGTCATTCTTTTCGACGAGGTCGAGAAGGCGCATCCGGACGTGTTCAATGTGCTGCTGCAGGTGCTGGACGACGGTCGCATGACCGACGGCCAGGGCCGCACTGTGGATTTCAAGAACACGGTCATCGTGATGACCTCCAATCTCGGCAGCCAGATGATCCAGCAGATGGCGGGGTCCGATTACGGCGTCGTGAAGCTGGCGGTGATGGGCGAGGTGAAAACCTTCTTCCGTCCGGAATTCATCAACCGGATCGACGAGGTGGTGGTGTTCCATGCGCTGGACGAACGCAATATCCAGAGCATCGCGCGCATACAGCTCGGCTATCTGGAGAAGCGGCTGGCCAAGCTGGACATGGGTTTGCAGGTGTCCGATGCCGCGCTGGCGGAAATCGGCAAGGCCGGTTTCGATCCGGTGTTCGGTGCGCGGCCGTTGAAGCGGGCCATCCAGGAGCACATCGAGAACCCGCTGTCGAAGAAGATACTCGACGGCAGCTTCGGTCCGAAGGACGTCGTCGTGGTCGATGCCGACGCGAGCGGGCACATCAGCTTCCGCAAACCGAACTGATGTGCGGCAACGGTCGCCGGCCACAACGGCGATCGTTGCAGCGGCCGCGTCACATGGTCCATACGGACCATGTGCGACCACACGCGTACGCCGAATGGATCATGAATCCGGCGCGGCCCGCATGACGCGGCTGTAACCGGGCGTCCATAGACTTTCTGGCCGCGCAGGCATTCCGCCGGCGCGGCTTTCTTGTCTGTGGAGTGTCCCGAGTCATGAACCATCGTCACCGTCCGCTGCGTCCGCACCTGCTCGCAGCGCTCATGTCCGTCTGTATCGCCGGTACCGCCCAGGCGGCCGGCAATGCCGCCGCCTATGCGTCCAGCGTGCTGGCATCCGATCCGCTTGCCTACTGGCAACTCGACGCGGTTGCGGGACAATTGAGCGGTGTCGACGCCAGTGGCAACGGCCTGAATGCCACACCCTTGGGCAGCGGCAGCCTGGTGAGCGGTCTGTTCGGCGGCGCGGCGGCCGGTGGCGGCAATTACCTGAAGGCGCCGTCCATTCCGTCGCTGACCGGCAGCAATGCGGTCACCATCGAGGCGTGGATCAAGCTCGATGCGCCGCTCGGTTCCATCGGCGAGAGCTTTGCCGGCATCTATGACAGTTCGCAGGACCACTATGCGCTCTATCTCGATCGCGGCAACGGCGAACTGCGCTTCAAGGTCACCACGGCCAACGGCTACGCGGAGCGCCCGGGTGCGTCGTCCTACATCGTGAACAAGAAGCAGGGCGAGTGGATACATGTGGTGGGCATGCTGGACCCGAACGATGCGGCGGGCGCATCGGCCAAGATCTATGTCGACGGTGTGCTGCGCGATCGCCATACCGCTGCGAAGCTTGCTTCCACCCTGCCCGCGGGTCAGGCCGCCGCAATCGCTGCCGACTGGAACGCCGGCAAGCCGAACCGCCTGTACGAGTTGGGGGGCGTGGATCAGGTGGCCATCTACGACCGCGCGCTGAGCGAGTCGGAAATCCGCAGTCATTTCGAACTGGGCAGCGGTCGGAGCTTCATCGCGTCGGCGCCGCGCCCGACCAGCGTCGCTGAAGGATTCGAGGTGATTGCACATCGCGGCAATTCGATGTTCGCGCCGGAAAACACGCTGGAATCCAACCGCCAGGCCATCGCGCTCGGCGCCGACCGCTTCGAGACGGACGTCTGGGTGACCAAGGACGGTATCGCGGTGAACATGCACGACGGCACGACCACGCGTACCACCGGCGTGAACCGCAGCATCGCCAACAGCACGCTGGCCGAACTCGAGGCGCTGTCGGCCGGCTACAGCGATGTGTTCGGCGATCGCTATGCCGGCGAGAAGATTCCGACGCTGGTCGAGACACTGACCCTGGCGCGCGATGCCGGAGCCAAGGTGGTACTGGATACCAAGGATGCCAAGGCAGGCGCGGCGATCGCGCGCGCGGTCGAGGAAACCGGCTTCGACCTGCGCAACGCGGTCGCCTTCGGCTGGAGCGACGCGTCGGTGGCCGACCTGGTGACTCATCTCGACGGTGCCGAGGTGTTCCACCTGGGCTTCTTCTCGACCTTTGTCGCGCGCGGCTCGCTGGATGCGCGCGGAGACTATCTCGATGCGCTGAAGGCGGCCGGTGTGGATGGGCTTGCGCTGTCATTCGCCGATCTGCTGAGCCAGGGCGAACCGCTGTGGGGCGATCTGCTGGCGCTGGCGGAGAGCCGCGAACTGCGGGTGTTCACCTGGACGGTGAACGAGGCGGAAACCATGGCCGACCTGATGTCGATGAGCGCCACGCGCGTGATCGACGGCAAGACCGTGGTCGGACGCCTGTCCGGCATCATCACCGACGATCCTGCGACCGCGCTGGCACTGGTGTCCTCGGTGCCCGAACCCGGGAGCTGGGCGATGTTCCTGCTCGGCGGTGCCGTGCTGCTCATGCGCCGCCGCCGCTGAGCGGCCGGCTCGCCGTTGCCGGGCCGGGTGCAGGATAATCGGCGCCTTTGCCGCCGTTTCCTGCAACCGATGTACCCAATGGATCAGGCCGGTGCTGTCGCACCGGCCGTATCTCGAGCTGCGCCCCGCCTGCTGCTCGCGCCGATGGAAGGGCTGCTCGACGCGCGCCTGCGCGCCGTGGTGACGTCGCATGCCGGCTACGACTGGTGCGTCACCGAGTTCATACGGATCACCGGCAGCGTGCTGCCGGCGCGCAGTCATCTGCGCGTGGCGCCCGAACTGGCCAGCGGCTCGCGCACTGCGGGCGGTGTGCCGGTGCGTGTGCAACTGCTGGGGTCCGACCCGGGCAGCCTGGCCGACAATGCGGCGCTGCTCGCCACGCTGATGCCGGCAGGTATAGACCTCAACTTCGGCTGCCCGGCGAAGACCGTGAACCGGCATCGCGGCGGCGCGGTTCTGCTGGACGAGCCGGAGCTGATGCACCGCATCGCCTCTTCCGTCGATCGCGCGATTGCCGGTCGCCTGCCTTTCACGGCCAAGATGCGGCTGGGCGTGCGCGATGCCTCGCGCGCCGTCGAGGCCGCGCAGGCGCTGGCCGATGGTGGCGCACAGATGATCGTCGTGCATGCGCGCACCAAGCTTGATGGCTATCGGCCGCCGGCGCACTGGCCGTGGATTGCGCGCATCGCCGAGGCGGTGCGGGTGCCGGTCATCGCCAACGGCGAAATCTGGACGGTCGAGGACTATCTGCGCTGCCGCAGTGAAAGCGGCATCGGCGACGTGATGCTGGGCCGTGGTGCGGTGGCGGATCCGCTGCTGGCCGGCCGTATCCGCCGCCATCTCGCCGGACAGGACGCGAGCATGAACCGCGATGACTGGTCGCGCATCGCGCCGGGCCTTGCCGATTACTGGCAACGCGTACTCGGCCATGTCGAGCCGCGACATGCGGCCGGACGCCTCAAGCAGTGGTTGAACCTGTTGCGCCGGCATTATCCGCAGGCGGAGCAGCTCTATCAGCGACTGCGCACGGTGCGGGACAACGCCGAGGTCGGTCGCTGCCTTGCAGATCAGGCTGGCGCAGTCACGCTGCCCGGCGCGTCGGCGGTCGCGCTTTCCAGTTTCTGAAGATAGGTGGACAGCACGCGCTGCTCGACCTGTAGCCGGTTTTCGATGCGGGTCGGGAAGGCGGCGACGAGCTGCGCGCCCTTTTCAACCTGAAAACCTCAGTTGATCGGCATCGTGGGTGCGGTTGGCGGGGTGTACGGCAAGGCGCGAGGACGCGGCAGGATGGCGCCCTGCAAGGACGAGCAACGCGGCCGGGCGCCGCGCCGGCCGTGCACGCGAGGTCGAAGCGGTCTCACCTGGAGGGCGAGCGACGCAAACCGACAAATCTCCATGATGGGTAGAGCTTTCGGCTTCATGGCAAGCGGTCAACTGAGGTTTTCAGGTTCATGCGACAGGTCGATGAATACGCGGGGTCGCGCCGAGGGCAGGCGGCTCCAGTGCACATCCTCCAGGTCCAGCAGTGCCTGTTCCGCTTCGTCGACCCAGGGCGCGCAGACCTCCTGTGCCGCCTGTTCCAGCAGGACGCGCTGTGCCAGACAGTGCACAGGATCGCCGATGAACAGTCGCACCGTGGTCAGCACGTAGTGTTCATGCGGCGTCACCCGCAGCGTGCCGGTCAGGATGCTGCTGTGCTGCAGCAGCACGCGGGTGCCGGTGATGAGATCGGCGTCGCCGCTGGCATCGAGCACGGTACTGAGGAAGCGGATGTCGGCCACCCGTCCGCGCAGCCCACCGACTTCGATGAAGTCGCCCACCTGGTAGGTCCGCGTCAGGAACAGCACGCCGCCGCCCAGCGCGGAAATCAGGATGTCCTTGGACACGATGAGCGAGGCGCCGGCGACCGCTGCGAGCGGCAGCGACGACTGGTCGCCACCCAGGGTCCAGGTGAGTCCGATCAGCGCCAGACCGCACATGAGCGCGATATTGCGTATGGTTACCCATGCCTGTTTGCGTTCGGCGGGATTTTCGAAGCGCGCAGCGGCGATACGGCGGGCCGTCCGGGTGAGCAGGGCGGCGAGCGCGAGGATGACGGCGGTGACCACCATCTTGGTCAGCAGTGAGGGGTCTTGCGGAATGTTCACGACGGACGCAGCAGAAAGGAAAAAGCGATAGGTACCGCGGTCGGGCGGCGCAAGGCAAGTGCGTTGCGCCGTTCGCTGAGGGCCTCCGGGCCGCTGGACAGTCTGCGGCGCACGGCCTCGAGCGGTCGACTTCGCGGGGCAGACGGGCGGAGCATCCGTGCGGGTCGCCGCGGTCAGGCGCTGTCGCCGTGGGCTGTGCCGGCGTCGGCGTCAGCGTCGGCATTCGGCGACGACAGTCGGCTCACGCGCAGGAAGCGGTTGCGCCCGGCGCGCTTTGCCCGGTACATCGCGTCGTCTGCCGATTCGAGCAGCCGTGCCGCGTTGTCCGCGTCGTCCGGGTAGAGGGCCACTCCGATGCTTGCACCGATCCGTGCGTTGCCGCCATCGAGCGCGACCGGTTCGCCCAGCCGGGTGATGATGCGCGCGGCGGCCTGGCTTGCGCTGTCTGCCGCATCGGCATCCAGCATGGGCATGAGCACCACGAATTCGTCGCCGCCCAGCCTGGCCACCGTGTCCTCCGCGCGCAGATCTCCGTTCAGGCGGCGGGCGACTTCCATCAACAGTTGATCGCCGGCGGCATGACCATGCTCGTCATTCACCTCCTTGAAGTGATCGAGGTCGATGAACAGCAAAGCCACCCGTGCTTCACGGCGTTGCGCCTGCTTGAGCGCCTGTGCCAGACGCTCCAGAAGCAGGGCGCGGTTGGGCAGGCCGGTCAGCGCGTCGTGGCTGGCGCGATACATCAGGGCCTCGTCGGCCAGGCGCTTTTCGGTCACGTCCATCAGGAAGCAGGCGATACAGTGCCGGCCGTCAATGTCGATGCGGTTGTGGGTGATGTCGGCGTGGAACAGCACGCCGTCCTTGCGCTGCATCAGCACGCCCTCCAGCCGCCCGTGGTCCTGCGCGGCGCAGCGGGCGAGCTGTTCGACATTGGCCGGATACAGCTCGCCCGGCTGCAGATCGCTCCATTCCAGCCTGAGCACCTCGGCGTGCTCGTAGCCCAGCATGTGGCACAGTGCCGGATTGGCATCCATGCAACGCCGGCTTTCGCTGTCCACGATGAGGATGCCTTGTGCCGACGTTTCGAACAGCATGTCGGCGCGCCGTGTCGACTCGCGCAGCCGGCGTGCGATGTCGGCGGTGCGCAGGAAGTAGCGGATGCGGTGCGGCAGAAGCGTCCAGCTGATCGGTTTGGTCAGGAAATAGGTGGCTCCGGCGGCGAATGCGCGCCGTACCGATTCCTCGTCGTCGCCAGCGGTCATGACGATGATGGGAAATTCATCGCCGACATCTTCATGACGCAAGCGGGCGCATGTACGGTAGCCATTCGCGCCGGGCATGTAGACGTCGAGCAGCACGATGTCGGGCTTGTGTTCGGCGAACGCCTCCTGCGCCGCCAGACCGTTGTCTACGCTGATCACCCGCATGCCCTCCGCTTCGAGCACCTCGCCGGTGAGCATGCGGATGGCCGGGTCGTCGTCGGCGACCAGCACCAGCGGCATTCCATGTTCAGCGCGCACTTGCACGGTCATCGACATCTCCCGTCCATGGCTTCAAGGTAAGGTCTGCGTATCGGGCAGATGTTGCCGCAGCGCAAGCGCCGCTTCATCGAACGCGTTGTGCATGGCATGCGCGAGCGCGGCAAAGTCGCCGCCGGTTGCCGTGTCGTCCACGGCGCGACGTTCCAGCTCGCTGGCGAGCGAGCTGAGCAGGGCGGCGCCGATGTTGGCGGCGCTGGATTTGATCCGGTGGGCGGCCTCGCGGATGTCGTCGGTACGGTTGCCCGACACACCCTGATCGATGCGGGCAAGCAGCCCCGGCATTTCCTTCATGAACAGGGCGACCGTGCGTTCCACCAGCCGGCGTTCAGCGGCCAGCCGCAGCGAAGCGATCTGGGCGAGCGGCACCGGATCGATCACCGGGGGTTCCGCACCGCTGTCCGTGGCGTCATCCGCGCTGATCAGTGATGCCTGCGGGCGCCAGCGCAGCAGCAGTTCGACCAGGCTGCGCAGGTCAAAGGGCTTGGCGAGGTAATCGTCCATGCCGGCCTCGATGCAACGTGCCCGGGTGTGGCTGCCCACATCCGCCGTGGCGGCGATGATGGGGATGCGCCGGCCCGGCGCTTCCGCGGCGCGGATGGCCCGCGTGGCCTCGAATCCGTCGGTATTGGGCATATGGCAGTCCATCAGCACGAGGTCGACCTGTCCGCGTGCGCATGCCTGCACGGCCTGGGCGCCGTCCTCGACCACCATGACTGAACAGCCCGAGTCGCCAAGAAGCGAACACGCAACTTCCTGATTGACCGGATCGTCCTCGGCCAGCAGTACGCGCAGTCCGGTCAGCGGTCCGCTGGCATCGGCTGGCGGGTCGTCGGGGGCGCGCACCGGAGTACGTGCCGCTTCGAGATTCAGTTCCAGAGTGACCGCAGTGCCCTGCCCCGGGGGGCTCTCGAGGCTGAATCGCCCTCCCATCAGGTCGACCAGGCGCTTGACGATGGACAGCCCCAGTCCGCTGCCACCGTGGCGCCGGGTGGTGACGCCATCTGCCTGGGTGAATGGCTCCTGTATGCGCGCGAGCTGGTCGTCGGCAATACCCGGCCCGGTATCCTCGATGCGCAGGATGATGTGCCGTTGCGATATGCCGGCCGGATTGGTTTCCGCATGCCCGGCTTCGAGCAACAGGCGGACTTCGCCGCGCGATGTGAACTTGATCGCGTTGCCGAGCAGATTGAGCAGTATCTGCAGCAGACGCGTCGGGTCGGCATGCACGGGCACAGGTGAAACGGGACGCGCGTACTGGATGCGCAGGCCCTTGCTGCGGGCGCTGCCTTCCAGCGTATCGATCGCGTCGTCGATGACGGCGCGCAGGTCGATGTCGACCTTTGACAGGGTGAGGCCGCCGCCGTCGATACGCGAGAAATCGAGCAGGTCGTCGATCACGGCGAGCAGGCCGCGTCCGGCGCGGCGTATCCGGTGAACATATGCGGTCTGACGGCCGTCCAGACGCGTGCGCAGCAGTACCTCGCTCATGCCAAGCATGGCGTGCATCGGCGTGCGTATCTCGTGGCTCATGATGGCCAGGAAGTCCGATTTGGCGCGGTTGGCCTGCTCCGCCGCGTCGCGCTGGGTGCGCAGCTCGGTCTGGTGCCCTTCTATTCGGTCGAGCAGATGGTTCACGCTGCGAGCGACGCGATCGAGCTCTCCCGCAGCCTGCACCGGCAGTCGGGTACAGGCCTCGTCTCCCGGTTGCATGCGTTCGAGCAGATCGACCATGCGGTTGAACGGACGCAATACGAAACGCGACAACATGAAACCGAGCAGCATCAACGCCGACACCAGGATGAGCACATCCAGCGCACCGGTCACGAGCATGAGACTTCGGCTTTCGCGGGCGATCACCTCCTGGCGGAATCCGACCACCACGTCGGCAATCTCTTCACCTCGCGGATCGGTGACCGGGGCCGTCACCACATGAGTATGTGTGGACGGATCCGCGAAGCGGGTCGCACCCGAGGCCAGTTTCGCGTTCAGCGCATCGGGAATG
Source organism: Methyloversatilis thermotolerans (assembly GCF_000372885.1). Lineage (GTDB taxonomy): Bacteria > Pseudomonadota > Gammaproteobacteria > Burkholderiales > Rhodocyclaceae > Methyloversatilis > Methyloversatilis thermotolerans. Next base: position 317,081 of record NZ_KB889967.1, read on the forward strand.
TCGGGCACTGCGTGGTCGGTGACCTGCGCACTGTGGAACAGCAGTTCGCCGCGACGTGATCGCACGAAGGTGAAGGCGAGATCGGTATTGCGTTGCACCGCCTCCGCACATTGACGCTCGAACCCCTGGAGTTCTTCCAGCGCGATGCCGAGAAACAGCACGCGTTCGAGCTGGCCGGCCACGACACGTGCGATCGCCTGTGCCCCTGTTGCATGCGAGGCCGTTTGAGCCCGCGTGAAGAAGTATCCCGATGCCAGCATGTTGGCCAGCATGGCGCACACCAGTACCGCAGAGGCGATCAGTACGATGCGAAGACGCAGTCCGGTTCTCATGTCAGTCGCGCTGCCACTGGAAGGTCGGTACCACTTCCGACGACAACAGCTCGGATGAACGCACGGTCAGGCCTAACTGGCGGGCACGCGCCAGATTGATGGCGGGCAGCCCTTTCACGGTAGGGCGCACCGGCAGTTCGGCCGGGCTGCGACGCTCGCCCAGTATCGCCCGCGCCAGCCGTCCCGCCGCCAGCCCCTGTTCCCGTTCGGACACCGTCACGGAGCACAGTACGCCGTGGTGGACGCGGTCGATCCAGAAACTCAGATCGGGACGGCGGCTGTTGTCCGCCACCCATCGCTGCACCGTCTGATAGGGCATATTGCTGCCATCGCCACCACGCAGATTGAATATGCCCAGGTAGACGATGGCGTCCACCTGGCTTTCGCATTCGACGACCGCGGTGCGGAAGCGATCATAGTGCTCGGTGAATTCGACCCGGGCCAGTTCGATGCCCGGCAGCGCCGGCAGACCGGCCCGCATGCGCGCGAGCACGGCGGGCCAGTGCGGCGCACGGTCGCCCAGCACTGCCAGCCGGTGCGCCTCGGGTACCAGCGTGCGCAGCAGTTTCACCGATTCGACGAAATGTTCGCGTTCGAGCACGCCGGTGATGGCGCGTGCGCCTTCCAGCCCGTGTTCCGCGAGCGTGCGATTGGCGCCACTGAATACCAGCGGAATCGGCCCGTCGCCATAGTGGGAGCCGATCTGACCCAGCGCGTCGTCGTCGCTCGTGTAGATGAGGTCCGGTTTCCACTCGTCGATCACGGCGCGCGCCAGCCGGCCGCGTTCCGCCTTTGCCTGAGCGCTGGCGTGACGTTTCACATCCATCTGGAACACCCGGATGTCAGCATCCAGCGGCGCGAGTCCATCCCGGAACCCCGCGAGCTGACCGTCGGTCCAGCGCCAGGGCGAGTCGAAACTCATGACGTGGACAATGCGCGGTCGCCTCGGCGACGAGATCGCAGGCGCAGCAGCCCCGACCAGGAGGGCGGGCAGGCAGCGGCAGAAGGCGCGGCGGGTCCGGGCCGCGGACGGTGAGGTCATTTCAGATGTGATCCCGCGACCGATGACGACTTTCGGATGCGCGGACGACCGTACCGCGCGACGGAGAAATCATGCGTGAACAGTCGGCACCCTAGCGTGGGCGATGGGCTTCAGCAAGATGGCGAGGATGTGCACGAGGCGCACATCGGGCAGGACTCAGGCTGCGCGCAGCAATTGCAAGGCCAGATTGGGCATCGCATTGGCCTGGGCCAGCATGGCGATGCCGGCCTGCTGCAGGATCTGCTTGCGGGTCAGTTCGGTGGTTTCCTTCGCGAAATCGGCATCCATGATGCGCGAACGCGCGGCGCTGGTGTTTTCTTCCGAGCGTTGTGCAGCCTGCACCGCCATTTCGAAACGCGACATGACGCCGCCCAGCTTGGCGCGCTCCGCGGCGATGTATTCGATGGCCTGATCGATGTGCACGATGGCGCGCGTGGCCGAGTTGCCCAGATCGATGTCGCTCACCCCCAGATTGACTGCGCTCACGCCGCCGGTCGTGACACTGATGGTCTGGCGGGCGCTTGCGCCCACCTGGAAAGCCAACTGCTGCGTGCCGGTACCGCCGGTCAGACCGCCCGGCCAGGTGAGCTGGAAGCTGGTGAGGGGTTGATCGCTGTAACGGGTGCCGCGGTCGGTGAGGACGGTGGTCGCCGACTTCACCGCACGACCATCGGCGTCCAGACCGCCGATCGCGCCGGTGTCCGCATTGCCCAGATCCATGCTCGCGATGAAGCTCGCTGCATCGGCATTGAACTGCGTACTGAAGTCGGCCAGGCTGGCAAAGGCGCCGCTGCTTGCGTTGGTCAGCGCCTGGTCCAGCGTACTGCCTGCGTTGGCGCTCAGATAGGTCATGACATCCTTGATGCCGGTCCCGCCCGAGGCCTTGATCTGGTCGTGCATGTAGCGCACCGCAGCATAACCGGCGGAGTAGCCTGCGCTGGCAGACACGTTGTCAGCATTGAAGGCGGCAAGCAGTGTCGCCATGCCGGCGCCGCCGTTGTAGTCCACCGTCAGACGTTCGTCCGCGCCATGGATGAACTCGGCCGCACCCTCCTTGAACCAGTTGGGCAGCGCGGTGAAATTCATGGCGCGGCCCATCACCGCATGCACCATTTCGTGCGCGATGATGCGGTCGTTGTAGAACGGGGCATTGCCGCCATCCGGCAGGTTGGGTGGCGAGAAATCCGCCATGTCGATGTTCAGATACTGATCGGTCACCTTGCCGCCGGGAGCGCCAACGCCGGATACCGATGCGGCGACCCCACCGGCGCCATCGGTGAAGGTGAGATTCACGGTCAGCGATGCGCCGTCACCGTAGATGCCGTACAGATCGCCGATCAGCGACTCCGCTTCTTCCAGCCAGCCCAGTCGGAGCCCGTCGACCACGGCGCGGATGTTCGGGTCGTCGCCGCCTATGCTGCCGGTGGTCTGCGCGAACACCTTCTTGCCATTGAATTCGGTCTGTTCCGATATCTGGTTGATGCCCTGCAGCAGCGCGGCGGCCTCCTGCTGCAATGCAGCCCGGTCGCTGGCCGACAGACTGTCACTGGCGGCCTGCACCGCCAGTTCGCGTACGCGTTGCAGTGAGTCGGAGATCGAACCCATGGCCCCTTCGGTGACCTGGACCATGGAAATCGCATCGTTGATATTGCGCACCGACTGCCGTTCGCCCCGGATGAGCGCCTCCATGCGCGATCCGATGGACAACCCGGCGGCATCGTCCGCAGCGCTGTTTACCCGCAAGCCCGACGACAGTCGCTGCAAGGTGCGTGCGACACCCTGACCGCTCAGGTCAAGCTGGCGCTGCGCATTCAGCGAAAAGACGTTGGTGGCAATCTGCATGATCGGTGGTCGACAAGAATTCCCGTCTCGGGAGGACATCCCGTTCGGCTTTCTTTCGGCCACAACTGGGGAGAGCTTGAACGATGACCGACGAGTGGCCAGGAATGAATTCTCGATACGGATCAACGCGTTGCATTCGGCAACGCGTTACAGCATTCATCCGGGAATCCGTCCGGGGCGCCGGACGCTGAGATCGCCCGTGCGCGGCCAGAGTGTCGCGGCCAGTGACTACGGGCACAGGATGGTATGACGACAGTGCGCCGCGCGGCGCTGAATGGCTCTGCGGTGCCCGACGTATCGTATCGACGGTGCAAACGAAAAACCCACTGACGAATCAGTGGGTTATCGCATTCTTGGTGGAGGCGGCGGGAATCGAACCCGCGTCCGCAAGCCCTCTACAGGCAGTTCTACATACTTAGCCTGGCCATTTGATCTGACCTGGCATCCGCCGACCGGCGAGCTGATGACAGGCGATCCGCTTGGTTTTCGTGGTGCGCCACGCGGCAGAGCGCACCCTTACTTGAGCTGTTAATGGCGCTGCGACCGGTTGCCCGGCCCGACCCGCTCATCGATCGGTGCAGCGTCCGGCCTTAAGCGGCCAGAGCGTAAGATTCGTCGTTGGCGACTATCTAGTTTTCGGTTGGATTTACGAGGTACTCCGACCCTCGGTATGCCCTGCGCTGCTTCGCGACCCACGTCGAGACCAGGTCGCCCCCAGCAGTCCTTACATGGTAGCACCTTGCGCTATTGCAAGAGCGGAAGAAGTTCGAGCGGATGGTGGATGGTGTGGTCGGCGCCCCACTGCGCATGCGGCTTCGCGCAACCGAGGTAGCCATAGGCGGCCGTGACCGAGCGCATCGCGGCCGCCCGGGCGGCAATGATGTCCCGTTCGTCGTCACCGACATAGACACAGGCCTCAGGCGCCAGCCCCATGGTTTGTGCCGCCAGGCGCAAACCTGCGGGATCCGGCTTGGGGTTCGGTACGCTGTCGCCGCTGACGATGCTTGCCGCGCGATCAGTCAAGCCAAGTTGCTGCATCAATGGCTCGGTGAAGCGCGCGGCCTTGTTGGTCACGATGCCCCAGGGCAGACCGGCCGCTTCAAGCGCGGCGAGAAGTTCCGCCATGCCGTCGAACAGCCGGGTATGCACGCACAGCGCATCGGCGTAGAGCGCAAGGAAGCGTTCGACCAGAGCGGGGTAGTCCGCATGGTCGGGCGTCAGCCCGAAACCCGCGCCTATCATGCCGCGCGCGCCTGCCGACGTGTGTGGCCTCAGCTCGGCATCCGGCAAGGCCGGCCGGCCGCGCTCCATGCGCAGACGATTCAGCGCGGCCGCCAGATCGGGCGCGGTATCCGCCAGCGTACCGTCAAGATCGAACAGCACGCCGCGTATCGTGATTTCACTCATCGCGCACGCACCGCATCAGGTAGTTCACACCGGTATCGCGGCCCAGGGAATAGATCTTCGTGAACGGGTTGTAGCTCATGCCCAGGAGTTCGGCTTCACGCAGAGCGGCGGTTCTCGCGTAGCGGGCCAGTTCTGACGGTTTGATCAGCTTGTCGTATTCGTGCGTGCCGCGCGGCAGCAGGCGCAGTACGTATTCCGCACCGACGATCGCAAACAGCCAGGACTTGGCGTTGCGATTCAGTGTGGAAAAGAAAACCGTGCCGCCCGGGCGTACCAGCGCCGAGCAGGCCGCCACCGTGCTGGCCGGGTCGGGGACGTGCTCCAGCATTTCCATGCAGGTCACGATGTCATAGTGGCCGGGGCGCTCGAGTGCGTGGTCCTCGGCTGACTGGAGTCGGTACTCGGCCTTGTTGCCGGTCTCCAGCAGATGCAGGCGCGCGACCGACAGCGCTTTTTCGCTCAGATCGATGCCGGTGACCTCGGCGCCGCGCGTTGCCATGCTTTCAGCCAGGATGCCGCCGCCGCAGCCCACATCCAGCACGCGTTTGCCGGCCAGGCGGGTAGTGCGGTCTATCCAGTCCAGGCGTAGCGGATTGATGTCGTGCAGAGGTTTGAACTCGGAGTCCGGATCCCACCAGCGGTGGGCGAGCTCGGAAAACTTCTCCAGCTCGAGTGGATCGGCATTGCCTGGATTCGATTGGGTCGTCATGAGCGCAGAGACAGCGAAGAGGCCGGACGGTTCGATGAGAACTTCAATGGTAATGCGATGGCGGGACGGGACGAAAAAAAGCCCTGCACCAGGCAGGGCTTTTCCCGAACCAGCGGAACCCGATTACTTCTGGGTGCCGATGATTTCGATCTCGACGCGACGGTCAGGTTGCAGGCACTCGACCAGCTTCTTGTTGCTGCGATGTTCCTTGCCCATCTTCTTGCAGCTGTCGCCGGTCACCGGCTGCGACTCACCCTTGCCTTCGGTGTAGACGCGGTTGGCTTCGACGCCCTTGCTCACCAGATAGTCCTTGACTGCAGCGGCACGCTTCTCCGACAGGGTCTGGTTGTACTTGTCCTTGCCGATGCGGTCGGCGTGACCCACTGCGATGATCACTTCGAGTTCGATCGTGTTCAGCTTGCTGACCGCTTCGTCGATCTTGGACTTGCCTTCCGGACGGAGCACGGCTTTGTCGAAATCGAACAGGGCATCGGCAGCCAGCGTCACCTTCTGGGCGGCCGGCTTCGGAGCGGGCGCCGGAGCGGGTGCGGGTTCGGCCTTGGGAGCCGGAGCGGGTGCGGGAGCCGGCGGCTCACACACGTCCTTGGGCAGCAGATCCTTGTCGCAGGCACAACCGACTTCGGGTACGGAAGCGGCATAGGCCGGGGTCCAGAAACCGGTTCTCCAGCACAGGCCGGTGGCATTGCGGACCACGACGCCACGGGAATCGATGACGTACGGGACGTGCGCCTTGATCTTCGGGTCTACCTTGATGTCCTCGGCCGCCGAGGCGTTGATCGAAACACCGGCCGTGGAGGCCAGCAGGGCGATGAGCAGCGTTTTTTGCGTCAGTTGTTTCAGCATGATCCCCTCGTTTGAAACTTGAAGCGGTTATCGACCGGCTTGCCCGCCTGCCGGTGTTTCGACAGGACTTTCGGCGGCAAATCCGCGGAAGACTGCAGTCTTGCCGGGCGGCTATCGACGAAATCAAGGCCACAAGCCGTTATTTACCTACTTGATTCTGCCACAGGCGTGCGCGCGCCTTCAAATTGCTGTTGTGCAGGTGCAACAAGCGTCCATCATGAACCTGCGCATTTCCTGCGACCCATACATCGCTGACGTGTTCCCGGCCGGCGGCATAAATCAGCTGGGATAACGGTGCGAAACAGGGGCGCGTCTGGTCGTGATCGAGATTCACCGCACACAGGTCGGCCTGCTTCCCGGCTTCGATGGAACCGATCTGCCCGTCCAGGCCGAGCGCGCGTGCGCCGCCCAGCGTTGCCATATGCAGCAGATGATGGGCAGGCAGTGCTGCGGCATCCCCGGTCACGAGCTTGGCCATCAGTCCGGCGTGCCGCATCTCCTGGAACATGTCCAGCCTGTTGTTGCTTGCGGCGCCGTCGGTGCCCAGCCCAGCGTTTACCCCCGCTGCGGCCAGCGCTGTGGAGGGGCTGGCGCCGCTGGCGAGCTTCATGTTGGAGGTGGGGCAGTGCGCAATATGCGCGCCTTCCCGGGCCAGCAGTCCGATCTCCGTATCGTCGAGATGTACCGCGTGCACCGCGATGAGGCGGGGGCTGACCAGGCCCAGCCGGCGCAGCCGCTCCAGCGGTCGCACGCCGTGTTCCGCGACGCTCCGCTCGACTTCGTCGCGCGTCTCGTGCACATGCATATGGATCTGCAGGTCCAGTTGTTCCGCCAGCGTCTGGATGCGCTCGAAGGTGGTGTCTCCGACCGTGTAGGGGGCATGGGGAGCAAGCGTGAAATGCAGCCTTGATTGGTGCTTGTAGCGATCCCGTACGGCCAGACCCTTGCTGAGGTACTGGTCGGCGTCGCTTGCCCATGCGCTCGGGAACTCCAGCGCGACGATGCCGAGGGCTGCGCGCATGCCTGCCTCGAGCACGGCTTCAGCGGCCGCGTCGGGAAAGAAGTACATGTCGCTGAAGGTGGTCACGCCTCCCCGCAGCATTTCGGCGCAGGCGAGCAGGGTGCCATCCCGCACGAAGTCGTGGCTCAGATGGGCCCGCTCGGCGGGCCAGATGTGCTCAGTGAGCCAGGTCATCAGAGCACGGTCATCGGCGTAGCCGCGCAGCAGATTCATCGCGGCATGGGCGTGCAGGTTCACCAGACCGGGAACGAGCACATGATCGGGCAGCGCGCGCGTCTGTGTCGCCCGATAGCGCTGCCGGGCCAGATCGGTTGACAGTATGTCAACGATCAGGCCGTCGCGCACCGCCACCGCGTGGTGTTCAAGCACCTGGTTCGCTGGCTGGACCGGGATGATCCAGCGCGCTTCTATCAGCAGGTCGATGTCCCGGGTCATGTCGAAGTTTCGTGGCCGGATACGGAGAGGCGTCAAGTTTAAGCGCGCGGCGTGAAATGCCGGCAAACGGGGCCTCCGGGGCGGAGCCGGCCGCATGTTAAACTTGCGGTTTGGCTGAACAGACTGCGCACCTGCAGTGCCGGGTTCATTTCAACAAACAGCCGCCGTCCGCACTGTCCCCCGATGACCACTTCTTTTGCCAAGGAAACGCTGCCCATTTCGCTTGAAGACGAAATGCGGCACTCCTATCTCGATTACGCGATGAGCGTGATCGTCGGCCGCGCACTGCCGGATGTGCGTGATGGCCTGAAGCCGGTACACCGTCGCGTGCTGTTCGCGATGCACGAAGCGAACATTGCGCACAACCGCCCATACGTGAAGTGCGCGCGCGTCGTCGGTGATGTGATGGGTAAATACCATCCGCACGGCGATTCTGCCATTTACGATACGCTGGTGCGCATGGCGCAGGATTTCTCGCTGCGCTATACGCTGATCGACGGACAGGGCAATTTCGGCTCGGTGGATGGCGACAACGCCGCGGCGATGCGCTACACCGAGTGCCGGCTCGACAGGATCGCTGCCGAACTGCTGGCCGACATCGACAAGGAAACCGTCGATTTCGGCCCCAACTACGACGGCAAGGAGCAGGAGCCGCTGGTCCTGCCCAGTCGCATTCCCAATCTGCTGATCAACGGCAGCGCCGGCATCGCGGTCGGCATGGCGACCAACATCCCGCCACACAACCTGGGTGAGGTGCTGGACGCCTGCCAGTTGCTGCTGGCCGAGCCGGACACCACGATCGAGCAGCTCATCGACATCGTCAAGGCGCCGGATTTCCCGACCAGCGGGCTCATCTATGGCCTCGCCGGCGTGCGCGAGGGCTATCTCACCGGTCGCGGCCGTGTCGTGATGCGCGCGCGAACTCATTTCGAGGACATCGAGCGGGGCAATCGCCAGGCCATCATCGTCGACGAGTTGCCGTATCAGGTGAACAAGAAGACCTTGCTCGAGCGCATCGCAGAGCTGGTCAACGAAAAGAAGATCGAGGGCATTTCAGACATCCGCGACGAGTCCGACAAGTCGGGCATGCGGGTGGTGGTCGAGCTCAAGCGGGGCGAAGTGCCCGAAGTCATCCTGAACAAGCTGTTCAAGCTCACGCAGTTGCAGGACACCTTCGGCATGAACATGGTGGCGCTGGTCGACGGCCGCCCGCGCCTGCTGAACCTGCGCGAAATGCTGGAGTGCTTCCTGTCGCACCGGCGCGAGGTGATTACCCGCCGCACCGTCTACGAATTGCGCAAGGCGCGCGAACGTGGCCATGTGCTGGAGGGTCTGGCGGTCGCCCTGTCCAATATCGACGAGATCATCGCGCTGATCAAGGCGTCCCCGTCGAGGGCCGAAGCACAGACCTCGCTGATGGCGCGCGTGTGGACCTCGCCGCTGGTCGAGCAGATGCTGGCGCGCGCGGGTGCAGATGGCTTCCGCCCCGAGGGGCTGGACCCTGCTTTCGGTTCCTTCGCCGATGGCTATCGCATGTCCGATGTCCAGGCCAAGGCCATCCTTGACATGCAGCTGGCGCGTCTGACCGGCCTCGAACAGGAGAAGATCACCGCCGAGTACAAGGAAGTGATCGAGCAGATCATCGACCTGCTGGACATCCTGGCCCGGCCCGAACGCATCAACCAGATCATCGCCGACGAGATGCGGCAGATCCGCGAACAGTTCGCGGATGGCCGCAAGTCGGAAATCATCGTGCATACCCAGGACCTGGGCATCGAAGACCTGATCGCGCAGCAGGACATGGTGGTCACCCTGTCGCACGGCGGTTACTTCAAGCGCCAGCCGCTTGCCGACTACCGTGCCCAGAAGCGGGGCGGCCGTGGCAAGCAGGCTGCCGCAGTGAAGGATGACGACTTCGTGGACCGCCTGTTCGTGGCCAACACGCACGACTACATCCTGTGCTTCTCCAATCGTGGGCGCGTGTACTGGCTCAAGGTCTATGAAGTGCCGGAAGGCTCGCGCAACTCGCGCGGCAAGCCCATCGTGAATCTGTTCCCGCTGGTCGAAGGCGAAAAGATCACCGCAGTATTGCCGGTCCGTGAGTTCGACGAGAATCACTATATCTTCATGGCGACCGGCCGTGGAACGGTGAAGAAGACGCCGCTGACCGATTTCAGCAATCCGCGCAAGGCCGGCATCATCGCCGTGGACCTCGATGAGGGCGATGCCTTGATCGGCGTCGCGATCACCGACGGTTCAGACGACATCATGCTCTTTTCGGACGCCGGCAAGGCCGTGCGTTTCGCCGAGGAGGATGTGCGCCCCATGGGCCGCACCGCCCGAGGCGTGCGCGGCATGATGCTGGAGGACGGTCAGGGCGTCATCTGCATGCTGGTGTCCAACAATGACGAACTGAGCGTGCTGACCGCCACCGAGAACGGCTTCGGCAAGCGCACCCGGGTCACCGAGTACCCGAAGCATGGCCGTGGCACAAAGGGCGTCATCGCCATACAGACCAGCGAGCGCAACGGCGGAGTCGTGGGTGCGGTGCTCGTGGAACCGAACGACGAAATCATGCTCATCTCTACCGGCGGGGTGCTGATACGTACCCGTGTCGCCGATATCCGCGAGATGGGGCGGTCGACTCAAGGCGTGACCCTGATCAACCTCGATGATGGCACGCGTCTTGCCGGTCTGGAAAAGGTTGTCGAGAGCGAAGGCGAAACGGATGTCGAAGGGGATGCCGAAGGCGACGAGGAACTTGACGCCGAGGGCGGAGGCGAGGGCGAGGAATAAGGTTTCCGATGGGTGATCGCGCGTACAACTTCGGTGCCGGGCCGGCCATGATGCCGGACGAGGTGATCGAGCGGATCGCGCGCGAGTGGCAGGATTTCCATGGCGAAGGCTACTCGGCCATGGAGCTGGGGCATCGCAGCGAGCGTTTCGCCGACATCCTTGCCCGGGCCAAGGCGGATCTGCGCAGCCTGCTGGGCGTTCCGGAGTCGCATCATGTGCTGTTCCTGCACGGCGGAGCCACGCCCCATTTTGCAATGGTCCCGCTCAATCTGGCCGGTCCCGGAGCCGTTGCCGACTACATACACACCGGCTACTGGTCGGACAAGGCGATGGCCGAGGCGAGTGCGCACATCAACGTGCGCATCGCCGCCAGCGCGGCCGACAGCGAGTTCGACCGGGTACCCGACAGGGCGGGCTGGAAGCTGGACCCGCAGGCGGCTTATGTGCACATCTGCGCCAACGAAACGATAGGCGGCGTCGAGTTCGCCGACTATCCGGATACCGGTGCGGTGCCGCTGGTCGCCGACATGTCGTCCAACATCCTGTCCCAGCCGCTGGATGTGTCGCGTTTCGGACTGATCTATGCGGGGGCGCAGAAGAATATCGGGCCCGCAGGACTGGCGGTGGTGATCATTCGCGACGATCTGCTTGGACGGGTGCGCGACGGGGTGCCATCGGTGATGAAGTATGCGCGCCATGTCGAGTGGGATTCGATGTACAACACGCCGGCGGCGTTCTCGATCTGGGTCACCGGGCTCGTTTTCGAGTATGTGAAGAAGCAGGGCGGCGTGGCCGAAATGGCACGTCGCAGCGAAGAGAAGTCGCGCCTCGTCTATGACGTACTCGACCGCTCATCGCTTTACATCAACCGCATCCAGCCAGCGTCACGCTCACGCATGAACATTCCGTTCTTCCTGCGCGAACCGAGGCTGAACACACGTTTCCTGGATGGTGCTCGCCGGCGCGGGCTGCTGAATCTGAAAGGCCACCGGGCAACCGGCGGCATCAGGGCCTCGCTCTACAATGCGATGCCTCTGGACGGCGCGCGCGCGCTGGCCGACTACATGACTGAATTTGAACGAAAGCATGGCTGAAACATGGCTTCCGACCCGAGTCCGAACGACGAATTGCTGAAGTTGCGCGACGCCATCGATGCAATCGACGGTGAGGTATTGCGGCTGATTTCCGAGCGGGCGCGTCACGCGCATCGCATCGGGGAGATCAAGCGGGGCAATATCTACCGACCGGAGCGTGAGGCCCAGGTGTTGCGTCGCCTTGAGGACGACAATCCGGGTCCGCTGCCGCCGCAGGCGGTCAAGACGGTATTCCGCGAAATCATGTCGGCCTGTCTGGCGCTGGAACAGCCGCTCAGCGTTGCCTTTCTTGGCCCGGCCGGAACTTTCTCGGAAAGTGCTGCGCGGCGTCATTTCGGTTCTGCGCCTGCGTTGCAGCCTCATGCGACGATAGATGACGTGTTTCGTGCGGTCGAATCTGGCAACGCGGACTATGGCGTGGTGCCGGTGGAGAACTCCACCGAAGGGGCGGTCGGACGCACACTGGACATGCTGTTGAGCACGACGCGCATGATCTGTGGCGAGGTCATGCTGCGGGTGGAACAGAACCTGATGACGCGCGACACGCCGCTCGAGCAGATCCGGTGCGTGTATTCCCACGCTCAGTCACTGGCCCAGTGTCACGAGTGGCTGAACCGCAACCTGCCCGGCGTTCCGCTGGTCGCGGTGGCCAGTAACGCGGAAGCGGCGATCCGTGCAGGGGAGGAGGAGCGGGCCGCGGCAATTGCGGGTCAAGCGGCCGCGGACGCCTACGGTTTGAAGGTGCTGGCGTCCAATATCGAGGACGATCCGGCCAACACCACGCGCTTCCTTGTGATCGGCGAGCACGATGCCGGGCCGTCAGGCCGTGACAAGACGTCCATCATCTTCACCGTCCAGAACAAGGCAGGCGCGGTGGTGCGTCTGCTGCAGCCCTTGTCCGATGAAGGGGTCAGCATGACCAAGCTGCAGTCGCGGCCGGTGCGCGGATTCGGCAATGGTGGCTGGCAGTATGTGTTCTATGTCGATGTCGAGGGGCATCAGTCCGATCCTGCCGTTGCGCGCGCGCTCGAGCGCATACGCGTCGAGGCGGGATCGCTGAGGGTGCTCGGTTCCTACCCTTTTTCGGTCAGCCAGTCATGAGTGTGTTCGAACGCGCTGCCGCGCACATCCGTTCGATTTCCCCCTATCAGCCGGGCAAGCCGATTTCGGAGCTGGCGCGCGAGATGAGGCTGGACGAGGAGGGCATCGTCAAGCTCGCTTCCAACGAGAATCCTCTGGGCATGAGCGAGCGGGCGAAGGCGGCCGCACTCGCGGCGATTGCCGACGTGCCGCGCTATCCCGATGGCAATGGCTTCGATCTGAAGCAGGCGGTGGCGCGCCATCATGATGTCGACATGAGTCAGATCGTGCTCGGCAACGGTTCCAATGACGTGCTGGAAATGGTGGCGCGTGCGCTGCTCGGAGCCGGCCGCAGCGCGGTCTATTCCAAGCATGCGTTCGCGGTCTATCCGTTGGCCACGCTGGCCGCCGGTGCGGCAGGCATCGAGGTGCCTGCATGCGATTTCGGCTGCGATCTGGACGCGATGCGGGCAGCCATTCGCGATGACACGCGCGTGGTGTTCATCGCCAATCCGAACAACCCGACCGGAACCTTCATCGAAGCGCGGCCGCTGGAACGCTTCGTCGCCTCGGTGCCGCATGATGTCCTGGTGGTGCTGGACGAGGCCTACAGCGAATACCTGCCGGCCTCGCTCGCTTACGATAGTGCGCGCTGGCTCGCACGCTACCCGAACCTGCTGGTTTCGCGCACCTTCTCGAAGGCCTATGGCCTCGCCGGGCTGCGCGTGGGCTACGGGCTGGGACAGCCGGACGTGATCGACCTGCTCAATCGGGTGCGTCAGCCGTTCAACGTGACCAGTGTCGGGCTTGCAGCGGCGGCTGCCGCGCTGGCGGATCAGGATTTCGTCCGTCGCTCCGCCGAACTCAATGCGGCCGGCCTGAAGCAGCTGGCGGTTTTTTTTGACGGAGCAGGCATCGGCTACATACCGTCCTATGCGAATTTCGTCGCTTTCCGTGTCGGCGATGGCGCGGCAGTGAACCAGCGCTTGCTGCAGCAGGGGGTGATCGTGCGGCCGATTGCCGGTTATGCGATGCCCGAGTGGTTGCGCGTGTCGATCGGGCTGGAATCCGAGAACGCCCGCTTCATCGAAGGGCTGCAGAAGGCGCTGGCGTGAACAGACCGCTGATCGGACGTCTGGTCGTTGTCGGCGTCGGCCTCATCGGCGGTTCGTTCGCCGCTGCCTTGCGCCATGCCGGGCAGGTGGGCGAGGTGGTGGGGGTCGGTCGCAGCACCGACAGCATGCGTGAAGCGCTCGATCTGGGCCTGATCGACCGGGCCGAATCCGACTGGGCCTCTGCGATGGAGGGCGCCGATCTGGTCATGCTGGCCACGCCGGTCGGGCAGATGGCCGCAGTCATGTCCGGTCTGCTGCCGCATCTGCCCGCGCATGCGGTGGTGACCGACGCCGGCAGTACCAAAGGCGACGTGGTGGCGGCTGCCCGTCGCTGTTTCGGTGCGCGCATCGCTCAATTCGTACCCGGTCATCCCATCGCCGGCGCGGAGAAGAGCGGACCATCGGCCGCGCGTGCCGACCTGTACGAAAGACGGCGGGTGGTGCTGACGCCACTGGCGGAGAATTCGGCCGAGTCCGTCGATCTCGTACGTCAGGCGTGGCAGTTGTGCGGAGCGCTGATCAGCCTAACCACGCCCGAGCATCATGATCGCTGGCTGGCGTCGGTCAGCCATCTGCCTCACCTGCTGTCCTTTGCGCTGGTATCAGCCTTGGCAGCACGCACGAATGCGGAGGAAATCTTCAATCTCGCTGGCGGGGGCTTCCGCGATTTCACCCGCATCGCCGCCAGCCACCCGGAAATGTGGCGCGACATCTTCTTCGCCAACCGGGAAGCTCTGCTCGCTGAACTGACCGCCTATGAGGCGGAACTTGCCCGCTACCGGCGACTGATCGAGAACGGCGACGCCACGGGTCTCGAGGCGCGCATAGGCAGCGCGCGGGAAGCACGCACTGCCTGGGCCAATCGCCAGGGCTGAACCACTTCCGGGGCCGGAGCGGCTCCGCTTACGCACGATGAAAACCGACTTTCTCGATCTTCCTCCGGCCAGTACCGCACGCGGAACACTGCGCCTTCCCGGCTCCAAGAGCATTTCCAACCGGGCGCTGTTATTGGCTGCGCTGGCCGAAGGCGACACGCTGTTGCATGACCTGCTGTCGTCGGATGACGTCGACCGGATGCTTGATGCCTTGCGCACACTCGCGGTCGACTGGATGCACGCAGGTGGCGACAACTACCGCGTACGGGGCACGGGCGGACGCTTCCCGGTGGTCAAGGCCGACCTTTTTCTCGGCAATGCGGGTACGGCGTTTCGTCCTCTCACTGCCGTGCTCGCGTTGATGGGGGGCGAATATCGACTGCACGGCGTGCCGCGCATGCATGAACGCCCCATCGGCGATCTGGTCGATGCGCTGCGCCAGATGGGGGCCCGTATCGACTACGAGGGAAACGAGGGCTACCCGCCGCTGCGCATCCATCCGGCGCAGTTTCTGGACGCGTCGGTCGTGCGGGTGCGCGGAGACGTGTCCAGCCAGTTCCTGACCGGCCTGCTGATGGCGCTTCCGCTGACCGGGCGGGCGGTGCGGATCGAAATCATCGGCGAGCTCATTTCCAAACCCTATGTTGATATCACGCTGGCCCTGATGCGCCGTTTCGGCGTCAGCGCGGTGCGTCACGACTGGGCCGCCATCGATCTGCCGGCCGCGGCACGCTATGTATCGCCCGGCGACTGTTATGTGGAAGGTGATGCCTCTTCGGCCTCCTATTTCCTGGCCGCGGGTGCCATCGGGGGCGGACCGGTGCGCGTTGAGGGGGTCGGCTACGATTCGGTGCAGGGTGATGTGGCTTTCGCGCACGCACTGGAACAGCTGGGTGCACAGGTCGAAATGGGGCCGAACTGGATGGAGGCGCGTGCGCCTCAGGGCGGGCAGTTGAAAGCTTTTGATCTGGACCTGAATCACATTCCCGATGCGGCCATGACGCTTGCGATCTGCGCCCTGTTTGCCGACGGACCCTGCCGCCTGCGCAATATCGCAAGCTGGCGCGTAAAGGAAACCGACCGTATCGCCGCCATGGCCACCGAACTGCGCAAGCTGGGTGCAGTAGTCGAGGAGGGCAGCGACTATCTCTCGATCACGCCTCCCGCCGTATTTGTCGCGAATGCCGCTATCGATACCTACGACGATCACCGGATGGCCATGTGTTTCTCGCTTGCGACGCTGGCAGGTGTAGCCGTGCGCATCATGGACCCCGGTTGCGTTGCGAAAACCTTTCCCGAGTACTTCTCCCGCTGGGCCGAGGTGGTCGCATGAGCCCGATGCCAGGTGTACCGGTCATCGCGATCGATGGGCCTTCCGCCTCCGGCAAGGGCACGGTGGCGTCCCGTGTGGCCGCCGAGCTTGGCTTCCACCTGCTGGACAGCGGCGCGCTGTATCGCCTCACGGCGGTGGCGGCGCTGCGGGCAGGCGTGGGTTTCGACGACGAGAACGCGCTCGCGCCGGTCGCTGCCGGACTGGATGTCCGCTTTGCCGGTGGGGAAACATGGCTGGCCGGCGAGAATGTTTCGGAAGCCATGCGCAGCGAGTTGGCCTCGGTGGGCGCTTCGAAAGTTGCGGTGCATGGCGCTGTGCGTGCCGCGCTGCTTGAGCGCCAGCGCGCCTTCCGTGAGGCGCCAGGCCTGGTAGCGGATGGCCGCGACATGGGCTCCGTCGTGTTTCCGGATGCCGCGCTCAAAGTGTTCCTGACCGCGAGTGTCGATATCCGCGCGGAACGCCGATATAAGCAGTTGATCGAAAAAGGGCTTTCTGCTAATCTGGAAAGTCTTTCGCAAGATTTGCGCGAACGGGACGAGCGAGACCGCAGCCGGGCGCATGCGCCACTGGTGCAATTGCCCGATGCGATATTGCTCGATACCAGTTCGATGAGCGCGGATGCCGCCGTCCGTTTTGTGCTGGATGCGTGGGCGCAGCGAAAATCGAAGTGATGCAGCAGACGCAGTGATGTAGCGAGCCGCCGGTGGCAGCGAGCCGCCGGTGGCTCGACGAAGCGGGGCCGGCCGCAAGCCGGCCTGATGAAAGTGGGCCGTCGCGAGACGGTCTGATGAAGAGTAGTGGGCCGTCCCGAGACGGCCTAATGACGATTGGGCCGTCGCGAGTCGGCCCGTGGCGTGCGCGGCGGATGTCCGCAGCGTGCAGTGTTCAAATCCAACCCGTTGCCGCGCAAGCGGTTTTTGCCAATGTCCCAAGTTGCCCAGTCTTCCGACTCCATGGAAAGTTTTGCCGCGCTGTTCGAGGAAAGCCTCACGCGCCAGGAAATGCGCGCCGGTGAAGTCATCACCGCCGAAGTCATGCGCGTGGATCAGAATTTCGTCGTCGTCAATGCCGGCCTGAAGTCGGAAAGCTACATCTCGATCGACGAGTTCCGCAGCGATCGCGGTGAACTTACCGTTCAGCCCGGTGATTACGTGTCCGTCGCCATCGAGATGCTCGAGGACGGTTACGGCGAAACCCGTCTGTCGCGCGACAAGGCCAAGCGCATTGCCGCATGGAACGAACTGGAAAAGGCGCTTGGCGATGGTTCCATCGTCAAGGGTCTGGTGACCGGCAAGGTGAAGGGTGGTCTGACCGTCATGACCAACGGCATCCGTGCCTTCCTGCCGGGTTCGCTGGTCGATCTGCGTCCGGTCAAGGACACCACGCCGTACGAAGGCAAGGAATTCGAATTCAAGGTCATCAAGCTCGACCGCAAGCGCAACAATGTTGTCGTGTCGCGCCGTGCCGTGCTCGAACTGACCGCCGGTGAAGAGCGCGAAAAGCTGCTCGAAACCCTCAAGGAAGGCACGGTCGTCAAGGGTATCGTCAAGAACATCACCGACTACGGTGCTTTCGTCGACCTGGGCGGCATCGATGGCCTGCTGCACATCACCGACCTGGCCTGGCGCCGTGTCCGTCACCCGTCGGAAGTGCTGGCGGTGGGCGACGAGGTCGAAGCCAAGGTGCTCAAGTTCGATGCCGAGAAGAACCGCGTGTCGCTGGGCCTCAAGCAGCTCGGCGAAGATCCGTGGGTGGGCATCTCGCGTCGCTACCCGCAGGGTACCCGCCTGTTCGGCAAGGTGACCAATCTGACCGACTACGGCGCGTTCGTCGAAATCGAACAGGGCATCGAAGGTCTGGTGCACGTGTCCGAAATGGACTGGACCAACAAGAACATCCATCCGACCAAGGTTGTCCAGCTGGGCGACGAGGTCGAAGTGATGATCCTCGAAATCGACGAAGACCGTCGCCGTATCTCCCTGGGCATGAAGCAATGCATGCCGAACCCGTGGGAAGATTTCGCGATGAATCACAAGAAGGGCGACAAGGTGCGCGGCCAGATCAAGTCGATCACCGACTTCGGCGTGTTCATCGGCCTGTCGGGTGCCATCGATGGCTTGGTGCACCTGTCGGATCTGTCGTGGTCGCTGGCTGGTGAAGAAGCGGTCCGCAACTACAAGAAGGGTGACGAGATCGAGGCCGTCGTGCTGTCCATCGATGTCGAGCGCGAGCGCATTTCGCTGGGCGTCAAGCAGCTGGATGGAGACCCTTTCACCAACTTCATCGCCACCCACGACAAGAACAGCGTCGTGCGTGGCAGCGTGAAGTCGGTCGATGCCAAGGGTGCGGTGATCGCGCTGAACGAGGACGTCGAAGGCTATCTGCGTGCGTCCGAAGCGTCGCGCGACCGTGTCGAGGATCTCACCACTGTGCTGAGCGTGGGCGATGAAGTCGAGGCGATGATCGTGAATCTGGATCGCAAGACCCGCTCGATCACGCTGTCGGTGCGCGCCAAGGACCAGGCTGAGCAGCAGGATGCGATCCAGAAGATCCAGGCAGAAGGTTCTTCGGCCAGCAGCGGTACCACCAACCTCGGTGCGCTGCTCAAGGCGAAGCTCAAGAACTCCTGATCGGACACCCGGTACGGAGTGCTCGGACAACGCCGCCTACGGGCGGCGTTGTCTTGTGACCGCCCCGCAACGCTTTTTCGCTCATCTGAACCACCATGACCAAATCCGAACTGATCAGCCGGCTGGCCGCCCGATTTCCGCAGTTGGTCGCCAAGGACGCCGATTTCGCGGTGAAGATGATTCTTGATGAGATGACGGCCGCGCTGGTGCGTGGTGACCGGATCGAAATCCGCGGCTTCGGCAGTTTTTCCCTGAATTACCGCCCTCCACGTGTGGGGCGCAATCCGAAGTCCGGCGAGAAGGTGCTGGTCCCCGAGAAGCGGGTGCCCCATTTCAAGGCCGGCAAGGAGCTGCGAGAGCGCGTGGACAAGACCCTGGACCCCGCTACCCGTCCGGTTTGATGACGACGCGATGGCCATCCTGAACTGGGTGCTCCGCATCGTTGCTTTCCTGTTGCTGCTCGGGCTGGCCGCGCGCAACAGCGATCCGGTAACGCTGCGCTTCTTTTTTGGGCAGGCTTGGCACGTGGAGCTATCACTCGTGCTTTTCCTGCTGTTCCTCATCGGTGCGGTGTTCGGTCTGGTCGCCGGCTGGTCCATTGCGCAGCGCCGGGCGACACGTTCGCACGACGACGTGGCCGACTGAACAGCTCTTCATCCATTCATGGAAATCGAACTCTGGTGGCTTCTTGCCCTGCCCCTGTTCTTCGGGCTGGGCTGGCTTGCGGCGCGCATAGACATCCGGCATCTCGTGCGGGAATCCCGCGCGCTGCCAAAGTCCTACTTTGCGGGCCTGAACTTCCTGCTCAACGAACAACCGGATCGTGCCATCGACTCTTTCATCGAGGCGACCAGCAAGGATCCGCAGACCGTCGAACTGCAGTTTGCGCTGGGCAATCTGTTTCGTCGTCGGGGAGAGACCGATCGCGCCATCCAGATCCACCAGGCGCTTGCCAGCCGCGATGACGTGCGCGCGGATCAGCGGCTGGCTGCGCGACTCGAACTCGGACTGGATTTTCTCAAGGCCGGTCTGCTCGACCGCGCAGAAGAGGTGTTCGTCGGATTGCGGGGCAGTGCGCTCGATACCGAGGCGCTGCATCATCTGCTCGACATCTACCAGCAGGAGAAGGAATGGCGCAAGGCGATCGAGATCGCCAAGGTGCTGCCTGAAACCGAATCCCATCGTGCGCAGAAGGACATCGCACAGTTCCTGTGCGAGCTGGCAACTCATGCTCTTGCGCAGTCGCGGCTCGATGACGCGCGCGCACTGCTGGAAGAAGCGCTTTCGACGCACCGCAAGTGCGTGCGGGCCCTCATGTTGCTCGGCGATGTGGCTGCCGCTGACCAGCGGCTGGAGCAGGCCATAGATTGCTGGCAGCGCATCGAACAGCAGAACCCGGTCTATCTTGCGCTGGTGGCGGCGCGCCTGGCCGACGCATACCGGCGTCTGGGGCGCGAACGCCAGGGCATTACGCTGTTGAAGAGCTATCTTGAGCGACATGCTTCGCTCGATCTGCTGGACGTGGTGTTCAAGGAAGAACTGGATGCCGAGGGACCGTCGGGGGCGCTCACCCTGGTGCGGGAGGAGTTGCGGCGCAATCCCACGCTGCTCGGCCTGGACAAGCTGCTCGAGGCGCAGATGCAGACCCTGCCGCCCGAGGCGCGCACCGATTCCGACCTGATGAAGAACATCATCCATGCGCATACCCGGCGGGTGGCCCGCTACCGATGCGATCATTGCGGCTTCAAGGCGCGCCAGTTCCATTGGCGCTGTCCGGCGTGTGGCGGCTGGGAGACCTATCCGCCCAAGCGCACCGAAGAATTCGACCTGACCCCTTGAGCACATCTGCATGAAACCCGTGTTGCCAGACACCCGGAATGCTCGCATCCTCGTCGCCGGCGATGTGATGCTGGATCGCTACTGGTTCGGCGATGTACATCGCATATCCCCCGAAGCACCGGTGCCCGTGGTCAAGATCGACCGCGTCGAGGAGCGGCCGGGCGGCGCGGCGAACGTGGCACGAAACTGCGCAGCGCTGGGCGCGCAGGTCAGCCTGCTGTCGGTGGTGGGTGCCGATGAGCCGGGGCGCACGCTGCGCGCGCAGATGGCGGCGGCATCGATCGATGCATCGTTGCATGAAGATGGCCAGCTCGACACGACGATCAAGTTGCGCGTGCTTGGACGCCAGCAGCAGTTGCTGCGCATCGATTTCGAAAGCGCGCCGGCGCGCGAGGTGCTGTGTGCGAAACTCGATGAGTTCGCACGCCGTGTCAGGGATGCCGATGTCGTGGTGCTGTCCGACTATGGAAAGGGCGCGCTCGCCGATATTCGCGACATGATGGATATCGCGCGCGCCGAGGGCAAGCCGGTACTGGTCGACCCCAAGGGCGACGACTATTCTCGATACGCTGGCGCGACTCTGCTCAAGCCCAACCGCAGCGAACTGCGGGAAGTGGTGGGCAGCTGGAGCGATGACGACGACCTTGCTCGCAGGGCGCACGCTCTGCGCCAGGAACTCGGGCTCGGCGCCTTGCTGCTGACGCGTTCGGATGCCGGCATGAGTCTGTATTCGGCCGACGGTGTCGTGCATGAACCCGCGCTCGCTCGTGAGGTGTATGACGTCAGTGGCGCCGGCGACACGGTGATCGCCGCCATGGCGGTCATGCTTGCATCGGGCGCCACCCAGGTGGAAGCGATGCGGCTGGCCAACCGCGCGGCCGGCATCGTGGTGGGCAAACTGGGTACCGCGGTCTGCTCGCTGCGCGAACTCGAAGCCGATCTGCGCCACGACGACGACTGAGCGCTATCCTCTAGCTGTTGTCGCTTTCCGGAGCCGAGCATGCGCCGTTCGTTGTGTCCTGTCCTGTTGCTGGTGTTCGCCTTGCCCGCATGGGCGGCGCTCGATCTGAACAAGGCGTCCGAGGCGGAGCTGGACGCGCTGCCCGGGGTGGGGCCTGCTCGCGCGCGCGCAATTGTCGAGTACCGGGTGGCCCACGGACCGTTCGGATCGGTGGACGATCTGGGCAAGGTCAAGGGCATCGGCGCCCGGACTTTGGCCGGCCTGACGCCGCTGCTTGTCGTGCAGGTCCAGCCGGAAGGTGCGGCCGGGCCTGCACGGTCCCCGGTCACGCCCGACATGCCGTCTCCATCGAATGCCGGCGCCTCCGGCATTTCCTGGATGTGGATGCTGGCCGCTGCCATTATCGTAATGTTCGCGGTCATCGCAGTGCTGCGCGCACGGCGCGCCGCATCGCCCGGCAGTCTGTCGCCGGCAGCGACGGTTGAGCCGGCCGGTGCGGCGAAGTCATCCGCGCCTGCGGCAGGCGCTCCGTCGTCACCGCCTCCGCGTCCGGCAGGATCCGTGCCGACGCCCGCAGGAGCGGCATCTGCCGCGCCCCCCAAGCCGGCGGGCGACCCACCGAAGCCGGCCGGGCAGCGTTGAACTGTCTTCTGAACCTTCACGGATGGGCATCATGAACTACAAGACACTGCAGGATTTCGTCGGCAACACGCCTTTGGTCCGTTTGCAGCGACTGCCGGGAGCAGGAAACGAAGGCAGGGGCAATGTCATCCTGGCAAAGCTCGAGGGCAACAATCCCGCGGGTTCGGTCAAGGACAGGCCCGCGCTGTCCATGATCCTGCGTGCCGAGGAGCGTGGTGACATCAAGCCGGGCGACACGCTGATCGAGGCGACCAGCGGGAACACCGGCATCGCGCTGGCGATGGTGGCCGCCATGCGCGGTTACCGGATGATTCTCGTCATGCCGGAGAACCAGAGCATCGAACGACGCCAGAGCATGGCGGCCTATGGCGCCGAACTGGTGCTCACGTCGAGGGATGGCGGCATGGAGCTGGCGCGTGACGTGGCCGAAAAAATGCGCGACGAAGGACGGGGCATCATCCTCGACCAGTTCGCCAACGCGGACAATCCGCGCGCCCACATAGAAGGCACCGGCCCGGAGATCTGGCGGGATACCGATGGCCGTGTGACTCATTTTGTCAGTTCAATGGGCACCACTGGCACCATCATGGGCACGTCGACCTACCTGAAGTCGAAGAATCCAGCGGTACAGATCATCGGCTGCCAGCCCGAGGAGGGCTCGCAGATTCCCGGCATACGCAAGTGGCCGGAAGCCTACCTGCCGAAGATCTATGATCGTGCCCGCGTTGACCGGCTCGAGTATGTGTCACAGGTGGATGCCGAGGACATGACGCGCCGCCTCGCGCGCGAGGAGGGCATCTGCGCCGGCATCAGTTCAGGTGGCGCACTGACGGTCGCACTGCGCATTGCGGAAGAGGTCGAGAATGCGACCATCGTCACCATCGTGTGCGATCGCGGTGACCGCTATCTGTCGACCGGCGTGTTCCCCTCGTGAACGGGACCGAGCGGCGGTCCGTTCACCCACGGTAGAATTCCGCCGATTCGCCTTCTCCGGAGACAGGGTTCCATGGCCGCAGTACTCGTGTTCGACATCGAAAGCATTCCGGACGTCGCCGGCATCCGCGCCCTGAACAGGCTGCCCGCCGATCTGTCCGATGCCGAGGTTGCCGAGTTTGCGTTCCAGCAGCGACGGGCGGCCGTCGGACATGACTTCCTGCCCCTGCATCTGCAGCGCGTGGTGGTCATTTCCTGTGCCTTGCGCGATGCGAAGTCGCTCAAGGTATGGTCACTGTCGGAGCCCGAGAACGGCGAAGGCCAGATCATCCAGCGCTTCTACGAAGGCATCGAGAAGCTCACGCCGCAGATCGTGTCCTGGAACGGCGCCGGATTCGATCTTCCGGTACTGCATTACCGCGGTCTCATCCACGGCGTGACCGCGCCGCGCTACTGGGAAATGGGCGAGGGCGACGGGGCGGATGCGCGCGAATTCAAGTGGAACAACTACATCAGCCGTTACCACTCGCGTCATCTGGACCTGATGGACCTTCTCGCGCTCTATCAGGGGCGCGGTAACGCGCCCCTGGACGAACTCGCCAAGCTGATCGGTTTTCCCGGCAAGCTGGGCATGGACGGTTCCGCGGTGTGGGGGGCGTGGCAGCGCGGCGAGATCGCGCAGATCCGTGATTACTGCGAAACCGACGTGCTGAACACCTTTCTCGTGTTCCAGCGCTTCCAGTTGATGCGCGGCGTGCTTGATCGCGGGCAGTACGATCAGGAAATCGCTTTCGTGCGGGACTGGCTGGCTGCCCAGCCGGGCGAGCACTGGAAGGAATACCTCGCTGCCTGGCAGGCTGGCTGAAAATAATTCTCTTGTAAGCGGGCGAAAAGCCGCTATACTTGCGCCCTCTTTGCAGGCGCGTAGCTCAGCTGGTTAGAGCACCACCTTGACATGGTGGGGGTCGTTGGTTCGAGTCCAATCGCGCCTACCAACACCACACTGCAGGTTCGAAAGGCAGCGTTATGACACCGCGAACTCGTTTCATCCCGGGAGCCATCATCGCCTGAGGCCTGCAGCCAAAGACGCACGTGACGACGTGCGCAGACAGAAAAGTGCGGCCAAGGCCGCACTTTTTTTTCGTCCGTCGATTCCATTACAGACCCGTTACCGTTTTCCGGAGCACCTCCATGGTCAACATCACCCTGCCCGATGGTTCGGTCCGCAGTTTTGATTCCGCAGTAACGGTGCGCGATGTCGCCGCCTCAATCGGTGCCGGCCTTGCCAAGGCCGCACTGGCCGGGCGCGTGAACGGCAGGCTGGTCGATACGTCCTACCTGATCGAGGGTGATGCGCAACTGGCCATCGTGACCGACAAGGATGCTGACGGCCTGGACATGATCCGTCACTCGACCGCCCACCTGTTGGCCTATGCCGTGAAAGAGCTGTTTCCGGATGCGCAGGTGACCATCGGTCCGGTCATCGACAACGGCTTCTATTACGATTTCTCCTACAAGCGCCCGTTTACGCCGGAAGACTTGGTCGCCATCGAGCAGCGCATGGCCGATCTCGCGAAGAAGGACATTCCGGTGTCGCGCGAGGTGTGGCCACGCGACAAGGCGGTCGACTTCTTCAAGTCCATCGGCGAGCACTACAAGGCGGAAATCATCGCGTCGATCCCGGCCGGTGAGGATGTATCCCTTTATCGGGAGGGCGATTTCATCGATCTGTGCCGCGGCCCGCATGTGCCGTCCACCGGCAAGCTCAAGGTGTTCAAGCTGATGAAGGTGGCGGGCGCCTACTGGCGTGGCGATGCGAAGAATGAAATGCTGCAGCGCATCTATGGCACGGCATGGGCGAAGAAGGATGAGCAGGACGCCTATCTCAACATGCTGGAAGAGGCGGAAAAGCGCGACCACCGACGGCTCGCGAAGCAACTCGACCTCTTCCACATGCAGGAAGAGGCGCCTGGCATGGTGTTCTGGCATCCGAAGGGCTGGGTCGTGTGGCAGCAGATCGAGCAATACATGCGCAATGCGCTCGATCGCGCGGGTTATCGCGAGGTGAAGACGCCGCTCATGATGGACCGCGTGCTGTGGGAGAAGTCCGGACATTGGGAAAACTACCGCGAGAACATGTTCACCACCGAGTCGGAAAAGCGCGACTACGCGGTAAAGCCGATGAACTGCCCGGGCCACGTACAGATCTTCAACAACACGCTGCATTCCTACCGCGATCTGCCGCTGCGCATCGCCGAATTCGGCTCCTGCCATCGCAATGAGCCGTCCGGCGCCTTGCACGGATTGATGCGTGTGCGCGGCTTCGTGCAGGACGATGCACACATTTTCTGTACCGAAGGCCAGATCACCGCGGAAGTGACCGCGTTCAACGAACTGCTGCAGAGCGTCTATCGCGATTTCGGCTTCACCGATGTGGCGGTCAAGCTCTCGTTGAGACCCGCCAAACGGGCGGGTTCAGATGACGTGTGGGATCGTGCGGAGCAAGGCTTGCGTGACGCCCTGTCCGCCTCGGGCATGCAGTGGGAGGAGTTGCCGGGCGAGGGCGCGTTCTACGGCCCCAAGATCGAATACCACATCAAGGATGCGATCGGCAGGTCCTGGCAGTGCGGTACCCTGCAGCTGGACTTCGTGCTGCCCGAACGCTTGGGCGCGGAGTATGTCGCCGAGGACAATTCGCGTCAGCGTCCGGTCATGCTGCATCGTGCGGTCCTTGGATCGCTGGAGCGCTTCATCGGCATCCTGATCGAGAACCATGCCGGCAACTTCCCGCTGTGGCTGGCACCGGTCCAGGTGGTCGTGATGAGCATCACGGAGGCGCAGGCTGATTACGCCCAGAAAGTTGCAGATGCGCTGCGCGACGCCGGTCTGCGCGTTGAATGCGATTTGCGCGGCGAGAAAATTAACTATAAAATCCGCGAACATAGCTTGCAAAAGTTGCCCTACCAGATCGTCGTCGGCGACAAGGAAAAGGCAGCGAACATGGTGGCCGTGCGTGCCCGTGGCAATATCGACCTCGGGCAGATGTCTCTCAGCGACCTGATTCAGCGTCTGTCTGAAGAAGTTGCGACGCGAGGCATCGATCGCACGGCTTGATTTTTTTCGTCTCGGGAGCACGAGCATCAGTCAGCAAAAATCGCAGCGCATCAATTCGGAGATCAACGCCCCGGAAATCCGCCTCGTGGGCGATGAGGGCGAGCAACTCGGAATCATGTCTTCACGCCAGGCATTGGCCATGGCGGAGGAAGCCGGGCTTGATCTGGTCGAAATTGCGCCGCTCGCAAAGCCGCCGGTCTGTCGTCTGATGGACTATGGCAAGTTCAAGTATCAGGAAGCAAAGCGTGCTGCCGAGGCGAAAGCCAAGCAGAAGCAGATACAGGTCAAGGAAGTCAAGTTCCGTCCGGGGACGGACGAGGGTGACTATCAGATCAAGCTGCGCAACCTGACACGTTTCCTGCAGGACGGTGACAAGGCGAAAGTGACGCTGCGTTTCCGCGGGCGCGAAATGGCGCACCAGGAATTCGGCATCCGTCTGCTTGAGCGAGTGAAGAGCGATCTGGAAGCGCTGGCCGTGGTCGAGCAGTTTCCGAAGCTTGAAGGTCGCCAGCTCATCATGGTGCTGGCGCCGCAGAAGAAAAAGGTCTGAGACAGTTTCTGGATCTGCCGGAACCCACCGGCGATACGCGAAGCTCAGGCTTCGCGTCGCCGACACGAAAGTGTCGGCAAAACAAGTATTCACGGGTCTGAAAGTGCAGCGAACGGTTCGCGGCCACCTGTGAAGATGACATAAATGGAGTTTCTGTCATGCCCAAGATGAAGACCAAGAAAGGTGCTGCAAAGCGCTTCAAGGTCCGGGCGAGCGGCAGCATCAAGCGCTCGCAGGCGTTCAAGCGCCACATCCTCACCAAGAAGACGACCAAGTCGAAGCGTCAGCTTCGCGGTATGACGGCGGTGCACGCCACGGACGACGCACGCGTCCGCAACATGATGCCCTACGCGTAAGGAGTCCGACAGATGCCGAGAGTCAAGCGTGGTGTGACGGCACGGGCCCGTCACAAGAAGGTCCTCGATCAGGCCAAGGGTTACCGCGGTCGTCGCAAGAGCGTATACCGCATCGCCAAGGAAGCGGTGATGAAGGCGGGGCAATATGCCTACCGCGATCGTCGCCAGCGCAAGCGCCAGTTCCGTTCGCTGTGGATCGTGCGTATCAACGCCGCCGCCCGCGAACTGGGCATGACCTACTCGACCCTGATCAATGGCCTGAACAAGGCGTCGATCCAGGTCGATCGCAAGGTGCTGGCTGATCTCGCCGTGTTCGACAAGGCTGCGTTTGCAGCCATTGCGAACCAGGCCAAGGCCAAGCTCGCCGCCTGAGCGTGCACGACGCAAAAAAAGGAGGCCTGGCCTCCTTTTTTTGTCCCTGAATCAAGTGGGTAGACCTCGATGAGTGATCTGGAAGTCCTTGTTTCGCAAGCTGAATCGGATTTTTTGGCCGCACCCGATGTGAGCGCTCTGGAGCAGGCCAAGGCACGCTATCTGGGCAAGGCGGGCAGCCTGACAGAGCGGCTCAAGGGGTTGGGCAAGCTCGATCCCGACGCGCGCAAGGAGGCCGGAGCGGCCATCAATGTCGCCAAGCAGAAAGTCGAGATGGCGCTTGAGGCGCGCCGCGAGGCCCTGCGACGCGCCGCACTCGAAGCCCGTCTGGCCGAGGAAGCGCTCGATGTGACGCTGCCCGGACGTGGTTCCGGCAGAGGTGGATTGCATCCGGTGTCGCGTACGCTGGAGCGTATCGAGAAGCTGTTCCGCGGCATCGGGTTCGACGTGGCGGATGGGCCGGAGATAGAAACCGATTTCCACAATTTCACGGCACTGAATACGCCGGAAAATCATCCGGCGCGGTCCATGCATGACACCTTCTATCTGGAAGGTGCCAGTGACGTCATGCTGCGCACCCATACCAGCCCGATCCAGGTGCGCTACATGCAGGCTCATGTGGCCCGTCATGCTGCGGCCCCGGTGATGCCCGAAATACGCATCATTGCGCCGGGCCGCGTCTATCGCGTCGATTCCGACGCCACGCATTCGCCGATGTTTCACCAGGTGGAGGGTCTGTGGGTCGGTGAATCGGTCAGCTTTGCCGACCTGAAGGGTGTAGTGAGCGACTTCCTGCATCGATTCTTCGAGACCGATCAGCTCGATGTGCGTTTCCGGCCTTCGTTCTTCCCGTTTACCGAGCCGTCCGCGGAGATCGATGTCGCATTCATGAGCGGGCCGCTGGCCGGACGCTGGCTGGAGATCGCCGGCTGCGGCATGGTGCATCCGAATGTGCTCGGCCACTGTGGCATCGATTCCGAGCGTTACACCGGATTCGCTTTCGGCTTCGGCCCGGACCGGCTGACCATGCTCCGGTATGGCATCAATGATCTGCGCCTGTTCTATGACGGCGACGTGCGCTTCCTGAGCCAGTTCCGCTGAGGTTCCGAGACATGCAATTTTCCGAAAACTGGTTGCGCAGCTTCGTCGATCCGGCGATCGACACCGCCGCTCTGTCCCATTTGCTGACCATGGCAGGCCTCGAGGTCGAGGAACTGCATCCTGCCGCCGCGGCGTTCTCCGGAGTGGTGGTCGCCGAAGTGCTGTCGGTTGCGCCGCACCCTGACGCCGATCGCCTGCGCGTATGCCAGGTGAACACAGGTGGAGAGCCGCTGCAGATCGTATGTGGCGCGCCGAACGTGGCTGCTGGCATGAAGGTGCCGTGTGCGACCGTCGGCGCGAAGCTGCCCGGCATAGACATCAAGCGCGCCAAGCTGCGCGGTGTGGAAAGCAATGGCATGCTGTGCTCGGCGCGCGAACTGGGCATATCGGATGAGGCCTCCGGCCTGCTTGCCTTGCCGGGCGATGCGCCGGTCGGTCAGGACATCCGTGACTATCTCGATCTTGATGACCATGTTTTCGTCATCAAGCTCACCCCGAATCGCGCCGATTGTTTCGGCATGCAGGGCATTGCGAGAGAAGTGTCGGCGCTGACCGGCACGCCAGTCAGGCTTGCGGAGTGGACGCCGGCACCTGTGGCCATAGCCGATGTGCTGCCGGTGCGCATCGACGCGGACGACCTGTGCGGCCGGTTCTCCGGCCGCGTCATCCGCGGCGTGAATGCGCGCGCGCAGACACCTGACTGGATGAAGCGCAGGCTGGAGCGCGCGGGCATGCGTTCGATTTCCATCCTGGTCGACATTTCCAACTACGTCATGCTGGAAATGAACCGGCCGAATCACGTGTTCGACCTGGACAAGGTGCAGGGTGGCTTGTCGGTTCGGTGGGCCCGGACCGGCGAAAAGCTCGAACTGCTGAATGAACAGACGATAGAACTGACGCCCGATTGCGGAGTGATCGCCGACGACCGGGGTGTGGAGAGCTTTGCCGGCATCATGGGCGGCGCTTCTACCGCCTGCTCGGATGACACGCGCAACATCTACGTTGAAGCTGCATTCTGGCTGCCCGACGCGATCCAGGGCCGGGCTCGCCGTTATGGATTCTCCAGCGAAGCGGCACATCGCTTCGAACGCGGTGTGGATTTTGCCGATACCGTGGCCGGCGTGGAGCGTGTCACAGGACTGATACTCGAGCTGTGCGGCGGACAGGCGGGCCCGATCGATGACCAGATCACGCGACTGCCGGAGCGGCGTCCGGTGCGGCTGCGTCCGGCGCGTGCTGCGCGTGTTCTCGGCATGGACCTCGGCGAGGAGGCCATCGCGACATTGCTGGGCCGTCTCGGCCTGTCCTTCGTCCGCGACGCAGGCGATTTCATCGTACAGCCGCCGAGCTGGCGTTTCGATCTCGAGATCGAGGTTGACCTGATCGAGGAACTGGCGCGTCTGCATGGTTACGACAACTTCCCGACCACGCCGCCGGTCGGCCGGCTCGCCATGCCGGAGTCGTGCGAGGCCAGGCGCGACGCCTATGCCCTCCGGCATCTGATGGCGGATCGGGACTACCAGGAGGTGATCAATTTCGCCTTCGTCGAGGCCTCGTGGGAAGGCGATTTCGCCGGCAACGGACAGCCCGTCGTGCTGGCCAATCCGATCGCGAGCCAGATGTCGGTCATGCGTTCGACCTTGTTGAGCGGCCTGGTGGACAATGTGGCGACCAATCGTCGCCGCCAGATCGACCGTGTGCGTGTGTTCGAGATAGGTCGATGTTTCGCGAAGGACGCAAACGCGGAACCGGTGCCCGGTTACCGCCAGACCTTGCGCATCGCTGGGCTTGCGTGGGGGCCGGTGTTCGCTGAACAGTGGGGGGCTCAGGGCCGGCCGGTGGATTTCTTCGACCTGAAGGCGGATGTCGAAGCGCTCCTGTGGCCACACCAGGCGGAATTCGCGGTGGCATCTCATCCGGCCGTGCATCCGGGGCGTTCCGCATCGATCTCGCTCGACGGTATCGTGATCGGTCATATCGGAGAACTGCACCCCGAACTGGTTCAGCGCTACGAACTGGGCACCCCGCCTGTCGTGTTTGAAGTCGATGTCGACCCGCTGCTTGCGGTACCGATGCCGGCGCATCGCGTCATGTCCCGTCAGCCTTCCGTCCGCCGCGATCTGGCCTTCGTGCTGCCGCGCGCGACGTCTGCGGGCTCGCTGCTCGCGGGTCTGCGCAAGGCTGCGCCGGACATCGTGCGCGACATCGCCCTGTTCGATCTTTATCAGGGCAAGGGCATAGCAGATACGGAAAAAGGCTTTGCTTTCCGGATAGTTATGCAAGATACTGAACGTACTTTGGCGGACGCGGAAGTGGATGCGGCCGTACAGCAACTGGTGAGCTATGCAGAAGGTGAGTTCGGTGCGAAGCTGCGCACGTGAAGCGGCCAAGTGTCTGAAGCAAGAGGAAGCCGCATGAGCACACTGACCAAGGCCGAACTGGCGGAAATGCTGTTTGAACAGGTGGGCCTGAACAAGCGCGAAGCCAAAGATATGGTTGAAGCTTTTTTTGACGAAATCCGTGACGCGCTTGAAGGCGGCGATGGCGTCAAGTTGTCCGGTTTCGGCAATTTCCAGTTGCGCGACAAACCGCAGCGGCCGGGGCGCAACCCCAAGACCGGCGAAGAAATCCCGATCACCGCCCGGCGGGTCGTGACCTTTCACGCGAGTCAGAAACTGAAGTCGGCAGTCGAGGGCATCGCTTACGATGGATCCGACGAATAAGGACGCTCTCGCACCTTTGCCGGCGATTCCAGCGAAGCGCTACTTCACGATAGGCGAGGTGAGCGAGCTGTGTGGCGTCAAGCCGCACGTGCTGCGTTACTGGGAGCAGGAATTCACGCAGCTCAAGCCGGTCAAGAGGCGCGGCAACCGCCGTTACTACCAGCATCACGAAGTCCTTCTCGTACGGCGCATACGCCAGTTGCTGTACGAGGAGGGTTTCACCATCAGCGGTGCCCGCAACCGGCTCGATGGCAGCGACCCGCAATCGTCCGTTTCGACCGAGGTGCCGTCCTCCGCTCCCGACCTGCGCGCTCTGCGTGAAGAGATCAAGGCGATACTCGATCTGTTGTCTTGACCGCCGCCCCGGCGTTGCATGCGTGCCAGCGCGTCGTTGATTTATTCGTGCCGACGCCCCTCAACAGTCGATCCCCTGTTATAATTTTCGGCTGAGTCGGGGCGTAGCGCAGCCTGGTAGCGCACTTGCATGGGGTGCAAGGGGTCGCGAGTTCGAATCCCGCCGCCCCGACCATTTGAACATTCTTCCTCCGTAAGTTCTTCGCGACTACGGACGGCCAAGCGAAACGGCCGCACCTCGGTGCGGCCGTTCTCTTTGATTCCGCAGTGACAAGTTGAGGTTCAGTGCCGCGTGCGCATCAAGCCTGCTGCAACCGCGTGTATCAACTTGCTAAATTAGGTTGCTAACAAACAAACTAATACGTATTGTTCTCATTACGGAAGCCAGTCGAGTCACGCCCGCCACCGTCCATTCCATCAACCTGGAGCAGAACCCATGAATTTCAAGAAGATCGCCTTGGCCGGTGCCATCGCTGCGATGTCGGCAGGCGCAAACGCGAGCTCGCTCGTTTTCAACTTCTCCGGAGAAGTGAACAGCATCTCCATCCCCGAGGCCTATGCTGATCTGTACAACATCTGGTACGAAGACGACGACTTCAACGATTTCTATGGCACCATCATCGTCGATAACTATGAGAACTATCTGACCGGCACGCATGTGCTGAGCATCGCGTCGTCGAACAGCGACCTCAAGCTGAGCCTGGTGAGCGGCCTGCTGACCGGCATCGAAGGAACGCGTGATCGCACGACGGGCACCTTCACGCCGGATGACTCTCAAGTCGGTACCTCGGGCTCGCTGACCATTGTGGATGGCCGCGTCACCAGCTTCGTGTGGAATGCCACCGGTGTGGACAGTGCCGCACTGACTGCTTTCAACACCCGTACCCTGGGCTCCTTCCCGGTCAAGATCTATTCGATCGACATTTCTCTGACTGGTTCGGGCCCGAATGTGGCTTTGGACGATGGTGGTGTGTTCTCCCAGAACGTCCGTGCGACCGGCGCGGTTGTCATGGTTCCGGAACCCGAAACCTACGCGATGATGCTGGGCGGTCTGGGCATGATCGGTCTGGCGGCTCACCGTCGCATGAAGGCGGCTGCCTGAATCCAGGCTATCCAGGCCATCCGAAGAAGCGCATCCCTCGGGATGCGCTTTTTTTTTGCAGGAAGTGCTCTCCGTGACGTGTAAGAAAAATTCTTGCATACCGTTAGCAAATGAGTACAATTCTCATTACGGGAGCGAGTTGAGGTCAGCCAGCCACCGAAAGACAAACTGATTACATGGAGTCCTCAAGAATGAACCTGAAGAAGCTTGCCATCGCCGCCGTTCTGGCCGCGACCACCCTGGGCGCTCATGCCAGCACGCTGGTGATGGAATTCGGTGGTGCCACCAGCTACAACTTCGATGATACCCACTCGGCGTCCTACAAGTCCGATCTCGAAGGCATCGTGGCGTCTGAAACGAAATACTCCACCTTCGAAGGCTGGCTGGTCATCAACAACTACGAGAACTATCTGACCGGCACCCATGTTCTGAGCTTCGGCAACAATGAAGCCAGTTCGACCGTGTCTTTCGCTCTGTTCAGCGGCCTGGTGAATGGCGTTGAAGGCGTCAATGCCAATACCACCAAGCCCAACCCCAACTATGTCGAAGGGGTGGAGAACTGCACGACTCGTGGCGGTTGCGATTTCGACGGCGACGGCGTGATCGAAACCCCGCGCAACAACAACCCCCTGACCGTGCGCGATGGCTACAGCGTGCTGCCCAGCTCCACGACATGGGGCAGTGGCACTGTCACGCTGGTCGATGGCAAGGTGTTCAGCATCGAGTACGAAACCATCGCCACCGCCGGTTCGCTGGTCGAGTACAACGGCGCGGGCTGGGCACCGTCGTCCACCAATGCCGCGGATACCATCAACAACGCCGTGCTCGGCCGCAGCGGCTGGGATACCCGCGTCGAAAGCATCGAAATGCTGGTGGACAGCACCAGCAGCGCCCGTCTGGTATCGGGCGATGCAGCCCTTGGCACTGCCGTATATGTCGCCAATGGCATCAACGGTCAGGCCGTCGTCAATATGACGATGGCCGTGCCGGAGCCGGAAACCTATGCGATGCTGCTGTCGGGCCTCGGCCTGATCGGTGCGGTGGCGCGCCGTCGCATGAAGGCTGCTGCCTGATCTGATTCCAGATTGAGGTAAGGAAGGGGCGGTGCATCCAGGCTGCACCGCCCTTTTTTGGTTGCATGCAAGAGTACCTTCGACGAGGGCCCAGTTGCCGGGAGCATTGCCATGCTTGAAGTGCGCCATCTGAACAAGCGTTACGCGAACGGGGTGAAGGCGCTCGATGACATCGATGTCCGGCTCGCGCCCGGTGTGTTCGGCCTGTTGGGCCCGAATGGTGCGGGCAAGTCGTCGTTGATGCGCACGCTCGCGACGCTGCAACTGCCTGACAGCGGCTCCATACGGCTGGACGGGGTCGACGTGCTTGCGCATCCCGATGAGGCGCGCAAGCGCATCGGCTATCTGCCGCAGGAATTCGGCCTCTATCCCCATGTGTCCGCACAGGCCATGCTCGAACAGTTCGCGCTCTACAAGGGCGTGGGGCCCGCGCGCGCGCGTCGCGATCTGGCCCATCACCTGTTGCAGCAGGTGAATCTGTATGACGCGCGCGAACGGCATCTGGGCGGCTTCTCCGGGGGAATGAGACAGCGCCTCGGCATCGCGCAAGCCTTGATCGGTGATCCGGCTCTGCTCATCATCGACGAACCGACCGCCGGTCTCGATCCCGGCGAGCGCATGCGACTGCAGAACCTGCTGGCCGAACTGGCGGGCGAGCGCGTGGTGTTGCTGTCCACGCATATCGTCGAGGACGTGCAGGCGCTCGCGACCGAGGTCGGCGTCATGCGCGCGGGGCGTCTCGTCCGCCGCGGCAGGCCGGCCGATCTGCTCGGCGAGCTCAGGGGACGGGTGTGGTCGGGTCGGCAGAACGCAGGCGACCCGCTCGATCCAGACCGGCATGTGATCAGCCGGCGCGTGCTCGGTGGCGTCCAGCATGTCCGCGTGCTGGCCGATGCCTGTCCCGGACCGGGCTTCCACGCTGCGGATGCGGATCTGGATGATGTGTTCTTCACAGCGATCGGTACGCACTGATCATGTGCGCGGCCGCCTCATACGGTGACATCCGGGCACTGCTGCGCTTCGAGTTCGGCTATCACTTCCGCCGTCCTGTGTTCTGGGTGGTACTTGGCATCTTTGCCTTGCTGGGCTTCGCGGATGCGTATTCGAACGGCAGTCGCGGCAACGCCTTCTTCTTCATCAACAGCCCGTCCCAGATCTTCCAGACCACGATCTGGTACGGCCTGTTCTCGGTTCTTGCGGCCACCGCATTCGTCGCCGAAAGTTGCGTACGCGATGCGCGCGTCGGTATCGAGTCGCTGATACTGGCAACGCCGGTCAGCAAGTTCCGCTATTTCGGTCTGCGTTTCCTGGCAGCCTTCCTTGTCGGCCTGCTCGCCTTCTCCGGCTATCTGCCGGGCATGATTGCGGGCAGTCTGATGCCGGGTCTCAGCCCCTACGCCATCGGCCCGTTCAGGGCCGATGCCTACGTGGCCAGCTATCTGCTGATCACGCTGCCCAATCTGTGCGTCGTGTCCGCCTTCGCCTTCGCGCTCGCGGCGCCCTCGCGCAGCATGGTCGTCGCCTATGCCGGCGCCATCGTTCTGGTCATGATCTATATCGCGGCCATGCTTCTTGTGGGCGTGGAACAGCTCGACTACGACATGCTGGATCTGTGGTCGCTCGCCGATCCTTTCGCCTACTTCGCGCTGGAAAGCCAGACGCTGGCGTGGACGGTCCACCAGCACAACACGCTGATGCCGGAGCTCTCCGGCCGCCTGCTTGCCAATCGTGCGCTGTGGCTGACCCTTGCGGCTGGCGCATGGCTGTTCACCTACCGTCGCTTCGACATGCGCCCGGAGCGGCGTGACGGCAAGCCTGCGCGAACTCCCGCGCAGCCACCGGCCGGCGGCGCCCTCGCGTCACGCGCACCGCCACCGGCCGGTCGTGCATCCACGTGGTCGCTACTGTGGTCCGCGACCTGCTTCGAAACGTCCATGGTGCTGCGCAGCCGCGTGTTCCTGATGCTGACGGCCTGCGGTCTGGTCAGCCTGTTCTTCGCGGCGGCAGGCAGTCGTTCGTTCGAACACTCGGATCCCAGTACCGACATCCTGATCCATACGGCCAGCATGTATTTCGACTACGTGCTGTTCGCCATCATCGTCGTCTACGCGGCCGAGCTCATGTGGCGCGACCGCGATGTCGGCATCGCTTCCGTGCTGCAGGCCACGCCGGCGCCGTCCTGGCTGTTCGTGCTGTCTCGGCTGGGCGCCTTGTTCGCGGTGATCACGCTCAATCTGCTCATGTGCATGGCGGTACTGGCCGTGTACCAGGTCACGCAGGGCTATTACCGTTTCGAGCCCGGACTGTCGGCCTTCATGCTGTTCGCGGTGAATGGTCCCTACTTCTATTTCATTGCCGTGCTCGCGGTCTTCCTGCACGTCGCCGTGCGGCACAAGTACGCCGCGATCGCTTTGCTGCTGCTGATTGCGCTGTTGCAGATCCCGCTGGACGCGATGGGGCTGCATCACAAGATCCTTCATTTCGGCGAGAGCGGCGACATCGGCTACTCGCCGATGAATGGCTTCGGCGGACTGCTGAACGGGTACTTCTGGTATGTCGCCTACTGGGCGGCAGTCTGCGGCGTGCTGGTCGTGCTGGCCTGCCTGCTCTGGCCGCGCGGCGCGGTGAGGCCACGAGTATGGCGCGACGCCAGCCGCCGTTCGCGCCTGCTGCTGGCTGGCGGTGCGCTGGCAATCTGCGCGGCGGGGGGCTGGATCGTCTACAACACTGCGGTGCTGAATCCATTCGAACCGCCGGGCAAGGACCTCACGGGGGCACAGTTCGAGCGGCTGTTCAAACGATACGAGCACCTGCCCATGCCGGTCGTGGTGGATACCCGGGTGGCGGTCGACATGCATCCGTCGCAGCAGCGCTTCGTGGCGCACGGACGGTATGTACTGGAGAACCGCAGCGGACGCCCGCTGACCGAAGTGCACGTGGCGACCTACATGAACCTCAGGCTGACCCGCCTCGATCTCGAGGGGGCTCGTCTGATCGAGGCGCATCCGCAATGGGGTTACTACATCTACCGGCTGGCGACGCCACTGCCGCCGGGGGCGCGTACCGAAATGACTTTCGTGACGCGCAGCGACGCGCCGCGCGGTTTCCGCAACCAGTCGGACAGTGACGATCTGCCGCTGTTCGCGGCCAATGATGTGGTGGGGAATGGCAGCGCACTGTATTCCCCCTTCATCCTGCCCGTCATCGGCTACACCCGCCTGGTCGAACACCAGGAGGCGTGGAAGCGCGCAAAGCTGGGCTTGCCGCCGCTGCAAGCGGCTCAGGGAGGCGCACCTGGCGGGCCGCAGCGGCCGCATTTCGTCAGCCATGTCGTCTGGGGAGCGGCCGACGTGACGGTCAGTACCGATGCCGATCAGACGCCGGTCGCTTCCGGTCACGAACTGAAGCGCTGGCAGCAGGGTGGCCGCAACTATCTGCGCGTGCGCAGCGAGGGGCCGCACGCCGGCGTGTTCACGCTGTATTCGGCGCGTTACCGGCAGCAGGTGCTGGAGGACGCCGCGCTGCCGGTCGAGCTGTTCCACCATCCCGCCCACGCCGGTAACGCGGCCTTCATGGGGCAGCAACTGGCCGGACTGGCGGACTTCTATCGCAAGCGTTTCGGTGCCGCGCCTTTCGATCGTCTGCGGCTGGTGGAATTCGCCTACTACCCCGGCATGGTGTTCTGGGACAGCGGAACGCTCGGGCTGCCCGAGGCGCTGGCGTGGAAGGCCCGTCGCGACGCCGCGGGCGAGGACGCCATCGTCGGCTGGCTGGGCTATCTGCTCGGGCACGCCTGGTGGGAAGGCCGCATCATCGCCGCCGAGGCGCCGGGCAGTCTCGTCATCCGCGAGTCGCTGAGCGCCTATGCCACCAATCTGTACCGGCGTGAAATGCATGGGCGTGAGCGCTTCCTGCAGATCAAGCAAGGCCAGATGCGCGATTTCTTCCGTGCGCTGGGGCGCGTCGACTTCGCCGAACCGGCGCTTGCCGATGTGGGCAACGAGGTGCTCATCGCGCGCTACAAGGGACAGATGATGCTCGAACTGATCGAGGCGCAGATCGGACAGCCTGCCTTGCTGGCGGCGATCCGGCAGTTCCTCGACACACACTCGGGGGCGGACCGGCCCTATGCCACGCTCGCCGGACTGCGCGATGCGATTCTGGCCCACAGTCCCGACGCCTTGCGTCCGCGCATCCACGCGCTGTTCCACGACGTGGTGAGCTATCGCCACGAGGTGGTGAGCGCCACGCTTTCACCGGGACAGGCCGGCGCCTACCGGCTGGCACTGCAGGTGCGCACCCGGCGTCTGGTCGCCCAGGGCCTGGGGCGGCAGATCGACAGTGCGATGGATTTTCCGCTGCCGGTCGACATCCGCGACGAAAGCGGCCGGACGCTACTGCGCACGACCGTGGCGCCGGGTCAGCACGCGCTCGACATCGCCGTGACAGGCAGACCGCACAGCGTGGTGCTGGATCCGGACGCGGTCTTTCCGTCCGCCGATCGCTCCGGACTGGCGCGCCGTGTCATGCCCGCGACAGCGGTTCGCGCCGGTCTGTGAACGAATGTGTCCGCGCGCCGCTTTCCGCCGTGGATCGAAGCGGTAGCACCAAACACTCATCAAAATAATGAGTATGATTCGCGTTAATGATCATCGGGTGTGAAGCCAGCCGAGCGCGCCAGCCGCAAACATCCAATTCCATCCAACGGGGGCCTCATGAAACTCGCTTCATCCATCGCCGTGCTGGCATTCGGCGCACTCACCACGCACACCGCCCAGGCGGGCACCTTCAACCTCAGCCTGTCGGCGGACGAAGGCAGCCGCTTCTATGACTACTTCTCCGATGTCTATGGCGAACTGGGCAAGGACTGGGGCATCATCGAAAACGAAGACAGCGAGGATTACGGCCTGATGGCCGATGGTTCGTTCCTGATCGGAACGAGTGAGGTTGTGGGGAGCGGCGCGATCTATTTCCCGAATCTCGGCAATTTCCTGAATGTCGGTACCATCACCTATGATGACGCGACTGGCGTGATCACCGGCGTGTCCATGCCCGACAACGCATTCTCGCGCTACATCGCGGACAACGACGGTCATGCCGCCAATACGTTCGGCGCCTATCGCACCATTGAATCGACGTCTTTCTCCGGATCGGTGACACTGGCGGGCGGAGCAGTGACGGGTATCGATCTGGTGTTGCCGATCAGCTTCCGCTACGGCAGCTACTCTTACGACGGTTCTTTCGTGATCGATGGCGACAGCTTCGAGCTCTTCGTCGATGATTCGAATCAGGTGGGGCCTTACACCTTCCGCTATGCGTGGGACGTGACCGGTTCGGTGCAGAACCTGGCACCGGTTCCGGAACCCGAAAGCTATGCGCTGATGCTGGCCGGTCTCGGTCTGCTCGCTGGCGTGGCGCGTCGCGCGAAGCGCGCCTGAGTTCCGCCGCGCTGACGCGCGAGGGCACACCGGTCATCCGGTGTGCCCTTTTCTCTTGCCGAGGTATCCCTCGATGGCGCCGGCCAGCGATCAGATCCTGCTGTGCATAGACAGCCCGTCGGCGCCGACCGCGCAGGCGCTTGCGCTGCTGTCGGCCGACGAGCGCGCGCGCGCCGCGCGCTTCCATTTCGATGCCGATCGTCACCGCTTCCAGAGCGCCCGCATCCTGCTGCGCCGCCTGTTGAGCCGGCATGGCGGCTCACAGCGTGCACCGCAGGACTGGCGCTTCGTCGTCGGCGAATGGGGCCGTCCGCGTCTGACGGTCGAGCAGGGGGGCGACCGCCTTCACTTCAACGTGTCGCATGCGCGCTCGGCCATCGCCTGCGTGCTGTCCGGCAATCCACTGTGCGGTGTCGATGTCGAGGATCGCGTGCCGGATGACTTCGCGTCGCTGGCGGACGACTTCTTCGCGCCGGCCGAATCGGCCTGGCTGCGCGGCGCCGATTCGGTGCTCACGCGCGCACAGCGCTTCCTCATGCTGTGGACCCTGAAGGAATCCTGGGTCAAGGCGCGCGGCACCGGTCTGGCGACCGGGCTGCAGCGCTTTTGCATTCTGCCGGGCGAGGACGGCCGCCTTGCGCTGAAGACCGATGCCGAGCTTGAGGCCGATCCCTCGGCCTGGCACTTCCATCACGCCATCCGTGCCGATGGCACCCATCTGGCGATCGCCCTGCGTCAGCCGGGCGGTTTCTCGATCACCCGCATCGAGCCGGGCGCGCTGTGATTCAGCGGGCGTCCTTGGGCATGCGCATCAAGGGCTGGCCCATGCGCAGCCGCGCGCCGGGTGTGATGCCGTCGGCCAGCGCATAGCCGGGCGGCGCGAACACGATGATGGTGGACCCGTGCTCGAACCAGCCCAGTTCCTCCCCCTTCGTCATCGCCACATTGCACGGGATTTCGTTCGGTCCGCGATAGCGCAGGTGCAGGCGCACGTCCAGCGCGTGCAGACGTATGCTGGCGACCAGGATGGCGGCCACCGGTACCAGCGCGAGCCGGTCGCCATTGGGGCGACGCAGTCTGAGTACGGCGCGTTCGTTGCGGCAGTACAGTCTCTCTACCCGCTTGAGCGCGACCGGATTGACGTTCCAGGTGTCGCCGCTGAGATAGGTCACATGTTCCAGCCGGGCGTCGCACGGTGCGTGGAAGCGGTGATACATGCTGGAAGTGAGCCGCAGCGTCACGTAAGTCCCGTTGCGCCACGGCGCGGCCGCCTCGTCCGAGCCGAACAGGTCCTGCAAGCGGTAAGGCATGCCCTTGGCCTGCAGCGCGTCCAGGCCTTCCAGCGTGCCGCAGGCACCGACGATGGCGTCGCTCGGACTGGTCAGTAACGACGCATCGGGATGCACCGGTCGCGACCCCGGCTTCAGCTCGCGCGTGAAGCATTCATGCAGGCTGCGGAACGCGCTGTTTTTCGCGTCGCTCAGGTCCAGGTCACTGAACAGCCGCCAGATTGCAATCGACAGCCGGGTCAGCCACGGGCTTTCGATGCGGCTGTACCAGCCCATGAAGCGGGTCAGCGCCAGCCGCGGCACGCGGTTGGTGAGCAGGAAATTCAGGTCTTCCTGCTGCAGAAGTCGATCGCGCGTT
Organism: Methyloversatilis thermotolerans; assembly: GCF_000372885.1. Classification (GTDB taxonomy): domain Bacteria; phylum Pseudomonadota; class Gammaproteobacteria; order Burkholderiales; family Rhodocyclaceae; genus Methyloversatilis; species Methyloversatilis thermotolerans. The sequence continues at coordinate 357,861 of NZ_KB889967.1, forward strand.
GCGCGCATTTGATTCGAAACCTTCACGAGACTGTCAACTCCGGACGTTAATACTGCGGTCATGGACGAAACCTTGACCCTCACCACACTCGCGGTGGCCGCTCTGGCCGTCACCGCACCCCTCGCCAAACGGCGCCTTGAACTTTCGCGTGCCAAGCACCCGTCGCTCACCGGCCATTCCCGCATGGCCAAGCGCGTCGCGTCGCTGATTCCCGGCTACGCCTATGACGAAGAGCGCTTCTTCGCCAGCGACGGCGCGCCCGATGAAATCCAGCAACTGCGCCGCAAGGGACTGGCCCAACTGGCCGAGGCCTACACGCAGCGCTACGCGAAATCGCTGGCGCTGACCGATGCCGCGCGCGAAGGCATTTCCGACCTGCAGTTCACCGGACGCTATCGCGTGCCCTTCCAGTTCGGTCCGGTGCTGCGCGATCACCTCAAGGTCGGCGCCTTCGTGCAGTCGGCTGAAGGCGTGACCGTGACCGACCTCGACGGCAACCGTTTCATCGACCTGACCGGTTCGTACGGTGTGAACGTATTCGGTGTCGATTTCTACCGATCGTGCATGGATGAAGGGGCCGATCGCGTGCGGGCGCTGGGCCCGGTGCTCGGCGCGCTGCATCCCTGTGTGGCCGACAACGTGGTCCGGCTGAAGGCGCTGTCCGGCATGGACGAGGTGTCCTTCCACATGTCGGGCACCGAAGCGGTCATGCAGGCGGTGCGGCTGGCGCGCTACCACACGCGCAAGCGCCACCTGGTGCGCTTCTGCGGCGCCTATCACGGCTGGTGGGAGGATGTTCAGCCCGGCCCCGGCAATCCGCTGCCGCCGCGCGAAACCTATACCCTGCGCGAGATGGACGAGCGCACGCTGCATGTGTTGCGCACCCGGCGCGACATTGCCTGCGTGCTGGTGAATCCGCTGCAGGCGCTGCATCCCAACCAGGCTGCGCCCGGCGATTCGACCCTGGTCGACAGCGCGCGTCGCGCCGCCTACGACCGCGCCGCCTATACCCGCTGGCTGCAGCAGTTGCGCGAGGTATGCACCACGCGCGGCATCGTGCTCATATTCGACGAGGTGTTCCTCGGCTTCCGGCTGGCGGCCGGCGGCGCGCAGGAATACTTCGGCGTGCGTGCCGATATGGTGACCTACGGCAAGACGCTGGGTGGCGGGCTGCCGGTCGGCGTGGTGTGCGGCCGCGCGCATCTTATGCGGCGCTTCCGCGAAGAGCGTCCGGTGGATATCTGTTTCGCGCGCGGCACCTTCAATTCGCACCCCTATGTGATGGGCGCGATGCAGGTGTTCCTCGAACGGCTCGAAAGCCCGCAGGTGAGGGCGATGTATGACGGTCTGGACGAACGCTGGAACACGCGCGCGGCGCAGTTCAATGCGCGCATGCGGCAGGAAGGTCTGCCGGTGCAGGCAGCCAATATGTCCAGCGTATGGACGCTGTTCTACACGCAGCCGTCGCGCTACAACTGGATGCTGCAGTTCTATCTGAGACTGCATGGACTGGCTCTGAGCTGGGTCGGTACCGGCCGCTTCATCTTCAGCCTGAATTTCAGCGATGCCGACTTCGCGGACATGACCGAAAGATTCGTGGCGGCGGCGCGGGCGATGCAGGCGGACGGCTGGTGGTGGGCGGCGCCGGGTCAGACGGACAAGGCCATCCGCCGCGGCATTCTTCGGGAAATGCTGGCCCATCGTCGCTGAAGCGGACGACCCGCGCGGCGCGCCGCGCGGGTGTCCGCGCTCAGCGCTTGTCCGGTGCCGGGTCCATCAGTTCGCCCTGCAGCAGGTGCAGCGGCGCCCGCCAGTACAACTTGGCGTCGTGGAAGGGGTCGGTCAGTATCTTGGTCGCCCACACGATGCCGGTCATCACATCGCGCACGAAGAAGAGCTGCACGGTGCGGAACAGCAGGCCGGCCACGCCGAGCGCGAACCACAGCATGCCCACGTCGTGGATGTACTCGTTCAGCGTGGTGTGCGGCACGATGAGCCCGAACAGAGAGGGCGACAGCCACAGCAGCACCGGCGATGCAGCCCAGATGGTCATCAGCACGACCTTGCGCTGCAGGTTGTAGCCGACCTTGATTTCCTCCTTGTACTCGTGGGTCGCCTGGTTCACATGGTCATAGCCCTTGGGCTCGAAGAAAAAGTGACCGGACTGCCGGCTCACCATGGACACGCACCAGCCGATCAGGCCGGCGATGGCCGGATCGATGAAGACGTACCCATAGGCAACCATGAAGCTCAGTGCGCTGATGAAATGCAGCGACTGGTTGATGCGGCTGTGGTGGTAGTAGCGGTGGTCGTCCCAGCGCTGGGTGTCCAGCGCCTGCAGGAAGGCGTTCATGTCGTCAGGGCTCCTCGTGGAAACGGTGTGCGCACCGCGCGACGCTCCGCGCGGCGTGACGGAATGGTGACCACGCCGTGTGAAGAATTGGTGACCGTCATGTGTGAAGTTCGAGTGAACGCAATGCATGACGTATTCGTGAAACCCGCCGCCGCCGTCATCGAAGCGTCAAACATGCGGCCTAGCATGGCGACATGAAGACCGTGTCCGCTTCCGACCTCGTGGTCGACGACCTCGCTCCGCTGCAGCGATCGCTGCGTGTCGCCATGGTCACCGAAACCTATCCGCCCGAGGTCAATGGCGTGGCCACCACGGTCGCGCGCATGGCCGAAGGACTGCGTGCGCGTCATCACGCCATACAGTTGGTGCGGCTGAGACAGAATCCGGATGACGATGCGGGCCGGGCCGAACGCTACGAGGAAGTGCTGCTGCACGGCATGCAGATTCCGCGCTATCCGCACCTGAAGATGGGCGTGCCGTGCACGCGCGCGCTGGTGGCGTTGTGGACGCGAGCCCGGCCGGATGTCGTGCACATCGCCACCGAGGGGCCGCTCGGCTGGTCGGCGCTGCGCGCCGCGCGCAAGCTCAAGCTGCCGGTGGTGTCCGAGTTCCGGACCAATTTCCACGCCTACAGCCGGCATTACGGGGTGGGCTGGCTGCGCAAGCCCATCGTTGCCTATCTGCGCAAGTTCCATAACCAGACCCTGCGCACCATGGTGCCGACCGAGGCGCTGCGGCGCGAGTTGCAGCGCATGGGCTTCGAGAACCTGGCCGTGGTGGCGCGCGGCGTGGATACCACGCTTTTTTCGCCGTCCTGGCGCAGCGAGGTATTGCGCGCCCGCTGGGGCGCCTCGCCACAGACCTGCGTCATGCTGTGTGTCGGCCGCCTGGCGCCGGAGAAGAATCTGTCGGTGCTGCGCGAAGCCTATCGCGCCGCGCAGGTTTCCGGCCGGCAACTGAAAATGGTGCTGGTGGGCGACGGCCCGGATCGCGCGGCGCTGGAACAAGCGTGGCCGGACGTGCATTTCGCCGGCGTGCAGCGCGGCGAGGAACTGGCGGCCCACTACGCGTCGGCCGATCTGTTCGTGTTTCCCAGCCTGACCGAAACCTTCGGCAATGTGGTGATGGAAGCCATGGCCAGCGGTCTGCCGCTGGTCGCTTTCGACTATGCGGCGGCGGCAGAAATGGTGCATCACGGGCACAACGGTCTGCTCGCGCCGCTGGGCGATGCCGCGCGCTTCGTCAGTCTGGTGTGCGAGGCTTCTGCCGATGCATCGCGCTGCCGCAGCATGGGCGATGCTGCGCGACAGACTGCCATGGCTCAGGACTGGGGCCGCGTGGTGGCCGACCTCGAAGCGGTGCTGCTCGACGCGCTGGCGGAAGGGCAGGCGCAGGTGAAACCGCTCGGGTTCAGCCCCTTCCGCAGCGCCTGAATCGCCTTTCAGCGGCCGCCCGGCATAATCCGCTGCACATTGAGTTGTGTGCCGGTCCGATTCGCTGCCGCATACGCGGCAGAGAGTTCACATCGCGACCCGACCCGCGATCTCACACCGCGACCGCTTCGCCGCCGACCGGGGCCTGCGCGTCTTCATCGCGCACCGGCTCGCGCGCGATGCAGCGCGATCGCTGTTCCGCCCATTCGATGATTTCCAGCCGGCCATCCGCATGTTCCACCAGCGCGGTCAGGCTTTCCACCCAGTCGCCGTCATTGGCGTACAGCACGCCATCGATCATGCGCAGTTCTGCGTGATGGATGTGGCCGCACACCACGCCATCGGCGCCGCGCTTGTGCGCCTCGCGCGCGACCGCGCTTTCGAAGTCGTTCACATAGCTCACCGCGCGCTTCACCTTGAATTTCAGATAGCGCGAGAGGCTCCAGTAGGGCAGGCCCATGCGCGCGCGCAGCGAATTCAGGTGCCGGTTCAGCTTCAGCGTGAATTCATAGGCACGGTCGCCGACATGGGCGAGCCAGCGCGCACACTGGATCACGCCGTCGAACAGGTCGCCATGCACCACCCACAGCTTGCGGCCGTCGGCGGTTTCATGCATCCATTCCGAAGCCACTTCTATGCCGCCGAAGCTGTGTTCGACATAGCGGCGCGCGAATTCGTCGTGGTTGCCCGGTACAAAAATTACGCGTGTGCCCTTGCGCGCCTTGCGCAACAGCTTCTGCACCACATCGTTGTGCGCCTGTGGCCAGTACCACTGGCGACGCAACTGCCAGCCATCGATGATGTCGCCGACCAGGTACAGCGTGTCGCACTCGACATCCTTCAGGAACTGCAGCAAGGCCTCGGCCTGGCATCCGGGGGTCCCCAGGTGCAGGTCGGAAATCCATACCGTGCGCAGCGCGAGCTGCGGGGCAGGGGTGTCGGCGGGTTCTTCGCCGCCGGTGTCCAGTGGGTAATCGCGCTTCATGAGCGCGCATGCTCACGCGCGATCAATACGCCCGCGTGACGTTCAGGCGACGTTTCGATGATGTGTGTGGCCGATGCAACGCGCCGCGGCGCGCGACGAGCGATGCACGGAAAGCATGGGGGCACGGCATCTGCGCGGCCGCCCGCCGCGCATGACGGAACTCGTCATCGTGCGCGGCACATCCGTGCCTGCTGCCGGTGACGACGGCTCCAGGACCGATACGAACCCGCGGTCATCCAGCACATCGTCGCGCGCGGACCGCATGCAACCGTAATCGCGCTAAGTGGCACTCACGGGCTCCTATCAACCGTATGGAGAAACCTCATGAAGAGGAATCCGATCAAGTTCGGGGTGCTCGGTGCCGTTGCCGCGGGATTGGCCCTGTCCACCCAGGTCGCTCGGGCGGACAGCCTGCTGGTGAACTTCACCGCGGCGCTCACCCCGGCATCCTTCGCCGGCCCCGACGCATTGAACCCGTTCGTGCCGGGCAACGCACTGCATGCGTTCGCCCAGTTCCAGCCTGATGTGCTCAAGCTGGATGGCCAGTTCTACATCAGCAACTGGGACGGCTCGGATGGCGTATTCACGACAAATGTCTCTCCCGGCACGCGCTTCTTCCTGCATTCCCCGCTGATCGAAAGGCTGGAGGCGGACACGTGGCGCATCGAGGGCGCATCGGATCACGGCATCGTGGACGGCGCCGGAAACGCGGTCGCGCAACGCGACAAGTTCCTGTTGCCCACCTTCAGCACCTATGGCACTGCCCGCCTCACCATCGTCAATGGTGCGCCGGTGGCGCTGAGCTATGCGCTCGATCTCACGCAGCCCGGCGTTCCCGGCTTCGGCAATGCGCCGAACCCCCAGATCGCCGGCATACCGTTCCAGAGCATTGTGCTCGATTCGGACGGTGCCTCCTTCGGATCGGCGCACCGCTACACCATCGGTGTCGACGACGGCGATGTCGCCTACGGACTGAATACGCGCCTGTCCCTCGGTGCGTATCCCGGCAGCCTGCTCGCATCCACGGTGATGAACACGACGCGTGGCATGCTGCGCGACGAACTCGGGAACAATAGCGACGAGGCGGGGGGCTCCACGCCCAACATCAGCGCCGACGGTCGCCTCAATGGCGGCGCATTTCCGGCCAGCGACGAGCCAGCCGGCAGTGTCTATCTGAACACTCCGTTCGCGGGCGAAAGCGGCACGCTGACCGTGTTCGACGCGAGTGGCGTGACGGTCGCCGTGGCGGTCGTGCCCGAGCCCGATACCCACGCCCTGATGCTGGCCGGCCTCGGCCTGGTCGTCGCGCTGTCCCGCCGCCGCGTCACGCGCGGCTGAGTCCATCCCGCGATGCCGGTCATCGCCGATCCACCTACCCTGCCAGCCAGCCGATAAGGCCAGCCCGCCACGACCCCGCTAGCCAGCCACACCTCCAGCTCGCCAGCCCCCAGCTCGCCAGCCGTAAACGCCAGCCAGCACGGCCCCGAACCGGCCGCGGCGCCCACGTCCTCTTCCCGGTCTTCCCTCTCAGCCGAACAAGCCGCGCGGCCAGCGCGCCGATACGGTCTGCAGCACCTGCATGAAGGCGGGGCGGCGCAGCATGTGGGGTTCGTCCATCACCTGCAGGTCGAAGCGCGCCGAGGTGCAGTCGCGCCAGGCGCTCACTTCCGATTCGCCGAGCAGCGCGTCCTGCCTGCCGTGGAACGCGAGCAGCGGACAGCTCATGCGCCAGCCTGCGGCGCCGGCATAGATTTCACTGATGCGCAGGTCGTTGCGCAGTATGGGCTCGAACAGCGCCATGGCGTCTTCGTTGGCCAGCAGTTCCGGCGGCGTGCCGCCGAGGTCGGCCAGCGCGGCGCGGAAGGTACGCAATCAGATTAACGAAGATCGGGGACTTAGCTCGACGCGCTACGAGCCGACCTTGGTTCCGGGAGAAATTCCCTTTGGCATAGGCGTACATCATCCTTATGGATGATTGATAGTAATTCTCAAATACGATTAAGTTGTATTCCGATTGTGGCGACCGAGGATAGTGCCCGTGCGCAGTGGGCGCGTGCGCGGCGACGTCCTGCTAATCACAGACAAGGATGCATCAGGTGTCTAAACAACCTAGTTCTCGAGCGATCAAGAAGGCGAGCGGTTCTATCCGGCTGACGTTTTTGAAAAAAACCGCCTTGGCATTCGCATTGTGCAGCCTGCATCCATGTTCCTATGGGGGACCCTATGCCGAAGCGGTCGATCGAGCGGCTACATGGCTTGAGCAGCAGCATGACATATCGGACGGTAGCTGGCCGGGCTATTCCCATACGGCGACATTTGTTCAGACATCCGAGGCCGTCTCCGCATTGCAGAAAGTGAACCGCCGTTACGCAGCCTATTACGCTGGGCTCGCATGGATAAAAAACCATGAGGCCGATAACAACGATTCACTCGCCAGGCGGTTGCGACTGCTGTCGATGTCCACTGGGAACGCGGCCGTCGACACCGATAGCCTCAATCAGTCAAGCCAAGCAGTAGCAGCAGGCCAAAGAGGTTGGGGCCTGAGTACCCGTTACACCTCATCGCCGCTGGACACTGCGCTTGCCCTTATCGCCATGCGCGAGGATGCAGACGCCGTGAGCAGCGAAGCGGAGGCAGTGGGTTATCTCAAGGCGTCAAGGCTCGCTGTGGCAAATGACCGAGGGTGGCCTGCCACGTCCCTGGGCCAGGCGTCCGATCCCTTCGTTACCGCGATCGTGATGATGGCCTTGGCAACCGGCGCCGCCAACGATTCAGGCCTGCCGCCGATCCTCAACGAAGCGGCTTCGGTACTTGCGTCAAAGGTAAGCACTTCCTCCCCCTTGCATCTGCGGGCGCTGGCCTATCTGGCGTTAAACGCAACGGGACTTCAGACCCCCACGGCTGTTGCGCTTCTGTCTTCAATTGTCGCCGAACAGCAACCGTCCGGCTCGTTCGCGGCCGACGTGTACGTCACTGCATTGGCCATTCAGGCGATCGCTGCGGCGGAGCAGATGTCCAGTCCCGCCAATTCACTCCAGATCACTATCGCGGATGCCGCGCTTCGAAATGCGCTCAATGCGGCCTTAGGGCGCAATAGTCTGGATCAGATACAACTTGGAGAACTGAAACGGGTTACCAGGCTCGATGCCGAGAATCTTGGCATATCCGACATTTCAGCACTCCAGAGTGCTATCTCCCTGGAATACGTCGATCTTCGCGGAAACTCTATTCCTGTATCACAGCTATCGTATCTCTCAAATGCTAAGACGCTGCTGATAAACACAAGCCTTTACGGGTTCAGCGGCGCGAACGACAGTGACGCGGATGGGGTGAGCGATCAAAACGAAACCGAAGTAGGTACTAATTATCTGAACTCAGCGTCAAAGCCTTTGTTCAAAAGGCAAGCCGGATGGATTCAATTAAATCCCCCCAAGCCCTACATTCAGGGTGAAGGGTGGAACCATGTCATGGAAGATTTCGATGGTGATGGAGACCTGGACGTGGCAATCTACTTTAACGGGTCAAACGAACATTACGTTCCATACGACTGTGATGAACAGTGCTACATCAACTATTTCTACGACGGTCCTGAGTATGGATACCTTGTCTACTTTGAAAATCTTAATGGAGCGTATGCGGAGAGACGGCTCCCCGCAACTGACGAAATCATTTCAGGAGACCTGAGGCGCTTCGTTGTTGCGGATTTTAATAATGATGGAAAAAAAGATATTTTATTGATTATGGATCAAGCGTGGACAGACTCCACCGATCCGGCGATGGTGTCGCCTAAAGCCTATCGAAGAATTGTCTTGTTCTTGAATGAGACGTCTCCAGCCAATGCAACAAGCGCTAATCCGAATGGGGTAAAATTTGTGGATAGAACGGCGGTCATGGGGATTTCGGGTGATTCATGGATGTCTCAAGGCATTGTGTTCGATACGAATTCTGATGGCTATCCGGATATCGTAAGCTCCGGGCGTCTCTATAGATACGATATGGCGACGTCAAAATTCACCAGGCTCACCGGTCATGGGTTGCCATCCTGCCAAAGTGCGGAGGCTGCCGATCTCGATGGCGACGGCGTACTCGATTTCGTGTGCGATACAGGCGGCACCGGTTTTCGTTTTTTCAAGAACAACGGGAATTCCAGCTTCACGGAATGGCCGAATTCGTCATCGGTGTTGCCATTAATAGGGCGCATGTTAGTGCACATGTTACCGGCTGATGTGAACGGAGATGGACGTCAAGATATCGTCCTCTTCCAGACCAGAATAACGTCGGACTGGCAGAGCTTTGATGGGGCGGCCATATCGTTTCTTATCAATAACGGAATCACCTCCGGGGCAATATCTGTCGAACGAATGGACCTGCCGGAGTTACCCCCATCAGGAAATCCGGAGCATGTGTTTTTTTCCGGGTCGGTAGCTGACTTGAACAACGATGGAATGCTGGATTTGATTATTTTTGGAAGGGCTGGTTCCTCGCAAGTACTTCTCGCCAAGGGAAATGGTGAGTATCAAGTGCTCGATCATTTTGCGGGACTCCGTCCCCATGCTGATAAGTCCGAAGAGCGACCGGCAACGCCTTCGGTTGTCGATCTGAATAGTGACGGAAAGGTTGACCTGTTTTCAATGGGGTTCGGCGGATATCCTTATTTGTTCAACACCGGTGCTTTCGGTGCAGGTAATCATGGGATATCTGTGGAACTGGTCGGGAAATTGAACACGTCGGGTTGGTCGAGCGGAAAAGATGCTTTCGGTGCGAGAGTCGAGGTTTCCGTCGGCGGTAAAGTCCAGAGTCAATACGTCGTGCCGAGCATGGGTCGCTCACGACGGCTGCATTTCGGATTGGGACCGAATGCCACTGGTGTGCAGTTACGCATATTCTGGCCCGGAGTTGCTACGCCACAGGTTGTTTCCGGCGATTCGCATGTCGATTCTTTGATGAAGGTGATACAGCCATGAAGCTGACCGTACCGGCGAAGTCTGCCGTGCTTCCGCTCTTGTTGATCCTGAGTTCAGCAGCTGCAGGTGGAACTGCATTGGGCACCGATGACCGATACCTATCAACTCCGGATGAACTGGTTCCATATGCTGAGGAAGTCCGGGTTAGTGAGCCAACTCTTTTTGAGAGATTGCGTCGAACACGCGCGTACAGGGCATCCTTAAGGGTGGCAGCCGATCAAGGTGATGAGGTTCAGGACTCGGGTCGTGAGAATCAGTCACGAGACGATATCGATAGGAAGTGAAATGAAAGATCGGATCAGAAATCACCTTTTCGGTAGCTTGCTCGTTTTGGCTGTTTCAGCCGGTTCGGCCTGCGCGGAAAGCGATGTGGGTGAAGTTCGACCGCGTTGGTCACGTCCATTGTCATTGGGCGTTCTGGCTGAAGTGCGACAAGTGAGTCAGGCGGTCGTCGATGCACACAACGGCGACATCGACGAAGAGGCTATCAGTACCGGGTTCTCTGAGTTGAATCAGCTTATTCGCGATGCAAGAGCTGTAAGAAGCGATCGGCACATTCGAGGCGTGCGGGGCTCCGCTTCCGAAATGGAGCTTGAGAGTGCGCAGCGGGGAGCATCGTCTAGCGTTACAAAGCGGCAGCATGGTGAGCAGTTGAAAGAACGCGCCCACAAATGGGCTGCCGCAGTCAGAAGCAAGGCTGCATTCCTTGAGTCTTCCGTTAGTACGCATTCGGGAGAGGCGACCCGTAGCGTGAGTGAGTCAATGCGTATTCAACGTGCCGAGGTTTTTCGGAGAATTGCGGAAGCGCTTGAGAAATCAACCCTTGAGGACATGCAGACTGAAGAAGTGCCGGACCTTGATGAATTGGAACTCAGTCGATTTGAGTTTCCAAACTACCGATTTCAGGATCCAACGCCAACAATGAGTATCCCGTCGTTCAGAGACGCGTCGTCCGGAGCCGAATAAATGGATCACCTAATTTCGTTCATCAACATGGTTTCCAAGTTCGCGCCGAAGGTGATTGGTCTCCTTAGTCTTTCGGCCTCCATTGTTGCGCAGGCTCAAACCCTCGGCGAAAACCAGGAGGTGTCATTCTCCAGTAGCGTCGCGGTCGAACTGAAGCGCAAGGCGGATTCTCTGCGTGATCCTGTGGCGATTTATGAGTACATGGTGAATAACATGGATCACGTTCCCTACTGGGGTTCGCGATCCGGATCTGTCAACACGTTCATGGGACAACGCGGTAACGATGTCGATCTTGCGTCCGCGATGATCTCGATGTTGCGATCACAAGGGATTCCGGCGCGCTATGCGGTTGGACGGGTGCGTGTCAAAGACGCGGATGTCATGAGCTGGTTGGGCGTTCGCACGCCGGGGGCTGCATACAATGTACTCATGTCTGCGGGGATGCCCGCTGTTATTCGCAATACGACAGGAGCGAATGCGGGGACGTTCGAGTTCGAGCATGTCTGGGTAGAGGCGATGGTTCCGTATGACCTGTATAGAGGCCAGAATCTATCCAGCCAAATCATCGATTGTGGGGCGTCACCAACGCACTGTGCCTGGGTAGGACTGGATCCAAGTTTCAAGACGCGTACGTATAAAAATATCTCTCTCGATCCCTATTCGGTCAGGTGGGATGATAGTGACTATATGAGTTACTACGACAGTCTCAAGAACAACGACTTATACAGAAAGAACAAAAGCCCGCTTTCGATCCTCGAACAGGATGTACTGGCATGGTTGCGACAAAACCCTGCAACACAGAATCTCGGTCTAGAGGATGTGATCGATTCGGGGAAAGTGAATGAAATCTCTTCCGGGCTACTGCCGGCATCCCTTCCTTACACTGTTGTGGGAAATCTCCGTACCTATGACAGCATTGGAGCACATGATCAGGTTACATCGGAAACCAACAAATGGGATCGGAAGATAACGATCAGTGTCATTCCGTGCAATCCGTCAAGCTATTCGGGGGCGGTCACCAGTCACACTTTAAGCCTCAGTGCAATAGCAACGGAGCGGCTGACTATTTCACATGATTCGGGAAGCGGTGGTTCGATAAACATTAATCTCAAGTTAGGTAGAGGCGCTACACCAATTACGCTCAAGACATGGTCGTTTGGTAATGTTGCATGCAGTGAGGGTGCCAAGAGTTTTGGCGTGGGAACTACTTTCTATGTGAAGCTTGAGACTGACAGAGATCCGGTTCTGAATGCGCCCGAGCCAGCAATATACAGCGAGATTGTCGGTGGGCGTTATCTTGTGGCTACCGGGGGAGAAACATCCAACTGGAGTCAGGTGCATCGAGCAGCGGACAGTTTGCTGACCGCTGCTCGAACTTATTCCATTGTCTATTCTACGTCGCGACCATTGCCAGGCAAAACGTGTAACACCACGGACGGAACTGGTTGCATCGTGTTTATAGATACAGGGGCGACAGGCTGGGATGCAAACGATCCGAAGCTGTCGGATAACATCCAGGCGAGTGATGAGCTGATAGGCGGCTTGCTTGAGGTTGCATCGGCACAGTACTACGCGAAGCTCCGGGAGCAATTCGGGCGGGCAGATGGTTTGATGCGGATAAGAACGCCGATTCAGCGGTTCGTTGGATTGGTACGGTCGGATTATGATGTCCAGTATCTTAAGGACGGCACCGCGTTTTCCATACAGCCAAATGGTATGGTCATCGACATGAAGGGGGTAAACACTGGAGCGCCCGTTCGAATAGACAGTCCTTCCGGTGAGTACAGTGATGATCATTTCTACTTTCTTGGTCATATCGCCTCATCACTTGAACACGAGGTCTGGCAGGAGCTCACGGGATTCGATGCGATTTCTACAGTCAGGGGATTCCAGCTGGCAAGAGCGGCGGGCGCTGAATTCAAGAGCTACAGCAAGACCGCAACGGTGAATGATCGGGATCTGTTCCTTTCGGATATGGGGTTTCAGGCGACAGCGCCATCTCCATTCTCGCGTATTGTTCGCACTATTTATTCCACGATACCCACAAGCTGGAGTCATCCCAGCTCTGATTCTCAGTCGGGTTTCGAATTTTTCGTTCGGGCACCCCCTTCGGAGACATCTTCCTCTGCGGCCTACTACTATACGTACAGGAATGATTCTACCAACAGTTTTTTCGCCGATTTGGATTCTTGCGAAAACGGTTTGACGAGTTCGCCACCTACCGGAGCTTGGTTCTCTTATTATTCCGGGCTGGGAATGGTTGTTCCCAATCCAGGGACTTATTGCGGAATTACATTTCCGTCCGCAGGTATCTATGACATTTCATCTGTTCGCTCGGCCCATGCTTCGGGTTACGCGGCTTGGCGCACAAGTGCTGATGGTAAGGCTTATCTTGATCGTTACGATCCAGCCAGAGGATTCGATCACTCCGCTCACGTGTACCGTGGGCTTGTTTCACCCGGCGCGGCGTATTCTACCGGCTTGGTCAGAGGGGTTTCTAGGTCGCTTCATTTCTTTAATACGTCTACCGGTACGATGAATTTAAAAATGACCAGCTTGCCGGTCAACGACCCAAGCTATGTGGCCGAGGTCTATCTCTTGAAGGAGAGTTTCACCGCCGGCCAGAGACGTACGAGCTTGAGTTTTGCGATCAGCGTTCAATCCAAGTAAAAATCGAGAGGTAAAATGATGTCGATAGAGAATCTTTGCTTGGAGCGGTCCGGCGTTCGTTGTGACATGAAGACAGTGGTTTTTTTGACTGTTGCTGTTTTTTCCTCCCGTGCGGCTATCGGTGGAGGCTATTTGACCGGGATTCGTCCCGTCGTTCCGGCGCTGAGCTGGAACAACTCCTTCGCTTCTTGGAGCGCGGCACCGAGCTATAACAATCAGTTTTTCACGAGCCTTAATCTCATCAGCTCCGTGAATAACGACATTATCCGCACGCCTTCGACGCTGGACCCTATCTCGACAGTCACTGGAAATAATTTTCATGATGAAGCCGACGTCCATATCCGGGGGCGCAACGGCCTGAACTATGTTTTTACGCGGACCTACAACTCCGAGTCTAGGAGAACGGATCGAGGTATAGGATATGGATGGAGTCATTCCTACGGAATGCAGCTGAAGTCTAATGACTACGGCAAGCTTCCCAACTGTCAGTCCGACGCGATACGCTGCCCTGAAAACGGTGACAATGCCACCAGTTCGATCAGCTATACCGACGAACGTGGTGGTGAGCACAACTATCTGGTCAATAGTAATGGTACGGTTTCTCCTCCTAAGGGTGGCTTCGACCAACTCGATATCAACTCGCCTTCCATGGGGCTCCATTCGCTCACGTTCCGTAATGGCACGCGCTACATCTTCGAAACTGTTGATGGGAATGGCGCGCCAAATACCACTGCCGCGCTCAACCTGAAAGCAGTCCCCGGTGTGAAGGCTCGATTGAAGGCGATTGAAAATGCGTGGGGCGACCGGCTCATGTTGTCGTACGATGCGAGCGGCCGTCTGGCAGCAGTTGCTGACAATCTCGCGATTTCGGGTCGCACCGGACTGACGTTCGGCTACCACGCGGATGGTCATCTCAAGGAGGTTATTGACTGGACCGGAAGAAAATGGTCCTTCGAATATCAGAACGGAGATCTGACGACATTCCGAAATCCTCTCCAGCAGCCTCTTGCCTATGGCTATCAGGGTAATGAACACCTGTTGCTGACCATCACCAAGCCGCTCACGCGCGACGGCGCACACGTGCAGACCCGGTTCAGCTACTACCGCAATGGACGAGGTTTCAGACAGACCGATAGCTTTGAGCGCGGCGATACGCTGGATTACGACTTGTACAGGCGCGCCACCCGCGTGACGGATGCTCGGGGCGGGGTACGCGTTTACGCGTACGACGAGAACGGCTCCCTGGTAAGGCTGGACGAGCCGGACGGTGGAATCCTGCTGTTCGAGAATCAGGACGAAGCGATCCGCAGCCGCAAGGTAGATGCGTTGGGCTATTCAACGGCTTACAGCTATCGCAGCGACAAGACCTATACCGGTCCGTCCGATGTCCACGGCAATGTCACCCGTGAACTCGATGCTCTCGGACGAACATCCGACCTCACCTACGGTCCGCTCGACCAGATTGCGTCGAGCAAGGACAAGCGGGGCACGACTAGCACCACGTCCTTCGCGAGTGCCACCTCAGGATGCGATTATCTGAACCGTCCGAAGGAGACACGGATCAGCGCACTGGGTGCCGGCAGCAATGTACTGCTGGCGAGTTATTGCTGGAACGCCAACGCAACGCCGAACCATACAAGGCAATACCTTGATGCCAGTCGCTATCGCGAAACAAGGTTCACCTATGAGGCCACCAGCAATGGCTTGAACGTGAGCCAGGAGCAGGTCGTCGGCATGCCATCGGGCGTTTGCGTCACGAAGACTTACACCTACGACGCGCTGGGCCGCAAGAAAACCGAGACGCTGAAGCGGCGCGTCAGTCCGACCAGTGCCGCGCTCATCGATCTGATCACCAGCTATGAGTACGATGCCCTTGATCGCGTGGTCAAGGTCACCGACCCCCTGGGCAACGAGGTCATGAGTGACTACGACGCAAACGGCCGGGTGTGGAAGATCACCCATCGTTATCGGGAGGCGGGAGGCACCTACGAGGTACGTGACGTGCTCACCCGCACCTTCGACGCAGCGGATCGCGTCAAGACCGACACTGATGTCGACGGCAATGTCACGACCTACTCTTATGATGAGGCCGGTAATCTGATTGCGGTCCTTGATGCCGAGGGACACACCACACGTTACGAATACGACGCGATGAACCGCAGAACAGCGGTGATCGATGCCACCGGTTACCGCACCGAGACAAGCTATTCGCTGCGCGGCGACGTGACTGCGCTCACCAATCCCAAAGGCGAGCGAGTGCGTTTCGAGGTCGATGCCCTCGGCCGCAAAACAGCCGCCATCGACGCCAAGGGCTATCGCAGCGAGCTTGCCTACGACGAGAACGGCAACCTCACCTGCATCATCGACGCCAATGCGCAAGCGGGACTGCAGCCCAAGAACAGCTTTGGCTGCTCCGAATCCCGGCAGTACGACGAACTCAACCGCGTTACCAGAGTCATCGACGCGCTGGATGGCGAAACGAGTTTTACCTATGACCTCGCAGGCAACCGTCTCAGCGTGAAGGACGCCGAGAACAAGACCTGGAGTTTCGCGTATGACGATCTCGGGCGCCTGATTTCCGAGACTGATTACATCAACAAGGTCATCAGCTACAAGCCTGACGAAGCCGGCAACGTCTATGAAAAAACCAACCGTCTGAATGAGGTCACCCGCTACACCTTTGATAACGGCAACCGCGTGATGAGGGTGGATTACCTCAAGGACGGCACGTTCGAAACCTTCGGTTTCGACGCGGCGGGTAACCGCAATGCTGCGGCCAACGGCACCGTGAGCTACACCTTCACCTGGGATCGCCTGAACCGCCTGACCGGCAAGACCGACAGTCGTGGCCGCAGCATGAGCTTCACCTATGACAAGGTGGGCAACATCCTGACCAAGACCACCTATCAGGGCAGCACAACGAGCTATGTGTACAACGCGGCCAACCGGTTGGTGATGCTCCGGAATCCGGACTACACGCAGGTGGACTACCAGTACGATGGAGCGGGGCGTCTATTGAGTCGCGTGACGGCCAACGGAGCGCGGATGACGCAGAGCTTGGACGCCAACGGTTGGCTGAGTGAGGTGAATCAGTACGACGCAGCCAACGCGCTGGTCTCCAGCACGAGCTATACCCGAGATCGCATGGGCAACATCACGGCGCAGACGGATTCCGGGGGGACGACGAGCTATACGCTCGATGCGCTGTACCGCCTGACCCAGGCGGATTACCCCGGTACGGCGAACGACGAGCTGTTCGCCTATGACAAGGTGGGCAACCGCAAGAGCTATACGAAGGGCAGCCTGAGCGCGAACGCGAGCACCCGTTACTACGTATACGCAGCGGGCAGCAACCGGCTGGCCGAGATTCGGATTGGCTCGACCTCGGGTACGCTGGAGTCGGGCTTTACCCATGACTTTGAGGGGCGCTTGACGGCTCAGACGGGCGTTGGCGCGAAGACGCTGAGTTGGGATGCCAAGGGAAGAGTCAAGACCGTCGGTGCGGAAAGCTACAGCTATGACCCGATGGACTACCGCATAGGCAGGACCGGAGGCAGTCAGGGCAATCGCCGTTACTTCCTGGAAGGCGAGCACCTGGAATCCGTTGAGACAGGCAGCGTGTTGAAAGAGCGCTATTTCCGTGGCGTTGGCACGGACGAACTGGTCGCTGGATGGTTGCAGGACAGTGACGGCAAGACCAGGCCGTATCTGTTCCATCACGATCAGGTGACGAGCGTGACGGCGGTGACGGGTCACAACGGCGGGACGACGCAATCGCTGCGCTACAGCGCGTTCGGGCAGAGCCAGTCGGGCACGGGTGCCAGCCCGAACCGGTTGAAGTACAGCGGGCGGGAGGATGACGGCACGGGGCTGTACTACTACCGCGCGCGTTATTACGACCCGGTGATCGGTCGGTTCATCAGCGAGGATCCGCTGGGATTCGCGGCGGGAGATGTCAATTTCTATGCGTACGTGGGGAATAACCCTGTCAATGCGAATGATCCGAGTGGACATGCCGCGATGCAGGTTGGCGGTGCCATTGTGGGAGCGGTCGGCGGATTGTTGACCCAAGGTGGGATCGACCTCGCGCGGGGTAGTCCGAGTTCTTTCGCGGACTACGCAGGCGCGTTTACAGGCGGCGCAGCTGGTGGTGCGGCCGCTGCTACTTGTGGCCCTGTGTGCGCTGGAGCGACCGCGGGAGCAGTTTCCAGTGCGACGACGCAAGCGATAGATTGGGTGCAAGGCCGCGCTAGCAGTGCTCTTAACGCTGCAGGGAATTTCGTGATCGATACGGCACTTGGAGCCGTGGGCGGGAAAGTTGCAGGTGAAGTGGTGCCGTATTTGTTCAAGAACTACGTGTCAAATCCAATTAAGGGTGCTATCGGTGAAGCAATGACTTGGCTGGACTTGACGTTTTCTGGAAGAGGAGTTTCGGGAAGTCAAGTTGGCAACACGTTCTTTGGAAAAAATGGCAGGGAATCAACATTCGACTTTCGGACGGCTGACGGCACTTTCGTTGAAGCGAAATTTGGAACTTCGCAACTGAACCGTCCTACCCAGAAAACTGCCGCTGATTACTGGGCAGGCTTAGACCAGTTTGAGCTTCAAACCTGGAGTTACCCGATTGTTTCCGGGATTGGCGGCTCCAGTTTCTCGGCCGGCGCTGCTGGATACGGTGGTAGCGCCGGGGGTGGTTTCTTAATCTACCCAAACAAGTCGAACACCAACATGTCGCAAACCGTCTACTCGAAGTAAGAGGGGCGGCGGACATGGATCACAAGCAGCGCTTTATGGGCTGGCGCAAGCGCATGCCCGAAAAGACTCGTTATCTGGTAGATCGGGTGCTTGAACGGGTGGTACCGGAGTTCGAAAGGCACGGATTCGTTTGGAATCCGGAGTTTCAGGCGGGTGCCAATGTTCTCCCCTTGCAAAAGAGTGAGGGTGAAAATTGGCCTACAGTAGAACTTATATTTATCCCGACTGGCCCATTTTTTAAGATTAATTTCTCTGCGCTTCCCGTGTTTTGCCAGAGCCCACAAGAGCAAGACATCCCGCGATCCCGCGCTGGCGTTATAGCTGGCCCCTTGTCTATGACTCTTCATCGTGGCGTGTGGGAGGATCAAAAGGATTCCGAGTTTGGCTTCAATTTCCTACCACTTCTGTTCTTTTCTCCTGTGCGCTTCATGCGATATCAATTCGATTGGCGAAAATTCCTCAATTCAGAAGTCGATGCTGCAGCAGCCCTGCTGCCCTATCTGTTCGATATCTTTGATAAGAAAACCTATATAGAATGGATGGATCATCCTTTCGGGAGCATCAACAAACACGTTTTCTTGTCCATGTCATGGAAGATCAGACTAGATATGGAAAGTGCACGAAGCAATGAAAATTTAACCAAAGATGGGGAGGCTGAAATTCCGCAAGAGGCTTTTCTGTGCGCATTAGATGCAGAAACCGATTCAGTCAATAAAATAAGGGACAACAAGCTTTTGGCAGCTATCCTGCTGGTGGTGGTGGGGTTATATTTTGGAGAGCAACTCATCAGAAATCATGAGTGGCTAGGGATTATTCTGGTATTATTCTGTATGGGCTTCATTGCCTACACAATTTTTCGCACAGCACAGGACAAGCAAAATGTTGCGGTCAAGTATGGCTTGAGGTGTACTCGCTGCGGCCATATACCGGCAGCACAAATGATGGCCTCGGCTGCAACTTCACGGCGCTGTGCAAAGTGCGGAGCCCGTCTGGCTACAAAAATTCCTTCAGAAAATGCGAAGTGACGCGATGCGACACCATATGCGCCGTCTCATGCAGAAGCTGTGATGCCCATAACTTGCGCTCGACCCAACCGCTGCCGCCCCGCCAACACCGACTTACCTCAAGGACGGCACGGCGGAGACCTTCGGTTATGACGCGGCCGGCAACCGCAACGCCGCCGCCAACGCAGTGCTCAGCTACGCCTTCACTTGAGATCGCCTGAACCGCCTCACCGGCAAGACCGACAGCCGGGGCAAAGAAGGGAAAGCAGTGGTATTTCGGCATGAAGGCGCACATCGGTGTGGATGCGCATACCGGAGTGGTCCATGCGATCACCACTACCTCGGCGAACGAGTCCGACGTGAGCCAGACGCACAAGCTGCTGCACGGTGAAGAGAAGCACGTGCATGCCGACGCCGGTTACCAGGGCGCAGGCAAGCGTCCTGAGCTGAAGGACTGCGCGGCCGAGTTCGTGACCGCACGTCGCCGCTCGACCTACAAGAAGCTGGACAAGACGTAAGCGTCCGACCGCCACCGCCTTCCTTTCCCTGATCCAGCGCGCAATGATCGCTCGCACTTGGGTGAACCGCCCCGGATTTTGCGGAGGCTCCAAGTCTTGAGAAGACGGAGCCATGAAGAGATATTATTTTCCTCGCTGAGCGTAGTCGAGATACTTGGCTGTTGTGGTTCCTTGAAGCTCAAGTTCTGCCGCCATTCGTCGTGCAGGTATTGTTTCTTTCCGCATGTGTTCTGACTTTATCGAGGGCAAGGCGTCCCTGAACTCGGGGACTGCGGGACAGCGACAGCCCTATCCGAACAAGCCGCGCGGCCAGCGCGCCGATACGGTCTGCAGCACCTGCATGAAGGCGGGGCGGCGCAGCATGTGGGGTTCGTCGATCACCTGCAGGTCGAAGCGCGCCGAGGTGCAGTCGCGCCAGGCGCTCACTTCCGATTCGCCGAGCAGCGCGTCCTGCCTGCCGTGGAACGCGAGCAGCGGACAGCTCATGCGCCAGCCTGCGGCGCCGGCATAGATTTCACTGATGCGCAGGTCGTTGCGCAGTATGGGCTCGAACAGCGCCATGGCGTCCTCGTTGGCCAGCAGTTCCGGCGGCGTGCCGCCGAGGTCGGCCAGCGCGGCGCGGAAGGCGTCGCGGTCCAGCGTGTGCAGCGGTGCCTCGCGCGAGAACGGCACGCCGGGGGCACGCGCGGCGAGCGCGACGAACAGGTCGGGCTGGCGCAGGCCTTGCGCGTCCCAGCGCCGCAGCAGTTCATAGCCCAGCAGCGCGCCCATGCTGTAGCCGAGCACGACGTAGGGCAGATCCAGCGCGGGCGCGAGCGCGTCGGCGAGTTCATCGGCGAGCGCGGGTATCGACGCGGCCAGCGGTTCGCGCAAGCGGTCCTCGCGGCCGGGCAGCGACACCGGACAGACTTCGATGTCGCTCGCGGCGGCATCCAGCCACGGAAAGAACAGGCTGGCGCCGGCGCCGGCCGGCGGCAGACAGAACAGCCGGAAAGGCTGGCCGCGCGACGGGCGGCCGGCGCGACGTATCGGTGAGGGCGACGACGGAGTACCGTTCAATTCAGGTGTCCTGGTTGAAGATGAAGGCGAAGCGACGGCGCAGGAAGGTGCGCGCGGTCGGTTCGCTCATGCGCCACAGTCGGGCGTCGAGCGCGAAATGCACCCAGGTGAGCAGGATGCCGCAGATGAACAGGGCGTGCGTGCCGCCGAAACGGTTCAGCGCCCAGCCGCCGGCGATGGCGGCCAGCACGAAGGCGGGCAGGGCGAACCAGCGCCTGCGGGCCTGCGCCGATACGATGCCCACCATGAGCAGGTACTGCAGGCCATGCGCGATGGCATAGCTCCAGAAGGCATAGTCGATGTCGGCGATGAGCAGGGCCGGCAGATAGAAGCCGAGCGCGGTGAGCGCGAACACGCGCACCAGCGGCTGGGCGAACACGTCGCGATGGCGCAGCGCCAGGCGGGCCATGCCGAGCGCCGCCGCGGCATACACCGCCCAGGCCAGCGCATCGAGGAACGGTAGCCAGTGCGCGATCGGCAGTTGGCGCTCGAGGCCGTTGGCCAGCAGTTGCGGGAAACTCGCCAGGCCGCCGGCCAGCGGCGGCAGCATGAGCAGTGTCAGCGTGCCTTCCGGCGTGCGCTTGCCGGATGCCGCGGCGGCGAAGGCGAGCAGACCGTAGTTCTGCTTCTGGTAATGAAAGTACAGCCATACCAGGTGGGCGAAGAAGAGGGTCAGCACCAGGTCGTCGGCGATGGCGAACTGCCGGCCTGCGCCGAGCGCCAGCAGCGACAGCGCGAGCGCGGCCAGTGGCAGTGCGTAGAAGCGCGCACGGAAGCGCTGCATGACGGGGCGCGCGTCGGCATCGGTGTAGAAGTACAGCGTGCTCGCCACATGGCATACCCCGCCGACGAACACGCCCAGTCCGAGCACGAAGGAACTGCGGAAGGGCTGGCCCAGCGCAGCCAGCAGCGGCAGGCCGAGCAGCGGCAGCAAGGTCACCGCGAGCACCGCGGCGAACCATTGCCGGCGTTTCGTGTGGGGCACGGCCGTGGCCGGCAGCATGTGCGCGTCGATCACAGTTCCACCTCCCTGCGCTTGCCGCCGGCAGGCGCGCGCAGCGCGTCGATGCGCGCCGCGAGCGCTTCCAGCGTCGGATGTTCGAACACGTCACGCAGCGGCAGATCGAGCCCGAAGGCCGGGCCGATGCGCGCGACGATGCGCGTGGCGATCAGCGAATGGCCGCCCAGCGCGAAAAAGCTGTCGTGCACGCCCGGCGGCGCATCCAGCTTCAGCACGGTCTGCCAGATGCCGGCCAGCGTCTGTTCGGTCGCGTTTCGCGCTTCGACATGCCGTTCGCTGCGCGTCTGCGGGCGCGGCAGCGCGTTGCGGTCCGGCTTGCCGTTCGGCGTGAGCGGCAGCGCGTCGAGGACGATCCAGTGCGCCGGCTGCATCGCGTCCGGCAGGCGGCTGCGCAAGGTGGTGGCCCAGGTGGTGGAAGTGACTGAATCGCCCCGTGCCGCCGCGCCGCCGTCCGCCACCAGATACGCGGCCAGCGCCGCCCCGCCCGGCAGGTCGGGCCAGAGCTTCACCAGCGCCTGGCGCACGCCGGGCAGCGCGCACAGCGCAGCTTCGATCTCGCCGGCTTCCATGCGCACGCCGCGCAACTTGAACTGCTGGTCGGCCCGGCCCAGATATTCGATGCGACCGTCCGCCAGGCGGCGCGCCCGGTCGCCGCTGTCGTAGAGCACGCCGCCCTGGCCCGAGAGGTGATCCGGCAGGAAACGCTCGGCGGTGAGGTCGGCACGCTTAAGGTAGCCGCGCGCCGGGCCGGTGCCGCCGATGTACAGCCGTCCCCGGCCACCGGCCGGCACTTCCATGCCGTCCGCATCGACGATGTGCAGCCGGATATTGTCGATCGGCGCACCGATCGGAATCGTCGGCAGATCGCAGTCCGCCCGCGTCAGTTCGAAGCTCACGTCGATCGCGGCCTCGGTCGGTCCGTACAGATTGTGCAGACGGGCGTGCGGCAACGCCTCGGCGAAACGGCGGGCGAGCGGGCTTGCGAGCGCCTCGCCGCTGCAGACGACGTCGCGCAGCGCGGCACAGCGCGTAGCCAGCGCCGGCTGGTCAAGGAAGTCGGCCAGCATGGACGGCACGAAATGCAGCACGCTCACCGCCTCGCGCTCGATCAGGCCGGCCACCGCCGCGCGGTCGGTGTGTGCAGCGGGTGGCGCGATCACCAGCGTCGCGCCTTCGATCAGCGGCCAGAACAGCTCCCATACCGACACATCGAAGCCGAGCGGCGTCTTCTGCAGCACGCGATCGTCCGCGGTGAGCTGCAGATGGCGCTGCATCCAGTGCAGGCGATTCACGATGCCGGCCTGGGTGTTGAGCACGCCTTTGGGGCGGCCGGTCGACCCCGAGGTGTAGAGCAGATAGGCGGCCGATGCGGGCAGGTTGCGGCGTGCCGGGTTGGCGTCACCGCCATCGTGCATCAGCGACGCCAGCGATTGCGTCGGGTGTCCGCCGGGCAGCCAGTCGGGGGCATCGCCCGCGCACAGCACCGTGGCCGGTCGCGCATCGTCCAGCATGCCGGCCAGGCGTGCCGGCGGATTGGCGCTGTCCAGCGGCAGCCAGATGGCGCCTGTCTTGGCGACGGCGATCAGCGCCACCATCAGTTCGAACGAACGCTCGATGGCCAGCGCCACCACCTGTTCGGGGCCGACGCCTTGCGCGATCAGCGCGTGCGCGACACGGTTGGCGCGGGCATTCAGTTCGCGGTAACTCATTCCGGCCGCATCACCGATCCCCGCGCAGCGCAGCGCGATGCGTTCCGGATGCGCAGCCGCGGTCCGCTCGAACAGATCGGCCGGCGAGCAGTGCGCCGGGAAGTCGGCGGCCGTGTCGTTCCAGCGCATCCGCTCAGCGCGCAGCGCGGGATCGGCGAGTGCGATGTCACCGAGCGCGGCCTGCGGCTGCGCGCACATCGATTGCAGCAAGGCCGCCCAGTGGGCGAGCAGCGCGGCCAGTTCCGTGGCTTCGCTGCGGCGCGCATCGGCGCGCGCCGCCAGCGTGAGGGTGTCGCCCTCGGCCACTTGCAGCGTGAGCGGGAAGTGGGTGGATTCGTCGATGTCCAGCCCCTCGAGTGCCAGCCCGGCCGGTCCGCTCGTGCCGCCCTGTGCGCTGCCGGTGGGATAGCTCTCGATCACCAGCAGGCAGTCGAACAGGGCGCGCCCTTCGCTGCATGCCGCCTGGATGTCGCGCAGCGACAGGTGCTCGTGATCGGCCGCGCGCGCGCGCGTCGCCTGCAGGTCGCGCAGCGCGTCGAGCACAGTCTGGCGCGGCCGCATGCGCAGCCGCACCGGCACCGTATTGATGAACAGGCCGATCATGTGCAGCGCCTGCGGCAGATCGGCCGGCCGGCCGGACACCGTGGTGCCGATCAGCGCGTCGCCATCGTGGCCGTAGCGGCGCAGCAGCAGGCCGAGCGCGCCCTGCATCAGCGTGGCCAGGGTCAGGCCGTGATCGCGCGCGAACTGCTGCACCGCGCGCGCGGCGTCGGGCGACAGGCGGTGTTCGACATGCAGCGGCCGCGATGCGCCCGACGTCAGGGCGCCTTGCCGTATGCAGGGCAGTTCCACGGCCGGCGGCAGCGGCGTCAGTTCGTCGCGCCAGAATGCGAGCGCCGCCTCGCGGTCGCGCTGCTGCAGCCAGGCGATGTAGTGCGCGTAGGGTGGAGGCGGGGGCGCAGGCGTCTGGCCCGCGCAGTCGCGCATCACCTCGTTCAGCAGCAGCGCGGCCGACCAGCCATCCAGCAGCAGGTGGTGATAGCACCACAGCATGTGCCAGCGGTCGTCGGCAATGCGTATCCAGTGCAGCCGCATCAGCGGCGGGCGCGCGAGATCGAAAGGCTCGCCGCGGTTGGCCGCTTTCAGTGCCAGCAGCCGCGCGGATTGCGCAGGTGCATCGAGCGCGCGCCAGTCCACCTCGGTCCATGGCAGATCGAGCCTGCGCTGCACGAGCTGGAACGGTTCGTCGCGCTGCTTCCAGTAGAAACCGCCACGCAATGCGCCGTGACGGTCCAGCGCACGCTGCCAGGCCGTGCGCATCGCCTGGCTGTCGATGTCGCCGCGCAAGGTCAACACGAGCTGCGGCACATAGGCGCCAGACGCCGGTGCGAGAAGACTGTGAAACAGCAGGCCCTGCTGCATCGGCGACAGCGGCAGCAGGGTTTCGATATTGGCGCGGTCGATGCCGCTGCCTGGGCCAGCGTTTGTCATGTTATAGCGTGTCGAGCAGTGCATCCAGTTCGGCGGCGTCGAGCTGCATCAGCGGCACGTCCTGCGGCAGCAGGCCACCGTCGCTGCGACCGGACAGGCAGTGCGCGAGCAGATCGCGCAGGCGGGCCAGCGTGGCGTCGGCCAGGCGCCGCACCGTGTCCTCGCGGTGGAGGGCGCTGCCGTAGCTCCAGTGCATGTGCAACCGGCCGCGCGCGACCAGGGCATTGACGTCGAACAGCACGTCGCGTGCATCGTCCGGATGGCGCGCGCGGCCGGTGCTTTCCGGTGCGGGCGAGAAGGGTGCATCGTCGGCGAACAGCGCATCGGTCTGACCGAGGTAGTTCAGCCGCACTTCCGGTCGCGCCTGCAGCGTCGCATCGTCGCCGGGCGCGCGCAGCACGCCGTGACCGATGCCGCCATCCGGCACCGCGGCCAGCGCGGCGCGCACCGAGCGGATGGCCGCGTTGTCGTCGCCGTCGACGCGCGTCAGGCGCAGCGGATGGAAGGCGGTGAACCAGCCCATCGTGCGGGTGAGGTCCGGTGCGTCGTCCGCATCGGCAACGGTGCGGCCGTGGCCTTCCAGCATGCACTGCAGCGCGTCCTGACCGGTCCACGCGCATAGCGTGTCGCGCAGCGCGGTCAGCAGCAGTTCGTCGATGCGCGCGCGGTGCACGCGCGGCAGATCATGCAGCAGGCCTTGCGTGGCATCGGCGTCGAGCGCCACGCTGACGGTGGCGGCACTGCGCATCGTGTTGTCGTCCGATGCGTGATCGCGCGGCAGCGGCAGCGTGGCCTGCGACTGTGCCTGCCAGTAGGCGCGCTGCTGTTCGAAGCGCGGCAGCCGTGCCGCCAGCCAGCCGGTCCAGTCGGCGAGCGAGGCGGTGCGCGGTGGCAGCGCGGGCGGCTGGCCGCGCTTGAGCGCGACGTACAGCGTCTGCAGGTCCTGCAGCAGGATGCGCCAGGACACGCCGTCGATCAGCAGATGGTGGCAGGCGATTAACAGGCGATGCACCGGGCCGTGTGGCGTGTCGAGATCGAACAGCACGACCTTGCACAGCGGTGCGCGCGCCAGATCGAAGCTCGCGTGCGCGGCCTCGGCGTGGCGCGCGATGCAGGCTGCCGCGTCGTCGCAGCGCTGCCGTATCACGGTGAGCGGAATCGCCGCCACGTCCGCAGTAGCGCTGGCCGCCACGTAGCCTAACACCTGCCGCCAGCGGCCGTCGCCGGCGCGCTCGAAACGCGCGCGCAGCACGTCGTGCGCGTCCTGCAGATGCGCGAGCGCCTGCGCGAGCAGGCCTTCGTCCAGCGCCTCGCGCGAGGCCAGCAGCAGGCTCTGGTTCCAGTGCGCCGGATGTTCCAGCGCGAGATCGAAGAAATGGCGCTGCGCCGGTGTCAGCGCGACCTCGCCATGCAGCGGCGCGCGTGCCGGCTGCGCGCGCTGTGCGCTGCGTCGGCAATGCGCCGCCAGCGCGGCCACGCTGCCGTGCAGGAACACGTCGCGCGGCGCCATTGCGAAGCCTGCCTCGCGCGCGCGCGCCACCGCCTGTATCGCCAAAATGGAATCGCCGCCGGCCTGGAAGAAGTTGTCGTCGGCGCGCAGATCCGGCCGTCCCAGCACGCCGCGCCAGATGCCGAGCAGCACGG
Source organism: Methyloversatilis thermotolerans (assembly GCF_000372885.1). Lineage (GTDB taxonomy): Bacteria > Pseudomonadota > Gammaproteobacteria > Burkholderiales > Rhodocyclaceae > Methyloversatilis > Methyloversatilis thermotolerans. The sequence goes on from NZ_KB889967.1 coordinate 384,433, forward strand.
CGCGGTCGTCGTTGGCGTCCGGGGTGTCGTCGCTCGCTGCCGGCTCGAACACCGGCAGCGGCAGCGCCGCGCGGTCGATCTTGCCATTGGGCAGACGCGGCAGCGCCGGCAGCGTGACGAAGGCCGACGGCAGCATGAAGTCGGGCAGACGGCTGCGCAGATGGCTGCGCAGCGCCGCACTGGCCGCCTGGTCGTCGTCGCGCTCCACCCAGGCGATCAGGCGACGGTGGCCGGCGTCGTCGCCGCGCACCGCCACCACCGCCTGCCGCACGCCGGGAGCAGTGAGCAGCGCGGCTTCGACGTCGCCGGTTTCGATCCGGAAGCCGCGCACCTTCACCTGGTGATCCAGCCGGCCGAGGAAATCCAGCGTGCCGTCGGCGCGCAGCCGCACGCGGTCGCCGCTGCGATAGAGCAGCGTGTCGCGGTCATCCACGCCATCGGCCAGCGGATTGGGCAGGAAGCGTTCGGCCGTGAGGTCGGGCCGCGCCCAGTAGCCGCGCGCCACGCCTTCGCCCGCTAGATACAGTTCGCCGCACATGCCGGGCGCGACCGGACGCAGATGTTCGTCCAGCACATGAGCGCGGCTGTTGGCGATCGGCCGGCCTATCGGCACCTGAAGCATGCCGGGTGCGAGGTCGGCGAAGGTGGAGTAGGTCGTGTCTTCCGACGGGCCGTAGCCATTCACCATGCGGCGCACTGGCGTTTGCGCGAACACCGCGTCGACCAGGGCGGGTGGCACCGGCTCGCCGGCCACCACCAGCGTGTTCACCGAGGCGGGCAGCGGTCCCAGGCGCAGCAGTTCGGCGGCGGCCGTGGGCACGGTGTTGATCAGCGTCACCCGCTCGCGCGCGTCCAGTTCGGGCAGTTGCAGCACGTCGCGCGCCAGCACCACGGCGCCGCCGCACGCCAGCGGCACGAAGATTTCGAACACGGACAGATCGAAGCAGATCGACGTTGACGCCAGCACGCCGCGCAGGCTGTCGGCATCGAAGCATTGGCGCGCCCAGGCGATCAGCGCCACCGCCTGCCGGTGTTCGATGGTGACCCCCTTGGGCTGGCCGGTGGAGCCCGAGGTGTAGATGATGTAGGCCACGTCCTCTGGCCGGCATATCACCTGTGGCGCGTCCTCGCGCCGCGCGGCCGGCAATCCGGTCTCGATGCGCAGGCAGTTCGCCGGCAGCGGCGGCAGTTCGACCCCGGCGCTGCACAGTACGGCGGCCGGTTGCGCGTTGTCGACGATGGCGGCGAGACGGGCGGCCGGATAGGCCGGATCCAGCGGCACATAGGCGGCACCGGTCTTCAGCACCGCCAGCAGGGCCACCACCAGCGCGGCATCGCGCTGCATGCACAGGCCGACGCGGTCGCCCGGACGGATGCCTGCGGCGATCAGCGCGTGCGCCAGCGCATTGGCGTGGCCATGCAGCGCGGCGTGATCGAGCGCGACATCGCCGGCCCACAGCGCCGGCGCGTGCGGCGTGTCGCCGGCCTGGCGTTCCAGGCACCGGTGCAGGCTCAGGCGGCGATCATGGTCGAGCGCGGTGGCGAGCCCGCTACGCGTCAGCGCCTGCGTCGCTGGCGACCGCAGCGAAAGGGCGGACAGCGGCGGCCGCGCATCGTCGGCGATCTGCTGCGCCAGCCAGCCGAACAGTGCCGCCATCTGTTCCACCGTGTCGCGGCGGAACAGGTCACCGCGGAAGTCGATGCGCGCGTCGAGGCCATGCGCGGCATCGGCCAGCGTGAGCTGCAGGTCGAACTTGCTGTGTCCGCCCTCCAGCGGCAGCGGCTCGATGAACGCACCGTCGGGGGCCGCCGGCAGCGGCTGCGCCGGCTGCCACTGGAACAGGACCTGGAACAGCGGCGCGTGCGCGAAGCTGCGCGGCAGCGCCAGAGCGTCGATTACCGCATCCAGTTCCGCCTCCGCGTGCGCGAAGGCGTCCAGTGCCACGCCGCGCACACGCGCCAGCAGCGACGGGAAGTCGTCGATGCCGGACAGGTCGGTGCGCAGAGCGACCGTATTGGCGAACAGGCCGGGTATCGCATCCAGGTCGGGATGCGGACGATGGCCGACCGGCGTGCCGACGACGATGTCTTGCGCGCCGCTGTACAGCGCCAGCAGGTGGTCGAACAGCGCCAGCCAGGCCATGAAGGGCGTGGCCTGCGCGTCGCGTGCCAGCGCAGCGAAGGCATCGCGCACCTCAGCCGGCAGCGCGAAGCGCACCGATGCGCCGGTGCTCGACTGCACGGCCGGGCGCGGGAAATCGGTCGGCAGTTCGAGCAGGCGCGGCGCGCCAGCGAGCTGACCGCGCCACCACTCGACCTGCGGGGCGGTGTCGCGCGCGCGCTGCCAGGCGGCGTAGTCGGCGTACTGCAAGGGCGGTGGCGTCAGCACATCGCCGCCGTACAGCGCGATCAGTTCGCGCAGCAGCAGGCCCATGGACCAGGCATCGGCCAGGATGTGATGCACCACCAGCATGAGCACATGCTCGCCTTCGCCGGTGCTCAGCAGCAGCGCACGCCACAGCGGTGGCTGCGCAAGATCGAAGGGCTGGCGCGCACAACGTTCCAGTTCGGCGCGCGCGGCCGCCTCGCGCTCGCCGGCCGGCAGCGCGGCGAGGTCGCGCTGCTCGAGGCGTGGCGACAGTCCGTCGGCGACGGTCACCGTGGGCTGGCCGTCGTGCGCCGGGTAGGCGCTGCGCAGCAAGGTGTGTCGCGCGCACAGCGCATCCAGCGCCTGCTGCAGGCGCTGCGCGCTGACTGCGCCGCGCACGCGCAGCGCGGCGGGTATGTTGTAGAAGGGACTGTCCGGTTCCAGTTGCGCCAGCACCCACTGGCGTTGCTGGGCGGAGGACAGCGGCAGCGGCCGGCTGCGGTCGGCCGGCGCGATGCGGATCCGCTCCGGCCCGGTGCCGGCAGCGGGCGTGGGCGCACTCAGCAGCGCGGCGAAACCGGCCAGCGTCGGACGCTCGAACAGCGCGCGCAGCGACACCCGCGCCTCGCTTTCCGGAAAGTCCTTGTGCACGCGGGCAATCATGCGCGCGGCGAGCAGTGAGTGACCGCCCAGTTCGAAGAAGTCGTCGTTCGCACTGTGCAGCGGCTGCGGCAGCAGCGCACTCCACAAGGCGGCCAGCCGGCATTCGATATCGCCCTGCGGCGGTCGGCCGGCCGCGCGGTGCGGCTGTGCATCGGGGGCTGGCAGCGCCTTGCGGTCCACCTTGCCGTTGGCATTGAGCGGGAAAGCGTCGAGCATGACCAGTGCCGACGGCAGCATGTAGGCGGGCAGACGGCGCGCGAGGTGCTCGCGCAGCGCCACCGTCAGCGCTTCGCGGTCGCCCGCCGGGTCGTGCGGGCGCAGCCACAGCACCAGCCGGGGCTCCTGGCCGGATGCTGCGTGCAGGCCGGCCAGCGCCTGCGCCACACCGTCGTGCGCGAGCGCGGCCGCTTCGATGTCACCCGGTTCGATGCGGAAACCGCGCAGCTTGATCTGGTGGTCGAGCCGGCCGAGGAATTCGAAACTGTCGTCGGCGAAACTGTCGTCGGCGCGCCGTCGCACCCGGTCGCCGGTGCGGCAGGCGCGCTGCGTGCGGCCGTTCGGGTCGGTCCACGCGATATAGCGTTGCGCATCGAGGTCGGGTCGTCCGGCATAGCCCGGGCTCAGCCCCATGCCGCCGATCAGCAGTTCGCCGGCAACGCCCGGCGGCACGGGCCGGCCGGCCTCATCGACCACTGCCAGCCAGGTATTGTCCAGCGGCCCGCCCACCGGCACGGTCGTGCCACCGCCCGCGATGCGCGCGCGCGTCACCGGCAGCGCGGCCGACCAGATGGTGGTTTCGGTCGGACCGTACATATTCCACAGCGCGGCGCCGCCCGCGATCAGGCGCGCGGCCAGCGCGACCGGCAGGGCCTCGCCGCCGCACAGCAGCGTGAGGCCGTCGTGCGCCTGCCATCCTGTGTCGAGCAGCAGTTGCCAACCCGCCGGCGTGGCCTGCACATGGGTGACCGCGTGTTCGCGGATGAGGGTGGCGATGCGCGCGCCATCGCCCACCGCGTCGTCGTCGGCGACGAGCAGCCGCGCCCCCAGCGTGAGCGGCAGCAGCAGTTCCAGCAGCGCGATGTCGAAGCTCACCGTGGTGAGCGCGAGCAGGGTGTCGCTCGCCGTCATCCCGGGCGTGTGCGCCACCGCCTGCAGCAGATTGGCCAGCGCGGCGCGCGTGATCGCCACGCCCTTGGGCGCACCCGTGCTGCCGCTGGTGTAGATCTGGTAGGCGACAGCGTCGTCCGCTGGCGCGGCCTCGGGCCACGCTGCGTCGGCCACCGCATCCGCGTGCAGCAGCGGGCAGCCCAGCTCTGGCGCCGGCCGCCGGCCGTCGGTCAGGGCGAGCACGCAGCCGGCGTCCTGCACCATGGCGTGCAGCCGGGAGAGCGGCTGGCGCGGATCCAACGGCACCCATACCGCACCGCTCTTGATGCAGGCGAGCAGCGCCACCGGCAGCAGAACGCCGCGCGGCAGGCACAGCGCGACGCGCATGCCCGGCGCGACACCGCGCGCGCGCAGCGCGGCAGCCAGTGCGTCGGCGCGGCGATGCAGCATGCGGTAATCCAGTCGCTCGCCGCCACATTCGACCGCGGTGCGGTCCGGATGGGCGGCGCGTACGCGCTCGAACAGCGCGGCCAGCCCGCCGGCCGGCAGCGCGCGCAGCGGGCCGTGCAGCGGGCGTGCGTCGCGCGTGTCGGGTGCGCACAGCGGGATGTCCTTTACCCGCAGCGACGGCTGCGCCACCACCGCGCGCAGCAGCGTCTGCAACTGCTCGCCGAAGCGGCGCACGGTGACCGGTTCGAACAGTTCGCGGCTGTATTCGATGAAGCCCTGCATCGCACCCTGGCCCGCGTCCACCACGTCAAGCGTGAGGTCGAAGCGCGTGCTTGCGACATCGGCATCGACCGCACCCAGTTTCAGGCCGGGCAGTTCGATGTCGCGCGGCGCACCCGCGTGCAGCACGCACATGATCTGGAACAGCGGGTGGCGGTCCAGCCGGCGCTCGACGCGCAGGCTGTCCACCAGTTGTTCGAAGGGCAGCGACTGGTGCGCGAAGGCGGCCAGCACGGTGTCGCGCGTGCGCGCGATCAGCAGGTCGAAAGGGGTGTCGCCGTCGAGCCGGGCGCGCAGCACCAGATTGTTCACGAACAGGCCGATCAGCTCGCGCGTTTCCGGCCGCTCGCGATTCGACGCGGTGGTGCCGACCAGGAAATCGTCCTGCCCGGTATGGCGGTACAGCAGCGCATCGAGTGCGGCCAGCAGCACCGCATAGACGGTGGCGCTATGGCGGCGCGCGCACTGGCGCACCGCGTCGGCCAGCGCATCGTCCAGCGTCCATGCGATGCGGCCGCCGGCCGAACCGATCACCGCCGGGCGCGGCCGGTCGGTGGGCAGCGCGAGCGGTGGCGGCGGGTCGGCCAGCGTGCGCAGCCAGAAATCCAGCTCGGTCTTGTGCCGGTCGGCGCGCGACTGCTGCCAGACGGCGTAATCGACATAGCGGATGGGCAGCGGCGGCAATGTGGTGTCCGGCGCGCCGTACAGCAGCGCGATGTCCTTCAGCAGCAGGCGCAGCGAATCGTAGTCGGCGACGATGTGATGCAGGCACAGCAGCAGAACATGTCGCTCTGGCGCCAGGCGCAGCAGTTGCGCGCGTACCGGCGCGTCCTGCGCCAGATCGAAGGGCGCGGCCGACAGCGCCCGCAGTGCGGGCGCGATGTCCCCCTCGTGCGCGAGGTCGCGCAGCGCGAGTTCGAGCCGCAGTTGCGGCCGGATGTCCTGCCAGGGCTCGCCGTCCTCGTCCGGAAAGCGGGCACGCAGTGCATCGTGGCGTGCGATCACCGCATTCAGCGCCCGGGTCAGCGCCGCGACATCGAGCGCGCCGTCGAGCTTCAGCGCGGCCGGGATGTGATAGGCGGTGCTGTCCGGCTGCAGGCGCGCCATGAACCACAGCCGGCGCTGTGCCGGGCTGAGCGGCCAGCGCCGCTGCGCCTGTTCGCGCTCGGCCAGCATGCGCGCCAGCAGCGCGCGCTTCTGTTCCGGCGTCAGTCCGGTCAGGGAACCCGCGGCGTCGGTCATGCCGGCCTGTCCTGTGCCGCCATCATGTCGGCCAGCAGGGCATCGACCGCGTCGTCGCTCAGTCCGTCGAGCGCGGACAGTTCGTCGGCCCGCTCGATGCGTTCGTCGTCGCGGCCCTCATGCGCCGGCGCGGCGGCCTGCAGTCCGGCGATCAGCGCCGCCTGGGTGGCCGGGGTGAGCGCGCCGAGCATGCGCGCCAGCGTCAGGTCGACCGCGTAGCGCTCGCGCAGTCGCGCCATCAGTTGCATGGCGATCAGGGAATGGCCGCCCAGCGCGAAGAAGTCGTCATCCACGCTGACGCGGTCGACCGCCAGCAGTTCCTGCCACAGCGCGACGATGCCCGCTTCGAGTTCGCTGCGCGGCGCGACATGTTGCCGCGCGCCGCCGGTGCCGGGTTCGGGCAGGGCCTTGCGGTCGACCTTGCCATTGGCGCTCAGCGGCAGTGCCGCCATGAGCTGGATGCGCGCCGGCACCATGTAGGCGGGCAAGCGCTCGCGCAGCCAGCCGGTCAATGCCTGGTCCAGCGTGGCACTGCCTGCGGCCGGGCGGTCGAGAGCCTGCCAGCGCGCATGCCAGTCAGTGTCCACCGCGCCACCCAGCAGGCCGTACAGCGGCAGGTGGTCGTCATCCAGGTCGAGCAGTGCCGCGACATCGGGCAGACCGCGACCGGCCACCGGCGTCAGACCCAGATCGGCCAGCGATGCCTCTTCCATCAGCAGTTGCGCGATGTGGCCGGCCTCGATCAGCGCGAGATCGCGCGCGCGTTCGCCATAGAGCGGTTCGATGGCCGAGCGGCGCGCGATCAGGAACAGGCCGAAGGCGCTGCCTTCGTGCACAGCGCGGTTCGGGCCGTAGTGCGCGGCATCCGACGCCGGTGCCGCCACCGGCAGCAGCCGGTGTTCGCCCGGGTGATAGACATACCAGCCGGCGGCCAGACCTTCGATGCGATCCGCTTTCACTTCCAGCCAGGCCTGCACCGGGTAGGTCGTGCCGGCCGACGGATAGCGCAGCTTGGGCAGCGGCGCACCGGTGACCGTGTGCGCGCGCAGCGCCGACAGCCAGCGGCCGAAATCGGCGAAGGCGATGCGCCGCGCGCTGAAGCGCCGGTGGCTCTGCCGGCATATCGCGGCGGCCGCATCGTCGCCGCCCGCCAGCGCGATGCCGGCGTCGCCGGTGGACGCCGGCCAGCCGCGGTGCTGCTGCTTGAAGTCGAGGCGGTCCAGCGGCGAATGCAGGTTCTCGCCGTCCGCCGTGCCGTCGCCGGCAGACGGCAGTGCCGGCACGATGTAGGCGGTGAGCGACGGCGGTCGGCCATGCACTGCGACCGCTGCCGCGGCGATGGACGGATGCTGCTGCAGCACCGATTCGATCTCGCCCAGTTCGACGCGGTAGCCGTTGAGCTTGACCTGGTGGTCCTCGCGGCCGAGGAATTCCAGCGTGCCGTCGGCACGGTACAGGCCCATGTCGCCGGTGTCGTAAAGCAGCGAGGCGCCGCGACGCAGCACGTCGTCGGCATCGTCCGGCAGGCCGGCCAGCGACAGCGGCAGCGGATTGGGCACGAAGCGCTGCGCGCTCAGTTCCGGCCGGCGCCAGTAACCGCGCGCCACGCCGATGCCGCCTATCCACAGCCGGCCGGGCACACCGGGCGGCCGCGGCTGCATGCGCTCGTCCAGCACATACCATTGCTGGTTGGCGAGTGGCCGGCCGTACGGAATGCTGCGCCAGTCGGGGTCGACGTCGCCGATCGGATGGTCGATGGACCAGATCGATGCTTCGGTCGCGCCGCCCATCGAAACCAGCCGCGCCTGCGGGAAATGGCTGCGCAGCGCCGCCGGCAGTGCCAGCGGTATCCAGTCGCCGCTCATCATGACCAGGCGCAGCGTCGCGTCGCCGATGTCGGGGTCGGCCGCATCGGCCAGCAACTGCGCCAGTGCCGGTACCGAATTCCAGATGGTGACGCGTTCGCGGCGCAACTGCTCGCGCCAGCGATGCGGCTGCTGCAGGCTGTCCGCCGCCGGCAGCACCAGCGCGGCGCCGGCCGCCAGCGTGCCGAAGATGTCCCACACCGACAGGTCGAAATTCAGCGCCGACAGGCCGAACACGCGATCGTCCGGTCCCACCGCGTGGCGCGCGTTGATGTCGAGCACGGTATTCACCGCGCCGCGGTGGTCGATCATGACGCCCTTGGGCATGCCGGTCGAACCCGAGGTGTAGATGACATAGGCGAGCGCGCCATCCTCACCGCCCGCGATGTCCTCGTCGGCCAGGCGCACGCCTGTCGGGTGGGCCGCGACGGCGAGGCGGACCACAGCGCCGGTCGAGGACTCGCCGCTCCACTCCAGCGTGCAGCCTTCGGCCACCAGCAGCACGCGCGCGCCGGTGTCGGCGACAAGTTCGTCGCGGCGCGCGCGCGGCAGGCCGGTGTCTATCGGCACATAGGCGCCGCCTGCCGCCAGCACGGCCAGTACCGCCACCACCTGCTGCCAGCCCTTGGCGATGGATACCGCCACCAGATCCTGTGCGCTCACGCCCTGCTCGTGCAGGCGGGCCGCCAGTGCACGCACCTCGTCCGCGAGATCGCCGTAGCTCAGCGTGCGCGTCGGCGTGACGACGGCTGCGCGGTCGGCGTGACGACGGGCGGCGTCGAAGAACAGCGTGTGCAGCCGCGTGCGGCCATCCGGACGCAGCGCGCTCGGCACCGTGTTGAAGGCGGGCAGCCAGTCGCCGGCCGAAACATCCGCCGCCTGCGTGGTCCATGCCGCGTCGTCGCTGGCCAGCGCCTGCAGCCGTGCCGCGTGGCGCGCCACCAGATGGTCCAGCATGGCGGGCGGGAACAGTGCGTCGATGGTGTCCCAGTTCACCTGCAGCGCGCCATCGACTTCCGACACCTGGTGATCGAGATAGACCTGCGAAGTCTGGCTCACGGCATGCACCACTTCGGCCTGCCAGCGCGCATCGCCGCTCGGGCGGGCGCTCTGGCCCAGCGTGCTGGTGAATACCACCGGCATCAGCGCCCCGCCGCCGCGGCCGAGCTTGCGTGCCAGTTCGCGCTGTACCTGTACGCCGCTCACCGAACGGTGCTCCAGGTCGGCCCACAGTTGCGCCTGCAGCGCGTGGGCGCGTGCAGCGAAAGGCATGCCGGGGCGCGGCGCCACCTGCAGCAGCAGCGAAGCGGTGAAGTCGCCGACCAGACGCTTCACGTCGGCGTGCAGCGCGGGCCGGTTGAACAGCGTGAGGTTGAGCGTGAACGCCGGCTGTCGTGCAAGTTCGGCCAGCGCGTCGGCAAATGCCGCGAGCACCGTGGTGGACGGCGTCAGGCCGTGGCGGCGCGCCTGTGCCTGCAGCGCCGACCATGCTGTCGCCGGAAGCCGGCTGCCGCGGCGCGTGAAGCGCGGTGTGCGCACTTGCGAGGGCGCCATGGTGAGCGGCAGTTCGGGTGCCGGCGGCAGTGTGTCCAGCCGGTCCCGCCAGTACTGTTCGGCGCGCGCATGCACTGCCGTCTGCCGCTGCGCCTGTTCCGCCAGCATCACGTCGCGGAAGGCGAGTGCAAGCGGTTCGGGTGTGAGTCCGAGCAGGCCCTGCGCCAGTTCGCGTCCGAGCAACTGGAAGCTCCATGCGTCGCCGATCAGCACGTCGAAGCTGACATGGAAGCGCACCCTGTCATCCGGCAACAGCGAGGCGTCGATCTGGAACAGCGGCCAGCGGCGCGGATCGAACATCTGGTGCGACAGCCGTTCGCGCGTGGCGGCCAGCGCTTCGCGGCGCGTCCCCGACTCGAGTGCGCGCAGGTCGTGTCGGGCGACGGTCACCGCCGGCACCTCCGGCAGCACCCGCTGCTGCGTGGTGTCGACCACGATCATGCGCAGCATGTCGTGCCGCTCGACCAGCGCATTCAGCACGCGCTCGACCGCGGCCACGTCCACGCCGCTCACTTCGATTTCGCGGTAGCCGTGGGTGGCGACATTGCCCAGTTCGAAGGCGGCGTTGCGGCCGATCAGATAGGCCTGCTGGATGTCGGTCAGCGGGAAGGGCTCGAAGCGGCGTGCCGGATCCGGCTGCAAGGCGCTGCGCGCGCCGCCGTGCAGCGCATCCGGCGCGTGTTCGTTCAGCCAGTCGGCGAGGCCGGCCACCGTGGGCGATGCGAACAATGCGCGCAGCGGCACGCTGCGGCCCAGCGCGCGCTCGCAGCGCACCACCAGTTCCATCGCCAGCAGCGAATGGCCGCCCAGTTCGAAAAAGCTGTCGCTCACGCCGACCGGCCGGCCCAGGACGTCCTGCCACAGCGCGGCCAGCGTCGCCTCCAGCGGGCTGCGCGGCGCCAGCGCAACCGGCGCGTGATCCACCGCGTCGACCGTCGGCAGCGCGTGCCGGTTCACCTTGCCATTGGGCAGGCGCGGCAATGCGCTCATGATCAGGAATTGCGTCGGCACCATCCAGTGCGGCAGGCGTTGCGCCAGATGGTCGCGCAAGGCAGCCACCGGTGCGTCGGTTTCGACGTGTGCGACGAGCTGCAGATCGCCCGCCACGCGCTGTGCGCTCACCACCACGTCGCGCACTGCGGGATGGCGGCGCAGCGCGTCGTCGACTTCCCCGGTTTCGATGCGATAGCCGCGTATCTTGACCTGGTCGTCGCGCCGGCCGAGGAATTCGAGCTGGCCGTCGGCGCGCAGACGCACGCGGTCGCCGGTGCGGTAGACGCGCGCTGACGGCGCACCGTCGGCGACGAAGGGATTGGGCACGAAGCTGGCCGCGGTCAGTTCCGGCCGGCCGAGATAGCCGCGCGCCAGTCCCGCACCGCCGAGCAGCAATTCGCCCGGCACGCCGGGCGGCACCGGCTGGTTCATGCCATCGACCACATAGGCCTGGGTGTTGTCGATCGGCCGGCCTATCGGCACGCGCACCATGGGCGGCAGCGGCCGCGTCAGGTCCACGCTGGTCCAGGTGGAATAGGTGGTGTCTTCCGACGGGCCGTACAGATTGCAGGCACGCCGCACATGACCGAGGTCGCGCAGCCGCTCCAGCAGCGCCGGTGGCAGCGGCTCGCCCGCCAGATTCACCACGCGCACGCTGTCGGGAATGCCGCCGGTGTTGAGCACCCGGTTCAGCACGCTGGGCACGGTGTTCACCAGCGTGATGCCGCAGCCGCGGTCGAGGCCGGCCAGTGCGAGCGCGTTGTCGACCAGGATGACGCGCCCGCCGCAGCACAGCGGCAGGAAAAGTTCGAACACCGACAGATCGAAACAGATCGACGTGGCGGCCAGCGTGCCGGCCAGTTCGTCCGCGGTGAAGGCGGACAGCCCCCACTGCAGCATGGCCACCGCGCTGCGATGCTCGATCGCCACACCCTTGGGCCGGCCGGTCGAGCCCGAGGTGTAGATGACGTAGGCGAGGTCGCCGGCGGCGGCGTCAGGCAAGGCCGTGGTCGTGGCGGGGGCCGGTGCGTCGTCCACCGCGATGCACGCCACGCCGTCGACCGACAGCGGCAGCGTGGCCTGTGCCTGCGCATCCACCAGCAGCAGATCGAGGCCGGCGTCGGCGGCGATCAGCGCCAGCCGCTCGGCCGGGTAGTCGGGGTCCAGCGGCACATAGCAGGCGCCGGACTTGAGCACCGCCAGCAATGCCACCAGCAGGCGCGGCGTGCGCGGCATGCACACGCCCACCGGCTGGTCGGTGCGCGCGCCGAGCGCACGCAGCCGCGCCGCCAGCGCATCGGCGCGCGCATCCAGTTCGCGGTAGCTCAGCGCGCCGCTGCCATCGGCCGCGCTGACCGCGATGGCATCCGGCGTGCGCGCGACCTGGGCCGCGATCAGCGCATGCATGGACGCGATTGGCGCATGGTCGCGCGCGCTGTCGTTGAGCGCGATCAGCAGCGCGCGCCGCTCGTCGGCGTCGATCAGCGGCAGTTCGCGTATCGGCGCATCCGGCGCGGCCACGATGGCGGCCAGCAGATTGCCGAAGTGGCGTGCCATGCGGGCGATGGTGCTGGCGTCGAACAGCGCGCGGCTGTATTCGATCTGGCCGCAGATGCCCTCCGGCGTGTCCTGCAGGTTCATGCGCAGCAGGTACTTTGTGCGCTCATCCGGCGGCGTTTCGCGGCTCAGCGTGAGGCCGTCCAGCGTCACCGGCTTCACATTGGCGAGCTGCAGGTCGAACTTGGCCTGGAACAGCGGCATGAGCTGGTCGGCGCGGCGCTCGGGATTGAGCAGTTCGACCAGCTTTTCGAACGGCATCGCCTGATGCGCCAGCGCGTCGAGCACGGTCTGGCGCACGCGTGCCAGCAATTCGCCGAAGCGCGGATTGCCCGACAGGTCGTTGCGCAGCACCAGGGTATTCACCAGCAGGCCGATCATGTCGGCGGTTTCCGGCCGCTCGCGGTTGGCGATGTCGCTGCCCACCACGATGTCCTCGCTGTCGGCATAGCGCGCGAGCAGGATGTTGAAGGCCGCGAGCAGCAGCGCGAACAGCGTGGTCTGCCGGTGCTGCGCGAGTGCGCGCAGCGCATCCGACAGCCCGGCCGGCAGCGCCAGTGCGTGCCAGGCGCCGGCATCGTCGGCGATGCGCGGCTGCGGGCGGTCGTACGGCAGGTCGAGCAGTGGCAGCGCCTTGCCCGACTCATTGTCAGACCCGGCGCCGAGCTGGCGCATCCAGTAGTCGGACAGCTTCTGCAGTTCGGCGCCATCCAGCGTATCGCGCTGCCATGCGGCCCAGTCGGCGTACTGGATGGCGAGTGGCGCGAGCGGCGACGGCTCCTTGCGGCAGGCGGCGCGGTACAGCGTGGCCAGTTCGCGCAGGAAGACGCCGACCGACCAGCGGTCGCACACGATGTGATGGGTGGCGAGCACCAGCAGGTGGCGCGTGGCGGCTACCTTGATCAGCGCGCAGCGCAGCGGCACGCGGGCAAGATCGAAAGGCGGCCGGGTGAGGGCGGCCACGCGCGCGCGCGCCGCGGCTTCCGCGTCGGCGGCGCCGGACAGGTCTTGCAGCGGCAGCAGGTCATCCGGAACGGCGTCGACCATCTGTTGCGGCTGCCCCTGCGCGTCGCCGACGAAGCGGGTGCGCAGCACTTCATGCCGCTCCACCAGTGCATGCAGGCTGCGCTGCATCGCGGCCGCATCCAGCGTGCCATCCAGTGCCAGCACAGTGGACACGTTGTAGGCGGTGCTGTCCGGATCGAGCTGCTGCACGAACCACAGCCGGTGCTGGGCGAAGGACAGCGGCGACGGACTGCCCGGCGGGCGCGGCGCGATGCGCTCGGGCAGGGCGGACAGAAAGCCCTGTTCGGCCAGACGCCGCTCGAGCAGCGCGCGCTTGTCGGGTGAGAGCCGGGCCAGTTGTTCGAAGAAGGTACTCATGCGTCGGAAGCCGGTGGAATCTGTTGCGCGCGTGCCGTCGCGTCCCGATCTGATGCCAGGGCCTGCGCCACTTCGTCGCCGGACAGCGCGTCGATTTCGGCCAGCAGCGCCGCCATGCGGTCCAGTTCCTGCGCATCCGGCAACTGCGCCTGCACCAGCGCCGCGATGCCGGCCACGGTGGGCGTGCCATCGAGCAGTTCGCGCAGCTCGAGCTGCACCGGGAAGGACTGGCGCAGCCGGCCTATGGCCTGGATGGCGAGCAGGGAGTGGCCGCCGAGGTCGAAGAAGCTGTCGTGGATGCCGACGCGGTCCAGCCGCAGCAATTCCTGCCACAGCGTGGCAATCGTGCGTTCGACCTCGTTGCGCGGTGCCTCATACGCCGTTGTGAGCGCCGGGCGCGCATAGGCAGCGGCGCCCGCCGGCGTCTGCTGCGCGGCGCGTCCTTCGCTGTGCAGCCAGTGCAGACGGCGCGCCTGCAGATCGCCGCGCGAAGCGGCATAGACGCCCGGTTCGGCCACTGCCAGCAGACCGGTGGTGAGGGTCCAGATGTCGTCGTCGTCCAGCGCGTGTTCCTGCAGGCTGGCGGCGCGTCCGCCTTCCTGCGACGGCGCGTGATCGTGGCTGCGCGCGGCGTCCCACTGGATGGCGTACCAGGCGGTGCGTCCGTTGCCGGCGCAGCGACGCAGCACCTCGGCATCCAGCATGTGATTGGCCGCGGCATAGGGCGCGAGACCGATGCCGCCGAGTACCGCCGACAGCGAGGACTGCACGCACACCCAGGCGGGTACGTGCGTCTGCGCGGCGGCGGCCACCGCAGTCAGCAGTTCGAGACGGCTGCGCCGGTTGTAGGCCAGGTGATCCGGCTGCATCAGCGCCAGCGGCGCGGCTGACTGTTCGTGCGTGGTGGGCAGGCTCACGAACACACCGGCCAGCGCCTGCGCCGAAGCCGCGCTTTCAAAGGCGGCGGCAATGCTGTCCGGTCGGGCGATGTCGGCGTCCAGCACGGTCACGTCGGCACCGAGCGCGCGGCATTCGTCCACCAGTGCCTGCGGCACGGCCGCGCCGGGCAGGCTGGCCGATACCAGCACCACCTGGCCGCATTCGCGCGCCAGCCGGCGTGCCCACACCGCGCCCAGACCGCGCGCGAAGTCGCCGATCACGACATGGCGTCCTCGCTTGCGCACACCGCGATTCAGACCGGCGGGCAGCGCCGGCAGATCGAGTGCCGCGTAATCCAGCCGCCAGGTGATGCCGTCGCGCAGCGCGAGCAGCGGCGGCGCGTCGTCGGTGCGCAGCAGGGCCCACAGCGCCTCGGCGGTGTGCCGCTGCGCATCGTCGATATCGATCAGCCGGGCACCGATCTGCGGGTACTCCTGCGGGATGACCTGGGTCATGGCCTGCAGCGCCGCCTGTTCGGCATCGACGTCGGCGCGCCCGGTCGGTGCGCAGCCACGACGGGTGAGCACGGTCAGCCGCATCGGTGTGGCGGCTTCCGACCAGGCCTGTGCCAGCGCTCTCAGCCGCGCCATGTGTACATCGGCCGCGCTGCCGTCCAGCGCGGCACAATCGACGATGACGGCGGGCGGCATGCCGCGCGCATCGAGTGCGGCGCGCAGCGCGCTGTGATCGTCCGGCTGCGCCGGCCGCAAGGCGAAGGCGCGGTAGTCGAGCTGCGAGTAGGTTTCGCCCGCCTGCGCGATGAATACATTGAAGCCGGCGGTTTCGATCTGCCGTGCCAGCGCTTCGGCCAGACCGCCGCCATCGGCGATGAGCAGCCAGGTCTGCTGCGTGGCCACCGGCGGCAGCGGCGCCAGCCGCGCGATGCGGGTCCAGGCCGGCAGCCATGCGCGCGCCGCATCGTGTCCACTGACGGCGGCCGCAGCCTGCAAGGTCGCCGCATCCGGTGCATCGACGTGGTAGCGCTGGCGCTCGAAGGGGTAGCCCGGCAGCGATACGCGCAGTCGCCGGCCGCGATGCAGCGCGCGCCAGTCCATGCTCACGCCGGCCTGCCACAGTGCGCCCTGCGCCTGCAGCAGCGCATGCGGTGCCGGCAGGCGCGGCGGCAGGCTGGCGACGGCGGCGATGCCGTTCTGGCGTGCCAGCACGGCGAGTGTGTCGCCGGGGCCGATTTCCAGCGCGTACGGCGCGGGCAGCGCGGCGGCCCGGGTCAGGCAGTCGGCAAAGCGCACGCGGCCCAGCATGTGCTGCGCCCAGTAATCGGGGTCGGTCGCCTGTTCCGCGCTCAGCCAGTCGCCGCTCAGATTCGACAGCATGCGCATCTGCGGCGCACGCAGCGTCATGTCGCGCAGGATGCCTGCCAGTGCTTCGGCCGCGGCGCGCATGCCGGGCGCGTGGAAGGCGTGCGAGGTGCGCAGCCGCTGGCAGGCGATGCCGGCCGCCTGCGCATGCAGTTCGCAGCGCGCCATCGACGCTTCCGGTCCGGCCAGCACGCAAGTGCCCGGCGCATTCACCGCGGCGACCGCGCTGTCGTCATCCAGCCAGTCGGACACCGCGTCGGCGTCGGCCATCACCGCCAGCATGACGCCGGGCGCCATGTCCTGCATGGCCTGGGCGCGCAGCGCAATCAGATCCAGCGCCGGTTCGAGTTCGAAGATGCCGGCGATGCAGGCGGCCACGTACTCGCCCAGGCTGTGGCCAAGCAGGGCATCCGGCTTGACGCCGCGCGACAGCCACTGTTGTGCCAGCGCGTATTCGAAGGCGAACAGCGCGGGCTGGGTGCAGCGCGTCTGGTCGAGCAGGGCGGCGGACGACGCGTCTTCGCTGCACAGCAGACCGATCAGGCTGCAGCCCAGGCGGGCATCGAGGCGGGCGGCGCACCGGTCGAGCGCTGCGCGGAACACCGGTTCGTCGTCGTACAGCGCGCGTGCCATGCCGGCCTTCTGGCTGCCCTGGCCGGTGAACAGCCACAGCAGATGCGGGCGTTCGGCAGCGCCGGCCGGCTGCATCGCGCGCAGCGCTTCGATCGCCTGCGGTACATCGCTGGCGACGACGTAGCCGCGGCGAGCAAAGTCGCGCCGGCCCTGCTGCAGGGTCCACGCGACATCGGCCAGTGCCTGCTCCGGCCTGCGTTCCAGATGACGCGCCAGCGTGTCCGCCAGCGTGGCAAGCGCGGCATCGCTGCGCGCCGACAGCGGCAGCAGTTGCGCTCGCGCATCCGGCGTCGATGCACGCGCCGGCGGCTGTTCCAGCACGACATGCGCATTGCTGCCACCGATGCCGAAGGAACTGACGCCGGCGCGGCGCAGCGGCGCCGTCCATGCGTGCCGTTCGGCGGCCACGCGGAACGGCGTGCGCGCGAAATCGATGTGCGGATTGGGCGTGCGGAAATGCAGCGAAGCGGGGATGAGGCCGTCGCGCACCGCGCACGCGGCCTTGATCAGACCGGCCACGCCGGCCGCCGCGTCGAGATGGCCGATATTGGTCTTGACCGAGCCGATCAGGCAGGACCCGGCCGGCAGCGAGCCCTGCTTGCCGAAGGCACGCGTGAGCGCCGCGATCTCTATCGGATCGCCGATCGCGGTGCCGGTGCCATGCGCTTCGACATAGCCGATGCTGTCCGCGGATACGCCGGCGGCCGCCAGTGCCGAGGCGATCACTTCGGCCTGGGCATCCACGCCGGGCGCGGTGAAGCTCACCTTGCCGGCGCCGTCGTTGTTGATGGCCGATCCCTTGATCACGGCGACGATGCGGTCGCCGTCGCGCAGCGCGTCATCCAGCCGCCTGAGTACCACCAGCGCCACGCCATTGCCCGGCACGGTGCCGGCGGCCTCGGCATCGAAGGCGCGGCAATGGCCGTCCGGCGCGTGGATGCCACCTTGCTGCACGCGGTAGCCGAGCTGGCGCGACAGCGCAACGCCGCCCGCCAGCGCCATGTCGCATTCGCCGGCGAGCAGGCTCTGGCAGGCCAGATGCACGGCGACCAGCGAGGTCGAGCAGGCCGTCTGCACCGCGACGCTGGGACCGGTGAGAGCGAGCTTGTACGACACGCGCGTGGTCAGGAAATCCTTGTCATTGGACAGGAACAGTTCGTACGGGCTGACCGCGCCGCGCAACTGCGCATTGCCATAGACATTGAACAGATAGCCATTCATGCCGGCACCGCCGAACACGCCGACCCGTGCGCCGCCCTGCGCCGCATCGTGGCCGGCGTCTTCCAGCGCGTGCCACGCGCATTCCAGGAACAGGCGCTGCTGCGGATCGAGAATTTCCGCCTCGCGCGGGCTGTAGCCGAAGAAGCCCGCATCGAACAGGTCGCTGCCGGCGATCGGCGCGCCGACGCGCTTCCAGGACGGGTCATTCAGCGTCGCTGCATCCAGGCCCTGGCTCCGCAAGGCGTCGGCATCCAGTTCGACGATGGATTCAACGCCATCGATCAGATTGCGCCAGTACTCATCGACCGTGGCCGCGCCGGGGAAACGCCCGGCCATGCCTATCAGTGCGATATCCAGGCTGCCTTCGGCGCTCGCGTCGCCGGGGTGGCTGTCCAGCGTGTCGTTCATCATCCATTCACCTGCGTACCTGCCGCCTGCTGCATGCGGCGGCGGGCCAGTCTTTGTCGTCCGGTCAGTCGTGCGTCGTCGCTTCCCGCCGGGTCGGCCTGCGCTGCGGACGCGGTGCGCTGCGCGTCCACATGGCGGGCGAGTGCGGCCACGGTGGGCAGGCGGAACAGGTCCACCAGCGGCAGCTCCAGGCCCAGTTCGGTCTTCAGCCGGCCCTGCACGCTCAGTGCCAGCAGCGAATGACCGCCGGCGTCGAAGAAGTTGTCGTGCACGCCGACGTCGTCGCGCCCGAGCACGCTGCGCCACAGCGCGAGCAACTGGCGTTCGGTGTCTCCGCGCGCGTCCTGCTGCGCTGCGGCCGGGCTGGCCTGCATCGACTGCAAGGCACGGCGGTCGGTCTTGCCGCTGGTGGTCTGTGGCAGCGCCGGCAGCGCCTGCAGTCGCGACGGCACCATCCACGGCGGAAGCTGTTCCGCGAGGTCGGCGCGCAGCGCCGCCTCGCTCGCGAGTCCGGTGTGGAAGGCGACCAGCCGGGCGTCGTCGCCTTCGCCCTGAAGTACCACCGCGGCGTCGTCCACCCCCGGCAGCAGGCGCAGCCGCGCCTCGATCTCATCCAGTTCGATGCGGTAGCCGCGCAGCTTCACCTGCCGGTCGTCGCGTCCCAGGCAGTCGAGCAGGCCGTCGCTGCGCAGCCGCACCCGGTCGCCGGTGCGGTACACACGCGGCGAGATGGTGAGGCTGTCGGGACGCGGCGAGGGCGGTGCGAGCGGCGCGGGCACGAAGCGTTCGGCGGTCAGCGCCGGGCGGCGATGGTAGCCGGGACTGACCCCCAGTCCGCCGATCAGCAGTTCGCCGGCTTCGCCCGGCGGTACCGGCCGCCCCTGCGCATCGACCACATGCAGGCTGGTATTGGCCAGCGCCTGGCCTATCGGTGCCTGCGTGCCGGTCAACAGATCCGGCGTCATCCTGAGCGCCGCCGACCAGATGGTGGTTTCGGTCGGACCATACACATTCCACAGTGCATCGACGCGTGCCAGAAGGTCGCGTGCCAGCGCGCTGTCCAGCGCCTCGCCGCCGCACAGCGCGGTCAGTCCGCGCCGGCCGCGCCAGCCGGCGGCCAGCAGCAGTCTCCAGCCGGCCGGCGTGGCCTGCATATGGGTGAGCGCCTCGCGCTCGAGCAGTGCGCCCAGCCGGTGGCCGTCGCGCACCGTGTCCTCGTCGGCAACGAACACGCGGCCACCGCAGTACAGAGGCAGCAGCAGTTCCAGCATCGCGATGTCGAAGGACGGCGAGGTGACCGCCAGCCAGTGCGGGGCGGCGGTCAGCGACAGGCGTTCCTGCATGCCTTGCAGCAGATTGGCCAGATTGGTCTGACTGATGAGCACGCCCTTGGGCCGGCCGGTGCTGCCGCTGGTGTAGATGAGATAGGCGGCATCGTCGCCGTGGCTGGCTTCTCGGCTCACCGCCTGAACCGGTGCCACCGCGCCGGCATCGTCGATATCCACGCGCGCGCCGCGCCAGAACGGCAGCAGATCGGCGGTGGCCGCATGCTGCAGCACGGCGCGCGCGCCGCTGTCCTCGATCATGTCGCGCAGGCGGGCCGGCGGCATGGCCGGATCCAGCGGCAGCCAGGTGGCCCCGGCACGCATGACGGCGAGCAGGGCGAGCGGCAGTTCGCGCGTGCGCCGGCAGCAGATGGCCACCACGTCGCCACGGCCGATATCCAGCGCATGCAGCCTGCTCGCAAGCAGGCCGGCGCGCGCGTAAAGCGTGGCGTAATCGATGGCGCCCTGTGCGTCCTGCACGGCGATTGCAGCCGGCTGGGCAGCCGCCTGCAGTGCGATGCGCTGCCCGGCGCTCTGGGTAGGACGCCGGGCGGCGGTGAGGCTCAGGCCAGACTGCAGCGTCGCGGCGTCCGCGCAGGCGTCGAAACGGTGCAGCGCGGCTTCGGGCCGGGCGCAGAACTGCCGCAGCAGCGCGGCCAGGCGATCCAGCATGTCGCGCGCGGCCGGCATGTCCAGGCGCTGTGCATCGTGCAGCAGCTTCAGTTCGATCCGTTCGCCCGGCAGCGCGAACAGATTGAGCGGATGGTGGGTCTGTTCCACCACCTGCACATCGCACAGCGCCAGACCTTCCGCATCGGTGGCGCGGCTGCCGAGCGGGTAGTTCTCGATCACCACGATGCTGTCGTACAGCCCGCGGGTGTCGGGCAGATCGGCCTGCGCCAGATGCTCGTGCGCCTGTTGCGCGAGCAGGCGCGTCTGCAGCGACTGCAGCCAGTCGGCCAGAGGCTGGCGCGGATCGATGCGCAGCCGCATCGGCAGCGTGGTGATGTACAGGCCCACGGTCGCATCGGCGCCGGGCTGCGACATCGGTCGCCCGGAACGGGTCAGCCCGGATACGATGTCGTCGCGCCCGGTCAGCCGTGCGCGCAGCACCGCCCAGGCGCCCTGCAGCACGCAGCCGGTGGTGATGCGCAGCGAACGCGCCAGCGCGTGGATGGCATCGCTGTCGACGCCGGACAGTGTGAGCGCGGTGCAGGTGGATGCGCTCGCGCCGATGTCGGCCATGCCTTCGCGCGCGCGGTCGGGCAGCACATCCGCCAGTTCTGCGCGCCAGAAATCGAGTGCGGCGGCGCGGTCCTGTCGCGCCAGCCAGTCGATGTGGCTGCGGAAGCGCGGGGCCGGCGGCAGATCGGCCGCGCGGCCGGCACGCGCCGCCGCGTACAGCGCCTGCCAGTCGCGCAGCAGCAGCGGCAGCGACCAGCCGTCGAGCAGGATGTGGTGGTGAGTGCAGATGACGCGATGGACATCGTCGCCGAGCCGGAAGGCCTGCACCCGCATCAGCGGTGCGGCGGACAGTCTGAAGCCGCGCCGACGATCAGCGTCCATCCATTCGCGCATGGCCGCATCGGCATCGGCCGCCGCCAGCGTGTCGACGCGCACCGGCAGGCGCACGTGCGCGCCCACCACCTGCAGCGGTGCCGCCAGCTTTTCCCAGGCGAAGGCGGTGCGCAACACGTCGTGACGGGCGGCGAGACCCTGCCAGGCGGCGTCGAAGGCCGCTTCATCAAGCGGGCCGCGCAGCGTGAAGGCGAGCTGTACCACATAGACGCCGCTGTCCGGCTGCAGCAGGCTGTGGAACAGCATGCCGCGCTGGGTCGCGGACAGCGGGTAGGCGTCGATGGCCCGGTTCTGCGGCCGCTGCGCGGGCGCTTCACCGGAGGACGCGGCCGCGCCGTGTCGCGGCGAGCCGGCAGTGTCGTGCGCGGGCAGCGTCATGAGGCGGTCCGTCCGGAAAAGGGGCAGACCGCATGGCGCTGCTGCGGGTCGATCAGCTTGAGCCGGCTGCGCAGCACTTTTTCCAGTATGCCGACCGCGCAGTCGCTGGAACGCAGGCTGCCGCTGTCCTCGCCGACGAAGCGGCGGCACACCTCGCGATGCGCGGTGATCATGGCGACGAAGGCCTGCACGAAATGTTCGTGGTCGTCGTCCAGCGCCGCCGGCAGATCGCCCAGGCGCGGACTCAGTTCCTGCCACAGCCGCATCAGCCGCGCGTGGTCCCAGGACATGAGACCGCTGAAATTGTCCGAGCGCACGCCGGGCGGCATCATGGACAGCCGGACCTCGTCGTTGTACTCCGACGGCGAAAAGCTGCCGGCCAGCTTCATCGCTGCGCCGGACGCGCGCAGCAGGGTGGCGGCGCTGCGCAGTTCGATGCGCGCGCTGTCCATGCAGCCGCGGGTGAGCGCGTCGCCGAAGCGCGCCAGGCTCAGCACCAGTCCCTGCACATCGATGAAGAAGGTCCAGTGGAAGCCCTGCCATATCGTGCGCGCGGCGCTCATGTCCATCAGTCGGCACCTTCCAGGTCGAGAGCCAGAACCCGCGCGATCAGCGCGACCTGACAGCGCAGGCCGTCCTTCTGCACCTGCATCGCCTCGCCATCCAGACCATCGGTGGATGCGCACAGCGCGATGAAGGCGCGGCTCATGACGAGCAGGCTGCGTACCAGGCACAGGCCGGGCGCGTCGCTGTCCACATGGCGCAATCCGAAATAACGGTCGTAGTCCTGCACTTCCTCCGGCGACAGCGGGGTGTCGGTGGCGCGCAT
Organism: Methyloversatilis thermotolerans; assembly: GCF_000372885.1. Taxonomy (GTDB): domain Bacteria; phylum Pseudomonadota; class Gammaproteobacteria; order Burkholderiales; family Rhodocyclaceae; genus Methyloversatilis; species Methyloversatilis thermotolerans. The sequence goes on from NZ_KB889967.1 coordinate 406,524, forward strand.
GTCGAGCGGGCGCGTGCATTCGTCCGGCAGGCCTGCCAGGGCCAGCTCGATCAACGCGAGCGCGTCGGCTGGCGGTGCATCGAGCGCATGCAGCAGCCCGTTCAGGGCACGCCGCACCGGTGCCCGGTGCTCCGCAGCCAGCGGCAGATCGGATGCGAGCGCCCACGGCGACAGCAGGTCCAGCGTATGGACCTGCGTCTCGTCGTCCGCATGCGCGCGGGCGTGCAGGGTAGCCATCGGGAAGTCGGACATGGGCGGTTTCAGTGGCCCTGTGCCGCGTCGCCGCCGCCGTCCATCGCGCGGCGCAGCGACAGCGGGCGCATATCGGTCCATACCTGCGCGATGTAATCGAGGCAGGCCTGCCGGTCGCCGGTCGTGCCTTCGGCACGCCAGCCCCAGGGTATCTCCCGGTATTCCGGCCAGATCGAATAGCGGCCTTCGTCGCTGATGACCACGCGATAGACGGTGTCGTCGGGGGTGTCGGTGCTCATGGGGTGTCTCCGTTGGGGGATGTCTTGATCAGACCGGCGTCGCGCAGCACGGCCAGACTGTCGAGGAAGGCGCTGGCGATGGCATCGACTTCGGCGTCGCCATGGGCGGTGCTGAGGAAGCCGCCGCGGTCGCCGATGCGCAGATGGATGCCGCGCATCAGCAGCAGGTAGGACAGCAGTACCTGTGCCTGCGCATCGAGCCGGCTGCGGCTGCCGGCGATGGCGAAGAAGGAGCCGAAGCGCACGAACTCGATCGGCAGGCCGGCGCTGCGGCAGCCGGTGTTCAGGCGGGTGAGCAGCGCTTCGGTGCGCGCATTCAGGCCGTCGTACAGCGCCGGGCCGCGCGCGCGGATTTCGCTCAGCACCGCATGCGCGGTCGCCAGCGACAGCGGATGCTTGGCGAAGGTGCCGGCGAAGAAGGTGGTGTTGCGGTCGGGCGCGGAATCGTCGCCGTAACGCCAGGCGCCGCCATCGATGCGGTCCATGAAGCGGGCCGAGCCGGCGATTACCGACAGGGGCAGGCCTCCGCCGGCGATCTTGCTGTAGGTGGCAAGGTCCCCGCGCACGCCGAACCACTCCTGCGCGCCGCCGGCGGCGACGCGGAAGCCATTCACCATTTCATCCATCACCAGCGCGATGCCGGTGTCGGCGGTGAGCTGGCGCAGCGCATGCAGGAATTCGCGCGGCTGCAGCTCCGGGCAGCGGCTCTGCACCGGCTCGACCAGCACCGCGGCGATGTCCTTGCACTGCGCGCGTATGACGTCGAGCGAGCGCGGGTGGCCGTATTCCAGCACCATCACTTCGCGCGCGGCGGCGGCGGACACGCCGGCGAACGCCGGTACCGCGCCGCGCGATCCCAGACGCTCCAGCAGTGCCACCAGCGGTCCGGTCAGCGGCTTGCCGCGCAGCTTTCCGATCAGCTTGCGGCGCGCGTAGTCACTGATCGGCGGGCGCATCAGGGCGCCGTCGAAATGGCCGTGATACGAATTGACGAAGGTGACCACCTTGCGCCGGCCGGTGGCACAGCGCGCGATGCGCAGCGCTGTCATGACCGCTTCGGTGCCGGTATTGCTGAAGGTGGCGCGTTCCATGCCGGTCAGTTCGCACACCAGGGTGGCGAGCTCACCGACCAGCGGGCTCTGCGGGCCGATGGCGAAGCCGCGCTCCAGCGTGCGCGCGATCGCCTCGCGCATGAAGGGCGGGTTATGGCCGAACAGATGGGTGCCCAAGCCCATCAGGATGTCGGTGTAGCGATTGCCATCGACATCCCACAGGAAGGCGCCGTCGGCGCGCTCGACCGAAAGCGGGTAGCTGATTTCCTTCAGTTCCGGCGAGAACGCGAAGCCGATCGAGCTCTTGTCCGCGAAAACCGGCCGGTACTGTGCGGCCAGCCGCTTGGAGCCGGGCGTGCGCTGACCGTATCCGTCGATCAGGTGCAGCCGCAGCGCCTGCGCACTGTCGAAGGCGGGCGCGTTCATGCGGGCTCCTTGCGGCAGATGAAGTGGGCGGAGTGGTTCTCGTCCACGGTCGCGTGACCCTCCACCGTTTCGATGCGCAGATCGCCGAAACCGGCGGCACGCAGCGCGGCCTCGACCTCGGGCAGCGCATGCGCACGCACGCCGTAGTCGACCGACTGCCGTTGCCAGCCGGGCGCGATGAGCGCGATGCGCCGGATCAGCGCCAGCCGCAGGCCGATGAAGCGCGGACGCGACAGCAGCGACGCGACAGCGGCGCGCCATCCGGACAGCGGCATGCCGTCGCCCGGGCGTGCCATCGCGACGCGGAAGAAGCCGGTCTGCGTGGTGGCGTCGTAGAAGGGCGTGATCATCCACGCGAAGTGCGGGCGCAATTCGCCTTCCAGCGGGCGGCCGCGCCACCAGCGTTCCATCTGGGCCGGATGATTCAGGTCGAACACGAAGCGGGCGCCCGGTGCCAGCACTGCGTGCACGCGTTCGAATACCTGGCGCAGTTCATCCACGCTGGCGATGTGATTCAGCGAGGCGCTGGTCGAGAACGCGCCATCGAACGCCTCACTCGCGGAAAAGTTGCGCGCATCGGCCAGCAGATAGTCGCCGCCCGGCGCATTGCGACGCGCACACTCCAGCATGGCGGACGAGCCATCCAGACCGGTGACGCGGAAGCCGTCGGCCAGCAGCGGGCGGATGAGCTGGCCGCTGCCGCAGCACAGGTCGAGCAGCCGGGCGCCGGGCGCCAGTCCGGGCAGCAGCGTGCGCTGCAGGAAGCGGTATTGCGGCAGGCAGTAATCCGGGCCCACGGTCTGGTCGTACAGCCAGGCCCAGTCGTCGTAGTCGCTGTAGCGCTCGACCTCGGCGCCGGCTGCCGCGTCGTTGGCCGCAATGTCCGGTGTGCGCGCATTCATGCCGTGGTCTCCGCGTCGGCGGCCAGCATGGCGCGCAGATAGGTGGCGAACAGCGCGCGATCCAGGCGCGGCGGCGCGAAGGGCGCGCGCGCCAGCAGGGCGTCAGCGCGCCGCGTGTCGTAGGGCAGTTCCCGGCGTGCCGCCGGCCGCTCCTGCCGCGCCGCCCGGCGCGCCGAAAACAGCGCCACCAGCGGATAGAGCGGATGCGCCGGATCGTCCTGCGCGATGCGCTGCAACTGTGCGTACCACTGTTCGTAAGGCACGCGCTTCAATGCATGGCCCGCGTCCGCGCAGGCCTGGAACAGCAGGTCGGACGAAGCCGGTTCATGGTGCAGCAGATGCAGCGTGGCGCCGCGCGACTCCGGCTGGCGTGCCAGCCACACAATGGCGCGCGCGAGGTGGTCCACCGGCAGCAGGTCGAGCGGCATTTCGCCGATCGGCGCGCAGGCGGAATGGATATAGCCCTGCATGAGCCGGTACAGGAAGTCGTTGCGGTTGAAGGCGCCGCTCACGCTGTCGCCGGATACCGGGCCTGGCCGGTGGATGGTGACCGCCAGCCCGCGTCGCCCGGCTTCCCGCACGCACTGTTCCGCCATCCACTTGCTGCGGTTGTAGCCACCGGCCGGCACGCTGTCGGGATCGAGCGGCGCGTCCTCGGTGAAGCGGCGCTCGCCCGCCAGTTCCAGCGGCGGCAGCACGCTCAGGCTGGACACGAAATGGAAGGCCTTGGGCTTGCCTTCGCAGGCCAGGCGCAACACCTCTATCGTGCCGCCGACATTGGCCGCGCGCAGTTGTTCGTACGGCATCAGGTGATGCACCCATGCGCCGTTGTGCAGCACCAGATCGATCCCGCCGGCCAGCCGTTCGCGCGCGGCAGCCTCCAGGCCGAGGCCGGGTGCGGCCAGATCGCCGGTGACGATGGACAGCCGGCTTTCGAATCCGTGCTGCCACAGACCATAGCCGGCCAGCGCGTCGCGCAACCTCGCCATGCCCTGTTGCGCATCGCCCGCGCGCACCAGGCAGTGGATGTGCGCGTCGGTCTGCTGCAGCAGTTCGCGCAGCAGGAAGGCGCCGACGAAACCGGTGGCACCGGTCAGCAGCACATGATCGAACCGGCCGGGCAGCGCGCCCTGCGGCGGCCGTATGTCGTCCGGCAGGCGCGCGTCCTCGGGCAGCACCGGCGACAGCGCGGCCGGTTTCTGCGCCGCCCCGGTGAGCAGCGCGATCAGTGCCGGCTTGTGCGCCTTCACCTGTTCGGTCAGTGCCGGCGTCAGCGCGCCGCGCGGGGCATTCACCTTGAGCGTGCTGCCGTCGCTTGAAAGCTGTATGCCGGCAGCGTGCAGCGCATCGAGCAGCGCCGACAGGCCGTCGTCGGCGGGGGCTGCGGCCACGCGTGTCGGCGCGCGCTGAGCGGGCGCGGCCGGCGCGTCGATGTGTTCGATGCGGTCCCAGCCTTCGGGCAGCGGCAGCACCGTGTCGCGCGCTGCGGCGTCGCGTGCGCGCGCCTCGAAATCGAACTGGGCGCGGCCGAGTACGCGCCGCGCCGACAGGTCCCGCACACGGCAGGCGGCCACCAGCTTGTCCGACTCGACGATGGCCAGCGATTCCGCCGTGTAGTGGATGGACGTGATGTAGTTCAGCCAGGGTTCCTGCCCCATGGCATAGACGCACACCTCGCGCGGCTGCAGGCAGTCGATCAGCGCCATGCCGCGTTCCGCGTCCGAGCCATTGAGCCGGCGCGCCTGCGCCTGCTGGTGCGGCACCGCCGCCGGCAGCAGCGGCCCGTAGGCCCAGGTGTAGGGCGCGCCTTCGCATTCCATGCCGATGAACAGCAGGTCCAGCGGGCCGAACAGCCGTGCGATGTGCCGGTACAGCGCGTTGTCCAGGTTGTTGGAATCGGCTGCGCACAGCACGCTGCGGCCGGCCAGCTCGACCCACCAGGCGGTCTTGCTGGCGATGTCCAGATCGCCGTGTTCGCCGAGGAAAGGCAGGCTCACGATGCGCCCGTCCGGCAGACCGATTTCGTCCAGCCGGTCGATTTCGCGCACGTTGGCGAAACCGATGCGCTGAAGCGCCAGCCGCAGCGACGGGTCGACCAGCGCGCCGCGATGGCCGGACGGCACCACCACCTGGCCGATGCGGTGACGCAGCTGCAGCAGCGTTTCCAGCATCACGTGGTCCTGGTGGTTGTGCGTGATGAGGGCGTAATCGATGTGCGGCGGCAGGTCGTGGTAGCTGAAGCGCGCCATGCCGTCCGGGTGTTCGTAGCTCACCAGCGGATCGATCAGCACCGTGCTGTGCGCGCTTTCCACCAGCACGCAGGCGTGACCCATGTAGCGCACGCGCACGCCGGGGCCGGTGTAGCGCGCGAGCGGGCGCGGCGCCTCATCGGTGAACAGACCATGGAAGCGCTCGCGCGCCGCGGCATCGAGACCCAGATCGCTCGCCAGCGCATCCACATCCACCGCTTCGTGCCGCGCGCGGAACAGGCGGTCCAGACGGGCATCGGCAAAGGGCAGCGGCAGGTAGACGTCGATGTCGGCCGGCAGGCGCGGCGTGCTCATGACGAAGGCGCGGCGGTCGCTGTCCGCGACGCGGCGCAGCGCCACGCCCTGGTTGTCCGGCCGGTACCAGGCGCTGCGATAGAACAGGCCTTCGCTGTAGCGCACGGCCGGGCGGTTGCGCCCATCCACCACCAGTTCGACCATGCCGCGCAGCGCGTCGGGTACGCGCGCGTACAGCGCGTCCATCGACTCGCCGGGCGGATGCGCCGCCACCAGCGCCTCCAGTGCGTCGATGGCGCGCGACAGCGCGATCAGCGGCTGCTGCGCGCTGCGCGTGCGCGCCAGCAGATCGCGCATTTCGGGCACCCGCTCCGCGCCGTACTGGATGAAAGGTCCGCCGCACATGTCGGGGTCGCGCAAGGCGGCGACATGCACCTCCGGCGCATCGACGAAGGACTGCATCACCTCGATCTGCGCATGCGTCAGATAGCGCGCTGCGGTGTGCGGCGGAATCAGATAGCTCCACGCATACCAGTTGTTGATCAGCGGCTCGGCGATCACGTCGTGACGCAGCCACTTCATTGCCACGCTCACAGTTCGATTTCCTCGCGTTCGCCGTCGGTGGCCGCGACCGTGTCCAGGCGGGCCAGCTTGAGCCGGTGCTCGATGCGACGCGCCAGCGCGCGCACGCTGGGCGCTTCGAACAGGTCGACCACGGTGATGTCCACCTGCGGGTAGTGCGGCAGCAGTTGCGCGATGAGCCGCGTCGCCAGCAGCGAATGGCCGCCGGCGTCGAAGAAGTCGTCGTCAATGCCGAGGTCGGACCGGTTCAGCGTGGCGGCGAATGCCGCGGCGACCTGCCGCTCGGCATCGGTTTCGGGTGCGGCGGCCGCTCGCTGTTCCGGTGCGCGTTCCAGCGCGGCCAGCGCGTCGGCATCGATCTTGCCGTTGGGGGTGAGCGGCAGCGCGTCCAGCCACTGGAAGGTGGCGGGCAGCATGAAGTGCGGCAGGCGTTCCGCCAGTGCCTGGCGCATCTGCGCCGGCGACGGCGGATCGCCCGCCGCGGGTACCGCCCAGGCCGCCAGTCGCTTGCCGCCGGTCGGCTCGTCCAGCGCCAGCACGACGGCAGCATGTACCGCCGGATGTTCGGCCAGTGCGTGTTCGACATCGCCCGGTTCGACCCGGAAGCCACGTATCTTCACCTGCTTGTCGATGCGTCCGAGCAGACGGATGCGACCGTCGGGCAGCAGGCAGGCGAGGTCACCGGTGCGGTACAGGCAGGCGGAATCTTCGGCGCCGCGGCGGAAGGGATTGGGTACGAACTGGCGTGCGGTGAGGTCGGGCCGGTTCAGATAGCCGCGCGCCAGACCGACACCGGCGATGCACAGTTCGCCCGGCGCACCCACCGGCAGCAGTTCGAGTTGCGCATCCAGCACATACAGCTGCTTGTTGGCGCTGGGTGCCAGCGTGGCGGCCAGCGGATGGCCGTTGCCGCAATGGACCATGCTGGCATTGACCGTGGTTTCGGTCGGGCCGTAGGCGTTGATGAATGCGCGACCGCGACTCCACTGCGCCATCAGTTCGGCCGATGGCGCTTCGCCACCGACCAGCACCATGCGCAGCGCCGGGTAGTCGCCGTCCGGCAGCCCCACCAGCGCCGACGGCGTCATCGTGACATGGGTGACCGCATGGCGCTGCAGCAGTTCGCCCAGCGCCGGGCCGGGCAGCAGCGTGGCCTGCGGCGCCATGAGCAGCCGTGCGCCGACCGCGAGCGGCATGATGATTTCCGGGATGCAGGCGTCGAAGCTGAAGGAGAAGAACTGCAGCACGCAGTCGCCGGTGCGCACGTCGCACTTGTAAAGCTTGTCCTCGGTCAGGTTCACCAGCCCGCCGTGTTCGATCAGCACGCCCTTGGGACGTCCGGTCGACCCCGATGTATAGATCACGTAAGCGAGATGCTGCGGCGTGCTCAGGCGCGGCGGATTGTGCGCAGGCTGGTCCTGCGGCCAGTCGCGGTCCACATCCAGCCGGTGCGCCACGGCGGGCAGCGCGATGTGGCTCTGGCTCAGCAGCACCGGCACTTGCGCGTCGTCCAGCATGTAGGCCAGCCGCTCCTGCGGGTACTGCGCATCGAGCGGCAGCCAGGCGGCGCCGGCCTTCAGCACGGCCAGCAGCGCCACCATCATGTCCGGCGAACGGTCCATGCAAATGCCGACCACCTGTTCCGGTCCCATGCCCTGCGCACGCAGCCAGTGCGCGAGCTGGTTGGCGCGGCGGTTCAGCGTGCGGTAATCGAGCGAGGTCGTGCGGCCGTCGGCATGCGCGAATGCCACCGCGATGCGCTCGCCGTGCGCCTCGACCGCTTCCTCGAACAGATGGTGGAAGCAGGTGTCGCTGCGCCAGGGCTTGCGCGTGTCGTTCCAGCGATCGAGCTGCTGCGTGCGCTCGGCCGGAGCCAGCAGCGCCAGCGTGGCCACAGGCGACTGTGGCGCATCGGCGATGGCGTGCAGCAGCGTGGCGAAATGGCCGGCCAGTCTTTCCATGCTGTCGGCGGAAAACAGGCTGGCGTTGTATTCGATGCCGCCGACGATGCCATCGGCGGTTTCGTACAGATCCATGCCCAGGTCGAGCTTGGCGGAAATCACCGTCTGCGGCAGGCGCGTCAGCGTCAGTCCGGGCAGCTCCATGCGCTCGGCGGGCGCGTTCTCCAGCCGGAACTTCACCTGGAACAGCGGATTGCGGCTGAGATCGCGCTCGGGCTGCACGATTTCGATCAGCTTCTCGAATGGCAGGTCCTGGTGATCCAGCGCTTCCAGCACGGTCTGGCGCACCGTGGCCAGCACCTGTTCGAAGCTGTGCGACGGCTGGATGCCGCTGCGCAGCACCAGCGTGTTCACGAACAGGCCGATCAGTGGCTCCAGTTCGGCCGGATGGCGCTTCGCCACCGGCGAGCCGACGATGATGTCGCGCTCGCCGGTGACGCGTGCGAGCAGCACCTTGAATGCCGCAAGCAAGGTCATGTACAGCGTGGCGCCATGGGTGCGGCCGAGTGCGCGCAGCCGGTCGGTCAGGCCGGCCGGCAGACGGAAGTGCACGACTGCGCCGTCATGGCTCTGCAGCCGGGCGCGCGGCCGGTCGGTCGGCAGCTCGACCACCGGCAGCGGCAGCGCGAGCTTGTCGCGCCAGTAGTCGGCGTGACGCGCCAGCGCAGGGCCCTCCATCTCGCTGCGCTGCCAGGCTGCGTAGTCGGCGTACTGCAGCGGCAGCGGTGGCAGATCGGCTGCGCGGCCGAGCAGGGCGGCGCGATAGCCGGCACCCAGTTCCTGCATCAGCACATCCAGCGACTGGCCGTCGCATGCGATGTGATGCAGTGTCAGGCACAGCACGTGCTCATCGTCGGCGCACCGCAGCAGCCGCATGCGCAGCGGATGTTCGCGCGCGATGTCGAAGGGCCGTGCCGCTTCCGCCGTGATGGCGGCGTGCAGCGCGTCTTCGTCGCCGGCAAGCGGGTGGATCTGCAGCGTGAGCGCGTCCGGCGCGTCGACCACCTGCACCGCTTCGTCGCCCTGCGCGACATAGCGGGTGCGCAGGATGTCATGCCGGTGGATCACCGCCTGCAGCGCGATGCGCAGCGCGTCCACATCGAGCGTGCCGGTGATGCGCACCGCCAGCGGCACGTTGTAGACACCGGCTTCCTGCGGCATCTGTTCGAGGAACCACAACCTGCGCTGGGCGAAGGACATCGCTGCCGGCGCCTGTGGATCGCGTGCCGGAATGCGTGGTGCAGGATGGCGCAGCGCCTGCACCAGGACATCGCGCTGCGCCTTCAGCACGGCGAGCACCTCGTCGGTCAGCGCTTCGTCCGGCCCCTCGGCGCGCAGCCGGTCGCCGTCCAGCCACAGCCGGATGCCGCGCGCTGCAAGTTCGGCCAGCAGTGCTGCCGGCTCGGCGCGCAGCGCCTCGGTCGAGGCGGGTTGCAATGGGCGGGTCGTCATGCGGCGGCTTTCCGGTGACACATCGTGGGTGGCAGCCCGGCGGTGGGGAGCGACGCGCCGCCAGTGCGCGCCCGCCGCCACGATCCGGACCTGCTGCCTTGCAAACAGCTGGTGTAAACTTGTTGCGAATGATAAAGGTTCGCAATAACATGCGCAACTGAAGCAGGACGTTGGTGGACGCGACCGCCAACGCGACGTCATCGGCCGCCCGGTCTGGTCTGTCTTGCCGGCAATGCGCGGCCGCTCTTTGCACCTTGTTGGCCCTTGCCGGCCGCGGGGGTGTTTTCCACAGCGTGTTCAGCAGGAGCAGCAAATCAGCGCGCACCAGTCCATGGCGATGCAGGTCGGAGGGCGACCGCAGACGCTTGCCGGCCTCCTCCGGTGGCGCGCGGCCATGCAGCCGGACCGGGAGGCATTCACCTTCCTGGGCGACGTCCGCACCGAGCAGATCAGTTACCGCGCGCTCGCCGAAAGGTCAGAGGCGATCGCGTGCGCGCTCGCCAGCGTCGCTGGTCCGGGTGATCGGGTGGTGCTGGCCTGCCCTCCGGGGGCTGATTTCGTCGCCGGCTTTTTCGCCTGCATGCTGGCCGGCTGCGTCGCGGTGCCGGTCCAGCCCCCGGGCCGGCGTGCCGATGCCGCGCGCTGGCGGACGCTGGTCAGCGCTGCCGCGCCGACCGCGTTACTGAGCGCCGGTGCGGCGCTGCAGGCCGTCACGGCCCTCGCCGCGGGCGGCGTCGCTCTGATCGATGTCGCCGCGCCGGCCTCCGCTCGGTGTGCGCTGCCCGATGCGCCGGCGGCCGATGCCATCGCGCTGCTGCAGTACACCTCGGGTTCCACGCGCGAGCCGCGCGGCGTACAGGTGAGCCACGGCAATCTGATGTACAACCTCGGGCAGATCGAGCGCCGCTTCGCTCACGATGCGGACAGCCGCGGTGTGATCTGGCTCCCGCCCTTCCACGACATGGGGCTGATCGGCGGCATCCTGCAGCCGGTGTATGCCGGTTTTCCGGTCACGCTCATGTCGCCGGCCGGTTTTCTGCGAAGGCCTCTGCGCTGGCTGGAGGCGATACAGGAATTCGCGGCCACTACCAGCGGCGGGCCGAATTTCGCCTACGAATACTGCCTGCGCCGCATCGCGCCCGAGGATCGCCGCCGGCTCGATCTGTCGAGCTGGCAGGTGGCGTTCTGCGGTGCGGAAACGGTGCGTGCAGGCACGCTGGAACGCTTCTCCGATGCATTCGCGCCAGCCGGATTCAGGCGCAACGCGTTCCTGCCTTGCTATGGTCTGGCCGAAGCCACCTTGCTTGCCACGTCTGCGCGGGCCGGGCAGGGGGCGCACCTGCTCGCAGTGGATCCGGTCGCGTTGCGCGAACACGAAGTGCGGCCGGCCCGGGGCGATGCGGCGCGCACGCTGGTCGGCTGCGGCGTACCCGCCGATGGCAGCGAACTCATCATCGTCGATCCCGACACGAAGTCGCGCCTGCCGGCCGATCGCATCGGCGAAATCTGGCTGCGCGGGCCCGGCGTGTGTGCCGGTTACCGGGGTGGCGAGGCGATGCCGGACTGGCCATTCGCGGCGCGTACCGCCGATGGCGACGGACCGTGGCTGCGCACCGGCGACCTGGGAGTCCTGGCGGATCACCAGCTTTTCGTGACCGGCCGCTTGCGCGATGTTCTGGTGATACGGGGCGCCAATCATGCGCCGCAGGATATCGAGGCGACCGCCGAAGCAGCCCATGATCTCGTGATGGTGGGGGGCTGCGCCGCATTCGCGGTGGAGGTCGATGGCGAGGAGGTCGCGGTGCTGGCGGCGGAGCTGGTGCGCGGCGGGGGCGATGGCGCGCCGCTGGCCGACGTGGCGTCGGCGATCCGCCGTGCGGTATCCGAAACTCACGGCCTGCAGTTGCACGCGGTGCGCTTGCTGCGCAGCGGCAGCCTGCCGCGCACACCCAGCGGCAAGGTGCAGCGCGCGCGCGCCCGGGCACTGTTCGAGGCGCAGGCGCTGCAGGCGCTGCATGCGGATGCTGCTGCGACGGCGCCTGACGAGGCGTCTTCCGCCCGTGCCGACGCGCTCGTCACCTGGTTGCGCGACTACGCGCCCGGCATTGATTCCCGCCTGATGGACGAGCGGCGCAGCCTGTCGCCGCCGGTGCTGCTCGACTTCGGCAACCGTGGCCTGCTCGGTTTGCAGGTGCCGCCTGAACTGGGCGGCCTGGGTCTGGGGCATCGCGACACCTTGCGTGTCATCGAGCAGATTGCCGCCATCGACTCGACCCTGGGTCTGTTCGTCGGCTTGAGCAATGTGCTGGGCATACGCCCCATCCTCAAGCATGGCAGGCCGGCGCTGCGCGAACGCATGTTGCCGCTGCTGGCGGGGGGCCGCGAACTGGCGGCATTCGCGCTGACCGAGGCGGGTGCCGGATCGCATCCGCATGCGATGGAGGCGGTGGCCCGCCCGCGGCCGGGGGGGGGCTGGACCCTGCACGGACGCAAGGTGTGGAGCGGCTCCGCCGCCTGGGCAAGCGTGATCAATGTATTCGTGCGTCAGTGCGATGGCGAGGGCCATCCGCTCGGCATCACCGCCTTCGCCGTGCCGCGCGGCCGGCCTGGCCTGCGCCAGGGCCCGGAAGCGCTCACCATGGGCATGCGCGCCATGGTGCAGAACAGCGTGCTGCTCGACGGTGTGCCGGTGGACGAGCAGGACATGCTGGGTGGCGAGGGCGAAGGCATGGCGGTCGCTCAGGACGCCATGATGTACGGCCGCCTGGTGATCGCGGCCGCCTGCACCGGTGGCATCAAGCGCTGCGCCCAGCTCATGCTGCGCTACGCCGGTCGCCGTCAGGTGGCGGGTGGCCGCCTGCTCGATCTGCCGCTCACCCGCGAACGGCTGGCTGCGCTGTGCGCGATGGCCGACGCGCTGTCGCTATTCGTGTCCGGCATCGCCGGGCGGCTGGATGCAGGCGAAACGCTGCCGGAAGAGCTGTACGCGGCGGCCAAGATACTGGCGCCGGAACTGTACTGGCAGGCCATCGACCACCTGCTGCAATGCCTCGGCGGGCGTGGCTACATCGAGCCGAATCTCGCGCCGCAGATGATGCGCGACGCACGTGTGCTGAGGGTATTCGAGGGGCCGACCGAAACACTGGCGGCCTGGCTCGGTGCACGTGCGCTGCGCCAGCCGGAAGCGCTGCGCGACTGGTGCGCGCACAGCGTGGCCGACGGCCGTGCCATTGGCGCGCTGCATGAGCTGGCGGACAGGGCGGCGCTGCAGCCTGCGACTTCACGCCAGGCGGGCTGCGCGGTGGGGACCGCCATCGCCTGGCAACTGCTGCGCGCGGCATCAGGTCCGGCCGCCGATGCCGTCACCCGCGCCTGGCTCGACGCCTGCGTGGATGCCGCGATGAGCTCCGCGCGGGCCGCGTTCGATGCCGACATGCCGGATGCCGGCGATCTTGCGCGGCGCGTGCACGCCTATGCCGAAGATATCGGTGATATCGAAGCGGACGTGGCGGGCGAGGAGCACGCACACGACCGGCTGCTGCGGCGCGATCCTTCGGTCGGGCTTGCGGAGGGGCAGGCGCTTGCCGCGCCGGCCGTCCGCAGCGGCATCACGCAACGCGCTGCCGCTGCGGCGGATGACGGCGCGCGCGAGGTGGCCGACTGGTTGCGCGACTGGCTGGCACGTCAGCTCGGCGTGCCTGCGCAGGATATCGACGCGCATCGCGCGTTCGCCGACTACGGCGTCGATTCGGTCATGGCGGTCGAGCTGGTGCAGGACCTGGAACAGGCGTTTGCACTGGCTGCGCCGCTGGATGCGACGCTGGCGTGGAACCATCCGACCATCGCTGCGGCATCGGCGCGCATTGCGTCGCTGCGTCGCAGCCGCGATGCCGCTCGCCCGGCAGAGGCGCTGGACGCGCTCGACGACGAAGCGCTGGCACGACTGCTGGAAGCCGAACTCGCGGCTTCGTCGGCGTCCCGTTGAAGGCAGGCATGGATATACAGGACCCCAGGCCGGCGCAGCGCATGCGCGAACTGCTGATGGAGGCGACGCTGGAAATCCGCCGGCTGCGCGCGCGGGTGGACGAGCTTGAATCGGCGCGATCCACAGCTCCGCAGGACGCGATCGCCATCGTCGGCATGGGCTGCCGTTTGCCAGGCGGTGTGCGCACGCCGGACGACTTCTGGGCATTGCTGCGCGACGGCGTCGACGCGATGGCCGACGTGCCGCCGCGCAGCTGGGACATCGAACGCCACTACGACGCAGACCGCCATCGTGCCGGTCACATGTATGTGCGCCAGGGCGGCTTCCTCGACGATGTCGAATCCTTCGACCCGCAGTTCTTCGGCATTTCGCCGCGCGAAGCCGAAGCCATGGATCCGCAGCAACGATTGCTGCTGGACGTGAGTTTCGAGGCGCTGGAACACGCCGGCATTCCGGTGGGCCGGCTGCGCGGCAGCGCGACCGGCGTTCATGTCGGCCTCTGCTTCGACGACTACGCCAGCCGCGCCGTGCGCTCCGGCGACCTCGAGCGCATCGATGCGCACGGCGCGCTGGGCAACAACCGCGCCATCGCCGCCGGTCGCATCGCCTACACCTTCGGCTTCCAGGGGCCGGTGCTTCAGCTCGACACCACCTGCTCGTCCTCGCTGCTGGCGCTGCATCTGGCCTGCCGCAGCCTGCGCGAGCGCGAAGCCGACCTCATGCTGGCGGGTGGTGTGAACCTCATGCTGTCACCCGAGGTGAGCGTGGGCTTCTCGCGCCTGCAGGCGCTGTCGCCGGACGGCCGCTGCCGCACGTTCGACGCCGCCGCGTCCGGTTACGCGCGCGGCGAGGGCTGCGTCATGGTCGTGCTGAAGCGCCTGTCCGACGCGCTCGCCGACGGCGATACCGTGTGGGCGGTGGTGCGCGCCTCGGCGGTGAATCACGACGGGGCGAGCAACGGTCTGACCGCACCCAATGGCGAGGCGCAGGCGGCGGTCATCCGTGCCGCGCTGGCCGCCGGCGGTCTGCGGCCGGACGACGTGCAGTATGTCGAGGCGCACGGCACCGCGACCCCGCTGGGCGATCCGATCGAGGCACTGGCGCTGGCCGAGGCCTATGGTCCGCGCAGCGCGCCACTCACCGTCGCTTCGGTCAAGACCAATTTCGGTCATCTGGAGTCGGCGGCCGGCGTGGCCGGACTGATGAAGGCGGTGCTGGCCATCCACCACCGCCGCATTCCGCCGCATCTGCATTTCGCGACGCCCAGCCCGCGCATTCCCTGGTCACGGCTGCCGCTGCATGTGCCGGTGACGCTCGAGCAGTGGCCGCACGCGGATCGTCCTTTGCGCGCCGGCATCAGTGCCTTCGGCATGAGCGGCAGCAATGTGCACGTCATCGTCGAACAGCCGCCAGCGACGGCCACGACAGCAGCCGCGCTGCCGGCGCGCCGCTGGCAGGTGCTGCCACTGTCGGCGCGCGGCGAGGAGGCGCTGCGCGTGCTGTGCGGCGCGCACGCCGATGCGTTGAGGTCCGATGCCGATCTGGCCGCGCGCTGTGCCGCCGTCGCCCTGCAGCGCGCTGCGCATGCGCAGCGCCGCGCGCTGGTCGCGTGCGACGCCGCCGGCCTGCGCGCCGCGCTGCTGCAGGCGGCGCGCGACCCGCTGCCGGCGCCGGTGCGCGCCGCGCCGCGCATCGCCTTCCTGTTCTCCGGCCAGGGGGCGCAGTACGCCGGCATGGGTGCCGCGCTGTACCGCGACGAAGCGGTATTCCGCGCCGCCATCGACCGCTGCGCCGAAGTGCTCGATCCGCTGCTGCCGCAGCCGCTGGCCGCTCTGCTGCAGCCCGATGCCGGTGCCGCCATAGACCGCACGATCAACACACAGCCCGCGCTGTTCGCCTTCCAGTACGCGCTGACCGAACTGTGGGCGAGCTGGGGCGTGCGGCCGCAGATCGTGCTGGGTCACAGCGTCGGCGAGTACGCCGCCGCGGTCGCGGCCGGCGTGATGAGCCTGCCGCAGGCGCTGCGCCTGATCGCGACACGCGCCCGACTGATGGACGAATTGCCGGCGGAGGGTGCGATGGCGGCGGTGCGCGCATCGCGCGAAAAGGTCGGTGCCCTGCTGCCGTTCGGGGTGGACATCGCCGCCTGCAACGCACCGGCGCAGACGGTGATCGCCGGTCCGCGCGCGCGCGTCGCCGAGGCGCTCGGCGCCTGCGAGGCGGCCGGATACGCGTGCACGCCGCTGCCGGTGTCGCAGGCCTTTCACAGCGCGCTGATGGATCCGGTGCGCGCAGCCTTCACCCGTCATGCAGCCGCGATCGACCTTGCCCTGCCGCGCTGCATCTGGGTGTCCAGCGTGACTGGCGGCGTGGAAGCCGATGCGGTGACGCGCGCCGATTACTGGGTGGAACAGATACGCCGTCCGGTCGAGTTTTCGGCTGCGCTGGATACCCTGGTCAGCCGCTGTGACGTCGCGCTGGAAATCGGTCCGCAACCGGTGCTGGTGTCGCTGGCGCAACAGCGCGACGACGCCGCGCGCGTGCGCTGGCTGTCCAGCCTGCCTCGCCCTGATGGTGGCGATGGCGGTGAGGACATGCAGGGCCTGATGACGGCACTGGCCGCCTTGTTCGAAGCTGGCGTCGATCCGGACTGGCGCGGCGTGCTGGCGGATCGCCCGCAGCGCCGCGTGTCGCTGCCGCCGACGCCGATGCAGCGCCGTCGCTGCTGGCTCGATGCCCTGCCGGTGCAGCCCGCGGCGGCCAGCGCCGACTGGCCTGGCCGCCTGCTGCCGATTGCCGGCGGTGATCTGCATGTGCTGGCGGTCCGGGTCGATGCCAACGATGCGCGCTGGGCCGACCATGCGGTGGCGGGCATGCCGCTGTGGCCGGCCGCCGCCTATCTGTGTGCGGCGCTGCATGCGGCGCGGAGCGGAGGCATCGCGCCGGTCGCTCTGGCTGGCATGCGGATGCGCGAGGCCTTGTGGCTGGAAGGCGTGAGCGAGGTGCAGACGCGGCTGGCACGCGATGCCGGCACCGGCGACTGGCGCTGGTCGGCATACAGCGGTGACCGGCTGCATGCCGAAGGCTTTTTCGCAAGCGGCGCCGAGCTGCCGGCCGCACAGCCCGAGGCCGTTGCGGTGGTGGAGTCCGCCGATGAGGTTTATGCGCGCTATGCCGCGCGCGGCATCGTCTATGGCGCTCGCTACCGGTTGCTGGCCGGCATCCGCATCGCGGCCGACCATGCGTCGGCCATGCTGCGCGAGGTGGACCAGGACGCGGTGCTGCCCGATCCAGCGGTCATCGATGCCGGTCTGCAACTGGCCGGTGCATTGTTCGCCGATCGCGACGGCCGCTGGTTGCCGCGTGCGGTGGCCGGTTTCCATTGGGCGGGCGGCGCCGCGGTCGCGCTGCGCGCGCGCCGGGCGCAGGCTGAGGACGGCAGCGACGCACCGTGCGCCGACATCCAGTGGCTGGCTGCGGACGGTCGCGTGTGCGGCCATCTGCGCGGACTCGAGCTGGGCGCCGTGAGCGCGTCCACCGGCAGCGATGAAAGCGTGCCGATACGGCCCGCCACATCGGCCTGGCACATCGAATGGACGGAACAGTCGGCGCCCGCCTGGTCGGCCGACTGGCCGGCCGTCATCGGCGCGCGCCTGCAGGCGCTGGCACAGCACGAGGACGTGATTGCGCTCCGTCAGGCCGAAGCGCCGCTCGACGCGCTCGCCTGCGCACTGGCCGCCGATGCGCTGCGCCAGGTCGACATGGCTGCGGTCGCGCACGACCGGCGCGCGCTTTACCTGCGCATGCAGCGACTGGCGGCGGCCGCGTCGGGCGCCGACGCCGCTGCGCTGCATGCCGAACTGATCGCCGCCCATCCGGCCGTGGCCACCGAAGCGGAACTTGTCATGCGCGCCGGCCGTGGTCTGGCCGAGGTGCTGGGTGGCCGCATCGATCCGCTCGAACTGCTGTTCCCCGGTGGCGATCTGACCCTGTTGACACGTCTGTACGAAAGCTCGCCGGGCGCCCGCGCGATGAATGGCCTGCTGCGCGATGCGCTGCACGCGCGGGTCGTGGGCTGGCCGGCGGATCGCCCGCTGCGCGTGCTGGAAATCGGTGCCGGCACCGGCGGCACCGCGGCCCATGTGCTGCCCATGCTGCGCGACAGTGGCTGCGCGGTGCACTACCGCTATACCGATGTGTCCGCCCATTTCCTGAATGTCGCGCGCGCGCGCTTCGCCGGCTTCGATTTCGTCGAGTACGGACTGCTGGACATCGAGCAGCCCCCCGCGCCGGAGGATGCCGGCGGCTTCGATCTGGTGCTGGCGGCCAATGTTCTGCATGCCACCGCCGACATGGCGCGCACGCTGTCGCATGTGCACGCCCTGCTCGCGCCCGGTGGCTGCCTGGTCATGCTGGAGGCCACCCGTCCGCTCGCCTGGCTGGATGTGGTGTTCGGCCTGATGCCCGGCTGGTGGGCCTTCCGTGACCATGCGCTGCGACCCGATCATGCGCTGCTCGACGACGCGCGCTGGCAGGCGCTGCTGCACGCGCAGGGCTACGCGCCGGTGCAGGTGCTGCAGCCGGCCACGCCGCTTTCGCAGTCGGTCATGGTCGCGCAGCGCGCAGCGCGCACGCAGTGCTGGGCCGTCGCCGATCTGGGCGACCCCGCCCGGGGTGAGGCCGCCCGGGATGAGGCCGACCTCGCGGCGCGGCTGTCGGATGCGCTGGTCGCGGCCGGCGACCGCGTCAACGGCGAGCGCTTCAGTCACCGGCTGTGCGTGTTGCCGGTGGTGGACGTGCCGGCGGCGCTGGACGGACTGGTGCGCGCGCTGCTCGCCGAGGTCCGCGCTGCGCTCGCGTGCAGCGAGCCGCCGCGACTGGTGCTGGCGATGCTGGACCGTACCGACGGTGCGCTCCTTGCATCCGCCTGCTGGGGGCTGCTGCAGACGGTGGCGCTGGAACACCCCGAACTGCGACCGCGCCTGGTGCGCGCGGACACGCTGGATGCGCTGGTGCGTGCGCTGCGCGAGGACGACGCCGAGCCGCATGTGTGGATGGAAGCGGGGCGGCGCAAGGTCGCACGCCTGGTCGAGCAGGCCGCCGCGCCGCGCCGGCTGCGTATCGACGATACGCGCACCCTGGACGGTCTGCACTGGGCGGTGCAGCCCACGCCTGCGCCGGCCGCCGGCGAAGTGCTGCTGCGCGTCGATGCCAGTGCGCTCAATTTCCGCGACGTGCTGGTGGCCATGGGCGAATACCCCGGCGCCGCCGACATCGGTGCCGAATGCGCCGGCACGGTGCTGGCGGTGGGTCGCGGCGTCACCGGATACCTGCCCGGTCAGCGCGTGATGGCGCTGGGCGAGGGACTGCATGCCGAGCGCGCCTGCGTCGATGCGCGACTGGTGCGGCCGCTGCCCGCGGGCCTGTCGCCCGAGCAGGCGGCCACGCTGCCGGTCGCCTATGTCACCGCCTGGGCCGGTCTGGTCGAGCGGGCGGCGCTGCGCGCCGGCGAGCGCGTGCTGGTGCTGGCCGCCAGCGGCGGTGTCGGCATGGCGGCCATCGCGGTCGCCCGCCACATCGGCGCCGAAGTGTGGGCCTGCGCCAGCCGTGACAAGCATGCGCTGCTGCGCGACATGGGCATCGCCCGCATATTCGATTCGCGCGATCCGGCTTTCGGTCGCGCGGTGCTGGATGCCAGCGGCGGCGAAGGCGTGGATGTGGTGATCGGCGCCGCGCGCGGCGATGGACTGCATGCGGCGATCGAAGCGCTGGCCGGACATGGCCGCTTCGTCGACATCGGCAAGGCCGGCCGTCCGGGCGGCGATGCGCTGGACCGTCTGCCGTCCGGCATCGCATTGTTCCGCTTCGATCTGTCGGACAGTGCGCGGCGCGAACCGCAGCGCGTCGGCGACTGGTTGCAGCGCGTGCATGAGCAGGTGGTGGCCGGCCACTGGTCGCCGCTGCCGCACCGGGTGTTCGCACGCGAGGACGCGCGAGCTGCCTTCCAGCTCATGCAGCAGTCGCGTCATACCGGCAAGCTGGTGCTGGGCGGTGCGGTCCGCCCGTCGTTCGACGCCGAGGCCGCCTACCTCATCACCGGCGGTTTCGGCGCGCTCGGCCTGCTCACGGCCGAGTGGATGGCCGAGCGTGGCGCCCGCCATCTGCATCTGCTTGGCCGACGCGTGACGCTCGATCCGCCCGCTCTGGCGCGCCTGCGTGCGCGTGGCGTCACTTTGGGCCTGCATGCCGCCGATGTGGCCGATGGCGTCGCACTCGAAGCGGTGTTCGCGAACATCGATGCCGCGGGGCATGCGCTGCGTGGCGTGGTGCACGCGGCCGGTGTGCTCGACGATGCGCTGATCGCGCGTATGGACGATGCCGCGCTGTCGCGCGTGCTGGCGCCCAAGCTGGCGGGCGGCTGGCATCTGCATCGGCTCACCGCCGACCGGCCGCTGGATTTCTTCGTGCTGTACGCCTCGGCCGCGGGCGTCATCGGCGCGCCCGGGCAGGTCAATCACGCGACCGCCAACGCCTTCCTCGACGGGCTCGCCCGCTGGCGCCGTGCCAGGGGACTGCCGGCGCAGTCCATCGCCTGGGGTGCGTGGTCGGATATAGGCTCGGCGCTCAAGTACCAGAACGCCTCGGCGTCCGCCTCCGGTCACCCTGCAGCAGGGGTGGCCGGGCCGGTCCGACCGGATGGCGCGGCCACCGTCTCCGGGCTCCCCGGCGTGGGCGTGCTGACGCCGGGTGAAGGCGTGGACTGGCTGGACCGCCTGTGGTCGAGCGCTGACGCCGATGTGGCGGTGCTTACGATGGACTGGCCGCGCTTCACCGCGCAGCCGCGGCTGGCCGGCATGCGCCTGTTTCCGCGCGCGCTGCGTGCGCCGCGCAGCGATGCGCGCGACAGCGCATCGGACGCGCCCTTGCATGAAAGCCTTGCCGCACTGGATGCCGAGGCGCGCGCGCGCGCCATCGACGATTTCGTGACCGCCGCCGTGGCCGGTACCTTGGGCCTGCAGGCGGCCGAACTGGACCGCCAGACCGGCTTCTTCGATCTGGGCATGGATTCGCTCACCGCGCTGGAACTGAAGAACCGGCTGCAGCGCGAACTGGGCGTCGCGCTGTCCAACACCCTCATATTCGATCATCCGACCACGGCGGCGCTGGTGGCCCACCTGCAGCAGGCGCTGGCGCCGGCGGACGTGGCGAAGATTGCCGACGCCGATCTTGGCGATGCGCTCGACGCCCGCCTCGATGCGCTGGATGTACTGCTCGGCGACGATGGAGATGCGCGATGAGCGCCAGCGATCCGAATGCCCAGCGCATGGCGCGCGCGCTGCAGGCGATAGACCGTCTGCAGGCCCGGCTGGCCGAAGCGGAAGCGGCCACCGTGCGCCAGCGCGAAGCGATCGCGGTGATCGGCGTCGGCTGCCGCTTTCCGGGCGCGGACGATGTCGATGCGTTCTGGACGCTGCTCGACCAAGGTATCGATGCGATTTCCGAAGTACCGGCCGACCGCTGGGACGCCGACGCCTATCACGACGCCGATCCGGATGCGCCGGGGACCATAGTCAGCCGCAACGGCGGTTTCATCGCCGCGCCCGATGCTTTCGACGCCGCCTTCTTCGGCATATCGCCGCGCGAAGCGGCCAGCCTCGATCCGCAGCAGCGCCTGCTGCTGGAGGTGGCGTGGGAAACCATGGAGCACGCCGGTCTGCCGCCGCCGTCGCTGGCCGGTCAGCCGGTGGGCGTATTCGTCGGCGCCAGCAGCCACGACTATTCGCAGATGCTGCTGTCGCGTCCGGAACAGCTCATCGACGCCTATCTGGCGACCGGCAATTCGCACAGCGTGGCGGCCGGACGGCTGTCCTACCAGTTCGGTTTCACCGGCCCCAGCCTGGCGGTCGATACCGCCTGCTCGTCCTCGCTGGTGGCGGTGCATCTGGCCTGCCAGGCCTTGCGCGCCGGCGAATGCGACATGGCGTTGGCGGGTGGCGTGAACCGCATCCTGACGCCGGATGGCAGCATCGTGTTCTCGCGTGCGCACATGCTGGCGCCGGATGGCCGCTGCAAGACTTTCGACGCGGCCGCCGACGGGTTCACGCGCGCCGAAGGCTGCGGACTGGTCATGCTGAAGCGGCTGTCCGACGCGCAGCGCGACGGCGACCGCATCCTCGCGCTGGTGCGCGGTTCGGCGGTGAACCAGGACGGACGCAGCGGCGGCCTCACGGTACCGAACGGCCCGTCGCAGCAGGCGGTCATCCGCCGCGCGCTGGAACAGGCGGGGCTGGCGCCGCGCGACATCGACTATGTCGAGGCGCACGGCACCGGTACCGCGCTCGGCGACCCGATAGAGATCGGCGCGCTGGCGGCGGTGTTCGCCGCGACGCGCGAGCGGCCGCTGGCGGTGGGGTCGGTCAAGACCAATGTCGGTCACCTGGAAGCCGCGGCTGGCATCTGCGGACTGATCAAGCTGGTGCTGTCGCTGCAGCACGAACGCCTGCCGCGACAACTGCATTTCACCACGCCCAATCCGCTGATCGACTGGGCGCACAGCGGCGTCGAGGTGCTGGCGCAGCCGCGCCCCTGGACCGGCGGCGAGGCGCGCCATGCCGGCGTCAGCTCGTTCGGCTTCGGCGGCACCAATGCGCATGTCGTGCTGTCCGCCGCGCCGGCGGTCGAGCCTCCCGCCGATGCAGACGGCGCCGACGTGCTGCTGCTGTCGGCGCGCGACGAGGCGGCGCTGCGCGCACTGGCCGGGCGCTGGGCGGACCATCTGGCGTCGTCCCGGCACGGACTGCGCACGCTGGCGCGCGCCGCGCTCGTCCAGCGCGCACCGTTCGCGCACCGGCTCGCGCTGCCGGCGAACGACAGGGCCGATGCGCGCCGGGCGCTGCAGCACTGGCTGGCCGGCGGTGAGGGCCATCACTCGCCGTTCGGCGAGGGCCATCACTCGCCGGTGCGCATCGGCGAAGCCCGGCAGGCGCCGCGCATCGCTTTCCTGTACACCGGACAGGGCGCGCAGTACGCCGGCATGGCGCGCGCGCTGTACGCGGCCGAGCCGGCCTTCCGCGACACGATGGATTGCTGCGACGCGCTGTTCCGCGCCGACGGCGGTCGTTCGCTGATCGATCTGGTGTGCCGCGACGACGTCGCCGCCGAACTCGACATGACCGCATCCGCGCAGCCGGCGCTGTACGCGGTCGAATGCGCGCTCGCCGCGCTGTGGCGCGCCTGGGGCGTGCAGCCGGTGGCGGTGCTGGGGCACAGCATCGGAGAATTTGCGGCGGCGGTGACGGCCGGCGTGTTCGATCTTGAAACCGGCATGCGCCTGGTGATGGAACGCGGACGCCTGATGCAGGCGCTGCCCGAAGGCGGTGCGATGGCCGCGCTGGCGCTGCCGGCCGACGCCGTTCTGCCGCGCCTGCCGGCCGCGTTGACCATTGCCGCGCTCAATGGGCCGGAGGCCTGCGTCGTGTCCGGTCCGGCCCATGCGGTCGATGCGCTGTGCGCGACATTGCAGGCGGAAGGCGTGCAACTGCGCCGGCTGGCGGTTTCGCACGCCTTCCATTCGCCGGCGATGGCGCCTGCCGCCGACGGCTTCGCACGCTTTGCCGCCGTGCTGCCCGCTGCGGCCCCGCGCCTGCCCATGTATTCCACCTTGAGCGGTCGTCGCGTCGAGGCGGCGGCGGGGGACTGGAGCGCGTTCTGGGCCGATTACTGGGCGCGCCAGATGGTGCAGCCGGTGCGCTTCGATGCCGCGCTGGCCGCGCTGCTGGAACAGGGCGTGGACCAGCTGATCGAGATCGGGCCGCAGCCGCATCTGTGTGCGCTGGCGCAGCCGCGGCTGGCGGGTCGCCCGGCCCTGCCCAGCCTGCGGCGCGGGCAGGACGGCTGCCTCACGATGGCGGAGTCGGTGGCCGCGCTGCACTGCGCTGGAGCACGACTGACAGCACCGACCACCGCACCGCGCATAGACCTGCCGCGCCATCCCTTCCAGCGCCGGCGCCACTGGTTCGAGGCGTCTTCGGCGTCGCGCCTGCCGCGCGCCGCCGCGCAACATCCGCTGCTTGGCGCGCCACTCGATCTGGCCGGTGCCGATACGCGGTATTTCCAGGCGGTATTCGATGCCTCGCTCAGCGACTGGGCCGGCGAACACCGCGTGTATGGCGGCGTCGTGCTGCCGGCGGCCGGTTTCGTCGACTGCGCCCTGGCGCTGGCCCAGGCCAGCGGGCGAGCGCTGCATCTGCGCGACATCGAATTCCGTCAGGCATTGCGGCTGGACCGTCCGCGCACGCTGCAGGTGTCCGCGAGTCATGACGGGCAGGGCGGGCAAGGCTTCCGCATCCACGCGCGCGGCGACGACGCGGCCAGCGAAGGCTGGATGCTGCACGCCGAAGGGCGCCTGGCTGACCGGTCTTCGTCGGTCGCTGCGCCGACGCTGGACCAGGCGCGCGCACAGTGCGTGCAGCCGGTGGAGGTCGAGGCGGTGTACCGGCGGCTGGCCGCGCAGCAGGTCGAGTACGGCCCGTCCTTCCACGCGTTGCGCGCACTGCAGGTGGATGCGGTGGGCGACGCGACCGGGCGCGCGCTGCTGGCGCGCATCGAACTGCCGGCCGCGGTGCGCAGCGGCGCGCACCTGCTGCATCCGGTGCTGCTCGACGCCTGCCTGCAGGGCATCGCCGCCTTTTTCGTCGACGAACTGGATCACCCGACCTATCTGCCGGCGGCCATGGGCGAGGTGCGGCTGTCAGCCGCATGCCCGCGCGCGCTGTGGTGTCATCTGCGCGCCCGCCGCCAGGCTGGCCAGCTCAACGCCGACATCGATCTGTTCGACGACGCCGGTCGACCGTTCGCGCAGGTGCGCGCGCTGCAGTTGCGTCCGGCCAGCGCGCCGCGCGTGCTGGATGGCGTGCAGGAAGATGCCGGCCCCTGGGTGGTCGACTGGATCGAGGCGCCGCTCGTGCCCGCACCGGCCTTGCCTGCGCCCGCAGCGCTGATGCCTGCGCTGCGCGCGCAGGCGGCGGCCGAACTGGCGGGCGACGATTGCCGGCGCCAGATCGCACTGCTGCCGGAACTGGATGCACTGGCCGCGCGCTGGGCGCGGCGCGTGCTGGCCGACGTCGGCGAAGATGCCGCGGCGCGCGGCGGCATCGTCGAGACGCTGCGGCCGCTGCATGCGCGGCTGCAGGTGCTGGCTGCGGACATCGCGCTTGCCGATGACATCGCGACGCTGGATGCGGAGCACGCGCGGCTGAGCGCGGCTCATCCGCAGGCGGCGGCCGAACTGGCGCTGTTCGGTCGCTGCGCGCGCGGCATGGCCGACGCGCTGTGCGGACGGCTCGATGCGCTGTCGCTGCTGTTCCCCGGCGGCGACGCGTCGGATCTGGCGCGGCTGTATGGCGAATCGCCCGGCGCGCGCCTGATGAACCTGCTCGTGCGCGATGCGCTGGCGCGCGCGCTGGAGGACGCTGGGCGTCCCTTGCGCATGGTCGAGATCGGCGCCGGCACCGGCGGCACCACCCGGCATCTGCTGCCGCTGCTGGCGCCCGACGCCGGCCACGACTATCTGTACACCGATATCGCGCCCAGCCTGCTCGCCCAGGCGCGCAGCCAGTTCGACCAACCGGCACTGCGCTTCGCACGGCTGGACATCGAACAGCCGCCGCCGGCCGCGCTGCGCGGCCAGGCCGACATCGTGATCGCCGCCAATGTGCTGCACGCCACGCGCGACATCGGCGCGACGCTGGCCCATGTCGCGCAACTGCTGGCGCCGGGCGGCTGGCTGCTGCTGCCCGAGGTGACGCAGCCGCTCGGCTGGCTGGACATGATTTTCGGGCTGACCGAAGGCTGGTGGCGTTTCAGCGACCGCGCCCTGCGCGGCGAACATGCGCTGCTGCCGGCTGCCCGCTGGTGCGACGTGCTGCGCACGCACGGTTTCGATGACGCCTGCTTCCTGCTCGACGAAGCGGCCGGCCTGCCCAACAACATCATGCTGGCGCGCCGCGATGCCGGCCTGCCGTCGCCGCATGTCATCGCCGTCGGTGCGCCCTTGCCGGCCGTCGATGGACGACCCTGGCTGCTCGATCTGCGCGACGCGCGGCAGGGCGCTGAGGAGAACGTGGACGCGGACGTGGACGCGGACCCGAGGCCGGAAGGCGTCGCCGCGGCGGTCGACACCCTGCGTGGCGCGATCGCCGCGCTGGCGACGGCGCCTGCCGCGTCCTTGACCGTGCTCACCCGCGCCGCCTGCGCGATCGAGGGCGAGGGCACCTTGCCACGTCCCGCCCAGGCGGCGCTGTGGGGTGTGCTGCGCGTGGCCCAGCTCGAACATCCGGACCTGTTGCTGCGGCGCGTGGACCTCGATGTCGATCTGCCGGTCGATGCGCTGCCGGCCGGGCCGATGGCCGATATCCAGCATGGCGTCGACCGCTCGCTCGCCTGGCGGCGCGGGCGCCCGCTCAAGCCGCGCCTGGGCCGTCTGCCGGCGGCGCAGGGCGGGCCGGTCGAACTGCATCTGGCACGGCGCGGTTCGCCGGACGATCTTGCGCTGGTGCCGATGGCGCGTCGCGCACCCGCCGCGCATGAGGTCGAGATACGGGTGGGCGCCGCCGGCCTGAACCTGATAGACGTGCTCGATACCCTGGGTCTGCTGCCTTTCGAACGCGGCTGGCTGGGCGTGGAGTGCGCGGGTGAAGTGGTGGCCTGCGGCGACGCGGTGCGCGACCTTGCGCCCGGCGACGCTGTGTACGGGCTGGCGCCGGGAGCTTTCCGCAGCTTCGTCACGGTGGATGCGCGCTGGGTCGCGCGCCGACCTCGCCATCTGTCCGCGGCGGGCGCGGCGGCCTTGCCGGCGGCTTTCCTCACCGCCTGGCATGCGCTGGTGGACAGCGCGAAGCTGCAGGCCGGCGAAACCGTGCTCATTCATGCCGCGGCCGGCGGCACCGGCCTGGCTGCGGTGACCGTGGCGCACATGCTGGGCGCGCGCGTCATCGCCACCGCCAGCCCGGCCAAGTGGCCGCTGCTCGAAGCGCGCGGCGTGGCGGCGGTTATGCACTCGCGCACGCTGGATTTCGCCGACGCGGTGAAGCGGCGTGGCGGCGTGGACGTGGTGCTCAACGCGCTGTCCGGCGATTTCATCACCGCCAGCCTGGAGTGCCTGAAGCCGGGCGGCCGCTTCGTCGAAATCGGCAAGCGCGGCATCCTGAGTCCGGAGCAGGCGCGCGCGCTGCGCCCCGACGTCGGCTACAGCGTGATCGATGTGCTCGCGCTGGCGCGCGACGAACCGGCGCGCATGCGCGCGCTGCTCGACACGCTCACCGCTGCCTTCGACGAGGGCCGGCTGCAGCCGCTGCCGTTCCGGGTGCATGCGCTGGCGCGCGCGGCCGACGCCTTCCGCTGCATGCAGCGCGCGCAGCATGTCGGCAAGCTGGTGCTGGATATCGATGCCGACACGGCGCCGGTGCGCGCCGACGCGAGCTATCTGGTGACCGGCGGCTGCGCGGGGCTTGGCCTGCGCACCGCGCAATGGCTGGTGGCGCAGGGCGCCCGCCATCTCATGCTGCTCGGCCGCAGCGCACCATCGCCCGACGCGTCGCGCGTGCTGGATGCGCTGCGCGCCGACGGCTGCGACATCCGCGTGCGGCAGATCGATGTGTCCGATGGCACCGCGCTGGCCGCGCTGTTTGCCGGCGAACTGGCGACGCTGCCGCCGCTGCGCGGCATCTTCCACGCCGCCGGCGTGCTGATGGATGCGCTGCTGGCCGATCTCGATCCTGCGCGCCTGCACGCGGTACTGGCGCCCAAGACGCTTGGCGCCTGGCATCTGCACCGCTTGAGCCGCGATCTGCCGCTGGATCATTTCGCGCTGTATTCCTCGGCCGCCTCGCTGTTCGGTTCGCCCGGCCAGGCCGCCCATGTCGCCGCCAACAGCTATCTGGATGCGCTGGCGCACCGCCGGCGCGCGCTCGGCCTGGCGGCACAGGCGATCAACTGGGGCCCCTGGTCCGACATCGGATCGGCCGCCTCCGCGCGCACCCAGGCCAGCATGCAGGCGCGCGGCATCGCCAGCCTGACGCCGGAGCAGGGCATGCGGGCCTTCGCCGCACTGAGCGCGCGCCGCCAGGTCGCGCAGGCCGGCGTGGTCGCGCTGCGCTGGACCGAATTCGCGAACGACGCGGTGCGGGGCGACGACTTCTTCGCGGCATTCCGCAATCGCATGGCGCGCAGCGAAGAGGCCGCTCCGGCCGGCGCCGAACGCGCTGCCTGGGACCGTATCGCGGCGCTGTCGCCGTCGCTGCGCCGGGCCGAACTGGTGCGCCTGCTGCAGGACGAAGTGGCCGCCGTGCTTGGCCTCGCGACCGGACAGCGACCGGATCCGGCCACCGGCTTCTTCGACATGGGCATGGATTCGCTGATGGCGGTGGAACTGCGCAACCGACTGTCGCGCCGCTGCGGCGTCGCACTGTCGCCGGCCGGCATTTTCGAGTTTCCGACCATACAGGCGCTGGCCGCTCATCTGCTGGATACGCTTGTGCCCGGGACGATCGCCGCGACGCCGCCGGCAGCGGCCGCCGCCGTGCGCGACGGCATCGCTCCAGCGATGAACGCAGTGCCGGACAGCAGCTCTCCGGCACATGAGCGCTCGCCGGACAGCATCGATCCGGCCTATGAGAACTCGCCGGACAGCATCGATCCGGCCATTGCCGCCGAACTGGCCGCGCTCGATGCGCTGCTGAACAAGACATGAATGCATTGATGAAAGTCCAGCCATGAACGACATGCCCAGCAATGAACGGATACTGGCGGCGCTACGCGATGCGCGGCAGAAGCTTGAGGACATCGAGCGCGCGCGCAACGAGCGCATTGCGGTGATCGGTCTGGCCGGACGCTTTCCGGGCGCGGACGACATCGACGCGTTCTGGTCCCTGCTGGCCGAGGGGCGGCGCGGTGTGCGCGAAGTGAGCGAGGACGAACTGCGTGCCGCCGGCGTGCCGGAGTCCTTGTGGACGCGCGAGGACTATGTGCGCGCCTGGGCCGGTTTCGACCGCCCGGATGCCTTCGATGCCGGCTTCTTCGGCTATTCGCCGCGCGAAGCCGAACTGATGGATCCGCAGCAGCGCGTGTTCCTGGAATGCGCCTGGCACGCGCTGGAGGACGCCGGCATAGACAGCAGCCGCGAGCGCCGTGCCATCGGCGTGTATGCCGGCGCGGCACTGAACAGCTATGTGATCAATCTGCATTCCGACCCGCAGTTGCGCGACAGCGTCGATGCGGTGCAGGCGGTGGTGAGCAATGTGCTGGGCCTCATGGTGACGCGCGCCTCCTATCACCTGAACCTGAATGGCCCGAGCATCGGTGTGCAGACCGGATGTTCGTCCTCGCTGGTGGCGGTGCACACGGCCTGCCGCAGCCTGCTGGCGCGCGAATGCGATATCGCGCTGGCGGGCGGGGTCACCGTGGCGAGCGCACAACCCCAGGGCTATCTGTATCAGCCCGGCGGCATCGCGTCGCCGGATGGCCGCTGCCGCGCCTTCGACGCGCACGGACAGGGCACGGTGTTCGGCAATGGCGTCGGCCTGGTGGTGCTGAAGCGGCTGTCCGACGCGATCGCCGATGGCGACTGCATACGCGCGGTCATCCTCGGTTCGGCCATCAACAACGACGGCGCCGACAAAGTGGGCCTGATCGCACCCAGCGTGAGCGGACAGGCGGCGGTCATCCGCGCCGCGCTCGACGCCGCCGGCATCGATCCGGCCACGCTGGATTACATCGAGGCGCACGGCACCGGCACCGATCTGGGCGATCCGATCGAAGTGGCGGCGCTCAACCGCGTGCTCAAACCGGCTTTCGCGCAGCGCGCCGGCGAAATCGCGCTCGGGTCGGTGAAATCCAATGTCGGCCATCTTGATGCCGCCGCCGGCATCGCCGGTCTGATCAAGACCGTGCTGGCATTGCAGCATGGCGTGCTGCCGGCCAGCCTGGATCACGACACGCCGAACCCGGCCATCGATTTCGCATCCGGTCCGCTGCGCGTGAACCGCGCGCGGCGCGACTGGCCGGCGCGCACCGGTGAACGGGCCGGCACGCCGCGCCGCGCCGCGGTCAGCTCCTTCGGCATGGGCGGCACCAATGCCCACGCCATCCTGCAGCAGGCGCCGGACGCGCCGGTGCTGTCCCCGCTGCCGGCGCGCAGGTGGCAGATACTGCCCTGGTCGGCGCGCACGGCGTCGGCGCTCGACACCCTGGGCCAGCGCCTGGCACATCGCCTGCACACAGGGACCGATCCGGTCGCGGCGGCCGGTACGCTGCAGCGCGGCCGGCGCGCCATGCCGCTGCGTCGCGCGGCGGTGTGCGCCGATGCGCATGAGGCGGTCGAGGCGATGAATGCCGGTGACGGCCTGCGCCGTTTCAGCGGCGAAGCGGCCGCCGGCGGGCGCCCGGCGGGCTTTCTGTTCTCCGGCCAGGGCAGCCAGCGCGTCGGCATGGCGGCGGCGCTGTATCGCGAAGAACCGGTGTTCCGCGACGCCATCGATGCCTGCGCCGCCGTGCTGGAAGCCGAATTCGACCTGCGTGCGCTGCTCTGGCCCGACGCGGACGGCGAGCATGCGGAGCAGCGTCTGCGTCAGACCGCTCACGCACAGCCGGCGCTGTTCGCGGTCGAATACGCGCTGGCGCGGTTGTGGATGTCCTGGGGCATCCAGCCGCAGGTGATGGCCGGCCACAGTGTGGGCGAATATGTGGCGGCCTGCCTGGCCGGCGTGTTCCGGCTCGCGGATGCGCTGGCGCTGGTGAAGCGGCGCGGCGAACTGATGCAGCGCTGCGCGCCGGGCAGCATGCTGGCGGTGATGCAGGACGAGGCGACGCTGCGCGCCGCCTTGCCGCCGGATCTGGACATCGCGCTGGTGAATGGCCCGCGCCAGTGCGTGGTGGGGGGGACGCTGCAAGCGGTCGAGGCTTTCGCCGATGCATGCGCGGCATGCGGCGTACCCACCCAGCCGCTGGCCACATCGCACGCCTTCCATACCGCGATGATGGAACCGGCGCTGGATGATTTCCGCGCGGCGGTGGACGCGGTGACGCGGTCCGCGCCACTGCTGGACATCGTGTCCACGCTGACCGGTCGCGCGCTGACTGCGGCCGAGGCGACGTCGTCCGACTACTGGGTACGCCAGCTCAGACAGACTGTGCGCTTCGGCGACGCGCTGGCAACCCTTGCCGCGCGGCGCGATCTGCTGCTGATCGAGGTGGGCCCGGGCGATGTGCTGGCACGGCTGGCGCAGCAGCAGGGCGCACGCGACGCGATCGCCTCGCTGCCCGCCGGTGATGCCGCGCTCGACATGGCGTGCGCACTGGCGCGTGCCTGGGTGGCCGGCGTCGACATCGACTGGACCGCCTATGCCCAGGGACGTCCGCAGCAGCGCTGTCCGCTGCCCGGCTATCCGTTCGAGCGTCAGCGCTACTGGGTGGCGCTGCGCCAGGGCGCAACCGAGCGCGCCGGATCCGCGGACGACGCCTCCGGCAGCGTCCCGGCGGCGCTGCCGGATATGAAGGACTGGTTCCATGTGCCGGGCTGGCGCGCCGACGCCCCCGCTGTTGTCGCAAGGTCGCCGCTCGCGCTGCGCGTCGACGGTGAAGCGGCGCTGTGCGCCGCGTTGAGCTCGCAGCCCGGCATCGACACGCATACCGGCGATGCCGCCCATACAGTGTGGATCTGCCCCGATCTCGCTGCGCCTGCGGCATTCGACGCCCTGCTGGCGTTGCTGCGCGCGCTGCCGCGCGATGGCGCGCCGCATCTGCTGAGCGTGGTGACGCGCGGCGCATGGTCGCTCGGCGGTGAAGCCGCGGCGCGGCCGGAACACGCGGTGCTCACCGGCCTGCTGCAGGTAGCGGCACAGGAAGTACCCGGTCTGCGTACGCGGCAGATCGATATCGACGACACGGATGATGCCGCGCTCGCCGACCTGGCTGACGCATTGCGCCAGCCCTGGGCGCTTGACGCGCGCATCGTGATGCTGCGCGGCGGCACCCGCTGGCTGCGCGACTGGCAGCCGCTGCCGCTGGATGAGGCCGCGCCGGCGCTGCGGCATGAAGGCTGCTATCTGGTGATCGGTGATCTGCTCGAGGGGCTGGCCATGGTGATCGCGCGTGGCCTGCACCGCTCGGCAAGGGCGCGCATCGTGCTGGTCGGCCAGCCCGGCCTGCCCATGCAGGAGACCTGGGAGCACTGGCTGGCCACGCATGGCCCGCGCCATCCGGCCAGCGTGCTGATCCGTACCTTGCAGGGTCTGAAGCAGGAAGGCGCCCAGTTCGCGCTGTTCAGCGGCGACATCACCCACGCCGCGTGGCTGGACGACGTGCTTGCTGGGGCGCAGGCGCGCTTCGGCGCGCTGTGCGGCGCATTCCATGTCGAGGCCATGGGCGACCAGGCCGGCTGCAGCCTGGCCGATACCGACGAGGCGGAGCGCCGCCGCACGCTGGATGCACGCATCGACGCGTTGCGCGCGCTGGCCGCCAGCCCGCGCCTGAGCGACATCGATTTCGTGCTGCTGCAGTCCTCTCTGTCCTCCGTCGTGGGCGGCGCGGGCTTTGCCGCCTATGCCGCTGCCAGCAGCCTTGCCGACGCCTTCGCGCTCCAGCATCGCGCTGGTGCACCGTGGGTCGCGCTGAACTGGGATGCGGTCGAGCGCGACGTGCTGGCACGCGAACAGGGGACCTCGCCATCGGCATTGCTGGCCGATGCGATCGGCATCGACGAGACGTGGCAGGCGGTCGAGCGGGTGCTGGGCCATGCGCGCGCGCGCCGCCGCAGCGCTCAGGTCGTGCTCACGCCGAAGTCTCTGGATGCGCGCTTGCGGCAGGCGTTCGAAGTCGCGCCGGATGTGCCGACCCGCCATGCAGGTGGCAGCCATTCCAGGCCGGACATCGCCACGCCCTATGTCGAACCACGCACCGACACCGAGCGCATGGTGGCGACCGCCATGGGCGAACTGCTGGGCATCGCGCGCGTCGGCGCCGACGACGACTTCTTCGAACTGGGCGGGCATTCGCTGCTCGCCATCCAGGCGGTGACCCGGCTGCGCAAGGAATTCGGCGTCGAACTGCCGATGCGTGCGCTGCTGTTCGAAGCGCGCACGGTGGCCGGCATCGCGGCGGTGATAGACCGCAGCCGCGCGGCCGCGGCCGCGGCCGCGGCGGCGACGGCGACCGGCACCGGCACCGGCGATGCCGAGGTCGATGCGCTGCTCGGTGACATCGATGCGCTGCACGCCGCAGGTGGCACCCACTCACACAAGGAATGACCATGCAATTCAGCCTGTTCTATTTCGACGGCGACGGCTCGACGGTCGCCCCCGGCCACTACCGGCTGCTGATCGACAGCGCACGCTTTGCCGACGACAACGGCTTCGTCGCGGTGTGGTCGCCGGAGCGCCACTTCCACGCCTTCGGTGGCCTCTACCCGAACCCGGCGCTCACCAGCGCGGCGCTCGCCATGGTGACGAAGAACGTGCAGTTGCGCGCCGGCAGCGTGGTGCTGCCGCTGCATCATGTGGTGCGCGTGGCCGAGGACTGGGCCGTGGTGGACAATCTGTCGGGCGGGCGGGTCGGCATGGGTGTGGCGTCCGGCTGGACCATGGACGAATTCATCCTGTCGCGCGAACCGCACGGCGCGCGCCGCGGCGTCATGTGGCGCAGCTACGATGCGCTGCAGAAGCTGTGGCGCGGCGACACGCTGGAATTCGAGGACGCCGCCGGCCGCCTGGTCGAGGCGCGCACGCTGCCGCGTCCGCTGCAGCCCGAACTGCCGGTGTGGGTGGCGTGCACCTCGATCGAAACCTTCATCGAGGCCGGCCGCCGCGGTGCCCATGTGCTCACCTCGCTGCTCGGCGAAACGCTGGACCAGGTCGCCGCCAAGATCGCGCGCTACCGCGAAACGCTGGTGCAGAACGGACACGATCCGGCCACCCGCTCGGTGTCGATGATGGTGCACACCTTCGTCGGCGCCGATCAGGCCAAGGTGATGGATGACGTGCGCCAGCCCTTCTGCGCCTATCTGAAGACGCATTACGGCCTGCTGGAAAACCTCGCCAAGGGCATGGGCCTGAACGTGAGCCTGAAGGATTTTTCCGAGGACGACATCGACAGCCTGCTGCAGTTCGGCGTCGAAGGTTTCATGCAGGGCCGTTCGCTGATCGGTACGCCGGAAACCTGCCTGCCCTTCGTCGAAGCCGTGTCGCGTGCCGGCGTGACCGAAATGTGCTGCCTGATCGATTTCCTGCAGGACTACGACGCGGTGATGGGTGCGCTGCCGCATCTGGCGCGCCTGAAATCCATGGCCGAGGGCGTCTGAATCCATGAGCAGCGGATCGCGTCCGGACCTCGCCTCGCTGCGTGCGCGCATGGCGGCACTGTCGCCGGCGCAGCAGGCGCTGCTGCGCGAACAGCTCGCTGCGCGCGGCATTGCGCTGGACGAAGCGCCGGCAGCCCTTGCTCTGGACGAGCTGCCGCTGTCGCCGGCGCAAGGTCATCTGTGGGTGGTGCATCAGTTGCAGCCGGAGGGTTCGGCCTATCACATCGCACCGGCGTGGACCCTGCACGGCGAACTCGACCGCGACGCGCTGGCAGCGGCCTTGCAGGTGATCGCAGACCGCCATCAAGCCCTGCGCTGCGAGTTCTTCGAGCGCGACGGCGCGCCGCGTCAGCGCGTGCGCGACAGTGTGCACTGGCCTCTGCTGCAGGAATCCTGCGACGGGCAGGCGCTGGATGCGCGGCTGCGCACGCTCGCCGCCGCACCGTTCGATCTGGCGCAGGCGCCGCTGGCGCGCGCGCACCTGATCCGTCTGTCGGCGACCCGCCACGTGCTGTTGCTGGTGCTGCACCACCTGATCGCCGACGGCTGGTCGCGCGGCGTGCTGCTGCGCGAACTGGGGGAATGCTATGGCGCACTGCGCGCCGGTCGCGCACCCGGTCTGCCGGCGCCGGCGGGCGATCTGGCCGGCCATCTGCAGGCGCAGCAGCGCTGGCTGGACAGCGCGGAGTGCGCGCGCCAGGTCGACTACTGGCGCGGTCAACTGGCGGGTGTCGCGCCGCTGGATCTGCCCACCGATTCCGCACGCAGCCCGGCTTCCGGCTACGCCAGCCGCACCGTGAGCTGCACCGTGCCAGCCGGGCTGCGCGATGCGCTGCAGCGGGCGGCGCGCCAGGCCGGTGCCACCCCCTTCATGCTGCTGCTCGCGCTGTACATGGCGCTGCTGCACCGCTACAGCGGGCGCGACGATATCGCGGTCGGCATTCCGGTGGCCGGCCGCCGGCCGCTGCCCGGCGGCCCCGATCCATCCGGTCTGATCGGCTTCTTCGTGAACACCCTGGTCATCCGCGCCCGGCCTCGGCGGGCGTCCTGGCTGGGCGACTGGCTGGATGCGGTGCGACAGTCGGTGGCCGAGGCCTTCGATCATGCCGATGTGCCATTCGCGCGCGTGGTGGAACAGTGCGGCGTGGCGCGCGACGCCAGCCGCACGCCGCTGTTCGAAACCATGTTCCAGTACCAGGGCGAGGGTTATCGCGCGCAGAACGCCGAACTGATCAGTGCCGGCGACAGCGCCCAGGGCGAGGGTGGCTTCGGTGGTCTGCGGGTGGAGCAGGGCTGGGTCGAACTGGCGCACACCAAGTTCGACCTGAGCTGGCATGTGCTGGAGCGCGAATCCGGGCTGCTGCTGGCCATCGAATATCGCAGCGCGCTGTTCGAACACGCACGCATCGAAGCCATGCTGGGTCATTTCCGCCGCCTGCTGGAGGCCGCGCTGCCGGCGCTGGCCGCCCGCAGCCCGCTGCACCTCGGTGGCGTGGACCTGCTGTCGGACGACGAAGCAGCCTGGCTCGCGCGCACCCGGCAGTGCCCGCGGCCCCCGCGGCCGATTCCGCTCGCCACACCGTGGCGCAGCGTGGTGCAGCGTTTCGACGAACAGGTGGCGCGTACGCCGGATGCGGTCGCCGCCGATGCGCCCGCGTGCGAGGCGCTGAGCTATCGCGCGCTGCAGCGCCGCTCGGCGCAGTTCGCGCATCGCCTGATCGCGCTCGGCGTGCGGCCCGAGGCGCGCGTCGGCCTGTGCCTGCCGCGCCGCCCGGAACTGATGGTGGCGCTGCTCGGCACCCTGCGCGCCGGTGCGGCCTATGTGCCGCTCGATCCGGTGCTGCCGGACGAGCGCCTGCGCTATATGTGCGAGGACGCCGGCATCGCGGTGCTGGTCACCACGCGCGAACATGTCGCGCGGCTGTACGGCGGTGCGCCACCGTGCCCGGTGCTGTGCCTGGACGACGCCGATCACCTGGCCGCGCTGGATGCGGAATCCGATGCGCTGCCGGCGCGCGCGCTGCACCCGCAGCAGCTCGCCTACTGCATCTATACCAGCGGCAGCACCGGCCGGCCCAAGGGCACCTTGCTCAGCCATGCCGGGCTGATGCACTACCTTGACTGGTGCCTGGCCGCCTACCCGGTGGGCGAAGGGCGCGGCGCGCCGGTCAATTCGTCCATCGGTTTCGATGCCACCATCACCGGCCTGTATGCACCGCTGCTGGTCGGCGGCTGCGTCATGCTGCTGCCGGAGAGCGATCCGCTGGCCACGCTGGTCGATGCCCTGTCCGCCGGCTACAGCCTGGTCAAGCTCACGCCAGCGCATCTGTCCGC
The DNA here is from genome assembly GCF_000372885.1 of Methyloversatilis thermotolerans. Lineage (GTDB taxonomy): Bacteria > Pseudomonadota > Gammaproteobacteria > Burkholderiales > Rhodocyclaceae > Methyloversatilis > Methyloversatilis thermotolerans. The sequence goes on from NZ_KB889967.1 coordinate 442,563, forward strand.
CTTGCAGCCGCTGGTGGATTCCGCCGGCCTCGCGCCGGACGCGCGACTGCCCGGCGCCTTCGTCATCGGTGGCGAGGCGCTGACCGAAGCGCATATCGCGTTCTGGCGCAGCCGCTTTCCGCAGATACAGCTCATCAACGAATACGGGCCGACCGAAACCGTGGTCGGTTGCTGCTATTACCGCGCGAGCGAGGCCGATCACGGCCCGGTGCCCATCGGCTACCCGATATCCGGTGCCACCCTCCATCTGCTCGATGCCTACATGAATCCGGTGCCGCAGGGCATGGCCGGCGAAATATTCATCGGCGGCACCGGCATGGCGCGCGGCTATCTGAACCGCGCCGCGCTGAGCGCCGAGCGCTTCCTGCCGGATCCGTTTGCATCGCAGCCGGGCGCGGTCATGTATCGCACCGGCGATCTCGCGGTACAGCGTGCCGACGGCATGGTGACCTATCTGGGGCGCGCCGATCAGCAACTGCAGTTGCGCGGCTTCCGCATCGAACCGGGCGAGATCGAATCGGCGCTGTGCCGGCTGCCGGAAGTGGCCGAGGCGGTGGCGGGCGTACGCGATCTGGCCGGTGGTCCGGCGCTCATCGCGCATGTGCGGCTGCATGCCGCCGGCACCGATGTCGCGTCGCTGCGCACCCGCATCGCGCAATGGCTGCCGTCCTACATGCTGCCCAGTCACATCGTCGCCGTGGACGCCTTCCCGCTCACGCCGAACGGCAAGGTGGACCGCGGCGCGCTGCCGCTGCCCGAAGTGGCCGCGGTCGGTGGCGCGGCGGCATCCAGTGACGCGGAACGCCGCTTGCTGGAAATCTGGCGCGCGGTGCTCGGCCGCGACGACATCGGCGTGCAGGACAATTTCTTCGAAGCCGGCGGCGATTCGGTGTCGGCGATGCAGATCGTCGCGCGCGCGCGCAGCGCCGGGCTGGTGCTGGCGCCGGCCGACCTGTTCGAGCACCAGACGGTGGCGGCGCAGGCGATGCGCGCGCAGCCGGCGGTGCACGAAGAGGTGGCCGAGGCGGTGGGCGAGGTGCCGCTGTCGCCGCTGCAGCGCGCCTTCCTGGCCGCGGTGGATGCCGGCGCGCAGCCGCAGCCTTCGCACTACAACCAGAGTGTGCTGCTCGATGTCGATCCGGCAGTGGATGACGCGTTGCTGGCGCGCGTGTTCGCTGCGCTCGTTCATCGGCATCCGTCACTGCGCCTGCGCTATCGACGCGGCGACGATGGCTGGGTGCAGACTTTCGCTGCGCTCGACGCGCAGTGCGGCGTTCCGTTCGAGGTGTGCGCTACCGCCGACGACGAGGCGCTGCAATCGACGATGACCGGGCTGCAGCGAGCGCTGGACATCGAGCACGGCCCGACGATGCGCGCCGCGCTGTGCCGCAGCGGCGACGGGCGTGCCCGTCTGTTCATCGCCGCCCACCATCTGGTGATCGACGGCCTGTCCTGGCGGCTCCTGCTGACCGACCTGGCCGAATGCCATGCCGCGCTGGCGGCAGGGGGCGAAATGCCGCCGGCGCCGGTGGCGCCGCATTACGGACAATGGACGGCCGCGCTGCAGGCGCTGCGTCCGCAGTTCGAAACCGATGCCGCCTACTGGCGCAGCGCCCGCGCGGCGGCATTGCCACTGCCGGGCGAGGGTGGAACGGGATACGAGCGCGACGCGGTGACCACCGTCTGCGAACTGGACGAGACGGCCACCGAAGCGCTGCTGGGCGAGGTCGCTACCCGGCTGCAAGCCGGCGTCGATGCGCTGCTGCTGACCGCGGCGGCCCAGGCCATCGCACAGTGGCTGCACCGCGATACCCTGGTGTTCGACATCGAAAGCCACGGCCGGCAGCGCATTGCGCCCACGCTGCCCGACATGTCGCGCACCGTGGGCTGGTTCACCACGATATCTCCAGTGCGCATCGAGCTGCCGCATGCGGCGCCGCGCGTGCAACTGGCGGCGGTACGCAGTGCGCTGGCGGCAGCGCCGCTGCAGGGGCCCGGCCACGGGCTGCTCGATGCCGCCGGCGCATTGGACGGTCTGCCGCGCAGCGAAATGAGCGTCAACTATCTCGGTCGCATCGAAACGGCGGGCGGCTTCATCCGCGCGCTGGCGCCGGACACGGTGCCCGAGCAGAGACATCCCGATGCGCTGCGCAGCCATGCGCTGGAACTGATCGCGCTGGTGCGAGAGGGCCGTCTGCAGATGCTGTGGCGCCATGTGCCGCAGCGGCTGCCGGTGCCGCTGGTGGAATCGCTGGCGCGTCGCGTGCAGGGCAATCTGCTGGGTCTGATCGCCGATGCGCAAGGCCGCGCCCCGGCCACTGCAGAGTCCGCGCCGGCGCCCGCGCGCGCCGCGAAGCCGGATGCCGCGCAAGCCCTGCTGGCGAAGCTGAAGGCGGGGCGCCCATGACGCGCAGGTCAGCGTCCACGCCGGCACCCCACGGGAGCGCACGCGCATGAGCGTGCTGCCGGACAGTATGCCGCTCGACGCCTGCGCGCTGGCGCCAGCGCAGGAAGGCATGCTGTTCCACACCCGGCTGGCGCCGGGTGAGGGGCTGTATGTCGAACAGCGCTGGTGCACGCTGCGTGGTGCGCTCGACCGGGCGGCCTTCCGCCTGGCCTGGCGCGCGCTGGTGGCGCGCCACGATGTGCTGCGCACCGGCTTCCACTGGCAGGACCTCGATACGCCGCTGCAGGTGGTGTACGACCGCGCCGAAGCTGACTGGCTGGAAGAGGACTGGCGCACTCGACCGGCGCGCGATATCGAGTCGGGATTCGAAGCCTGGCTGGCTGCGGATCGCGCGCGCGGCTTCGACGTGCAGGTGCCGCCGCTGATGCGCTGTGCGCTGTTCGCCTTGCCGGACGGCGCACACCGCTTCGTGTGGACCTATCACCACATTCTGATGGATGGCTGGTGCAACGGGCTGCTCATCGTCGAACTGATGCAGCTCTACCGCGCCGCCTGCGCGGGCATGGAGGCCAACCTGCCGCCGGCGCCGTCCTACCGCCGCTTCATCGACTGGCTGCAGGCGCAGGACGCGGCGGCGAGCGAACGCTGGTGGCGCGACGAACTGGCCGGGGTCGATGCCGCCACCGAACTCGCCATTGCGCGCGTGCCGCGGGCCGACGAGCCGCCGTCGCAGCCGCTGGAAATCCAGTACCGGCTGGATGGTGCGCTGGGCGAGCGCATGGACGCGTTCGCGAAACAGGCGCGGCTCACGCCGAACACGCTGATGCAGGCGGCCTGGGCGCTGTGGCTGGCGCGTACCGCCGGCCGCGACGACGTGGTGTTCGGCGCGGTGCTGGCGAACCGGCCGCCGGCACTGCCGGATGTCGAACGGCTGGTCGGCCTGTGCATCAACACGGTGCCGGCGCGCCTGCGCGTCGACGATGGCGCGGCGCCCGCGGACTGGCTGCAGGCGGTGCAGCAGGCGCAGCGCGCGCGCGAGCTGCACGGTCATGTGTCGCTCGCCGCGCTGCAGGCCATGGTGGCGCTGCCGGGCCGGCAGGCGCTGTTCGACAGTGTGCTGGTGTTCGAGAACTATCCGCTGTCGGCGGCGATGGCGCTGGCTGGCGGCGATACCGGCCTCGCGCTGTGCGAGCCCGGCGGTCACGAGCGCACGCATTACCCGCTGGCGCTGATGGTGCTGCCGGAGCAGGACGAGGCGGGGCGATCCACGTTCACGCTGTGCCTGCGCATCGACGCCGCGCGCATCGACGCCGCCGCGGCGCGACGGCTGCCGCGGCAGATCGAACATCTGTTGCGGGGTCTGTGCGATCCGGCCACCGCGCGCGTCGGCGATCTGCATCCGGTGGACCCCGACGATCTCGCCGCGCAACAGGCGAGCGGCCAGGGCACGGAGCGCAGCGCGCCGCTGCTGCTCGATGCGCTGGCGGAGCGTACCGCCCGCACCCCCGATGCGATCGCCGTGTGTGCCGAACGACGCACGCTGGATTACCGCGCGCTGTCCGCCGCCGTCGACGCGCTGGCGCGCAGCCTGGTGCAGGCCGGCGTGCGGCCGGGGCAGCGGGTCGGCCTGAGCCTGCGCCGCAGCGAATGGCTGCCGCTGGCCATGCTGGCCGTGCTGCGCGCGGGCGCCGCCTATGTGCCGCTGGACCCGGACTATCCGCGTGAGCGGCTGGACTGGATCGCGCAGGACGCCGGCCTCGCGCTGCGCCTGACCGACGCCGACGATGCGCTGGCCGGCTTTCGCCCTGGACTGCCGGCGTTGGCGGTGCAGGGCGGACCGGCCGCGACCGATGCGACGCTGCCGGCAATGCCTGCCGGCGACGACATTGCCTATGTGCTGTACACCAGCGGCAGCACCGGCCGGCCCAAGGGGGTGCAGATCACGCATGGCGCGCTGGCCAGCTTCATCGCCTCGGTCGGCGTCGAGCCGGGCATGGACGACGGCACGCATGTGCTCGCGCTCACCACGCTGTCCTTCGATATCGCCGGACTGGAACTGCTGGCGCCGCAGGCCCATGGCGGCCGGCTGACCATCGCGTCGAGCGCGCAGGCGCGCGACGGTGAGGCGCTGATACGCCTCATCGAGGATGCGGGCATCACGCTGATGCAGGCCACGCCGGCCACCTGGCGCCTGCTGCAGGCGGCGCAGTGGGGCGGTCGCGCGGGTCTGGTCGCACTGTGTGGCGGCGAGGCGCTGCCGGTCGATCTGGCGCGCTGGCTGGTCGAACGCTGCGGCGCGCTGTGGAATATGTACGGACCGACCGAAACCACCATCTGGTCCGCCGCGCTGCGCATCGACGACGCGCGGGTCCGCGCCGCCGCGCGCGAGGGCAGCCTGCCGGTGGGCGGACCGCTCGCCAACACCCATCTGCAGGTGCGCGACGCGCTGGGACGACCGTTGCCCACCGGCGTTGCCGGCGAGCTGTGCATTGCCGGCGCCGGTCTGGCGCGCGGCTACCTGAACCGGCCGGATCTGGACGCCATGGCCTTCGTCACTGGCGAGGCCGGCGAGCGCCACTACCGCAGCGGCGACCGCGTGCGCCGGCGCGAGGACGGACTGTTCGATTTCCTCGGCCGCATCGACCGCCAGATCAAGCTGCGCGGCTTCCGCATCGAACCCGGCGAGATCGAGGCGGTGATCGCGGAACACCCGGCGGTGCGCGACGTCGCGGTGCAGGTGGCGGGCGACACGCTCACCGCGTGGTGGGTGCCGGCGGACGGGCAGGGCGACGCGGACATCCTGCGTGCCCATGCGCGGGCGCAGTTGCCGCCGCACATGGTGCCCAGCGCCTGGGTGCAGCTGGACGCCATGCCGCTTACCCCGAATGGCAAGGTGGACCGGCGCGCCTTGCCGGCGCCCGGTCGGTTTTCCAGCGCCGCGCCGTCGCTGGCCGTGCGACCGCTGGACGGCCTGCAGCAGCAGGTGGCCGCGGTATGGGCGCAGGTGCTGGATCTGCCGCGCGAACCGCGGCTGGACGACGATTTCTTCGCGCTCGGCGGCCATTCGCTGCCGGCCACGCGGGTGATCGCGAAGCTGCAGACCTTGCTCGGCGTGGAGCTGCCGCTGCGCAGCCTGTTCGACCATCCCCGGCTGGAGGATTTCTGCGCCGCGCTGGTTACTGCCGGCGGCGGGGCGCCCGCCGACATTCCGCCGCTGCCGCGCGGAGGCCCGCTGCCGCTGTCGTCGGCGCAGCGCCGGCTGTGGCTGCTCGACCGGCTGTACCCGGACAGCCGTGCCTACACCATCGCCTTCGCGCTGCGACTGCGCGGGCCGCTGCGGCGCGATGCGCTGGCGCGCGGCCTGCGCGCGCTCGCCGCACGGCACGAGGTGCTGCGCACCGGTTTCGCCACCACCGCTGCCGATGATGAACCGCAGGCCTTCGACGGCGCTGCGCTGCCGGAACTGGAATGCGCCGACCTGTCGTCCGAGACGCCGGCAGGACGCGAACAGGCGGTGCAGCGGATGCTGGACGCGCTGGCGCGCCAGCGCTTCGATCTGGCGCAGCCGCCGCTGTGCCGTGTCCGGCTCATCCGCTGCGCCGACGACGAGCATGTGCTGGCGATCGCCGTGCACCACATCGTTGCCGACGACGCCTCGCTTGCGCTGCTGGTGCGCGAACTGGGCCTGCTCTATGCCGCGGGCGGCGATGACCGCCGCGCGCCGCCCGCGCTGCAGTATGCCGACATGGCGGCCTGGATGAATGGCCGCGACCTGTCGGCCGAGCGCGCATGGTGGCGACAGACGCTGGTCGATCCGCCGCCGCCGCTGGCGCTGCCGCGCCGCACTGGCAGCGAGGCCGCCGCTGCGCAAGGGCCGGCGGCGCGGCTCGATCTGCAGGTCGACGCCGGTGTGGCCGGGCAGTTGCAGGCGCTGGCACGCCAGTGCGGCGCGACGCTGTACGGTGCGATGCTGGCCGCTTTCGCCGTCGTGCTGGCGCGCCACGCCGGCACGCGCGATCTGCTGATCGCCACGCCGGTGGCCAATCGCCGGCACCCCGCCAGCCAGGACCTGATCGGTCTGTTCGTGAATACGGTGCCGCTGCGCATCGCGCTGCGCGCCGACGACACGGCGGAAACCTTGCTCTCGCGGCTGCGCGACACGCTGCTCGACACCTGGGCACACGAGGCCCTGCCGCTGGATCGCCTGCTCGAACTGTTGCCGCGCGACGCCCAGGGTGCGGCGCTGCAGACGCTGTTTTCGCTGCAGGGTGGAGAACTGGACACGCTGGATCTGGCCGGCCTGCACTGGTCGGCCATCGACATGCCGCCGCTCGATGCCAAGGTCGAACTGTCGCTGGCGGTGCGGCCGCAGCGTGATGGCGGCCTGCTGTGCCGCTTCGAATATCGCGCCGATCTGTTCGATGCCGGACGCATTGCTGCGCTGTCCACGCATTACCGCGCCTTGCTGCGCCTCATGAGCGCACAGCCGCAGGCGACGCTGGTGGCGCTGCCCATGCTGGGCGAGCACGAGCGTGCGCTCATGGCGGCGGCCTGCCGGGGCGCGGCGCGCGCGCCGCTGGGCGATGTCGGCAGCGCATTCGCACGCCAGGCGGCGCGCACGCCGCAGGCCATCGCGCTGGTCGAGGGCGGGCGCCGGATCGACTACGCGACACTGGATCGTCTGTCGCTCGGCCTTGCGCATCGGCTGCAGGTGAGTGGCGTAGGCCGCGGCGACGCGGTCGGCGTGTACAGCGGCCGCTCCATCGATGCCATCGTCGCCATGCTGGCCATTGTCCGCTGCGGCGCCTGCTTCGTGCCACTGGACCTTCAGGCGCCCGCGGCGCGCCTGGAGTACATCGCCGCTTCGGTCGGTCTGGCGACGGTGCTCGCGCGCGATCCGCAGCAGTGCCCGCTGCCGGGTGCGCAGGCCATCGCGGCAGGTGACCCGGCAGCGGACGCCCATTTCCAGCCGACGCCGGTCGGGCCGGACGACCTGATCTATGTCATGCACACCTCGGGCTCCACCGGCCAGCCCAAGGGTGTGGCGGCCACCCATCGCGGCGTGCTCAGGCTGGTACTGGACGCCGACTATGTCGAACTGGGTCCGCACACCGTCATGCTGCATGCCGCGCCGCTCGCTTTCGACGCGTCCACGCTGGAAGTGTGGGGCGCGCTGCTCAATGGCGGACGCCTGGTGATCGCGAGCGAGGACAGGCCTTCCCCGGGCGAACTGGCCGACCTCGTCGTGCGCGAAGGCGTCGATACGCTGTGGCTCACCGCCGGGCTGTTCGCGCTGATGGCGGACCATCACGGCGACGCCTTCGCCGGCGTGCGCCAGGTGCTGGCCGGCGGCGACGTGCTGCCGGTGGCGCAGGTGCAGGCCTTGCGCCGGCAGTGGCCGGGGGTGCGCGTGATCAATGGCTACGGGCCGACCGAAACCACCACCTTCGCCTGCTGCCACACGGTGACCGGAGATTGCGACAACCAGGCGGCGATACCGATAGGGCGGGCGATCGCCGGCACCGAAGTGCATCTGCTCGATGCGGACATGCAGCCGGTGCCGCACGGCGTGGCGGGCGATCTGTACATCGGCGGCGGCGGTGTCGCGCGCGGCTATGTCGGTCAGCCGGCGGCCACCGCAGAGGCGTTCGTGCCCAACCCCTTCTTCGATCCGTCCGGCCCGGCCAGCGATGCGGCGCTGACGCTGTATCGCACCGGCGACCGTGCGCGGCTGCGCGAGGACGGGGCCATTGAATTCCTCGGCCGCGCCGACCGCCAGATCAAGCTGCGCGGCTTCCGCATCGAGCCGGCCGAGATCGAGCGCGCCTTGTGCGCGCATCCGGATGTGCGCGATGCGCTGCTTGACCTGAGGCGGGACGATGGCACGGCCCGTCTGATCGCCTGGGTGCGCGCGGACGGGCCGCTCGCCATGCCGGCCTTGCGCGGTTTTCTGGCCGCTCGTCTGCCGGATTACATGGTGCCTTCGGCCTTTGTGCAGATCGGGTCCTGGCCGCTCACCGCGAACGGCAAGATCGACCGCGCTGCGCTGCCGCTGCCTGCGCGCGTTGCGACCGCGCCGGGCGACGAGGCGGCAAGCGATGCGCTGGAGGCGGATCTGCTCGAAGTATGGCGCAGCGTACTGCCGGGCGAGCTCGGATGCGGAACCAACTTCTTCGATGCGGGCGGCGATTCCATCGTCGCGATGCAACTGGCCGGGCGTGCGGTACGTGCCGGTATCGCGTTGACACCCGCCCAGGTGCTGGAAGCACAGACGGTCAGCGCGCTCGCCACGCTGCTGCGCGATGCCGCGATGCCGCCACGCCTGCCTGCGCCCGCCCGCCCGGAGGGCGAGGCACCACTGACGCCGGTGCAGCAGTGGTTTTTCGACAGCCAGCCGGCCGCCCCTTCGCATTTCAACCAGGCGGTCATGCTGTCGCTGCCGGCCGATGTGGACCGCGCGCACCTGGCGGCGCTGTTCGCGCGCGTAATCGATCGCCACGATGCCTTCCGCCTGCGCTTCCGCCGGCGTGCGGACGGCGGCTGGCTGCAGACCTACGAAGCGCATGCGCTGCCGCCCGACCTCGCGGTGCATGATCTCACCGATGTCGACGATGGCGAGCTGGCGATCTGGATCGACACGCTGGCCGACTGCCTGCATGCCTCGCTCGATATCGCGGACGGGCCCCTGCTGCAGGCGGCATTGATCGATGCCGGCCGCGAACGCGGGCTGAAGCTTTTCATCGTGGCCCATCATCTGGTGATCGATGGCGTGTCATGGCGGGTCCTGCTGGGCGATCTGCAGCAGGGCTGGCTGCAGGTGCAGCGGGGTCGTACGCTGGCTCTCGGTCCCAAGCCCCAGTCATTCCAGCAGTGGGCGCATGCGCTGCACGCCTGGTCGCCGGCGCAGCCATCGCGCCGTTTCTGGCAGGACCTGATCGATGCCGCGTGCGCGGCCGATCTGCGCAGCCTGCCGCTCGACGGGGCCGGCGGCATGCCGGTATGGCGCGACGCGCGCCAGCATGTCGTCACCTTGCCGCCGGAAGACAGCGGCATCCTGTTGCAGGGCTTGCCGCGACACTGGCAATGCGCGCTGCCCGACGCCCTGCTCGCCGCAGTGAGCGAAGCCTGGTGCGAAGCCACCGGGGCCGGGGCGCTATGGCTGGAGCTGGAGAGCCACGGCCGCGATGCCAGCGTTCTGCCCGGGCTGCACATGGATCAGACGGTGGGCTGGTTCACCGCGCTGCATCCTCTGCTGCTGCCGCGACCGGCCGCCGGCGCAACGGGCGATGCGGTACGCGCGGTGGCGCAACAGCGCGCGGCGCTGCCGGATGGGGGGCTGTCCTGGGGCGTGCTCACGTGCATCGAGCGCAGCCTGCGCGATGCACCGGCAGCGGATCTGGTGGTGAATTACCTGGGCCGGCTCGATGCCGGCAGCGCGATGGATGGCTTCACCCGCGAAGCGGCTCCAGGCAGCGCGCAACACCCGGACAACCGGCGCAGCCACCTGCTGGAACTGAATGCCTGGATGAACAACGGTTGCCTGAGCATGCAGTGGACGTATTCGGCATGTCATCATGCGGCCCCGCGCATCGCCGCACTGGCCGGGGCGGTGTGCGCCGCGCTGGCGCGCTGCGCGCATGCGCTGCGCGCGCCCGGCGCCGCTGAGCATGCAGGCCTCGCGCAGGCAGCGGGTGTCGACGCCGATGCGCTGCAGGTGGCGCTGGCACAGATCAGTTTCGAGGGCCTGGAATGAACCTGGACGCGCGGTTGCGGGAATGTGCCCGCCCTACCTCCATGCCGTCGCACACGGCCGATCAAGCAAGGTTGTCAGGTTGAATGCAAAGCGAGCATGAAGCACTGAATGCGCGGTTGGCGCGATCCGGGCGCGCTGCCGCGAGCGGCGAGCGCCGGGAAAGAGCGGACCGCGTATCCGCCATCTACCGCTCGGTCTGGCTGTGGCATTTCTGGTCCGGCCTGGTGATCACGCCGGTGCTCGTCGTCGTGTCCATCACCGGTGCGCTGTACGTGTTCAAGGCCGACATCGAGGCGTGGATGAAGCCTGCGGTCTACACGGTGCAGCCGGCTGGCGACCGGGTCGGCTTCGAAGCCTTCCGGCACGCCTTCGACAGCCGTCATCCGGATTTCGAACTGCGCTTCATCAACGTGCCGGACGATCCGCGGCGGGCCTGGGAAGGTATCGCGCTGCGCCGTCCGGGGCACGGCGAGGCGCAAACGATGATGGCCTATTTCGATCCCTGGCGTGGCGAACTGACTGGCGTCCATCCGCGCAACGAAGGCTTTTTCGCGGTCGTGCTGGCGCTGCACCGCAATCTGATGGGCGGACTGCCCGGACGCATCCTGGTGGAGGCCGCTACCTGCTGGTGCATCGTGTCGGTGCTGGCCGGCCTCTACCTGTGGTGGCCGCGCAAGAAGGAGAAGTTCCGGGGCGTGTGGCTGCCGCGCGTGAAGGGCAGCCTGACCCGCCTGCTGCGCGACTGGCACACCGTGCCCGGCATGTATCTGTCCATCGTGACGCTGTTCGTACTGCTGAGCGGCCTGCTGTTCACGCAGATATGGGGCCTGGCCTATCAGGGGATCAATCTGGCGACCGGTGGTCTGCCCTCCTTCCTGCTCGATCCGCCCAAATCGGAGCGACCGGCGGAAGCGGAGAGCGGGCGCCCAGCCATCGACGCCGACCGTGCGCTGGCGCTGGCGCGCGAACAGTTCGATTTCACCCGCGCCGCCTACAGCGTGGATCTGCCGTCACGCGGCAGCGACGGCGCCTATCAGTTCATATCGGATACCGAAACCGCGCTCATCGATCACGCCGTGGTGTTCATCGACCAGTACAGCGGCCGTACGCTGCTGTTCCAGAGCGAAGCCGACATGCCCTGGCGCACGCGCTTCACGCAACTGTTCTACCCGGTGCATGTGGGCAGTATTTTCGGCCGTACCACCCAGGTGCTGGCGGTGCTGAGCTGTCTGCTGCTGGTGGTGATGGCGCTCACCGGCGTATGGATGTGGCTGCGCCGGCGCAGGCCCGGCAGCTTCGGCGCGCCGCCTGCGCCGCCGGCCGGTTCCGCACCGCGCTGGCTGGTGCGGCTCACGATAGGGCTGGCGGTGTTCCTGCCCACAGTGGGCATCAGCCTGCTGCTCATCCATTTCGGCGACCGGCTGTGGCAGCGCCGGCGCCTTTCCAGGACGTCCCGATGAAAGTTCATGTACTGCCGCTGGTGCTGGCCATCGCCGCCATGCTGGGCGGCTGCGGCCGCGATGTCGACGAAGCCGGTGGTGGCGCTGCAGCATCGTCGTCCGCTGACGCGGCCGCGTCGGCACGCCCTCCGCTGGAACTGTCGGCGCTCGATGTCGCGCGCATCGAACGCGGTCGCATCGAACGTTCGCTGCCGCTGTCCGGCACGCTGCATCCGTTCGAACAGACGGTGGTGAAAGCGCGCGTTGCCGGCGAACTGGTGGCGCTCACGGTGCGCGAAGGCGAGACGGTCAGGCGCGGCCAGTCGGTCGGACGCATCGACGACCGCGAGGTGAAGGCGCGGCTGGCCGAGCGCGTGGCCATGCTGGAAGCGGCCCGCGCGCAGATGGACCAGGCGCGGCGCAATCGCGAAATGAACGAGGCCCTGCTGGCGAAGAATTTCATTTCGCGCAACGCGGCCGATCAGGTGGCGAGCACAGCCGAAGTGAACGAGGCCAATCTGCGCGCGGCGGAGGCCCAGCTCGATCTGGCGCGCAAATCGCTGTCGGATGCGGTGCTGCTGTCGCCGATCGCCGGCGTGGTGGCGCAGCGTCATGCCCAGCCGGGCGAGAAGCTGCCGGTGGATGGTCGCGTGCTCACCGTGGTCGACCTGGCGCGCATGGAACTGGAGGCGGAAGTGCCATCCAGCCGCATCGCCCAGGTGAAGCCGGGCGCGCGCCTGGAGTTCTCGGTCGAGGGCTTGCCGGAGCGCCGCTTCAAGGGGCGGGTGGAACGCATCAACCCGACCGCCGACGAAGGGTCGCGCATGGTGAAGGTGTATGTGGTGCTGGACAACCCGGACCGCGTGCTGCGCGGGGGCATGTTCGCCAAGGGGCGTCTGTCCACCGGCACGGATGAGGGTGTGCCGGTCATCCCCGCGTCGGCGCTGCGCGAGGATGGCGAGGGCAGCATGGTGCTGGCGCTGCAGGACGGTGTGGTGCGGCGCGTGCCGGTGCGTGTCGGCGCACTCGACGCGGTGAATGGCCATTACGAACTGATCGAGGGGCCGCCGGAGGGCACACAGGTTCTGGCGGCGGATCTGCCGAACGTGCGGGTGGGCGACGCGGTGCGACTGATGCCCGCTGCGGCGGCCAGGTAAGGGAGGCGCCATGTGGTTTACCCGCGTCAGCGTGGACAACCCGGTGTTCGCCACCATGGTGATGGCGGCGCTGCTGGTGCTGGGCCTGTTTTCCTACCAGAGGCTGTCGGTCGAACAGTTCCCGAACATCGAGTTTCCGGTGGTGGTGGTTACCACCGTCTATCCGGGCGCGTCGCCGGAAGTGGTCGAAACCGAAGTGTCGCGGCGCATCGAACAGGCGGTGAATGCGGTGAGCGGCCTGAAGACGCTCACCTCGCGCTCCTACGAATCGCAATCTCTGGTGATTGCCGAATTCGACCTGTTTACCGATCCGGCGGTCGCTGCCGCCGATGTGCGCGAGAAGGTGGCCGGCATACGCGCGCAGTTGCGACGCGAGGTGGAAGAGCCGGTGATCGCGCGCTTCAACCCGGACGACTATCCGGTGGTGACCGTGGCGATGGAATCGGACCAGCGTTCGGTGCGCGACCTCACGACGCTGGCCAACCGCGTTGCGGTGAAGCGGCTGGAAACCGTGCGCGGCGTCGGCCGCGTGACCTTGACCGGTGCGCGCTATCGCGAAGTGCTCATCCATCTGCGGCCGGACGACATGGAAGCGCTCGGTGTGGGCGTGGACCAGTTGCTCGACGCGGTGAAGCTGGAGAACCAGGACCTGCCGGCGGGCGCGCTGACTTCGCCCGGCAATGAAACCACGGTGAAGGTGAGCGGAAAGATCCGCGCGGTGAGCGGCTTCCGCGACATCATCGTGGCGCGACGTGGCGGCAGCCCGGTCTATCTGTGGCAGGTGGCCGATGTCGAGGACGGCGACGCCGAGGAGGACAACGCGGCGCTGCTCGACGGACGGCGCGGACTGGCGATAGACATCGTGAAATCGCAGGGCGCCAACACGCTGGCCGTGGTGGACGATGTGCGCGACGAAGTGGAGCGTCTGCGCGAGGTGCTGCCGGCCGACGTGACGCTCACCGTGGTACGCGACACCTCGGAGGCGATACGCAATTCGGTGAAGAACGTACGCCAGACCATCATCGAGGGCGGCGTGCTCACCGTGCTCATCGTGTTCTTCTTCCTGCGTTCGTGGCGCAGCACGGTCATTACCGGTCTGGCGCTGCCGATCTCGCTGATCGGCACGTTCAGCATCATGCTGTTCGCCGGCTTCAGCCTGAACACCATGACGCTGATGGCGATGTCCTTGTGCGTGGGCCTGCTGATCGACGACGCCATCGTGGTGCGCGAGAACATCGTGCGGCATCTGGCCATGGGCAAGTCGCACCGGCAGGCGGCGCTCGAAGGCACGCGCGAGATCGGACTGGCGGTGCTGGCCACTACGTTCACGCTGTGCGCGGTCTTTCTGCCGGTGGCTTTCATGGGCGGCATCATCGGCCGCTTCTTCCATTCCTTCGGCCTGGTGGTGGTGACTTCGGTGCTGCTGTCCATGCTGGTGAGCTTCACGCTGGACCCGATGCTGTCCAGCGTGTGGCACGACCCGGATGTGTCTGGCAGTGGCCGGCGCGGACCGGTGCGGCGCATGCTCGACGCCTTCGAGGCCGGCTTCCAGCGTCTGGCCACCGGCTATCAGCGCATGGTGGCCTGGTCGCTGCGCTGGTCGAAGACGGTCATGCTGATCGCGCTGGCCAGCCTGGTCGGTGCGCTGGCGCTGGTGCCGCGCGTGGGGACGGAATTCGTGCCGCAGGCCGATCTGTCCGAATTGCTCATCCATGTGCACACCGCGCCGGGGTCGTCGCTGCAGTACACCGAAGCCAAGGTGCTGCAGGCGGAAGCGGCTTTGCGCGAGGATTTCCCTGAGGTTGAATTCACCTACGCGACGATCAACACCGGCTTTGCGGTGGGCAAGAACGAGGGCGTGCTGTTCGTGCGGCTGAAGCCGAAGTCGGCGCGCGAGCGGTCGATGAAGGCGCTCATGCATCCGATGCGCGAGCGTGTGTCGCGCATCGGCGGGCTGGTGGTGACCCATGTCGCGCCGTATTCATCGGTGTCCAGCGGCAAGACTCTGCAGGTGAGCATACAGGGGCCGGATGTGGCCGAGCTGTCCCGGCTGGCCGATCGCATTACCGGCGTGCTGCAGGCGATTCCGGGTACCGTGGACATCGACAGCTCGCTCAAGGCCGGCAAGCCGCAGCTCGAACTGAAGCTGGACCGCGAAGCGGCGAGCGAACTGGGCGTGGGAGTGAGCCAAGTGGCGCAGGCGCTGCGCCCGCTCATCGCCGGCGAAGAGGCGGGTAGCTGGGAAGCGCCGGACGGCGAGCACTACGACATCCGGCTGCGCCTGCCCGGGCGCGAACGCCAGGTCGAATCCGATCTGGAAAAGCTCTATCTCGCCAGCTCGCTGCGCAATGCCGATGGTTCGGCCCGCATGGTGGCGCTGCGCCAGGTCGCCGACATCCGGCCTTCGCTCGGCGCCACCCAGATAGATCGCCGCGAACAGAGCCGCGAGGTGCTCATTTCCGCCAACGTCCACGGACGTCCGGCGGGCGATGTCGGGCGCGAACTGGATGCGGCGATCGGCAAGATGGAACTGCCGCCCGGCTACCGCTTCTCGATGGGCGGTTCCAGCAAGGACATCGCCGAAACCATGGGCTATGCGGTGCAGGCGCTCATGCTGTCGGTGCTGTTCATCTATTTCATCCTGGCCTCGCAGTTCCGCAGCTTCACGCAGCCACTGGCCATCATGCTGTCGCTGCCGCTGTCGCTGATCGGCGTGGTGCTGGCACTCATGATGGCGGGCAGCACGCTGAACATCTTCTCGGTCATCGGCTTCATCATGCTGATGGGGCTGGTGACCAAGAACGCCATCCTGCTGGTGGACTTCGCCAACCAGGCGCGCGCCGCCGGCGCGTCGCGGCAGGACGCCCTGCTGCAGGCGGCGGCGGTGCGCCTGCGGCCGATACTGATGACCACCGCCGCCATGGTGTTCGGCATGCTTCCGCTCGCGCTGGGCCTGGGCGAGGGCGCGGAGCAGCGCGCGCCGATGGCGCATGCGGTGATCGGCGGCGTGCTCGCATCGACCTTGCTCACGCTGCTCGTGGTACCGGTCGCCTGCGGTCTGATCGAGGACGGCGCGGCCCGGGTGCGGCGCCTGCGCGGGCATGACCGTGGTCAACCTTCATCCGCGCCGCGATGAATCGCCGCCCGTTCTCGGTGACAATGAGCGCCCGGAATGCCGCAACGGCCAACCGGATACCGTGTTCCGACCTGATGACAGAAGCGAAACGCATGAAGCCCTCGATGTCCCGCCTCACGCTGGCCATGATGGCCGGCCTGTTCACGCTGCCCGCCAGCGCGGCCGATCTGCTCGCCGCGCTGCGCGATGCCTTGTCCAACGATGCGCAATATCTGGCCGCGCGCGCGCAGCGCGACGCGACCGCCGAGCGCAAGCCGCAGGCGCTGGCCGGGCTGCTGCCCACGCTCACGCTGAGCGGCAACAGCATCTACAACGATACCGAGGTGACCAAGCCGTTTTCCGGCAGCGCCCAGTACAACTCGAACGCGTGGACCTTGCAGCTCACGCAGCCGCTGTTCCGCTGGCAGAACTGGGTGCAGTACGAACAGGGCGAACTGCAGGTGGCGGGCGCCGAAGCGACCTATGCGCAGGCGCGCCAGGATCTGATGCTGCGCGTCGCCCAGGCCTATTTCGACCTGCTGTACGCGCAGGACGTGCTGACCTCCATCCAGTCGCAGAAGACGGCAGCGAAGGAACAACTCGAACTGGCGGAGCGCAGTTTCGAGGTCGGCACAGTGACCATCACCGACGTACACGAAGCGCAGTCGCGCTACGACCTTGCCGGCGCGCAGGAAATCGCGGCGATGAACGACATCGAGGTGAAGCGCTACGCGCTGATGGTGATCACCGGCAAGGACAGCGGCCGGCTGCAGCCCTTGCGCGGCGACGCCGAGCCGCCGCGACCGCAGCCGGACGACATGCAGAGCTGGGTGAGCAGCGCCGAGGACGGCAATTTCGCCGTGGCCAGCCAGGTCGCGGCACTCGAGGTGGCGCGACGCGAAGTGCGGCGGCAGCAGGCCGGCCATCTGCCCACGGTCGACATCGTCGCGACGCGGGGCGAGAACAAGACGCTGTCGGTGCTGGGCGGCGCACCGACCGATATCGAACAGAAGAATTCGACCATAGGCCTGCAGTTCTCGGTGCCGCTGTTCCAGGGGCTGGGCCAGCAGTCGCGTGTGCGCGAGTCGGCCCATCTGCTGGACAAGGCGCAATCCGACCTCGATGCGGCGCGGCGCAACGCCGCCCAGTCGGCGCGCCAGGCCTATCTCGGTGTGGTCAACGGTATGTCGCAGACGCGTGCGCTGCAGGCCGCATTGCGCTCGTCGACCTCGGCGCTGGAATCGAACAAGCTGGGTTACGAAGTGGGCGTGCGCATCAATATCGATGTGCTGAACGCACAGCAGCAGCTCTACGCCACCCGCCGCGATCTCGCCAAGGCACGCTACGACACGCTGCTCGCCCAGCTCCGGCTGAAGGCCGCCGCCGGCCAGCTCGGCGACGACGACTTCATGGCGATGAATGCCTTGCTGGAGGCTACGCCAGCGCCCTGAGCGGACCGCAGTGAGGCGCGCTCAGAAGCGCGCGCTGAGCGTCATGCCGACGATGCGCGGATCGCCGACATAGGTCGATCCGGCGTTGTCGCGGCCGATGATGTAGTCGCGATCCAGCAGATTGTTGCAGAACAGGGTGGCGGCCCAGTGATCGGTTTCGTAACCGATGCGCAGGTTCACCAGCGCATAGCCGGGTACTCGCTTGTCAGCTTCGTTGGCCAGATCGCTGGTGCCATAGAAGCCGCTCTTGTAGCTTGCGTCGGCGGCGGCGAACAGCCCGCTCGGATGATGGTAGCTGCCCCACAGCGAGGCGCTGCGGCGCGGCGCTTCCGGGAATTCCTTGTCGACGTACTGCGGAAAGGCTTCGAACCTCAGGAATTGCGTCTTCAGCAGACCGAAGGACATGCCGACGGTCGCGCCCTGGGCCGGCCGCAGTGCGACCTGCAGTTCGGCGCCCTTCAGTCGCGATTTTTCCGCATTGAAGGAGCGTGTGACCCGGGTGGTCGGGTCCTGCAGTGATACCTGCTGGTCGTCGAAGTCGTACTGGAACAGATTCAGATTGGTGACGAGCTGGCCATCCAGCCAGCGACCCCGGTACGCCGCTTCGTAGTGCATCAGCGATTCCGGTCGCACATCGCTGCCGTCGATGTCGGTGAAGCCCGAGCGGTATCCTTCGGACACGGTCAGCGCCAGGGTCTGGCCCGGCACCAGGTCATAGGCCACACCCAGCTTGGGCAGCAGCGGTTTGGCGCGCCGTGCCGGCGCCACATTCGTGCCCTCGATATGGTCTGTGCCTATGGTCTGGCGAAAGGTGGTGACGATCCAGGTCTTCTCGATTTCCTGCCGGGCGCCGATGATGAAGGACAGTCTTTCGGTCGCTTTCCAGTTCACTTCGCTGTACAGCGCGTGCACATTGATTGCGGTGCTGCGATAGAGATCCTGCACCGGAATGATGTTCAGGAAGGAAACATAGGAGTCCTGTGTACCCCTGAAACGGCCATAGAAGTATCCACTGAATACGGTGACCGAGCCGCCGTCGTAAGCCAGCCTGAGGTCCTGTGTGACGTCGCCGTCAGTCCGGGTTTCGGCGCGCTGCAGGTCGAGCGTCGGCGAGGCTGCCGTGATCAGGTTACGCGTGTCGATGGCGCTGGTGACCGAACTCAGTTTCAGCGAGGGCGTGATCGCATACGACACGTCGAGTATCTGGTTCCTGACCTTGTTCCGCCTGACTTCCGGATTGCTGGAATTGAGATCCGAGGCGATGCGATCGGAATAGGGCGCGTTGACGGCGGTCACCGCAGGCCTGTCGAAGCTGTCGCTGTAGGTGAACTTGACGCTCAGATCGCGCAAGCGGCTCGGCGTCAGCAGCAGCTTGAAACGTGTGTTGTGGAAACGTCCGTCATCCAGACCTTCCAGCGAGGGATCGACATAGCGCAGGCCGTGGCTGTCCTCGATCGATTCATGCGTCAGCCTGAACGCCAGTTCATTCTCGAGTATGGGGCCGGACAGCATGATGGCTTCACTGCGCTGCTGGAAGTGCGCAAAGCTGGTCTGCGCCGCGCCTTCCCAGTACGGGGTCGGGTCCTTGGTCTTGATCACCACGGCGCCGGCCAGCGCGTTGCGGCCCTGCAGCGTGGCCTGCGGACCGCGGTACACCTCCACCTGGTCGACGTCCCACAGTCCGCGTGCGCCGCGCCGGATGCCTTCGAAGCTTTGCGTAGCGCCATCGATCACCAGTGCTGCCATCGGGCGCGGATTGATGCCGGGCGAACCGACGCCTTCCGAATTGAGGCCGCGTATCGTGATGCCGTTGTTGCCGCGATTGGAAGGCGAAGCATTCACATTGGGCAGCAACTGGAAGGATGAACGCACATCCCGAATCTGCAGATCCTCGATCTGCTGGCTGTCGATCACGCTGACGCCCGAATAGGTCCTCTGCAGGTCCTGACCGGCCTTGTCACCCTTTACGGTGACCGTCTCCAGTTCGACCGGCCCGTTGTCGTCGCGAGCCGCGGAGGCGCTTGCGGTATCCGCGCGCGCAGGACCTGCCGCGCCGAGCGCGGCGCCCATCAGCGCCAGATGGAAAGGAAGCCGTTTGAA
Organism: Methyloversatilis thermotolerans; assembly: GCF_000372885.1. Taxonomy (GTDB): domain Bacteria; phylum Pseudomonadota; class Gammaproteobacteria; order Burkholderiales; family Rhodocyclaceae; genus Methyloversatilis; species Methyloversatilis thermotolerans. The sequence goes on from NZ_KB889967.1 coordinate 461,985, forward strand.
TCGGGACGGTATCTGCCTCGGGCGGAAGGCGGAACGCTGCTGGCGATGGCGGGCGGCGGGCTGCATGAAGACTATCCTGTACGGACCAAGTGCGAAAGGACGCGGCACGGACGTCTGGAGACCGCGCCGGAAAAGGGAGAGGGGAAGGCGAAGGCGGGACAGCCGCGACAGGCTGTCCCGCCCAAGGTCAGACGCGACGGCGACGGGCCAGTGCAGACACCAGCAGCAGACCACCGGCCATCAATGCGTAGCTCGACGGCTCCGGAACGGCGGTGACCGCCGCGATGCTGCCGCTGCGGTTGAACACCATGCGGGTGTCGGTGAGCTGCACGAACAGGGCGTCGTTGTCCTGCGTCACATCCAGATCGAAGCTGTACTGGTTACCTGAAATGGTGAGCGAGCCCGCATAGGCGTTGGACCACTGGAAGAAAGGTTCGCCTTCCCACATCACCGCAACACTGATGTCCGCGGTCAGATCGACTGACGTCAGCACGCCATTGCTGAAGCTGAGGCCATTTCCACTGACATTGCTGGCGGTGATGACATAGGACCACGCGTAATTGCCGCCAAGATTCACCGCTGAACCATAGGGCGAATAGCCCGCGTCATTGAAGGTAAAGCTCAATGCCGAAGCGGCAATGGTTTCGCTGCCGACACCGGTCAGCACCGATTCGTCGTAATTGATGCTGCCGGAGCTGAAGGTGGAAAAACCGGCCGAGGTCGTGGTGTCGTTGCGCATCACGTCCGGGGTGGCTTCGGCATACACCGAGGACGAGGACAGCAGGGTCGTGACCACCGTGGTCCACAGACCGGATTCGCCGAGGTAGTAAGGCACTGCGGATTCGGTGAGCGGATCGGGTTCACTCACCCAGTTCTTCACATTGCTGAGCGACAGATATCCGGTGCCATCGTCGCCGGCCAGATCGATGCTGGCAGCGTACAGCGGTGCGGATGCCAGCAGCGTGGCGAGCAGCGCGGAAGCGGCGGCGGTGCGGGACAGGGTACGGATGCGCATGTCGATCTCCTCAGGCCTTGCGGCGGCCGTGCAGCGAGCGGACACCGATCAGGCCGAGGCCCGCCAGCAGCATCGCGTAGGTTTCGGGTTCGGGAACCGGCGGTGTTTCCGGGATGGTGGTCAGTCCGGCCACCGACCCTTCCACGTCCCACACGTAGCGGAAGTTGCGGCCGAGCACGGCGGCGGTGGAATCGACATAGAGATCGAAAACGCCATCGGTAATGGTGAACGTGCCGGTATAGGAGGCAGTCTGGCCGCTTGCATTGAAGGTGAACGTGATCGACGCCGTCAGGTCGATGTCCGCCAGAGCGCCGTTGTACAGCGTTGCGGTACCGGAAATATTGCTCAGCTTGGTCGTGTAATCGACGTTGAGCTCTGACGCGGCGCTGCCATCGATGAATTGAGTGAAGTTCAGCGTCAAGTCGGTAATGGAAGCGGTCTGCAGGCCCACATTGGACACATTCGCGTAGGTGAGCGTACCGATGTTGGCGAAATTGCCCTCGTTCGGGAATACATCGACACCGCTGCCAACAGTGGCCCCGCTGGAAATCCCGAAGAAGCCATCGGCCACCTGGCTGCCCTTCCAAGACTTGTCGATCTGCGCATAGACCGCCGAATAGTAGGAATACCAGCGGGAATCGCCGTCCGCCGTCAGGCTGAGTGAAGAGCTCGCGGCCGATGCCAGCGACGATGCGGCCAGGCCGACCGCGAGAAGAAGTGCGTGAGGGGTACGCATGGAACCTCCGGGATATACGTGCGACAACAAAGCGCCGGCCATGCCGGCGGATTCGTCAGCGCTCGCGCCTGGGGGTTGCCTGGGTTGCGAGACGTTGCGTCCGATTGCAGCTACTGTGAGTTAGTATCACAGTAATGAGAGTTATTCGCAAGAAAAACGCGAGCTTCTCGCGGCGCACCATAGCATCGCGTTGTGACAGTGCAACGTGCGAACAGAGTGGTTCTTCCGGTCCTGATCCGGTCGGGCGGGCGGCACGAGCGCGCCGCATATGAGCGCGCCGCATTCGTCGCTCGCGCGGCTGGCCCTGCCGCTGCTGCTCAACTCGCTGATGGGTCTGGCGACCACCCTGATCGACACCATGATCATCAGCGCCCACGGCAAGGCGTCGGCGGCCGCGGTGAGCCTCGCCAACCAGATCCTGGTGGCCGCCTATGACCTGTCGGTGCTGCTGGGCGTCGGTGCCACCATACTGGTCAGCCATGCACTCGGTCGGGGCGAGCGGGACGAGGCGCGCGCGGTGGCGCGGGTCGCCATCGTGTCGAATGCGCTGCTGGGCGTGCTGATCGGCATCGCGCTGGTGCTGCTGTCGCCGGTGCTCATCGGCTTCCTGAACGTGCCGCCGGAACTGGTGGCCGATGTCCGCACCTATGTGTGGGTGATCGCGATCGCGATGCCCTTCAACGGTTTCCTTATGGCGGGCGTGTCCTGCCTGCGCGGCTTTGCCCATACGCGCACCATACTGCTGCTCGGCCTGTTCGCCTTTCCGTCCTATCTGTTGCTCGACTATCTGCTGGTGCTGGGCGCCGGACCGGTGCCGGGGCTCGGCGTGCTTGGCTCGGCGCTCGCCACGCTGGCGGTGCGCGTCGCTTCGGTGCTGGTGCTGCTGTTCGTGCTGGTGCGCGTCATCGGCCTGGACTGGCGTGCGCCGCTCGCCCCTGCGCTCTGGCGGGACCGCTTGCGGCGGCTGGCAGGCCTGTCGTCGCCCAGCGTGCTCGATAACGTGGCTTACGGCTTCTACCAGCTCACGCTGGTGAGTTTCATCGCCGGCCTGGGTGTGGCGGCCGTGGTGAGCCGCTTCTACGTGATCGCGATCACCGCCTTCCTGCCGGTGCTCATCATGGCGATCAGCCAGGCGAACGAGGTGATCGTCGGCTATCGCCACGGCGCGGGGGAATTGGGCGGGCTGGGGCGGCGCGTGTTCCGGTCCGGAGCCATCGCCGCCGCACTGGCGACGCTGGCCGGTGTGGCGATCTGGTTGTTCGCCGATCCGCTGGTCGGACTGTTCAGCGACGACGCCGAGGTGCTGGCGCAGGCGCGCACGCTGCTGTGGCTCACCATCTTCCTGCAACCGCTGAGCGGCTTGAACACGGTACTGTTCCATTCGCTGCGGGTGCTGGGCGATGTGCATGCACCGGTGCTGTTCAGCCAGGCCGTCATGTGGTGCGTTGCAGTACCCCTGGCCTGGCTGTTCTGCGTGAAGATGGAACTGGGCGTGGCGGGCCTGTGGTACGCCATGCTGGTCGAGGAAGCGGCCAAGACCGCTTACATGGTCTGGCGCTGGTCGGGCCGGGCACGCCGCGCGCCGCCGCTGGCGCCGGTCGCCGCGGAGCACTGAGGCTTCGTGCTAGACTCGCGGGCTGTTGCAGGAGCGTCCGGAAAGTCGTGTTCCGCGCCTTTCCTTCGCGTCCATCCGCGGCCCTGTGCGGCCGGCCTCACCACCGCTCTGTTCCATGCGCATCCTGTTGTCCAATGACGACGGCTATTTCGCTCCCGGCCTCGAAGCGCTTGCGCGCGCCCTGTCCGAAGTCGGCGACGTGACCGTCGTGGCCCCCGAAGCCGATCGCAGCGGGGCCAGCAATTCCCTCACCCTGGACCGTCCGCTCATCCTGCGACGCGCCCGCAACGGCTTCTACTACGTCAATGGCACGCCCTCCGACTGCGTGCATCTCGCGGTGACCGGCATGCTGGACCATCTTCCCGACATCGTGGTGTCCGGCATCAATGATGGCGCCAATATGGGCGACGACACGATCTACTCGGGCACCGTCGCCGCGGCCACCGAAGGCTATCTGCTGGGCGTGCCGGCAATCGCGATGTCGATGACGCGCAAGGGCAGTGCTCACTACGAAACCGCGGCGCGCATCGCCTGCGACCTGGTGCGCCGGCTGACCGAGCGTCCGTTCGCCGCGCCGGTGCTGCTGAACGTGAACGTGCCCGATCTGTCCGGCGACCAGCTCAAGGGCGTGCAGGTCACCCGCCTGGGCCGTCGGCACAAGGCCGAGCCGGTGGTGCGCACGGTCAATCCGCGCAACGAAACGGTGTACTGGGTCGGTGCCGCCGGTGCCGCGCAGGATGCCGGCGAGGGCACGGATTTCCACGCGACCGCGCACGGCTACGCCTCCATCACGCCGTTGCAGATCGATCTCACCCACGTTGCCCAGATGGGGCAGTTGCGGGAATGGCTGGGCGCATGACCGCGCCCGTCGCGACCCGCCGCGCGCCTGCTTCGCGCGCCTGGCCGACAGCATGAAGACGGATCCGAATCTCGCGCTCACCCGCGCGCGTGCGCGCATGGTGGATCGCCTGCGCACGTCCGGCATACGCGACGAGGGCGTGCTCGCGGCGATGCAGGCCATCCCTCGCCACCAGTTCGTCGAGGAGGCGCTGCGCAGTCGCGCCTATGAGGACACGGCGCTGCCGCTCGGATACCAGCAGACGATTTCGCAGCCTTTCATCGTTGCGCGCATGATTGAACTTCTGCGTGCCGGTGGACGTCAGCTCGGCAAGACGCTGGAGGTCGGGGCTGGCTGCGGCTACCAGGCGGCGGTGCTGTCGCGGCTGGCGAAGGATGTGTATGCGATCGAACGTCTGGCGCCGCTGCTCGAACTGGCCAAGCGCAATCTGCGCCCGCTGCGGCTTCCCAACGTCAGGTTGAAACATGCTGATGGCACGGTCGGACTCGCCGCGGAAGCGCCCTTCGATACAATCATCGTCGCGGCGGCCGCGACCACGGTGCCGGTCACGCTGCTCGAACAACTGGCCGAGGGCGGCCGGCTCGTCATTCCGGTCGGCGCCCAGGACCAGTCGCTGCGTCTGATCGAGCGTCAGCCGCAGCATCGCTTTGTCGAATCGAAACTGGATGCGGTGCGCTTCGTGCCGCTCCTGCCGGGGGTTGAATGAACAGTACGCTGCGTGGCCTGACCATTGCAGGGGTGTCGGTGATGATCGCCGCGTGTGCCGGTTCCCGGCCGGCACCGATCGAGGAGCGTCCGATACCTTCGTCCGCCGGCGCTGTGCCATCGGCACAAGCACCCGCCACCACGGTCGCGCCGGCGCCTGCTGCCCGGGCCGGCTTTCACACGGTGGCCAAGGGCGAAACGCTGTACAGCATCGCGCTGGAGAACGGGCAGGACTGGCGCGATCTGGTGGTCTGGAACAAGCTGGAAAACCCCAACCTGATTCGCATAGGCCAGGAAATCCGCGTGCTGCCCCCGGAAGGCAGCGTGGAGACGCGACCCATCCTCACGACGTCGCCGGTGCAGGCGCGACCGCTTGATACCGCACCGCCCGCGGGCACAGCGGCGGCAACCGGCAATACTCCGACATTCAAACGCGAGCCGCGCGGCGGCGTCGAGGCCTATTCGGAAGAGACATTCGCGGCCATGAAGTCACCGGCAACCCCGGCGCCTGCCGTCAATCCAGCCGGGCTGTCCGCAGCCGAACCCACTGCAGCGCCAGGTGCGACGGCTGCGGCGCCGGCTGCCGCAGTGGCGAGCGCGCCCGACGCGGTGCGCAGCGAGGAAGGCATAGAGTGGAGCTGGCCCGCCAACGGCCGCATCATCGGTCGCTTCGGTGAGGGGGCCAACAAGGGTGTGGATATCGCGGGCAAGCAGGGTGAGCCGGTGCTGGCGGCCGCCGGCGGTCGCGTGGTTTATGCGGGCGAGGCGATGCGCGGATATGGCAAACTGGTCATCATCAAGCACGACAACACCTATCTGTCGGCGTACGCGCACAACAGTCGCATCCTGGTGCAGGAACGCGACACCGTGAAACGCGGACAAAGGATTGCCGATCTCGGTGACACCGATACCGAGACCGGCAAGCCCAGGCTGCATTTCGAAGTGCGACGCCAGGGCAAACCCGTCGATCCGCTGAAGTATCTGCCGCCGAGATAGCTGCCATGTCCGACCTGTCGCTGCCCGAGGATGCCGAACCCGTCGAACCGATCGAGGAAGAAGCGTCCATCGGTGACATCGATACGGTCGATTCGTCGGCGGAGATCGGCGAGCCACCTGAGGCCGAATTCCTCGGCGACGCCACCCAGCTCTACCTGAACGAGATCGGCGCGAATCCGCTGCTCACGCCGGAGGAGGAACTGGCGCTGTCGCGGCGGGTACGCCAGGGCGACTTTGCCGCGCGCCAGATCATGATCGAACGCAATCTGCGGCTGGTCGTGAACATCGCCAAGCACTACCTGAACCGCGGCATGCCCCTGCTCGATCTGGTCGAGGAAGGCAATCTCGGTCTGATGCATGCACTCGAGAAATTCGATCCGGAGCGCGGCTTCCGTTTCTCGACCTACGCGACCTGGTGGATTCGGCAGAACATCGAGCGCGCCATCATGAACCAGTCGCGCACGATACGGCTGCCGGTGCACGTGGTGAAGGAGCTGAACCAGGTGCTGCGCGCGATGCGCAGCCTGGAGTCGCGCAGCGGCGGCGATTGCTGCGCCGAGGACATCGCGCTCTTGCTGGCCAAACCGGTCGAGGACGTGCGGCACATCCTGTCGCTGAACGAACACACCGCTTCGCTCGATGCGCCGCTGGACATCGACCCTTCGCTGTCCATCGGCGAATCGCTGGCGGACGACGATCAGGACGGACCGGATGTGCTGATCCAGAATGCCGAGATCGGCTCGCTGGTTCACTCCTGGATTTCCCAGCTCGGCGACAAGCAGCGCACCGTGATCGAACATCGTTACGGCATCAATGGCTGCGAGATCGCGACGCTGGAAGAGCTGGCCGAGCGGCTGGGCCTGACGCGTGAGCGGGTGCGCCAGATACAGCTCGAGGCCCTGGCGCAGCTTCGCAAGATATTGCGCCGTGCCGGCGTATCGCGGGACGTGCTGCTGTAAGCGCGCTGCAGGCGTTCCGCAGCGTGTGCATCACGCCATCGCGAGGCGGGCCAGTGTTTCCAGACCGTATTCGAACAGGTTCTGCAGCATCGGGGTGAAGAAGGGCAGCGACAGCATCAGCATCACGAAGCCTGCGATCAGCGTGACCGGAAAGCCGATCGCGAACAGATTCAGTGTCGGTGCGGCCCGCGTCAGCACCGCCAGTGCGATATTCACCACCAGCAGCGCAGCGATGAGCGGCAGTGCGATCATCAGGCCGGCCGAGAACACGGTAGCGCCCCAGCGCGCAATGGCCAGCCAGCCGCCCGCCGGAAACAGGTCGGCACCGACCGGCCACCATTCGAAGCTGTTGCCGAGCACGGCCAGCACCATCAGGTGGCCATTGATGGCCAGGAACACCAGCATGGCCAGCAGCCCCATGAACTCCGCGATCACCGGTGACTGGGCGGCATTGTCCGGGTCGTAGAACATGGCAAAGCCCAGGCCCATCTGCAGGCCGATCAGTTCGCCCGCGAGGTCGATCGCCGCGAAAATGATGCGCATCGAAAAACCGAGCGCGATGCCGATCAGCATCTGTTGCGTCAGGGCCAGCAGGCCCGGCCAGCTTCCGACCTGCAGCCCGGATGGCGGCAGTGTCGGGATGAGCGCGAACGTGATGCCCAGTCCCAGACCCAGACGCACGCGCGCGACGAAGGCACGGTTGTTGAACAGCGGCGCGGCGGCGATCAGGCCGAGTACCCGTGCCAGCGGAAACAGCAGGGCCGACATCCACAGGTCGAGCTGTGCCGCAGTGACCGAAATCACGTCAGCCCAGCAGCGACGGGATGGATGAGTAGAGGCGACGGATGTAGTCGGTCATCAGCGTGATCATCCACGGACCGGCGATCACGATCACGATGAACACAGCGATCAGTTTTGGAATGAAGGAAAGCGTCATTTCATTCACCTGGGTCGCCGCCTGGAAGATGCTGATCACCAGGCCGGTCAGCAGTGCCGCGCCGAGTACCGGGGCGGATACCAGCAGCAGGATTTCGACCGCGTGACGGCCGATGTCGACAACAATGCTCGGTGTCATGATGCAACTCCGTCAGATCTGGCCGAAGGTGGCCACCAGCGTGCCCAGAAGCAGATTCCAGCCATCGACCAGCACGAACAGCATGAGCTTGAAGGGCAGGGACACGATGACCGGCGACATCATCATCATCCCCATGGACATGAGCACCGAAGCCACCACCATGTCGATGATGAGGAAGGGAATGAAGACGATGAAGCCGATCTGGAACGCGGTTTTCAGTTCGGACGTGACGTAGGCGGGTACCACCACGCGCATCGGCAGCTCGTCCTGGCTGGCCACGGGCGGGGTGTCGGACAGCCGCATGAACAGTTCGATATCGGGTTCGCGCACCTGCTTCAGCATGAAGGTCTTCAGCGGCTTGCCACCGATGTCCAGCGCCTGTTCGAAGCTGATGCGGTTGTCCGCCAGCGGCACATAGGCGTCGGTGTAGATCTTCTCCGCCACCGGCGACATGATGAAGAAAGTCAGGAACATGGCGAGGCCGATCAGCACCTGGTTGGGCGGGCTGCTCTGCGTGCCCAGCGCCTGGCGCAGCAGGGACAGCACGATGATGATGCGGGTGAAGCTGGTCATCATGAGCAGCACGGCCGGCAGGAAGGACAGGCTGGTGAGCAGCAGCAGGGTCTGTATCGACAGTGACCAGTTGGTACCGCCGCCCGGTGCCGGCGTGCTGGTGAGCGCCGGCATGGACTGTGCGAATACCTCGGGTGCGAGCGCGGCGAGCAGCACGCCGCCGGCAGCAAGCAGTTGGCGCATCAGCGTTCGCCCTTCCTGAGCCGCGCCAGCAGCGCAGCGAAATCCGGGGGCGATGCGCCCTGTGCGGCGGCTGGCAGCTCGCCGCGCGGCAGCGTGGCGATGCCATTGACCGATCCCGGCGCAACGCCCACCACCAGCCAGTGTTCGCCGATTTCCAGCAGTACGATGCGTTCGCGCGAGCCGACCGCGATGCCGCCCACCGTGCGTATCGGCGCACCGCCACCCGCGAATTTCCCGCCGGACAGCCTGCGCAGCAGCCACAGCGCCGCGAACAGCACCGCCAGCACCACGGCCAGCGCGCCCAGCATCTGGATGACAGCGCCAGCGCCCGATGTGGTCGCGGCGGGTGCAGCCGTGGCCGCGTCTTCGGCTGCACGCAGCGGCGCACACAGCAGGATGGAGACGAGAAGGAAGAAGATTTTCATGGCGTCAGGCTAGCGCGCCGGCGCCGTCGCGCAGACCGGGAATAGACCGGCTTTCAGCCGGCAATTTCTGCCGCCAGGTTGTGCTGTTTCACGGCCGGGGTGGCGACGGCGCGATGACTCAGCACCGTTGCGCGAGGGCGGCACGGTCCCGCACTTCGATGCGACCCCGGGACAGTGCGATCCACGCCTGACGCTCCCACTGCTTCAGTATGCGGCCCACCGGCTCGCGCGTGCTGCCCAGTTCGGTCGCCAGACCACTCTGTGTGACCTCGATGGCCTGCCCGTCGGCACTGCGCGCCAGCAGCAGATCGGCCAGCCTCGCATCGAGCCGCCGGAACTTCAGTTGGTCCAGCAGACCGATCATGTCGGACAGCAGGCGGCCGTAGTGCTCGAACACGAACTGGCGGAACACTTCCGAGCCATTCAGCAGGGCGCGGAATGCGTGCCCGGATATCGCCACCTCCCGCAGATCTGTTTCCGCGATGCTGGCCGCAGGATAGCGCGCGACGCCGAGCAGACAGGATGTCGTGAGCACGCAGGAATCGCCTGGACCGACGCGGTAGAGCAGCACCTCGCGACCATTGGCGGACAGGCGCCGGATGCGCGACCAGCCTTCGATGCGCAGGATGAAGTTGTTGCAGGCGTCGCCTTCGCGATAACCGGTTTCACCGGCCGATAGCCGGACCTCGAAACTGTTGTCCAGCAGATACTCGCGCGAGCGTTCATCCAGATGCTGCAGCGCAGGAAAATGCCGTATCCAGTCGCGCCACTGCCCCGGTGCGCCGACGTGTCGGCTCATGCAATTCCCCGTTCTTCATGATTGAATCGGGATCGTATCCTGCAAAAATCGGGAATGTGTGACTAAGTCGCAGATCGAAATGCGCGGCAGCGTGTCCAATCGATGCAAAAGAATCAACCGGAGGAGAGTTTCATGCTGACCCACATCCTGAGGGCGCTGCTGTGCGCGCTCGCCCTTGCCTGGCTGCTGCCGGCTTCGGCGGCGAGTGACCCGTCGTCCGACACCGAGGTCTGGAAGAATGTCCGCGCCAGCCTGTTCGACGGGCGCGACATCGTCGAATCGACCGACGTGGTGGAACTGGAGGCGCCGTTCCGCGCCGAGGACGCGGCGGTGGTGCCGGTGGTGCTGCGCGCGAAGATCGACCAGAAGCCGGATTACTACATCCGTCGCATGTGGCTGGTGATCGACGGCAATCCGACGCCGGTTGCCGCCGCCATCACGATTGCGCCGGAAGCGGGGCGGGCCGACATCGAAACGCGTGTGCGGGTGGAGCAGTACACCTGGATGCGGGCCATCGCGGAAACCAGCGACGGCAAGCTGCATGCGTCCAGCCGCTTCGTGCGCGCATCGGGTGGCTGTTCCGCGCCAGCGGGCAAGGATGTCGAGGAGGCCATGGCGCGCCTGGGTCGCATGAAGATCAAGGTGGACGCTGCCGCGTCCGCGGAAACCCCGGCCAGCGCGACCGTCATGGTGAGCCATCCGAACCTGAACGGCATGCAGATGGACCAGGTGACCCGCCTCTTCACGCCGGCGCATTTCGTGCGCCGCATCGAAGTGAGCTACGCCGGCCAGACGCTGTTGACCGCCGATGTCGACTTCGCGCTGAGCGAAAACCCGCAACTGCGCTTCCACTTCCGGCCGCAGGACGGCGGCGAGTTGCAGGCGCGCGTGATCGACTCGAGGGATCTCACCTTCACGCAGTCGGTGGCGGTCCAGCGCGCGCCGGTCGCCAGCACCCGCTGAGTCCAGCCTGTGCCATCCGCCCCGGCGGGGCGCGTCAGCGCTTGCCGAGAGCGTCCTCGATCTTGCGGTCGGTCTTGTACTGGCTCAGCGCATAGACCGCCCACAGGGCGGCGGGCAACCAGCCTATCAGCGTGAGCTGCAGGATGAGGCAGACGATGCCGGCGATGGGGCGGCCTATGGTGAAGAACACCATGAAGGGCAGAAAAATCGCGAGCAGCAGACGCATCGGACACTCCCATCGACAAGTTGCGACGAACCTTACCCCATGGTGCGCGCGACTTGAAGACTCGCGCACCGCATTCCGGCGGAATGTTGCTGCGCCGCAAGCGGGCATGCGGTGAATCCGGGATAATCGCGCCATGGTTTCCGTTGTCCACTCGCTGACAAGCGCCGATTCGGCGCGCACGCCCCTCGAACTGCTGGCCGACGGCCTCGGCAGCGCAGAGGCCGACACACTGCGCGGCGCGCACGATCTGGTCATGCCGCTCTATGCCGATCGCACGCTGGGCACCGGTGAGCCGATGGGCGAGCATGTGCTCGGTCAGGCGCTGATCTGCGCGTCGCTGCGCCTGGACCTGGAAACCCGTCTGGCGGCCTTGCTGTTTCCGCTGCACGAGGTGCAGGACGACGCCGACGAGCGCGTGCGCTCGCTGTACGGCCCTTCCGTCGCCGAACTGGTGGGCGGTCTGCATCGCCTGGACAACCTGCGCCTGATCACCCGTGCCCACGCCTCGCAGACGGTGGCCGGCAACGACCCTGGCGGCAATCAGGCCGAGGTGCTGCGCAAGATGGTGCTGGCCATGGTGGCCGATGTGCGCGTGGTCATGCTGCGCCTGGCTTCGCGTGTGCAGAGCCTGCGCTGGCTCACCGCGCACCCGAACGAGGACCGGCTTGCGCTGGCGCGCGAATCGCTGGACATCTACGCGCCGCTCGCCAACCGTCTCGGGGTGTGGCAACTGAAGTGGGAACTGGAAGACCTGTCCTTCCGCTTCCTCCAACCCGACACCTACAAGCGCATCGCGAAACAGCTCGACGAAAAGCGCGTCGAGCGCGAGGCCTTCATCGCCGACGCGATGGAAAAGCTGCGCGCCGAGCTGCAGGCGGCCGGCATCAAGGCGGAAATCCAGGGGCGCCCGAAACACATCTACAGCATCTGGAACAAGATGCGCGCGAAGAAGCTGGAGTTCTCGGAGGTGTACGACGTGCGCGCCTTGCGTGTGCTGGTCGACAGCGTGCGCGACTGCTATGCCGCACTCGGCGTGGTGCACCAGCTCTGGCATCCGCTGCCTCGCGAGTTTGACGATTACATCGCCCAGCCCAAGGGCAACAACTACCAGTCGCTGCATACCGCCGTGATTGCGCCGGACGGCCGGTCGCTGGAGGTGCAGATCCGCACCTGGGACATGCACCGGCACGCCGAAATGGGCGTGGCGGCGCACTGGCGCTACAAGGAAGGGTCGGGCCAGGACAGGCATTACGACGACAAGATCGCCTGGCTGCGCCAGTTGCTGTCCTGGCGCGACGAAATCGCCGACCACTCGGAATGGGTGGAACAGTTCAAGCGCGCCGCGCTCGACGACACCATCTATGTGCTCACGCCCCAGGGCAAGGTGATCGATCTGCCCGCCGGCGCGACGCCGGTGGATTTCGCCTACCGGCTGCACACCGATCTCGGCCACCGCTGTCGCGGCGCGCGGGTGAATGGCCAGCTCGTGCCGCTCAACACGCCGCTGGACAACGGCCAGCGCGTTGAAATCATCGCCGCCAAGCAGGGCGGTCCTTCGCGCGACTGGCTGGTGCCGCAGCAGGGCTATCTCACCACGCACGGTGCGCGCCAGAAGGTGAGGCGCTGGTTCGCCCAGATCGAGGAGGGCGAAACGCTGGCGCAGGGACGCGCCTGGCTGGCGCGCGAACTGGCGCGCGAAGGCGCCTCACAGACCGGTCTGGAAGAGCTGGCGCACAAGCTGGGCTTCAACAGCGTGGATGCGATGCACATTGCGTGCGCGCACGGCGAGGTCGGGCCGCGCGCCATCCATGTCGCGCTGCGCGGCGAGGAGCCGCTGGTCGAAGAACCCGAAATCAAGCCGCGCGCCCCGCGTGCCAGCGGCGAGAAGGGTGTGCTGGTGCAGGGCGTGGGCAAGCTGCTGACCCAGCTCGGGCGCTGCTGCAAGCCGGCACCGCCGGATCCGATCTCCGGCTTCGTGACGCGCGGCCGCGGCGTGGCCATCCACCGCAGCGACTGCCCGAACTACATCAATATGGTCGCGCGCCATCCGGAACGGGTGATCGACGTGCAGTGGGGCGAAGTGGCAAGCGGAGATCCCGATGCGCGTTTCGCCGCCGACATCCATGTCGAGGCGCACGACCGCCAAGGCTTGCTGCGCGACATATCGGAAGTGCTGTCACGCGAGAAGATCAATGTCACCGCCGTCAGCACGCAGTCCAAGGCGGGCATGGCGCGCATGAGCTTCACGGTCGAGATCGCCGGGGTCAACCAGATCCAGAAGGTGCTGGGCCTGATACGCGAGGTCGATGGCGTGGTCGAAACGCGCCGCGGCTGAACGCCGCCGGGCCGCTCAGGCGTATAGATCGGCGCTGGCCGGCGCGCGCGAAGCCGGCTCGGCGTAGCGCTGCTCGAGCGCCTGCCGTCGCGCCGCCAGCCGCGCATAGTCGCCTTCGCTGCCCGGTTCCGGCAAGGTGGACGCCTGCTCCCCGTCGGACTGCTGGAAATCACCGCGTATCGCCGACAGCATCAGCGCCCCGGCCAGATTCTCCGCGCGCCGGCTGTCATTGCCGCCCGTTGGCTGCACCGCGCCGCCTGGCTCCGGCGCCGATGGTGCGTCGCGCTCCAGCGCCTCCAGCGCGTCGGTCGCGTCGACCGGCGTGACCGGGCGCGGCCTGACCGTGGCCGCGCCGGGCGTCGAAATGCTGCGCTGACTGGGGGAAGGGATATTCATCAGGAGCGGCGGATTCGCGTTGTCCGGTGCACCGCAACTATATGCCTGCCGGCAAGCGCGCGAAAGGGTGCGCGATCCCCGCGCGTATGGACCCAACAGGAATCGAACACTTCTCTAAAACCATTCTCTACAAAAGGTCTTCGCGTTCAGGTTCTCAAAAGTGCCACCAAACGTGCCACCACATTGCGGAGAGATACGCCTATTGCCGCACAGGCCCAGTGGACGGGCGGGTGATTGCTGTCGCTGTGGCTGGCTTCACCCCAGCACCTCAATATCTACGGCGACGTCGCATCGTCGGGCCGCACGGAACAGCCTGTTACAGGCTGTTGGCAAGCGGTCGGCGTGTAGTCAAGGCGCAGCGGAATTGTTGTCCGTGACGGCGCCATCGGCTCAGCATGATGCACTGGCAGCGGTCCGGGGCGTCTGCGAAGGATCGTCGCTGGCCCACAAAGGTGTCAGCCCACACGGACACCGCCGGCAGCTTAGCGGGGGCGGACTGCGGCCGAGAACGGCTCGGCAGGAGGAGGGACCCCGCGGGGGAGGGGCGAACTCGCGCGCACCCGGAATCAACCCGACCCGCCGACGAAATTTCGGCGGACCCGGAGTTATCGGGTCGCGAACTCCAGGATGGCTGGCTCGTCGTTTGCCGCGATGACGGTCACCTGCTGTTCCTGCAACTCATCGCGAATTTCGGCAAATGCCGCCGAGGCGCGCGCGTCGGGTGCCGGGGCACGCACCGGCATCAGCACGTCGTCGGGCAGGGCGCCGCTTCTACTTCGTCGGCCGGTTCGGTTTGCCTGCTTCGTACCGCATTCAGGCTCTTGCGAAATCGATAATGCGCTGTGTGTTGGGCGCAGCGACGACTTCAATATTAAGTTCAGTCAGTTCCTGCGCAACGTCCGTGAAGGCCTTGTAGCGCTTCTCGTCATTGTCGGGCGGTGCGTCGAGCGGCAGCAGTACCGCATCTGGCAGCAGGTCACGGCTGCGCAAGCGGTGAAACTTGCGGATCCATAGATCACCGTGTGAGTAGATTCGTTCTGGGTCGTCCTGCGCAAGGAACAGCGGTTTGATGATCCGCACCGGCGTGTCGTCCTTGATCGCGACAAATGGAAAGCGGGCGTGGAACATATCGTCGCCAACAACTTCCTCCCGATAGCGCTCCCCGAGATTTGCACCGAACAGCAGGCGCCTGATGGCCTTATCCAGCAGGCGCTCCTGGTACTCCTTGGTGGCGAATTCACGCTCGACATAGAACCCATAGAGTTCATCGAGACATGCTTTCGGTTCGTCGGCCATCACCACACCAGGTTCGTCAAACCGGAACAGGGTTTCGCGGCGACGCACCAGTTCGGCGAACTGTCGCACGGCGACCGCGGTGTCCACCGTACGCAGCCGGTCCAGCGGCCCCCGTTTCAACATGCCGCGGACACGGGTCAGTTCCTCCTGGAAAAGCTGCTTGCCCTCCAGAAAGATGCGGCGCTCCATGCCCTCGAAGAATCGGGTGACGCGACCATAGCGTTTCAGCAGCTTGAAGCCGAAGAAGCCGGCTTCCGGACACATCAGCACAACACCCACGTTTGCAAATTCGCGCGTTTCCGCATAGGGCATGAACTGAACGACCGCGTACTGGCAGACCTGCTTCATTGCACTCCACTCCAGAAATCACCCTGATCGAAGCCTTCGAGCAGGCGCCTCACGGCCATGCGGTCGAAATTGGCCGGCACTCCGTCATCCACCAGCCACCACTCGTCAGGCACTTCGTCGCAGGCGCGGTCGAACGCCTCAAGCGCAGCCTCCATACGTGCTGCGTAGCGGGCACGATGGGCCAGATCATGGAATACACACTGTGCTTGCGCTGCGAACACGTGCTGTTCGAAAAAAGCCGTCTTGTCAAAATCGGGATCAAAGGCCTGATTGTGATCGATCACTACCAGCCCGCTATGTTCCTGACTCCACAGCAGATTGGGGTTGCCGCCCTTTTCGGTCAAGGTTCGGTCCTGATTATGGACCCACCAATCGAAAACCAGCACGTCCTGTTGCACAGCCGGATCGACCAGATCGATATGCGATACGGTGAGTTCCTGCGCGTAGTCGTGCCGCAGTGAACCAAAGGCAGGGCCGGCGCCGAGTTCGGACAGATCGGGCCGCAACGCGGTCTGGATGAGCGCCTGCGGCACCACCACCTGTTCGAAGTGCGCGATCGGCAGACCGAAAGCCAGCGCGAGCCGGCCGGCGGTCCACTCGCACAGCAGGTTGCGCAGGCCCATGCCCCGGCCTTTCACGTAATACCAGTGTTCGTCGTCTCCGCGGCACAGGAAAGGTTTGGTGATGCCCTGTTCGGCACGACTCCGGATCTGCTCTATCGTCACGGTCACTGAACCGTCTCCTTGGAGGGGCTGCGATCAGGCTGCCTGAAGCGCCGTGTGCACCAGCGCGTCGGCAAGTCGTGCGCGATTCTCCCGGGCGAACGCAAGGTCCGCTTTCAACAGGTCGCACAGGGCCATCAACTCGTCGACCTTGGCGACGATGCGGCCTTTGGTGAGGCTCACCTCTTCGCGGATCTGCGTGTGCAGATACCATCCGGCATCGACCAATGCGGGGGTGATGTACTTGGTACAGATATCGCGCTCGGACAGTTTGGCCATCGGTTTCCGCGCCGGGACAGGGTGGCCGATAGGATAAGTGAATCCGGCCGCGCGCTGCATGACCGCCCTGTGAGCGGAGGCGGGGCGTGAAGACCGCGCTGACGGTGGGGCGTGGACGAAGCGCGAGCGTGCCCGGACGAGTCTTGCGCAGGGGGAGCTGGTGGCCCCAACAGGAATCGAACCTGTACCTACCCCTTAGGAGGGGGTTGTTGTATCCATTCAACTATGGAGCCGCAGGGCCGCGATTGTAACCGCGTCGCGGCCTGCGCGCCCAGTTCAGCGCGTGCCGGCGGCGTGCGGCGGGTTCGCGGCTGCAGCCGGCAGCCGCGCGTAGCGGTATTCGACCGGCGCGTGGCCCGGGTGCGCGTGCAGATAGGGCAGGCGCAGCGGTGCGGGTGGCGCTTCGCCTGCGCGTTCGAACAGCGGAAGACCGCCGTCGATCTTGCCGATCAGCAGGTGCGGCCTGTTCCGCGCCGCGGGGCTGGGTGCGCCGCTTTTCCACACCGCGACCTCGGCATCCGGATAGCGCACGCGCAGTACGCCACCCAGCACCGGATCGTCGGTCACGATGGCCTGTCTGCCGTCGAAGCCCTCCGCCGCGAGCGTCCGGGCGAGCCGGTCTATCGGTTCGTTCAGTTCGTCCGGACGGTTGCGCCAGCCATCGAGTACCGGGCGCAGGCCGGCCAGGGCCAGGAAGCACAGCGCGAACACCACCAGCACGGCCCGCAGGGCGGGCAGGCGTCGATGCTGCGCCAGCGCGGGCCGACAGCAGAACAGCGCCATCGGCGCGAGGAACAGCAGCGGCTGCAACCAGCGTCCCTTGAAATGGGTCGCCCCGCCGATCACGATCAGCGCGAGCAGCAGCGCGTACAGTGCAATGAAATAGCGCCGCAGGAAGCGACAGGTGTCGCTCGCGACCGAGGTGCGGGCTGGCATGCGGTCGCGCAAGAGTGCGCGGCCGAACAGCAGGGCGCATACCAGCGCGAGCAGGCCCAGCGTGGCCGCGCTCGCGCTGGTCAGGCTGAGCAGCCCGCGCAGCATGGCTGCGGGCGCTCCACCGCTGGTGGTGTCGAGCTTTTCCAGCGTGCGGGTGCTGGCCAGTTGCCAGTTGTCCGTCAGCCACAGGGCGTGCGGCAGGAAGACGAGCGCCGCCACCAGTGCGCTGAGCGCAAGCCAGGGCGAGAGCACCCGCAGGCGGGTTTCGTGCGCAGCCATCAGGGCGAGAACGCTTGCCGCGGCATGCACGGCAAAGCTGTACTTGGACAGCATGCCGAGGCCGATGGCCAGGCCGAGCCACGCATACAGCGCCGGGCGGGGACGCTCGATCAGCCGCACGATGAGGCAGAGGTGGGCGGCCGCCACGGCGGTCACAAGCACCGAATGCGTGAGGTCGCGCTGCGATTCCCAGCCTATCTGCGGGATCAGCAGCATGCAGGCCGCCGACAGGATGGCCGGGGCAGGGGGCATCACGCGCCGGGCGGCTGCATACACGAAGCCATAGGTGGCTGCGAGCAACAGGTTCTTCAGCAAGGCGAGCGACAGCACCGATACGCCGAACGTCTGGAACACGGCCCATTGCAACCATGTGTAGAGCGGAGGCTGGCTGCCGTAGCCGGCGGCCAGATGCTGCGTCCATAGCGCCTGTTCGGCTTCATCCAGTTCCAGTGCACCGGATGCCAGCACCCGGAGCAGGACATGGGAGCCGAAGTAGATGAGCAGCAGCAGGAGCGGGGCGGGAATCTTGTCGGTGCGCATCGCCGCAGTGTCGCAGCCTCATCTTAATTTGCTGTTAACGGTGATGTTCCATGCTCCGGGCGTCCATATCGAAGGCCTTGCCCGATGCCGCAGATACTCGAGTTTTCGGCGCCCGATGCGTTCGCGAGCGCGCCCTTGCCGGCGGCTCCGGAGGTATCGGTCGTCGTACCGGTGTTCAACGAGGTCGACAACCTGCGCGATCTGGTCGACCGGGTCGAACAGGCGCTGGCGTCTGCCGGGCGCAGTTTCGAACTGATCGTGATCGACGATGGCTCGCGCGACGGCAGCGGCGCCTTGCTGATGCGGCTGGCTGCCGACCGCCCCTGGCTGCGGCCGGTGCGTCTGGTGCGCAACTACGGGCAGTCCAGTGCACTGCAGGCCGGCTTCGATCGTGTGCGTGGGCGCTATGTGGTCACGCTGGATGGCGATCTGCAGAACGACCCGCTGGACATTCCCGCGATGCTCGAGCGCCTGGATCAGGACGCAGATGTCGATATGGTGTCCGGCTGGCGCGTGGATCGTCAGGACAAGGCGCTGTCGCGCCGTCTGCCGTCGCGCATCGCGAATGCGCTCATTTCACGCATGACCGGCGTGCATCTGCACGACTACGGTTGCGCGCTGAAGGCCTACCGGCGCGACATCATCGAACGCATCCGGCTGTACGGCGAACTGCACCGCTTCATTCCGTCGCTTGCCTGTGACGCCGGCGCGCGCATCGCCGAGGTGCCGGTGCGCCACCACGCCCGCACGCGCGGGGTGTCGAAATACGGACTGGACCGCACTTTCCGCGTCATCCTCGACCTCGTGCTCATTGTGTTCTTCATGCGCTACCGGCAGCGTCCGCTGCACGCGTTCGGCGCGCTCGGGCTTTGGCTGGCGACGCCTGGCGCCGGCATCCTGTTGTGGATGGGGCTGCTCAAGCTGTTCGGTCACGACATCGGCGGCCGCCCGGCGCTGATTGCCGGCGTGATGCTGCTGCTGATGGGGGTACAACTGGTGGTGGCCGGTCTGATCGGCGAGTTGCTCATCCGCATCTATCACGAAGGACGCGGCGGAGCGCAGTACCACCTGCGGGATGTCGATCCCGGATGAGCGGTTTCTGCGCATGGCTGAAGGCGGGTGTGGCGGCGGCGCTGTTCGCTGCGGTGCTGTGGTTCGCCGACCCGGCCTCCGTGGCGGCATCGCTCGACGCCGCCGATGCGCACTGGCTGATGGCGGGCCTTCTGCTGTCGGTACTGTCCAATATCGTGTCTGCCCAGCGCTGGCGCCAGCTCGTGCTCGGTTTCGGCGGCCGCATGGGCGGCGTATTCGCCACGCTCGTCTATTTTCGCGCGATGGCGCTCAACGCCCTGCTGCCCGGAGCGGTGGTCGGTGGCGATCTGTTCCGCTCACTGGTGGCGCGCCGCGAGGGCATGGATGCGCGCAGCGCGGGTCTGACCGTGCTGCTGGACCGCGTGGGTGGCCTGTGGGTGCTGATTGCGATCAGCGTCGCCAGCGCCGGCTACGCGCTGCATGAAGCCGGCGTCGACGCGGGCGACATGGATCTGCCGCTGCGTCTGTCTGGCCTGCTCGCCGCAGCCGGCCTGCTCGTGATGCCAGCGCGGGTGCTGCCCGCTGTCGTCGCGCGCTGTCCGGCCGCGTGGCGTGAGCGCATCGGCCGTGTGCCGCGGATGCCGTCGCTGTACCGCCGGCAGGTGCTTTCTTCCGTCCTGGTGCAACTGCTGTCCATCGCCGCACTGGCCGCAGCGGGTCGGGCGATCGGACTGCCACTGCCGGCGGCGGTATGGATCTTTGTCGCAGCGCCTGTCTTCGTGATGGCGGCGCTGCCGGTCAGCGTGGGCGGCTGGGGGAGCCGGGAAGCTGCGGCGGTCGCCACACTCGCGTTGTTCGGGGTGGCGCCGGCCCAGGCGACTGCCGTGTCCGTGCTGTACGGCCTTTTCGGTCTGGTGCAGGCGGCCACCGGCGGACTGCTGTTCATGCAGCGATCCGGCGCCGGCCGGCAGCCCGGCTGACACCGGCGCACGCGGCGTATACTGCGGCGCCGCTCACCGTCCGCACGCCGCCCCTCGCCATGCCTCTCATCACCCTGGATAACGCCAGCCTCGCCTTCGGCGATCTGCCCCTGCTCGATCATGCGGCACTGGTGGTCGAACCGGGCGAACGTCTTGCGTTGATCGGCCGCAATGGCACCGGCAAATCCAGTCTGCTGCGCATCCTGGCCGGCGATGCGGCACTCGACGATGGCATCGTGTGGCGCCAGCCCGGCATGCGCATCGCCTATGTCGAGCAGGAGCCGCAATTCGCCGCAGGCGCGCGCGTGTTCGATGCCATCGCCGACGGACTGGGCGAGCTGTCGCGTCTGCTGATCGACTATCACGATGTGGCGGATGCGGTGGCGCGCGGCGACGAAAGCCGGCTGGAACGTCTGGCGGAACTGCAGGATGCGCTCGAACACCATCAGGCCTGGCGTTTCGAACAGCGCATCGAACAGGCGCTGGTGCGGCTGAGCCTGCCCGGCGACGCCGCCGTCGACGCGCTGTCCGGCGGCATGCTCAAACGCGTGGCGCTGGCGCGCGCGCTGGTGTCGGAGCCGGACATGCTGCTGCTGGACGAGCCGACCAATCACCTCGACCTCGATGGCATCGCATGGCTGGAATCGCTGCTCAACGATTTCCGCGGCGCCAGCCTGGTCATCACGCATGACCGCCGTTTCCTCGACAGTTTCGCCAGCCGCATCATTGAACTGGACCGCGGCCAGTTGCGCAGCTATCCCGGACGCTATGCGCAGTACGTGGCGCGCAAGGCGGACGAACTGTCCGCCGAGGCGCTGGAGTCGGCGCGCGCCGACAAGCTGCTGGCGCAGGAGGAGGTGTGGATACGCAAGGGGGTCGAGGCACGGCGCACCCGTGCCCAGTTCCGTGTGAAACGGCTGGACGAACTGCGCGCCCGGCGCGAGGCGAGGCGAGAACAGATGGGACGCGCGCGCATCGAGCTGGAGCGTGGCGAGGCATCCGGCGAACTGGTGGCCGAGCTCGAGGGCGTGAGCAAGCGCTATGGCGATCGCACCATCGTGCGCGATTTCTCCACCCGCATCGTGCGCGGCGACAAGGTGGGCCTGATCGGCCCGAATGGCGCGGGCAAGACCACCTTGCTCAAGCTCATCCTGGGTCAGCTCGAAGCCGACGCCGGTCATGTGCGCACCGGCAGCCGGCTGCAGATCGCCTATTTCGACCAGTTCCGCACCCAGCTCGATGACAGCGCCACGCTGGCCGAGGTGATCAGCCCGGGCTCGGACTTCGTCGAGATCGGCGGGCGACGTACGCATGTGATCGGCTATCTTGGCGATTTCCTGTTCCCGCCGCAGCGCGCGCGTGCAAAGGTCGAATCGCTGTCGGGTGGCGAGCGCAACCGCCTGCTTCTGGCCCGCCTGTTCGCGCGTCCGGCCAATGTGCTGGTGCTCGACGAGCCGACCAACGACCTCGACATGGAAACCCTGGACCTGCTCGAACAACTGCTGCAGGACTATGACGGTACGGTCCTTCTGGTGTCGCACGACCGCGCCTTCCTCGATGCGGTGGTGACGCAGACCATCGCCTGCGAAGGCGACGGGCGCTGGAAGGAGTACATCGGCGGCTACAGTGACTGGGTGGCGCAGCGGCCGACCGTGCCGCAGGTGGCTGCGGTGGCCCCCCGGCCCGCCCCGGCGCCCGCGCCGGTCCGGACGGACAAACCGGTACCGGCGAAGAACAAGCTCAGTTTCAAGGAACAGAAGGAACTGGATGCGCTGCCCGATCGAATCGCCGCACTCGAGGACGAACAGGCCCGGCTTACCGCACAGTTATCGTCCGGGGCAGTGAGCGGGAACGATGCATCGGCGCTGGCAACCCGTCTTGGCCAGCTTGCCGGCGATATCGACGCGGCGATGCAGCGCTGGGAAGAACTCGAAACCCGCACATGAGTTGTCGCCGAGCCTGCATCGGCGTTCCGGCAGCTTGGTTGGCGGCCGTCGTCCCGGGTTCACGCGCACGCCATCCCGAGCGGGCGTGCTCACTGCGGGTCGGTCGGGGTGTCGCTTTCGGGATCGGCGTGATCGGGCAATGACGGTGGCGGTGAGCCATCCATCGGCAGACCGAGGCGGCCGAGCAGCGTTTCGTGGCTGACGTGAAGCAGCGCCTCGATATCCTTGAAGTCGTCGGGCAGTGCCGGATCGTCCCAGCCCTTGGCGCTGTGCCGTGCAAGATTGACCGCATACATGACGTTGCGCACCCGCGGCGACGGGTTGTGCGAGCCGCCCATCAGTTCGACCAGCAACGCCGGCAGCTTCCATTCGTGGGCCAGGGCAAGCTGCAGATCCTGCGCAGTGACGTTGAACACCACCTTCTGCGCCAGCGCCGTGCGCATGGTCGGGTTGGCGCGCAACAGATCGCGCAGTTTCAACGACAGCCTGGGCGCGAACACCCAGCACAGCATTTCCGCGACATCGTGCAGCAGCGTGGCGACGGTGATCTCGTCCACATCGATATCGTGCCGCATGAGGGCCCATTCGCGCGCCCAGATCGCCGCCTTGCGCGCACGCGCGATCACCTTCATGACGCCGAGCAGCGCCTGCGACTGGCCGTGCAGGTGATCTTCCAGCGTGGGAAGCGATTCGAAGTGCTTGAAGAAGGGCGTGATGCCTATCATCATCAGCGCCCGCTCTATCGTCGTGATATCGGTGTGCTGGCTGCGCCGACGGTTGGCTTCGATGTAGGCCAGCACGCGCAAGGTCATCAGCGGGTCATGCAGGATGACCTGGGCTATCGTGCGCGCGCTGACCGTCTGTTCCGCTTCACGCAACGACGCCAGTTCTCGCGTCGTGCGCGCGAGGACGGGCAGGGGCCGGTCGCCCAGGTAAGCGACCCAGCCTTCGAGAGTGGCATTGGAAGCGTCGCGCATGATTCCGTTCCGCGGTACGTATACCCGCATTTACGGCGGAACCGGACAGCGCCTGAAGGGGCTGCCCTGCGACACAACGTGACCAAAGGTGTCAGAGCTCTTCGCTCTCGTCGTCGATCCAGCTGTCGTTGTCGGCATCGCCTTCAGGCGCCACGACTGCGGCAGTTGCGCTCAACTGGCTGATCTGGTCGAACAGGCTGGGCATGGACGGAATACTTTCGCCTGACTTGAGGGGACGATGAGAATGACGGAAACCCAGGACTTCGGACGACGGGCGCGACAGGGACATGATGTGGCTCCTGAGACGAAACGGTCAGTCGGACGACAATATTGAGCGCCGAGCGCTATTGATAGCGATTACGACGTTGGACTGTGCGGCCTTGAGTCATGGATACGAAGCGTTCTGACAATTTTTCACAGCCGCCCGCCGGGCATCCGGATTGCGACCTGTTCTGTCGCGTGGTCGACAACTTCGGTGACATCGGTGTGTGCTGGCGTCTGGCGCGCTGTCTTGCACGCGAACACGGCTGGTCGGTGAGGCTGTGGGTCGACGCGCCGGAGTCGCTCGCGAAGATCGCGCCGGAGGCCGCCAGCGAGTCGGGGATCACGGTGCTGCACTGGACCGACAATGTCGCGCTGCCGCCTCCCGCAGGCTGCGTGATCGAGGCGTTCGGCTGTTCGCCGCCGGCCGCCTTCGTGAGCGCGATGGCGCAGCGGCAGCCTGCGCCGCGCTGGATCAATCTCGAGTATCTCAGCGCCGAGGACTGGGTGGACGGCTGTCATCGTCTGCCTTCGATCGACCCGGCCACCGGTCTGCGAAAATACTTCTTCTTTCCAGGTTTCACGCCGGGCACCGGTGGCCTGCTGCGCGAGCGCAACCTGTTCGTCCGGCGCGATGCGTGGCGTGCCGCACACGCAGCCGCATCCGGCGTATTTCATGTTTCGTTGTTCGCTTACGAGAACCCGTCGATTCCGGGTTTGCTCACGGCGCTCCGGACGGCGCCTCATCCTTCGCACCTGTGGGTACCCGAAGGGCGCGCGCTGGCTTCGCTGAACGCACAGAGCGGCCTTGCGCTGAGCCCGGGCGACTGCGTTTCGCACGGCACGCTCACGGTCAGTGCGCTGCCCTTCATGGACCAGGACGATTACGACGCGCTGCTGTGGCGGTGCGACCTCAATCTGGTGCGCGGAGAGGATTCCTTCGTCCGCGCGCAATGGGCCGCGCGTCCATTCGTCTGGCAGATCTACCCGCAGCAGGAGGACGCTCACATCGCCAAGCTGGACGCCTTCTTCGAACGCTACGCAGCGAGGCTTTCCGCGTCTTGCCGGAAGCTGCTGCAGCGCATCTGGCGCGGCTGGAATACCGCTCATCCGGTGGTCGGGGAGGACTGGCACCTGCTCGTCGCGGTGCATGCCGAACTGCAGGCGCACGCCGTGCGCTGGGCGGACGAGCTGGCGCGGCAGGATGACCTCGCTACCCAGCTTGTTTTGTTTAATCAGACACCTATATAATGCCGGGTTTGCCGCAGCGGGCGTTGCAACCGCGCTTGGCAAGGTGTCGCGAGACCTGCATCCAGGGCCTGCGATGCCTTGCGAAAGTCCTGCAAAGGTTCGAACCGCGGCCTCAACCCCACCAGGAATACTGCATGAAAACCGCTCAGGAACTGCGCGCCGGTAACGTCGTGAAGATCGGCAACGACGCCATGGTCGTGCTCAAGGCCGAATACAACAAGTCGGGCCGCAACGCCGCCGTCGTCAAGATGAAGATGAAGAACCTGCTGACCGGTTCCGGTCAGGAGACGGTGTACAAGGCGGACGACAAGTTCGATGTGGTCATCCTGGATCGCCGGGAAGTCACCTATTCCTATTTCGCCGATCCGATGTATGTGTTCATGGACGCCGAATACAACCAGTTCGAGGTCGAAGCCGAGAACATGGGCGATTCTCTGAACTACATCGAAGATGGCATGGCGTGCGAAGTCGTGTTCTACGAAGGCCGCGCGATCTCGGTTGAAATGCCGAATTCGGTGGTGCGCGAAATCACCTACACCGAACCCGCCGTCAAGGGCGACACCTCGGGCAAGGTGCTCAAGCCGGCCAAGATCAACACCGGCTATGAAGTGTCGGTGCCGCTGTTCTGCGAAATCGGCGACAAGATCGAAATCGACACCCGCACCGGCGAGTACAAGAACCGCGTGAAGTGACGCGAAGACGGTGGCCCGGCGGGCTGCCCGGAAAGCAGGCGGGGAAACCGTCCCGAAGGCGTGTTTTCGTTGCGCTGCGACAGGACTTTGCCGTCAGGACTGCCTAAAGTGAAATCTTTCCGCAAAGCCGGCGTCCAAGGCCAGACACCTCGCGAAAGCGGGTAGCAAGGCCTGTCCCGGAGGGGGCGGGAACGACTGGAACGATCCGGCCGGGTCCCTGAAAGCCGGTGCCCTTGTCCATGCATCCACAACGAAGGGGATGAACATGTCACGTGCAGCCCACGCAGATTTTCTGCCTTATGCCTTCGAATCCGAATTCGTGCCCCCGCTGGAACTGGTGTCATCACGCGACTTCGTGATGTCCTGGGAACATGAGCTTGCGGTCGCGGCCGCCTGGCAGGCGGCCGGCGGCAACGCAGTCAATGATGGTGCTTCGGTCACGTCCGTACCGCCGCGCATCGAGCGCAGGCGCCGCTTGCTGGACATCGATTTTCCCAACCGCCGCATCGACTGATCGACGCAGGCACGGCGCAACGACTGGATCGCTTACGCGGGCTGTGCCGGTTCCCGCGCGCGGCTCGCTTGCTGACCGGCATCCGCCTCATCGATGTCGGCCGCCAGGAAGCCGCCGCTCTGATGCGCCCACAGCCGCGCGTACAGGCCGTCGCGCGCGAGCAGGCTGCGATGATCGCCTTCCTCGACGATGCGGCCACCATCCATCACGATGAGCCGGTCCATCGCCGCGATGGTGGACAGCCGGTGCGCGATGGCCACCACGGTCTTGCCTTCCATCAGCCGGTACAGGCTGTCCTGGATGGCGGCCTCGACTTCCGAATCAAGCGCGCTGGTGGCTTCGTCGAGCAGCAGTATCGGCGCGTCCTTGAGCATGACACGCGCGATGGCGATGCGCTGGCGCTGGCCGCCGGACAGCTTCACGCCGCGCTCGCCGACATGGGCGTCGTAGCCACGACGGCCCTTGGGGTCGACCAGGCTTATGATGAATTCGTGCGCCTCGGCCCGCCTTGCCGCGGCGATCATGTCTTCGTCGCTCGCGTCGGGACGGCCATACAGGATGTTGTCGCGCACCGAGCGGTGCAGCAGCGAGGTGTCCTGCGTCACCATGCCGATCTGCGCGCGCAGACTGTCCTGTGTCGCAAGCGCAATATCCTGGCCGTCGATCAGGATGCGCCCGGCCGGAAGGTCATGGAAACGCAGCAGCAGGTTGATCAGCGTAGACTTGCCGGCACCGCTGCGGCCGACCACGCCTATCTTTTCGCCTGGCCGGATGTTCAGCGACAGATGGTCGAATACCGGCCGGCCGCCTGACCGGGCACTTTCCCTTCCGTAATCGAAGGTCACGTCGTCGAACACCACGTTGCCGCGCGTCACACGCAGTGGCCGCGCATCCGCGCGGTCGACCACACTGTGCGTGCGCGACAGCGTATTGATGCCGTCACGCACGGTGCCGATCTGCTCGAACAGCGACGCCAGTTCCCACATCACCCAATGCGAAATGCCGTTGAGGCGCAAGGCCATCGCGGTCGATGCCGCCACCGCGCCGACACCGACCTTGCCCTGTGTCCACAGCCACAGCGACATGCCGGCGGTGGCCGCGATCAGACCCATGCTCAGGATGTGATTCACCACTTCGAAGCCGCTCACCAGCCGGAACTGCGCGTGCACCGGGCGCATGAATTCGCGCATCGCCTCGCGTGCGTAGTCCGCTTCGCGCGCGGTATGCGAAAAAAGCTTCACGGTCGCGATATTGGTATAGGCATCGGTGATGCGTCCGGTCATCAGTGATCGCGCATCCGCCTGCGACTGCGCGGCCACGCCCAGGCGGGGTACGAAATAGCACATTGCGCCGACGTACAGTGCGAGCCATGCACCGAAAGGCAGCAGCAGCGACAGGTCGAAACTGCCGACCAGGCTCACCATGGTTGCAAAGTAGATGATGATGAACACCAGGATGTCGGCCAGGATCATCCACGCGTCGCGCACCGCCAACGCGGTCTGCATCACCTTGGCAGCGACCCGCCCGGCGAATTCGTCCTGGTAGAAGCTCATGCTCTGGCCGAGCATGTGCCGGTGGAAGTTCCAGCGCAGCCGCATCGGAAAGCTGCCCGCCAGCGCCTGCTGTTTGAGCAGGGTCTGCAGCAGGATGACCAGCGGGCTCAGCAACAGCACGGTGCCGAGCAATCTGAGGGTGCTGCCCTCCTGATGCCAAAGCTGCGCAGGTTCGACCTTGGCCAGCCAGTCCACGATATTGCCCAGCATGGCGAACAGCGCCGCCTCGAACACGCCGATGAGCGCAGTACACAGGGTCATCACGGCGATGTATCCGCGCATCCCGCGGGTGCATGACCAGAGGAAGGCGAACAGGCCGGCTGGCGGTTGGGGGGGCGGACCTTCCGGGTAGGGATCGATCCGGTTCTCGAAAAATCTGAACAAGGGATTTCCTGTTTCGGGTGCGGGTGGCGCGGCGGGCACACATGTCCAGCAGACCGTCGCGACGGCCGGTTGTTCGCGCGACCGGTGCATCACGCGAGCAGCGCGCATGATAGTCCAACGCAAAGTACATGCCCCGGCCGTGTGAGATAGCGCGGGACGCGGTCGGTCGCTCTGCCGCTGACGCAGCGAGGCGCGTCGCAGTTTCAGATCGACAGAACGCGGTCCGGCAGTTCGTTGTGCTTCGCGTCGTCCGCCGGGAAGTGAGCAGACAGCTCGGCGGTGACCGCGGCCACCGCCTGCAGCAGGCCCTCATGGAAGCGCCGCTCACGCAGCGCCACTTCCAGTTCACGGCACAACTGTGCCCAGCGCGCATCCGGTACGCGCGCGCGTACGCCGCGGTCCACCACGATTTCGATGTCGTGATCGGCCATCAGCAGATAGATGAGCACGCCGCTGTTGTGTTCGGTGTCCCAGATGCGCAGCGAGGAGAACAGGTCCACCGCGCGGTCGCGGCCGCTCTGGCCGCGGATGATGGCGAGCGGATGCAGCGCATGTTCGACCACCAGGCGCAACTCGCCGGCATGGTGTCGCTCGCTGGACGCGATGGCCGCCTCGAGCTCTGCCAGCACATGAGCCGGCAGCGCGCGCGCGGTCATGAAGGGCAGGGCGCACAGGTGCTTCAGAAGTCGTCCGATCATGGCATTTCCGCCCGCTTACCAGCGGCCGGAGGCACCACCGCCTCCGAAGCCGCCACCGCCGCCACTGAAACCGCCACGGCCCCCACCGAAACCGCCGCCGCCAAAACCGCCCGCGCCGCCGGTTCCGCGTCCGCCGCCGAACAGCGTGAGCGCGGCCGCCACAAAGGCGGCGAACAGCGCGACCGACAGCAGCCCGGCCATGATCCAGGCCACGACACCGACGATGCCTCCGGTCACCAGCGCGCCCGGCAGGCGACCCAGCATCGCGCGCAGCACGCCACCCAGGCCGAGTGCCACGATGAACAGCACCGGGCCGTACTGTTCCAGTCCGCCTTCCGTGGCTTCCGCGGTGCGTCGCGGTGCCGGCAGCGGTTCTCCGTCTATCACCTTCATCATGGCGTCCAGTCCGGCATTCACGCCGCCGGCGAAGTCGCCCTTGCGAAAGCGCGGTGCGATCACGTCGGACACGATGCGCTTGGCGACGATGTCGCTGAGCACCCCTTCCAGTCCGTAGCCCACCTCGATGCGCAGTGCGCGGTCGTCGCGCGCCACCAGCAGCAGCGCACCGTCATCCACGCCCTGGCGTCCGAGCTTCCAGGTTTCGGCCACGCGCAGCGCGTACTGCTCGATCGTTTCCGGCTGCGTGGTCGGCACGATGAGCACCGCGATCTGGCTCCCCTTGCTGGCCTCGAAGCCGGCCAGTGTCTGATCGAGTGCAGCCGTCTGCTGAGCGGTGAGCGTGCCGGTCAGGTCAGTCACGCGCGCCACGGGGGGCACCGCCACCTGGGCGAATGCCGCCGTCGCGCCGAGCAACAGTGCGCCGACCGCCGCGCGCAGGACGCGCATCCAGTTCATCGCTTACTGCGCCGGCCTGGGCGCGGCGCCGCCGAAGTCCACCTTGGGCGGGCGCGCGATCTCGGCTTCGTTCTCGACCGTGAAGCCCGGTTTCACCGTGTGGCCGAACATCATGGCGGTCAGATTGGTCGGGAAGGAGCGTACCGTCACGTTGTAGTCCTGCACCGCCTTGATGTAGCGGTTGCGTGCGACCGCAATGCGATTTTCCGTGCCTTCGAGCTGCGCCTGCAGATCGCGGAAATTCTGGTCCGACTTCAGTTGCGGATAGTTTTCCGACACCACCAGCAGGCGCGACAGCGCGCCGCTCAGTTCGCCTTGCGCCGCCTGGAACTGTTCGAAGGCCTGCGGGTTGTTGATCAGTTCGGGCGTGGCCTGCAGTGCGCCTACCCGCGCACGCGCCTCGGTGACGCGGGTGAGGACTTCCTTTTCCTGCTCCGCGAAGCCCTTCACCGTATTGACCAGATTCGGAATGAGGTCGGCGCGGCGCTGATACTGGTTCAGCACCTCGGCCCAGGCCGCCTTCACCTGCTCATCGCCCGACTGCAGGCTGTTGTAGCCGCACCCGGACAGCAGGGCGGCGGAAAAAAGGGTCAGCACGAACATCCACACTCTGCGCATTGAAGGTCTCCATTGACCGGATTTCGACCCGCATGAAGATGGGGACGTTCGCTCCGGATGCAAGCAGGATACAGGCCGCTGTGAACAGCGGTACGGCCTCACCGTTGCCGCATGTGTCAACGCGGCACGCTGAGGCCGGCGGGAGTGTGCAGCGCGCTTACTCGACCGCGGTCAGCGCGGTCTGGCTGAAGCCGGCATCGACATAGGTCACTTCGCCGGTCACGCCGCTGGCCAGGTCGGACAGCAGAAAGGCCGCCACATTGCCGACTTCCTGGATGGTCACATTGCGGCGCAGCGGTGCGTTCTTCTCGTTGTAGGCGAGCAGCTTGCCGAAATTGCCGATGCCGGACGCGGCGAGCGTCTTGATCGGGCCGGCCGACACGGCGTTCGCGCGTATGCCTTCCGGGCCCAGGCAGGCGGCAAGGTAGCGCACCGATGCTTCGAGGCTGGCTTTGGCCAGGCCCATCACGTTGTAATTGGGCAGCGCACGCACCGCGCCCAGGTACGACAGCGTGAGCACGGCGCCGTTGCGGCCCTGCATCATCGGTCGCGCCGCCTTGGCCAGCGCCGGGAAACTGTAGGCGCTCACTTCGTGCGCGGTGCGGAAGGCTTCGCGCGACAGTCCGTTCAGGAAGTCGCCCTCCAGCGCCTCGCCGGGCGCGAAAGCGATCGAATGCACGAGACCGTCCAGGCCGTCCCACTTGTTCGCCAGTTGGTCGAACAGGCCGGCGATCTGCGCATCCTCGCTCACGTCGCACGGCAGCACGATGTCCGAGCCGAATTCGGCCGCCATTTTCGCCACCCGCTCGGCAAAGCGGTCGCTGACATAGGTGAAGGCCAGTTCCGCACCTTCGCGGTGACAGGCCTGGGCGATGCCGTAGGCGATCGAGCGGTTGGACAGCAGTCCGGTGATCAGAATTTTCTTGCCGGCGAGAAAGCCCATATGCGTCTCCGGATCAAAAGAGCGCGGATTATAGGCGTTTGGCTCCGTGGCGCCGAGTCGCCGGCACGATTTCGCGGGACCGCGGACGGACAGGGCGGCCCGGTACGAGCGCGACGATACGGACTGTCGCGCGCGACGGCTCTGTGCCACCATGGCGGCTCAGGTACCGTTTCACGTCCGTCCGCATGAGTTTTTCCGGTTTTGCCGCCCCGTGGCGGCTGTGGTTCGATGGCTGCGCGCTGCCCAATCCCGGGCGGCTGGGTCTGGGCGCTCTGATCGTGGCGCCCGATGGCCGGCGCATCGAACTGGCGCAGACCGGGTCACGCCACGGTTGCAGCAATGAAGCGGAGCTCGAGGCGCTGCGTCTCGCGCTCGACCGTGCTCACGACGAGGGCGCCCGCCACATCGCGATCACCGGCGACAGCGATTTCGTCGTGCGCCATCTGCGCGGCGAGCAGCACACCGCGATCGAACCGCTCCGCACACTGCTGGCGGCCTTGCGCATGTCGCTCGCACGCTTCGAATCCTTCGAGCTGTGCTGGGTGCCGCGCCATCGCAATCGCGATGCCGACCGTCTGTCGCGCTCTGCGCTGGGCCTGCCGGACAAGCCGGCACCGGTGCCGGGCAGGGGGCGCCGCCGTCTACGTTCGCCCTCTGTCGTGACGCGTGGGCGCTGTGGCGATCAACAGTGACGACGACGGCCGGCTGGCGACAATCGCCGTCAGCAGATCAAACGTGTCGAGCAGGGGCCGGATTGCCGGACGCAAGGCGGTCAGCCAGCCGGAGCTTCGGGCCAGAAGCGGAATGATCATGACAGGCGCTCCTTCGGTTTTCGTTGAACGTCATGATGGACGCCCGCGCCGGGCACTTGCACTGGCGGTGGCTTGATTGACTTTCAAGCATCGCTTATCAATCCTGCTGCGGTGCACCGCCTAGAATCATGTCGATGAAAGCCCTGCGCGATTTGGAAGTGTTTCGCCAGACCGCCGATTCCGGCAGTCTCACCGACGCGGCACGCCGGCTCGACATCACGCCTGCCGCCGCAAGCATGGCGATCAAGCGGCTGGAAGAGGAACTGGGCGTGCGCCTGTTCGTGCGTTCGACCCGCAGTCTGCGGCTGACCGACGAAGGGCAGATCTATCTGACCCATTGCCGGCAGGCGCTGCAGGCCCTGGACGACGGACGCGAAGCGGCTCTGGCCGGCAGCGCCGCGTTTTCCGGCGTGGTGCACCTGTCCGCGCCGTCAGACATCGGACGCAACCTGATGCTGCACTGGCTGGACGATTTCCTCGACCAGCACCCGCGACTGCAGTTGCGCCTGCTGCTGTCCGATCGTCCGGTGGATCTCTACCGGCAGCCGGTGGATCTCACGCTGCGCTATGGCCCTCTGCCGGATTCATCGCTGATCGCGCTGCCGGTGGCGCCGGACAACCGGCGCGTGCTGTGTGCCTCGCCGGCCTATATCGAGCGCCACGGCAGGCCGGATTCGCCGAAGGCGCTGGCACGCCACAACTGCCTGTGCTTCATGCTGGATGGCTATGTGCATGACCGCTGGACCTTCCATCGCGACGGCGGCGAAATGCAGGTGTCGGTGAAGGGCGACCGCATCGCCGACGACGGCGAAGCGGTGCGGCGCTGGGCGGTGGACGGCCGCGGCATCGCTTTCAAATCGGAAATCGACGTCGCCACGGATCTGCGCGCGGGCCGGCTGGTACGCCTGTGCACCGACTGGCTCGGCGAAATGGCTTCGCTTCATCTCGTCTGTTCCGACCGCCGGCGTGTCACGCCGGTCGTCCAGTCGCTGCGCGAATTCCTGGCCAGACGCTGTGCGCAGCGCCTGGCCGAGGCGCAGGTCGCGCCCCAGCAATGAAGGTCAGGAGCAGGAGCTGCATCGGTCACCACGCCAAGCGGCAGGCGCCATCCTTTCTGCGTCGCTTGCCCGGAATCACGTTTCTTCACAGATGGGATCGCCGGTCATCGCGACCGTCGCCCCATGCCCGGACATGACCTCTCACGCCACATCGACTGTTCCTGAACCCATCCAGCGCGCCTTGCGCATCCTGAGTCTCGCCTACTTCGTGCAGGTGACCGGCGCGCTGTCGGTGGTCGGCTGTCTGGCCGCGATCGCACATGAGTGGTCGCTGGCCGACGCCGAGGCCGCCTATCTCATTTCCGCCTTCGGCGTCACGTTTGCGCTTGCCGCACCGCTCATGCAGGTGTGGATAGGGCATTTCGGGCGGCGCCGCCAGTTGCTGATCGGACTCGCGGTATTCGCGGCGTCCTGTTTTGCATTCGCTTTCGCGCCCGGCTACGGCGTGTTGCTTGCATCGCGCGTGCTCATGGGGCTGGGCGCGGCACTGATCAGCCCGGTGCTGGGTGCGCTCGGTACCGGCCTGGTCAGCCGCGAACACCAGGGCAGCGCTCTGGCCACCGTGCTGTTCGGCCTCAGCGTGGCCAGCCTGGCGGGCATGCCGGCGGCCGCCTGGATCGCCGATGGCTGGGGGCCGCGCTGGCTGTTCGTCGGCGTCGCTGTCGCCACCGTGCTCACCGCGGCCATGATCGCCCGTTTCGTGCCCGATGCGCCGGGAGGCGAGCGCATCCGGCTGTCCACCGTCACCGCGCTGCTGAGCGACGGCGTCACCTTCAGTGCATTGTGCGTGGTGTTCTTCATCGCCACCGGTGTGTTCGCCACCTATGCATTCCTGGCGCCCATCATCCATCGCGATTACGGTGCCGACGCACACACGGTGACGCTGACACTGCTGGTGTCGGGGGTGGCGGGCGTGATCGGCAATCTGTATGTCGAACGCGCCGCGCGCCGCTACAGCGCGGAAGGACTGCTGCTGAGCGGTCTGCTCATGCTGGGCGCCGACCTGCTGTTCCTTCTGCTGGCGCCGCAGCGCATCGGCCTCCTGTACGGTGCCCTCATCGTGTGGGCGGTCGCCACCGCCATCCTGTGGCCCACGCAGCAGCGGCGTGTGGTCGAACTGAAGCCCGAACTGCGCGGCATCGGCCTCGCGCTCACGGCGTCCTTCCTGTTCTGCGGCATCGGCTTCGGTTCCGCCGTCGCCGGCTGGGTCTACCCGGTGTTCGGCTATGCCGGCACGCTGTGCTGTTCGCTTCTCTTTCTGTCCGCCGCGCTGGCGGCCTTGCGCCATTCGGTACGCGGCGCGCGGGCACGAGCGCTGTCTTCGGGCGCCTGAGCGGACTATCGCGCGATCGACGCGACCATAGTCCGTCTAGTCTGATCGGACGACGTTTCGGCGAGGTCCGCAGCAGACAACATGCAATCGGCGCTGACTACAGTGCGGCTTCCCCGGGCGACGCATCGTCGCCCCACCCCAGGAGAAGCTCATGGTCCGCATATCCCTCGTCGCGCTCGCCACGGCATTCGTGCCGGTGATCGCCTCGGCAACCGAGTACATCGCACCGCTGGACGGCGCATCCACCTCCAGCACCTTCGAGGACACGTCGGCGTTCGGCGGCTCCATTCCGCTGAGTTCGGGCGCATACGCCTGGCAGGCGATACTGGGCGATGCGCGCTCCTTCCGCGATGCGGTCGAAATCGACAATGCGGCGTTCATCCACCTGAACGCCGCAACCGCTGCCTACACCCTGCAGCATGACACCGGCGCGCGCTTCACCGCGGATGCCATCTACACGCTGGAAGCCGACATCGGCTTCATGACCACCTATCGCGCCGCCGGTCGCAGCGCACCCTATCGCCTCGAGATCGGCATGCTGGATGACGGCGGCCAGTTCACCCGGCTTGCTGCATTCGACGATACCGCGGTGTGGCAAGGACATTTCGGTGACGGTGTGAGCGAGCATGCGAGCGTGAGCTATGCCGCCACCGGTGCCGAGAGCGGCAGTCTTGCGGTGCGCCTGCTGCGTCTGGAGGGCGGCGTCGAAGGCCGCTGGATGGGCTTCGACAACGTGACGCTGTCGGTTGTCGCCGCACCCGTGCCGGAACCGTCGGCCGCCCTGCTGCTGATGTCCGGCCTTGCACTGCTGGGTATTGCCGCGCGTCGTCGGCGTCCGGTCTGACCGGCCTTCATCCCATTCCTGGCCGGTATTCCGGTAGCCCTCTATCCTCACGGAGATACACACATGAAACCGCTGCTCTCACTGGCGCGCAGCCTGCCGCTGTTCGCGCTCGCCCTGACCACCCAGGCCCACGCCCTCGACAACGCCTCGCTCAATGGCTGGACCGCCCTGTACAAGGGCGTCGATTACACCACCGGCTTCGCCACCGGCGTCACCAGCCCCACCAACAGCACTCCGCGCAGTCACGCCATCAACGCGATGCGCATCGACCTGCGCGATCCGGACATCCGCTTCTTCTCGACGCCTGGCAATGGCAGCGTCATCGGTGACACGAATGCGCAGACCACCAGCGACTTCCTGGAAGCCTATGACCTGCAGGTCGCGATCAACGCCAACTTCTTCAGCCCGTGCTGCGCGGCGTCCCCCGATCCCAAGGATGTGCTGGGCCTGGCGATCAGCAATGGCAGCGTGGTGTCGCCGTCCGACTACAACGCGATTCCGCCCGGCGGCTCCGCCTATTCGCTCGCGCTGACTGCCGGCAACGAAGCACTGATCAAGTATTTTGCGCCGGGCGCCGACGTGAGCATGCTTTACACCGCGGTGTCCGGCGGTCCGCTGCTGCTGAGCGACGGCCAGATACTGGTGGCCGAGGCACCGCAGAATTCTTTCTATGACAGCAATCCGCGTACGGCCGTGGGCCTGTCGGCCGATGCTCGTTATCTCTATCTGCTCACCGTCGATGGACGCCAGCCCGGCTACAGCGACGGTGCCACGCTCTACGAAACCGCCGAATGGCTGCAACTGATCGGTGCCACTCAGGGCCTGAACCTTGATGGCGGCGGCTCGACCGCGATGGTGCGTGCCGATGTCGACGGCAATGCCGTGCTGCTGAACAAGCCGAGTGGCCGCGTCGAACGTTACAACGCCAACAATTTCGGCCTGTATGCCGCAGCGCTTCCGGCGGTGCCGGAGCCCTCGGCATGGGCACTCATGATGTTCGGGATGCTCGTCCTGCTGGCTGCGTCACGCCGCCTGCACCGCTGAGTGACGGTCCCGCGGTCACGGGAACATGATCGAACGGTGGGCCGCCGTGCCCGCCGCCCTCTCACCCATGGTTAGTGCGATGTACCCGGTGGCCTGCGGCGAGCGCGCAGGCCACCGATGCATTTGTGTCGTTGGCGCGGATGAAGCGGCCGAACGGCCCGTGCTGGTGCGCGCAGCGGAGCAGGTCGCCGAGCTGTCCGGGCTGGTTTGCGCAGGGACGAAAATGCCGTCGACCGCGCGGCGGAGACCGTCTTGCACGAGCAGGACAGGCCCTGCGTCAACCGTTCTTGCGTCACCGTCTCGGATCCGCGTCACGCGGCGTCGGTCATCGCTTTTCCGCGCCCTCTGGCGCGAGCCCGAGGCGCCAGACCGCGCTCAGGCGGCGAGCAGGGCCGCGCCGCGTGCGAGCAGCGCCGCCTTCATCCACTGACCGGCACGGCCGAGCGCGCGGCCGCGGTGCCACAGCAGTTCCAGGCTGTGACAGCGCAAGGCCAGCGGCTCCTCGCAGTGGATTTCGACGATTTCGCCGCGCGCCAGCGGACCGCGCGCGAGAAAGTCCGGCACCATGGCCCAGCCGTGGCCGCGCCTGACCAGTTCAAGCACGGCGGGATCGCCTTCCACCCACCATACCTGGCTCGACACCTGGAACGGCTGCCCTTCGGTGCCCTGACCGCGCGCGGTGAGCGCGATCTGCCGCGCGTGCGCCAGGTCTTCGCGCCGGACGGGCGATGTGCGCGCAAGAGGATGCGCCGGCGCCACCACCATGGGCGCGCTGACGCGGCCCAGTACATGGCGCGTGATGTCGCGTTGCGGTTCGATCTGTTCATAGCCGATGCCGACCTGCGCGCGGCCTTCGAGCAGCATGTGCACCAGGTCGTCCATCAGCGGGAACAGCAGTTCCAGTTCGACCCGTGGAAACTGCTGTGCGAAGTCGGCCAGCAGGCCATCCAGCCAGGGCAGGTGGGATTCGTCGTCCACCGCCAGCGTGAGCCGTGCTTCGGTACCGCCGACCAGATCGCCGGCCAGCGCCTGCAGGTGACGGCAGTCGTCGAGGATGCGCTGCGCGTCGCGCAGCAGTCGTTCGCCCTCGGCGGTGAGCCGCGGATAACGCCCGCCGCGATCGAAAAGTGACAGTCCGAGGTCGATCTCGAGGTGAGCGATCGCCGTGCTCACCACCGACTGTGCCTTGCCCAGGCGTCGCGCAGCGGCCGAGAAGGAACCGCTTTCCGCTGCGGCCTGAAAGGCCAGCAACTGATCAAGCGAAAAATTCATCTATCTGTTTTGTAGATGGGTGCTTATTTAATTCTATCGTGTTTATCCAATACAGTGCGCACATCGACAGGGGGCAGGGCAGATCATGAGGACCACAACCGACAGAGTGCGCCACGCGACCGGCTTCGAACTGATCGGGCTGGCGCTGAGCACGCCGCTCGCCATCCAGGTGTTCGACATGCAGATGCACCAGGCGGGCGCCTTGACGGTGGGACTGTCGCTGGTCGCCACCGTCTGGAACATCCTCTACAACCGCATGGTGGATGGCGCGATGGCGCGCTGGCTGGGGCGGCTGGAAAAGACCTGGCGGGAGAGGGTGTGGCACGCGCTCGGTTTCGAGGCCGGGCTGCTGGCGATGACGCTGCCGCTGATCGCGTGGTGGCTGTCGGTGAGCCTGCTCGAGGCGCTGATGATCGATCTCGGTCTGGTGCTGTTCTACGTTCTATACGCTTTCATCTACAACTGGGCCTACGATCGCGTGTATCCGCCTCCCGCCCTGGTTCGTGCCGCACCAGACCCGGTGACGGGCCGGTGCGGCTGCTGAACTCAGGCTTTCAGGTCGAAGCGGTCCGCGTTCATCACCTTGGTCCAGGCGGCGACGAAGTCGCGCACGAAGCGATCGCGACTGTCGTCCTGGG
The DNA here is from genome assembly GCF_000372885.1 of Methyloversatilis thermotolerans. Taxonomy (GTDB): domain Bacteria; phylum Pseudomonadota; class Gammaproteobacteria; order Burkholderiales; family Rhodocyclaceae; genus Methyloversatilis; species Methyloversatilis thermotolerans. Next base: position 499,950 of record NZ_KB889967.1, read on the forward strand.
CATACACCTCGGCATAGGCGCGCAGCAAGGAATTGGAGCCGAACACCAGGTCCACCCGCGTCGCCGTCCATTTCACCGCGCCGGTACCGCGTTCGCGCAGGTTGTAGATGCCCTTGCCGGCGGGTTCCCAGGCGTAGCGCATGTCCGTGATGTTCACGAAGAAGTCGTTCGTGAGTGTGCCGACGCGATCGGTGAACACACCGTGCCGGGTGCCCCCGTGGTTGGTGCCGAGCACCCGCATGCCGCCCACCAGCACGGTCATTTCCGCCGCGGTCAGACCCATGAGCTGGGTGCGGTCCAGCATCAGTTCCTCGGCACTGACCGCGAAGTCCTGCTTCAGCCAGTTGCGATAGCCGTCATGTATCGGCTCCAGCGCCTCGAAGGATTCGGCGTCGGTCTGCGCTTCGGTGGCGTCGCCGCGACCCGGTGCGAAGGGCACGCTCAACTCGGTGCCGGCCGCGCGCGCCGCCTGTTCGATACCGACATTGCCCGCCAGCACGATGGTGTCGGCCAGACTGGCGCCGGCCGCGCGGGCGATCGGTTCCAGAACGCCGAGCACGCGTGCCAGACGCGGCGGCTCGTTGCCCGGCCAGTCCTTCTGCGGCGCGAGCCGGATGCGCGCCCCGTTGGCGCCGCCCCGCATATCCGAGCCGCGATAGGTGCGCGCGCTGTCCCACGCGGTACAGACCAGATCGCTGACCGACAGGCCGCTTGCCGCGATCTTCGCCTTCAGGGCCGCGACGTCGTAAGCGGTCGGGCCGACCGGCACCGGGTCCTGCCAGATCAGGTCTTCCTGCGGCACGTCAGGTCCGAAATAGCGCACCTTCGGTCCCATGTCGCGATGCGTGAGCTTGAACCACGCGCGCGCGAACACTTCCGAGAAATAGGCCGGGTCCTTGTGGAAGCGCTCGGATATCCGGCGATAGGCCGGATCGACCTTCATCGCCATGTCGGCGTCGGTCATGATGGGCATGCAGCGAATGCTCGGGTCTTCCACATCGACCGGTTTGTCCTCCTCCTTGATGTCGATCGGCACCCACTGCCAGGCACCGGCCGGGCTCTTGGTGAGCGTCCATTCATGGCCGAGCAGCATGTCGAAATAGCCGTTGTCCCAGCGCGTCGGATGCGTGGTCCACGCCCCCTCGAGGCCGCTGGTGACCGTGTTGCGGCCGATGCCGCGGCCTACCTTGTTCATCCAGCCCATGCCCTGGTCCTCGATGTCGGCGGCTTCCGGTTCCGGGCCGAGATCCGCGGCCCGACCGTTGCCGTGGCATTTGCCCACGGTATGGCCGCCCGCGGTGAGCGCGACGGTTTCTTCGTCATTCATCGCCATGCGGGCGAAGGTGACGCGGATGTCGTGCGCGGTTTTCTGCGGATCGGGCTGGCCATCGACGCCCTCCGGATTCACGTAGATGAGGCCCATCATCACCGCGGCCAGCGGATTTTCCAGTACGCGTTCGCCCGAGTAGCGGCTGTGCGGATTGTCGCTGTGCGCCAGCCACTCCTTCTCCGCGCCCCAGTAGATGTCCTTTTCCGGATGCCAGATGTCCTCTCGGCCGAAGCCGAAGCCGAAGGTTTTCAGGCCCATCGATTCATACGCTACGGTGCCGGCCAGCAGGATGAGATCGGCCCAGCTCACCGCGCTGCCGTATTTCTTCTTGATCGGCCACAGCAGGCGGCGTGCCTTGTCCAGGTTCACGTTGTCCGGCCAGGAGTTGAGCGGCGCGAAGCGCTGGTTGCCGGTTCCGCCGCCGCCGCGGCCATCCGCCGTGCGGTAGGAACCGGCCGCGTGCCACGCCATGCGTATCATCAGTCCGCCGTAATGACCCCAGTCCGCCGGCCACCAGGGCTGGCTGTCGGTCATCAATGCATGCAGGTCCTTCTTCAGCGCGGCGACATCGAGCTTCTTCAGCTCTTCGCGATAGTTGAAATCCTTGCCCAGCGGATCGGTCTTGCTGTCGTGCTGATGCAGGATGTCGAGATTCAGCGCCTTGGGCCACCAGTCCATCACCGTGTTGCCGGTTTCGGTATTGCTGCCATGCATGACCGGGCATTTGGCGCCGGCGCTCAGTTCGTTCTGTTTCATGACAACTCCTTGCGGGTTCGACGTCAGGAAGACGCAGCTCGTGGCTGCGCCCGGCTGCGGCTGTGCGGAAGCCGCCCCTCGGACAAGGGTGTGTACAGCCTAGTTGTCGGGCACGCCGATTGCCCAGATGAAAAACGGGTGCCCGTTCTCGATGATTTCAGCAATTTCGCGTCGTGCCAGCGGTGGCCGCTTCCGGTGGTGTGCGAATTGCTTGCCGGCCATGCAGCCCTTCGAAATCATCCACACCGGCCATTTCCCGTCGGCTTTGCATCAATCCCGCCCATGCCGGACCTGGTCCGGCGCGCAGTGCGGGCATGCACACCGCGTGGCAGCGCGCCTGGAGATCGTTCATGCACGACAGCTCGCCGTCGGGCCAACAGCCGTACCCCGAGGATTGGGTCATCTGGAACGGTGGCGCAGCCATCCTTGCCATGGTGGCGCTGGGCCGGGTGGAACATTCACCCTTGGGCCGCGTGGCCTGGCTGGCCAGGCCTTTCCACATGGTCGGGCCTTTCAGCCTCGACGAACTCGAAACGCAGGGCCGCATCGCCTTCGCCGCATGCGTCGTCATGTCGCGTCAGCGCTGGCAGGAGGACCAGGCCGGGCTGAGACAGGAGGCCTACGAAAAGCGCCGCGCCGCTCGGCAGCGCATGGAGGAGGATGCCGCGCGCTTCAATGCCGGCTTCGACAGCCTGCAGCGCTACGACGACAGACAGCACCGCGAAACACTGCAACTGCCCGTCGATGGCGAACTGGACGTCCGCCAGATCAAACGAGCCTTCCGCCGCCTTGCACAGAAAATGCACCCGGACATGGGCGGCAGTCACGAGCAGTTCCTGCGCATTACCGCAGCGAAGAAGGCGCTGCTCGACAGCGTCCCGCAATGAACTTGCCGTGGTCGGTGCGGCGGCCTGGAAACGGCTCGTCTGCGGGAGCCGGCGCCCCGGCAAGATGCGATCTGTCCGTCATGGCTCGGCGCTACGGTTTGGCGTGACGGAAATGTCCAGGGTACGCCCGGCCTGGACCAGGGCGTACTCCGCCTCAGCGTCGCGGTAGGCGAGATTCAGATGGATGTGCGCGACACCCGGCCGTTCCGCGCGGATCAACAGGAACTCACCGCCGATGTCGATCAGCTTGAGCGCTTGGCCGGAAACTTCTCCCAGCACAGCGGATTTGCCCAGTATCAGGTGTTCGCCGACCGCCAGTGAGATCGTGTCGACCGGGCGTCCGTCCAGCATCGCACCGCCCGCATCGTCGATCGTGATGACCGGCACACCCACGATGCCTGGCGCACCTGCGGATTCCGAAATCGTGGCGCCCGTTGGTGCAAAGATCACGCGGCCATTGGATCCATCCGGCTCCGTGAACAGGTAGACCGAGCTCCCGACCGCTTCCCATCTCAGCTTTTCACTGCTCCCGGTCCGGTATCGGACAGGAATTTCCTGAAGCGACCGTCCGTCGACCAGCCGGTAGGCCACGGCACCTGCATCGAAGCTGCCGCTGCCCTGTGTGTAAGCTTCGAAGTAGTAGATCCCCCCGACCTCGTCGCGCGCGATCGCGGCGGTCACGTATTTCTCGTCCGTATGTCTGACATGAAGCAAAGGCTGATATACGCCCTGTTCGATGAAGTACACATCGCGATAGATGACCGCGTCCTTTGTCGCGTAGCGGCCGAACACCATGTACTGGTTGCCTGACCGGCTGACGGGGACGATTTTCGATTCCACCGCGGACACGCCCTCGAATCCATACACCGACGCCGCCGCGTCGCCCAGCAGGTAACCCGGGAAGCCTTTGTCGACCAGCCGGATGAGGCTTGGCCGGAAACTTTCGAGGTCGCCAGGGAGCGCGACAAAGATTGCAAGAGCCCCCACCACTGCGAGGACATTCCGGGCGCCACCCAGGAGTGCTGCGAGGATGCGTTTTGGCGCCTGGTGGGGTGTTGCGGACGCATGTGCCGGCGCACGGCGGGAGCGCTTCCGACGCCGCGCTGCAACGTCGGACCTCGACGAAAGCCACTTCCGGCGAGCGCCGGACCTGTGCAGTTTTCTCAAGTTTCGTCCCCCTGGATGGACATGGATGCATGGGGAGCCGCAATGGAAGGATACCGGGCAAGACCGGCTTTGATGGACGAAGACGAACCGGATGCGCTTCCGGCTCAGGTCGGGCGTCTCGAAGCACCGCAGCGCGGGCTCCGCGGCGATGACGGATCATGTCGAGGGCATCTGTCGAGCGCCTGTGCGCGGACGGGATGCCGGCTGGCGGCGATTGCATGGCTGATATGGCGACGCCGGGGAGGGCTGTTCATGAGCACCGCGCAGCCTTCCATCTGTGTCGTACGCGCAGGCCATACAGTTGCACCCCGATGATCACATGCCAGATCAATGGCGTGTCTCGCGGACCCTGGTGCAGTCCCTTGTGTGTCGGGCGATATGAGCTCGCGCAAGAGATTCGTACGCGTATATATAGGCCGAACGGCCCATCGAATCCCCCGCGCCGGAAAATCTTCAGGTCATCTGTGCTTTCGAGAATCCGACCGCGGTGAGCCTGGCGGCTCATCTACTTTCTTCATAAACGGATTCCTGGAGCGTACATGTCTCTGCTGAAAATCACCGTGGCTTCATTGGTCACGGCCGGCCTGCTTTCGGTCGGTGGGCCCGCGAACGCGGTATCGAGCTTTGGGCTGGCCGTCCTGCCCGATACCCAGTTCTATTCGCGCTATTCAACGCCCGCTACCGGCAACCAGTTCATGAGCCGGTACGGCAGCGAGCCGTACATCGCGCAGACACAGTGGCTCGCGCAACACGCGCGGTCGCTGGGCATTCCTTTTGTGGTCCATCTGGGCGACATCGTCGACCAGGTGAACCAGACGGCGGAGTGGGGCGTAGCCGACACCGCGATGAAGGTGCTGGAGCAGGCCGGCGTGCCGTATTCCATACTGGCCGGCAATCACGACGTGAGCAACGGTTGCGGCTATAACGGCAGTCAGAGCGATTGCACCGACGCGCAGCGCAATCCGGCCAACGAGCCCTATCTGCGCTGGTTCCCGACCACTCGCGCGCAGCAGAACGCCACCTTCGGCGGGCGCGATGCCAGCGGCTTTCACGAGTATCACGTGTTCGAGGCGCAGGGGCAGCGCTTTCTGGTCCTGGCCTTGTCCTGGCGCGTGTCGGATGCAGGCTTCGAGTGGGCGCGCAACGTGATCCGTTCGAATCCCACGCTTCCGGTCATCGTCACGACGCATGACAACCTTGCGATCGAGAGCGATGGCAAGACGGCGAAGCAGACGTCATACAGCGAACTTCTGTGGGACCGGTTGATTCGTGACAACGACCAGATATTCATGGTCATCAACGGTCACAACCATGGGGCAGCCCGCGCCACCCGCGTCAACGATTTCGGCAACAAGGTCGAACAGTTCGTGGTCGATTACCAGATGGCCTATCAGGGCGGCAATGGCTATATGCGCGTCTACGAGTTCGATCTCGGCGCCAATCAGATCAAGGCCCTGTCGTTCTCGCCGTGGGTCCCGCTCAAGCCGAAGAACACGCTGAACCAGTTCGACGTCGCAGTGCTGACCGACGAGAACAACGAGTTCTCCGTCGCGATGAACTTTGCCGATCGGTTCCGTCGCTTCAATCCGACGTTTGCTGCCGGACCGGACAATCGGGACGAGCCTCTCGTCAAGTCGGTGCGTGAAATCGTTCTTGCCGACTACGACGACATAGAGCCGCCGGTCGTAGCCGAGCCGTTCGATGCCGACGACTACGCACGTGCCCCCAACACGCTTGCCCACTGGCGCTTCGTGGGTACGCCGGGCGCTCCGGTCGCCGACGGTGGGCGGGTCGAGGATCTTGCCGGCCGCAATCCGCTGGTGCGTGTGCCGCTCGAGCGTGGCGCCTTGCTCGAGGACGCGAAGTGGTCGGACGATCATCACGCGCTGTCCGCCGCCCGCGGCAGCGTGTGTTTCGATGCCAATTCGAATCAGGGCGTCCGCCAGAGCTTCTTCCAGACCGTGCAGGGCGCTCCCTTGAACGACGACATGCTGCGCAATGGCTATACGGTGGAAGCCATCGTGAAGTTCTCGAAGGACTGGACCGCCGCTAGCAACCAGTGGATGACCGTGATGTCCCGCTTCGGAACGCGCGGCGACCTGCTTGGCTTCCTCGGCGGGTGGAAGGGCTCTTCCACCCTGCAGTTCGCGGTGTCCAACCTGCGGGAATTCCAGTGGGAGCCCACCATCTACACCGGCGGCGCGGCGTGGGTGAGCTGCGGCAGTGAGGGTCAGACCTGCTCCTTCCCCGGTACCACGCAGGTCCGTTACGGCGCCAACGGAAAGTTCAATACCCGTACCGCCACGGGTAGCGTCGTGTGCAGCAACGATGTATTCGGCGACCCGATCTCCGGTGTCGGCAAGTCGTGCGCCTACCTGACGCAGAACACCTTCAATTCGAAGACCAACTGGTCGGGCGAAATCATGATCGACACCTGGCAGCACGTGGCCATCGTGAATGATCCGGTCACTCACGACACCACGATGTATGTCGCTGGCGCTCCGGTTCTGCGCAATATCCAGAGCGCCGATGGCGTTGCCGGCTTTGCCGGTACGCCCTGGCTGATCGGCGGGCACGCCACGGCGGGCGGAAGCGCCAATGGCTTCCTCGGGTGCATCAATGAAGTGCGCATCGCGGAAGGCGCGCTGACGCCCGATCAGTGGCTGACCGCTCGCAAGACGCGTGTCAGCGGCACCGGCGGCCGTCAGGTCATCACCGGCACCGACGGCGACGATCTCATCGTCGGCAATGCGGCGGCGGACACCATTACCGGCAAGGGCGGTGCGGACACCTTCGTGTATCGCTCGCTGCGTGACGGTGTGGACACCATCACCGACTTCGTGTCCGGCGAGGACAAGCTCAACCTGCGCGGCGTGCTTTCTTCAGTCGGCTACACCGGTGGCGATGCACTGGCCGATGGCCGGGTGCGCGTGATCGACAGCGCGGCGGGTGCCGTGGTGCAGGTCGACGCCGGCTCGGGCGCCTTCCGCAATCTTGTCGTGTTGCGTGGTTTGAGTGCGGCCCAGGTCGCGAACGCCGTGAATTTCTCCAACTGAGCAGCCAGGCTGCGCTCTCCGATCTTAAGGACCGAAGGGCGGGCTGCTGCGTGGCCCGCCCGAGGGACCTGATCTCCAAGGAATGAATGATGAAACTTAAAGCTCTGATCTCCGCGCTGGCACTTTCGTTCGCAGCGCCGTTCGCCGCCGCCGCCAGCTTCGGCGACACTTTCGACAGCGGCCTGTCCGGCTGGACCGCATTGGGTGACGTCGCCATCGTCGACGGCGCGGTTGCCCTGACCACTGCCAGTGCGTCTTTCGAGGATGACATCGGGCTGGCGTTGAACCTGTCGGGTAACGAAGCGCTCGCCGCCGGTATCCCCGACGGTCTGGAACACGGTCTGGGGTTGTCGCCAGGCGCCCTCGACGGCGATGTGCTGTCTCAGGCAACCGAAGGTTCGGCCCTGGTGCGCACCTTCTCCGTGTCGGCCGGCGACCGCCTGAGCTTCGACTGGATGTTGTCCACGCTGGATACGGCAAGCAGCGGTTTCGGCCTCGACTTCGCGTTTGTCGTGATCGATGGCGTGCGCATCGATCTGGCCGCTGCGACGTCTGCGTCGCTGCCGGGCTCCGGCCCGTATGCCACCACCACAGGCTGGAAGAGCTTCGAGTACGTGTTCGCGTCCGGCGGCCAGATCAAGTTGGGCATCGGGATCACGGATGTTGCCGATTACGCGATCAGCAGCCGGCTCGACATCGACAACTTCGCGATCACTGCGGTGCCGGAGCCGGAAAGCTACGCGATGTTCGTCGCCGGCCTCGGACTGATAGGCGCTCTCGCCCGCTCGCGTCGGCGCGTCTGACAACCGCTGCCTGAGGCAAGCCGGAAGGACGGAAGTCCTTCCGGTTTTTTTGCCCTGCGGACGGTCCGAGGTCAGAGATGGATGCCGCCCGCCACCTCTATCCGTTGCCCGTTGATCCATCGGCCGCCCTCGGACAGCAGCGCGGCGGTGGCGGCACCGATGTCGTCGGGCACGCCCACGCGACCGAGTGCGGTGAGTTCGGCGAGGGCGTTGTTCACCTGCGGTGTATCGCGCACCAGGCCGCCGGCGAAATCGGTTTCGATGGCACCCGGGGCCAGGGTGTTCACGACGATGCGGCGCGCACCCAGTTCGCGCGCCATGTAGCGGGTGAGCACTTCCACACCGCCTTTCATCGCGGCGTAGGCGGAAAACCCTGCCATGCTGAAGCGGGCGAGTCCGGACGACACATTGACGATGCGGCCGCCGTCGGCGATCAGCGGCAGCAGCGCCTGGGTGAGGAAGAAGGGCGCTTTCAGGTGGATGCGGTAGAGCTCGTCGAACTGCGCCTCGGTTGTTTCGGCAAAGGCGGCATGGATGCCGATGCCGGCGTTGTTCACGAGGAAGTCGAAGCTGTCGCGCTGCCATTGCTGCTGCAGCGCCGATTTCAGTTCCGCTGCGAAGGCCGGGAAGCTGCTGCTGTCCGCCACGTCGAGTTGCAGCACGACGGCACGGGCGCCTTCGGCGATCACCTCAGCGGCAGCGGCTTCCGCCTGGTCGCGATGGCTGCGCCAGGTGATCACCACGTCCATGTCCTGGCGGGCGAGGTGCAGCGCCATGTTGCGGCCCAGGCCGCGGCTGCTGCCGGTGATGAGGGCGATCTTGCGGTCTGCGTTCGTGCTCATGGATATCTCCTGGTAGCGAGGTCGGAAGGTGTGCGACGGGTAGGTCGCCAGCACGGATGCAGTCTATTGATCAGATTTGTGGAGATAAACTCGGCATTAGTTGTTACTCTGTCCATAATATTTGGACAATAAGGCTGCTCATGGACCAGATCGAAGCGATGCGCATCTACACCCGGGTGGCCGAACTGGGCAGCTTCACCGCCACCGCGGAAAACCTGGGGCTGCTCAAGTCGACGGTATCCAATGCCGTGCAGCAGCTCGAGGCCACGCTGGGCGCCCGTCTGTTCCATCGCACCACGCGCAAGGTGCAGCTCACGCAGGACGGGCAGGCCTACTACGAACGCTGCCGCGATCTCATTGCCGACTTCGACGAACTGAACGCCCTGTTCGCGGTGGGCGGGCAGGCCGATCTGCGCGGGCGCCTGCGGGTGGATTTGCCGCTTGCCTTCGCGCGCGATCTGGTGATTCCGCGGTTGCCGGAATTCCTGGAGCGCCATCCGCAACTGGAAATCGAGGTGAGCAGCACCGACCGGCGGGTCGATCTGGTGCGCGAAGGGTTCGACTGCGTGCTGCGTGTCGGCCCCGTCGGCGATCACAGCCTGATCGCCGTGCCGCTTGGGCAGTTCGAGCAGATCAACTGCGCGAGTCGCGCGTATGTCGAACGCCACGGCATGCCGCTCACGCTGGCGGACCTCGCCATGCATCGAATGGTCCATTACGCGCAGACGCTGGGTACGCGTCCTTCCGGCTTCGAGTATGTGTCGCCCGATACCGGCGAGGTGCTGAACGTGCCGATGCAGGGCGTCATCACGGTCAACAATTCCGACGCCTACCGCGAAGCCTGCCGCGCCGGCCTGGGCATCATCCAGGCGCCACGTGTGGGTGCGTATCTCGATGACGGTGCACTGGTCGAAGTATTGCCAGAACATCGTCCGCCGCCACTGCCGATCAGCCTGGTCTATGCCAACCGTCGGCACCTGCCGCTGCGCGTGAAGGCCTTCATCGAATGGATGAAGACCGTGGTGCCCGACAGGCGGTGAGCGCAGGTCCGGACCGTTTGCGGATCGGAAGGCGGCAAGCTTCGTTCCAGGCCCTGTCGCGGGCAAGCCCGCTCCCACCAACCCCTGCTCCGATGCCGGTTTGAGCGAGCCCTTGTGGGAGATTCTATGTTCCGGCGCAAGCGTTTTCGTGTTGTTTCGGGACATAGTCGGCGGCGTTCTTCATCACAGAGAAGGCAACGCGAGCGAGTTTTCTTGCCAGCGCAACCAGCGCCTGGGTGCGGCTGAATCCGCGCTGGAGCATGCGCTGGTAGAACGGCTGCCAGGTCGTGGATCTGCTGGCCGCCATGGCGGCGTTGTAGAGCAGGCGGCGCATCTCCGAGTCCCCCTTCTTGCTCAGCGCACGGCGTCCGGTCTTCTTGCCCGAATCGCGCACGCTGACGTCCATGCCAAGGAAGGCGATGAAGGCGTCCGCACCGCTGAAGGCAGCGCGATGGAACACCGCGCACAGGCCGGCGGCGGTGAGCGCGCCAACGCCTTCGATCTTCAGGATGCGCCGGTACGGTTCAGTCCATCCGCTCTCGTTGATCAGCGAGGCGATGCGCTGTTCGAACCGTTTGATCAAGGCGGTGAGCCGCGCGAGAGCCACACGCACTTCGCGAGCAAAGCCGGGCAGATCTTCCATGCTCTGACGGATGCGACCCAGGCTGCGTACCACGGTTGCGCGACGACGCAGCAGGCTGCGCAGTTCGGTGACCGCGGGGCGCCGGGAGCGAGAACGGGCGCAGATCCGTGCCCTCGTGCGCGAGGTAGCGGGCGATCAGGCGTGCGTCGTGCCGATCCGTCTTGGCGCGCTGGCCCACGGTGTCGCGGTACCTGGACAGCTTGAAGCCGTCGATCAGAAACACCTGATGTCCGGCCTTGATGAGCAACTTGACGAGCGTGCAGTGATAGCTGCCGGTCGATTCGCAGGCGATGCGCTGGGCACCTCTGGGTAGCGTGCGCAACCAGCCGCGGATGGCCGCAGCGGTGTTGTCGACGCGCGTTACCTGCGCGCTGGGGTGCTCGGCGATGTCCAGCCAGTGCTTGGAGACGTCGATGCCAAAGCACACTACCCTCGTTCTGACTTGTCACGATGGGATCCTCCCGACTAAGGTTCAAAAGGCTTGTCGGGATTCACCACAGCACTGGCTTGCAGGGTATGGACGGTACCGCGGTCACGGTCCGATGGATTCCTGATCGGTGCTTGGGGTGAGGGCGGGACATCTCTCCCACTGTCTGTACGTGCTTGCCGTCAGATCCGGACTGGGTCCCTCCGCCCGACAAGCTATTCCTACGCTTGCCACGGCAGAACATACAAGCGGCCTCTGGCCGCGATGCGGTGCATGCGGGCCGCCGGCTTCGTGCGAGGTTGAATCGCGGGCAAGCCCGCTCCCACGAACCCCGGCTCCGTTCGTGGTTTGGGAGAGCTGTTGTGGGAGCGGCCTCAGGCCGCGATGCGGTGCATGCGGGCCGCTGGCTTCGTGCGAGGTTGAATCGCGGGCAAGCCCGCTCCCACCAAACTCCGACTCCGTTCGTGGTTTGGGAGAGCTGTTGTGGGAGCGGCCTCTGGCCGCGATGCGGTGCATGCGGGCCGCCGGCTTCGTTCGAAGCTGTATCGCGGGCAAGCCCGCTCCCACCAAACCCCGGCTCCGATGCCGGTTTGAGCGAGCCCTTGTGGGAGCGGCCTCAGGCCGCGATGCGGTGCATGCGGGCCGCCGGCTTCGTTCGAGGTTGAATCGCGGGCAAGCCCGCTCCCACGAACCCCGGCTCCGTTCGTGGTTTGGGAGAGCTGTTGTGGGAGCGGCCTCTGGCCGCGATGCGGTGCATGCGGGCCGCCGGCTTCGTTCGAGGCTGAATCGCGGGCAAGCCCGCTCCCACGAACCCCGGCTCCGTTCGTGGTTTGGGAGAGCTGTTGTGGGAGCGGCCTCTGGCCGCGATGCGACGCATGCGGGCCGCGGGCTTCGTTCGAGGCTGAATCGCGGGCAAGCCCGCTCCCACCACACCCGGCCCCGATGCCGGTTTGCGCGAGCCCTTGCGGGAGCGGCCCGTGCGCTGTGTCCGCTCAGTACTCGGTGTCCACGGCGCGCAGGTCGAACACCAGCACTTCGGCTGCATGACCTGCACGCAGCGACACCGCTTCCGCATGGCGCAGCTTCAGGCCGTCGCCTGCGGCGAGTGCGACGCCGTTGACGGTGATCGTGCCGCGCGCCACGTGCACATAGGCGTGACGGTCTCCGTGCAAGGGCAGGGTAGCGGCTTCATCGCCATCGAACAGGCCGGCATGGACGCGCGCGTCCTGGCGGATGCGGATGCTGCCTTCGGCGCCATCCGGTGTGACGATGGGGCGCAGACGGCCGCGCTTCTCTTCCGCAGGGAAATGGGTCTGCTGGTAGCCGGGTGGCGTGCCGCGTTCGGCCGGTACGATCCAGATCTGCAGGAACTTCACCGGGGCGGTTTGAGAACCATTGAATTCGCTGTGCGCGATGCCGCGCCCGGCGCTGATCATCTGCACGTCGCCCGGACGTATCTGCGAACCGTTGCCCATGGTGTCCTTGTGTTCCAGCACGCCTTCGAGCACGTAGGAGAAGATTTCCATGTCGCGGTGCGGATGCATGCCGAAGCCGGCGCCCGGGGCCACGGTGTCGTCATTGATCACCAGCAGGTCGGAAAAGCCGCGCTGCTGCGGGTCGTCGTAGTGCGCGAACGAGAAGGTGTGGCGCGAGCTGAGCCAGCCGTGTTCGGCAATGCCGCGTTCGGCGGCGGGACGGGTTTCAAGTGTCGTGTTCATTGCAATCTCCTTGATCGTGCCGGGCGTCGCATTGCGACCGCCCGGGCGGTATCGATTCCGGTCTCAGGCCTGGCGACGTGCGTCGAGCGACAGCGCGCCGCCGCCGAAGGCGACGATCTGCAACAGGCCGCCGGCGATCGCGACGTTCTTGAAGAAGTGGATGAACTGGTTCTGGTCGGCCAGGTTGAAGTGGAAGCCGAACGCGGTAGCCAGGCTGAAGGCGGCGATCGCGCCGGCGACCAGGCGGGTGCGGTAGCCGACCACCAGTGCCGCGGCCAGACCGATCTCGACGAACAGTGCTGCCGCAAAAGCCAGCTCGGGGAAGGGCAGGCCGGCCGAGGCGATGTAGCCGATGGTGCCTTCCGGCTGCGCGATCTTGCTGAAGCCCGACAGCAGGAAGATGGCTGCCAGCAGCACGCGACCGGCGGCTGCGGCAACGCTGCGCGCCGCGACGGTGCGGTCGGTCGAGCCGGTCTGGGGGGGAGGGAGGGCAGTGGTGTTCATGATGCAGTCCTTTTGTCGAATGAAGTGGTGTGGTCTGTTGTTCTTCGCCTGAGGCGCTGGCGATGGATGTACTTTACTGTCGCATCCTTATCTGATAAATCGCCTTGTTCATGAAACACTGTCATGTGGTGGTGGACAATCAAGAGGGGTGGAAGCCGTGAGCCAGCTCGAAGACATGCAGATCTTCGTGACCACGGTCGATGCGCAGAGCTTTACCGCAGCGGCCGACCGGCTGGGGCTGTCGAAACAGCTCGTCAGCCGCCGCATCATGGCGCTGGAAGACAGGCTGGGCGCGCGGCTGCTGATACGCACCACGCGCAGGCTCAGCGTGACCGACACCGGGCGCGGTTTCTACGAGCGCGCGCTGAAAATCCTGCAGGACGTCGACGAGGCGGAACAACTGGTGGCCAACCAGAATGCCGCGCCGCGCGGCACCTTGCGCCTGTCGGCACCCATGTCCTTCGGCACCCTGCATCTGGGGCCGGCCATCGCCCGTTTCATGGCTACCTGGCCGGAGGTGACGATCGAACTGGATCTGAGCGACCGCTTCATCGATGTCGTGGGCGAGGGCTACGACATGGCCGTGCGCATCGGCCAGCTTGGCGATTCGTCATTGATCGCGCGGGCGATCGCGCCCACCCAGCTCCTGGTATGCGCCAGCCCGGACTACCTTGCCCGCCGCGGTCGTCCGCAAGTTCTGGGCGACCTGAAGCGGCACGATTGCCTTCTCTACGGCCACTCGCGTTCGGTGGAATGGCCTTTCCTCGATAACGGGCGGCCCCTGTCGCTGCCGATCACCGGCCGCTTGCGCGCCAACAACGGTGAACTGGCCCGCGAGGCGGCGATCGCCGGTCTGGGCCTTGCCCTGCTGCCGACCTTCATCGTCGGCGACGCGCTGCGCGCCGGCACCCTGGTCAGCGTGCTGGACGAACACGCGCCGCCGCCACTCACCATCTATGCCGTATATCCGCAGCACCGCCAGCAGTCGCGCACCGTGAAGGTATTCACCGAATTCCTGCGCAACACCTTCGGTCGCACCAGCTTTTCCTGACACGCGATCGCCCACTGCCTCGTTGCCGGAACGGTGTCTGATTGCAAACCGGGTGCGCAATACATCGGAAGTAATAATTCCGCGCTAAATTTTCAGTACGCGTAAAGTTTCGCAGCCAGCGATGCTGGCTGACGAACCGGATGCGCGAGAGAGACGCTGTGGCAGCCGCGATGTACGCGGACAGGAGTGGCCGATGTTTCCATCGGCCGGTATTGGATCCGATCGATGAAGGAAAGGCCGGGAAACCGGCACTTTTTTTGACCCGTGGTAAGAAGAATCTCAAATAGTTCATATGATTGTGCCGTGGATTGCGCTGCGGTCATGGATCGATGGCCGGTGTTTTCCGCTCTTGCGCTGAGCCTGATCGCCTTCGACGCGGCAGCGTCCGATACGGCACGACTTCCCGATGTGGTGGTGACGGCGACGCGTACGGCCAAGCCGGTGGACGAAACGCCGGTGGCCAGCTTCGTGGTGACCGCCGAAGACATGGAAAAGCGCAACATCAAGACACTGGATGACGCGATCAACCTGATTCCGGGCGTGTTCGCGCGGCGCGGCAAGGGCTCTATGGACGTCTTGAGCGAAATCAGCCTGCGCGGTGTGCCCGGCGGCAAGCGTTCGCTCATCATGATCGACGGCCTGCCGCTGAATGACGCTTACGAAAATTCGGCCAAGCTCGGCGGTTATGCACCGGAGGATGTCGAGCGCGTGGAAGTGGCGCTCGGTGCCGGATCCAGCCTCTACGGCTCCAGTGCCATGGGCGGCGTGGTCAATTTCACCACCCGCATGCCGACCCGGGAGGAGTACCGCTTCAAGTTCGGCTATGGCAACGGTCTGGGTACCGATCGCGCGCCCGGCAATGTGCTGCGCGGCTATCTGTCGGCCGGCAATGCCTGGGACAACGGCCTGTCCCTGATCGTTTCGTTCAGCGGCACCACGACGGAGGGCTATGCGTCGGATGTCGTGACCAGTACGACTGCGCCGACCAGCGGCATCACCGGTGCCATCGCGACCACGACGACCAGCGGCGCGCGCACCTACATCATCGGCGACCGCGGTGACAATGGCTGGAACGACCAGCAGATTTCGCTGCGTGGCCGCCTCAAGGTGAGCGACGCCACCACGCTGTCGGCCGGCTACACCAAGGCCTCCTACCGTTACGACTACCAGGATTACGCGACCTATCTGCGCAATGCCGCCGGGGCGGAAGTGTGGAGCTACGGGTCGGTGCGCGAAGCGAGTTTTCTGCCGGGCCAGGGGGAGTATGTGCGCGACATCTACCGCCTCGGTCTGGAAACCCGCATCGGCGAGTCAGTGCTGAAGCTGCAGGGCGGGGTGATCGACGTCGGCACCAACTGGTACACCACGATCAGTTCGACGTCCACCACGGCCACCCGCGCGGGCGGGGCGGCGGCGTCCGGCTACGCGCAGACGCCGTCGCGCACCACGCAACTGGAAGCCGCGGTCAATACACCGGTTTTCGAACGGCATCTGCTCACCTGGGGTGCGACCTGGCGCGCGGAAAAGGCGGATACGTCCGAATACGATCTGGCCGACTGGCGCGCGCCCGGCAGTCGCACCCGGCTTGCGGCCGATTCCGGCGGGCGGGCCAATACGACGGGTGCGTTCGCCCAGCTCGACCTCGAAGTCGCGACTGCACTGCATGCCTATGTCGGCATGCGCTACGACCGCTGGAAAGCCCGTGACGGCTATGCCGACAATTACGCGACCAGTGGCGGGTTCAACCAGCGCTATGCCGGCAAGACGGCGGATGCGCTGTCGCCGCGCCTGGGCCTCGTGTGGCAGGCGACGCCGGCGGCCACGCTGCGGGCGAGTGCCGGCCAGGCCTTCCGCGCGCCCAGCATTTACGACCTGTATCGCACCTGGAAATCGTCGACCACGGTCTATGCCGGGACCCCCGCGCTTGAACCGGAAACCATGACCGGTTACGACATCGGCGGCGATTTCAGGCCGTGGCCGGGCGCCGATCTGAAGCTCACCTATTTCCACAACGACTTCAAGGACATGATCTATCGCCGCACCGTAACGGACAGCGCGGAAAAGCTGAGCGTGTGCGGCACGACCACGCTGGCCTGCCAGGCATGGATCAATGCCGGGCGCGCCAGAAGCCGCGGCGTGGAAGCATCGCTGCGCCAGGTCATCAATGACAACTGGGCCGCGTTTGCCTCCTTCACCTTCAACGACACCGAAGTGACCGACAACGCGGCCAGTCCGACGTCCGAGGGCAAGCAGTTCACGCAGGTGCCGCGTCGCATGGCGTCGCTGGGTGCCGACTGGACGCGTGGCGACTGGTCGGCGTCCGGTTCGGTGCGCTATGTCGCCAGGCGCTACAACACCGATGCGAACAGCGACGTGGTCGATGGCGTGCCCAGTGCCTACGACCGCTACGTTCTGGTGGATGCGCGGCTCGGCTACCGCATCAATCGCCAGTTCAAGGCATCGGTGTCGATCGACAACCTGACCGATCGCGAGTACTACGCGTCCTACCGCGCGCCGGGCCGTTCGTTCTTCGTCGAACTGGCGGGAGAGTTCTGATGAATCTGATTCTGGCGCTTGAGCGCTTCCTGTTCGAAATTTCGAGTGCACTCTATCTGCCGGTCATCGGCGTGGTTTCGCTGCTGGTGGTCTATGTGGTGCTGGCGCTGGGCGCCCTCGCGCACGAGGCCTGGGAGCGGCGGCGCAATTCGCGGACCGTGCTTGCCTACCGCGCTGCGCTGGAGCGTGAACTGTCGTCGCGTACCCCGCATCTGGACGCACGGCTGGAGCGCCTGTTGCAGGGGGCCGAACTGGATGTCGCGCGCAGCCTCGATCGCATCCGCTTCGTGATCAAGGTGGGTCCGGCGCTGGGGCTGATGGGCACGCTCATTCCCATGGGCATTTCGCTGGCGGCGCTGGCCGAAGGCAATATTCCGAAGATGGCCGGCAGCATGGTGACCGCCTTCACTGCGACAGTCGCCGGTCTGGGCTGCGGCGTGGTGGCCTATCTGATCGCGCTGGCGCGCGAGAAATGGCTGCAGGCCGACATCCGGGAAATGGAATTCCTGACCGAGGTGGCGGCCCGGGACCGCGCCGCACAACCGAGCGAGGCGAGCCATGCGCTATCTGAAACGACGCCGTCGCTTTGATGCCGGCGACGACGCGCTCGAGGATCCGATCTCGGGCGTGGCGAATCTGTTCGACGCCTCGGTGGTGTTCATCGTGTCGATGATGATCGCGCTGTTCATGGCCTACAACATGATCGACCTGGTGAATCCGGATTCGGAAGTGACCATCACCAAGAAGGGCGCCAATGGCGAGATCGAGGTCATCACCAAGAAGGGCAATGAAATCACCGCGCACAAGGTGACCGACCGCAAGCTGTCGGGACAGGGCGAGAAGCTCGGGACGGCATACCGTCTGGGCGACGGGCGGGTGGTCTATGTGCCTGAATAGACTGCTCCTGCTTTTTCTTGCCTGCTGCGTGAATGTGGCCTGGGGTGCGCGCAGCACGGTCAGCCTGGTGCTGGGCGATCTCGATTCGCGCACCGCGCTGACGGCGATCGACATGCTCAAGCGGGATGCCGCGCTGCGCGACATCGATTACGCGGTGTATCCGAGCACCGATCTGGCGAGCGCGGATCTGGCGAAGCTGCGTGCATCGCGCGTCGTGTTCGTGCTCACCATGGGACGTTCCCTCGCGACGCAGCTCGGACCGGACCTGAGCGCACAGGCGCGGCGCGGGCAGCGTGCCTATGCGGTGGGCTCGACCTGGGACGACGATTTCAGGAATTTCGGGCTGATCAAGGATGACGTGCTGCGCGAATACATGTTCGCGGGTGGCCCGGAAAACGTCGCCAATATGGTGCGGCATGCGCTGGCGCGCGACCTGAAGCTGGGGCGCATGCCCGCGCCACCCCGGCCGATGCCGGCCATGGCCTACCTCGATCCGCGCACCGGCACGGTGACCGAAAGCCACGACGAATTCAGGCGACTGCATCCCGGCATCGAAGGCGCTCCTTGGGTGGGCATCCTGTTCTATCGCAGCAATGCCATGTCGGGTCAGCTTGAAACCGTGCGCGCCATCGTGCGCGCGCTGGAAAAGCGGGGCTTGAATGCCATGCCGGTGTTCGGTTTTCCCGATGGCGAGGCGATCCAGCGCTTCTATATCGACGAATCCGGGCAGGCGCGCATCCGCGCGCTGATCGCGCTCGGCCTGAAGATCGGATCGACCCCGGACAAGACCATACCGGTATTGAGCCGGCTGGACGTGCCGGTGATCAACGCCATCACCCTGCACAACCAGACGCGCGAACAATGGGAATCCTCACCGGTCGGTCTGGACATCATGGAAAGAGGGTGGCAGATCGCCGCCGCCGAATTCGGTGGTGCCGTATCGCCCACCGTGGTCGCCACCAAGGAAAAGGACAGGGACCCGCTCACGGGCCTGGAGTCCGTAGTGGAAATGCCTGTTCCGGAACGCGTGGAGCGGGTCGCCGAGCGCGCCCTGCGCTGGGTCGAATTGCGGACTTCACCGCCACCGGCGAAAAAGGTGGCCGTCCTCTATTACAACTATCCGCCGGGCAAGGAGAATATCGGCGCGTCCTATCTGAACGTGCTGCCGCGTTCCCTGTGGCAGATCCTGGCCCGCTTGCGGCAGGAAGGTTACTGGGCCAAAGGCGCGCCGGACAGCGAGCAACAGTTGTTCGATGCCATCCGCGACCATGGCGCCAACATCGGCAACTGGGCCCCCGGTGCGATCGAGGCGCTTGCGCGCAGCGGCCGGGCGGTGCTGTGGCCGGTATCGGAATACCGGAAACACTTCGATCGTCTGCCACCCGCGCTGCGCAAGGCGATGGAGGAGGCCTGGGGGCGGCCGGAAAATTCCACCGTTTCGATCTGGCGCGACAAGCAGGGCACGCCGTACTTCATCTTTCCGGCGCAGCGCTGGGGCAATGTGCTGTTCGCGCCGCAACCGGCGCGCGGCTGGGAACAGGATGTGAAGAAGCTCTATCACGACGTGACCGTGCCGCCGCACCATCAGTACCTCGCGTTCTACCTCTGGCTGCAGAAGGAGGTGAATGTGAGCGCCATGGTGCACGTCGGCACGCATGCCACGCACGAATGGCACAGCGGCAAGGAGGTGGGCTATACGGCGGGCGACCCGGGCGAACTGTTCGTCGGACCGGTGCCGCAGCTCTATCCCTATATCGTGGATGACATCGGCGAAGGTCTGCAGGCCAAGAGACGCGGCATGGCAACGCTCGTTTCCCACATGACGCCGCCGCTGGACAAGGCGGGGCTGAATCCCGACCTGTCCGAGCTGATGGGCCTCATTTCCGACTATGGCGTCGCCCGGGAGAAGGGGGCACTCGCACCTGCGGCCATCCTTGCCGACATTGCCTCGCGTGCCAGCCGCATGGGCCTGCTCAGGGATCTGGACATTGCCGAGGTCGATGATCACGCGGTCGAAGAGATCGAGCACTACCTGAAGGACATCGGCGAGAAGCGCAGCCCCTTCGGCATGCATACCTTCGGCGTCGCGCCCGCGCCCGAACGCAGGCGATCCACCGCAGACGCCATACTGTCGGTCGAGAGCGGACTGAGTGACGAGCTTCGCGCGGTGCGCATGACCGAACTCGAGCAGGCATTGCTGGACAGCGGCCGCAGCGAACTGGATGCACTGATGGCCGGACTGGCGGGACGCTATGTGAAAGCCGGCCCCGGCAACGATCCGATCCGCAATCCGGACTCGCTGCCCACGGGCCGCAATCTCTATGGCTTCGACCCTTCGCGTCTGCCCACCCCGGCCACCTATGCCACCGGTGCAAAACTCGCCGAGGAACTGGTCGCCTCCTGGAAGAAGCGTCATGGAAGCGGGCCCACCCGACTTGTGTTCAATCTGTGGGGGGTCGAGTCGTCGCGACACGAAGGCATCATGGAAGCGCAGATCATGGCGCTGTGGGGGGTCAAGCCGGTGTGGGACGGGCGTGGACGGGTCACCGCCGTGGCCGCGATTCCACGCGAGGAACTCGGGCGGCCTCGCGTGGACGTGACGGTGATTCCATCCGGCCTTTACCGTGACCTGTTTTCGCCGCTGATCAAGTTCCTTGACGATGCCGCCACTGCGGCGCGCAACAGTCCGGAGGCGGACAATCCGATGCGTCGGCATTTCGAGACCGCGAAGGCCTTGCTGCTGGCCAAGGGACTGGCCGAGGACGAAGCGGAAAAGCTGGCCGGCGTGCGGCTTTTTTCGGTGCCATCCGGTGCCTATGGCACGAACCTCGACAAGGTGGTGCCGCTGTCCAATACCTGGGACAGCGAACAGCAGGTGGCGGACGTGTATTTCATGCGCATGAGCCATCCTTTCGGCCAGGGCATGTGGGGCGGACGTACGATCAAGGATGGCAAGGTCGTTGCCGAGCTGCCGCGAACGCTGGGCGTGGATCTGCTCAAGATGGCCCTGACCGGCGTGCAGGGTGCGGTGCACAGCCGCTCGTCCAATATCTACGCGACGCTGGATAACGACGACTTCTACCAGTACCTCGGCGGCACCGCGATGGCGGTGCGCCAGGTCAACGGCAGCACACCGGAGGTGCTGGTGACCAATATGGCCAATCCGCGCGACATCCGCACTGAAACACTGGAAAAGTACATGGGACGCGAAATGCGTGCCCGCTATCTCAATCCGGCATGGATCGATGCCATGTTCAAGGAAGGTTATGCCGGGGCGCGCTTCGTGAACCGTGTGGTCGAACATCTCTGGGGCTGGACGGTCACGACGCCGGACAGGATCGACGACGCGAAATGGCAGGAAATGTACGAAACCTATGTCGCGGACAAGCATGGCCTCGGCATACGTGACAAGTTTCGTCAGTCTGACAACATGCTCGCCTTCCAGGGCATGGTGGATCGCATGCTGACCGCGGTGAACAAGGGTTACTGGAAAGCTTCACCGGAAACGGTGGATGCGCTCAGGAAAGCGAACATGGAAGCGATTGCGGAAGCCGGCGTGGCCTGCTATCGAGACACCTGCTCCAGTCCGGAAATCGTTGAACTGGCGCGCCAGCAGGACCGGGCGCTCGCGCAGCGCGGCGCTCCGGCGGCGGCAACGGCGGCCGCTACGGCGCAGCGGGCGAGCCCCGCCGGGCCGGTTGCGCGCGATGGCCAGCCCTCGTCGGCCGCGGACGCGAATGCCGCCGCGCGACCCGTTGAAGCTGCTCGGCCACAAGCCCTCGAAGGGTTCCAGATGGAAGAGGTGAAGCGGGAAAAGGCACCGGTGCTGCAGCCGAAGCAGACGCTCTGGCTCGCGATTTCACTGCTGTGCGTCGCCGCGCTTGGCGGCTATCTCCGCAGCAGGGGTCGCGCCGCCGCGGCCTGAGCACGCTGCGGACCGACGCCAGGTCCCCTTGCCCGGAGGGCGCTGGCGTCCGCGCCATATGACCGGGAATGAGCCGCGCGGCGGACACGGTGTCGGTTTGCTTGAAAAATAGCACGACCGTTCGTATCATTCATCCATGGGCAAGGGAGAGCACACGCGTTCGGTCATCCTCGAAGCCGCCGTGGCGCAAGCCAGCGAGGCGGGTTTCGAGTCATTGACCATAGGCGCGCTCGCAGAGCGCACCGGGCTGTCGAAGAGCGGTCTGTTCGCGCACTTCGGTTCGCGCGAAGAACTGCAGTGCGCTGCCATCGACACCGCGGCGCAGAGGTTCGCCGACACGGTGATGATTCCGGCGTTCGCGGTGGCACGCGGGCTGCCCCGGCTTTGGGCCATGTTCGACGGCTGGCTGGGCTGGACGCAGCGCGGTGGTCTGTCACATGGCTGTCCGATCCATGCAGCGTCGGTGGAATACGACGACCGGCCGGGTCCGATGCGCGAGCGTCTGGTGAAGCACTACTGCGAACTGCAGCAGGCGCTGGTGAAGGCGGTGCGCATTGCCATCGACGCAGGTCATCTGCGGCCGGAGGTCGATGCCGACCAGTTTGCCTTCGACATGTTTTCCATCGTGCTCGGCTATTACCACGCGGCCCGTCTGATGGACGACAGCCGTGCCGCCGAGCGCGCGCGCAACGCCTTTTCGCGCCTGATCCACGAATTCGAAGTATCCGGACGTCCGCTGCCATGACTGCTCTCGCTTCCGACCTTCCCGCCCATGCACCGGCCGCGATCGGCGTGTCGCTGCCGGTTGTGCTGCTGCTGCGCAACTATTTCCGGCTGACCAGCCGCGTCGCGCCCGAACTGGCCCGGCGCACCGCGGAGCGACTGTTCACGACACCGCCCAGGCCCAGGCGGGCGGTGGCATCCCGGCTTCCGGCGCGGCGCGAGACGGTGAGCGCCGGCCGGCATGACATTGCGGTCTGGACCGCCGGCCCGGTCGAGGCGCCCGCGGTACTGCTGGCGCATGGCTGGGGCGGGCGTGGCACGCAGATGTCGGCGCTGGCCGCCGCGTTGCTCGATGCGGGACTGCGCGTGGTGTGGTACGACCAGCCCGGCCATGGCGAAAGCGGTCGCGCGCGCGTCGGGCTGCCCGACTTCGTGCACACGCTGCAGGCGCTGAACCAGACGCACGGGCCTTTCGCGGCCGCGGTCGGGCATTCGCTTGGCGCGGCGGCGATCGGACTGGCGTTGCGCCGTGGCCTGCGCTTCGGACGCGCGGTATTCATCGGCGCACCGGCATCGATACACGAACACACCTTGCGTTTCTCGGCGCTGATCGGCCTGTCGCCGCGCGTGCGCGAAGCCATGCGCAAGCGACTCGAGCGGCATTACGGGCTGCCCTTCGACGAGATCGACCGCATCGATGAACTGCGGAGCGTGGAGCTGCCCGCCCTGCTGGTGCATGACGCCGACGACGAACGTGTCCCGTTCGCGCACGCCCAGCGTCTGTCCAGCGTGATGCCGCGCGCCCGCCTGCTGCAGACCTGGGGTCTGGGTCACAACCGCGTGCTGAAGGATCCCGCCACCGTCGCGGCCGTCAGCGCCTTCGTGCGCGGCGAACAATCGCTGCCGCCCACCCTGCCGCCACTGCCCACGCCGTCCCCGCTGTATTGATACAACGCACACACGCGACGCATCGTGGCCAGGGTACGCTGTTGCAGGAGCGACCCCAAGGCCGCGACTCCGCACATACCGGCCGCTGGCTTCGATCGAGGCTGCAATCGCCGGCAAGCCCGTTCCCACGAAACCTCCGGCTTCGTTCTCGGCCTGGCCGAGCTTTTGTGGGAGCGGCCTCTGGCCGCGATGGGGCTTGCGCAGGCCGCTGGCTTCGTTCCAGACCGTATCGCGGGCGAGCCCGCTCACCTTCACCTCCTGCCCCACTGATGTGGGAGAGGGGAAGCCATTGACATAGCTGGCGTCAGCCTTCGATCCAGCCTATGCGGCCCTGACTGGCGTCGTTGAGCCGGGCGACGAAACGCGGAGCGTCCGGTTCCGGCAGGCGTATGGCCATGGCGACGACCGATCCGTGCGCGACCTCTTCCAGCGTGGCACGCGCGGCGTCGATTTCCCGGCGCACCAGGCCTTCAAGCGAGTAGGGCAGGGTGCAGCGCAGCGTGCGCACGCGGGTGAGCGGCACTTTCACCGCCGACAGGAGCGCCTGTGCGACGGCGTCGGTGTAGGCGCGGACCAGGCCGCCCGCGCCCAGATTCATGCCTCCGTAGTAGCGCACGACGGTGGCGAGCACGCCTTCCAGATCCTGATGTCGCAGCACTTCGAGCATGGGGCGGCCTGCAGTGCCGCTGGGTTCGCCGTCATCCACGGCCGCGGACTGGCCACCCGCCAGCAGCGCCCAGCACACATGCGTGGCGCCCGGGTGCTGACGCCACAGTTCCAGCACGCGCTGTTGCGCAGCGCTGCGGTCGGGCATCGGTTCGACACAGCCGAGGAAACGGCTTTTCTTGATGGTGAGGTCGCTATGGACCGGTGAGGCGAGGGTGCTGGACATGGGCCGGAGCTTACCGCAGCCCGGCGAGAGCGCAGATGTGAGGGCTGGAAAACAAGAAAGCGGGCAATGCCCGCTTTCTTGTTTGCTCAAGCGCCGAAGATCAGCGGTTGGCGACGTACATGGTGATTTCGAAGCCGAAACGCAGGTCGGTGGCCTTCGGGGTTTCCCAGTTCATGTGTCTCTCCTCGGTCTTGATGTACTCACTGCGACATGCAGTGCATGGATCGGATACTGCGCCTGCAGCGATGCAGACTCATCGCTTGCGTCTGGAACAGGGACTCATGAATTTCTCCAGTCGCGGGCGGTGCTCAGAGCAGGGCCTCCTGCTCGCCCTTCTCGCCGCTGGCAAGCATGGCGCCCGCAAGTGCATCCAGCGTCGGCGGCAGACCTTGTGATCGCAGCAGGAGCAGTTTTTCGCGATCGCGTGCGGTCAGCGAGCGACGTACGGACAGACCGGCCAGATCCTCTGCGCTCATGTGCCATGGCGACCATACGAGCCCCTTCTCCTGCCAGATCCGGGCGGCGTGAAGAGCGATGGCGATGCCGTCCGGATCGGGGTCGCAGGCGATGAAGCACGGTGCCGGCGCGGCCGCCAGCAGTGTGCGTATCGCCTGCAGCCACCACGACGGTGGGTAGCCGGGCAACCACAGCACGGCCTCGTCCGCTGCGGCGCTGCGCGCCACGCGCTCGAAACTGCTGAGGTTCTCGACCAGTCGCCAGCATGCCGGTTTTCCCTCCACCCTCGAATGTTCAAGCGTGCGGGGGCTCAAACCGATGAAATCGCCGGCCGCGCCGAGATCCAGCACGCCTGCCGAGCTGTGCAGCCGCAACGGGGCGCGCAGACGCAGCAGCGGCGTATGGTCCTCGATGCCGCGCCGGGCGAGATCGGTCGCGGCATTCAGCCACTCCCGTTCGCTTCCGGTCACGGCCTTGGTATCGCCGCGGGCGAACTGGGCGAAATCGCGCCAGGTGCCGCTGCGTCCTTCGGCGCTCCACCGTGCGAGCGACTCGAGCAGCGCGAGCCGCGACAGCGCGCGGGCCGGTGGCTCCGCATCGAGTGCATCGACGGCGGCATCCAGTTCCGCATCATCGAACCGGGTGTCGCGCCGACCCGCCCAGATCTGTCTGGCGTGGTCAGGTTCGGGCAGACCGAGTGCGCTGCGCAAGGCCGGGGCGCCGGTGAAGCGCACCGCATGCAGCCACCAACTGCCGCGTTCGAAGCGCTCCTCGGTTTCGATCAGGCCGGCGCGCAGCAGCAGGTCGATCACGCGGTCCATGTCGTGCGCCCGCGCTGCGCCGGCGGATTTCAGCAGCACGTCGCGCCGCACCGGTCCTTCACCCCGACGCGCGACCCAGGCGGATACCATGGCGCGCCATTCCGACGGCCAGGTGTCGGCCGCCAAAGGCTGCGGACGCACCGCGCGCCAATGACGCCGGTCGCGCAGCGTGGCGCGCCTGGGATCTCCCGGACGCAGGCAGGCGAGCCCTTCGGCATCGGGGGCGCTCCAGTGCTCAGTACGGTCCTTCGCGTCCATGTCGATGGTTGAAAGCGCTCGCCTCATGGTGATGGAGCGACCAGCATAGCCGCACGAATGCGCGATGCGTGCGGTCGCTCGGCGCACAGGTCACGGATAGGGCCGACTTGGCGGGCGGACTGTGCGCAGGCACTCCGCTTGCGTATGCTGCGTGCGCGCATGTGCGTCATCATCGCTTGCGGCTGTCCGTTCATGCATCGTGACGCGCTGGCATGGCTCGCTGTTGGATCATCTATCGAGATTCCCGCTCATCATGGAAAACACGCTTCCTCCCGGCGCGCGCCGCTGGCTGACCATTGCCGCACTGGCTGGCGCACTCGCAGTCATGACCGGCGCCTTCGGCGCGCACGCGCTGCGCGCGCGACTGGACGAATACATGCTCGGCGTATGGCAGACGGCCGTGCAATACCACTTCTGGCATGCGCTGGCGCTGGCACTCGTCGGCGTGCTGTCGCTGCACCTGCGCGCCTCGCGCGCGCTCGCCATTTCTGCCGTGCTCATGCTGGCCGGCATCCTGCTCTTCAGCGGCAGCCTCTACGCGATGGCCTTGAGCGATATGCGCGCGCTCGGCATGGTGACGCCCTTCGGCGGCCTGGCCTTCATTGGCGGCTGGATCGCGCTGGCGATCGGAGTGTGGCGCAGCTAGCCGGATGCGTTGCCGATGGCCGCATGTCCGCAATCCCGCCGCTTACCACCAGGCGTTGACGGAAAAGCTGCCGAAGCGCCGCCAGTAGCCGCTGCCGCCGCCCGGCGATCCGGCTTCGCTGTCCGACATGCCTGCAGCGGCACGCAGTTGCCAGCCGGGCCCGAGGTCGTAGGCGATCCAGCCTTCGAGCAGATAGTTGCGGCCGGAGGCGGTACTGCCCCAGCCATCCTTCTCGTGATAGCGGCCGATGCCGGCTTTCGCATAGCCGGTCCAAGGCCCTTTCTCGCCGTACAGCGCGGCGAAGATGCGGCCTTCGATATAGCGGTCCGGGTTGTAGTAGCCGCGGTTCTCGCGGAATTCGTTCCAGGGGCGCGAGTTGTCGAAGGTCTGGCCTTCGATGCCGAGCAGCACCTTGGGCAGTCGCCATATCGCGCGATCGGCTCGCCACGTGAGGCGGTTGCGCGTGTTGCCATCGTCGAAATCGAGTCGGGCCACGCCAGCGGCGAGGCTCCATTCAGGTACCGGACGGAATTCTGCGCCGAGCGACATGTCGCGGTAATCAACCTGATTGCGCAAGGCGGTGACGGTATCGATGATGCCATTGCCTGCCTCGGCGTCGACGCGCCAGCGGTCGGTCGGTAGGTAGCGCGCGCGCGCGCGCCACAGTCCGCTTGACCAGCCGTCATAGTCGCGCGCGCCGACGGTGAACGAGGTCCATGCCGAACCGTAGCGGCTGCGCACATCGCCCAGCCGCAGTCCGTAGCTCACGGAAAGCTCACGGCCATCGATGGACCGGCGCGGTTCATTGCCGACGACCGGTCGTCCGCTGATGTGAGGCAGGCGCAGCCCCACTTCCACGTTGCGGTCGGGCGACAGGCGCCAGCCCGCCAGCGCCCAAGGGGTGACTATGAACAGCCTGTCGGCATCCTCGGATGCATCCAGGCCGGCGGAGGCGTAATTCTGCACCTCGCGCCGTATGCGCCAGTCGCGCAGCCAGCGCGCATTCGGGTCTTCCAGCGGTTCGAGCAGCGGCATCGCCTGGTCGGCGTAGCCTGCCCAATACAGTGCGCGTGCCTTGGCCACGCGTTCGCCTTCGTCGGACAGCGTGCCCAGGCTGTCGAAGGTCTGCACGGCGGCGCGATGCCGGCCGCCGAAGTTCTGTGCCTGCGCGAGTCCGATGCGCGCATCGCGGTCCTGCGGGTCGCGCGCGACCAGTGCCTCGTACTCGATGCGCGCGTCCTCTGTGCGATCCGACCACAGCAGTGCCCGGGCCAGGCCGAGGCGCGCGGCGCGATCGTCCGGACGCGCCTGCAGCAGGCGTTGCCAGGCCTCGACCGCGCACGGATGGCGATCGAGCGCGGCGCAGGACTGCGCCAGTCCGCGCCAGCTCTCCGGCAGTTCCACGCCGGCGGCATGCGCTTCGGCGAACAGCGTGCGCGCGGCGTGCGCGTCGCCTGACCACAGCGTCTGCCAGGCGTAGGGGGCCAGCCATTCGCGGCGACGTTCCGGCGCCCGTTCGATGGCGCGCGCGTAACTCGCCGCCGATTCGCGATTGCGGTCCATGCGTGCGAGCAGCCGCGCACGCTCGGCCAGCGCATCGGCATCGGGCGGGCGTATCGCGTCGAGCTGATCGGCCGTGGCGAGCGCCTCCGCACTGTCGCCGCGTTCGACCTGCGCATAGAACCGGGCGCGCAAGGCGTCGATCAATCCGCGGCGCACATCGGCGCCTTGCTGCGGACTGAGTGCGTCATGCATGCGCGCGCGGAACAGCTCGATCGCGCGGGCATGGCGGCCGGCCCAGAGCGACTGCCAGGCGAGCGAATCGATCACGTCATCGCGCCGCTGTGGCGCGCGCGCCAGCACGCTCTCGTACAGGTCGGCCGCGCGCGCGTTGTGGTCGGCGAAACCTTCGACGCGGGCGATTTCGATCAGCAGGTCGCTGTCATCCGGATACTGTCCGGCCAGTGGCCGCAACAGTTCCAGCGCTTCGGCGTAGCGCTGCTGCGCCACCAGCACGCGTGCCTGTTCGCGCTGCGGATGCACGGCATGCGCGGCCGGCAGGGCCAGCGCGACGAGCAGCGCAACCAGGGCGGAACGGGCTTTCATGGCGCGCAATGTATCAGGCCTCCGGGCCGCTGCGGGGCGTGTTCCAGCGCACCGGCTCGCGCGAGGGGCGCACGAACAGATGAGAAAGAGACAGACAGGTGGTGATGGACAGGAAGGCCCAGTAGATCAGCGGATAGAACACGGCATACGGGAAGTACTTCCAGATGCCGCGGTCGTAGCGATGGTCGATCAGCGTACCCAGCGCGAGTTGCAGCAGGCACAGCGTCGCGATTGCCATGCCCCACAGGTTGGGAAAGGGCGAGGCACCCACGGGCGGAATGCCCATGGACCAGGACACGAACCACAGCGCGCTGAGCAGCATGAATACGACGGCCCACAGGATGGACAGGATGGACTCGACGAACATTGGCCACATGCGGCGGTAGCGCCAGTGCAGCATCACGTCGGCGTGCCGGTGCAGCACTTCCATCAACCCGCGCGCCCAGCGCAGCCGCTGCCGGAACAAGGCCTTGAAATGGGTGGGTACCGTCATCCAGACGATGGCGCGCGGCTCGTAGCGGATGTCGAAGAAGCGCCGCTGCAGCTTCCAGGTGAGTTCGATGTCCTCGGTCGGCATGTCGGGCGAGAAGCCATCCACCGCGAACAGAGCGCTCTTGCGGAAGGCCGCAACCACGCCGGACACGGTGACGATGCGGCCCCAGATGCGCTGCGAGCGTCGCAGCAGGCTCACGATGGACGTGAATTCGATCGCCTGCAGCCGCGCCAGGAAGCTGTCGACATTGCGCACCCGCGGATTGCCGGTGACCGCCGCCACGCGCGCGCTGCGGAAGTGCGGCACCATGCGCCACAGGATGTCGGGTTCCGGTTCCGCATCGGCATCCATGATGAGCACGATGTCGCCGCGCACCATGGGCAGCGCATCGTTCAGCGCCAGCGCCTTGCCCTCGTTCACCCGCTTGTCGATCAGCCGCACGCGGCCGGACTGCACGAAAGGCAGCACGCGCTGCACCGTGTAGTCGCTGGAACCGTCATTCACCACGACGATTTCGTAATCCGGGTAGTCGATATTGCATGCGGCCGCGAGCGAGCGGCCGATCATCGCTTCCTCGTTGTGCGCCGGCATGAGCACGGTGACCGGTGGCGCCCAACTGCGGTCCGGCTCCGTGTCCTCATCGCGTTCCCAGCGCAGCACGAAGAACAGCGAGGTGGTGATCCACACCAGGCTGGAAACGATGGGATAGGCAGCGAAGAACAGCAGCATGAGGTCGTAGACCGTCGTGTGCTGCAGCGACAGGATGAACTGCGAACTGGTGGCCATGGGCGTCAGCCCTTGGCGAAGATGCGGGTGAGCACGCGACCTTCGTGGTCACGGCGTATCAGCGTGCGGTAGACCTTGCGGTCATCGACGATGCCGATGACCGTGATGCCGGCCGTCCGCACGGCCGCCCAGTCGGCGATCACTTCGCGCCCGTTCCAGTCGCGGACATAGTGTGCCTCGGCCTCGATGGCGCGCGTGCGTGGACCCTTGACGCGGGCGATCGCCAGATTGTGCAGCACCCAGTACAACGTGACCAGCGGCGCCACGACCAGCGTGCCGATCACCATTTTCGCAAGCACCGCATAGTCGGGCAGATCGCTCGCCACCCGCATCCAGGCCAGCAAGAACAATGTCCAGCCGGATACGACAATGAATAGATGGAAGAGCTTCTGGTGCGGGCTGCGCAGAGGGTCCCGACGCATCAGGTGCGTCGCCGCACCACCGCCGCAAGCGCCAGCAGGCCAGCGGCGAACATCGCCCAGGTGCCGGGCTCCGGTACCGGGACTGGCGAAGTGACCAGGTTTTCGGTCGGGACGACAGTCCAGTCGTCGCCCGAACCGCGGCTCCAGCGCAGGTCGACCACGCCGGCTTCCAGCCTGTTGTAGACACCCAGTTCGAAGCGATACAGGCCGACATCGAGCATCAGGTCTTCGCCGAAGCCCTGGCGATCGCGCGGATTGATGCCGTCCTGCGCCATGCTGACCGAATTGCCGTCCTCACCGAACAGCGTGAAGGTGAAGCCGTCGTCGTACAGCACCGAGAAGTTGTACAGGTCGGCTTCGGTGATGCGGATGTAGCCGGTGAACTGTGCCAGCCAGTTGGTCTGCAGCTCGGGCTGTGGCATCGCGTTCGTGCCGCCCCACTGACCGCTGTACAGCTCGTTGTAGAGCGTGTTGCCGAAATTGATGGTCGAGGCGATGCCAGTCCATGTCGAGAGGACCGGCGATTGCCCGGCGGGCGCGTTGATCAGCGCCTGCCAGTCGGCCAGACCCCACACGCCGGTGCCCCAGACGAAGCTGCCGATCGGCTGGCCGCTGCCATAGGTCTGCGTGGCTTCGTCCCACAGCACGGTGCTGCCCTGCCAGTTGTCGTCGATCTTGACGAAACGGGCGTCGGCACCGCTGCCCGAGGCATAGCTGCCCGACAGTGTCGGCGCGAGGTCGATTGTGGCGTGGGCCGACAGCGACAGTGAAGCCAGCAAGCTGGCGGCAACAAGGGTGGACGTGTTCATTGTGGTTCCCGGCGCATGGATCTTTTTTTGGAAGTTGCTGCTGCATGGCAGCAACTATTGCGTGGAATATAACGTACGTGATATGGACCGTATAGTGCGTGCAGGGCGTCACGCTCGCACCGGCCGTTATGTTAAGCCGTGTCAAAAGCGCAGCGCGCAGGCGCGCTTCCGCCCCGCTTTTCACGCATCGCAACAATCCACGTGCTGCATCCGCCCGCGCGCATCGTCCGGCGGCGCCGACGATGCGCCGCTCAGCGCGCGCGTTTGAGTACGCCTATGGGCGGCGCCCAGCCTTCGCCTGGCGCCTTCTTGCTGGTGACCAGCGTAAGCTGCGCCGGCGCGAACACATTGGCATTGTGCGTGACCGGCGTGGTGATCAGATACTGCGCGCGCGTGGCGCCGAGGAAGCGACCGACGCGGTCGATGTTGGCGACGTCCAGATGGGCGAACGGCTCGTCGATGAATACGAAGCCGCCCGGTCGGGTGTCATCCATCAGCAGGGCAATCAGCAGGATGAGTGACTTCATCACCTGCTGGCCACCGGACGCCTCGCCGTCGTTGAGGCCGACCGCGCCCTTGCGGTCGAAGTCGAAGCTCACCTCCAGCCCGGCCTGGGCCAGAGACAGGTCGTCGTTATCCAGGTGCGGCGTCGGGCAGTCGACGCCGACACCGGCCAGTTCGCCCAGTGCGCGCAGGTTCTTGGCGTACTGCCGCACCGTGGCGCGCAACTTGGCGATATAGGCGGCGCGCGCATCGTCGGTCAGGCGGCGTGCGGTCGCGCAATACCCCTGGCGGGCGGCGTAATCCTGCTCGCGCTTGGCGAGGTCGTCGCGCAGGCGCTCGCGCAGCGTCAGCGCTGCCGGGTCGGTGATCCAGTCGCCGCGCGCCAGCAGTTCACGCAGGCGGCCCAGTTCGCGCCGTGCGGCGCGGGCATCGCCATAGCGTTCGGCGAGCTGCGCCAGTTCCTGCGGGTCGAGCCAGTGCGCCGGCATGCCGCGACGGCGCGCACGCAACTGCAGCAGGCGGCGCGCCTGCTCGTTGCGGCGCGGCGCCGATTCCTGGCTCAGTTCGCGCAGGCGGCGACCGGTGTCATCGATTTCGCGGCGACGGCGGTCGGATTCGACCTCGATGCCGCGCAGATTCTCGTTCAGCCGTTCGACCTCGCGGCGCGCGGCATCGCGTGCCGCTTCGGCGGCTGCGCTGCGTTCGCGCGCCGCCGGCTGCGCCTGCGCCGCCGCGGCGAATTCGGCGCTGCGTTCGGCCAGCAGCGTGGCCGACTGCAGGCCGAGCAGGCGCGCACGCAGTGCCTTCAGCCGTTCGCGCGCGGTGTCGAGTTGCGGACTCAGTTGGCGTCGCTGGGTGTCGAGTGCGGCAATGTCCGCGCCAAGCTGGGCGATGCGCGCCTGGCGCGCCAGTTCGCCGAAGTGGAATTCGGCGGGCCGGCCCAGGTGGCGGGCGCCGCGGCGTTCCTTGTGATAGCCGTCGCGGGTGATCCACTCGGCGTCGCGCGGCAGAGTGCGCGCGGCTTCTGCGTCATCGACGCGCTGCATGCGGTTCAGCAGCTCGCACAGCCAGCGCGGCACCGGCGCGGCGAAGCGCACGACTTCGGCCAGCGAACCGGTGCGCGGCGCGGTGGCGCTCTCGCGCTCGGCGACGATGAAGTGGCGGAAGCGCGCGCGCTCGCCCAGCGCCCAGGCGGCGTGGCGGTCGTCCTCGCGCTCCAGCAGGATGAGGTGGCGGTAGGGCCGCAGCACCGCTTCGAGCGCGGCCTGCCAGGCGGCATCGGTCACCTCGACCACGTCGGACAGTGCGCTGTGCGCGATGCCTGCTTCGTCCAGCCCGGCGCGGAATTCGCTCACTTCGCGGTCGCTCGGCGCGCCGCGGCGTTCGCGTGCCGCACGCAGCGCCTCGGACTTCTCTTCGAAGCGCAGCACCAGTGCCCGCTCGTCGGCGGCCAGTTTCGTGGCGGTCGATTCCGCCTCGGCGTGCTCGGCTTCCAGTGCCAGAGCGTCGGCGCCATGCTCGCTGGCGACGCGCTCGCGCAGCTTGCGTTCTTCGTCGAGCAGGCGCTCGATGTCGCGCAGCGCGTCGTGCGCGCCGAGCTGTTCGGTCTCGGTGGTCTTCTCGGCGGCACGTGCCACGTCCAGCGCCGACTTCGCAGCGTCGCGCTCGCTCTTCACCGATTCCAGCCGCGCCGACACGGCGTCGTGCTCGACGCGCAGCCTGCGCAGGTCTTCACGCAGCCGCGTCAGCCCGCTGCGCTCGCCTTCGATGTCGCGGCTCAGTTCGGCCACTTCCAGCCGCGGCACGATTTCGGCTTCCAGCGCGTGTGCCTCGTCCGAATGCTGTTTCCATTCGAGGTAGTTGTCGGCCTCCATGCGCTTGGCCTCGGCCTGGGTGCGCAGGCGGTCGAGGTCAAGGCCTATGCTTTCCAGTTCGCGCTCGGCGCTCTTCTGTTCCTCACGCGCGGCCTGGTAGTTGTCCAGCACCTCCTTGTCGCCGAACACGTCGAACACCAGGTCGAGCAGCGCGCGCGGCGAGTATTCACACAGTTTGTCGGTGTCGCCCTGTTCCAGCGACAGCACCTTGGCGATGGCCGGTGTCAGCCCGCCCCAGGCAAGGCGGTTCTGGTAGTCGCGCAGGCCGGCCCATTCGCTGCCGGCTTCCAGTTGTTCAATCGCCACATTGCCGTCGACGATGGCGTAGTCGCGCGTCCAGTCACCGCCAGCGCGCTTGATGCGGCAGGCCAGCGTCACTTCGTCGTGGATGCACGGGAAGAACGGGCGCTTGCCGGTGCCGCCCGGCACGTTGGCCACCACCGCACGTATCCACGCGAAGTCGCGGTCGGCGCGGCGGACGTAGCGGCGGAAGTCGCGCTTGCCGGAACAGCGCAGCGCGAACAGCGTGCGCAGCGCGTCGAGCAGCGTGGTCTTGCCCGAGCCATTGGGGCCGACGATGGTGATGATCTGGGCGTCGAGCGGCAGCGTGAAGCGGCGCCAGAAATCCCAGTGCACCAGTTCGAGTTGCTTGATGTGGAACATGGTCGTGGTTTGTCAGCGCAGGAGATGGTTTCGTGGGAACGGGGGCTGCCCGCGATGGCTCATGTGAAGCGGTCGTGGCGAAGGCGTCACCGCCGCCTGGACCGTGGCGATGGCGCGCCGATTCCGACCAGCGCCGCCCGCCGCGTGCGGATGCGTGCACGCAGAACGCAAGGAGCGCATCATTCTTCGCCGTCCTCGTCGGCCTGCGCCAGCTCGAAGGCGTTCGCGGTGGGCAGGCGATGGCCCGCTTCGGCCAGTACGTCGGCCAGTGTGCCGTGGATGACGCGGTCGGCCAGGATGCGGTAGTCAAGCAGCACGTCGAGCAGCGGGCCTTCCAGCACCTGGCCGCCGCGCCGTTCGATGAAGCCGAGGCGCGCCAGCTTGCCGAGCGCGAAGTTGAGTTTGGTCTTGCCACCGAGGCGGTTGCCGAAATCGGCCGCCAGCGACGCTTCGGACAGCGCGCCCGATACCGCCTCGCCGTGCTCGACCGGTGTTTCGGCGCCGAACATGTCGTCCTGGCCGTCGTCCTGCAGGCTGCGGCGGTTCACCTGACGCTCGCGCTTGGGCAGCACGATGAGCGCCCAGATCACCATCAGCCAGGCCAGTTCGTCGCGCGTCAGGCCGACGTTGGACGCCGCGTACTCGCGGCCCTGACCGAACACCGGCTCACGCATGTCCTCGGCCAGGCCGACCGCAATATGTGCGGCATAGGGATTGTCGAGCAACTGCAGGCCGACCGTGGCGAGCCGGTTGTCCAGTGCGTGGCGGAAGCTGTCGTCGACCAGCGCGCGGCGAGCCAGCGCGTCGGAGCGCGGGATCGAGCGGTGCGCCAGCAGGCGGGCGGTGAGGGTACGCAGTTCTGTTTCCATCGTCACTCCCGTCGGTTCAGGGTTGTTTTGCCATGCGCGGCGCGACTTCGCCTACCGTGATGGCGGCGACGTCCGCGTCGTCCACCGGCTGGATGTCTTCGCTGAAGCGCACGTCGACCGGCATGCGCAGGAAATCGGCAATCGGGCCTTCGCCCGCCTCGCGCATGCCGTCGGCGTCGGCGTCGCGCAGCAGCGCGAGCAGCGACATGCGGTAGGCGGCCTGGGCGAAGCTGCCGCCCGGCACGATGTCCGCCAGCGACGAGGGGGCATCCAGCCGCTCGATGCGCTGGCCGAACAGTTCGAGCAGGCGCAGGTCTTCCATCTGCGGTGCCGCTGTGACCGGCGCTTCATCGGCCGCCGGCAGGATGGAGGCGCCGGCTTCCGGCACCGGTTCGTTGGCGGCCGCCGGCTCCGCGCGGTCCAGCAGTTCGTGCCCGCCGGCCAGCAGCGTGAGATCGGGGCTGGGCGTCAGCGCGTCTGCGCACAGGCCGGCCAGCGCAGCCGCATCCAGCCCGCGCAGCCAGTTCGCCACGTCGGACGAGGAAATGCCGGAGCCGCCGAGCGTCACGCGCTGAGATTCGATCTTGTTCAGCGCGCGCTGGAAGGAGGCGTCGACCCGCGCCAGCCGCGACTGCGCCAGACCGATGCGCTGTGCCAGGCTGGCGCGCTCGAACGGGATGTCCTCGTCGGCCAGCAGTTCGCGCAGCAGCAGCGTGCCGCGATCCAGCCAGCGCGCATTGGCGGCCAGCCTGCGGCGCGCCGACAGGATGCGGAATTCCGAGCCGGAGGCGATCGCGTCCTCGAAGTGCAGCGTCAGGTCGTTCAACTTGCCCAGCAACTGCTGCAGCGCCTCGCCGGTGTCGCCGTCGACCGCCTGCAGACCCGCCAGCTGGGCGGTCAGAAAGCCCAGCTCGACATCCTCGTCGCCGGACAGTTCGAGCAGCATGGTGAGCGCGGCGCAGGCGTTGCGGCCGACGTCGGACAGCAGGTACTGGCCGTCGGCGATCAGCAGCAGCGCGTGGTCGCGCAGCCGGCGCAGCACGGTTTCCAGCTTGACCGGGTCGATGAAGGCGAAACGCGCGCGCAGCGCGTCCGGTGACCAGCGCGGCATGTCGGCGCTGCGGCCGATTTCGCCGAGCACCATCACGCGCAGCAGCACCTCGGTTTCCGAGCCGTGGAACAGTGTCGTGAATGCGGACAGCATGGGCCGCGCGCGCAGCAGGCGGTCGAGTTCCGGTACTTCTTCCGCCTCGATGCCGGGCGCGAGGAATTCGCTCAAGTCAGCGCTCACTGATAGATCTCCAGCGCGCCGATGCGCGCGTCGATGTCGGTCATGACCGCCTGGTAGGCCGGCGTTCCGACGCCGCCGAAGCGGCGACGGAATTCCGCCTCCGGCATGAATTCGGCCAGGCCGTCCAGCTCCGGCAGCAACTGGCCGGCATCGGACAGTTGCGCGAGCACGCGGGCCACGCGCGCATCGCCCGCGGCAATGCGTTCGCCGAGACGTGTGCCGGCGCGGTCGGCCATCAGGTCGGTGAAGGAAAAGCCGCTGCCGCTGCGTGCATCGCGCACCTCCTTCGACAAACCTATCGTGTCGGCCCATGCCGTGCCCGCATGGGCTGCGATCAGCGCGGAGCCGACCAGATGCTGTGCCATGTCCTCGCGGCCGCGCAATGTAAGCGGGCGCGGCGGTACCGGCAGCCAGCTTTCGGCCTCCGGGAACAGGCTGGCCGGCGATCGGCCGGTCACATGAAGCGCCAGCACCAGCAGCGCGGAGCGCTGTTCGTTGCGCAGGTCGCCGCCGCGCTTGACTGCGAGCGCGAACAGCTTCTGCATCGGCACGAGCAGCGTGTCCTGTCGGCGCGCACGCGCATTCGACAGCGCAATGACCGCACCGTGAAGTTCGGCGTAATAGGCCGCGACGCGCTCCACCTCGCCGGGAGGAAACAGCATGCGCAAGCCATCGCGAGCCGCGATCCGCCCGCGGCTGTGATCGATCAGCATCTGCCCGCGCTCGATGCGCACCGCCTTGCGCGCTTCTGCAAGTGCCAGCGGATCCAGCGTGAGGCCCGTGCGGGCGAGCAACGCAGGGCCGATAGCCGAGATCAGCGCATCCGCGGCGGCGCGGGGCAGATCGAGGGTGCCTATGCTCAGGCGGTCCATATCGAGCATGCCGGCTCGCGACACCATTTCCAGTTCGCCGTTGAGCCAGAAGCTCCCACCCAGCGGGTGCGCCAGCGTGATGATCAGGATGTCGCGGTCCATGCGCGCGGCAGTACGGGTGTCGGCATGGCCGAACCTTTGGCTGGCCCACGCGAGCATCGCCTGCACATCCTGGCTGCCGAGGCGGATCGGCCGGCTGCGTGCACTCTTGCGCGGGTCGATCTGCGCGAGATGACGCAAGGCTTGTTCGCGCGCCGCGACATCCGCCTGCGGCGAAACCTCGCCGACCGCCGGGTGCGTCGACAGCAGCGCCCAGGCGAGCAGGGCGAGGCCGGCAAAGCTCAGTGCGACGCCGAATGCCACGGCGCGCAGCAGGACACGCACCGTCAGACGCCCTGTTTCAGGCTGGCCTGGATGAAACCGTCGAGATCGCCATCAAGCACGGCCTGGGTGTTGCCCACTTCGTGACTGGTACGCAGGTCCTTGATCCGGCTCTGGTCCAGCACGTAGGAGCGGATCTGGTGGCCCCAGCCGATGTCGCTCTTGGTGTCTTCCAGCGCCTGCTGGGCCGCCTGGCGCTTGCGCAGTTCGGCCTCGTACAGCCGCGACTTCAGCATGGCCATCGCTTCCGCCTTGTTCTTGTGCTGCGAGCGGTCGTTCTGGCACTGCACGACGATGCCGGTCGGTACGTGCGTGATGCGGATGGCCGAGTCGGTCTTGTTGATGTGCTGGCCACCGGCACCCGATGCGCGGAAGGTGTCGATGCGCAGATCGGCCGGATTGATTTCGATATCGATGGAGTCATCGACCTCGGGGTAGACGAACACGCTGGAGAAGCTGGTATGGCGGCGCGCGCCCGAATCGAAGGGGCTCTTGCGCACCAGCCGGTGGATGCCGGTTTCCGTGCGCAGCGTGCCATAGGCGTACTCGGCGCTTACCTTGATCGTGGCGCTCTTGATGCCGGCCACTTCGCCTTCCGACTCTTCCATCACCTCGACGCTGAAGCCCTTGCGCTCGCAGTACTTCACGTACATGCGCAGCAGCATCGAGGCCCAGTCCTGGGCTTCGGTGCCGCCTGCGCCGGCCTGGATTTCCAGGAAGCAGTTGCTCGGGTCCTGCGGGTTGTTGAACATGCGGCGGAATTCAAGGCCAGCCACATCGGCCTCGATCTTCTCCTTGTCCGCCTCGATGGCGGCGACCGTGTCCTCGTCCGCTTCCTCGCGCGCGAGATCGAACAGTTCGCGCGCGTCGTTCAGGCGCGCATCAATGGACTCGAGTACGCGCACCACGCCTTCGAGCGAGTGCTTCTCCTTGCCCAGTTCCTGCGCGCGCGCGGTGTCGTTCCACACGCTGGGGTCTTCCAGCGCGCGTTCCACTTCCTCGAGCCGCGATGCCCTGGCATCGTAGTCAAAGATACCTCCGCAGTTCGCCGGCCCGCGATTGCAGGTCGGTCAGGTGATTGGCGATGGCGTTGAGGCGTTCTGCTTCCATGGCGGTCGTCGATGCGGTTTGCGGAAAACCTTGCATTGTACCGCCGCCTGCGTGCGGGATGTTTTCCCTTGCCGGTCCCGGGCTGCTGCGCGAGTTTCTGCGGGATGATTTCCTGTGACGGCCCGCTCGGGTTTGGCGGAAATCCTGAACCCCGAGGGCCGCTGCCCTCTCTATACTTTGCGCCGCGCATCGTCCAGCACCCCTATAAGATCCCGAGGAGACTTTCCATGCGAGTCAAATTTGCCAGCCGCGGCCTGATGCCGGTCGTGCTTTTTTCCCTCATGGCCGGGGCAGGTCTTTCCCGGGCCGCCGGTACCGCCTATGTGAGCAACCAGAACGACGGTATTTCCATCATCGACCTTGCTTCCATGCAGGTGACAGGGGACATGGAGGTGGGGGGCAAGGTGCCGCGCGGACTGGGTATCACCGATGATGGCAAGACCCTGGTGGTGGCGGTGCGCGAATCCGGCGACATCGCGCTGATCGACGTGGCCAGCGGCAAGGTGAGCAAGCGCATCAGGATAGGCAAGAACCCTGAATTTGTGCGGGTGCGTGGCGGCATGGCCTTCGTGTCCTTCGAGCCCACGTCGAAGCTGGGGCCACCGCCCAAGGGCGGTGCTGACAAGAAGGACGATGACGGGAAGGCGGATGGCAAGGGCGGTGCTCATGATGACGATGACGACGACGGCAAGGAACCGGCCAAGGTGGCGGTCGTCGACCTGAAGAAGGGCAAGGTGATCCGCAACATCGTCGGCGGCCCGGAAACCGAAGGCATCGAATTCACCTCCGATGGCAAGCGTCTGGTGGTGACCAATGAAGCCGACAACACGCTGACGCTGCACGACATCAGGACCGGCAAGCTGCTGAAGAAGGTGGATGTCGCCAAGTA
This sequence comes from Methyloversatilis thermotolerans, assembly GCF_000372885.1. Taxonomy (GTDB): domain Bacteria; phylum Pseudomonadota; class Gammaproteobacteria; order Burkholderiales; family Rhodocyclaceae; genus Methyloversatilis; species Methyloversatilis thermotolerans. The sequence continues at coordinate 539,365 of NZ_KB889967.1, forward strand.
CGGCACGCGTCCGCGCGGCATCAAGCTGTCACCCGATGGCAAGACCTTCGTTGCCACGCTGGAACTGAGCAACAACGTGCTGGTGCTCGACGACAAGCTCGATCCGGTGAAGGCGGTTGCCACCGGCGAGACGCCCTATGGCGTGGCGTTCGACCGCAAGGGCGAGCGGCTTTTCGTGGCCACGTCGCGCGCCAGGATGCTTGAAGTGTTCGACGCGAAAACCTTCTCCAAGATCAAGGACGTGCCGCTGGATGCGGATCGTTGCTGGCATTTCAGCTTCACTCCGGATGAGCAAAAGATTCTGGTGGTGTGCGGCCGCTCCGATGCGGTGGTGGTGGTCGACGCGCAGAAGCTGGAAGTGACCGGCCGTATCGAGGACAAGAAGCTGCCGTGGGGCATCGTCACCTGGCCGCGGGCGATGGGCAGTCTCGATCAGCCTTGAGCAGGGCCGGTCGCCCGGTGCCTGGCCGGCGGCGCGCCCGGATCCTGCGGGCGATACCTCAGGCGGGCAAGGGCAGCCGCTGGCCGAAGCGGCACGGAACCGCTACCCGCCGGTGCGGAACGTCATCCCTGCCTCGACCCGAGCGGGCGTCCCGAGGGCGCTCGCTTCCCTCGCTTTCCGTTCTGGAACTCAGCCGTTTGCGCGTGTCTCGCGCGGACGACCCGGTGCGGTGACCCTGTTTCACCGCCTTGCAACATTTGGCTGCAAAACTTCGGTCCTGCTTACATCAGGTCATGTGTTGCTTGCATGACGCATCCGCTGGGTCAGGGGCCCGGCCCCGCTTGGGGCGAGCGGCCGCGGTCGGTATCACTCATGTGCGTGCGTACCGATCACAACAACAGTCAACGCGTTGCAGCTCCTCTCCTCCACCATGGCAGATCCGCTCGACCGCGGTCAGATCGATTCGCAGCAATTGCTGTTCACGATCGAAACGTCCATACGCGTGGTGAAACGCTTCCAGTTCTTCCTGTGGGCACAGGGCTCCTTGCAGGCGTTGTTGCCGCACGAAATCATGGTGTGTGCGTGTGGCGACATCGAGCGACTGGATTTCCGCGCGATGGTGTTTTCGCGCACTGTGCTGGCACCGGATTTCGAGTCCCGCCTGACCGATCCGGCGGGCGGGCTGATTTCGCGCCTGCTCGAAAGCTGGCGCCAGGGGGCGCGCGAACCGTTGATCAGTGCCCAGGGTGCGGACCACACGCCGGTCGGCCGCACATTGTCGTCCTTGCAACTGACGCACGCGCTGGCCCACGGATGCCGCGAGGTGAGGGGGGAACAATCCACCTTCTTCGCGCTGCTTGGCTTGCCGCTTGCGCCGACACTGCATGATGCGCGCCGCATCGAACTGCTGATGCCTCATCTGCATCTGGCGCTGCTGCGCGTGAACGAGTTCGAACGCGCGGAAAACGGTGCCCGACCGCGCAGCCGCAATCCGCTGCCGATTTCGCTCAGTGCGCGCGAACTCCAGGTGCTCGAATGGGTGCGCGAAGGAAAGACCAATCACGAGATCGGACAGATCCTCGATATCAGTCCGCTCACCGTGAAAAACCATATCCAGAAAATCCTGCGCAAGCTGGACGTGACCAACCGTGCCCAGGCGGTGGCGCGGGTCGCGGCCTTGCGCGCCAGGGAAGGCGGCGTCGATGTCGCCGGAGATGCCTCATGATGAAATCGTCAAAATCCCTTTCTCTGATCGCGCTTTGTTGTGCGACGCTGTTCGCGTCCGGTGTGCACGCTCAGGAACTGCCGCAGGAGTGGGTGGGCGCGATCAGGGAAGCGCCGCGCCCGCGAGATCGCATGCCCGCGACGGCGATGCAGTACGCGGATATCCGGCGCGCTGCCAGCGATCCGGACGTACGCGACTACCGCGCAAGCGATTACGCGATGCTGTCGGCGGCACGCCGCGGCGACTGGGCCGCGGTGTCCCGTCTGCTCAAGGCGGGCGCGCAGCCGAATGTGCGCGATGTGCTGGGCGACAGCGTGCTCGCCCGCGCGGCCTCGGCGGGTGAGCTGAATCTGGTGCGCGCATTGATCGCCGCCGGTGCCGATGTCAATCGGCGCGGAGCATCCGGTTTCACCCCTCTGGGTGGCGCGACGCTGGCCGGCCACCATGCGGTGGTGGCGCTGTTGCTGAGAGCGGGTGCGGATGTTGATGTGAAAAGCGCGAACGGCCATGTGCCATTGATCGATGCCGTGCTCATGGATCGTGGCGAGGTGATCGCGGAACTGCTGCGACACCGGCCCGACTTCCTGCAATACGACCGCGAACTCGGGCGGCACGCGCTGTCGCTTGCTGCCTACCTGGGCCATATCGGCGTCATGGACCAGTTGCTTGCCGCCGGCTTCGATCCGAACGAAATCGACCGCTCGGGCTTCAACGCGCTTTACTGGGCGGTGTTCCGCAGGCAGCGTCTGGCCGTGGCCCATCTGCTGGCGTCCGGTGCCGAGCCCGGCGCCATGTCGACCGACATCTACGACTGAGCGGTGCAAGCGGGCGCCCCCTGGGGGTCTGCCCGGGGCGGCCCGTGAACGCTTCCCGCCGGGGTGGTACCATTGGGCGCTTTTTCCGGGCCGGCCGCGATGCGGCCACCCGGATCGCCTGCCGGAGGACGATGCGTGTGCAATCGACCGTCGGCAGCCCGAAGAGCGCTTACCGGTTCCCTGGGTTCGAACACATGGTTTCTACCAATCAGGTGGCTGAACACGTCCGTTCGGTACACGCCATCATCAGCCGTCCACAGCGCCCCGCCGGGCACGAACTCGTGGCCCGATCCTGGCTGCGATGCTTTCACGAGCTGGGGCTGGATCCCGCATCGGAAGACACCCAGCCCGCGCTGCAGCCGCAGGCCTGGCGCGAGCGCGGCGACAAGCTCGGCGAGGTGATGGATTCGGCGGTGCCCGAAATGCAGGCTCTGCACCGCCAGCTCGACGATCCCAGTTCGGCGCTGGTGCTGGCCGACGCCGAAGGCGTCATCGTCAGTGTGGTCCGCCATCCCGGCTTTGCACGCGAGGCCTCGCTGCGCGGGCTGGTCGAGGGCGCACGCTGGAGCGAGGATCTGCAGGGCACCAACGGCATAGGCACCGTCCTGACCGAACGCCATTCGCTGGTGATTTCACGCGAGGAGCATTTCTTCGCGCGTCATATCGACATGATCTGCGCCGGTGCGCCCATCTATGACGGCGTGGGTGAGGTGGCGGCCGTGCTGGCCGTCTGTTCGCTGTCGCCGGGTGGCGCGCGCGCGTTGCGCGCGCTGGTCGAGCGCTCGGCGCGGGTGATCGAACACCGTGCCTTTCGCGCTCGTCACGCCACCGATTACCTGATCCGCTTCCACGCTCATGCCGGGCGCGTGTCCACCGCAGTGGAGGGCATGCTGGCGCTGACGCCGGAAGGCGAAATCGTCGAAGCCAACCACACCGGTTTCGAACTGCTCGCACCCGAGGGCGAAACGCTGCTCGGCCGCGACGTGACCGAGTTCTTCGGTCAGTCGTTGCCGGAACTGCTGTCGCGCAGCTATCGTGCGGGCTTTCATCCGCTCACGCTGTCGATGCCGCAGCACCAGACCTGGCATGTGCTGGCGCAGCAGCCCGCTCGCAATCGCAACCAGTCGGGTTCGCGCTCGGAATCAGCCTCGGCGGCCCAGGCGTTGGCGGAACTGGACCTGGGTGATCTGCGCATGGCCGGCAATGTGCACAGTGCGATGCGCATCCTGGATCGCGACATCCCGCTGCTCATTCTCGGCGAGACCGGATCCGGCAAGGAAGTGTTTGCGCGTGCCTTCCATTCGTCCAGCCAGCGGGCGCGCGGGCCTTTTGTCGCGATCAACTGCGCATCGCTGCCGGAGTCGCTGATCGAGTCGGAACTGTTCGGCTACAAGCAGGGCGCCTTCACCGGTGCCAACCGCGACGGCCGGCGCGGCAAGGTGTTGCAGGCGGACGGCGGCACGCTGTTCCTGGACGAGATCGGCGACATGCCGCTGCAGCTCCAGGCCCGGCTGTTGCGCGTGCTGGAAGAGCGCAAGGTGACCCCGCTCGGCGCGGAGAACGCGGTGCCGGTCGACCTGCAACTGGTGTGCGCGACGCACCGCGACCTGCGCGCCATGGTGCGCGAGGGTCATTTCCGCGAAGACCTGTACTACCGACTGCGTGGCATGGAAGTGACCTTGCCGCCGCTGCGCGAACGGACCGACCGGCGTGCGCTGATCGAGCGCTGTCTGGCCGAGGAAAACGCGGGTCGGCATCCGCCGGTGCGCATCGGCCAGGCCGCCATGCAGGTGCTGGACCGCTATCGCTGGCCGGGCAATATCCGGCAGATGCGCTATGTGCTGCGTACTCTGGTTGCCATGTCCGACGGTGGCGAAATCACGTTGCGCGACATGCCGGCCGAACTGATGGAAGCGCCGGAGCCGGCGGCGGTCGCGACGGGCGGGACATCCCCGGGTGCCGCGCCGGGCGATATGCCCGCGGCGCCGACCAGCAACCTGAACCCGCTGCAGTCGGCCGAGCGCGACGCGCTGCTTGCCGAACTGCGCCGCCATCGCTGGAATATCGCCGGGCTCGCGCGCGAACTGGGCGTGAGCCGCAACACCGTTTATCGCAAGATGAAAAGACTGGATATCGATACTGACACGCAGGCGGGTGATGGCTACTGACCCACGCATGCAGGACATTCCGGATGAAGCCGAGGTGCTGCCCGACGCGCGCATCGCGTGGGGGCTGACCGGATCCGGCCACTTCCTGAAGGAATCGCTGGCGCTCATCGATGCACTGTCGGGCGTCGTACCCGCGGATGCCGACGCGCACGGCGTGGATCTGTTCATGTCGCGCGCCGGCGAGGAGGTGCTGAACATGTATGGCTATCCGCTGGCCGACATGAAGAAGCGCTACCGCGTGTTCCGCGACAGCACGGCCAGTGCCGCCCCGGTCGGCCTGTTCTATCAGGGGCAGTACCACACGGTGGTGGTGGCTCCGGCCACTTCCAACACGGTAGCCAAGTGCGCCTGTGGCATTTCCGATACGCTGGTGACGAACATCTTCGCCCAGGCCGGCAAGCTGCGCATTCCCGTCATCGTGTTCGCATGCGACAACGAACCGGTGGTGGTGACCGAATCGCCCAGCGAATGGGTCACCCTCTATCCGCGCGCGATCGATCTCGCGCACACCGCCCGGCTCGCCGAATTCGAAGGCGTCACCGTGGTCAACAGCGTGGAGGCGCTGGCAAGCGCACTCAAGCAAAGACTGGCATGTCTGACCAAGCCGTCGCCCGCCCCGGCGAGCGCATCCTCTTCCTGACCGGGCATCTCGCGTACAAGAGCCTGCATCGCATCCTCGATGACATGCAGCCTCTGCCTTTCGTGCCCAGCGTGCTCGATGTCGGCATCAATGTGGCCGGCCTGATGACGGCCGACCTCATACGGCGCCGTCTGCCGGCGCCGGTCGATGCCGACCGCATCATCGTGCCCGGCCGTTGCCGCGGCGACCTGGATGATCTGTCGCGCCATTACGGCATTCCGGTGCAGCGCGGTCCGGACGAGGTGAAGGATCTGCCGGTGCACTTCGGCCGCAAGGCGAAGAAGCGGGTGCTCGACCGTCACGACGTGCTCATCTTCGCGGAAATCGTCGATGCGCCGCAGGTCGGTGTCGACCAGGTGCTGGCGACCGCGCGCCGTTACCGGCGTGACGGTGCCGATGTGGTTGACATCGGTTGCCTGCCTGACACGCCCTTTCCGCACATGGAAGACTGCATACGTGCGCTCAAGGACGAAGGCTTCCAGGTGAGCATCGATTCGCTGAATACCGACGACCTGCTGCGCGGCGCGCGCGCCGGTGCCGACTACCTGCTCAGCCTGAAGAAGAGCACGCTGTGGGTGGCGGACGAGGTCGACGCCATTCCGGTGCTCATCCCGGATACGCCGGGCGATCTGGATTCGCTGCGCGACGCGGTGGACATCATGCTGGCACGTGGCGAGCCGTTCTACGCCGATCCCATCATCGAGCCCATCCATTTCGGCTTTACATCGTCCATCGTGCGCTACCACGACCTGCGGCGCACGCATCCGGACATTCCCATGATGATGGGCGTGGGCAATCTGACCGAACTGACCGATGCCGACACCAGTGGCATCAACGCACTGCTGTTCGGCATCATTTCCGAGCTGCGCGTCGGCGCCGTGCTGGCAACCGAAGTCAGTCCGCACGCGCGCCGCGCGGTGAAGGAAGCGGACATCGCGCGCCGCATCATGTATGCCGCGCGCGACGACAATGCGCTGCCGCGCGACTACTCCGACGATCTGATGACCACGCACCAGCGTCGTCCTTTCACCGATACGCCACAGGAGATCGCGGACCTGGCGGCTGCGGTGCGCGACCCGAATTTCCGCATACAGATCAGCGAGCAGGGCATACACATCTACAACCGCGACGGCATGCAGGTGAGCACTGATCCGTTTGCACTGTATCCCGGCCTGAACGTGGCCGATGACGGCGGGCATGCCTTTTACCTGGGTGTCGAACTGGCGCGCGCCCAGATCGCCTGGCAGCTCGGGCGGAGGTATGCGCAGGACGAAGAACTGCTGTGGGGGGCCGCGGTCGAGAAGAAGGAACAGGACCTGATGGCCCATTGCGCGCCCGGCACCACGCTGCAGCGCAAAGCGAAGCGCCGTGCCGCCGGTGCGACCGGCACCCCGAGCGCGGGTGAACACAGCAACACGACGCCGGCGCCGCCCGGCGAGAGCGAATCATGATCTGGGAAACCATACTGACTACGGTGGATGTGCAGGGACGGACCCACATCACGCCGCTGGGCGTACGCGAAGAACGCGGACTGACCGTGCTGGCGCCGTTCCGGCCGTCCGGCACGCTGGACAACCTGCTGGCGACGCGCATCGCGGTGGTGAATTTCACCGACGACGTACGCGTTTTCGCCGGCACATTGACCGGGCGTCGCGACTGGCCGGTACAGGCGGCCGAGAGGATCGGCTGTGCGCGACTGGTCGATACGCTGGCGCACCGCGAGCTGGAACTGGTCGAGGTCGAGGACGACCCGGTGCGTCCGCGCCTGCTGTGCCGGACCGTGCATGAAGAAAGCCACGGCGTGTTTCCGGGTTTCAACCGGGCGCGTTCTGCGGTGATCGAAGCCGCCATCCTGGTCAGCCGCCTGCACATGTTGCCGATGGACAAGATCGATGCCGAACTGGCCTATCTGCAGATCGCCATCGACAAGACCGCAGGTCCGCACGAACTGGAGGCGTGGCGCTGGCTGGTCGAACGGATAGAGTCGCATCGCGCGGGAGCGAAGCCGTGATGCGCATGCTGGCCAGTGTGCGCGATCTCGATGAGGCGCGCATCGTGTTCGATGCCGGTGTCGATCTGATCGACCTCAAGCAACCCGCCGACGGCGCGCTCGGTGCCCTGCCGGTCGATGACATACGGGCGGTGGTGAACTTCGTCGCCGGGCGGGTGGCGACCAGTGCCACGGCCGGCAATGTCGAAGCGGATGCCGCCGCCGTGCAGGCGGCGATGGCGGATGTCGCCGCGACCGGTGTCGATTACGTCAAGGCCGGACTGTTTCCGCCGGACTGGGTGCGCGGAGGTCGCGACTACGCCCCGGTGCACGCCTGCCTGGCCGGGCTGCGCTCCTTGTCCGGCGTGCGGCGCATCGCCGTCGTGTTCGCCGATCTCGCGCCGCCCGTCGATCTGGTCGATGCGGTGGCCGAGGCGGATTTCGACGGCGTGATGGTGGATACCGCGCACAAGGCTGGCTTGAGCCTGCCGGATGTGGCGAGCCGCGACTGGCTGGCAGACTTCGTTGCCCGCGCGCGCGCCCGCGGGCTGCTGTGCGGGCTGGCCGGATCGCTGCGCCTGCATCATGTCGCTGAACTGATGACGCTGCGGCCCGACTACCTCGGTTTCCGCGGTGCGCTGTGTGCCGATCAGACAAGGGCTCACGGGCTGGACCCGCGGTCGGTGCTGCGCGTGCGCGAAGCGCTGCGCGAGGCGGCGCCGCTGGGCGCGGACTGATCCGCTCGTCACCGGGAAAATCGGGCGGATGCAGTATGCAGGCGCGAACCTTGCATCGATGAGTATCGTGTTCATTACCGATGTCGCGCTTCGCTGGCGGCACCACCCGTATCCATGGACTTCATCGACTGGACCTGCAGTGGCGAATCCCGCCTCGACTACAGTTACGCGCGCTTCGCGCTGGCCAAGTCATTCGTGTTCGAGCGCTGGTGCGAACTGGCGGGCGAACGGGCCCTGGCGCAGCCGGACGATCTGTCCGGGTCGTGCAAGTTCGGCTCGCTGTTCATGCGCTATGTGTTCGGCGGCGCGATACGCGGCCATTTCGAGCACCAGTTCAATCTGATAGACGGCCGCATCGTCGACCTCAGCCACGATGCACGGGACGTCGGCCGCATGACCCATCCCTATCTGCACGAACAGACCTTTTTCACCGTGCCCGAGGTGCAGGCCTCGCTGTCCGGCTGTTCGCCGCGCGCCGAACGCTGGGGGCAGGATTTCATCCGCGTGCACGCCTGAGGGGATCGGTGGCGGGTAGCGCCGGCCCTCGGATGGCTGCGCGGGGCAGGCGTCCATTCCGACAATCGGGTGCGCGGAAAGTCGCGGCCCGGACAAACCCGACAGCGTGCGATCACGTGGCCGGGGCTGTCAGCCGGCGGCAAACGATGTAGGCTCGCCGCCCATGATTCCCGCCAATGATCTCGCGCTGTTCGTTGCCGCTTCAATCGCGCTCGCGATCGCTCCCGGCCCGGACAACCTGTTCGTGCTGGCGCAGTCGGCGCTGCACGGCGTGCGCGCCGGTCTGCTCATCACGCTGGGCCTGTGCTGCGGTCTGCTGGTCCACATCGCGGCGGTGGCACTTGGCGTCGCGGCCTTGTTCCAGACCTCCGCGCTTGCCTTCAACCTGCTCAGGTTCGCTGGTGCGGCCTATCTGCTCCTGCTCGCCTGGCAGGCCTTCCGTGCCAGTGCGGGCAGTGTGCCGCAGGACTCGGGCGATGGTGTGCAACGCGGTGCCGGGCGGCTGTTCACGCGCGGCGTGGTGATGAATGTGAGCAATCCCAAGGTGGCCATCTTCTTCCTGGCCTTCCTGCCGCAGTTCGCCGATCCGGCCCGCGGCCCGGTCCCTGCGCAGCTTGCCGTGCTCGGACTGGTGTTCATGGCATGCGCGCTGATCGTATTCCTGGCCATTGCATGGATGGCCGGGAAAGCGGGCGTACTGTTGAGAAGATCGATCTCGCTGAGGACCGCGTTGAACCGTGTCGCGGCGGCGGTATTCGCTTCCCTGGCCGTGCGCCTGATCGTGACCAGATCCTGAGCCGGGCGGAACGCGCACGTCCGGCGAACAGGTTCATTTGCCCCGGTGCACCGCCACCAGGATGCTGCACGGCGCTTCGTCGACCAGCGATGCGCCGACCGAACCTCTCCACCAGCGCTCCAGGCGCGAGGCGTGGCGCGTGTGGCCAACGACGATGAGATCGCACTTCAGTTCCAGTGCGAGGCGGTTGATTTCGCGTACCGCGTCGCCGGTCACCAGGTGGCCTTCGGCGCTTACGCCGCGTGACTTGAGCTGTTCCAGCCCTTCCTTCAGCACCTCGGCAAAGCGTGCGTTCTCTTCCTCCTGCGGCACATCGGCGACAAAACCTTCTGCGACGAACAGGGTTGCAGCGATCGGTGCGACGGCCAGCAGGTGGATTTCAGCGCGCAGCAGATCGTTGATTTCGGCGCATTCGAGCAGCGCTCGGCGCCCGGATTCGGAACCGTCGTAGGCGAGCAATACCTTGTTGTACATGGTGTTCTCCGCAGTGGATGGACGATCGGTTCCGGTGGGTGGCGTTGGCGCGGGCTTCGCTGCCCGCTTACCAGAGCTTCCACCATGGGTCGTCTACGCCCGGATCCTTGAAGCCACGGGCAAGGTAGTCGCTGTCCGGAAAATTCTTCTTCATGACACGCTCGGCATCGTCGCGCAGATCGGTCAGACCGAGCGAATCATAGGCCACCATCATGATGTAGAGCGCCTCCTCGACCGCCGGTGTTTCCTGGTAGTTGCTCACCGCGAACTGTGCGCGGTTCGCGGCGGCGAGGAAGGCTCCGCGCTTGATGTAGTAGCGTGCCACGTGCACTTCGTGGGCTGCGAGCGAGTTCACGAGGTAGTTCATGCGGATCAGTGCATCCGGCGTGTACTTGCTGTCCGGATAGCGGGTGACCAGTTCCTTCAACGCGTCGAAGGAGTCGCGCAGCCCCTTGGGATCGCGCTCGGTCATGTCCTGGCGCGACAGATTGCTCATGATGCCGAGGTCTTCATTGAAGTCGACCAGGCCTCGCAGGTAATAGATGTAATCGACGTTCGGATGATTCGGGTGCAGCCTGATGAAGCGGTCGCAGGCGGCGATCGCCTGGGCGCGCTCGCCCTGCCGGTAATAGGCGTAGGCCACCTCGATCTGCGCCTGCTGCGCATAGCGTCCGTACGGAAACTTGGCTTCCAGCTTTTCGTACAGCTTGATCGCCTGTTCGTAGGAACCTTCGCCCAGCCTTTCCTTGGCTTCGGAATAGAGCCGCTGCGCGGACCAGGTCGCCGTTTCGTCGATCTTGTCCGGCAGGAGTCCGCACCCGGCCGCCAGAGCCACCCACAGTATCGCTACACTACGCCACATGACCGCTCTGATCCTGGAAGAAACGCAAGACGACGATTATATCGCCGAGCCGGCCGACAACCGCTTGCAGGCTGTCGTGCCTCCCGGCATCGTCGGTGAGCGGCTCGACGCGGTGCTGGCCCGGGTCTGGTCGCAATATTCGCGCAGCCGCCTGCAGGGCTGGTTGCGCGAAGGCCGGGTGACGGTGGATGGACTGTCCTGTACCGACGCCCGTCGCCGCACCTACAGCGGCGAACGTCTGTCGCTCGATCCTGGCAGCGTGCCCGGGGAGGGCGCGCATGCGCCGCAAGCGATTCCCCTCGATATCGTGTTCGAGGACGATACCGTGCTGGTGATCAACAAGCCGGCCGGTCTGGTTGTGCATCCGGGCAGTGGCGTCGCCGACGGCACCCTGCTGAATGCGCTGCTGCATCACGATGCCGCGCTGCAGAAGGTGCCGCGTGCCGGCATCGTGCACCGGCTGGACCGTGATACCAGTGGCCTGCTGGTGGTGGCGCGGACGGTCGAGGCGCAGGTCGATCTGGTGCGGCAGTTGCAGGCGCGTACCGTATCGCGGCGCTACATCGCAGTGGCCTCCGGCACGCTGCGCGGCGAGGGCTCGGTCGATGCGCCGATCGGCCGCAATCCGGTGCAGCGCACGCGCATGGCGGTGGTGGCCACCGGCGGCAAGCCGGCATGTACCCACTATCGCGCGATGCAGGCGCTCGACCACGCGACGCTGGTCGAATGCCGGCTGGAAACCGGGCGTACTCACCAGATCCGTGTCCATATGGCGCACATCGGCCACGCGCTGCTCGGTGACGAGGTGTATGCCAGTCGTACGGTCGCCGGACGTTTCTCGCGCCAGGCCTTGCACGCGTGGCGTCTGGGCCTGATCCATCCGCGTGACGCACAGGCGATGGAATGGCAGGTAGCGCCGCCCGATGACTTGCGTATGCTCATCGATTCACTGCAGCCGGCGCGGACATGACGCTGCCGCTCATCCGCCCGGACTGGCCGGCACCCGCTGGCGTGCGCGCCTGTGTCACGACCCGTCTGGGCGGCGCGAGTGCGCCGCCGTTCGGGCCTTTCAATCCCGCTTCGCATGTGGGCGACGCACCGGACGCGGTGAGCGCGAACCGCGCCCTGCTGCGCGCCCATCTGCCCGCCGAGCCGATGTGGCTGGATCAGGTTCACGGTGTGACGGTGGCCGATGCCGACCAGCCATGCCCGACCCAGGCCGACGCGTCGGTTGCGCGCACGCCCGGTCGCGTGTGCGCGGTGATGACCGCCGACTGTCTGCCGGTGCTGCTGTGCGACCGTTCCGCTCGTGTCGTCGCTGCGGCGCACGCGGGCTGGCGAGGGCTGGCAGCCGGTGTGCTCGGCCGCACCGTGCGCGACATGGCGGTGCCGCCGGGCGAACTGATGGCCTGGCTGGGGCCGGCCATTGGTCCGCTCGCCTTCGAGGTGGGGCCGGAAGTGCGCGCAGCCTTCCTGCAGCGGCTGCCAGAGGCCGGACGAGCATTTCGCGCCGGCAGCGGTGACCGACTGTTCGCCGATCTGTATGCGCTGGCACGCATGGATCTCGCGGCAGCGGGTGTATCTGCCGTGTATGGCGGCGGCCTGTGCACCTTCAGTCAGGCCGGATTGTTCCATTCCTTCCGCCGCGATGCGCGCTGTGGCCGCATGGCCAGTCTGATCTGGCTGGAACAATCTGTGTCGTTGCCCTGACCGGCTTGCCGAGTTCAAGGATAATAAGAGTCCGTTTTCAGTTCTTCCCATCATGTCAGTACTTGCCTGGATCGTGTTCGCCTCACTCGCGGGCGGCGCGATCAGTGTCTGCGCCGCCGCGCTTTTCGGGCTGGCCGTCAATCTGCAGCGCATTCCCCTGCTCATCAGCTATTCCGTCGGCGCGCTGCTCGGCGCGGCGCTGCTGGGCGTCCTGCCGCAGGCCATCGAGGCCGTCGGCAGCGCTGAACTGGCCACCAGCCTGCTGCTGGTCGGCATCCTCGGTTTCTTCCTGCTGGAAAAGCTGGTGCTGTGGCGGCACTGTCACGAAGTGAGCTGCGAAGCCCACGATCCGGTCGAGCAGCCGGTCCATGCACATGACGAGGCCCACGGCCACGCTCACCACGCGCATGGACATTCCGCACAGTCGGCCGACGGCCAGCGCGCGGCTTCGCTCATCCTGATCGGCGATGCCTTCCACAATTTCGTCGATGGCGTGCTGATCGCCGCTGCCTTCGCGCAGAGCATTCCACTGGGCATCGTGACCGCCACCGCCATCGTTGCCCATGAGATTCCGCAGGAGGTCGGCGACTATCTGGTGCTGCTCCACTCGGGCATGAGCCGCGTGCGCGCGCTCGCCTTCAATCTGCTGTCCAGTCTGGCCACGCTGGTCGGCGCAGTCGGTGCCTGGTTCGCACTGTCCGCGGTCAGCGGCGCTGTCCCTTACCTGTTATGCATCGCGGCCGCCAGCATGATCTACGTGGCGGTCGCCGATCTCATTCCCGGCCTTCACAAGCGGGCGGAACTGGGCGCCACCGTGCAGCAGATCATCCTGATTTCGCTCGGGGTGGGCAGCATCCTGCTCATCCATCGCCTGGTCGACGGCCTCGCCCACGGCCACATCCTCTGAGCGATCGCCCGGCACGGCCTGCGCACCGGCCGCGCTCTGCGCGCGTTCGGCGGCGAGGCGTGCGCGCCGGCGCGACGGCGTGCCGAACAGCCACAGGAACAAGGCGAGCGGCGCGACCCCATAGAACAGCAGCGTCATGACGGCCGCCGCGACGGACTGTTCCGTCACGGCCATCATGAGCACGACGTATATCCACGCGATGGCGACGATGTACATGAAAGCTCCTCGGTTCCCTGTCCAGAAACGATGCAGTGCGCAGATGAGCGTGCTGCCGGCGCCGCTGCGGGATTGACACTCATTTTGTGCGATGCAACAATCATTGTGCGCACAGGGTGCCGCATGGCGGCACGGTCGATACGGGATGACATCCCCGCAGGCATCAGGCTCCGTGGTCCTTGCACGCTGCTATGCTCGTCGCCGCGACTGCGACCGGAAAAATGAGCGCAGATTCCGCAGATGCCTGACACAGGTGTCGCGTCCGCACAGAAAAACGACTGGGGTTTTGTTTGATGAGCAGCGACTCGGCAGCACCCGGAAAGTCCGCCCCGCCTCGCAACGAGGCCGCCATGCCCGACTGGTCCGCAGTCGTGGCGGCAATGGGCAAGAATTTCACCGAATTCATGACGCGTCAGCAATCGGTCCTGGCTGCGCAGATGCCGCATGCCGGCGCGGCTTTGCCACCGCCCGAGACCGCCCGCCTTGCCGCCCTGCAGCAACAGTGGCTGGAGAACCAGACGCGGCTGTGGCAAACCTTCGTACAGCGCAAGCCCGATGAAGAACCGCCGGCACCGGTGGTGCAGACCGATCCGGCGGACCGTCGCTTCCGTGCTCCGGAATGGAGTCGTACCCCTTACTTCGACTACCTGCGTCAGGCCTATCTGATCAATTCGGCCTTCATGCGCGAATGCGTCGAGGCGATTCCGGTCAGTGACGGGCGTACCCGGGGCAAGCTGCGCTACCTGTCCAAGCAGGTGATCGACGCGATGTCTCCCGCGAACTTCGCGGCGACCAATCCCGAATTCATCGAGACGGCGTTGCGTACCGAAGGCGAGAGCATCAGGCGGGGCCTGCAGAACCTGCTGCACGACCTGCAGCAGGGGCATATCTCGATGTCCACGCCCGGGGCCTTCGAAGTCGGTCGCAACCTGGCCGTGACACCGGGTTCGGTGGTGTTCGAGAACGAGCTCATACAGCTCATCCAGTACGCACCGCTCACCGACAAGGTGTTCCGGAAGCCCTTGCTCATCGTTCCGCCGTGCATCAACAAGTACTACCTGATGGACCTGCAGCCGGAGAATTCCTTGGTGCGCTATCTGGTCGAGCAGGGGCATACCGTATTCCTGATTTCGTGGCGGAACGCGGATGCTTCGCTGGCACAGCACACCTGGGATGACTACCTGAGACTCGGCCCGCTGACCGCGCTCGATGTCGTGCGCGACATATCGGGCGATGTTCAACCCAATGCGCTCGGGTTCTGCGTCGGCGGCACGCTGCTCGCGTCCGCGCTGGCGGTTGCCTGCGGACGGGGCGAGAAGCCGGTGGCCAGCATGGCGCTGCTCACCACGCTGCTGGACTTTTCCGATGCGGGAGAGATCGGCTGCCTGGTCGATGAGGCCATGGTGAGCGCGCGCGAACAGACCATAGGTCGCGGTGGCCTCATGCCTGGCCGCGAACTGGCGCAGACCTTCAGCACGCTGCGGCCGAACGACCTGATCTGGAACTATGTCGTCGGCAACTATCTGAAGGGTGAAACACCGCCGGCCTTCGACATCCTGCACTGGAACTGCGACAGCACCAATCTGCCGGGGCCGTTCATGGCCTGGTATCTGCGCAATCTCTACCTGGACAACAGCCTGCGCATTCCGGGCAAGCTTGAAATGCTCGGCGTGAAGGCGGATCTGGGCAAGCTGGA
The DNA here is from genome assembly GCF_000372885.1 of Methyloversatilis thermotolerans. Taxonomy (GTDB): domain Bacteria; phylum Pseudomonadota; class Gammaproteobacteria; order Burkholderiales; family Rhodocyclaceae; genus Methyloversatilis; species Methyloversatilis thermotolerans. The sequence continues at coordinate 554,559 of NZ_KB889967.1, forward strand.
CATGCCATCCTATCTGCTGGCTACGTCCGAAGATCACATCGTGCCGTGGACCGGTGCCTACCTGGTGCGCGGACTGCTCGGCGGAGAGACAACCTTCGTGCTGGGTGCCAGTGGTCACGTGGCCGGTACCATCAACCCGGTGTCGCGGGACAAGCGTTCCTACTGGACCGGCGGCAACGAAAGCACGGCAGAGGAATGGCGCGCCGGGGCGACGGAGCATCCGGGCAGCTGGTGGAAACATTACGCGCAGTGGCTGGTGCCACTGTCCGGCAAGAAGGTGGCGCCACCGGCGGCGCCAGGCAATGCCCGTCACAAGGTGATCGAGCCCGCACCGGGCCGCTACGTGAAAAAGATCGCCACGAACTAGGACCCGACGACCGGCTCGTCGCCCGCACCGGCCCGCGCGGTGCATATTCCTCGCGCACGGAGCGGGAGGCGACGCGCAGGCGCGCAGAATGCGGTGTGAGATGGCCGGCACGGGCCGCGATGGACATGGCAGCCTCAGAGGGGAGCTGCGGAAGACCCACCCTCGATACCTATAAATGGAGACAAGGAAATGACGCGAGTCGCACTGGTAACCGGTGGTATGGGAGGACTGGGTGAAGCCATCTGCATCAAGCTGGCGGCACAGGGATTCAGCGTGGTCACTACGCACAGTCCGGGCAACACCAAGGCAGCCGAGTGGCTGCAGAACATGAACAACATGGGGTATGAGTTCAGGGCCTATCCATGCGACGTGTCGGACTTCGACTCGTGCAAGGCCTGCGTCGAGGCGGTGGCGAAGGAGGTCGGGCCGGTGGACGTGCTGGTGAACAACGCCGGCATCACGCGCGACATGACCTTCAAGAAGATGACCAAGGCCGACTGGGACGTGGTGATGAGTACCAACCTCGACTCCTGCTTCAACATGACCAAGCAGGTGATCGACGGCATGACCGAGCGCAAGTGGGGACGGGTGATCAACGTGTCTTCGGTCAATGGTTCGAAGGGGGCTTTCGGGCAGACCAACTATTCCGCAGCCAAGGCCGGCATGCACGGCTTCACCAAGGCGCTGGCACTCGAGGTGGCACGCAACGGCGTCACCGTGAACACGATTTCGCCGGGCTACATCGGCACCAAGATGGTGACCGCGATCCCGCAGGAAATACTGGATACCAAGATCCTGCCGCAGATCCCGGTATCGCGCCTGGGCAAGCCGGAGGAGATCGCGGGGCTGGTGGCCTATCTCGCGTCGGACGAGGCGGCCTTCGTCACCGGCGCCAATATCGCAATCAACGGCGGTCAGCATATGGCCTGATCGCCGGCGCGGAGGTCCGCGCATACCGTCCACTTCGTCCGGCGGGAGTGGACGGTTTCCATCGCAGCTGGCTGGGAGAGAAGTCATGACGAAACGAGTTGCCCTGGTTACCGGGGGTATGGGCGGTCTGGGAACTGCCATCTGCAAGGCACTGGCCAAGGACGGATACACCGTCGTGGCGAACTGTCTGCCCGCCTTCCCCCAAAAGGAAGAATGGCTGGCCAGGATGAAGTCGGAAGGCTTCGACATGAAGGCCGCCGAGGGCGACGTGTCCGACTACGACTCCTGCAAGGCCATGATCGAGAAGATCGAACAGGATATCGGTCCGGTCGATGTGGTCGTGAACAACGCCGGCATCACCCGCGACAAGTTCTTCGTGAAGATGGACAAGTCGCAATGGGACGCGGTGCTCACCACCAATCTGGACAGCCTGTTCAATGTGACTCACCACGTGGCGGCAAGGATGGCCGAGCGCGGCTGGGGCCGCATCATCAATATTTCGTCGGTCAATGGCGTCAAGGGCCAGGCCGGGCAGACCAACTATTCCGCCGCCAAGGCGGGCGTGGTGGGCTTCACCAAGGCACTGGCCGCCGAAATGGCGACCAAGGGCGTCACCGTGAATGCGATCGCGCCGGGTTATATCGGCACCGACATGGTGATGGCCATCCGCGAGGACATCCGCCAGGGCATCATCGACTCGGTACCGATGAAGCGTCTCGGCAAGCCCGAGGAAATCGGCGCCGCGGTGTCCTATCTGGCGTCCGAACTCGCCGGCTATGTGACCGGTGCGACGCTGAACATCAATGGTGGCCTGTATTATCAATAAGTGCGGTTTATCGCAGCAGAATAAAGCCTTATGCGGCGGTGCCGCATAAGGCTGTTGCTTGCGGTATGATCGGCAGAGCGGCGACCGGCATCCGGAGCACGTGAGATGACCCGAAAGCCGTCAGACCACACGAGTGGGCGGGGCCACCGCCCCGGTGCAGCACATACGAGCGAGGACACCACACAATGAGCGCTTCAGAGGCCCGCGAGGGTACGTCGTCCACCCGACTGATCAAGAAGTACCCGAACCGCCGCCTGTACGACACCCGCACCAGTTCCTACATCACTCTGTCCGATGTGAAGGAGCTCGTGCTCGAGAATGCGGAATTCCAGGTGGTCGATGCCAAGACCGGCGAAGATCTCACCCGCAGCATCCTGCTGCAGATCATCATCGAGGAAGAGAGCGAAGGCCAGCCGATGTTCACGTCGGACCTGCTGTCGCAGATGATCCGTTTCTATGGCAATGCGATGCAGGGCATGATGGGCAAGTACCTGGAAGGCAATATCAAGGCCTTCACCGACATGCAGTCCAAGCTGCAGGAACAGGCCCGCTCCATCTACGGCGACAACAACACGATGAGCAAGGACCTGTGGGCGCAGTTCCTCAATTTCCAGGGGCCGGCCATGCAGAGCATGATGGGTGCGTACATGGAGCAGAGCAAGCGCATGTTCGTGCAGATGCAGGAACAGATCGAACAGCAGACCCGTTCGATGATGTCCGGCTTCAAGTTCCCCGGCTTCGGGCCAGGGGGCGATAAAGGTCCGCAAAACAAGTAAAATGCCGGGTTTTGCGGCGGAGACGCAGCGTGACCCGTACTTCTTCAGAATCCGGTAATCCGGCAAAGCCGACCCGCAAGGTCGGCTTTGTTTCTTTGGGCTGTCCGAAGGCGACTGTCGATTCGGAAAACATCCTGACGCGCCTGCGTTCGGAAGGTTATGACATCGTGCCGACCTATGACGATGCCGATGTCGTGGTGGTCAACACCTGTGGTTTCATCGATGCCGCGGTCGAGGAGTCGCTCGATGCGATCGGTGAGGCGCTGGCCGAGAACGGCAAGGTGATCGTGACTGGCTGTATGGGGGCCGAAGGGCCCAAGCGACAGCAGGTGCTGGAAGCGCATCCGCAGGTGCTGGCGGTGACCGGCCCGCATGCGACGGAAGAGGTGATGAATGCGGTGCACCAGCACCTGCCCCGGCCGCACGACCCGTTCACCGATCTGGTGCCGCCGCAGGGCATACGGCTCACACCATCGCATTACGCCTACCTGAAAATTTCCGAAGGCTGCAATCACCGCTGCAGTTTCTGCATCATTCCGTCGATGCGCGGCGACCTGGTGAGCCGGCCGATCGGCGACGTGATGCGCGAAGCCGAAGCACTGCGCGACGCCGGTGTGCGCGAACTGCTCATCGTGTCGCAGGACACCAGCGCCTATGGCGTGGATGTGAAGTACCGCACCGGCTTCTGGGGCGGGCGGCCCTTGCGCACCAGGCTGCATGACCTGGCGAGCGCGCTGGGCGAACTGGGCATCTGGGTACGCATGCATTATGTCTACCCGTATCCGCACGTCGACGACATCATTCCGCTGATGGCCGAGGGCATGATTCTTCCCTACCTTGACGTCCCGTTCCAGCATGCCAGCCCGCGCGTGCTCAAGGCGATGAAGCGGCCGGCGAACGCCGAGAACAATCTCGAGCGCATCCGCGCCTGGCGCGCCATCTGTCCCGACATCACGATACGCAGTACCTTCATCACCGGCTTTCCCGGCGAAACCGAACAGGAATTCGAGGAGCTGCTCGATTTTCTCGGCGAGGCGCGGCTGGACCGCGTCGGCTGTTTCGCCTATTCGCCGGTCGACGGCGCCAGCGCGAACGATCTGCCGGGCGCCTTGCCGGACGAAGTGCGCGAGGAGCGCAAGCAGCGCCTGATGGAATTCCAGGAAGACATTTCCACGCAGCGCCTGGAGGAAAAGATCGACCGGGAAATGATCGTGCTGGTCGACGAGGTGGACGAGGATGGCGCGGTCGCGCGCACCGAGGGCGATGCACCCGACATCGACGGCCTTGTGCATGTACTGGACGGACAGGATCTCGAAGTCGGCGATTTCGTGCGCGTGCGCATCACCGACTGCGATGTGCACGATCTGTATGCCGAGGTGATGCGCGAGGAGTGAACATCCTCGGCCGGGAGGGGGCATGGAAGGCAGTGTGATCGAGGCGGTACTGGCACGCTTGCGCGCGGCGCTGGGCGAAGCCCACGTGCTGCACGAGGCGGCCGACACCGCGCCGTACTGCACCGACTGGCGCGGCCGCTATCGCGGTGACGCGTTGTGCGTGGTGCGCCCTGCATCGGTGGCCGAGGTGGCTGCGGTGGTGCGGGTGTGCACCGAGGCCGGTGTCGCCATGGTGCCCCAGGGCGGCAATACCGGGCTGTGCGGAGGGGCGACGCCGCGCAGCGGGCGTCACGAAGTGGTGGTGAACCTGTCGCGCCTCAACCGTGTGCGCGCGCTGGATGCGGACAATGCCTCGATCACGGTCGAGGCAGGCTGCAAGCTCGCAGCCGTGCAGGCCGCCGCACGCGAGGCCGGATTGCTGTTCCCGCTCAGCCTGGCGTCGGAAGGTTCCTGCGAGATAGGCGGCAATCTGTCCACCAATGCGGGTGGCGTGCATGTGCTGCGCCACGGCAATGCGCGCGAACAGGTGCTCGGGCTGGAGGTGGTGCTGCCGGATGGGCGCATCTGGGACGGCCTGCGCAGTCTGCGCAAGGACAATACCGGCTATGACCTGAAGCAGTTGTTCATCGGTGCCGAAGGCACGCTCGGTTTCATCACTGCCGCGGTGCTCAGGTTGCGGCCGCTGCCGGCCTGCAGCGCACTGGCCTGGGTCGCGCTGCCCGACGTGCGCTCGGCCATCGCACTGCTGCGCCACCTGCAGGCGCACGCCGGCGATGCCCTGAACGCCTTCGAACTGGTCGGACGCGACGCGCTGGACCTGGTGCTCCGGCATATCCCGGGGACGCGCGACCCGCTGTCCGCGCCTCATCCGTGGTACGTGTTGATCGAACTCGCAGGTGCGGAGCAGGGGGGCGCCCGTGCGCTCGAACCGGTGCTCGAAAGCGTGCTGGACAGGGCGCTGGAGAACGCGCTCGTGGCGGACGCGGTGATCGCCCAGGACGGCCCGCAGGCGAGCGCGCTGTGGGCGCTGCGCGAGAACATTTCGGAGGCGCAGCGCATTGAGGGATTCAGCGTGAAGCACGACATCAGCGTGCCGGTCAGCGCGATACCCGCCTTCACGGAATGCACCGGTGCCGCGCTGGGTGAGCTGCTGCCCGGCGTGCGCATCGTCGCCTTCGGTCATGCCGGCGACGGCAATCTGCACTACAACCTGTCCTTTCCCGATGCCGCCGACAATGCGGCATTGCTCGCAGATGCGGCACGCGCGAGTGCGCTCGTGCATGACACGGTACAGGCGTTCGCGGGATCGATTTCCGCGGAGCACGGCATTGGCCAGCTCAAGCGTGACCTCTTGCCCCGCTACAAGAGTGAGGTCGAACTGGACATGATGCGTGCGATCAAATCGGCGTTCGATCCTCGCGACCTGATGAATCCGGGCAAAGTGCTGCCCTCGTCCTTCTGAAGAGGCGTGCGATGGCGACCGGCCATGCCGTCCTCATGCGGGCTGCGGGATGTTCCCGTCATCGCACCTGCCGACCATGTGCGCTGCGCAAAAAAACTGGCGCGAGGCCCTTTACAAAGCCGTTTCACTGTTTATAATGCGCGTCTCTTTCGACGGGGGTATAGCTCAGCTGGGAGAGCGCTTGCATGGCATGCAAGAGGTCAGCGGTTCGATCCCGCTTACCTCCACCATGCGAAAGAGAGCAGCAAAGCAGTCAGTGCAGCACACTAGGTCCCCATCGTCTAGAGGCCTAGGACATCGCCCTTTCACGGCGGTAACCGGGGTTCGAATCCCCGTGGGGACGCCAGCCCAGGGCTGGTCTGCAGGTCCGGAAGATGTCGCGCCGGCACCAACGAGGAGTGGTAGTTCAGTTGGTTAGAATACCGGCCTGTCACGCCGGGGGTCGCGGGTTCGAGTCCCGTCCACTCCGCCAACACCTGTCGTTGCACCCGGTGCAGCGACGATCCGGAAAGGGTCGCGCAAGCGGCCTTTTTTGTTGTGAGGGGCCCGCCCCTTCTGTCCCCATCGTCTAGAGGCCTAGGACATCGCCCTTTCACGGCGGTAACCGGGGTTCGAATCCCCGTGGGGACGCCATCGCCCGCAGTACGGAGTGGTAGTTCAGTTGGTTAGAATACCGGCCTGTCACGCCGGGGGTCGCGGGTTCGAGTCCCGTCCACTCCGCCATACCTGCAAGCCCGTCCGTCATCGAAGCCGCTTCCGCGGCTTTTTTCATTTCTGCGCATGCCTTTTCCTTGCCTTGGGTGGCGGATGCCTGCAAGGTGCAGCCCGGTGCTTGCTGATGCAGGCAAGCGCGGACACACTGCACGCTGTGACCGTAGACCGCGTGTCTGCCCCATGCTGCGCGCAGCCGTCCCGACCACTGGATGAGCACAATGTCCCTGAACACCCTCATTGCACGACCGGCGCTGCGCAAGGCCGCCATCGCCCTGGTGATTTTCCTGGTCCTGTTCGGACTGCTGGGGGTGTTCGCGGCACCCCACCTGGTCCGTTCGCTCGCCGAGAAACATGGCTCGGCCTTTCTTGGCAGGACCCTGTCGATCGACGAGGTGAACATCAATCCCTACACGCTGAAGCTCGATGTGCGCGGCTTCCGCATGCTGGAGGTGGATGGCAAGGAGGAGGCCGCGTCGGTCGACCGGCTGACGGTCGATGTCGAGTGGATGTCGCTGTTCCGGGGCGCGCCGGTGATCCGTCAGGTGGAGGTGGAGCGACCTTTGTTGCGCATCGTCCGGCTGGACGAGGACGGGCATTACAACTACAGCGATGTGCTGAAAAAGCTGCTGGACCAGCCGCCCAGTGACGAGCCGGCACGCTTCTCGGTCAACAACATCACCTTGCGCGACGGTCGTATCGACATCGATGACCAGCCGTTTGCGCGCAAGCATGTGATCAGCGACATCCAGATCGGGCTGCCCTTCGTGTCCAACCTGCCGTCGGATGTCGAACTGTTCGTCGAGCCATCCATCGCCGCGCGCATCAACGATGCGCCGTTCTCGCTCAAGGGCCGCATCAGACCCTTCCTCGACGAGCGGGAAGCGACGCTGAAGATCGAATTCAACGCGCTCAATCTCGCACGCTTCGATGAATACTCGCCGGTACCGCTCGGTTTCCGCATTGCCTCCGGTGCGCTCGATACCGATATCGATGTGAGTTTCCGCCAGCCCGCGTCGGGCGACACGAAAATTGCGCTGCAGGGCACGCTGGAACTGCGCGATCTCGAACTCGACAACCGCGAGGGGCAGCCGCTGTTGCGGCTGCCGGCGCTGGACATGGTGCTCAACGAGATACAGCCGCTCGAAGGCAAGGTGGACATCGCGAGCATACGCATCGATCAACCCGACATCGAGCTGGCTCGCCTGAAGGATGGAAGCTGGAACCTGATGGCGCTCGGCCCGCTGCCTGCGCAGCAGCGCGGCGCCGCGGATGCGGGCGGACGCGAAGCCGGTGAGGACGCGGCCCGGGCGGCGGGGAAAAAAGAGGAAAAGGACGGACCGAAGCCGGAACCGAAGAAAGCGGTGCCGGATGTGAAGCTGGGCATGCTGGAAATCCTGCAGGCCCGCCTGGCTTTCACCGACGATGTTCCGGCGCAGACGTTCAAGTACGTGATCGAACCCATGGATGTGGTGCTGCGGGATTTCGCGCTGAATGCGGATACGCCTGCCAAACTGCTGGTGAGCGCCACCACGGAAAGCAATGCGCGCATCTCTCTCGATGCGCGCGTGAAAATCGCCCAGCCGGGCATCGAGGGCGAACTGACGGTCGCTGACCTCGACCTTCCACGCTTCTCACCCTATTTCGCCGACCGCATCAATTTCGATCTGGAAGAGGCTGCATTCAGACTGGGCACGCGTTTCGGCCTGCGTATCGAGAACGGAACGCCGCAGGGCGAAATTGCGGTGACCGAGGCCGGCATTTCGCGATTGCGGCTTGCGCGCCCGCGCGAGCGGGGTGCCTTCATGCAGGCGGACGATATCGTCGTGCGCGATGCGCGGGTCGACCTGTCCTCACGCAAGGTATCGATAGAGAGCTTCGTCATCGAACGGCCGCGCGCGAAGGTGGCCCGACTCGCCGATGGCAGCATGGATCTGGCCGCCTTGATGCGTGCCCCGGCCGGGATTTCCCAGCCGGCCACGGTGGCATCCGGGAAGGATGCGGCGGCCTGGAGCGCCCGCCTGGGCAGCGTGCTGCTGAACGACGGCAGTCTGCATTTCGAGGACCGTACGCTCACCACGCCAGCCGTGATCGACCTGAGCAAGCTCGCGTTCAAGCTCGACAACGTGGGCACGGATCCCAAGCTCAGATCCGTGCTTGAACTGTCCTTCCGCGATCCGAAGGGTGGGGTGTTCGGCACCCGCGGCAGTTTCACCCAGTCGCCGCTCAAGGCCGACCTGAAGGTCGATGTGCGTCGCCTCGACCTGCTTGCGGCGCAGCCATGGATGGCCCGCAAACTGAACGCCGAACTGCTCGCCGGCAGCTTGAGCCTGCGTGGTGATCTGGGCGTGCAGATGCAGACTTCGGGCAGATGGACCCTGGGCTGGAGTGGTGAGGGCAATGTCGACAATATCCACCTGACGGACAAGCTCAACGCAGCCGATCTGCTGAAGTGGCGTTCGCTGTTCGCCGGGGGCATGCAACTCAGGCTGGACAGCGCACGGCCTGATCTGCTGGCGGGACTGAGCATCAACGAGATCGCGCTGAGCGACTATTTCGCGCGTGTCATCGTGTCACCCGAAGGGCGGCTGAACCTGCAGGACATCGTGCGCGCCGAGGATGGCGGATCGGGGACCGCCGCGACGCCTGTCACGAAGGCGCCGGTTGCGAAGCTGCCTGCCGCGAAGGCTCCGTCCGCCCCGGCTGGCGCCGGCAAGTCGGCCCCGGCACGCCCGGCGGAGGGGCAGGCGGCGCTCGCGAAAGTGATCGATACCGTCCGGCCACCGATCGACATCAAGACCGTGGTCATGCAGGGCGGGCGGGTGGATTTCAGCGATTTCTTCATCAAGCCCAATTACCGCGCACAACTTTCGGAGCTGGGCGGGCGGGTGGCCGGCCTGAGTTCAGTCGCGGGAACACGCGGTGAAGTGGAGCTGCGTGGCGTGGTCGAAGGGTCGGCACCGATAGACATCACCGGCCGCATCAATCCGCTGGCACAGTCGCTTTTCCTGGATATCAAGGCGAGCGCGCGTGGCATCGAACTGGCGCCGCTGTCGCCCTATTCCGGCAAGTACGTCGGCTACGGCATCGAGAAAGGCAAGCTCAGCGTGAACATTGCCTACAAGATCGAGAACGACCAGCTTACCGCCCAGAACAATGTCATTCTTGACCAGCTTACCTTCGGCGCGGCGGTGGACAGCCCGGACGCGATCAAGGCGCCGGTGCTGCTCGCGGTGTCGCTGCTCAAGGACCGCAATGGCGTGATCGACATCAATCTGCCGATCAGCGGTTCATTGTCCGATCCGCAGTTCTCGATCGGTGGCATCGTCGTGAAGGTGATCGTGAATCTCATCGTGAAGGCGGTCACCTCGCCGTTCGCGCTGCTGGGCTCGCTGTTCGGCTCGGAAGCCGAGCTGGACCACGTGGCGTTCGACCCCGGGCGCAGCACGCTGTCCGATACCGCACGTGGCAAGCTCGATACCCTGGCCAAGGCACTCAATGACCGTCCGGCGCTCAAGCTGGAGGTGAGCGGGCGGGTGGATCGTGCGGTCGATGTCGAGGGCTATCGCCGCGCCGTGCTGGATCGACGCATCCGCGCCGCCAAGGCGGCGCAGACCAAGGGGTCGGCTGACGAGGTGACGGTGTCGGCCGACGAGTATCCGCGCCTGCTGGAAGTGGTCTACAAGGCCTCATCGTTTCCCAAGCCACGCAATGTGATCGGTCTGGCCAAGGATCTGCCGGTGCCGGAGATGGAAAAACTCATCCTGACCAACACCGAGGTGAGCGACGAGGATCTGCGTCAGCTCGGCCTGGCGCGCGCGCAGGTGGTGAAGGACTATCTGAGCCGCAGCGGCAAGGTGGAGGATGGCCGCCTGTTCGTGCTGTCGCCGCGGCTCGATGCGGCGGGTGATGCGGCAAAGGAGGGGCGCGCAAAGGACGACAGGAGCGCGCCGGCGCGCGCGGAATTCACCATCAGGAACTGATGCTGCGCAGGATCTGCCCGGCGTGGTCCCTTACGTCGGGCGTATCGATGCGCTGCGCGATGCGGCCGTCCGGAGCGATCACCACGGTGATGCGCCGGTAGGCACCGAGCAGCCTGCGCAGCCCGGCCCGCCAGCCGGTACCCAGCGCACCGTAGCCGGTGGCGATGCGCAGGCCGTCGTCGACCAGCAGCGGAAAGTTCAGGCCATGCCGGGCCGCGAAGGCGCGATGCGTCGTGCCATCCTGGGCCGATACGCCCAGCACCGCGACGTTCATGCGCTGCAGTGTTTCGCGCGCGTCGCGTATCGAACAGGCCTGCCGCGTGCACTGCGGTGTATCGTCGCGCGGGTAGAAATAGAGCACCAGCCAGCGGCCGCGGTAGTCGGCGAGGCGATGGCGCACGCCGTTCTGGTCCAGTGCGTCGAAATCGGGCGCGGCATTCATGTCTGGTCCTCCGGTTCAATGGAAATCACGGCTGCGCGGCGTCAATGCGCCGAGCAGGGCGGAGCGGTCGACCAGGCGGCGCGCGATCAGGTGGATCACCTCGCCTTCGCGCGACACCTGACCATAGATGCCCAGCAGTGTGGCCCCCAGCACCTCGCGCCGCTGCTTCTGCTGCACATCCTGGTGCACGATGATGTTGGCCAGCCCGGTTTCATCCTCCACCGTGACGAACATGACGCCGCTGGCCGTGCCCGGCCGCTGGCGACAGGTGACGATGCCCGCCGCACGCGCCAGCGTGCGGTCCGGCAGGCGACGCAGTTCGGCCGCGGTGATGAAGCGCTGCGCGCGGAGCTGGGTGCGCAGCAGCGCCAGCGGATGACGGCCGAGCGTGAAGCCGAGGCTGGCGTAGTCGGCCACGATATCTTCGCCTTCGCGCGGCGCTTGCAGCGCGAGCGGCACTTCGTCGAGCGGGGCGTCCTGCAGCAGTGCGTCCGGCCTGCGTACGGCCGACTGCCAGTGCGCCTGATGCCGGTTGCCCGCCAGTCGGGCCAGTGCGCCGCCGGCCGCCAGCGCGCGCAATTGCGCGCGATCGATGCGTGCGCGACGGGCGAGATCGTCCACGCTGCGGAAGGCGCCGCCGGTGCGCGCCTCGACGATGCGTCGCGCGACTTCTTCCGATGCACCCTTGATCATGCGCAGTCCGAGCCGCACGCAGGCTGCCGGTCTGCCATCGGGCGCCGCGCTGCCTCGAGCGGGTAAGGGATGCGAGGGTTCGAGCGCACAATCCCAGTCGCTCGCGTTCACGTCCGCCGGTCTGACCTCGACGCCGTGCGCACGTGCGTCGGCGATGAGTTGTGCAGGCGCATAGAAACCCATGGGCTGGCTGTTCAGCAGACCGCACAGAAACGCGGCTGGATGATGGCACTTGAGCCAGGATGAGGCGTAGACCAGCAATGCGAAGCTGGCGGCGTGCGACTCCGGGAAACCATAGCCCGAGAAGCCTTCGATCTGCTTGTAGATGCGCTCCGCGAAGTCCGGGGAATAGCCGTTTGCCAGCAGCCCTTCGGTCAGTTTCTGCTGGAACTTCTCCATCGTGCCGCGCTGTCGCCAGGCGGCCATCGAACGGCGCATCTGGTCGGCTTCGCCGGGCGTGAAATTCGCGGCCACGACGGCAAGCTGCATCACCTGCTCCTGGAAGATGGGGATGCCCAGCGTGCGCTCCAGCACCGGCCGCAGGGCGTCGGATGGATAGTCGATCGCATCCGGCGGCAGATGCCGGCGCGCGAGATAGGGATGCACCATGCCCCCCTGTATCGGCCCCGGCCGCACGATGGCCACCTGGATCACCAGATCGTAGTAGCGACGCGGGCGCAGGCGCGGCAGCATGTTCATCTGCGCGCGCGACTCGACCTGGAATACACCCACCGATCCGCCGCGACACAGCATGTCATAGGTGGCCGGATCTTCCGGCGGAATGTCGGCGAGGGTGCGCGGAACGAATCCCTGTCCTGTCGCGCAGGGCTTCGTTGCCGGGCCCGGGTATGTGGCATCTGCGTCCGCCGGCATGGCGCAGTCCGTCGGTGTCCGTGCCACGCACGTCGCAGCGGGAACAAGTGCTTCGTAGGCCGCCAGCGACTGCAGCGTCTTGCGTATCGCGGTGAGCATGCCCAGCGCCAGTACGTCCACCTTCATCAAGCCGACCGCCTCCAGATCGTCCTTGTCCCACTGGATGACGCAGCGCTCCGGCATGCGGGCATTCTCGATCGGCACCAGGCTGGACAGCCGGCCACGCGCGATGACGAAACCGCCGACGTGCTGCGACAGATGACGTGGTGCACCGATCAGCTCATTGGCCAGTTCCATCAACAGGCGCACGCGCGGCGCACGCGCGCTGAAGCCGGCCTCCATCAGCCTGTCCTCGCGCACCTGCCGGCCGTCCCACCACATGTGACCGCGCGTGAGCCGGTCCAGCGCCTCGTCGCTGAACCCCAGCGCGCGCCCGACGTCGCGCAGCGCCGAACGGGGCCGGTAGCAGATCAGGCTGGCCGCCAGCGCGGCGCGGTCGCGGCCGTACTTGCGGTAGATGTACTGGATCACTTCCTCGCGCCGCTCGTGCTCGAAATCGACATCGATGTCCGGTGCCTCGTCGCGGCTCGCGGAAATGAAGCGCCCGAACAGCATGTTGGCGCGCCACGGATCGACCTCGGTCACGCCTATGCAGTAGCACACCGCCGAATTCGCCGCCGAACCGCGCCCCTGGCACAGGATGCCCTGCGAACGCGCCCAGGCGACGATGTCGTATACGGTCAGGAAATAAGGCTCGTACGTCAGCTCGCTGATCAGCGCCAGTTCGTCCTCGATCTGTCTGCGCATCTGTTCGGCCTTGCGCGTGAAGCTGGCGTCATCCATCGAGACCACGCGCCGGATTTCGGCACAGCGGCGCGCGTAGCCGCGTTCCGCCAGATGCCTGAGCCAGGAGGAGGGCGTATGACCTGCCGGTACGATTTCCTCCGGGTATTCGTAGCGCAGTTCGTCGAGCGAGAAACGGCACTGTGCGGCGATGGTGAGCGTGGCCTGCAGCAGCTCGGGCGGGTAGAGCTTGCGCAATGCCTGCAGCGGGCGCAGATGGCGCTCTCCGTTCGGGAACAGGGCTTCGCCGCAGGCGGACAGCGGCCGGTGCAGCCGTATCGCGGTCAGCGTGTCCTGCAAGCGGCGGCGTGCCCGCACATGCATGTGCACGTCGCCCGCGGCACACAGCGGCAGTCCCGATGCCGCGCCGATGGCGGTGAGCTGCGCCAGCTTGTGCGTGTCGTCGGGCCCGCGCAGCAGTTCCACCGCCAGCCAGGCGTGTTCGTCGAACAGCGCCCGCAGCCAGCGTGCCTGGGCGAGCAGGGTGTCCGGATTGTCGAGCGCTTTGTCGTCCGCCAGCAGCAGCCCGCTGCAGTCCTGCACGGCAGCCCGCGTGAAGTCGCCGCACCCGATGCGGTAGCGCCCCTTGTCGGCTGCACGCCGCGCGTGCGTGATCAGTTCGCACAGATGCGCGTAACCGGTTCGCGAGCGTGCGATCAGCACCAGTCTGGGGCCATCCGCGAGCTGCATTTCGGTGCCGATGAGGAGGGCGGGTTTCGGATCGGGCAGTGCGCGCAGGGCGGCATGGGCGCGCACCACACCGGCCACCGAACATTCATCGGTCAGGGCCAGGGCGGCGTAGCCAAGTTCGGCGGCACGGATTACCAGCTCGTCCGGAGACGAGGCGCCGCGCTGGAAGCTGAAATGGCTCAGGCAGTGAAGTTCAGCGTAGGTGGACATGGCGTGAGCTGTTTTTTTATACAGTATAGCCATCCGTCGCCGACGAACGGAACCCCCGTCCTTCCCCTTGCCGACGCATGCTCGTGGCGGGTGCATCGCCCTTCACTGGTGCATGCCGCGCATGCAAAGAATGTTGAAGTGCGGCGGCCGACTGTCCGTTGTTTCAATCAGTCGGGCCTCTGCGTTGTCGGGCCACCGGATTTGCACAGTGTTGCGATGCATGGACCACAACTTGCTGGGACCGTATTGATCCAGCGTCAACGCGGCCTCGTGCCGATGCGTGATTACACCGGTGAGGGGCGGGAACTTAGCAGGGTGTGGAGCATCGACTGGCGGTAAGTCGCGTGTCGGCGTCACGGATGCAGTGCCGCATCGGGATGGCGAAGAGTGTCCGAACGACTGTTGCGCAGATGCATCGTGCGATCGATCCGCTGACACAGCAGCGATGCTTAGGAGCAGGATAGAGATCACCGCGCTTTTCCGGCTTTGCCAGAGAGCGTGTGTGAGCCAAGCTGAACATGAGGTGGTGCGGTGCATGCCTGCCGCGCAGTCAGTCCGGACCACCTGTTTTTGTCGGTCAACGGAGACATGGAGATCAGCATGGATATCGTCAGTCATTTCGCAGCGCGTTTCGAACGCACACGCGAAGAAGAACTATCGCTGGAAGAATATCTGGCGGAGTGCAAGCGCGATCCGCTGGCCTATGCGAGTGCCGCCGAACGCATGCTCAAGGCGATCGGCGAGCCACAGACGATCGATACCCGTAACGATCCGCGGCTGTCACGCATCTTCGCCAACAAGGTGATCAAGATCTATCCCGCCTTCGCCGAGTTCTACGGCATGGAGGAAGCGATCGAGCAGGTGGTGAGCTATTTCCGCCACGCCGCGCAGGGGCTGGAAGAGAAGAAGCAGATCCTCTACCTGCTCGGACCGGTGGGTGGCGGCAAGTCCTCCATTGCCGAGCGGCTCAAGTCGCTGATGGAACAAGTGCCCTTCTACGCCATCAAGGGCTCGCCGGTGAACGAGTCGCCGCTCGGGCTGTTCGACCCGGCCGAGGATGGCGCCATCCTCGAGAAGGAATACGGCATTCCGCGCCGTTATCTCAACCGCATCCTGAGCCCGTGGGCGGTCAAGCGGCTGGAGGAGTTCGGCGGCGACATCCGCAAGTTCCGCGTGGTCAAGCGTTACCCCAGCATCCTGAAGCAGGTGGGCATCGCCAAGACCGAACCGGGCGACGAGAACAACCAGGACATTTCTTCGCTGGTGGGCAAGGTGGACATCCGCAAGCTCGAGAGCTACGCGCAGGACGACCCGGACGCCTACAGCTATTCCGGCGGCCTGTGCCTGGCCAATCAGGGGCTGCTCGAATTCGTCGAAATGTTCAAGGCCCCGATCAAGGTATTGCACCCGCTGCTGACCGCCACGCAGGAAGGCAATTTCAAGGGTACCGAAGGTTTCGGCGCGATCCCGTTCGACGGTGTGGTGCTCGCTCACTCGAACGAGAGCGAGTGGAAGGCCTTCCGCAACAACAAGAACAACGAGGCCTTCCTCGACCGCATCTATATCGTGAAGGTGCCTTACTGCCTGCGCGTGTCCGAGGAAGTGCACATCTACGAAAAGCTGCTGCGCGGCTCCTCGCTGGCGGAAGCCGTGTGCGCGCCGGGCACGCTGAAGATGATGGCGCAGTTCGCGGTGCTCACCCGCCTGAAGGAACCGGAGAACTCCAGCCTGTACTCGAAGATGCAGGTGTATGACGGCGAGAACCTGAAGGACACGGATCCGCGCGCCAAGAGCTATCAGGAATACCGCGATTACGCAGGCGTGGACGAAGGCATGAGCGGTATTTCCACCCGTTTTGCATTCAAGATCCTGTCCAAGGTGTTCAACTTCGATTCCACCGAGGTGGCGGCCAATCCGGTGCACCTGATGTATGTGCTGGAGCAGCAGATCGAGCGCGAGCAGTTCCCGCAGGAAACCGAGCAGAAATACATTTCCTTCATCAAGGAGCATCTGTCGCCGCGCTATGCCGAATTCATCGGCAAGGAAATCCAGACCGCCTATCTGGAAAGCTACAGTGAGTACGGCCAGAACATCTTCGACCGCTATGTCACCTATGCCGACTACTGGATACAGGACCAGGAGTACCGCGACACCGACACCGGCGAGGTGTTCGACCGCGCGTCGCTGAATGCGGAACTGGAAAAGATCGAGAAGCCGGCCGGCATCGCCAATCCGAAGGATTTCCGCAACGAGATCGTGAACTTCGTGCTGCGCGCCCGCGCCAGCAACGCCGGGAAGAATCCGGTGTGGACCAGTTACGAGAAGCTGCGCACGGTGATCGAGAAGAAGATGTTCTCCAACACCGAGGAACTGCTGCCGGTCATCAGCTTCAACGCCAAGGCCAGCGCCGACGATGCCAAGAAGCACGAGGACTTCGTCAACCGCATGGTGGGCAAGGGCTACACACCCAAGCAGGTGCGGCTGCTGTGCGAATGGTATCTGCGCGTGCGCAAGAGTTCGTGATGCGCGGCTGCCTGAAGCAATGACATGAAGGCCGGGGCGAAGCCGCTCCGGCGGGAAGGGGACACATCTTGCAGCAGATCATCGATCGCAGACTGGCGGGCAAGAACAAGTCCATCGGCAACCGTGAACGTTTCCTGCGCCGCCACAAGGAACAGATACGCGACGCGGTGCGCCGTGCGGTGGAAGGTCGCGGCATACGCGACATCGCGCAGGGTGAGGACATCCACATTCCGCGCCGCGACATCAGTGAGCCGGTGTTCGGCCACGGCTCGGGTGGCCAGCGCGAGATGGTGCATCCGGGCAACAAGGATTTCGTGCAGGGTGACCGCATAGAACGTCCGCAGGGGGGCGGTGGAGGCGGTGGCTCCGGGCAGGCGAGCGATTCCGGCGAGGGCGAGGACGATTTCGTTTTCCATCTCACCAAGGAAGAATTCATGCAGTTCTTCTTTGATGATCTGGCGTTGCCCAACCTGATCCGCACCACGCTGGCGGATACGCCCGAATTCAAGACGCACCGGGCCGGTTTTTCCAGCGACGGCACGCCGAACAATCTGCACGTGGTGCGCTCGATGCGGGGTGCGATCGGGCGGCGCATTGCGCTCGGCAGTTCGTCCCGGCGCACGCTGCACCAGCTCGAGGAACAGCTCGAAGCGCTGCGCGCCCAGCCGGCCACGCCGGAGCGCGTGCTCGAGATCGAACAGATCGAGGCGGAGATCGAGGCGCTGCGGCTGCGCCTGGAACACATTCCCTATCTCGACCCGATAGATCTGCGCTACCGCAGCCGGGTGCGCACGCCGGTGCCTACCGCCAAGGCGGTCATGTTCTGCCTGATGGATGTGTCCGGCTCGATGGACGAGTCGCGCAAGGATCTGGCCAAGCGCTTCTTCATCCTGCTTTACCTGTTCCTGACCCGGCACTACGAGAAGATAGAGATCGTGTTCATCCGCCATCACACGCAGGCGCAGGAGGTGAACGAGCACGACTTCTTCCACGCCACCGAAACCGGCGGCACCGTGGTGTCCAGCGCACTGGTGCTGATGGAGGACATCATCCAGGCCCGCTATCCGCGCGGTGAGTGGAACATCTATGGCGCCCAGGCCAGCGACGGCGACAACTGGCACGACGACAGCCCGCGCTGCCGCGACATCCTGGCGCAGAAGATACTGCCGCTGGTGCGCTATTTCGCCTACATCCAGGTGGTCGAGCAGGAGCAGAACCTCTGGCACGAATATGCCACGCTGGCCGATGACAGCGAGAACTTCGCGATACGCAAGGCGGCCGAGGTGCACCAGATCTATCCGGTGTTCCGCGATCTGTTCAAGAAGGAAGGAGCGGCGACATGAGCGACACCTATGACCGGCGCCACATCGGCCGCGCGGCCTCGCCGGCTGAATACGGCGGCCGCCGGCACGCGCCGCCACTGCGCACTCCGCTGCCGTTGAAGGAACGTCCGGCCGCCCGGCTGCCGGCACCCAGCGACTGGACCTTCGAGCTCATCGAACAGTATCACGATGCGATCCGCGCGACCGCCGCGCGCTTCGGTCTGGACACCTATCCGAACCAGCTCGAAATCATCACCGCGGAACAGATGATGGATGCCTACGCCAGCGTCGGCATGCCGGTGAACTACCGGCACTGGAGCTATGGCAAGGAATTCATCTCGACCGAAAAGAACTATCGCCGCGGCCACATGGGCCTGGCATACGAAATCGTGATCAACAGCAATCCCTGCATCAGCTACCTGATGGAGGAGAACACGATGGCGATGCAGGCGCTGGTGATCGCGCACGCGGCCTACGGTCACAACAGCTTTTTCAAGGGCAACTACCTGTTCCGGATGTGGACCGACGCGTCGTCCATCATCGACTACCTGGTCTATGCGAAGAACTATGTCGCGGCGGCGGAGGAAAGGCACGGCATCGACGCGGTCGAACTGCTGCTCGACAGTTGTCACGCGCTGATGAATTACGGCGTGGACCGCTACCGTCGGCCGAGCAAGCTCAGCCTCGCACAGGAGCAGGCGCGCCTGAAGGAGCGCGAGGCGTATGCACAGCAGCAGGTGAACGAAATCTGGCGCACATTGCCGCCGCGCGTCGAGCGCGACGAGGTCGAGCGCGAGGCGCCGCGCTTTCCGGTCGAGCCACAGGAGAACCTGCTGTATTTCGTCGAGAAGAACGCGCCGCTGCTCGAACCCTGGCAGCGCGAAATCGTGCGCATCGTGCGCAAGATCGCGCAGTACTTCTATCCGCAGCGGCAGACCCAGGTGATGAACGAGGGCTGGGCCACGTTCTGGCATCATCATCTGCTGAACACGATGTACGACGACGGCTGGCTGGACGATGGCATCATGATCGAGTGCCTGAAATCGCATACCAATGTGGTGTATCAGCCTCCGGTCGGCCATCCGGCCTACAGCGGCATCAATCCGTACGCGCTCGGTTTCGCGATGTACACCGACATCAAGCGCATCTGCGAGGCGCCGACGGATGAGGACCGCGCGTGGTTTCCGGACATCGCAGGCAGCGAATGGCTGGCCACGCTGGATCACGCGATGCGCAACTTCAAGGACGAGAGCTTCGTCGGGCAGTACCTGTCGCCGCGCGTCATGCGCGCCTTCCGCATGTTCGCCATTCGAGACGACGACACCGAACCGACGCTGGAGGTGTCCGCCATCCACGATGAAGCGGGTTACCGCAGTCTGCGCGAGTCCCTGTCGCGCCAGTACGATCTCGGTTCGCGCGAACCCAATATCCAGGTGTGGAGCGTGAACCTGCGCGGCGACCGTTCGCTGATGCTGCGGCATACCCAGCACAACAACCGGCCGCTGCATGACAGCGCCTACGAGGTCATGAAGCATGTGGCGCGCCTGTGGGGTTTCCCGGTTCATCTGGAAAGCGTGAATGCACAGGGCAATGTGTCGCGCCGCTGGACGGTGGACCCGAGTACGACTTGACCGGTGTCATGCGAATTCCGTCCTTCCGCTGATATCCTGGCTTTCATGCGCTCCGCGACCCGCGTCCTGCTTGCCTTCATGCTGCTGCTGGCATTGCCGCTGCAGGGGTTCGCTGCAGCCGTCATGATCCGTTGCGCGCCGTCGCATCATGGCCTGCAGACGACAGGGATCCTGCACGGCGACGCAGCCGCGCCCGCCCATCACCACCATGGGGCTCATGATCCCGCCGAGACGCCCTCTCCCGGCAAGCACGCCTGCAGCGCCTGCGCCGCCTGCTGCATCGGCAGCGCCTTGATGCCGTCCGCGCTGCGGCTGCCCGGCGACATGTCCACTCACTTGCGTCCGCTGCCGGCGCGCGTGACCCCTCCCGCCTTCATCACCGAAGGCACTGAACGTCCGCCCAGACACGACCTCGCCTGACACCCGAAATCCGTCCACTGTGGGCGGAAATCGATACTCCTGTCTTTCGCGAGGTTGCCATGTTCCATCATTCCATGCGGATGCTGCTCGTCGCAGCATCCGTCTCTACCTCTGCCTGGGCGGCCGATCCCGCGGATCCGGCCGCCCCCACGCGACCAGTCGATCACCGCTCGGTGTTCGACAGCTACCGCGCCACTGGCGCTGCAACGGTCGGCAACTGGCGCGATGCCAACGACGCAGTCGGTCGCCAGACCGGCGGACACGGGCACGACCACGGCAGTAGAGCGACCCTGTCGTCCGACCCGCATGCCGGTCATGACCCCGCCGAGCAAGCGGCGGCCGATGCGCACGCCGGCCACGGTGCTGCCGGCGGCGACGCGAAGCCGCACCATTGTCCGCATCACGCTGCCCACCATGAATCGATGCACGGGCACGAGCGGGGCGGCGGTTCACAGGCGATGAAGTCGCACCACGGACACGACTGCCATCACGGCGACGAGGAGGGCGGCGATGCGCACAAGCACTGATCATGGCCGGCTCAGGCTCGTGCCGCTGGCGGCGGCGGTCGCGCTGCTGGCCGGATGCGCCAGCTTCAGCCCGGACGGCGGTTTCGGCACGGTCGAACGGACCGCACGCGACGCGCTGGGCAAAGAGGTCCGATGGGCGCGCAGCGACGAGGACCGCAAGGCGGTGGCCGACCGCGTTGCCGAATTGCTGGCGCAGCCGCTGTCGGCGGACGACGCGGTACAGCTCGCGCTGCTGAACAATCGCGGCCTGCAGGCGGGTTTCCACGAACTGGGCATTCGCGAGGCCGATGTGGTGCGCGCGGGCCGCCTGCCCAATCCGACCTTGTCGATGTTCCACGCCAGCAAGCGCGAAGACGGCGGGCGCGACTACAAGATCGAGCAGGCGATCACCTTCAACATCTTTTCGCTGCTGACGATGCCGCAGGCGGTCGAGGTGAATCGCCGCGTCTTCGAACAGTCACAGCGCGCGGTATCGCTGCAGGTGCTGCGTCTGGCAGCGGATGTGCGCCGCGCCTGGGTGCAGGCGGTCTCTGCCGGCGAAACGCTGCGCTACATGAAACAGGTGATGGAGGCCGCCGACGCAGGCGCCGAGCTTGCCCGGCGCATGCGCACCGCCGGCAACTACAGCGCACTGGCACAGGCACGGGAGCAGGGCTTCCACGCCGATGCGGCGCTGAATCTGGCGCGCGCACAACAGGCGCACACTGCGGCGCGCGAGCGGCTGACCCGCCTGCTGGGCCTGTGGGGCGAACAGACCGCGTTCCGACTGCCCGACCGACTGCCCGAACTGCCCGCGGCCGCGCTCGACGCTCCGGACATCGAGCGCCAGGCCATGAGTTCGCGCATCGACCTGCAGATCGCGAAACTCGACGCAGAAGCGACCGCGCGCGATCTCGGGCTGACGAAGACCACCCGTTTCATCGACGTGCTCGAGTTCGGTCCGGCGCGCGTGCTGGAAGGACGGCGCGGCGAGTCGTACAAGAAGGGCTACGAGATCAGTTTCGAACTTCCTCTGTTCGACTGGGGCGGCTCGCGCGTCGCGCGGGCCGAGGCCATCTACATGCAGTCGGTCGAGCGGGCCGCCGAAGCGGCAGTGAACGCCCGCTCCGAGGTACGCGAAGCGTACGCGGGCTATCGCATGGCCTTCGACATCGCGCGCCATTACCGCGACGAGGTGGTGCCGCTCAGGAAGCGCATTTCCGATGAAAACCTGCTGCGCTACAACGGCATGCTGATCGGCGTGTTCGAACTGCTGGCCGACGCCCGCGCTCAGGTGGCCGGTGTGAATGGTTACATCGAGGCGCTGCGCGATTTCTGGATCGCCCAGGCGGATCTCGACATGGCGCTGGTCGGTCGCCCCGATCTGGCGCCCGCACCGGGCGCCGCAATGGCCACCGCCTCTGGCGCAGAGCACTGAACAGGATGAGCGAAATGACTTCCCGCAGAGATTTTTTCCGCAATGCAGGCATCGCTGGTGCCGCTGTGGCCAGCGCGGCCGTGAGCCGTGTGGCGCTGGCGGCGATTCCGGAGCCGGTGGTCGAGACGACCGCCGACACGCGCGGCCCGCTGGTTCCGCCGACCGGTCGCCCGTACAACCCGGTGGTGACGCTGAATGGCTGGACGCTGCCCTGGCGCATGAAGGACGGCGTCAAGGAATTCCACCTGGTGGCCGAGCCGGTGGTGCGCGAAATGGCGCCCGGCTTCAAGGTCCACTTGTGGGGCTACAACGGCCAGTCGCCGGGGCCGACCATCGAAGTGGTCGAAGGCGACCGCGTGCGTATCTACGTCACCAACAGGCTGCCTGAGCGCACCAGCGTGCACTGGCATGGCCAGCGCCTGCCCAATGGCATGGATGGCGTGAGCGGGCTGACCCAGCCGGCGATACCGCCGGGCAAGACCTTCGTGTACGAATTCGTCGCACGCCGGCCCGGCACCTTCATGTACCACCCGCACGCCGACGAAATGACGCAGATGGCCATGGGCATGATGGGATTCTGGGTCACTCACCCGAAGGGCCGTCACCCGCTGATCGCACCGGTGGACCGCGACTATGTGTTCCTGCTCAACGCCTACGACATCGACCCAGGCAGCTATACGCCGAAAACCATGACCATGCTGGATTTCAACCTGTGGTCCTGGAACAGCCGGGTGTTTCCCGGCATCGCGCCACTGGTGGCACGCCAGGGCGACCGCGTGCGCATCCGCATCGGCAATCTCACCATGACCAATCATCCGATACACATTCATGGCCACGAGTTCGAGGTGACCGGCACCGATGGCGGTCCGGTACCGAAAGGTGCGCGCTGGCCGGAGGTAACGACCGACATCGCGGTCGGACAGATGCGGCAGATCGAATTCATCGCCGATGAGGAGGGCGACTGGGCCATGCACTGCCACAAGAGCCACCACACGATGAATGCGATGGGACATGACGTGCCCAACCTGATCGGCGTAGACCAGCGCGGGCTGGCAGAACGCATCGCCGATCTCGTGCCGGGCTATATGGCCATGGGCAGCCAGGGCATGGCCGACATGGCCGACATGAAGATGCCGCTGCCCGAGAACACGCTGCCCATGATGACCGGCGACGGTCCGTTCGGGCCGCTCGAGATGGGCGGCATGTTCTCGGTGCTCAAGGTAAGGCGCGGGCAGAAGGCTGACGACTACACCGATCCCGGCTGGTTCGATCATCCACCGGGTACGGTAGCGTCCGAAGTCGACGGCTCCCGGGTGCCACCGGCATCGTCACCTGCGGCGGACTCGCCGACTTCGTCCGGCGAGGCGCACGGATCGGATGCAGAAGGGGTTGAAGTCCATGTGCGTCGCCCGGGCGTGGGCGGTCACGGGCAGCACTGAGTTCGCCACGGCATCTGCCGTGGCGACCGACGTCAACGTGCGGTGTGGTAGAGCCAGCCGAACATGAGCAGGCCGCTGGCGGCAATCCAGCTTCCAGCCACCCGCACCGCGATGCGTTGCCATCCGGGAACCAGTGCGTTCACCTGCGAGGACAACAGGAGCACCAGCACGGCGACCGCGCATACGGCGCCGATCAGGCCCTGCGTGCCTATGCCCGACGGCGTCATGGTCGGGCCGTTGGCCAGACCGTGCAGCAGACCCGCCGCGATGGCGATGGCGATGATGGCCGCATCGCGCAGCCGCGCGTCCAGAGCCACCAGGGCACCGGTCAGCGCGAAGGTCGCCGTGGTGAGCACAACGAGTTGCGACGGCAGCGGCGACCAGCGCGCGCCCATCAGTCCGCCGGCCAGCCAGGCCAGTGGAAGTGCGATCACCGCGAACCGGGTGGCGCGACTGCCGCGCTGTCCGGCGAGCAGCCCCACCGCCAGGGCCACCAGAAGGTCTTCAGGGGTGATGAGCACATGGGCGATGCCATCGTAGAAGTCGCCGAAGCCGGTGCTGGCCAGGTGGGCTTGTGCCGGCGCGGCGAAAAGCGCAAGGGCGAAGGCGATGACAGCGGGCGCGCTTCGCCTCACGCGAGCGCCTTCCACATGAAGAACAGGCCCGCCAGCGCAACGCCGCCGCCGGCGGCGCGCACAGCCCGCCGCCCCGCGCTCCAGCCGTGCAGCGTGCCGAGCGCGATGCCCACCGCGTGCAGCAGGCCGGTGGACATGACGAAGCCCAGGCTGTACATCAATGCGCTCGCGCCCTCGGGCAGTTCGGCACCGTGCGCATGGCCGTGGAAGATCGCGAACAGTGCGGTAATGACGACGGCCGCCCTGAGTGGCAAGCGTCTTTCGGTCATCACCATGGCACCGAGTACGATGGCCGATGCGGCAATGCCGATCTCGACGCCGGGCAGCGGAAATCCGAGCAGGCCCATCAGGCCGCCCATCGCCATCATCAGCGGAAACGCGACCGGCAGCATCCAGATGGCGGGTTGTCCCAGCACCGCGCCCCACAGGCCGACGGCCACCATGGCCAGCATGTGGTCGAGGCCCGATACCGGATGTTCCAGGCCGGCCAGGAAGCCGGCCGCCTGGCCCGCCTCCTGGTGGGCGAATGCGGCGGCGGGCAGCAAGAGCATCAGCAGGGCGCCGGGAAGGGTGAACGGTGTGCGCGGTTTCATGTGACGACTTTCAGGAGGATGGCGATACGCTGCAGTGTCCAGAAGGCGCCGAGCGCGCCCACGACATAGCCGGGAAAACGCTGCAGCGCCATGTTGCGATCCAGTGCCAGCAGGCGGATCGCGCGGGCGACCAGCAGTATGCCGACAACGAAGCCCAGTTGTCCGATTTCCACTCCCACGTTGAACATGAGCAGGGCGAGCGGGATGTCCTTCTCCGGCAAGCCGATCTGCGCCAGACCGCTGGCGAAGCCGAAGCCGTGCAGCAGGCCGAAGGCGAACGCCACCAGCCATGGATTGCGTATGGTGAAGCTGCTGTCGCCGCGCCAGCTTCGCGCCACCTCCAGCCCAAGGAAAAGTATCGACAGGGCGATGCTGGCATTGAGCGGGGCGGCAGCGACATGCACCACGCCGAAGGTGGCCGCCGCGAGTGTGATGCTGTGGGCGATCGTGAAGGCGGTGATGGTCTTCACCAG
Organism: Methyloversatilis thermotolerans; assembly: GCF_000372885.1. Classification (GTDB taxonomy): domain Bacteria; phylum Pseudomonadota; class Gammaproteobacteria; order Burkholderiales; family Rhodocyclaceae; genus Methyloversatilis; species Methyloversatilis thermotolerans. Next base: position 579,739 of record NZ_KB889967.1, read on the forward strand.
GGTCCACCGGTTGGCGACCAGCAGCAACAGTCCGAGCACGAACAGAAGATGGTCGACACCGAGCAGGATGTGTTCGATGCCCAGATAGACGTATGAAGCGATACCTTCGGCATGGTCCTGGCCGGATCCGCCCAGTCGCGCCGTGGGTTGCGCGGAGCTGATGGTGTAGACCCTGAACGGGGCCTCCAGCCAGTACACCTTGATCAGCGCCGCCGAGTAGGTCTGGCCTATGCCTTCTATCGTGAGCTTGCCGCGCAGTCCTTCCCGGCCGCACTTCAGCACGTTGCCGTCGGCCGCGCAGCTTTCCGGCCACTTCGGCGTCAGTTCCTGGGCGACCGGCACATTGCCGCTGGCGGTCCATTGCCAGACGAAGTCGGTGGGCGAGAGCTGGCGTATCTCCATCTCGGCGATGCTCAGCTCGTGTGCGGATGCACCGCCAAACAGCATGAGCATGACCAGGGCCAGCAGAGCGCGCACCGGGGACGGAAGGCGATGCGGCTTCATTCCTTGCGGCCCGTTTCATACTTGATGTTGTATTTGCGCGCCTGGTTGCGTACTGCGGCGGTGCGCTGTTCGGCCATCGTCTGGTCGGTCCAGTCCTGCAGTATCACGCCGCGCAGCGCGTCGTAATCCGCGGGCCGCGCCGGCGTCTGCGCGATCAGGCGTATCGCGCGCCAGCCTTCCTTGGCCGGCAGGGCGACCCACTCCTCCCGTGGCGCTTTCTTCAGCGCTGCGGCGAAGTCCTCGCCGTAGCTCTGCACCACCGTGGGTTCGGGGCGCGCCTTGAACACCCTCAGTCCAGCCTGTGCATCGCCCGGCGTGCCTGCATTCAGGGCGCGCACGAAGGCACGCACCGCGGCTTCCCCGTTGTCGCCGGCGAGCACCGCTTCCTGGAAGTCGTAGCGCGCCGGTTCTTCGTACTTGTCACGCCGCGCCTCGAACCAGGTGCGCAAGGTCTGGTCGTCATAGGGCGGCAGCTTGACGCTGGCCTCGATGATGCTGAGCGCCTTGAATATGACCCGATCCCGTATGGCTTCGTCGCCGCGATCCACCTGCAGCGCCAGACCTTCGCGGTACAGCACTTCATTGTCGACCCAGCGCTGGCGCAGTGCCGACAGTTCCTGCTCGGTGGGCGGACGACCGCGCGAAGCCTGGAAGATGTCTATCGCATGCTGGTCGACCTTGGCGTCCACGACGATGGTGTGCGGATCGTAGGCCTTGCCGGACAGTGCGTGATCGATGGCGAACAGCAGTGCGCCGAGCACGAGGAAGTGCAGCAGTGGATCGCGCAGCCATGCCGGAAGGCCGCCGCGGGAGGAAGAGGGAGCGGCAACAGCAGGGGAGTCGGATTGGGGGGCGGACAGGGACATTCTCATCATCGGTGATCGCACGGACCGGGTGCGACGCAAGGAGCGTTAACAACGAAGGGACGCCGTGCAAGGTGCACGGCGTCCCGATCACGGCTTTGGCAGTCGCGGGCTATCAGGCCTGCTTGCGGCTCATGCGACGGGCACCGTAGGCCACGCCGGCCAGACCCAGCGACAGCAGCAGGGCCTGGCTGGGTTCCGGCACCGCCGTGATGGTCAGGTTGTCGAAGCCGGCACCTTCGGCGTTGGCGAAGGTGATGGAGTGGGCCACGCCATTGAAGGCGTTGGACGCGAAGTTCCAGTTGCAGTAGGCGGAGTCGCTGCAGCCGTAGGTGGCGTTGTCCACCAGCGCGAAGGCGGCCAGCAGATCGCCGGTGCCATCGAGGCCGGAATAGATGTTCACGATGGCGAAGCTGGTGGTGGAGTACCAGAACGACGCGGCGGTGAAACCGGTGGCGAAGTTCATGGTGGCATCTGCGCCAACCACGGTCATGACGCCGGTGGGCGACGGCGAATTGGAATAGTAGGGGCCGAGTTCGTCGTTCTGCAGGGCCAGAATGTCCAGACCGAAGGACACGCCCAGCGAATCGGCGTAGAAGTCGCCGATCGACGCGAAGCTGGTCGGTTCGTCGAAATCGACGACGACATCGGCGGCGAAGGCGGGGGCGCTGGCGAACAGGCCGGCGGCGAGAAGAGTGGCCAGATTCAGATTCATTTCGATACTCCTGTTTTCAACGGATCAATGGATGCGCCGCCGGTTGGGGCGGCGCATCCTGCTTCCTTACTTCACACCGGCGACCTGGGTCGAATTGGCAACCTCGATGAAGATCGGGTTGCTGTAGAACCACAGGTCAGCCCAGGCGGCCACGTCGTATGCCACCATCTTCTGGCCATTCACGACCGGCAGATGGTTCGGGCAACCGTCGATCTTGGTCATCGACGCCGTGTGGGTCACGTCGTTGCCCGGCACATTGCTGCCGCTTGCCTTGCACGGGATGGACAGCGGGGCGATGGCGCGGTTGTTGCTGCCGGCATTGGTATAGACGTCGGCCAGCGGATTGCCCTTGTCGTCGGTTTCGTACGGCACGCCGGCGGGCAGGTTGCTGCCGCGCAGACGGATGTACTGCGATGCCGCCACGGCCGGGATGCGGAACACCATGGACTTGTATTCCGGATTGCCGGCGACCGATGCCCAGGTACCGTCGTTGAAGGTCTTGATGACGGCTGCCGTGGTGTTCTTGGCGGCGGCCGGCACGCGGGCCATGTCGGCGTTCTCGACCCAGTCATCCGGCCAGGCACCGGCGTAGTCGGCGCTGGCGGGCTGCTTGTAACCGGTCACCATGCCGCGGATCACGTCGACATGATCCAGTTCCGGCGCATTCATCGGCTGGGTGATGCCGACCTGGGCCAACGACGGGTTGGGGAAGGAGTAGGGCGAGTAATTCGTGCCGGACGGATCGCGCACGACGATGGCGACCACGATTTCGGCACCCGGGCGAACGCTCAGCTTTTCACCCATGGTGGCGCAACCGGCGACATCGGTATCGGTATTGGCCATCGCGGCATTCAGAGCGAGGCGTTCCACAGATGCGTTGGTACGGGCAGCGAGACCCTTGTACGAGGCGCACGCCACGAAGCCCAGACGGTCGATCAACTGACCGGAACTGGCGAAGCTGTTGCCGCTGCGCAGGCCGTCCACGATGGCTTGCGGGCGCACCTTGTCGCTGCCATTGCGCACCATCACGAAATCGCGCTGGTATTCGCCCGGGTAGAAGTCCTGGGTCGAACGCACGTCGTGGGTACCGAAGCTGCCGCGGTTGTGCCAGTCGGAGCTGGCGAAGAACCACCAGTTGCGACCTTCGCCCAGCAGCGCATCCCACACGCCGCCGATCTGCGCCGCGTAGACACCGGTACCGCCCCAGGTCGTGCCGCCGACCGAATCCCAGCGCTTGCCACCGAAATTGTTGCGATCCGGGTAGTACTCGCCGCGGTCGCTGGATGCGCCGTGACCCGGCTGGCTTTCGAAACCGAAAGCGACCCGGGGCGCGGCATTGTTGAAATTGCGCAGGTGTTCGATGTTGAAGCCGTTGCTGCCGCTCGGATTGAACGGACCGGCACGCTCCAGGTGGGCCGGTACGTAGTAGCTGGCATTCGGATGGTACTTGGCCATCCACTTCACGCCTTCCACCGTCTTCAGGTGACCGGCTTCGCCACTGTTGTTGGTGAGCTTGGCGGCGGTTGCGTTCCAGTTGGCATCGGCGGCGTTCAGGCTGCCCGGCACCGAACAATCCCAGCTCTGGCCGGCGCCACGGCTGTTGTCGCTGTCGTTGCGGTCGAAGCAGTAGGACCATTGAGCCAGCGCTGCGGCATTGCCCAGCGGGGTGTAGCCCGGGCCGGTCGGCAGGCCGGCATGGTCGATTTCGGCCGGCAACTGACCGGTAATCACACTCATCGAGGTGTGCTCGTGACCGGACACGACCGATTCCATGCCCATGAATACCGGCACGCCCTTCAGTGCGGTGAGGTATTCGGCGATCGGGTAGGAAATTTCCTGGATGGACTGCCAGCGCCACATCGACGGATTCGACTGGCTGCTCAGAGGCGTGCCATTCGACGCATTGCCCTTGACGGCGGCGGCGCCGATGCTGTTTGCCCAGGTCGTGGTCGGGCCCTTGCCCTCGACGACCGGGTAGGCCGGCGTGGCGACGGATTCGTCTTCGACCAGCGAGCAGTTGCGGTTGCCATTACCGCCGTGACCGGCCTGGACGAACCAGTCCAGACCCCACGGGGTATCGACCTTGTCGGTGGACTTCTTCACCAGCATCTGCATCGAGATCGAGCCATCGGAGCAGGTCGTATGGTTGTGGAAGTCACCGGTCACATAGGTGCCGGCGGTCTTGCCGGCGCTGGCAACGCCAGGCGCCATGCTCACGGCGACGGCACTGATTGCCATGGCCACGGCCGAGGCAACCGGCGTCATCTTGGTGTTGAACATCATGTCGGAGGGTCCTTTCAGGAGATGCGAAGGAATAGCTATTGGTCTTGGTCCGGGGCAGGGCCAGCCCTCCGACATTCTCGGGACGCAACGTGACCTTCCTGTTTCAAGGAGATTAAATGCAAGCGCGCGCAACCATGGGCATGGACTACCCACGGGTGTGCACGCTGCCGCGATGGCCCCTGGCGGGGCTTCGCATGTATCAGCCCAGCGGTGTCTGTCGCCCGCCGTGCTGCCGGGGATCGTGATGCGGACGACCGTGCGCCGCGTCGGCATCCTGTCCCGGCTTCACCTGCCCGTGCGCGTTCGCCGCGCCGCAGGCCGGCGCAGCATCGGTCCGGACTCCGCAGTGGTCGTCCGGCTGCGCGAGCAGCGCCGGAGCGATGTGAGGATCGGGGTGGACGCCTTCATGCGCGAGTGCCCACGACGCAGCAAGTGCAACAGAAAGCAGGGCCGCGACGCGGGTGATTCGACCGGAAACCGGAGGATTGGACATCAAAAAACTCCTTCTGTACAAGGGCTTGGCATGAGATCCATGCCCAATCCTTAAAGAGATTTCACACTCAATAATGAATGTTCAACACGCGCTTATTTTTTGTTCACACGAACTTTAGTCAGCATCCGTGATGATTTGATGACATCGTTGCAGTTCGCTTCCCGCACGTGCCGGCCTTTTTCATTGAACTGTCACGCACGCCGCGTACGCTCGCGCGTCTGGCAGGAAGCGGCTCAAGCCGCCACTTTACTTGCGCGACGGATGCAGTGCCGCCGTTTCTGCCCGGGTCCGCTACGTCTCCCGCTTCCCACGATCACCTCCTCAACGCCCATGCAAAGCGAAGTTTTCGGCCTGTTTCCCATTCCCGTCATGCGTATCGCGGGCGCCCTCGATCCGGCTCTGGTCGGCGGACTGGTCGAACACTTCACCGTCCAGGCACAGCAGGCGAACAACACTTCGCCCAATCTGACGCATACCGCCATGCTGCATCCCGGGGACAGTCCTCTGCTGGTGGAGGCCGCGCAGCAGCTCACCCCGCGGGTGTCGGAATTCGGCGCGCTGCTGTTCGGCGAACAGATGGGCTGGTCGCTCAAGGAAATGTGGGTGAACGTGATGGATCACGGCGGATACCAGGCGATGCACAACCACGCGAACAGCTTCATTTCGGGCGTGGTCTATCTCACGCCCATCCATCCGGATTCGCGCACGGTATTCATGAAGTCGCCGGGCGGCACCGAGTTTTCGTTCAAGAACGACCACAAGGGCATCGCCGTCGGACCCTACAACGCAGAGCGCTGGATCAGCCCCCAGCCCGAACCGGGCGACCTGGTCCTGTTTCCCAGCTATCTGATGCACGCCGTTCCGCACAACACCGCCGGACGGCGCATCACCATGCCCTTCAACGCGATCCCGGCCAGCCTCGATTCCTGGGGCTACCGGATCGGCTTCAGCGGCTGACGTGTCGAACGTCGGCCAAGGCGTGGGTGGAGCGTCATCCGCCCGGTTCCGGCTGTCCCTGCCCTGGAGCATGGCGCTGGTACTCATGGTGGCGTCCGGTTTCGCGGCGCTCGGTTACCAGATCGTGTGGACCCAGCAGAGCGCGCTCTGGCTCGGCCATGAGGCCGCGGCCGTGCTGGCGGTCGTAGCCGCCTTTTTCGGCGGACTGGCGGTCGGTGCCCTGGCGCTCGGTCCGCGCGTCGACCGCAGTGCGCACCCGCGCCTGTGGTATGCCGCATGCGAATCGCTCATCGGCCTGTGGAGTCTGGCGCTCGCCTTCGCGCTGGAACCGCTGGCTGGCGCACTGCTGCAGTTCATCGGCCCGCAGCCCGCGCCCGTCTGGCACTGGAGCGTGGCCTTCGGCGGTACCTTCCTGCTGCTGCTGCCGGCAACCGCGGCGATGGGCGCCACGCTGCCCGCCATGGAACGCGCACTGGCGCGTCTGACCGACGGCGGCACGCCGATCGCCGCGCTGTACGCCGGAAACACCTTCGGTGCCCTGCTCGGCGTGCTGGGCAGCGCCTTCTGGCTTTTGCCCCGGTACGGTCTCGGTGCCACCGCGGGCATCTGCGCCGCGCTCAATCTGGGCTGCGCAGTGATCGCCTGGAAGCTTTTTCCGCGCACCTCGGCCGGCATATCGCCGGAGCGCGTTCCGGTCGCAATGGAGGACGCACCAAAGGTGTTGCGCCTGCTCGCCGCTACCGGGCTGCTGGGCATCGCCTATGAAGTGCTGGTGGTGCGCGTGCTCAGCCAGGTTGCCGAGAACACGGTCTATACCTTTGCCATCCTGCTTGCCGTCTATCTGGTCGGCACCGCGCTCGGCGCCACCCTCTATGCCGGCCGGCGACATCGCTTTGACCGGGGCGACGGATTGCGCGACACGCTGTGCCTGATCCTGGCGTGGGCCTGCCTGGCGGGCATCCTCGCCCTGACCGCGGCCCCGGCCGTCAAGGGGTGGCTGCTCGCCGCGCTGGGTGCCAGCCTGGCGAGCGCGCTGGTCGCCGAAGCTGCTCTGGCGTTGGGCGCCTTCCTGCTGCCCACGATGGCGATGGGCGTGCTGTTCAGCCACCTGGCGACCCAGGGCCGGCTGGCCGGCGTCGGCTTCGGTCGTGCGCTGGGGGTCAATACCCTGGGCGCGGCGCTCGCGCCGCTGCTGTTCGGCGTCCTGCTGGTGCCTGCGCTCGGCCCCGGGCTAGCCCTGCTGCTGGTCGTGCTCGGCTATCTGCTGCTGTCCTCGCCGGCGGTGCGACGCCGGCCCGGATTCTGGGCGCCGGTGGTTGCCGCCGCGGCGCTCACGCTCTGGATGCCTTCGCTCGCCTTCGTTGCCGTTCCGCCCGGCGGCCGGCTCCTGAGTCATGCTGAGGGCGTACTCGCCACGGTGAGCGTGATCGAGGATGCCCAGGGCGTTGCGACGCTGCACATCAACAACCGGCAACAGGAGGGCAGCAGCGCCACCCGCCTTGCGGATGCGCGTCAGGCCCTGTTGCCGATACTGCTTCATCCGGCGCCGGCGCGCGCGCTCTTCCTCGGCCTGGGAACCGGCGTGACCGCGTCCGCCGCCGCGCAGGACAGCCATCTGCAGGTCGATGTGGCGGAACTGCTGCCCGAGGTGATCGCCGCCTCGCCGCGCTTCACCCATGGTCTGTGGGGACAGGGCACGGTGCCGCGCATGCATGTCATGGCGGCCGACGCACGGCGCTTCGTGCGGGCCGGCAGCGAGCGCTACGACGTGATCGTGTCCGACAACTTCCATCCGGCGCGCAGCGGTTCCGGTGCGCTGTACACGGTCGAGCACTTCCGCGCCGTGCAGGCGCGACTCACGCCGGATGGCGTGTTCTGCCAGTGGCTGCCTCTGCATCAGCTCGATCTCGACACCTTGCGCAGCGTCGTGCGCGCCTTCCTTGCGGTCTATCCGCAGGGCTGGGCCATGCTGGCCACCAACAGTCTGGAAACGCCGACGCTGGGTCTGGTCGCACGCGGCGACGGCGGCCACCTGGAACTCGATCAGGTGCGTCGGCGGCTGGCCACGGCAGCGCTGCCCTTCACACCGGCGGAATTCGACATCGACGACGAATTCGCGCTCCTTGGCACCTTCATTGCCGGCCCGCAGGCGCTGTCGGCATTCGCCGGCGACGCACCGGTGAACACCGACGACCATCCGGTCGTCATCTACAGCGCACCGCGCATCACCTACCAGCCGGATTCCCTGCCGCGTGACCGGCTGGTCAGCCTGCTCGACGCGACACATATCGACGTGGACGAACTGCTGCGAGGGGCACCGGATCCGGCCTGGCGCAGCCGCCTGGCCGCCTACTGGTCGGCGCGCGATCGCTACATCGCGCTGGGCCGCAGCGTGCGACCCAGCGCGGATGTGCGACAGATGCTGGCACAGGTGCGCGGGCCGCTGCTGGACATCTTGCGCACCAGCCCGGATTTCCGGCCGGCCTACGATCCGCTGTTGCGCATGTCGCTCGCGCTGGCGCGGACCGATGCCGCTGCAGCGCGCGCGCTGCTGCAGGATCTGCTTCAGGTGCAACCCGCCCGGAGCGAAGCGGCGGAAGCGATCCGGCTGCTGGATGCCGGCGCGCAAAATCGGTGACCGTGTCGTGCCGGACGCGATCCGCTGACCGGGGGCGGCGTCAGGCGGGCGGGTAATCGGCCTCGATCAGCGCGGCACGAAACACTTCGGCATCGGTGTCGGACTCGATGCGCACGCGATGGCCGGGCAGATCGATGTCTACACGCGCCTTTGCGTCCAGGCCGGCGACCAGCGCCTCGATGCGGCCGGCGCAGTGGCCGCAGGTCATGTCGGGTACGGTGAATTCCACTGTCTGGCTCATGATGCTGGGTCCTTGATGAGTGATCGGAATGGCGCAGCCTGGACCTTGTCACCGTGACAAGGTCAAGTGTCGCTCGCACTCGGCATGCTTGACCTTACCATGATGGAAAGGTCGACACTCTGTCCGATCCCGTCACGGACATCGCCATGAACAGTGAATCCATTGCCGCCGCGGCCGCGCCGCGCTGGTCCTTCGGCGTCGAGGGCATGACCTGCGCGTCCTGCGTCTCGCGCGTGGAAAAGGCGCTCGCGCGTACGCCCGGCGTCGCATCCGCCAGCGTCAATCTGGCAACCGGAAACGCCACCGTCGACGCCGAGGCCGGCGCGGACGCCGGTGCACTTACGCCGGCACTGGTCGCCGCGATCACGCGCGCCGGCTACACGGTGAAGCCGCAGGTGATCGGCCTGGACATCGATGGCATGAGCTGCGCATCCTGCGTCGCACGTGTCGAGAAAGCACTGTCGAAGGTGCCGGGCGTGCAGTCAGCGTCGGTCAATCTGGCCAGCGAAAGCGCGCAGGTCGCGTATCTGGGCGATGAGCCGGCGGCCCTTCTGGCAGCGGTCGCACGCGCCGGTTACACCGCCACTCCGCGCAGCGAGGCCGCGGTTGCGGTGCCGGCGTCGGCGTGGCCGCAGTGGTGGCCGGTCGCGTTCGCGGTCGCGCTGTCCTTGCCGCTCGCGCTGCCCATGCTGGGCATGCTGTGGGGCGTGCACTGGATGCCGCCCGCCTGGCTGCAGTGGCTGCTCGCGACGCCGGTGCAGTTCTGGCTCGGCGCGCGCTTCTACCGTGCCGGCTGGAAGGCCCTGCGCGCCGGCAGCGGCAATATGGACCTGCTGGTCGCGCTCGGCACCTCGGCCGCCTATGGTCTGAGTCTGTGGCTCTGGCTGGGCGCACCCGACGGCATGCGGCCGCATCTCTATTTCGAAGCTTCGGCAGTAGTCATCACCCTGGTGCTGCTGGGCAAGTGGCTGGAGACACGGGCCAGGCGACAGACCACGGACGCATTGCGCGAACTGAGTGCGCTGCGGCCGGAAGTCGCCCGGGTGCGGCGCGACGGCAAGGACATGGACGTTCCGCTGGCGCGCGTCGGGGTAGGTGACCTGGTCGTGATCCGGCCCGGCGAGCGCGTGCCGGTCGATGGCGAGGTCATCGAAGGCGTGAGCCAGATCGACGAGTCGCTGATCAGCGGCGAAAGCCTGCCGGTGGCGAAGGAGGCGGGGGACCGCGTGACCGGCGGTTCGGTCAATGGTGAAGGTCTGCTGGTGGTGCGCACGCGCGCCGTTGGCACCGAGACCGTACTGGCCCGCATCGTGCGGCTGGTGGAAGGCGCGCAGGCCGGCAAGGCGCCGGTCCAGCGCCTGGTCGACCGCGTGAGCGCTGTCTTCGTGCCGGTGGTGCTGCTGCTCGCCGTACTCACCTTCGTCGGCTGGACGATGAGCGGCGCCGGCGTGGAAGTGGCGTTGCTGAATGCGGTCGCCGTGCTGGTGATCGCCTGCCCGTGCGCGCTCGGTCTGGCCACCCCGACCGCCATCATGGTGGGCACCGGCGTTGCGGCGCGCCACGGCATGCTGATCAAGGATGCCGAAGCGCTGGAAGTCGCGCATCGCGTTTCCGTTGTGGCATTCGACAAGACAGGCACGCTGACCGAAGGACGCCCGGAACTGGTGGCGGTCGAGCCGCAGTCCGGTCCGCGCGGTGAACTGCTGGCGCGGGCCGCCGCATTGCAGGCCGGGAGCGAACACCCGCTGGCGCGTGCGGTGACGGCTGCCGCCTTGCGCGAAGGGCTCACGGTACCGTCGGCGGACGCGCTGACGGCCGTCGCGGGCCGCGGCATCGCGGCGACCGTGGAGGGCCGCGAGCTCAAGCTCGGAAGTTCGCGCTTCATGGAAGAGCTGGGCGTCGACCTGTCGCCGCTGGCGGCCCGCGCGGCACAGTTGCAGGCAGTCGGGCGTACCGTATCCTGGCTGGCGGATCTGAGTGGTGCGCCGCGCCTGCTCGGTCTGCTCGCGTTCGGTGACTCGATCAAACCGTCGGCCGCGCAAGCGGTGCAGCGACTGCAGGCGGCAGGTGTGCGCACGATACTGGTCAGCGGCGACAACCGCGGCGCCGCGGAGGCCGTGGCTGCGCAACTCGGGATGGCCGATGTGCGCGCCGAGGTGCTGCCGGAGCACAAGGCTGACGTGGTGGCCGGGCTGAAGCAGGGCGGCGCGGTGGTGGCCATGGTGGGGGATGGCATCAACGACGCGCCCGCGCTGGCGGCGGCCGATGTGGGCATTGCCATGTCGACCGGCACCGATGTGGCCATGCATGCGGCTGGCATCACCCTGATGGGTGGCGATCCTGCGCGCGTGGCCGACGCGATCGACCTGTCGCGCCGCACCTGGAACAAGATCAGGCAGAACCTGTTCTGGGCCTTCGCCTATAACGTGGTCGGCATTCCGCTGGCCGCGGCGGGCATGCTGGACCCGGTCATCGCGGGTGGGGCGATGGCGTTCTCCAGTTTCAGCGTGGTGAGCAATGCCTTGCTGCTGCGGCGCTGGCGGGCGGGAGGCGGCAAAAGATGAATATCGGCGAGGCGGCGGCACGCTCGGGCGTGTCGGCGCGCATGGTGAGACATTACGAAGCGCTGGGGCTGCTGCCCGAAGTGGCGCGCAGTGAAGCGGGCTATCGCCGTTACGGCGAACGCGAAGTGCATACCCTGCGCTTCATCCGCCGCGCGCGCGATCTTGGCTTTTCGATGGAAGAGATCGCCGGCCTGCTGGCGCTGTGGCAGAAGCCGGACCGCGCCAGCGCGGACGTGAAGCGCATCGCTCAGGCACACATTGTCGATCTGGACCGTCGCATCGCCGAAATGACCGCCATGCGACGTACGCTGGAAAGCCTCGTGAGCTGCTGTCAGGGCGATGGCCGGCCCGACTGCCCGATACTGGACAGTCTGTCCGGCGACATCTGAGCGGGCATGGACCTCTCGCCGCAGCGGATGGCGGGCGTCAGCGCCCCGCCGCGCCCTCGGCCATTGCCCGCAGTTCGTCCTCGCCCATCAGTCGTCCGGGTTCGTCGCGATGGGTGTGCCGGCCCTCGATCGGAGTACCCTGCCAGCGCCGTTCTATCGCCAGTCGTTCCGGACTGCCGCGGAAGCCGCGGATGAAGGCATTCACCTCTGTCAGCAGACGTGCCGCCTGCGCTTCGCCGATCACCGCCATGGTGTAGTAATAGGGGCGGGCGGCCAGGTTGCCGGGGACGATTTCGATGCGCCCGCGCCAGGGACTGGCAGCGTCGGTGCACGCCCAGTGGTAGATCGGCAGATCGACCGCGAATGCATCGACCACGCCGTTGGCCAGGCAGTCGTGTATGCGGCCCTGGTCGGAATAGGCGATCAGATTGGCCAGCCTGATACGGCAACCTTCGTCCTGGCCCACACCCAGGCTCTGCAGCACCGCGAAGGCCCCCGGATCGTTGATGATGCCCAGCACCTTGCCTTCCAGGTCCTCGATGCGGCGGATGCGAGCGTCGCCCGCGCGCCGTGCGAGCACCCAGTGCAGATAGGTATAGGGCTCGGAGTAGGCGATCGCTCCGTAATCCGCGCTCGGTGGCAGTGCACTGATCACGATGTCGGCCGGCGGCTGGCCGGGTTTTTCGCCGCTGAACAGTCGCTCGGTGCAGATGTCCCAGGGCGTTTCCATCAGTTCGCAGCGCACGCCCAGATGACGGGCCAGCGCGTGCGCGTAATCGACATCCAGACCCTGTAGCGCTTCGCCCGCCTTGCGGCGGAACGACAGTCCGACGAATGCCGGCTCGACGGCCACGCGCAGCGCGCCCCGGCTGCGGATGCGGTCGAGCAGGTCGCCGTTGCAGAGGTCCAGGCCGCGCAGCGACGGTGGCGTCCAGTTGGCCGTCTCGCGCGCCAGATGCTGCAGGCCGTTCGCGATGTCCTTGTTCAGTGCGCGCAGCCACACTTCCTTGGCGTTCACGCGGCTGACTGCGAGATCGAGCATGTCCATGCTTTCGAACATGACCTGGGTGTTGTCCTGCACGGCCACGATTTCGCCGTTCAGCGCGTCGAACAGTCCGGACAGGCGCTGGTTGGATTCCTGCACCGTGACGGTGGCCTCGTTCAGGCGGGCCTCGTTGGTGGTGCGCAGCGCGTGCAGTTCCGCTTCGACATCGCTGAAATCGAGTTCGCGACCGGCGCGACCGATGTGTTCCATGGTGACCGTCGCGAGCTTGCGCACCTCGTCGGCGACGACCGCGAAGCCTCGCCCGTGCTCGCCTGCACGCGCCGCCTCGATGGCTGCATTCAGCGCGAGCAGATTGATCTGCTCGCCGATGCGGCGCACGTCCTCGAGCACGCTCTGAGCCCCTTGCGCCTTGCGTGCCAGTTGTTGCATCGCCGCTTCCAGCGCACTGACCAGCGAGGCGTGGGCCGCCTTCATCGCGCCACCGATGTCCGCCTGCAGGCTGGCGGCGGTGTCGCGCGAATGGCTTACGTGCTCGACCGCCGCGCTCAGTTCGTCGGCCAGCCGGTGCGAGCGCAGCGATACCTGCTGAATGGTGTTGCGCTGTGCAGCACTGTTGCGCGCCAGATGGCCGACCAGCGCGCCGGCCCGGCTGCTGAGCAGTCCGAGCTGGTGCGGCAGCTCGCCACGCTGCGGCGCCGCATCCGCCTGTACGATGCGATCGGCAAGTGCCCGCAGGCGCTGTGTCAGCTCCGCATCGTCCGGCCAGTGCGCCGGTATTTCGCCTGTCATCATTGCATCCAGTGCCCGCAGGCACTGTTCGCGCGTCTGCCGCGCCTTCCGTCCGAACCCGCGTGAAAACATCGACTCGTCCCTCGTATTGATCGGAGTGCTGGTGGCGTCGGATGCGCGCCACTTTGCGCGGTCATCGGCGGAAGGAAGGGGCTCTTGAGAGTTTTCGTGCGATGCACAAACGCCGGGCAGGGCATGCGCGCGGCTGGTGCAGTTCCGCGTTTATTTCGTGACGGCACGACCTGCTTTGCCCGATACTTGTGCATGCGATTGCGCCAATGCGGGAAGCTGCGCATCCGGCGCCGGCCGTTGCCCGACTTGCCGACACGTGTCGCGGGTGCCCGTACAGGCCCTGGCGACAGCGAAGACACCTGGAGACGCCATGAACGACAGCCAAGCCCTGATCGAGTCCCGTGTGTTCACTACCAGGACGGTGCCGCTGGGCCGACCGCTCACCTGGCTCGTGGCGGGCTGCCGAGACTTCCTGGCCTGTCCATGGCCCGGCCTGTCCCATGGTCTGGCTGTCGCGCTGTTCGGCTATCTGCTGTGCTGGTTCATCCCCGACCAGTTCTGGCTGCTCGCTGGCGCGTTTTCCGGATTCATGCTGGTGGCGCCGGTGGTGGCCACCGGACTGTATGCCACCAGCCGCGCGCTGGAAGGCGGCGCCAGGGTGAGCGCGGCGACGGTGCTGCGCGCCTGGTTGCCGCACGAGAAACATCTGGTGGTCTTCGGCCTGCTGCTTGCGCTGGCAGGCAGCGGATGGGTGGTAACCTCGGCCTCGCTGATCAAGGTGTTTGCCGCCGCGCCGGTCACCACGCCCGAGGATTTCCTGCGCGTTGTCGTGCTGGCGGAAGAGGGCTGGCTGTTCGAGGGCTGGATGGCGCTGGGGGGGCTGCTTGCTGCACCGGTGTTCGCGTCCAGCGTGGTGGCCATACCCATGCTCATGGAACATGACATCAGCGTGATGGGCGCGGTGCTCACGAGCTGGCGCACGGTGCTGGACAATCCGGCACCGCTGGCCCTGTGGGCCACCGCGATTGCCGGTTTCACTCTTTTCGGCATGGCGACCGCGCTGGTCGGCATGCTGGTGGTGGTGCCGCTGCTCGGACACGCGAGCTGGCACGCCTACCGCGATCTCGTGCCGCGCAACCCGCAGTCCGCCGATGCGCGGAACTGAGCGGATGGCGCAGCGCGGGCACCGAGGGTCGCGATGGACAGGATTCGTATCAATGCAATCTGGAGTTCTTCTTTTTCATGGGCGGCATCACCGAAGAGCAGTTTGCCGAGTTCGGACTTACGTTCGGCGTCGCGGCATTCATGCTCTATATGTTCTTCATACTGTTCCAGCTCGCGCGTGAATCCAAGGCGGGCCGCTTCGGAACCTTCGTCATCATGATAGGGCTGGGCCTGGGCATGATGGGCTATGTGGCAAAAGGCGTGATCAAGATGATTCTCGAAAACTGAGGCGCATCCCCGGCAGGAGCCCGCCTGCGCGCGCGGCGGTACCTCGTCCGTCGCGGAACGCCGGACGAAAAAAAGCCCGGCCGGATGGCCGGGCCGAATATCGGACCCTCGTGACAGGTGTTGCGCGATCAGCGCATGCGGCGACGCGCGGTCAGGCCGATCAGGCCCAGGCCGGCGAGCAGCATGGCGTAGGTTTCCGGCTCCGGTACCGGGCCGGCGACCGCGAGGTTGTCCAGCACCACGTTCGTGCCCTTGAACGAGATCGAACGGATGTCCGCCGCGTCGCGCGTGATGCCGACGAACAGGCCTTCGTTGTAGCTGAATTCGTCGGTGGTGATCGACAGCGTGTAGGTTTCGATGATCTGGTTGTTGTCGCCATAGGCCGACACCACCAGGCCGAACGGGAAGAACGAACCGAGCTCGGCGTAGTGATTCACGAAGGCACCGGCGGCCGAGGTCAGTTCGGCGAAGGTGAAGCGCAGTTCACCGACCGCGCCACCGGCGACGAAGGGCGATTCCGCACCCCACACGCCATTGCTTTCCAGCGAACGGATGAAGGCGCCCAGTTCGGAGCCTTCGTCGCCGGTGAATACGACGCCCGGCGCCACGGTTTCCGGACCGCTGGTCAGGTAGCCGTCATAGTCATTGAAATCGACCACCGTCGCATTCGTGATGTCGGCGGCGTTGCTGGTGAGGGCGGCCTGTGCCGGCAGAGCGGCGGACAGCGCGAGCGCCAGTGCGGCGAATTTGAAGTTCATGTTCATTCCTTTCCGAAAGAGGCCGGGCGACGAAAGGTCGCGCCCGGCAGGTCATGCAGGGACTGTCGATCAGGTACCGACCACGCCGCCGTCATCCTTGGTGATGACCACGCATGCCGAACGCGGCTTGGCCACCGGCTTGCCGGCCTGGGTGGTCGGGCCGTTGAACTGGCTGTCCGGCCAGGTGCTGCGGGCGGTGAAGCTGCCCGACCAGTCCTCGCCCGGATGCTGGATGTTGATGAACAGCGCCTTGCCATCCGGTGTCGAGGCGATGCCGGTGACCTCGCAGTTCTTCGGGCTGGTCAGGAAGCGGGTGATCTTGCGGGTCGCCGGATCGGCGCAGAACATGGCGTTGCCGCCGATGTTTGCCCAGTCGCCGGTGGCGTCGCCGGCCTGGTCGGTCTGTATCCACAGGCGGCCGTCCTTGTCGAACCACAGGCCGTCCGGTGCGCCCAGGTCGTCACCGAAAATATTGCCCTGCAGATTCGGCGCGCTGGCCAGCTTGTCGCCGCATTCGACGAAGATGTCCCATTCGAAACCGGTGGCCTTCACGTCACCGCCGTTCTCGTTCCAGCGGATGATGTGACCGTAGCGGTTGTCGGGGCGCGGGTTGGCCGCGTCGACCGGCGGGCGGGCGCTACCAGCGGTCGTCGTGCCATTGACCGAATTCGAGGTCGTGCCGCCGCGGCGGTTGTTGTTGGTCAGCGTCATGTAGATTTCGCGCGTCACCGGGTGATGCGTGATCCACTCCGGGCGGTCCATCATGGTGGCACCCAGACGGTCGGCCGCCTGGCGCGCCTTGATCAGCACCTCGCCCTGGTCGGCGAAACCGTTCTCCGGCGTGAGGCCGTTCTGGCCCCATACCAGCGGCAGCCAGACACCCGTGCCGTCGGCATTGAACCTGGCGACATACAGCGTGCCGCTGTCCAGCAGGTCGCGGTTGTTCGCGCGGTTCTTCGTGTCCAGTTTCTTCGCGCAGACAAACTTGTAGACATAGTCGTTGCGCTCGTCGTCACCCATGTAGACCGCGACCGAATTGTCGGCACCGACCACGGTTTCCGCGCTCTCGTGCTTGAAGCGTCCGAGCGCGGTGCGCTTGACCGGCATGGCGTTCGGGTTCCACGGATCGATCTCCACCACCCAGCCGAAGCGGTTCGGCTCGTTCGGGTTGTCGCGAAAATCGAAGCGCGGATCGGCTTCGTGCCAGCGATAGCCGAAGCCGCCGGCCGCCAGGCCATAGCGGGCTTCCAGCGCGGACAGGGGCTGTGCAGCCAGCTTGGCGGCCGTGGTGCCGAAATAGCCGTTGAAGTTTTCTTCGCAGGTGAGGTAGGTGCCCCAGGGCGTGTAGCCATTGGCGCAGTTGTTCAGCGTACCCAGCACCACGGTGCCCGAAGGATCGGCGGCCGTCTTCATCAGCGCGTGACCGGCCGCAGGGCCGGTCACCTTACAGGGCGTGGCGCCGGTGATGCGGCGGGCGAAGGCGGACGGGCGCTGCACCTTGTACTCGCCATTCAGCTTGCGCACTTCCACCACGCTCACGCCATGGCCGGCGATCTGGGCGTCCACCTTTTCCTTGGTCATGGTGATGCTGGCATAGCTCAGCGTATTGGCGACCAGACCCGGATCGACGTACTCATGGTTCGACACCAGCAGGCCGCGGTCATTGCTCACGCCATTGCCGACCGGGAAGGGGAACAGGTGCATGCCGTCATTGTGCGCACCCCAGGTGGTGAGCTGACGCGCTTCGGTCATTTCGGTCGCCGGATCCCAATGCACATTGGCCTGGGCACCGGCCTTGCCGATGGCATCGCCCCATGCGATCAGCACGCGAGCCGTGTAGCCGGGCGGCACGGTGATGCCATCGGTCATCGGCACCACATTGGCGGGAACGCCGGTGAAGCCGATGCCACCTGCCGGCGACGGGCTGGATGCGTAGCCGCTGTCCGCGCTCGATTCGACGCTGAAGCCGCCGATCGAAACCACGGTGGCAGTGGCCAGTGTGCCCTTCATGAAATTGCGACGACCCTGGAAACGGGCCATCACGTCGCGTATGGATTCGTTGCCCGACGGGTTGATCGTCAGGTCATTGTCAGGATGCTGTATCGAAGACATGTCTGCTCCTATTGCGGGATATAGGCAGGGATAGGCGGCGAATGATTACCGCGCTAAGCAAACAGTCTGCGAGGGATTTCTGACAGGGAAGAGAAATGCAACAGGGTGCCGGATAGTCCGAACGGACTATCCGGCAGGCGGGCGCCACCGGGGAGGTGGTCAGGATGGAGCAGGAAAAGTCGGCGCGCGAGGGGTGTGCGCTTCAGGGAGGGTCAGCTCGCCCGGGCAAGAGTGTTCAACGCGGCGTCGTAGGCATCCTGCAATTCCGATTCGCTGCCCGCTTCCATCTGCAGATTGCGCACCAGGCCGTCCTTGAGGCCATAGATCCAGCCGTGTACCCGGACCTCCTGGCCGCGCGCCCAGGCATCGCGGATCACCGTGGTTTCACAGACATTCATTGCCTGTTCGATCACATTCAGTTCGCACAGCCGGTCTTCGCGCAGTTCATCCGCCACGACCGCATCCAGCAGTGCGCGGTGCTTGTTCCGCACGTCCTGGACGTTGCGCAGCCAGTTGTCGATCAGGCCGAAACGCATGTCGTGCAGGGCCGCCCGTACGCCGCCGCAGCCGTAATGACCGACGATGAGGATGTGTTTCACCTTCAGCACGTCGACCGCGTACTGCATGACCGACAGGCAATTCAGGTCGGTCTGAACGACTACATTGGCCACGTTGCGATGGACGAACACCTCGCCCGGAATCAGGCCGACGATCTGGTTGGCCGGTACCCGGCTGTCGGAACAGCCTATCCAGAGGTATTCAGGGGACTGCAGCGTCGCGAGACGCTCGAAGAACAGCGGGTCGTCAGCCCGCATGCGTTCCGCCCAGCGACGATTGGCTTCGAAAAGATGATCAGTACTTTTATTGGTCATGGCACCCTCGTATCAGCCGCGATTATATAGGTCGCGGCTGATACGGGAGGACGCCTCAGCTTTGTGCAACGACGATCTGATTGTCGATGCCGACCACGCCCTTGATCGAGGCAGCGAGTTCGGCGGCGCGTGCGCGCGCGGCTTCGCTCGGCGCCGGTCCGGACAGCTTCACCTTGCCGTCCTGCGTATCGACGTCGATCTTCAGCGCACTCAGTTCCGGATCGCCCGCGAGACGGGCTTTCACATTGGCCGTGATGGCGGCGTCGTCGACCTGCTCGGCAAGCTTGTCGGCGGCCTGTTCGACCGAGCTGCGCGCATCGGCCGCCGCCTCCGACGCTCTCGCCTGCGCGCTGTCGAGCGCGGATTCCGCGCGCGTCTGTGCATGGTCAAGCGTGTTTTCGGCGCGCTGGCCCAGTTCGTCCGCCTTTTTCTCGGTCTGGGCGATGGCCGAATCCAGCTTCTGGCCCAGCGTCGCGTTGTCACTGGATTCGCCGCACGCGGACAGTGCAAGTGCGAGAGCCGTAACGCCGGCGATGCGCAACGCGGGCTGGATGAAGCGGCTGGTGAGGGGCGATGTGTGCATGGCAATCCTCCTGTCGTCAGGGTTCGAGTATGGCGATCAGCCATGACAGGACTGTAAAGAGCGGACCCGGCATGCACTGTCGGCAGTGCGGCCGCCGCCTGTAGGACTATGCGGACCTGACGGGCGTCGTGCCGCGTTCGATGACGCGGCGGGCGACGCTGTGTTCAAATCGGATCGTTACCGAACCAGAAAACTCAGTCATGAGCGCCGTCCGCTACCGCATCACCCCGATTCATCCGGAGGCCCATCTGTTCGAGGTCGAACTGGACATTGCACAGCCCGCTCACGAAGGGCAGAAACTGTCATTGCCGGCATGGATTCCCGGCAGCTACATGATCCGGGAGTTCGCGCGTCACATCGTGCGCATCGAGGCCCGCGCGGGCATCAAGGCGGTGCCGCTGGCCAAGCTGGACAAGCACACCTGGCAGGCCGAGCCGTGTGAAGGGCCGCTGCGCGTGCGCTACGAGGTCTACGCCTGGGATCTTTCGGTACGCGCCGCGCACCTTGATAACACGCACGGCTTCTTCAATGGCTCAAGCGTTTTCCTGAAGGTGCACGGCTTCGAGGATGAAAGCTGTGACATCGACATCCGGCCGCCATCGGGGCGTGCATACAAGGACTGGCGTGTGGCCACCACGCTGCCCGAGGCGCCGGGGCGCCAGGGCGCCAGGCGCTATGGCTTCGGGCTGTATCGCGCCGCCAGTTACGACGAACTGATCGATCATCCGGTCGAGATGGGCGAATTTGCCCTGCATGTCTTCAAGGCCTGCGGGGTGCCGCACGAAATCGCCATCACCGGTCGCCATGACGTGGACGCCGCGCGACTGTGCGAGGACCTCAAGCATGTGTGCGAATGGCAGATCCGCCTGTTCGGAGAGCCCGCTCCATTCGAGCGCTATCTGTTCCTCGTCATGGCGGTAGGCGACGGTTATGGCGGCCTGGAACATCGTTCGAGCACCGTGCTGCTGTGTTCGCGCAACGATCTGCCGGCACCCGGGGCGACGCAGATGAGCGATGCCTACCGGGGCTTCCTGGGTCTGTGCAGCCACGAGTACTTCCACTCATGGAATGTGAAGCGCATCAAGCCGGCCGCCTTCGTGCCGTACGACCTGACGACAGAAAACTACACGCGATTGCTGTGGGCCTTCGAGGGCTTCACGTCGTATTACGACGACCTCGCGCTGGTGCGCTCGGGCGTGATCGCGCAGGACGATTACCTGAAGCTGCTCGGCAAGACCGTGACTCAGGTGATGCGCGGCAGCGGCCGGCTCAAGCAGAGCGTCGCCGAGTCCTCGTTCGACGCCTGGATCAAGTACTACCGGCAGGACGAGAACGCACCGAACGCGGTGGTGAGCTATTACACCAAGGGCGCCCTGGTGGCACTCGCGCTCGATCTCACATTGCGCGGCAAGAGTCGCGGCGCGGTATCGCTGGATGACGTGATGCGCCGGCTATGGACCGAGTTCGGTCTGACCGGAGCAGGTGTGCCGGAGGATGGCATACGCCGCACGGCAGAGGCCGTCAGCGGCTTCAAGCTGAAGCGCTTCTTCGAGCAGGCGACCGAAGGAACCGAGGATCTGCCGCTCGAGGAGTTGCTCAAATCCGTCGGTCTGGAACTGTCGTTCGAAGCCGCCGCACCGACACCTGTGCTGGGTGCCAGGACGGCGAACGATGGCGATGCAGTCCGCCTGACCCAGGTTCTGGATCACGGCCCGGCGCAACGCGCCGGGCTTTCCGCCGGCGACGTGCTGGTGGCGATGGACGGTCTGCGCGTCACCCATGCTTCGCTCGACGCGCTGCTCAGGCGGCATCAGCCGGGCGACGAACTCAAGGTGCACGCCTTCCGCCGTGACGAGCTGATGAAGTTCCGCGTGAAGCTCGATGCGGCTCCGCTCGATCAGGCGCATATCGCGCCCGCCGCCCGTGCCAGCCGCGCCGCGAAGGATCTGCTCAGACAGTGGCTGGGCCGTGGCTAGGCGCTGCCCCGCTCGGCCTTGCGGCCGGCGGTTGCAGCGTGCGATCGGCGACGGACGAAGTCCGCGCGCGGCGACGAGGCCGCGGCAGAAACGACGGCAGCTTCAGCGCCAGATGCGACGGGCGGCGCTGACACCGATCATGCCCAGTCCGGCGAGCATCATCATCCATTCGCGCGGTTCGGGCACTGCGGGCGTGATGGCCAGATTCAGGCTGAAGCGGTCGCCGGCACTCGCATTGGCGAACACCAGCGTCCAGTCGGTCAGGCCGTCCTCGACGAAGGGATTGCCGATGTACAGCTCGGTCACCCTGCCCTGGCCGAACAGGTTTCCGGTCAGCAGATCGCCATCGGCCGTGGCGGCGCGCAGCGAACCGGGGATCAGCTCGAAGGCGGCGCCACTGAAGGAGTAGCTCACGCCGGCAATGCCCAGGCCGGCAACTTCGCGGATCACGCCATTCACATCGACGCTGCCGCGCGCGATATCTTCCGCTTCGATCACGAAATCGAAGCTCACCGGCAGGCTGTTCTGCAGGGTGAGGTCGAGCGCGAACAGCGTGTCCGTGCTCAGCGAGGTGTCGATCAGATTGCCGTTGAGCACGCTGCTGTCCAGACGCAGTGCGTGCGCCGGTGCGGCGAACGCCGCAGCCGCCAGCGCGGCGAGCAGCATCTTCTTCATCTTCATGGTGCGGACTCCTGAAAGGCATGTTGCATTGCCGCGGACGATAGGCCGCCCGTGTGACATGCACGTGTCACCTCTTCGCATATCCATTCAAGATTCCGTCATCGGACTGTCACCGGCACTGCCCACACTGCGCGCCAGCCCCCTCAAGCCGGAGAGTTCCGATGTCCCGCAATGTGTTTTCCCGTCGCGATTTCATGCGTACGGTCGGCGCAGGCGCGCTGGCCGGTTCCGCCGTCGTCCGCTCGGCCAGTGCGCTGGCCGCGAGCGACAGCCTGTTCCAGCACGGTGTGGCCAGCGGCGATCCGCTGTCCGATCGCGTCATCATCTGGACCCGTGTGTCGCCGAGCCGGGCCGGCATGATGGCGGTCATGTGGGAAGTGGCGCTGGACGAGCGCTTCAGCCGCATCATCCGGCGCGGACGCGTGCTCACCGGCGAGGACATCGACTACACGGTGAAGGCCGATGTGCTGGGTCTGCCGGCAGCGGCCCGCCTGTTCTACCGCTTCCGCGCCGACAACCAGCTCTCGCCGGTCGGACGCACGCGCACGCTGCCCGCCGGTGCGATCGATCAGGTCCGCCTCGCGGTGTTCTCCTGTTCCAACTATCCGGCCGGTTACTTCAATGTGTATGCCGAGGCGGCCAAGCTCGATGTGCACGCCGCCATCCACCTGGGCGACTACATCTACGAATATCCGCGCGGCGGTTACGCCTCGGGCGACGCGGCGGCCATGGGCCGGCTGTCGCAGCCGGAAGGCGAAATCCTGACGCTGGAAGACTATCGCACCCGTCACGCCCAGTACCGCACCGACCCCGACCTGCAGGCGCTGCATGCGGCGATGCCGGTGATCGCGGTATGGGACGATCACGAGGTGGCGAACGATGCCTGGCGCGAGGGTGCCGAGAACCACAGCGAAGGCGTGGAAGGCGCTTTCGCGGACCGTCGCGCCGCCGCCATCCGTGCCTATCACGAGTGGATGCCGACCCGCGTGTCCGACCCGTCGCGTCCGGACCGCATCTACCGCAGCTTCCGCTTCGGCAACCTGCTGTCGCTGCACATGCTCGACACGCGAATCATCGGTCGCGATCAGCAGATGGATTACGCGAACTACTTCGGTGCGAGCGGTTTCGACACGGCGCGCTTTGCAGGGGATCTGGCCGACCCCAACCGCAGCCTGCTCGGCGCGGAACAGCAGGACTGGCTCGGCGTGCAACTGGCGAAGTCCGACACCTTGTGGGATGTGCTGGGACAGCAGGTGCTGATGGGCCGCATGAACATTCCGGCGCCGCTGGTGCTCGGCCAGATCGGCTTCAGCGCCTACAGCGCGCTGGTGGTGAAGGCGCAGACCGCGCCTGCCACGCTGACCGCACAGGAACAGGCCATCCTCGCGCAGCCGGCCATCCCGTACAACCTGGATGCCTGGGACGGCTATGCCGTGGCGCGCGAACAGGTGCTGGGTGCCGCGCGCGCGCTCGACAAGAACCTGGTCGTGCTGGCAGGCGATACGCACAACGCGTGGGCCAGCGATCTGGCCGATTTCGCCGGTCGCGCGGTCGGCGTGGAATTCGCGACGCCGGCGGTCAGTTCGCCGGGTCTGGAAGAGTATTTCCCGAGCGAAAGCCCGGCCGCGGTGGCCGCCGGCCTGACCCAGATCATCGGCCCGCTGCAGTACGCCGATACCGCCCGTCGCGGCTTCATGCTGGTGACGGCGACGCCGGATGCCTGCCGCGCGGAATGGCGCTATGTGAGCACGGTGAAGAGCCGCAGCTATGTACTGCAGCAGGGCCCGGCGCTCAAGGTGCTGCCGGGCGCGGGCAACCGCAAGCTGCTGCCGGCCTGAGTGTGCAGGTCGAGCGGCCGTGCCGCTCGACCATAACGGCGGCTTGTGGGGTGCGCAGGTCGGTCACCGGCGCGCGGCGGCGGACTTGCGGCCGAACATTTTCACCAGCGCGCTGCCGGCGATGCCCATCAGCAACAGCATGCCGGCGCCTATCGTCCATGCCGTCCAGACGATGACACCGAACAGGCCGCGCAGGTCAGGCAGCGATTTCAGCGCGGCTTCGATCTCCGGGCTGGCATCGAGCAGCCAGGCGCGCGTTTCGTCCAGCCACATCTGGGGTATCCATGGCGCAAGCCATGTCGGCGCTTGCAGGCTGTCCAGCCACAGTGGCCACTCCGCCAGCGATTGCGTGCTCCAGCCCGGCCACGTCAGTACGGCATCGGCAGTCCATGCGAGCAAGGTCCAGATGCCGAGTATGAGGGCGACGATGATCCAGATGATGGCGTGTGCCATGACAGTTTCCTTCCGGTGAAACGGTTTTCGCGTCGCCATCCGGCGCGCACGCTCACGACTGCACCAGCTTCTTCAGCGCATACAGCGCTTCCAGCGCTTCGCGCGGACTCATGCCGTCCGGATCGAGCGCCGTGAGTGCATCGACCGCCGCATGCGACGGCGGTTCGGGTGGCGGTGGCGGTGGCGCGAACAGATCGGCCTGCGGCCCGGCATTCACGCGGCTCGCTTCGAGCTGCTGCAGGGCGCGCCGGGCGTCGCGGATGACGCTGCCCGGCACGCCGGCCAGCGCGGCCACCTCGATGCCGTAGGACTGCGACGCCGGTCCTTCTTCTATCGCATGCAGGAACACGATGCGGTTGCCGTGCTCGACCGCGTCCAGATGCATGTTGGCGCAGGTCGGATGGCTTGCGCCGAGCTGGGTCAGTTCGAAATAGTGGGTGGCGAACAGTGTCCAGCTCCGGTTGCGCACGAGCAGGTGACGCGCGATGGACTGCGCCAGCGCGACGCCATCGAAGGTGGAGGTGCCGCGTCCGATCTCGTCCATCAGCACCAGGCTGCGTTCGGTCGCGCCATGCAGGATGCTGGCGGCCTCGGTCATTTCGACCATGAAGGTCGAGCGTCCGGACGCCAGGTCGTCGGACGCACCGATGCGGGTGTGGATGGCATCCAGCGGCCCCAGCCGCACCGCCCGCGCCGGTACCGGGCAGCCGCAGTGCGCCATCAGTGCGATCAGGGCGACCTGTCGCATATAGGTCGACTTGCCGCCCATGTTGGGGCCGGTGATGAGCAGCATGCGGCGCGCATCGTGCATCACCGTGTCATTGGCGATGAAGTTGTCGACCTGCTGTTCGACCACCGGATGGCGGCCGCGCTCTATCGTGATTTCCGGCTCGTCCACGAACTGCGGCCGGCAGTAGTCGTGGCGCTGGGCGGCGCGCGCAAACGCGATCAGGCCATCCAGTCCGGACAGCGCGCGTGCGATGTCGCCCAGTTGCGGCAGTTCCGGCGCCAGTGCGTCGAGCACCTGTTCGTACAGCATCCTTTCGCGCGATGTTGCGCGATCGGCCGCCGACAGCGCGCGATCCTCGAAGGCCTTCAGCTCCGGCGTGATGTAGCGCTCGGCATTCTTCAGCGTCTGCCGCCGGCGATAATCGTCCGGCACCCGGTCCGCATTGGCATGGGTGACTTCGATGTAGAAGCCATGCACCCGGTTGTATTCGACCTTCAGGTTGGCGATGCCGGTGCGCTCGCGTTCGCGCGCTTCCAGCGCCAGCAGGAATTCGCCGCAGTTGTCCTGCAGGCCGCGCAGTTCGTCCAGTTCGGCATCGAAACCGGCACGGATGACGCGACCGTCGCGCAACTGCGCGGCCGGTTCGTCCATGATGGCGCGGTCGAGCAGGTCGCTGGCCGCCAGCGGCTGCGCCAGCGTCGCGCGCGCCTGGTCGAGCAGGTCCCGGTCCTGCGGAATCGCCTCGGCGATGGCCGGCAGCTTCGCCAGTGAATCGCGCAGGCTGGACAGGTCACGCGGCCGTGCGGTGCGCAGCGCGATGCGGGCGGCGATGCGCTCGATGTCGGCGATGCCGCGCAGCGCGTCGTGTACAAGGTCGGCGCGGTCGGTGTCGCGCAGCGCGGCCACAGCTTGCTGACGCGCGTCGGCCCGCGCGCGCTCGCGCAGCGGGTGGTGCAGCGCGCGGCGCAGCCAGCGCGAGCCCATCGAGGTGGCGCAGGTGTCGAGCAGCGACAGCAGCGTGGGCGCCGCTTCGCCGCGCAGGGTTTCGGTCAGCTCGAGATTGCGCCGGGTGGCCGCGTCCATGCGCAGCCAGTTCGCGTCGTGCTCGACCGCCAGCGTGGTGACGTGAGCCAGCGCGCGTTGCTGCGTCGCCTGTGCATAGCTGAACAGCGCGCCGCAGGCGGCGAGTGCGATCGGAACGTCGGCGACGTCGAATGCCGACAGGTCGCGGCTGCCGAAATGCGTGGTCAGCAGTCGTGTGGCTTCGGCGGCATCGAACTGCCAGGCGCTGCGTGGCGTGATCGCCCACGGGCCGTCCGGCGCGTGGTCGGCATCGGCCACCAGCAGTTCCGCCGGACGCAGCCGGTCGAGCAGCGAGGGCAGTACATTCGTCGCCACCTCGGTCAGTTTCAGTTCGCCGCTGGCCAGATTGAGCCAGGCCACACCGGCGCGGGCGCGCTCGATGTGCAGCGCCATCAGCAGCGAATCCGCGCGCTCGTCGAGCAGGCTGGCGTCGGTCAGCGTGCCGGGCGTGACGATGCGCGACACCGCGCGCTCGACCGGACCCTTCGAGGTGGCCGGATCGCCGATCTGTTCGACGATCACGACCGATTCGCCCATCTTCACCAGCCGGGCGAGATATTGCTCCACCGCGTGGAAGGGCACGCCGGCCATCGGTATCGGCTGGCCGGCCGACTGGCCGCGATGGGTCTGCGTGATGTCGAGCAGCCGCGCGACGCGTATCGCGTCGTCGAAGAACAGTTCGTAGAAGTCGCCCATCCGGTAGAACAGCAGCAGCTCGGGGTACTGTCTTTTGAAGCCGAGATACTGCTGCATCATCGGCGTGTGGCCGGAAAGGTCTTTGTTTTCCATGGATTGCGTAGATGCGGGCGGAGTCCGGCCGAGCTTCCGGTTCGCGGACTGGGGCCGCAATTGTATCCAGCCCGCTCTGCAGACGGGGTAAGGGGGGCGCGCGCACGCCCTCGTCATTCAAGTCGGGAGTATTTCCTGACGATATACATGGTTGATTCCAAAAAACTAAATGGTGCCACCATGTTCGGAACCTGGACCTTGAAAAACAAGATGCTGGCGGTTGCACTGACTGCGCTTGCCGGCATGCTCATGATCGGAATCTGGGGTGCACTGGAAATGCGCAGCGCCGCCCACGACCAGCGCATGCAGTTGCTGCAGGCCCTGGTCGAGTCTGTGCGCACCCAGATCGGCCATTACGAAAAGCTGGAGAAGGACGGCGTGCTCAGCCGCGAGCAGGCGCAGGTCCAGGCGCGCGAGGCATTGCGCGACGTGCGCTTCCAGCAGCGCGAATACTTTTTCATCTACCGCAACGACGGTGTGAGCGTGCTCCACCCGCCCAAGCCGGAACGCGAGGGCAAGTCCTTCATCGACGAAAAGGACAAGCTCGGCAAGCCGCTCATCGCCGCGATCGTGAAGACCGGCATGGCCGGAGGCGGCTTCGTCGACTATCACTTTCCGCGCCCCGGCGAGACCGAAGCGGTCCGCAAGCTTGCGTTCGTTGCGCCGGTGCCTGCCTGGAACTGGGTCGTCGGTACCGGGCTTTATGTAGACGATGTCGAGGCGGCCTTCCGCAAGGATCTGGCGCTCAGCCTGTCCGTCGTCGCCCTGCTGGCGGGCCTTGTGCTTGCGCTGGTACTTGCCATCGGGCGATCGGTCATGCGGCAGGTCGGGGGCGAACCGGCCGCCGCGGTCAAGGCGATGAAGAAGGTGGCCGAAGGCGATCTGCGCACCGAGGTGGGCAATGCGCCGGCAGGGAGCATGATGGCCGAGCTGGGTGAGCTGATCGTGCGTCTTCGCTCGGCCGTGGCGGAGATCAGCGAAGGCGCGCGCAAGGTCGGCAGCGCTTCGGCGGACATCAGCGCGACGTCGCGCAGGGTGGCCGGGTCGGCACAGCAGCAGACCGATTCGACGCAGTCCATGGCTGCCGCGATGGAGGAGCTGACGGTCAGCATCACCCATATTTCCGACAATGCCGGCGAAACCGAGAACCGGTCTGTTGCGTCATCGGAGCTGGCCGTGGAAGGTCAGCGTCAGGTGCATCAGGCGGCGACCGAAATGCGCGGGCTTGCCGATGCGGTGGTGCAGGCGGGCGAGCGCATCTCCACCCTGAGCGCCCGGGCCAACGAGGTGGGCGGCATCGCCACCGCCATCAACGACATCGCCGCACAGACCAATCTGCTGGCACTCAATGCCGCGATCGAGGCGGCGCGCGCCGGCGAGCAGGGTCGCGGCTTCGCGGTGGTGGCGGACGAGGTGCGCAAGCTGGCCGAACGCACCGCGCAGGCTACGCTGCAGATCGGCCAGACGGTCACCGCCATCCGTGCCGAAACCGAGGCCGCTGCCGGCGCCATGAATGCTGCGTCCGAACGGGCGCGCCTCAGTGTGGATGCTGCGGAACAGTCGGCTGGAATGCTGCAACGCATTGCCGAAACGGCGAGTCAGGCGCGTGCCCTGGTTGCCGAAGTGGCCAATTCAACGCGCGAGCAGGGAATCGCAAGTACCAATCTGGCCGGCCAGATCGAACAGGTGGCCCAGATGGTGGAAGCGACCAGCGAAGGCATGCAGGCGACCGCCACCGCCACCGGCGAGCTGACTCTGGTCGCCGGGGACCTCAATCGCGTGGTGTCCCGCTTCAGTCACTGACGCGGAAAATCGGGTCGATCGGCGGTTGCGGATGGGACAGGCGGTATTGCGGCACGGCGCGGGGCGAGCCGCCGGAAACGGTGTTCCGCGCACATCGCCGCCGCCCGGTGTCGTGCCGGGGCATTCAAGCATCCGCCTCGATCTGACGATACCTCTTCCCGGAGCGTCTTCACGATCGACAAGCCTTTGCGCACCCGGCGCGGACAGTGGTCCGTATGGCATCGCGCCGCCTTGCCCGCCGCTCTTTCCGGGCTGATACAAGGCCAACACCGGTTGTGATACGCCCCGGAAGGGCGCGCCGCTGCGCACCGCGGACAGCGCGACCTTGTGACGGAAATCCGGCCTTGCCGGGCATTTCCACTGGATGGTGCGCGCTTCGCGATGCGCAGACGGGACGACGATGACAACCATGCAGACTGCTGCGGCTTCCGACACGGATACCGCTCGAGCGCTTGCAGCGATCGAAACACAGATCGCCGGTGCGCGCGCGTCATGCGTCTTCGTGTTCTACGGACAGAGACACGACGATGCGCACATCCATCGCTGGCTGAGCGCCCGCTTTCCGGGCGTTGCCATCATCGGCGGGACCTCCTGCGGCGGTTTCATGACCGATTCGGGTGTCTGGGACAGCAATTCCATCGGGCTGCTGCTCGTGGACGATGAGTCGGGGGAGTACGGTGCCGCGTCCGGCCCACTCGGCGAGGATGCTGCCGCCACAGCCGAAGCACTGCTCGGCCAGGCGCTTGCAAGCTGCGGCTGCGCCGGGCAACTGCCGGAGGTGATCTGGATCTACCAGCAGCCCGGTCGGGAGGAGCAGACCATGATGGGGCTGCGCCGCGTGGTGGGCGATCGTTGCGCCATCGTGGGCGGATCGTCCGCCGACGACGATGTGAGCGGGCAGTGGCGTCAGCTCGGCCCGGAAGGGGTCTGGCGCGACGGCATGGTGGTCTGTGTCCTGTTTCCGTCTGCCGGCGCAGGATGCGCCTTCCAGGGAGGCTACGAGCCTGCCGGACCGAATGGCGTCGTCACCCGTGTTGCGTATCACCCTTCCGGCGAAAGCGGGACGGTCACCGCCACCACGGGGCGAGAATTGCTCGCCATCGATGACAGGCCGGCGGCAGAGGTGTATCGCGAATGGACCGGCGAGGTGATCCCGCCGCACATCATGCGCGATGGCGGAACGATACTGGCGGCCACCACCATGTGCCCGATCGCGGTCGATGCCGGACGCGTGGAGGGCGTCACCCACTACCTTCTGGTTCACCCGGAATCGGTCTCCGCGTCGGGCTCGCTCACCACCTTCTGCGAAGTGAGCGTCGGCAGCCGCGTGTTCGCGATGAAGGGCGAGCGCCGGCGACTGGTCGAGCGCGCGGGCAGGGCGGCCGACCTCGCGCATCGCGCGCTTGACGGCGGCACGCTGGCCGGCTGCGTCATGGTGTACTGCGCCGGCTGCAAGCTGGCCGTCGGCGAGTCACTCGACGAGGTTGCCGCAACGGTCGCGGCCCGGATGCAGAATCGTCCCTTCATCGGCTGCTTCACCTTCGGCGAACAGGGGCAACTGAGCCAGTGCAACGTACATGGCAATCTGATGATTTCCGCGGTCGCGTTTGCGCACTGAATCATGGTCGAACCCGTGTGTCCGCCCGATCCGGGCTCGATAGAAAGCGCGGAAGTGCTGCGCGAGGCGCTTCACTCGCTGCAGCGGCAGCACGAAGCTCTGCGCGTCGCGCATGACCATGTCAATCAGCTTCTGCAGGCGCTCGATACCCTGCTTGGCGACGGGGCGGCGGATGATGCCTTCGCCTGTGTGTTCAATGCGCTGCACAAGACCTTCGTGTTCTCGCAGGCGCTCGCTCTGGCGGAAGGGTCGGACGGCCTTCTCGAAGCCGTCGTGGCCGAACCTGTACGACTCGTCGGTTCGCGCTGGCCGGTCGGCGATTTTTTCCGCAAGGTGATGGATGGCAAGGTGATCGCCACCTTCGCCAACGACGCGCTGCCGGAGTGGCGGGGTGCCGGTCGACTCGGCCTTTGCGCCGCGCAGTCGGCGCTGTATGTGCCGCTGCGGATGCGTCGGCGACGCGGCATTCTGGTGTTGCTGCGCGCACCTGGCGATGCCGGCTTCGACCGCACGCACGTGGCCCTTGCGCGCAAGTTCTCGCTGCTCGCCTCGCATGCCATGGCGGCGCGCGAGGCCTCGCAGGGCGAGACCGAAAGAAACCGCCTGCAGGCGCTGACCGAGCGACTCCGGCTGAGCGAACTCAGCGCCAAGCGCAATGCCGATCTGCTGAACGAGATCGTCAATCTGCTGCCGGTGGGCGTCACGGTCCAGGACGAGAACGGACGTTTCGTGCTGGTGAATGATGCCGCTGCCGCGCCGTGGTCGCTGCCCGCCTCGGCGCTGCGCGGTCGGCAGCCCTATGCCTTGCTGGCGCGCGAAGAGGCGGAGACGATGCGCGTGGCCGATCAGGTGCGCCTGCATTCCGACCGGCCGGGCAGCGAGGAACGCACGGTGCTGGTGGGCAGCGACGAAGTGACTTTGCTGTCTTCCTACAAGCCGGTGCGCATCTTCGACGAAAGACTGTTGCTCACGACGTCGCTGGACATCACGGAACGCAAGCGTTTCGAGGATGAACTGTCGCATCTCGCCTTCCACGACCCGATGACAGGATTGCCCAATCGCGCCCTGATGCAGGAAATGGTCGACGCCGCGCTGCGTTCCCACGAGCGCGGCGGCATGTTCGCGCTGGCCTTCATCGATCTGGACAATTTCAAGCAGGTCAACGACTACTACAGTCATGCCATCGGCGATGCGCTGCTGATGGAAGTGGCGCGTCGCGTATCGAACAGCATGCGCTCGTCGGACACCCTTGCCCGCATCAGCGGCGACGAATTCCTGCTGCTCATCAATCCGCTGGAACGGCAGGAGGATCTGCCGCCGGTGATAGACCGCGTGGTCGCGGCCATCAAGCAGCCGTTCACGATCGAAGGTTATGAAGTGCTGACCTCGGCGTCGGTCGGCGCCAGCATCTTTCCTCTGCACGGTACCCACTACGAGGCGCTGCGTCGCTGCGCGGACAGCGCCATGTACCGCGCAAAGAGCGAGCGCAAGGGCAGCGCGGCCTATTTCGACGCGTCCATGGGAGCAGCGCTCACCGCGCGCATGGAACTGGAACAGAGACTGCGCAATGCCATCCGCGATCACGCTTTCCGTTGCGCCTATCAGCCCAAGGTGGACATGAGGTCTGGCCGGATAGTGGGGTTCGAGGCATTGATACGCTGGATAGAAGCCGATGGCTCGGTCCGCATGCCGGGCAGCTTCATCGAACTGGCCACCGAACTGGGCCTGCTCGACGACATCACGCGTTTCGCGCTCGCCGATGCCTGCCGTGACATCCGGCGTCTGCAGGCACGCCACGGCCGTGACGTCACGGTCAGCGTAAACATCGGCGCGCGTCAGGCCGGCGACACAGCGTTCATGGAAATGCTCATCGCGGCAATTGCCGACAGCGGTGTGGCCCCCAGCCTGATACTCGAACTGACCGAGGATGCCCTGGTCGCTACCCAGCGCTTCCAGCGCCAGGTGCTGCCCGCCTTGAGGGAACTGGGTGTAAGGGTGTCGATAGACGACTTCGGATCCGGCTATTCATCGCTGTCCACGCTGGCCGACATCACCGCGGACGAAGTGAAGGTGGACCGGGCTTTCGTACATGCGATACACGAGCGCCCGCGCAGTCAGGGCATCCTGCGCGCCATAGAGTCGCTCTGCTCGGCGCTCGGCGTGGTCATGGTGGCCGAAGGCGTGGAGACGATAGAGGAACTCGACTACCTCAGGACCCATACCCAGATCGGGGTCGCACAAGGCTATTACTTCTCGCGGCCGGAATTCATCGACACTCTTTGCCGGGGCCGCGAGCATGCCGGCCCCTGAACATCAGCCAGCCACGCCCCGCAGCGCATCGGTAAGATGGGGCTCGATCGCGGCCAGCATGGCCGGAAAGAGGCGCGGCGTGGCCGCCACCAGATTGCCGCTTTCCAGATAGCCGGTTTCCCCGATCAGGTTGCCGACCAGACCGCCGGCTTCGGTCACCAGCAGGCCGCCGGCGGCGATGTCCCAAGGGGACAGCCCGATCTCGAAGAAGCCGTCGAAGCGGCCGCTCGCGACATAGGCGAGGTCAAGCGCGGCCGCGCCCGGGCGGCGCAGGCCCGAGGTCTTCTGCATCAGGTCCTTGAACATGCCGAGATAGGCATCGACATGGTCCCACACGCGGTAGGGAAAGCCGGTGCCGATCAGCGCGTCGGCCAGTTTGGCCCGGCGCGATACGCGGATGCGGCGGTCGTTCAGGAAGGCGCCGCGGCCGCGGCTGGCGGTAAACATTTCATTGCGCAGCGGATCGAATACCACGGCGGATTGCATCTGGCCGCGATGTTCCAGCGCGATCGACACGGCGAATTGCGGCATGCCATGGATGAAATTCGTTGTGCCATCGAGCGGATCGATGATCCAGCGGTAATCGGATTGAGCGCCGGATTCACCGCTTTCCTCGGCTAGAATCGAGTGGTCCGGATAGGCTTCGCGCAGGATGCCGATAATGGCATCCTCTGCCGCGCGGTCCACCTCGGTCACGAAATCGTTCTGGCGCTTGCTGCTGACCTTCAGCAGGTCCACGTCCTCACTGGCGCGGGTAATGATCTGGCCCGCGCGGCGGGCAGCCTTGACGGCGGTGGTAAGCGTCGGATGCATGTGTCTGTGAGCGGTGCGTGATGCCCGCGTCCCGGCAGGAAAACCCTGCATTCTAATATGAACCCGAACACCTCAGTTGATGGCCCGGCTTTCCGGGAAAAGTCGCCGGCTGCGCCTGCCGGCCGTATGCCCTGTCGGATCGCGCGTCCGACCGTGTCATCACCCGCGCCGGACGAGGTAAGCCGATGAATACCTTCGCTTCGCTGGACCGCGTGCGCGTGGTCATGTCCCACACCACGCACCCCGGGAATATCGGGGCCTGTGCCCGCGCGATGAAGGTGATGGGCCTGTCGCGGCTCTACCTGGTCAATCCCAAGGTGTTTCCGCATGAGGATGCGGTCGCCATGAGTTCGGGCGCGACCGACGTGCTCGATGGCGCCATCGTGGTGGACAGCCTGCAGGCGGCACTCGCCGGCACCGTGGCACAGGCCGCGCTGACCGCGCGCAGGCGAGAAATGTCGCTGCCGGTGCGCGATGTGCGGGCGGCGGCGGTCGAACTGGCCACCCTGCTGGCAGGCACTGCGGGCGCCGGCAGCGCCGAGGTGGCGCTGGTCTTCGGTACCGAAAGCTCCGGTCTCACCAACGAGGAGGTGGCCATGTGCTCAGTGCCGGTCACCATTTCGACCAGCGACAACTACCGTTCGCTGAATGTCGCCGCGGCCGCGCAGATCATGTGCCACGAATTGCGCATGGCGGTCGCCGGCGCGCTGCCGCCGACCGGCCCGGTGCCCGAACTGGCGCCGCATGAAGGACTGGAAAGCCTGTATCGCTTGTTCGAGGATCTGATGGCGGAATCCGGCTTTCTCGACCGGGTCAATCCGGGACGTGCCATGCCGCGCCTGCGGCGGCTGTTCGGGCGTGCCGGGGTCGAGACCGAGGAACTGCACCTTTTGATGGGGGCGCTGAAGGCCATTGGCGGCCGCAAGCCGCGCGGCGGCGACTGAGCTGCCGGTATCGCCCTTCGCAGGTGCACAAAATCCGACTAAAATTCTCGGGTTTCGATTTCCCGGCGACGCTGCCGGTTTCCCACAAGGACACAAGATGTTCCAACGCCTGCGCGAAGACGTCGCCAGTGTGCGCGACCGCGATCCGGCCGCACGCTCCGCCTTCGAGGTGCTGACCTGTTACCCGGGCATCCATGCGCTGTTCATCCATCGCATCGCCAATGCCTGCTGGCGACGCGGTTTCCTGTGGCTGGGCCGGTTCACTTCGCACATCGGCCGCCTGCTGACCGGCATCGAAATCCATCCCGGTGCGACCATGGGACGGCGGGTGTTCATCGACCACGGCATGGGGGTGGTGATCGGAGAAACCGCGGTTGTCGGCGACGAGTGCACGATCTACCAGGGCGTCACGCTGGGCGGCACCTCGCTGTATCGCGGTGCCAAGCGTCATCCCACGCTGGGGCGCGGTGTGGTCGTCGGCGCCGGCGCGCAGGTGCTGGGCGGTTTCGAGGTGGGCGACGGTGCCAAGATCGGATCGTGCGCAGTGGTGGTGAAACCGGTGCCTGCGGGGGCGACGGCGGTCGGCAATCCGGCCCGCGTGATCGAGGCCGGTGCCGACGAGGAACGGCGCCGTCGTGCCGAACAGGCCGGCTTCACCGCCTACGGGGTGACACGCGACATGGAAGACCCGACCTCCAAGGCACTGACCGCACTGGTCGATCACGCGCTGGAAACCGACCGTCGGCTGGAATGCCTGCTGCGCCGGCTGGAGCGCGCCGGCATCCAGCTCGACGACGAGGCGAAGGAAGAGGTCGCCGATCACGCCCATGTCGATCTCGGCAAGATACGTCCGAATTGTTGACTGAACTTGTCGGGAATCTTAAAGTCGACTGAAATGATCGGGAATTGCCCGATCGACGCTGCGCCTCGCATGACCGCGATGTGCGCCGCGAACGACAGCGGGAGTACCCCATGAGACTGACCACCAAAGGCCGTTTTGCCGTCACCGCCATGCTCGACCTCGCCCTGCGGCAGGACCGCGGGCCGGTCACCCTGTCCGGCGTGGCCGAGCGCCAGGGCATCAGCCTGTCCTATCTGGAACAGTTGTTCGGCAAGCTGCGCCGGCAGGAACTGGTGGCCAGCGTGCGCGGCCCCGGCGGTGGCTACTGCCTGGCGCGGGATGCGCGCGCCATCTCGGTCGCCCAGATCATCCTCGCGGTGGACGAACCGCTCGACGCGACGCAATGCGGCGGCAAGGAGAACTGCCACGACGAGCACCGCTGCATGACTCACGACCTGTGGTCCGATCTGAGTCGCCACATGTATGACTACCTCGATTCCATCAATCTGCACGATCTGGTCCAGAAGCAGCGCGCCTGTTCCAGCCAGAAGGTGGTGCTGCACGATGCGACCGCGGCGCGGGCGTGCGGCAGCAGCGAGGTCATCGCCGCGCAGGCCTGATCATGTTTGCACCGGTCTATCTCGATCACAACGCCAGCGCACCGCTGCTCGAATCGGTGCGCGACGCCATGCAGCCGTGGCTGGGTGAGCGCTTCGGCAACGCATCCAGCCGTCACGAGTATGGCCGTGCGGCGCGACGCGCGATCGACGAGGCGCGTGCGCAGGTCGCGGCGGCCGTGGGGGCGCATCCGACCGAGGTGGTATTCACCAGTGGTGGATCGGAAGCCAACAACCTGTTCATCAAGGGTGCCGCGGAGCGCATGAAACCTGGTGTGATCGCGGTCAGTGCGATCGAGCACCCCTGCGTGCGGGAACCGGCGCGTCAGCTCGTGCGCCGCGGCTGGATACTCGAGGACATCCGGGTTGACGTGGCCGGTCGTGCCCGGGTGGACGCATTGCATCCGCACGCTTCCCTGGTGTCGGTGATGGCGGCCAACAACGAAACAGGGGTGTTACAGGACATCGCGGCGTTTGCCGACGCGGCCAGGCGGCAGGGCGCGTGGATGCATACCGACGCGGTGCAGATGCTGGGCAAGCTGCCGCTGGATTTCCGGGCGCTCGGCGTGGCGGCGATGACGCTGTCGGCGCACAAGATCGGCGGCCCGCAGGGCGCCGGCGCATTGATCGTCGACAAGCGGGTCGACATTGAGCCGCTGATCGCGGGTGGCGGACATGAACGCGGTTTGCGTTCGGGTAGCGAGAACATCGCGGCCATCGTTGGATTCGGAGTGGCCTGCGAGCACGCGATCGCGTCGCTGCCGGCCGGACGCGAGGCGATGAACGCGGCGCGGGCGCGCATCGAGGCCTGTGTGGCGGCGCTCGGCGGCATCGTGTTCGGCGAGGCGGCGGCCCGCCTGCCCAATACCTGCTATTTCGCGCTGCCCGGCATCGAAGGCGAAACCCTGGTCGGCAAGCTGGATCGCGCCGGTTTCGCGGTGGCCAGCGGTTCGGCCTGTTCCAGTGCATCGCCCGAACCGTCGCGTACGCTGACCGCGATGGGTGTGGCGCCGGAGCTCGCGCGCGGTGCGATCAGGGTGAGCGTGGGCAGGACGACGCGCTCGCAGGATGTGGAAGATTTTTGCGGCGCGCTGGCGCGGGTGGCGGAAGAGCTTCGCGGCCTGCAGGCGATGGCCGTGGCGTGACGAAGTCCAACGGAGTTGATGACATGCTGAAATTTCCGATCTATCTCGACTATTCGGCGACCACGCCGGTCGATCCGCGCGTCGCGGCCAGGATGATTCCCTGGCTGACCGAGCACTTCGGCAATCCCGCGTCGCGCAGCCACGCCTATGGCTGGGAAGCCGAGGCGGCGGTGGAAGAGGCGCGCGAGCAGGTCGCCAGGCTGGTGAATGCCGATCCGAAGGAAATCGTCTGGACTTCGGGCGCAACCGAATCGAACAACCTGGCGATCAAGGGCGCGGCCCATTTCTATTCCGGCAAGGGCAAGCACATCATCACCGTGCGTACCGAGCACAAGGCGGTGCTGGACACCTTCCGCGAACTGGAGCGCGAGGGCTTCGAAGCCACCTATCTCGATCCACAGGAGAACGGACTGGTCGATCTCGATGCTTTCCGCGCCGCACTGCGCCCGGACACGGTTCTGGTGTCCATCATGTTCGTCAACAACGAGATCGGCGTCATCCAGCCGATCGCCGAGATCGGCGAGATCTGCCGTGAGAAGGGCATCGTGTTCCATGTCGATGCGGCGCAGGCCACCGGCAAGGTCGAGATCGATCTGGACAGGCTGAAGGTGGATCTGATGTCCTTCTCGGCGCACAAGACTTACGGGCCCAAGGGAATCGGCGCGCTGTACGTGCGCCGCAAGCCGCGTATCCGCCTGGAGGCTCAGATGCACGGGGGCGGACATGAGCGCGGACTGCGTTCCGGCACCCTGGCCACCCATCAGATCGTGGGCATGGGTGAAGCCTTCCGCATCGCGCGCGAGGAGATGGGTGCCGAGAACGAACGCATCCGCATGTTGCGTGATCGCCTGATGAAGGGGCTGACCGATATCGAGGCCACCTATGTCAATGGCGACATGGAGGCACGCGTGCCGCACAACCTGAACATCAGCTTCGCCTATGTCGAAGGCGAGTCGCTCATCATGGCGATCAAGGAAGTGGCTGTGTCGTCCGGCTCGGCCTGTACGTCGGCCAGTCTGGAACCGTCCTACGTGTTGCGTGCCCTCGGTCGCGATGACGAACTGGCGCACAGCTCGATCCGCTTCTCGATCGGACGTTTCACGACCGAAGAGGAAGTCGACTTCACCATCGATCTGCTTCATCGCAAGATCGGCAAGCTGCGCGAACTGTCGCCGCTGTGGGAAATGGTGAAGGAGGGTGTGGATCTGAGCACGGTGCAGTGGGCGCATCACTGAGGGCGCATCACTGAAGCCGCTTCACCCGGGCATTTCCCCGGGGGACGCGTTGCCGGGGACGCGGGGTTCCATCACCGGCATGCTGTCGCCGCGAGGCGCGGCGACAGGCAGGAAGACAAGGAGAAAGACATGGCATACAGCGACAAACTGCTCGATCACTACGAAAACCCGCGCAATGTGGGGTCCTTCGGCAAGGAGGACGATGGGGTCGGTACCGGCATGGTCGGTGCGCCGGCATGCGGCGACGTGATGAAGCTGCAGATCAAGGTCGGTCCGGATGGCGTGATCGAGGACGCAAAGTTCAAGACCTATGGCTGCGGCTCGGCCATTGCATCCAGTTCGCTGGTGACCGAATGGGTCAAGGGCAAGACGCTGGATCAGGCGCTGGAGATCAAGAACACCGCGATTGCGGAGGAACTGGCGCTGCCGCCTGTGAAGATCCACTGCTCCATCCTGGCGGAGGACGCCATCAAGGCTGCCGTGGAGGACTATCGCAAGAAGCAGGGTACGCAGGTGGCTCCTGCGGCCGACGCAGCGTAAGGAGGTCCATATGGGCGTCACTCTCACCGAAAAGGCGGCAAGGCATGTCGCGGGCTTCATCGCAAAGCGCGGCCGCGGAGTGGGTCTGCGCCTGGGCGTGCGGACCAGTGGTTGCTCGGGCATGGCTTACAAGCTCGAATTCGCCGACGACCTGGCTCCCGAGGATCTGGTTTTCGAAAGTCATGGCGTGAAGGTGCTGATCGATCCGCAAAGCCTGCCCTATATCGACGGTACCGAGCTCGATTTCGTGCGCGAAGGGCTGAATGAGGGTTTCAAGTTCAACAACCCGAATGTCAAGGATGAGTGCGGTTGCGGCGAGAGCTTCAATGTCTGACACATCGCAGGTACTGCCCGAGGCGGATCTGTTCAGCCGCGATCATTTTGCGCTGTTCGGTCTGCCGCGGCGTTTCGTGATCGACGAGCGGGCGCTCGAAGGCCGTTACCACGAGTTGCAGTCGGCCGCCCACCCGGACCGCCATGCGCATCGCCCGGAGCAGGAAAGACGTCTGTCCATGCAGTGGGCGACCCGCATCAACGAAGGCTATCGCCTGCTGCGCTCGCCATTGACGCGCGCACGCTATCTGCTCGAGCTGGAAGGCGTGGACGTGGGCGCCGAGAACAATACTGCCATGCCTGCCGACTTCCTGATGCAGCAGATGGCGTGGCGCGAAGCACTTGACGACGCTCGCAACGCCGGCGATCCGGAAGCGCTGGATGCGCTGTCGGCCACGCTGCGGGCTGCGCGCAGCGGGGCTGAAAGCCAGCTCGTCCGCGAACTGGACGAGGAACACAATCTGTCTGCTGCGGCAGCGACCGTGCGCCGCATGATGTTCATTGCCCGATTGGGCGAAGACATTGCTGCCGCGCACGAAAAGCTGGAAAACTGATGGCACTGCTGCAGATCGCCGAACCGGGCGAATCCACTGCGCCGCACCAGCACAGGCTGGCTGTCGGCATCGATCTCGGTACCACCAACTCGCTGGTGGCGACCGTCCGCAACAGCGTGCCGGTTGTGCTGAACGATGAACAGGGGCGCGCACTGCTGCCCTCGGTGGTGCGATATGGGGCCGATGGGGGCGTGGTTGTCGGCCACGCGGCCCAGTCGGCGCAGGCACAGGATCCGCGCAACACCATTGCCTCGGTCAAGCGTTTCATGGGACGCAGCCTGAGCGATGTCGCGCATGTCGAATCCATGCCTTATGTATTCGAGGATGCGCCAGGCATGGTCCGCCTGCGTACCGCTCAGGGCGCGAAGAGCCCGGTCGAGGTATCCGCGGACATCCTGCGCGCGCTGCGTTCGCGCGCGGAGGACAGTCTGGGCGGGCCGCTGACCGGCGCGGTCATCACGGTACCGGCCTATTTCGACGATGCGCAGCGGCAGGCCACCAAGGATGCGGCCAGACTGGCCGGTCTGGAAGTGCTCCGCCTGCTGAACGAGCCGACCGCCGCAGCCATCGCCTATGGTCTCGACAATGCGTCGGAAGGACTGTACGCAGTCTATGACCTCGGCGGCGGCACCTTCGACATTTCAATCCTGAAGCTGTCGCGTGGCGTGTTCGAAGTGCTGGCGACGAGTGGCGACGCGGCGCTTGGTGGCGACGACTTTGACCACCGTGTCTATTGCTGGCTGATCGAAGCATCGCGCATCGGTCCCCCGGGGCTTGAGGACATGCGCCTGGTACACATGGAAGCGCGACGTGCCAAGGAAGTGCTCAGTGCCCAGGACAGCGTGCATGTCGGCGTCAAGCTGTCGACCGGCGACGAGATCGACCTCACGCTCACGCGCGCCGATTTCGCTGCGATGACGCAGAAGCTGGTCGACAAGACCCTGGCGCCCACGCGCAAGGCGCTGCGCGATGCCGGCCTTTCTCCGCAGGATGTGAAGGGCGTGGTGATGGTGGGCGGCGCCACCCGCATGCCGCATGTGCAGCGTGCGGTGGGCGAGTTCTTCGGTCAGGTGCCGCTGACCAATCTCGATCCGGACAAGGTGGTGGCCATCGGCGCCGCCATCCAGGCGAATGTTCTGGCCGGCAACCGGAGCGCAGGCGAGGACTGGCTGCTGCTGGACGTGATTCCGCTGTCGCTCGGCCTGGAAACCATGGGCGGGCTGGTCGAGAAGGTGATTCCGCGCAATTCGACGATTCCGACCGCGCGTGCGCAGGAGTTCACCACCTTCAAGGATGGCCAGACCGCGATGGCCATCCACGTGCTGCAGGGTGAGCGCGAACGTGTCAGCGACTGCCGTTCGCTGGCGCGCTTCGAACTGCGCGGCATTCCGCCGATGGCGGCCGGGGCGGCACGCATCCGCGTCAGCTTCCAGGTCGATGCCGACGGGCTGCTCAGCGTGTCTGCGCGCGAAATGACCACCGGTGTGGAGGCGCGCATCGAGGTCAAACCGAGTTATGGTCTGGCCGACGACGAAGTCGCCCGCATGTTGAAGGATGGTTTCGAGCACGCTCAGGAAGACATGAAGGCGCGCGCTCTGGCCGAGCAGCGCGTCGAAGCGCAGCGTCTGCACGATGCAACGGTCGCGGCATTGCTGGCCGATGGCGATCTGCTCGACACGAGCGAGCGCGCGGTGGTCGATGCGTCGCTTGCCGCGCTGGCAACGGCGGTGAAGGGTGAGGATGTGGCGGCGCTCAAGCAGGCGATCAACGACGCCGGGCGGGCCACCGACGAGTTCGCCGCGCGCCGGATGAATCGCAGTATCCAGCGTGCGCTGGCCGGCCGCAGCGTCGAGTCGCTGTAAGCGCGGCACGCCGACCGCGCAATCGATCAACACGTACCACGGATTACGCATGACCCAGATAGTCGTTCTGCCCCACGCCGAGTTGTGCCCGGAAGGCGCTGTCATCGAAGCCGAGCCGGGCACCTCGATCTGCGACGCGCTGCTTGCACACGATATCGAGATCGAACACGCCTGCGAGAAGTCCTGTGCCTGTACCACCTGCCATGTCGTCGTGCGAGAAGGTTTCCAGAGCCTTGAGCCGGCGGAAGAACTGGAGGAGGACATGCTGGACAAGGCATGGGGTCTGGAGCCCCTGTCGCGGCTGTCCTGTCAGGCGGTGGTAGGCGGGACGCCACTGGTGGTCGAGATTCCGCGTTACACGATCAATATGGTCAGCGAAGGCAAGAGGTAGAACACGATGAAATGGACCGACACCCTGGATATCGCCATCGGGCTGACTGAAACCAAGTCCGATGTCGATCCTCGCTATGTGCGTTTTACCGATCTGATGAACTGGGTCATGGCGCTGCCGGGTTTTGACGATGATCCCAACCGGTGCAACGAAAAGGTGCTGGAAGCGATACAGATGGCCTGGATCGACGAAGCGGATTGATTTTTCAGGTTTTTCCCGGCGACTGGCGGTGCTTGCGGTTTGTCCGGAGGCGCGGGGCGGCTGAAGCTTGCTGCGCTTTCGGCTAGAATACGGGTTTCCTGCACCCGCTCTCAGCATGACCAAGTACGTGTTCGTTACCGGCGGTGTGGTGTCCTCGCTCGGCAAGGGCATTGCAGCCGCCTCGCTGGGCGCGATCCTCGAATCGCGCTCCATCCGCGTCACCCACCTCAAGCTCGACCCCTATATCAACGTCGATCCGGGCACGATGAGCCCGTTCCAGCACGGCGAGGTCTTCGTGACCGAAGACGGAGCGGAAACCGATCTCGATCTCGGCCATTACGAGCGCTTCACCAGCGCGAAGATGAGCAAGCGCAACAACTTCACCACCGGCCAGATCTACGAGTCGGTGATCAAGAAGGAGCGCCGCGGAGAGTATCTGGGCAAGACGGTTCAGGTCATCCCGCACATCACCGACGAGATCAAGGCGTACGTGAAGCGCGGCGCTGAAGGTGCGGATGTCGCCATCGTCGAGGTCGGCGGCACGGTAGGCGACATCGAATCGCTGCCTTTCCTGGAGGCCATCCGCCAGATGGGCATCGAGGAAGGTCGCAGCAACACCTGTTTCATGCATCTGACGCTGCTTCCGTACATCGCAACGGCGGGCGAACTGAAGACCAAGCCTACCCAGCATTCGGTCAAGGAACTGCGCGAGATCGGCATCCAGCCTGACATCCTGCTGTGCCGTTCCGACCGGCCGGTGCCGGACGACGAGCGCCGGAAGATCGCGCTGTTTACCAATGTGCAGCCGGAAGCCGTCATTTCGGTGATGGACGCGGACAGCATCTACAAGATTCCGGCCATGCTGCACAACCAGATGCTGGACGAGATCGTCTGCCACAAGCTTGGCATCCTCGCGCGCGCGGCCGATCTGAGCAGCTGGACACGGCTGATCGAGGCGATGGAACATCCGGAGCGCGAGGTCGACATCGCCTTCGTCGGCAAGTATGTCGACCTGACCGAGTCCTACAAGTCGCTGTCGGAAGCACTGATTCATGCGGGCATACACACGCGCTCGCGCATCCACATCCATTACATCGATTCCGAACAGATCGAGCGCGCGGCCGATGGCGGCCGTTCACTGCTCGACCCGATGGATGCCATCCTGGTGCCCGGCGGTTTTGGCCGTCGCGGGGTCGAGGGCAAGATCGCGGCGATCCGCTATGCACGCGAGAATGGCGTGCCCTATCTGGGCATCTGCCTGGGCATGCAACTTGCCGTGGTCGAGTACGCACGCAATGTCGCCGGCCTGTCCGGTGCGCACAGCACCGAATTCGAACGCAACGCGCCGCATCCGGTGATCGGCCTGATCACCGAGTGGCTGAGCGCGGAAGGCACGCTGGAGCGTCGCGACGAAACCTCGGACATCGGCGGCACGATGCGGCTTGGCGGTCAGACCTGCAAGCTGGCCGACGGCAGTCTTGCACGTGAAATCTATGGCGCCGACAGCATCGTCGAGCGTCATCGTCATCGCTACGAGGTGAACAACCAGTATCTCGCCCAGCTCGAGAAAGTGGGTTTGCGTGTGTCCGGACGATCGACCGATGGCAGCGATCCGCTGTGTGAAATGATCGAGCTGCCTGACCACCCGTGGTTCGTGGCCTGCCAGTTCCATCCTGAATTCACCTCGACGCCGCGCGCCGGTCACCCGTTGTTCTCGGCTTTTGCCCGCGCCGCGCTGGCGCGCCAGGATGCGCGCGGGGCGGTGAAGCGTTCCGTACGCAAGGTCACGGGTTGAGGAGCCGGGCATGAAACTGTGTGGATTCGAAGTCGGACTGGACCAGCCCTTCTTCCTGATTGCCGGCCCGTGCGTGATCGAATCGCGCGAAATGGCTTTTGACACCGCAGGCAAGCTGAAGGACATCACGAGTCGCCTGGGCATTCCTTTCATCTACAAGTCGTCTTTCGACAAGGCCAATCGCAGTTCCGGCAAGAGCTTCCGCGGGCCGGGAATGGAAAAGGGGCTGGAAATCCTGGCCGATGTCAGGCGCGAACTCGAGCTGCCGGTGCTGACCGATGTCCATACGGCGGAAGAGGCGCCCATCGTCGCGCAGTATGTGGATGTATTGCAGACGCCGGCTTTCCTGTGCCGCCAGACCGATTTCATCCACGCGGTGGCCGCCACCGGCAAGCCGGTGAACATCAAGAAGGGGCAGTTCCTCGCGCCGGGCGACATGAAGAACGTTGTTGACAAGGCCAGGGAGGCGAACGCCGGCGCCGATACCATCATGGTGTGCGAGCGCGGTGCGTCCTTCGGCTACAACAACCTCGTGTCCGACATGCGTTCGCTGGCCATCATGCGCAATACCGGTTGCCCGGTGGTATTCGATGCGACGCACTCGGTACAGTTGCCGGGTGGCCAGGGCAGCAGCTCGGGCGGTCAGCGGGAATTCGTGCCGGTGCTGGCGAGGGCCGCAGTGGCCGTGGGCATCGCCGGCCTGTTCATGGAAAGTCACCCGGATCCCGAAAAGGCGATGTCCGATGGCCCGAATGCCTGGCCGCTGCCCATGATGGAAGCATTGCTGGAACAATTGCGTGATCTCGACGC
The DNA here is from genome assembly GCF_000372885.1 of Methyloversatilis thermotolerans. Classification (GTDB taxonomy): domain Bacteria; phylum Pseudomonadota; class Gammaproteobacteria; order Burkholderiales; family Rhodocyclaceae; genus Methyloversatilis; species Methyloversatilis thermotolerans. Next base: position 624,332 of record NZ_KB889967.1, read on the forward strand.
CGTCACCAAGAGGCACGGATTCCTCGAATCCGCCCTGGCCTGATGCGTACGGCGTATTCACAATCAATGATTTTCTGAGGACCTGAACGACCATGAGTGCAATCGTCGATGTCGTCGCGCGCGAGATTCTGGATTCGCGCGGTAATCCCACCGTTGAAGCGGACGTATTGCTGGAGTCGGGCATCATGGGGCGTGCGGCCGTTCCGTCCGGCGCATCCACCGGCTCGCGCGAAGCCATCGAACTGCGCGATGGCGACAAGGACCGTTACCTCGGCAAGGGCGTGCTTTCCGCCGTCGAGAACGTCAATACCGAAATTTCCGAGGCCATCATCGGTCTCGATGCCGAGGAACAGGCCTTCATCGACAAGACCCTGATCGAGCTCGACGGCACCGAGAACAAGTCGCGCCTGGGCGCGAACGCGACGCTGGCGGTGTCGATGGCGGTGGCCAAGGCGGCGGCCGAGGAAGCGGGTCTGCCGCTTTATCGTTATTTCGGCGGCTCGGGCGGCATGGCCATGCCGGTGCCGATGATGAACGTGATCAATGGTGGCGCGCATGCCAACAACAGCCTGGATTTCCAAGAATGCATGATCATGCCGGTCGGTGCGTCCAGCTTCCGCGAGGCACTGCGCATGGGTGCGGAAATCTTCCACGCGCTGAAGAAGCTCACCGACAAGAAGGGCTATCCGACCACGGTCGGTGATGAGGGCGGCTTCGCGCCCAACGTCGGCAGCGCCGAAGAGGCGCTGAACATGATACTCGATGCCGCCTCGGCCGCCGGCTACGAGCCGGGCCGCGACCTGGTTCTGGCGCTGGACTGCGCCGCGTCCGAGTTCTACAAGGACGGCAAGTACCACCTCGAGGGCGCCGGCCTCACAATGGAATCGGCGCAACTGGTCGATTACCTCGCCACGCTGGCCGACAAGTTTCCCATCGTGAGCATCGAGGACGGCATGGCCGAGAACGACTGGGACGGCTGGAAGCTGCTGACCGAACGCCTGGGCGGTCGCGTGCAGATCGTCGGCGACGATCTGTTCGTGACCAACACCAAGATCCTGAAGGAAGGCATCGCCCGCGGCATCGCCAATTCCATCCTGATCAAGATCAACCAGATCGGCACGCTGACCGAAACCTTTGCCGCAGTCGAGATGGCGAAGCGCGCGAGCTATACCGCGGTCATTTCGCATCGTTCGGGTGAAACCGAGGACAGCACCATTGCAGACATTGCCGTGGGCCTGAATGCGATGCAGATCAAGACCGGTTCGCTCAGCCGTTCCGACCGTATCGCCAAGTACAACCAGTTGCTGCGCATCGAGGAGGACCTCGGCGATACCGCCTGGTATCCGGGTTCTTCGGCCTTCTACAACCTGCGCAAGTAAGCGGCGTGAACCGGCACTGGCCCACTCTGCTGCTGCTGGTGCTGACGGCGGCCATCCAGTACCCGCTGTGGCTGGGCAAGGGAGGGTGGCTGCAGGTGGGCGAGTCGGAACGCGCGCTGGAGGCCCAGCGCGCGCTCAACGACAGGCTGGAGGCGCGCAATATCGCGCTCGAAGCGGACGTGAAGGACCTGAAGACCGGATTCGATGCGATCGAGGAGCGCGCGCGCAGTGAACTGGGCCTGATCAAGCCGGGCGAAATCTTCGTCCAGGTGCCGCGCACCGAACGCAAGCTCTGACGGAAAAGTCCGGCGCGCCTGACGGCCTGACGCACATCGTCCGCGCCGGATCGCGCTTCAGATATCCCTTCTCAATGTGCGCAGCCCGCTGATGCGAGACGCGAACCAGCCGCTGTCCAGCGGGTCTGTACGCACATATTTCCCGCGCGTGCTCGGCGCATGGATGAAACGTCCTTCACCGGCGTAAATCCCCATGTGCGAATAGGTGGTGCCGCTGGTGTTGAAGAACACCAGATCGCCTGGCTGCAGTGCATCGCGGGCGATGGGGCGGCTCAGTTCGGCAATGCGCGCCGCATTGTGCGGCAGCTTCAGACCGGCAACCTGTTCATAGATCCAGCTCACCATGCCGCTGCAGTCCAGGCCACTGTCCGGATTGCGCCCGCCGAAACGGTAGTGGTTGCCTATCAGTCCCAGAGCGTAGATCACCGCGTCCTGCGCGTGACCGTCATGTTCGAGCTGCAGGAAGCGGCCCGGTGCGGGCCGGGCGACAGACGCAGCGGGCGGCCCGGCACCTTCCTGTGACACTGGCGGCAAGCTGCCGCACGCCGCCACCACAAGCGCCAACAGGGGCGCGAAGCGATTCAGCTCAGGGCTTGCGTTCAATCTCTATCTGTCCGCTGACATTGACACTGACGCGCGATTCTCCGGCTTCCATCGGCATGTCGGCCACCGTCGCTTCGGCCATTGCGAGCTTGGATCGCATCATGGGACGCGGTGGTGGTGGCAGGGCGGTATTGTTCACATTCATGTGCACCACGCGCCAGTCGCCACCAAGCGAGGAGGCGACGATTTTCGCACGCGCGTTGAAGGCGGCGATGGCGTCGGTGATGGCGGCGTTTTCCGCTTCGCGTGCCGCTTCTTCACTCGGTTCCAGCGTGAGCTGACCGACGGCCATCTGCGATTGCAGCTTGCCCAGCAGTTCGGACAGCGCCGCCTGGTCCTTGGATTCAAGCAGCAGTTCCGAGCGCATGCGCCAGCTTTCTATCGTGCGGCCGTTCTTGCCATAGACCGGGTAGGTCGAGGTGCCGCCACTGCGCACTTTCACTGTGCTGTAGGACTTGGCGGTCGCCAGTCCATTCTGGATCGCGACATTCACCTTCCTGGCAAGCGCGGACGGCGTGGCGTCGCTCAGTTCCACGAAGGCGGTCGCCCGGGCAAGGTCGTTGGGCGCAAGCCGCGATGCTTCCGCGGCCAGTTCGACCACTATCACGTTGCGCCTGTCGGCGGCGTCATCCGCGGCGGAGGCGGTCATCCAGGGCGCGGCCAGCAGGGCAGCGCAGACCAGCCAGTGAGATGCTTTCATCGGGACTCCCGCAGTGAGGACATCGCGGGAGTATAGCGGCCGCATCGGCCGCCGGCTGTCAGCGACGATGCCGTATGTCCTGCTCGTCGTCCGACTTGATGCGCACCGGCTGGCGTTCCGGCATGTCGCCCATGGCAGACATCAGCGACATGCCCAGCAGTGCCAGATAGCTCAGCACGGCAGCCGCTGCCGCATCCGTGCCGCTGGACGCCAGCATGATGGCGGGCAGTACATGTGCGCCGACGAAGAAGAATTCAGTGCGCTGGCTCATGGCGATCTCCGGAAAAGGAAGCTGTCTTCCGGGTTTACGTCATGCCGTGCGTCGAGCTTGAGCCGCCTGACACAATGAAACGATGGACGGTGGATCAGAGCGGGCGCAGCGTGTCGCGATAGAGCGCGGCCTTGTCCACATAGCCGCTGGCGCTGCGCATCAGGCGCTCGACCTCGTCGTCGCCGAGTGTACGCACCACCTTGCCGGGCGAGCCGAGTACCAGCGAGCGATCCGGAATGATCCGGCCTTCGGGTATCAAGGCGTTGGCACCGATCAGGCAGTGGCGACCGATCACCGCGCCATTGAGCACCACTGCGTGGATGCCGATCAAGGACCCGTCGCCCACCGTGCAGCCGTGCAGCATCGCGTGATGGCCTATCGTGACATCATTGCCGATGTGCAGAGGACGGCCGGGATCGATGTGGAGAACCGCGCAGTCCTGTATGTTCGAACGTTCGCCCACCGTGATGAGGTCGTTGTCGGCGCGGATGACGGCGCCGAACCAGACGCTGGAATCCGCACCCATGCGCACGCGCCCGAGCACGGTGGCGCCGGGGGCGACCCATACGCGGGCATCGAGTTCGGGTTGCTGGCCATCCAGGCTATAGACGCTCATGTCGGTGAAGTGCGGCGGGGACCAGGGTACAAGGCGGGACCGGGGCGCGATTGTACGCCGAGGCGCTGTGGCAGGCACGTTCGCCATTCGCGCGATGACAGGATCCGGGACGGACCGGGAAAGGCATGAAGATGAACGAAGTATTGTCGCGTACGCTGGCCGATTTCGAGGCCGGGCGCCTGGACATGGACGAATTGATCGCGCAGTGGCGCAAGTACGGCGTGGACGACGGGCGCATTCCCGCGAAGTGGCGCGAGGTGCTCGATGGCCTGCTGATGCGGCTCGAATCGGCACGGCTGTTTTCCGGCGAAAGCTGTTCCTTCAGCCGCAGCGAACTGCTCGCGACCATGCGTGAATGGCTGGATCGTGTGCAGGCGCAGATGCAGGCCCAGCAGTAGCGCCAAGGCACGTCTGAGCCGACCGGAAGAACCGGCATTCAGGAAATGTATCGCTGACGGGTGGCCATTCGCGCGAGCACATGAAAAAAGGGCGCCCGCGGGCGCCCTTTTTCCGAGTCGCGCGAGCGGCTCAGAGCTTGCTCTTGACCACCTCGACCACGCGGTCGGCTTCGGCCACCCACTTGGCCAGCAGGGCGTCGGTCTCGGCGCGCCGCGAGGCGGCGAAGTCGGCGTCCTTGATGCTGGGTACGTTGATGTCCACGTTCAGCGCGGCCGAACGCAGTGCGGCGACCGCCGCCAGTGCGGCAACGCCGGCATCGGACACCACGTTCGTGTTGCCTTTCTCGGCAGCGATCAGGGACAGCGCGATCACGTCGGCGCAGGCGCGGGCGCAGGCCAGCGGCGCGTCGGTGGCCTTCTTCAGACCTTCCTGGATGGCGGCCGAGCGTGCTGCCTTCTGCTCGTCGCTGTCCTTGGGCAGTCCGTACGCCGCCATCAGGCTGTCGAAGGCTTCGACATCGGCGCGGATGAAGTCGGTGAGCCGGGCGCGCAGGGTTTCCGCGCGATCCAGCAACTGCTTCATTTCACCTTCGACTTCGGCGTAGTTCTTCTTGCCGATGGTGAGGTTGCACACCATGCTCACCAGCGCGGCACCCATGCCGCCCATGATGGCGGCTGCACTGCCGCCGCCCGGGGTCGGCGCACTGCTGGCCAGTTCGTCGAGAAAGGTCGTGACCGGCTTGTCCTTGATCATGCTCATCTGTCAGCCCACCATGGTTTTCGCCATCGCGTAGATTTCCGACGCGTCCAGCGAGATGTCGTTGCTTTCGAACAGACGGCCGACGCAGGCGCGCTGCAGCGCGATCTTCAGCGCGCCGAAGCCGATTGCGCCGAACACGATCTTGCCGTGCTTGACCGCACCCTTGTCCATCATGTCGATGCCTTCGATACCCAGCGGCGGTGTCGCGTTGGCGTCGGCCATCATTTCGATGTTCGGGTTGTCCTTCCAGTGGCGTTCTTCCAGCAACTGGATGCCGCCGGCACCCATCGCGATCACGATGTTGGCGTCTTCGACAGCGCGACCGCGCGCATCGTTGTCTGCGGCTTCGACTGTTGCAGCATCGATGTTGAAGTTGGCTTTCAACTGCTTGGCCGCCTCTTCCGCGGTGGCGAGCTTGCGCGAGGTGAGCGTCACGCTGGCGCCTTCGCTGGCCAGCATGACCGCCGCCCGCGAGCCGACCGGACCGGTACCGCCGAGGATGACCGCCTTCTTGCCCTTGAGCGAACCGCTGTGTGCCAGCCAGGCGACGCAGGCGGCGGCCGTGGTGTTCGAGCCGTTGGAATCGAGCATCACCGATACGCGGAAATTGGCGAAGAACTTCTTCTTCACCGCCTTGAACAGCGCCTCGCCCTCGGCCATATTGCTGCCGCCGATGAAGATGGCGGTGTTCTTCTTGTCCTTCGGCGCGCGCGTGAAGATGGCGCCGTCGACCATGGCACCGACGTTGTGCGGATGCACACCGCCGTAGCCGATCACGTGATCGGCGCCGCCGTCATGGCACACCACGCTGTCGAACACCGACGGATGTTCATCGGTATCGAATTGGTAGAGCAGTTTCTTCATTCTGGAATTCTCTGGAAGCGGAAAGTCGGAAAACGTTGACGCACTGCCCGTGCGAGCGGGCAGGCGGAAATCAGGTGACGGTATTGACCGGCGCGCCCTTCACGAAGGCTTCGCAATTGTCGACCAGTTGATCGGCCAGGAACTGCATTGCACCATCGGAAGCCCATGCCACATGCGGTGTCAGGATGAAGTTCGGCAGGCGCAGATCGAGCAGCGGATTGCCTTCCTTGGGCGGTTCCTTGGTGAGCACGTCGAAGCCGGCACCGGCGATGATGCCTTCCTTCAGCGCCACGACCAGGTCTTCCTCGTTCACCAGGCCGCCGCGTGCGGTGTTGATCAGGATGGCGGTGCGCTTCATCTTGCGGAACTGCTCCATGCTGAACATGTTGCGGCTCTCGGCGGTCAGCGGGCAGTGCAGGGAAATGATGTCGGATTGCGCGAGCACCTCTTCCTGCGGCGTGAATTCGACGCCCGGCGCCTTCGGGCCCGGATGGTCGGCGAACAGCACCTTCATGCCGAAGCCGCGCGCGATCTTGGCCGTGCCCTGGCCGAGCACGCCTTCGCCGAAAATGCCGATGGTGCTGTCGTGCAGGTCGTAGATGGCATGATCGAAGAAGCAGAACTGGTCTACTTCCTGCCAGCGGCCGCGTTCGACGTCCTGGCGGTAGGCGATGATGCTGCGACGCAGGGCCAGGATGAGCGCGAACGCATGTTCCGGCACCGTGTGCACGGCGTAGTTGCGGATGTTGGACACGACGATGCCGCGTTCGCGGCAGGCCGGAACGTCGATCACGTCGTAGCCGGTGGCGGCCACGCCGATGTACTTCAGGTTCGGCAACTGGGCCAGCACGTCACCGCGCAGCGGCACCTTGTTGGTGAACGCCACGGTGGCGTTCTTCAGGCGCTCGACGATCTGCTCCGGGGCGGTGGTGTCGTACTCTTCCCAGGTGTGTTCGAAGGAGGGGCGGCGAACGTTGGCCTTCAGCGTGGAGCGGTCAAGAAACACAACGTGTTGCGACATGCTCTCTTCCTTTAGTCATTGGATGTAAAAAGCCGGGTAGGACACCCGGCCGTGCAGGGCAGCCGGCCTGCCGGAGCAGGCCGTGCATTGCAATATTACTTGGCCTGCGGGGCGTGGGTACGCCAGTAGGTCGAGGCGGCCGCGACACCCGAACCCGGGGTGACGTTGATGCCGTTGTCCAGCATGGACATTTCTGCACCGGCGATGGCGCTCATCAGCGACAGCATGTTCAGGTCGCCCAGATGACCGATGCGGAACACCTTGCCGGCGACCTTGGACAGGCCGGCGCCCAGCGACAGGTTGTACTTCTGGTAGGCGTTGCTGATCACCTTGGCGGCGTCGAAGCCTTCCGGCACGACGATGGCGCTGACCGTATTCGAGTACCACTCGGGCGCCTTGGCGCACAGGTTCAGCTTCCAGCCTTCCTGGACGGCTGCGCGCACACCGGCGGCGAGGTATTCGTGGCGGGCGAAGATTTCCTCCAGACCTTCCTCGAAAATGGTGTCCAGTGCTTCACGCATGCCGTACAGCATCGGGATGGACGGCGTGTACGGGAAGTAGCCGGTGGCGTTCGCGTTCACCATGTCCTTGATGTCGAAGTAGCAGCGGCGCGAGGTCGCGCCGTCCATGGCCTTGAGCGCCTTCGGGCTCATGCCCAGGATGCCCATGCCGGCGGGCAGCATGAAGCCCTTCTGCGAACCGGACACGGCGCAGTCGACACCCCAGTCGTCCATGCGGAAATCGATGGACACCAGCGAAGACACGGTGTCGACCATCAGCAGGGCCGGGTGATTGGCGTTGTCCATTGCGCGGCGAACGCGACCGATGTCGCTGGTCACGCCGGTGGCGGTCTCGTTCTGGCAGGCCAGCACCGCCTTGATCTTGTGCTCCTTGTCGGCGCGCAGCACTTCTTCGTACTGGTCGTAGGGCACGCCGGTACCCCATTCGACGTCGAGGATCTGCACTTCGAAGCCGAGGCGCTGCGCCATGTCGGCCCACAGGTGGCTGAACTGGCCGAAACGCGAGCACAGCACCTTGTCGCCCGGCGACAGGGTGTTGGTCAGGGCGGCTTCCCACATGCCGGTACCGGAGGCCGGGAAGGTCAGGATGGTGCCTTCGGTGGTCTTGAACACCTTCTTCAGGTCAGCCAGCACCGACTTGGTCAGTTCGGGGAACTTGGGCGAGCGGTGATCTTCCTGGGCGACCACCATGGCGCGCAGCACACGGTCGGGCACATTGGTCGGGCCAGGAACGAAAAGATGATTGCGGCCGGCGATTCGGGACATTGGATGACTCCTGATTAACTTTCGAAATTGGGTGAGCGTCTGATCGCGTACTTACTTGCGGCCATACACCGGGAAGTCGGCGCACAGCGCGGTCACGTCGGACACGACGCGCGAAATCACGGCGTCGTCGTTCGGCGCATCCAGCACGTCGACGATCAGGTTCGCGACTTTCTTCGCCTCGGCTTCCTTAAAGCCGCGGGTCGTCATAGCGGGGCTGCCGATACGAATGCCACTGGTCACGAACGGCTTTTGCGGATCGTTCGGGATGGCGTTCTTGTTGACCGTGATGTGTGCACGGCCCAGCGCTGCTTCTGCGTCCTTGCCAGTGATGTTCTTGGCACGCAGATCGACGAGGAACAGGTGGGACTGGGTGCGGCCCGACACGATGCGCACGCCACGCTCGACGAGCGTTTCGGCCATGGCTTGGGCGTTCTTCAGCACCTGTTGCTGGTAAGTCTTGAATTCTGCCGAAGCGGCTTCCTTGAAGGCAACTGCCTTGGCAGCGATGACATGCATCAGCGGACCGCCCTGGATGCCCGGGAAGATCATCGAGTTGAGCGGCTTCTCGAATTCGGCCTTGGCCATGATGACGCCGCCACGCGGGCCACGCAGCGTCTTGTGCGTGGTCGATGTGACGAAATCGGCGATGCCGATCGGGCTCGGGTACAGGCCGGCGGCGATCAGGCCGGAGTAGTGGGCCATGTCGACCAGCAGGTAGGCGCCGACCGAATCCGCGATTTCGCGGAAGCGCTTGAAGTCGATGTGCAGGGCGTAGGCCGATGCACCGGCGACGATCATTTTCGGCTTGTGTTCCTTGGCCAGCGCTTCGACCTGCGCGTAGTCGATCGCTTCGGTTTCCGGATCGAGGCCGTAGGCCACGCCCTTGTAGATCTTGCCGGAGAAGTTCACCGAAGAACCGTGGGTGAGGTGACCACCGTGCGCCAGCGACATGCCCAGGATGGTGTCACCCGGCTGCAGCATGGCCATATAAACGCCGGCGTTCGCCTGCGAGCCGGAATGCGGCTGCACGTTGGCGTATTCGGCACCGAACAGCGCCTTCAGGCGGTCGATCGCAAGCTGTTCGGCCACATCGACGTGTTCACATCCGCCGTAGTAACGCTTGCCCGGGTAACCTTCCGCGTACTTGTTCGTCAGTACCGAGCCTTGCGCTTCCATGACCGCCGGGCTGGCGTAGTTTTCCGACGCGATCAGCTCGATGTGGTGCTCCTGGCGTTCGTATTCCGCCTGGATGGCTGCCCACAGTTCGGGGTCAGACTGGGCAATGGTCATTTTCGGGTCGAACATTCTGCTTACCTTTCTAGATTGAGCTGTGGACCGGCGCCTGGGCCAGGCCATGAGAAGTAATGCAAGGCCATAAGACTATATCTGATCGATCAGGGGCCTCGTATCGGACTTTCTTATCGCTGTAATAAGTATAAGTGAATCTTAATTGAACAACCCTCATCCATAATTCTTTTCATCGAATTCGGTGCCCGGCCTGTACACGGGCATCCAGGGCCCGGGTTTCCGGGCTGCCTCCCAACTTCCTCACGACAGAAGGTGAAGCATGGACATTCACGAGTACCAAGCGAAAGAGCTCTTGGCGGGATTCGGGGTTCCGGTGCCGCGCGGCAGCGTGGCTTACAGCCCGGATCAGGCTGTGTATACCGCGACCGAACTGGGTGGCTGGCACTGGGCGGTGAAGGCCCAGGTGCATTCCGGTGCGCGTGGCAAGGCTGGTGGCATCAAGCTGTGCAAGACATATCACGAAGTTGACGCCGCAGCCCGCGAACTGCTCGGCAAACGGCTTGTGACCGTTCAGACTGGACCGGAAGGTAAGCCGGTACAGCGGGTGTATGTCGAAGTGGCGGAGCCCTTCGAACGTGAACTGTACCTCGGCATCGTGCTGGACCGTAAGGCCGAACGTGTGCGCGTGATCGCGTCGGCCGAAGGCGGCATGGAAATCGAAGAATTGGCACACACTGCTCCGGAAAAGATCATGCAGGTCGTGGTCGAGCCGGCAGTCGGTCTGCAGGCCTTCCAGGCGCGCCAGATCGCCTTCGGTCTGGGCCTGAACATCAAGCAGGTGTCGCGCGCGGTCACCGCCATCATGGGTGCCTACCGTGCCTTCCGCGATCTGGACGCCACCATGGTCGAAATCAACCCGCTGGTGGTGACCAAGGACGACCGCGTGCTGGCGCTCGACGCCAAGATGTCGTTCGACGACAACGCGATGTTCCGCCAGCGCGCGGTGGCCGACATGCGCGATCCGTCGCAGGAGGATCCGCGCGAAGTGCAGGCGGCCGAGCACAACCTGAACTATGTCGGCCTCGACGGCGACATCGGCTGCATCATCAACGGCGCAGGTCTGGCCATGGCCACCATGGATACCATCAAGTACGCCGGCGGTGCCCCGGCCAACTTCCTCGACGTCGGTGGCGGCGCCTCGCCCGAGCGCGTGGCCAATTCCTTCCGCCTGGTGCTGTCCGACAAGAACGTGAAGGCCATCCTGGTGAACATTTTCGCCGGCATCAACCGCTGCGACTGGGTGGCGCAGGGCGTGGTGCAGGCCTGCAACGACATCGATATCACCGTTCCGCTCATCGTCCGCCTGGCCGGCACGAACGAGGAGGAAGGCCGTCGCATCATCCGCGACAGCGGCCTGCCCATCATCAGCGCCGATTCGCTGACCGAGGCCGCGCAGAAGGCGGTCGATGCCGCCCGCGCCCACGCCGCGAGCTGAGTGAAGAGACCCCCACGCTCACTCCGTTCGCTGCCGCCCGAGGGGGCAGCGCGGGCCCACAGGGCGGCCCGGCGGGTGGCGCGCGGCGGATAACCGATGCACTAGAGGATTTAGACATGAGCATTCTGATCAACGAAAAGACCAAGATCATCGTCCAGGGCTTCACCGGCGACAAAGGCACCTTCCACGCCAAGGAGATGATCGAGTACGGCACCAATGTGGTCGGCGGCGTCACCCCGGGCAAGGGTGGCACCACGCACCTGGGCAAGCCGGTATTCAACACGGTGGCGGAAGCGGTGGAGGCGACCGGTGCCGAAGCCTCCATCACCTTCGTGGCGCCGGCCTTCTGCGCCGACGCCATCATGGAAGCCGCCGACGCGGGCATCCGGCTGGTGTGTTCCATCACCGACGGCATCCCGGCGCAGGACATGATGCGCGTCAAGCGCTACTTCATGCGCTATCCGAAGGAGCGCCGCACGCTGATGGTGGGTCCCAACTGCGCGGGCATCATCAGCCCGGGCAAGGCCATGCTGGGCATCATGCCCGGTCACATCTACAAGCAGGGCAATGTGGGCATCGTGTCGCGTTCCGGCACGCTGGGCTATGAAGCCGCGTCGCAGATGAAGCAATTGGGCATCGGTGTGTCGACCTCGGTGGGCATCGGTGGCGACCCGATCAATGGCTCGTCCTTCCTCGATCACCTCAAGCTGTTCGAGGAAGATCCGGACACCCACGCCGTCGTGATGATCGGCGAGATCGGCGGTCCGCAGGAAGCGGAAGCCTCGGCCTGGGTCAAGGAAAACATGAAGAAGCCGGTGATCGGCTATGTGGCCGGTCTGACCGCGCCCAAGGGTCGCCGCATGGGTCATGCCGGGGCCATCATTTCGGCGGCTGGCGATACCGCTGCCGAGAAGTCGGAAATCATGCGTTCCTTTGGTCTGACCGTTGCGCCGAGCGCCGGCGAACTGGGCAGCACCGTGGCCTCCGTCCTGGCCCGGATGTAAGTCCTGAGCAGCACGGGGCGTGCGGAGCGCGCCCTGCTTTCCGTCCGCCCCCATGGGGGCGGACGTCCCGCCACCCCGCTTGCGAAGTCCAACAGTGCGAGACCCCATCGTGGTGAGTGATCCCATTTCCGCCCCTGCGTCGGCTGACGCGTCCGGGGCCCAGTTCTCGGAAAAGGCGATAGACCTGCAGTTTTCGCTGCTGCGCGAAGTGGTCGAACGTCATCATCCCGAACTTCTGCCGGTGCTGGCCGGCGAATCCGGCAATGCGCTGTCGCCGCAGATGCTGGGCCGTGCCATACAGGCCCAGGGCATCCTGTTCCAGTTGCTGTCCATTGCCGAACAGAACGGCGCCATGCGCAAGCGGCGCGAGATCGAACGCGAGCATGGCCGCGCCGCATTGCCTGGCACCTTCGCCAGCGTGCTCGCCGCCGCCCGTCAGGCCGGACTCGGCGCAGAACGCGTGCGCGAGGCCTTCGCCGGCGTGAAGGTGCGGCCGGTACTGACCGCCCACCCGACCGAAGCCAAGCGGGTGACCGTGCTGGAGCGTCATCGCCGCATCTACCGCATGCTGATCGATCTCGAGTCACCGCGCTGGACGCCGCGCGAGCGCGCCGAACTCGAGGACGGACTGCGCAACGAGATCGAACTGCTCTGGCTCACCGGCGAACTGCGTCTGGAAAAGCCCAGCGTGTCGCAGGAAATCGCCTGGGGGCTGCATTTCTTCAATGAAACGCTGTTCGAGGTCGGCCCGGAAGTGCTGGCGCGCGCCGACGAGGCGATGGCCGCTCATTTCGGCAGTGCTGACGGCCTGCCGGGTTTCATCGAATTCGGATCGTGGATAGGCGGCGACCGCGACGGCAATCCTTTCGTCACCAATGCCATCACCCGGGGCGCGCTGACCGAATGCCGGCTGGCCAGCCTGCGCCGGCATCGCCAGGGGGTGCTCGATCTGGTGCGCAGCCTGTCGGTCACCGAGGCTTCGCTCGTGCTGTCCGGCGACTTCCGCGATGCGCTCACGCTGGCGCTGGAAGAAAGCGGCGAAGGCAGCGCGATCGCCGCACGCAATCCAGGCGAACCGTTCCGCCAGTTCCTCGCCTGCATCCTGAACAAGCTCGACGACACCATCGCCTGCACCGAAGCCGAGGAGGGCGCCGCCTGTCGTCGCGGTTACGAATCCGCCGAGCGGCTGATCGCCGACCTGCGCACGCTGGAAGCCGGCCTGCGCGACGCGCGCCTGGCCCGTCTGGCCGACAGCGAGGTGGTGCCGCTGCGTCGTCAGGTGGACATGTTCCGCTTCAGTACGGTCAGGCTGGATGTGCGCGAGAATTCGACGCGCGTCACGCAGACCCTGGAGGCCTTGTGGCGCCTCAGTCGCGGCGAACCGGATGACGTGCCGGCGCCGGTGCAGGACAGCGCCGAATGGCGCGACTGGCTGCTGGCTGAACTGGCGCAGCCGCGCACCGGCGTGCGCGACCTGTGCGGGCTGCCGGCGGTTGCCAGCGAAACGCTGGGCCTGTTCCGGCTGGTGGCCGACATGCGTCCGCGCGTCGGCCGCGAGGCTTTCGGCAGCTTCATCCTGAGCATGACGCGCAATGCTTCCGACGTGCTGGGCGTCTATCTGCTCGCGAAGGAAGCCGGGCTGTTCGCCGATCCGGCGGGCGTCGAGCGCTGCTCCCTGCCCATCATGCCGCTGTTCGAAACCATAGACGACCTGCGCCGCGCCCCGGCCATCATGCGCGAGCTGCTCGCGGTGCCGCTGGTCAAGCGCTCGGTGCGCGCGCTGGGCGGCGTGCAGGAAGTGATGATCGGCTATTCCGATTCGAACAAGGACGGCGGCTTCGTCGCCTCGAACTGGGAACTGTTCAAGGCGCAGGTGAAGCTCACCGCGGTGGGCAGCGAATCCGGCGTGAAGATCGCCTTCTTCCATGGACGCGGCGGCTCGGTCAGCCGCGGTGGCGTGCCGGCCGGTCGCGCCATCGCGGCCCAGCCGGCGGGTTCCATCCAGGGGCTGTTCCGGCTGACCGAGCAGGGCGAGGTCATATCCAGCAAGTACGCGAACAAGGGCACGGCGGCCTTCAATCTCGAATTGCTGGCGGCCAGCGTGTTCGACCATGTGCTCAAGTCCGGCGGCGCGGCGGGCGGCCACTCGACGCCGGAATTCGACGACGCGCTGGAAGCGCTGTCTGGCGCGGCGCATGCGGCCTATCAGAACCTCATATCGCACAGCGGTCTGGTGAGCTACTTCCAGGAAGCCAGCCCGCTCGAGGAAATATCGCTGCTGAACATCGGTTCGCGTCCGGCACGTCGTTTCGGCGCAAAGTCGTTGGCCGAGCTGCGCGCGATTCCCTGGGTGTTCGCCTGGTCGCAGAACCGTCACATCGTCACCGGCTGGTATGGCGTCGGTTCCAGCCTGGCCAATTTCATCGAGGTGCGCGGCGCGCGCGGTGAGGCACTGCTGGCACGCATGTTCAACGAGTCGCCGCTGTTCCGGCTCATCGTCGATGAAGTCGAGAAGACGCTGGCGGTGGTCGATCTCGACATTGCGCGCGAATACAGCCAGCTCGTGTCGGAGGCCGGCGTGCGCGAGGAGGTGTTCGGCATGATCGCGCGCGAATACGACATCACGCGCACGCAGATCCTGCGTCTGTCCGGTACCCGCCAGGTCGCCGAACGTTTCCCGGACTATCGCCAGAAGCTGGATCACCGGCTGCCGGTGATCAACCAGGTGAGCCGCCAGCAGATATCGTTGCTGCGGGCATTCCGGCTCACCGACGATGCGCAGCGCAAGGAGGAATTCCGCAAGGCGCTGCTGCTGTCCATCAATTGCGTGGCCGCCGGTTTCGGCGCCACCGGCTGAACGAACTGCCACCCACCGATCACCCGAAACGCGCAACGCAACATTTCAACGGAGGAGTTTCCTGCCATGAGCTTCACGATCATCGAACAAGCGACCCCGCGTCTGCACCGCTCCGAACTGGCCGTTCCCGGCTCCAACCCCGGCATGTTCGAGAAGGCGGCGAAGTCCGCCGCCGACATCGTCTTCCTCGACTGCGAGGACGCGGTCGCGCCGGACGACAAGGAACAGGCGCGCAAGAACATCATCCAGGGCCTGAACGAAATCGACTGGGGCAACAAGACCATGATGGTGCGCATCAACGGTCTGGACACCCACTACATGTATCGCGACGTGGTGGACATCGTCGAGGCCTGCCCGCGCCTGGACATGATCCTGATTCCCAAGGCCGGCACGGCTGCGGACGTCTATGCGGTCGACATGATGGTGACCCAGATCGAGGTCGCCAAGAAGCGCACCAAGCGCATCGGTTTCGAGGTGCTGATCGAAACCGCGCTCGGCATGGCCAATGTCGAGGCCATCGCCCAGTCATCGAAGCGTCTGGAGGCGATGAGTTTCGGCGTGGCCGACTATGCGGCATCGACGCGCGCCCGCACCACCGTGATCGGTGGCGTGAACAAGGACAGCGTGGTGCTGAGCGACAAGGACGAGAATGGCGAGCGTCAGACCTTCTGGACCGATCCCTGGCACGCCGCGCAGACCCGCATGATGGTGGCCTGCCGCGCCTACGGCCTGCGCCCGATCGACGGCCCGTTTGGTGACTTCGGCGATCCGGACGGCTATATTGCGGCCGCCAACCGTGCCGCGGTGCTCGGATACGAAGGCAAGTGGGCCATCCACCCGTCGCAGATCGAACTGGCGAACAAGGTCTATACGCCGTCCGACGCGGAAGTGACCAAGGCCCGCCGTATCCTCGACGCCATGGCACAGGCCGCCAAGGAGGGCCGTGGCGCCGTGTCGCTGGATGGACGACTGATAGACATCGCCAGCATCCGCATGGCGGAAGCGCTGATCAAGAAGGCGGACGCCATTTCGGCGGCCCGCTGAGCGCGCGGACCACGGCAAGGGTGGGGCAGGGCACTGGTCCTGTCCCGTACACGCTATTTGAACTGAACGGAAAAAACCAATATGGCATCCGATATCGAAATCGCGCAGCAGGCCAAGATGCAGCGCATCAGCGAGGTGGTCGCGAAGCTGGGCATCCCGGAAGACGCGATCGAGCCCTACGGTCACTACAAGGCCAAGGTGTCGCTCGAGTACCTGAACAGCCTCAAGGACCGTCCGGATGGCAAGCTCATCCTGGTGACCGCGATCAGCCCGACGCCGGCGGGCGAGGGCAAGACCACCACCACCGTCGGTCTGGGTGACGCGCTGAACCGTATCGGCAAGAAGACCATGATCTGCCTGCGCGAACCGTCGCTCGGCCCGGTATTCGGCGTCAAGGGCGGTGCCGCGGGCGGCGGCTACGCGCAGATCGTGCCGATGGAAGACATCAATCTGCATTTCACCGGCGACTTCCACGCCATCGGTGCCGCGCACAACCTGCTGTCCGCGCTGATCGACAACCACATCAACCACGGCAACGAGCTGCGCATCGACCCGCGCCTCATCCAGTGGAAGCGTGTGGTCGACATGAACGACCGCGCACTGCGCAAGATCACCATCGGCCTGGGCGGCACCGCCAACGGTTTCGTGCGCGAAGACGGCTACGACATCGTGGTCGCGTCCGAAGTCATGGCCATCCTGTGCCTGGCCAATTCGCTGACCGACCTCAAGGAGCGCCTGGGCCGCATCATCATTGGCTACACGATGGGCGACAAGAAGCCGGTGTACGCCAGCGACCTGAAGGCGCAGGGCGCCATGGCCACGCTGCTCAAGGACGCGATCAAGCCGAACATCGTGCAGACGCTGGAGAACAACCCGGCCATCATCCACGGCGGTCCGTTCGCCAACATCGCGCACGGCTGCAACTCGGTGTCGGCCACCAAGGCCGGCCTGAAGATGGCCGACTACGTGGTGACCGAAGCCGGCTTCGGCGCCGACCTGGGCGCCGAGAAGTTCATCGACATCAAGTGCCGCATGGCCGGGCTCAACCCCGCCGCCGTCGTGCTGGTCGCCACCATCCGCGCGCTCAAGTTCCACGGCGGCGTGAAGAAGGAAGACCTGAACCAGGAAAACCTGGCCGCGCTGGAAAAGGGCATCGTCAACATCGAGCGCCACCTGAAGAACATCACCGAGCACTACGGCCTGCCCTGCGTCGTGTCGGTGAACCACTTCACCTTCGACACCGACGCCGAAATCGCGCTGCTCAAGAGCCGCATCGAAGCGCTCGGCGGCAAGTTCGTGATCGCCCGTCACTGGGCGCACGGCGGCGCCGGCGCCGAGGAACTGGCGCGCATGGTGGCCGACATCTGCGACAAGGCACCGGGCAAGCACCAGTTCGTCTATGACGAGAACGCCACGCTGCAGGACAAGATCACCACCATCGCCACCAAGATCTACGGCGCAGGGCAGGTGACCTTTGCCGACGCGGCGCGCAAGCAGCTCGAGGCCTGGAACGTCGACTACGGCAAGTTCCCGGTGTGCATGGCCAAGACCCAGATGTCCTTCTCGGCCGACCCGAACGCGAAGGGCGCACCGAGCGGCCACACGCTCAATGTGCGCGAAGTGCGCCTGGCCAACGGCGCCGGTTTCGTGGTCGCCATCTGCGGCGACATGATGACCATGCCGGGCCTGCCCAAGGCGCCGGCCTCGGAAAAGATCGACATCGACGAGCATGGCAAGGTGTCGGGTCTGTTCTGAACGCTCGCTTCTGATCGCCGTTTCGCAGCAATGAAAAGGCCGCTCTTGAGCGGCCTTTTCTCTTGGGGACTGCATTTTTGCGATGGCCGACGCCATCTGTAGTCGAAATTCTTCGCGTGGTGAGAGCTGATCGAGGGCTCGCTGTCAGAACTCCTTGGAATCCTCTCGGCCTGCCGCGCCTGCTCACGCGCCGTATCCCCAATTCCAGTTCCGCTCGAAACACTAACCGAGTGAATTCCAGAGACAAATAATGCGCGCTGAACCAGTGGCGTACTGGACGCCACTTTCAACTAACCGGAGAGTATTGAGTTGGCATGAATGATCGCCCGCGCGATCTCTTCGGTCGGCACGCGCTTGCTCATCGCCTGTTCGCGGATGATCTTGTAGGCCTCGGCGTCGCTGACGCCGCGGGTGCGCATCAGGATGGCCTTCGCGTCATTGATCTGGTTCACGCTGAGCAGCTTCTGCTCCAGCCGCTGCACGCGCTTGCGGTAGCCGCGCATTTCCTGCGTCAGGCCCATGGTGAGCACCAGCGACGCGAGCACGCCGGTGGAGCGCACCGGTGAGCTGAGCACCCCGGTCGCGCCCAGGCGCAGCATCACTTCGAAGATGGTCGGGTTCTCGTAGCCGACCACGGCGATGACTGCGGGCGGCTGTTCGAAATTGCTGAAGTTCAGCGGCGCATGCATTTCGTTGGACTGGATCGCGTAATAGACCACGTCGACCTTGTCCGGAATGTCCTCGACCGGCGGCCAGAAGGTCTGCACCTGACAGCCTATGCGCTTCAGTTGCTGGATGAGCACCTCGCCGTCGGCATCGCGTGGATGCAGCACGACGATGCGCAGATTGCGCAACTGCGACAGGAATTCGGGCGTGATCCGCTTGCCGGCACGTCCGCTGTTGCGGGGTGGTGTGCTCACGATGAGGCTTCTTCGCTCGAATTCATGCGCAGCCGGGTGCTCCAGTCGTCGAAGGAGTGGCTGACCAGATAGGGATCCGCATCCACGCCGCCCGGCGTCTCCGCCAGGATCGTGAACTGGCCGCTGCCATTCACGCGACCGATGCGCGGGTAGAGCCGGGCGTGGTGATTCTGCGGCAGGATGCGGATGCGGCCCTGCGGTGCTTCGAACTCGCGACCGAGCACATGCGGCAGCAGGATGTCATGTTCGTCGCTGCCGGCTTCGCGGAAGGCGTCGGCGAACACATGCACCTGGTAGTAGGACGACTCCCAGCTCATGTTCGGCTGCACCTGGGTGCCGAACAGCTTGCGGAACAGCGCGACGCAGTCGCGGTTGCGTTGCGTGTCTATCGACTGGAAGTAGGTACCGGCCGTGTAGTGCCCCTCGGCCAGCCGTATGCCCATTTCCGACACTTCCTCCTCGCTGGTGCACAGGCTGGCGATCGGCATGGTCTGCGGATCGAAGCCGGCATCGGCATAGGCCTGGTAGAGCATGCGGGTGGTCTTGCCCACCATGGTCGAGAAGATGAAATCGGGCCGCTTCGCCTTGATGTCCTTCATGATGGGCGTGAAGGCACTTTCCTGCGCATCCAGATGCACATACCTTTCACCGACCTTGGCACCGCCCTGCCGATGGTGCACGAAGTCGCTCATGATGCGGTTCGATTCGTACGGGAAGATGTAGTCGCTGCCTATCAGGTACACCCGCGCACCGAAATGGCTGGACATGTAGTCGGCGAGCAGCGCGCTGTTCTGGTTCGGCGCGCCGCCGGTGTAGATGATGTTGTTCGAGAACTCGAAGCCCTCGTACATGGTGGGGCAGAACAGCAGACGGTTCCAGCGCTCGACCACCGGCAGCACCGCCTTGCGCGTGCTCGACATGTAGCAGCCGAATATGACGTTGACCTTGTCCTCCTGAACCAGGCGGGTGGCCAGGGTGCGGAACATCTGGGGGCTGGATTTCGGGTCGTAATAGACCGGCACGAGTTCGCGGCCGAGTATTCCGCCGGCATCGTTGATCTCGCGGATGGCGAACAGCGTGCCTGCGAGCATCGTGTTTTCGATGCGCGCGGTGACGCCTTCGCGGGAGAACAGGACGCCGACCTTGATCGGATCGGTTGTGGTCACGGAAGTGCTGCCGGAAAAGGAATGGGTGCAATCGATACTAGCAGAGCTTGACCTGGCGAAAGACCTTGTCTAGCATCAACTCATCGCATCCCGCCGCCAGCACTGCCGGCCGGATGACGGGCAAAAAGGCCTGCACGGATCTCCGGATCCGGCAGGCCTTTTTGTTTTTCCGACCCGTTTCCTCTTCCGCAATCAGGTATTCCGCCCCGGTCAGCGTCGGCCGGTCGCGACAGGCTTCCGACCATTCAACTCTTCAGGAGAAACGCTGTGATTTCCATACCCAGGAAAGGCACGCCCGAGCGCGACCGGCTCATCCAGGAACACCTCGATTGCGTGAAATCGATGGCAGGCGTGGCCGGGTTTTCGGTGCTCAAGTGCGCCACGCCGGGCGATACCACCGAAATCAGCGGTGGCGTGCACGAGGATCCGCTGCTCAAGCGCGTGCTGCTGCGCATGCGGGGCACATCGCCCAAGGGCAAGCTGATCGTGATCTGCACCCAGGTGGACGCCGAGTGGCGCATCGGCCGGCTGTCCGGCATACGCGGCGTGCCGCCCACCTTCGTCGACGACACGATCTATACCAGCGAACAGGACATCCAGCACGCCGTCTTCCTGATGCGCCTGGACGAGATGGAGGAAAGCGACGGCATGCCCGAGCACTATCACGAAGGCTACAAGCGGCGCGACGACAACTGGCCGGCCACCTGATCGCCGCCACGCGCCGACGCGCGCGGCGACGGGTCTGAACGGCCGCCGCGAACGTCTTCCACCCATTCACTGCTTATGCATCCGAGCCCGCGGAGGGCGGCGCTCGGCCAGGAGAAACGAATATGTGTGCAATGCGACTGACCGGATATGCCGACAAGTTCAGCGTTCATCCGGGCGACACCATCAAGTTCCATGTCAATTGCGACGGGCCGGCGAAGTACCACGCATCCATCGTGCAGATGATCAACGGCGACACCAATCCGCGCGGCCCCGGCTTCATCGAGAAGCCGGTGCAGGCCGATTGCGAGGCCGACTACGATGGCATCAAGCAGGTGGTGTACGGCGGCTCGTACGGTTTCGTGCCGGATGCGCCGCAACTGAACCCGGACAGCTTCACGCTGCAGTGCTGGATCTGGCCCACCACGCCTCGGACCGACAAGCGTTACTGGAAGCATGGCCCCCAGGGGCTGCTGACCAAGTGGTCCGGCGGCAAGGGTTACGGCCTGTTCATCAACACCGACGGCTGTGCCGAACTGCGCATCAATGGCGAAACCTACACCACCGGTGCGCCGCTGCGGGACCACGCCTGGCACTTCATCGCCGCCAGCTTCGACGCGAACACCGGCGAGGTGGTGCTGTATCACGAACCTCAGGTGGTGTATGCGCTCGACCCGGACATCCCGCCGGTCAGGGCGACGTTCAAGGGCAAGGTCGAGCACACCGATCTGCCGCTGGTGATCGCCGGTCATGTCGACCATGTCGATACGGGTCCGCTGGGCCTGTCGTCGCTGCCGCAGGGCGTCATCGTTGGCGGCCACTACAACGGCAAGATCGACAGCCCGCGCCTGTGCAACCGCGCGCTGTCGCGCTTCGAGATCGAAATGATGAAGGGCGGCGTGCAGCCGGGCCTGACCGAGCGCCGCAATGCCGGACCGACCGGCGCCCTGTCGGAAGCCATCGTCGCCGCCTGGGATTTTTCGGATGGCATCGACACCCTGGTGGGCAAGGATGCCGGTCCGTACAAGTTCCACGCCACACTGGTGAATTGTCCGACCCGCGCGCTGACCGGCTACAACTGGGCCGGCCAGACCTTCGACTGGAAGGTGGCGCCGAAGGAGTACGGTGCCATCCATTTCCACGACGACGACCTGGACAACGCACGCTGGCAGGTGAGTTTCGAATGGACCGTGCCCACCGGCATCAAGAGCCGGTTCTACGCCGCCAGGCTCACCACGCCCGAGGGTGACGAAGACTACATCCCGTTCTGGGTGGTGCCCAGGATAGGACAGGAACAGTCGAAGATCGCGGTCATGGTGCCCACCATCAGTTACATGGCCTACGCCAACGAGCATGTGGCGTGCAATGCCGGCGGCGCCGAACTGTTCGTCTATCGCGTGCCCATCATGCAGCAGCAGAACATGTTCCTCGCCGAACACCGCGAGTACGGCGGCTCCATCTACGACACCCACACCGACGGCAGCGGCATCTGCCTGTCGTCGCGGCTGCGTCCCATCCTCAGCATCCGCCCGAAGTACGACCACTTCCTGGCTCAGGCACCGTGGCAGTACCCGGCCGATCTGCATCTCATCTGCTGGCTGGAAACCCTGGGTTACGAGTACGACGTGTTTACCGACGAGGACGTGACCTACGACGGTCTGGCCAGGCTGGAGAACTACAACGTCATCATCACCGGTTCGCACCCCGAGCACAATTCGGGCAGCCAGCTCGACGCCCTGCACAACTATACGCAGCGCGGCGGCCGCCTGATGTACATGGGCGCCGACGCGTGGTACTGGGTGCATTCCTTCCATCCCGCCTATGAGCATCTGGGGCGCGGCGTTATGACCGAAATGCGGCGCTGTGAATCCGGCATCCGCACCTGGCGCGCCGATCCGGGCGAGTACTACCACCAGGGCACCGGCGAGCTGGGCGGCATGTGGCGCTACCGTGGCCGCTATCTGCATTCCGTGGCGGGTGTGGGCATGTCGTCGGAAGGCTTCGACATTTCGTCCTACTTCTCGCGTACGCCGGAAAGCATGGATGCACGGGTGAGCTGGGCCTTCGAAGGCATCAGCTACGACGAGAAACTGGGCAATTTCGGTCTGGTCGGCGGCGGTGCCGCCGGTCTGGAACTGGACATCGTCGACACCATGCTCGGTTCGCCGCCGCACATCCTGACCGTGGCCACCTCGGCCGGCCGTCACACGGAAGCCTATCTGCTGGTGATGGAGGACTTCGGTTTCAACCAGCAGGGCCTGGACGGCACCGTGCATCCGCGCGTGCGCGCCGACATCACCTTCCATGAGACGCCGAATGGCGGCGGCTGCTTCGCGTTCAGCTCCATCGCCTATTGCGGTTCGCTGCCGTGGAACAACTGCGACAACAACATTTCGCGTCTGACCCGCAACGTGCTCGACCGCTTCATGCAGGACGGCCCGCTGCCGGCTGCACCGCAGGAGGCCTGGAAGCACCGCGGCCGTGCCGATTACGAGTCGCCGGCGCTGGCCTCTTCGCGCTGACCGGACGCATGTCCGCCCGCCCGTCCGCTGCGGACGGGCGGGTGGCTGCACAGGAGAATGGACATGACATGCACCATGGATGAGGTGGCGCAGCTTGCAGTCGTGGGTGGGCGCGGGCTCAACGAAGGCGGCGCGTCGCGCGCACTCGACTTCGCGCGCGCCGAGGATGAGGCGATCTGGACGCGCGAATGGGTGTGCGTGGGACTGTCGTCGGAAATCCCCGAGGCGGGCGATCTGCTGCCCTACACGGTGGGCGATCACGCGGTCCATATCCAGCGGATGGGGGATGGCCGGCTGGTCGGACGTTTCAACAAGGCACAGCACGGCGGCTGTCGCGTCGTGCCGCTGCAATGCCGGCAAGGGGCGAAGACGCCCTGTTCGTTTACGTCCTGCGGGCACAGTCTGGATCGACCTGTGATACGCGCCGGCGAACTCGACGATGGTACGCCGCACATGTTCCAGTATCTCGGGCTGCGGCCGGAACGACTTCTGCCCGTGCGCACGGCTGCTTTCGGGCCGCTGCTGTTCGTCCATCTCGAGCCTCAGGGTCCGGGCTTCGCCCGCAGTGAGGCGGCGCTGGCGCACTGCGTGCCGGCGCTCGCCGCGGGTGACGCCTCGGTCATGGCGGACACGATGGAATGGGTGGATTGCGAGGCGAACTGGAAGCAGGTGGCGGCCCAACTGCTTGACTCGGACAGGAAGGCTACGCAGCCGGACGGGCCGGTGTTCTCCGCTGACCGGGCGGAGGGCGAGGTCGCCGTACTGCATTTTCCGAATCTGGTCCTGATGCGCAGTGCCGACAGTCTGTGCGCCGTGGTGCTGCAGCCCGTCGCCCTGGCGCGCACGCGCTGCCGCTTCGCGCTGCTGTCGGGCGGAGATGGCGTGGCATGGCGCGAGCGGCTGGCTGCGCGTCTGGCCGCCGCACAGCGTACGCAACGCCAGCTCGAGCGGTGCGGCAGCGCAGACAGCTCCGCGGCGGATGACAGGCCCGATGCGCGCGGGCGCTGGCTGCTGCAGGTCGTGCTTGAGCGAGTGAGGGCACGCACGACGATAGACGAAGGAGCGATCCATGGATGAGGTGATCGAGACGTGCGTGTCGCTCGCCGATGCGGTGACGGCCTATCGCAACGGCGACGCAGCGGCGTTCGCGCTGTTCCGCGATTGCGCCGAGCGCGGCGACGCCGAGGCGCAGGCGTGGATGGGCGCGTTGTACGCCAATGGCGAAGGAGTGCCTGCCGATCTGGTCCAGGCGCTGGACTGGTACCTGCTCGCCGCAGCGGGCGGGCATGTGCCGGCGCAGACCAATGCCGGCGCCATGCTCATGATGGGGCAGGGCTGCTCGCCCGATGTCGCGCAGGGACTGCACTGGCTCAGGAAGGCCGCCGAAGCCGGCGATGCGATGGCGCAGAGCAATCTGGCTACCGTGTACTTCAAGGGACTGGGCGGGGAGCGTGATGAGTCGCTGGCCCTGCACTGGTACCGGCGTGCCGCCGAGCAGGGGCACTTTCCGTCGCAGGCCAGGCTGGGCTTCATGTATGGCAACGGGCTGGGCGTGGAAAAGAACAGGGCCGAAGCCTTCGCGTGGCTTTCGCTCGCCGCGCAGCACGGCGTGGGCAGTGCGCTGACCGCGCTCGAAGGCATGCTGGGGCAGATGTCGGCGGAAGAGAAGCAGAAAGGGGCGGCGTTGTTCGACCGCTGGCGCACACGTACCGCCGCCGTCAGCTCGCCCGCCCGGCTGATACCGGTACCGGAGCCCTGACATGAGCTACAGCGTGCAGCAGATCAAGTTCGAGTGCTTCAGTTACATCAAGGAATTCGGCGCGCGCATGGAAGACTGGTCGATCGGCGTGGCGGACGATCCGGAACACGCCTTGTTCGGCTTGTGCGGCGTTCATCCCGAACGCGACATCTGGTTGTGGAAGCCGGCGCTGTCGCCGCATGCGGCGCGTGCCGTGTATGAGTTCATGATCTCGCGCTATCGCCTGCATCCGGCGCCGGCTTCAAGCGCATCCAGTGCAGGACGTTGCGTCTTCATGTACCGGCGCATGGGGTAGGGCGGGTTCGCCTGGTCGCCGCGGCGGGCGGGCACTTGCCGTCGCATGCTGGAACGCGGTGCACGAGAGCGCGGTGCAGGAGAGCGTTTTTTCATGCGCCATGACATGGGTATTGTCCGGCGTTGCGGGCGGCGCCTGGCCGGAAAATTTTTTTCCGGATTTCGCGTGTCGACGCTTGACGGCACGGATGGGCCTTCCTAGTATTGACTCAACTTTCCGCGTTGCCAGCATTGCCGGCGCGGAACAAAGGCAAAAGGGCCTGCCCTGGATCTCCGGATCCGGGCAGGCCCTTTTTTTTCGCCTTTGCGCTGTTCGATCCCGTAGCACCGCACCGGCAATGACGACGGTGCATTCGCAAGCTCCCCATTCGATTTTTCCTTTCAACATTGCATCGAG
This sequence comes from Methyloversatilis thermotolerans, assembly GCF_000372885.1. Classification (GTDB taxonomy): domain Bacteria; phylum Pseudomonadota; class Gammaproteobacteria; order Burkholderiales; family Rhodocyclaceae; genus Methyloversatilis; species Methyloversatilis thermotolerans. Next base: position 649,692 of record NZ_KB889967.1, read on the forward strand.
GTAGGACATGAAGAATCAACTCAGGCGGGACATCGTCAAGGGCCTCGCGCTCGCTTCGGTCGCCGGACCGTGGATGGTGCGCAATGCGCTGGCGGACGATACGGTGAAGGTGGGCATCCTGCATTCGCTGACCGGCACCATCGCACTGGCGGAGGCGTCGGTCGTGGACGCGGAGAAACTCGCCATCGACGAGATCAATGCGTCGGGCGGCGTGCTCGGCAAGAAGATCGTGCCGGTGGTCGAGGATGGCGCGAGCGACTGGCCGACCTTTGCCGAGAAGGCGCGCAAGCTGCTCGACCGCGACAAGGTGGCCGCGGTGTTCGGCTGCTACACCTCCGCTTCGCGCAAGGCCGTGCTGCCGGTGTTCGAACAGATGAAAGGGCTGCTGTACTACCCGACCTATTACGAGGGCCAGGAACAATCGCCCAACATTCTCTATACCGCACATGAAGCCACGCAGCAGTGCATACAGGCATGCAACTGGCTGCTCGCCAACCGCGGCAAGACCTTCTATCTGATCGGCTCGGACTACATCTGGCCGCGTGTCACCAACAAGATCGCTCGCCCCACCATCGTGAAAGGGGGCGGCAAGGTGCTGGGTGAGGAATACCTGCCGCTGGGCAGCACCAACTTCGGCTCCACCATCAACAAGATCAAGGCGACCAAGCCGGACATCATTCTCAGCACCGTGGTGGGCGGATCCAACGTCGCCTTCTACAAGCAACTGAAGGCGGCCGGCGTGAACTTCAACAAGACCGCGGTGATGGCGCTGGCCGTGTCGGAAGAGGAGGTGTCGGGCATCGGCAAGGAGAATGTGCAGGACGTGCTCACCTGCATGAGCTATCTGCAGAGCCTGGACAATCCGGCCAACAAGAAATTCGTCGCAGCCTTCAAGGCGAAGTATGGCGACAAGCGCGTCACCGGCGACACCCTGGCCAGCGCCTATACCGCGGTGTACCTGTGGAAGATGGCGGTGGAGAAGGCGAAGAGCTTCGATGTCGACAAGGTGGTGGCGGCTTCGGCCGGCCTCGAATTCGAAGGGCCGGAAGGCAAGGTGAAGTTCCACGACAGCAATCACCATCTGTGGAAGCAGGCGCGCATCGGTTCGTTCAATGCCGATGGCCAGGTGAAGCTGTTGTACGAGTCGCCGCTGATCGAACCCAATCCGTATCCGACGCTGTGACCAGGGGCGCCCGCCGCCTGGGTGCGCGGGCGCGCACGCCGGGCGGATGCCGCATCGCGCGGCGTCCGCCATCGGCCAACGATCCGGGATCCCACCATGCTCAGACTGACAGACATCGTCGGCCATGCGACCGACGCCGATATCGCCGAGCGCCTGCACCAGATGGAACATGACGGCGTGGTCGAACGCATCCACCTGTCGCGCCGTGACCTGTCGCGTCGGCGCCAGCGGGTCACCACCGATCGCGGCACCGAAGTTGCGCTCATGCTGGACCGCAGTTCGGGGCTGGACAATGGCGCGGTGCTGCTGCTCGAACCGGCGCGCGCGGTGCTGGTCGTGCTGGACGAGCCGCAGTGGCTGGTGCTCGGTGCGACGAGTGCGGCGGGCGCGCTGGAAGCCGGCTACTTTGCCGGCAATATGCACTGGAAGGTGCGCTTCGATGGCGAGCGCCTGTGGGTGCTGCTGGAAGGTCCACGCGACGACTATCTGAAACGTCTTTCTCACCTGCTCGCGCGCGGTCACGCGCAGGTGATCGATGCGCCGCCGGCACCGGCTGCCGGCGTGCGCTATCTGGCGGTGCCCCATGCGCACTGACGCGCCGGTTTCCGACGCCGTTGGCGGCTGGCCGGCTGACTCCGGCGATGCGCTGTCCATGCTGGGCATGCTGCAGTTCGCCGACAGCTTCTTTCCGAGCGGGGCGACCTCGTTCTCGTGGGGGCTGGAGTCGCTCAAGCTGGACGGCCGGGTGGGCAACGCAGAACAGGTGTTCGAGGTGCTGTGCGCGCATATCGAACAGCGCTGGGCGGGATTTGACCGACCGCTCATGCATGCGGCGCGCGAGGCCTGGGTGCAGCGCGGCGCGGCGGCGCTGAACGAAGCGCTGGAACTGGACCGCGTGTGCGAGGCGATGAACCTGTCGCGCGGCTGGCGCGACGCAAGCCGCCGCCTCGGCTTCACGCAGTTGCGCGTGCACGCCGACCTCGGCCTGGGCATCGCCCAGGTCTATCTGGATCAGGTCCGCGCAGCCGGAATGCCCGGTCATCTGCCCGTTGTGCAGGGCTTGATCTGGGGAGCCTACGGTCTGGGCGCCGAGGGTTGCGATGCGATGGCGGCGAGCGGTCTGTGTACCACGGTCGTCGGTGCCGCGCTGCGCCTGGGCCTGATCGGACATACCGAGGGGCAAAGGCTGCTCGCGCGCACGCGGCCACTGGTCGCGCGCGTCATGGCCATGCCTCCATGCGGGGTCGATGCGCTGTGGAGCGGGGCGCCGCTGCTCGATGTCGCGGCGATGCGCCACGAAGCCCGTGCGGGCCGGCTGTTCGCGAACTGATATCTGGAGAGGGCTGCATGCTGCTGACACCGACCGAACTGGAAAGACTGACGATATTCAACGCGGCCGAACTGGCGCGCCGACGGCGCGCGCGCGGCCTGAAGCTGAACTGTCCCGAGGCGATTGCGCTCATCGTGGACGACATCCTGGAGGGCGCGCGCGACGGACGCAGCGTCGCCGAACTGATCTCATACGGTTCGCAGATACTGAACAGCGACGATGTGCTGCCCGGCGTCGCTGCGCTCATGCCGATGATCCAGGTCGAAGCGAGCTTCCCGGATGGCACCAAGCTGGTGACCGTGCACGATCCGATACGGCCTGGACCCGACACCGTGATGCAGGCGACGCCCGATCGCGTACCGGGTGAAATCATTCCGGCCGACGGTCGCATCGAGCTGAACCCCGGTCGCCGACGCATGACGCTGCGCGCGCTGAATACCGGCGACCGGCCGATACAGGTGGGCAGTCATTTCCATTTCTTCGAGGTGAACCGTGCGCTTGAATTCGACCGCGCGCAGGCCTGGGGCATGCATCTGGATATCGCCGCCGGCACAGCGGTGCGCTTCGAACCGGGCGAGGACAAGGAGGTGACGCTGGTCGCCTTCGGCGGCAGCGGCGAGGTATTCGGACTGAACCGCCTGGCCGACGGCCCGACCGCCGACAGCGCCGGCCTGAACGACGCGCTGGCCCGCGCGCGCGCCGCAGGATTTCGCGGCGCATGAACCGATCACCACTGTACAGGGAGGATTCCGGATGGCATGGCTGACCCGACGCGACTACGCGGCGATGTACGGGCCGACCCGCGGCGACATGATCCGCCTGGGCGACACCTCGCTGCTGGCAGAGATCGAGCACGACTACTCGACGCCGGGTGATGAGTGCCTGCATGGCGGCGGCAAGACGCTGCGCGACGGCCTGGGCATGATGGCCGGGCTCACCTCGGAGCAGGGCGCGCTCGACATGCTGATCAGCAACGTTGTCGTGATCGATGCCGTCGCGGGCATCGTGAAGGGCGACATCGGCATCAAGGACGGCCGCATCGTCGCCATCGGCAAGGCCGGCAATCCGCATGTGATGGATGGCGTGCATCCGCAGCTCGTGGTCGGCAACGCGACCACGGTGCGCGACGGCGAGGGCCTGATCGCGACAGCGGGTGGGCTGGACGTGCACGTGCATTTCGATTCGGCGCAACTGGTCGAGCACGCGCTGGCGTCCGGCATCACCACGATGTTCGGCGGGTCGCTTGGCCCGATCACGGTCGGCATAGACTGCGGCGGTGCCTGGAATGTCGGCCGCATGCTGCAGGCCTCGGAACAGTGGCCGATGAACTTCGGTTTCCTCGGCCGCGGCAACTCGTCGCGCCCGGAGTCGCTGGTGGAACAGATGAAGGCCGGCTGCATCGGCCTGAAGATCCACGAGGACTGGGGCGCCACGCCAGCCACCATAGACACCTGCCTGTCGGTGGCCGACGAGATGGATTTCCAGGTGCAGTTGCACACCGACACGCTGAACGAATCCGGCTTCCTGGAGGACACGCTGGCAGCTACCCGCGGGCGCACCATACACATGTACCACACGGAAGGAGCAGGCGGCGGTCACGCGCCGGACGTGATCTGCGTGGCCGGCATGCCGCACTGTCTGCCATCGTCGACGAATCCGACCAATCCGTACACCGTGAATACCTTCGACGAGCACCTGGACATGATCATGGTGTGTCACCACCTGAACCCGGCAGTGCCCGAGGACGTGGCGTTCGCGGAAAGCCGCATCCGCGCGCAGACCATCGCCGCCGAGGACGTGCTGCACGACATGGGCGCGATATCCATGCTCGGCTCGGACAGCCAGGGCATGGGCCGCATCAATGAGGTGATCTGTCGCACCTGGCAGCTCGCCAGCAAGATGAAGGACCAGTTCGGCCGCCTGCCGGAGGAGACCACGCGCAGCGCGGACAACGAACGCATCCTGCGCTACATCGCGAAATACACCATCAATGCCGCACGCTCGTTCGGCGTCGATCAGCACGTCGGCTCGCTGGAGCCGGGCAAGATCGCCGACATCGTGCTGTGGCGTCCCGCCTTCTTCGGCATCAAGCCGGAAATCGTGGTCAAGGGCGGTTTCATCGCCTGGGGCGCGATGGGTGATTCGGCGGCGTCGCTGATGACCTGCGAGCCACTCATCATGCGGCCGCAGTGGGGCGCATTCGGGCGCGCGCCGCAGGGCCTGTCGGCGAACTTCGTCTGCGCCGCGTCGCTGGACAGCGACCTGCACGGCCGCCTCGACCTCCGCAAGGCGCTGCTGGCCTGCAAGGGTACGCGCACCCTGCAGAAGGCGGACATGGTGCGCAACGCCGCCTGCCCGAACATTTCGGTCAATCCGCAGACCTTTGAAGTCAGCGTCGACGGGCGCGTGATCGGCTGCCCGCCGGCCGACCGCGTGCCGCTCAACCGTCTTTACATGCTGAGGTGATGCCATGTCCGCACAACTGAATCCGCACGCACGGCCGCGTGGCGCGGCACGGGTCGGCATCGGCGGCCCGGTCGGCTCCGGCAAGACCGCGCTGCTCGAACAGCTCATTCCGCGCTTCATGGCGCGCGGTACCGATATCGCGGTCATCACCAACGATCTGGTGACCGCCGAGGACGCGGAACGCGTGCGCCGCAGCGGCCTGATCGCCCCGGAGCGCGTGCTGGCGGTGGAAACCGGCGCCTGCCCGCATACCGCGATACGCGAGGATCCGACGCTCAATCTCGCTGCGGCCGACGAACTGGATCGCGCCTATCCCGGGCTGGAGCTGATCCTGATCGAAAGCGGCGGTGACAATCTCGCTTCGTCGTTCTCGCTCGATCTGGTGGACTACTGGCTGTTCGTGATCGATGTCGCCGGTGGCGACGACATTCCGCGCAAGCGCGGGCTGGGCGTATTGCAGTGCGACCTGCTGGTGATCAACAAGGTCGATCTGGCCCCGCATGTGCGGGTGAACCTCGATCGCATGGTGAGCGAGGCGCACGAGGTACGCCTCGGGCGTCCGACACTGCTGACCAATTGCGCGCACGGCGATGGCGTGGACGCGGTGGTCGAACGCATCGCGCAGGAGGTGCTGTTTGATCGCTGAGCCGGCACTGGCGGATGCAGTCCTGCGCACGGCACCGGATGCCGCGCTGCGCGCGGATGCGCGACGCTGCGTCGATCTGGCGTTTGCGCGAGAGGCGTCGGGCCGCGGCTATCTCGCCCGTCAGTTCGTCGCCTATCCGGTGCATGTCGGTCGCGCGCTTCATGTGGATGCGGCAGCGCGCGATCTGTGCGTGGTGTATCTGCAGTCGGTATCGGGTGGCCTGTTCGAGCATGAGCGCCTGGCCGGAAGCATAGAGCTGGCTGCCGGCGCGCGCGCGCATGTCGCGACCCCCGCGTCGACCATCGTGCATGCGATGCAGGGCGGCTGTGCGCTGCAGTCCATGCGCTTGCAGGTGGCGCCGGATGCGTTGCTCGAATACATGCCGGCGCCGCTCATCCTGTTTCCGGGCAGCCATATGGTGAGCGACATCGAGGTCGAGCTGGCCGATGACGCGCGGGTCATCGTCGCCGACAGCTTTCTGGCGCACGACCACGAAGGCGGCGACGGCAGTTTCCGGCGCATCGAATCCGCGATGACGGTGCGCGCGACGGACGGCAGACTTCTGGCACGCGAGCGCATGTGTCTGGATGGCGCACTGTGGCGCACGAATTCGGCCGGCGGTCATGGCGGTCTGCGCATGCACGGCACCCTCTGGATGCTCGGCCGCGGCGCGGATGCGGGTCTGCTGGCCGAACTGCGCGCCCTGCCGCAAGGTGCGGGCTGCCTCGCCGGTGCCAGCCTGCTGCCGCATTCGGCGGGCATCGTGTTCCGCGTACTGGCCAGTGACGCGGTGGGGCTCGAGCACCTGCTGCATGCCGCCTGGAGGGCAGCGCGCATTCATTTCACCGGCGCGGCGCCGGGGCTGCGACGACGCTAGCGTCGCGGCAGACAGGTCCCGTTGGCGGGGTGCGGCGGATGGCGGAAGGGGCAAGCCGTCGCACCTCGTCTGCGGGGCCCCGTGCGAACCGGCGGCTGAGGTATTCGGCCACCATTTCCGTGAGCAAGGACGCGGAAGCGCGAGGGCCGCACCGGTATAATCCGGCAGTTCCATTTTGCGCCCCCCAGGCGAGCCCGCCATGTCGCCGTCCATTCTCGAAGCGCCGGTGCCCACCGCCGAAACGCTGTCCAACAACTTCCTGAAGTTCCGCAAGCGGCTGGAGCGTGCCGCGGGGCAGGCCATCGCCGATTACTCGATGATCGAGGACGGCGACGTGATCATGGTGTGCATGTCCGGCGGCAAGGATTCGTACACGATGCTGGAACTGCTGCGCGGCCTGCAGGCGCGCGCGCCGGTGAAGTTCCGCCTGATCGCGTTCAATCTCGACCAGAAGCAGCCCGGCTTTCCGGACCACGTGCTGCCGGCGCACTTCGAGTCGCTGGGCATCGAGTACCGCATCGAGACCGAGGACACCTACTCCATCGTCAAGGACAAGATACCCGAGGGCAAAACCACCTGTGGCCTGTGTTCGCGGCTGCGTCGCGGCATCATCTACCGGGTGGCGTCGGAACTGGGTGCGACCAAGATCGCGCTGGGCCACCATCGCGACGATCTGCTGGAAACGCTGTTCCTGAACATGTTCTTCGGCGGCAAGATCAAATCCATGCCGCCCAAGCTGGTGAGCGACGACGGCCGCCACATCGTGATCCGCCCGCTGGCCTATTGCACCGAGCGCGATATCGAGCGCTTCGCGCGCGTCATGCAGTTCCCCATCATCCCGTGCAATCTGTGCGGTTCTCAGGAGAATGCGCAGCGCAAGCAGGTGAAGGCGATGCTGCAGGAGTGGGCCCGTCTTTATCCGGGGCGCATCGAATCGATGGCAACTGCGATGCGCAATGTGGTGCCGTCTCACCTCGCAGACGCCCGGTTGTTCGATTTCGCAGGCCTGGCTCCGGGCAGTGCCGTGGAAGAGGGAGATACCGCATTCGACCCGCTTGAGTTGCCGGTCCGCAACTGGAGCGAGGAGGAGGGGCTGGCTGCCATCGCGGTACGCACCGATGCGAAGGTCGGGGACGACTGTGCTTGAACGCCTGTTGCGCAGGGGCCGCAGGATGGATCAGGATGCTGAAGTGAAGATTCTTCTCTGCTGCATGGGCAACATCTGCCGTTCCCCGACAGCGGAAGGCGTGATGCGCGCGCGGCTCGAATCGGCCGGCCTGGCGCAGCGCATCTGGGTGGAGTCCGCGGGGACGCATGCCTATCACGTGGGCAGCCGCCCTGATCCGCGCGCGCTCGACGCGGCAGCCGCGCGCGGCATAGACCTTGCCTCCATCCGCGCACGCAAGGTGACGACTGACGATTTCGAGCGCTTCGACCGCATCTATGCGATGGACCGAGACAACCTGCGCAATCTCGAAAAAGTCTGCCCGCCTGCGATGCGGCACAAGATTGCGCTCTTCCTGTCACATGGTCGCCGCTTCGGAGAACAGGAAGTGCCCGATCCGTACTATGGCGGACCGGCGGGATTCGAACGCGTGCTGGACCTGATCGAGGATGCCGCGGACGGCCTGCTGCAGGAACTGAGGCAGGTGCTGACGCAACTGCGTTGACGCGGAGCGACCCGTCCGCGGCCGCTCCTTGAACGCTGCAGCCGGTCTGCATGACCGGCCTGCAGAATCACTTGTCCAGCAGTGCCTTCAGATTGTTCAGGCCGTCGGTATAGACCTTCTTGATGGTGCCGGTGGCCGCCTCGTCGTCCTTGCCGGCGGCCGGGTGCTCGCTCGGGTCGGCGCGGAAGAACACGCCTTTCCATTCCACCGTCGAACCGCCGCCCTCCGCCGGCTTCACCGTGATGGTCGACTTGTACTTGCTCACCGGCAGCGCGCCGCCATCCTGTGCCGTATAGGTCAGGCTGCGGTCGGCATCGGACATCGCTTCCAGCTTCTCGACCACCTCGCCGCCGCCCTTGATCTTCAGCGTGCGTACCGATCCGATGTCGCTGCCGGCGGTGGCGCTGCTGCTTTCGACCGCCGGATGCCAGGACTGCAGCTGGGTGAAGTCCTTCACCTTGGCCCACACCGCATCCGGGCTGGCCTTGAGCGTGACGGTTTCATTGGCCTTGAGACGTGACGGACCGTGGGCGAATACGGTGGTGCTGGCGACGACGGCGAGCAGTGCTGCAAACAGACGCATGGAGAATCTCCTCGTTTTGTTGTGATGAAAAGGCGTGGCAGTGTCGGTGAAAAAGCGTCTTTCGGCTAAGGGAAATACCCCCGAGCACGGGTGTGAACGTAAAAAAAGCCCGGACCTCAGTCCGGGCTTCGATTCATGCGGCGAAGGTCAGGGATTGCGCGTCTCGACCTGCTGCATGGGTTCATTGTTGATGACCGGCGTGGCACGGCGCGGACGTCCCAACCGGGGCGTTTCGACCTCTACCGTCTCGCTTTGCGCAGCACGTTCGGCCGATGTTTCCACCATGACCAGACCGCTGGCGGCCAGTGTGTCCTGCAGGGCGGGGGCGGGCTCCACCGGGGCCTGTCCGGGCGCTGCGGTCGGCAACGACGGTGTCGGCGCGGCGGCGACCAGGCTTTCCATCGCACGCACCAGCGTCGACTCATCGCTGCCATTCAACGGCGTCGCTGCGACCGGGCTGGCCACCGGCTCAGCCGACGCGGCGGTGATCGCCGGTTCAGGGGTGTCCGCCACTTCCGGCGCGACGTCCACCGCTGGCCCATCATTGTGGCTCACGACCTGCGATGCGTCGTTAGCGACCGTTGCATCCACCGTGCCCGGCTCCGGCAAGGCTGCCGTATCCGGTGCGTGCAGCGGAAGTGCAGCCTGGATTTCACGTTCCGGTTCGGCCGGCACCACCGCCTCGACCACAAGGGCCGCCGGCGCGTTGGCCGCGGTTTCGTTGGCGGCGGGACTTACGTTCAGGTCCGCTGCCACGGCGTTGTCGGCAACGGCAGCTTCGCCGGCAGTTGCTTCCGCAACCTGGCCTTCGACTGCATCGGGACGGCGTTCGCCGCGTTCGCGACGCCCGCCGCGACGACGACGGGTACGCGAGCTGCGTTCCTCCCCGCCCTCAGCCGGTGCGGTGCTCTCGGCCAGCGGCGCGCCATTCAGCGGAAGATCGGCTTGTGCCGGTTCGCGCGCCGTATCGTTGGCTGCACGTTCCCGTGGCTGACGCGGCTCGCGCGCCTCTTTGGGTTCGCGCGGCTCGCGCGGCTGACGCGGTTCGCGCGGCTCGCGGGCTACGGTTTCGCTCTGTTCCGGACGCGCCTCACGGTTGTCGCGACCTTCCCGCGGCTCGCGGGGTTCGCGCGGCTTGCGTTGGCCATCGCGTCCTTCACCCTTGTTCTGCGCGTCGCGCGGCTCGCGTCCTTCGCGGGGTTCGCGCGTCTCACGCCCTTCACGGCTGTCGCGTCCATCCTTGCGATTGCGGCTGCGTCCGCCGCGCTCCTGGCCTTCGCCGCGCGGCGTGCGCTCGCGCGTGGGCGCAGGCTTGGCGGCCGGTGCCGGCGCCGGTTCAGCCGCCTGAGTCGCGGGGCTGCCGAGGAACCACGCGGCGATGCGCTGGAACAGTCCGCCCTTGGATGCCGGCACCGGCGCGGTTACCGCGACCGGCACGCTGGGCGCCGGCTCGGCGACCACCGGAGCAGGCTGATCCGGCGTGATGTGCTTGATCGCGGCTTCCTGGCGCTTCGGCCGCTCATCGGCCGGTATGGCCGACGGCGGCTGATAGCTTTCCGTCGCGGGGTGGCTGGCCATCTGGTAGGAGGGCGGTGTCGTGCCTTCCTGATTCAGCTGGTCGTGGCGCAGACGGATGATTTCGTGCGCCGGCGTTTCCAGGTGCTTGTTCGGGATCAGTACGATGTTCACCTTGTGGCGCAACTCGATCGCATTGATGTCGGCGCGCTTCTCGTTCAGCAGGAAGGTGGCGACATCGACCGGCACCTGGGTGTGTACGGCGCCGGTGTTCTCCTTCATCGCCTCCTCTTCGAGGATGCGCAGGATGTGCAGCGCCGCCGATTCGGTCGAGCGGATGTGGCCGGTGCCATTGCAGCGCGGGCACGGGATGTAGCTGGTTTCGGCCAGAGCCGGGCGCAGCCGCTGGCGCGACAGCTCGAGCAGGCCGAAGCGGCTGATCTTGCCCATCTGGACGCGCGCGCGGTCGTGATGCAGCGCGTCGCGCAGCCGGGTTTCCACCTCGCGCTGGGCGCGCGGGTTTTCCATGTCGATGAAATCGATGACGATGAGGCCGCCAAGGTCGCGCAGGCGAAGCTGGCGCGCGATCTCGTCGGCCGCCTCACAGTTGGTGCGCAGCGCGGTTTCCTCGATGTCGCTGCCCTTGGTCGAACGACCCGAGTTCACATCGACCGCCACCAGTGCCTCGGTATGGTCGATCACGATGGCACCGCCCGACGGCAGGTTTACCTGCCTCGAGTAGGCGGATTCGATCTGGTGCTCGATCTGGAAACGGGAGAACAGCGGGACATCGTCGCGGTAGCGCTTTACGCGGGCCACATTGCCCGGCATCACGTGTTCCATGAAGGTGTAGGCCTGGTCGTACACCTCGTCGGTATCGATCAGGATTTCGCCGATGTCGGGCTGGAAGTAGTCGCGGATGGCGCGGATCACCAGACTGCCTTCCTGGTAGATCAGGAAGGCGCCGGTCTGCGACTGGGCTGCACCTTCGATGGCGGTCCACAGTTGCAGCAGGTAGTTCAGGTCCCACTGCAGTTCTTCCGCGTTGCGACCGATGCCGGCAGTGCGGGCGATCAGGCTCATGCCGGAGGGCACTTCGAGCTGATCCATGGTTTCGCGCAGCTCGGCGCGATCGTCACCCTCGACGCGGCGCGAAACACCGCCGCCACGCGGGTTGTTCGGCATCAGCACCAGGTAACGCCCGGCCAGCGAAATGAAAGTGGTGAGGGCGGCGCCCTTGTTGCCGCGTTCGTCCTTGTCGATCTGGACGATCAGTTCCTGGCCGACCGACAGCGCGTCCTGGATGCGCGCGCGGCCGGGTTCGAGGTCGGGCTTGAAATAGGACCGGGATACTTCCTTGAACGGCAGGAAGCCGTGGCGGTCTGCGCCATAGTCGACAAAACACGCTTCGAGGCTGGGCTCGATGCGGGTGATGACGGCCTTGTAGATGTTGCTCTTGCGCTGTTCCTTGCTGGATGACTCAATGTCGAGGTCAACCAGCTTTTGACCGTCGACAATCGCAACGCGCAGCTCTTCGGCCTGCGTTGCGTTGAAGAGCATTCGTTTCATCAACTTCTCCCGCGCGCACCGCACACGGGCAGGACAAACCGCTCGTCAGTGAATAACGTCTATCTAGTCGGCTGCAATCGGTACTTTTCGATGGGAACGGACGGGGGACGTGGAGGGGTCTGCCAACTCTCAATGCATCCGCGCTTTCGCGGCTGCCTGGGGGATTCTGCCTGTACGGTACTCGCGCTACTCAGTACACTCGCTACTTTGGGTGAGCGGGATTAACCCGTGATCCGGTTTCCGTCATTTCCTGAAGGACTGCATGAAGAAGCACTGCACCGTCTCAATGTCACCCGGCGTCCGCCACTTCGGGCTGGATGTGCTTCGTTCTGCGTCGGCTCCGAAATCCGACCGAAAACCCGCCGCAGTATATTTGAAATGAAGGAGTTGGGTAAAGCTCCGAAAGTTGCACGGCATGTGGTGGATGCGGAGGAGGCGGGGCAGCGCATCGACAACTTCCTGCTGCGCGTGTGCAAGGGTGTGCCCAAGAGCCATGTGTACCGCATCCTGCGCTCCGGCGAGGTGCGCGTGAACAGCCGGAGGGTGGACCAGACCTATCGCCTGGTCGAGCGGGACGAAGTGCGCATTCCTCCGATCAGGCTGGCCGAACCCGGCGCACAGCCGCCCGCGCCGGCGCTGGAATTCGATATTCTTTACGAGGACGAGGCCTTTCTGGCCCTCAACAAGCCGGCCGGCATTGCGGTGCACGGTGGCTCGGGCGTGAGTTTCGGCGTGATCGAAAGTCTGCGCCGCGCCCGGCCGCAGGCGAAACTGCTTGAACTGGCGCATCGGCTTGACCGGGAAACCTCGGGCATCCTGCTGGTGGCCAAGAAGCGTTCCGCCCTGAATGCGTTGCATGACGCCTTCCGCGAAGGTGGCACCGACACGCGTTCGATGGACAAGCGCTATCTCGCTCTGGTGAAGGGGCGCTGGCTCAACCCGGTGCAGCACATCCGGCTGGCGCTCACCAAATATCTCACCGAATCGGGCGAGCGCCGGGTGTCGGTCGATCCCGAAGGCAAAGCGGCGCATTCCATCGTGGAGCTCGAGGCGCGCTGGCCTGGCTACAGCCTGCTCGGCGTGCGCATCCGCACCGGCCGCACGCACCAGATCCGCGTGCACCTCGCGGCAAGCGGCTTTCCCATCGCCGGCGACGAGAAATATGGCGACTTTGCGCTGAACAAAGCGTTGCGCAAGGAGGCGTTGCCCCGCATGTTCCTGCATGCGCACCGGCTTGCCTTGAAGCATCCGCTGACCGGCGAGCCGCTTCGCATCGAGGCGCCGCTGCCCGCGGATCTCGCAGGCTTCATCCGCCACCTGGATGCGCAATCCGTGCGCGAATTCGACCAGACCCCAGGTGACCCTCACTGACAGATCATGCCCGCACAGTTCGACCTCATCGTTTTTGACTGGGATGGCACACTGCTCGATTCGGCAGCCGCCATCGTCCGGTCCATACAGAATGCCTGCATCGACATCGGAGTGACTCCACCCGATGACGCCACGGCCCGCTCGGTCATCGGTCTCGGTCTGCTCGACGCGCTGGCGCGCGCCGTTCCTGAACTGCCGGTGGCGCGGCACCAGGAACTGGCCTGCCGCTATCGCTATCACTATCTGGCACGTGACCACGAACTGACACTGTTCGAGGGCGTCGCAGCGTTGCTGGACGAACTGTCCGGTCGCGGCCACATGCTGGCCGTTGCCACCGGCAAGAGCAGGGCTGGTCTTGATCGTGCGCTCGGACATACCGGACTGGCGCCGAGGTTCGCTGCGACCCGCTGTGCAGACGAATCGGTGTCCAAGCCGGCACCCGACATGGTGCTCGAACTCATGGAACAGCTGGGCCACGAGCCGACACGCACGCTGGTGATCGGGGACACGACGCACGATCTGCTGATGGCGCGCAATGCCGGCTGTCAGGCCGTCGCGGTGAGTTATGGCGCTCATCCGGTGCACGAACTGCTTGCGGCGTCGCCGCGGGCGCACGCGGCAAGCGTGGCTGAACTGTCGGCGTGGCTCAAATGCAACGCCTGAGCCTCTGCCCATCGGATGCCCTGCAGAATGGCGGCGCAGGCGTGCGTTTCCAGGTCGAGCGCAAGGGGGCCCTCGTCGAGGCGTTCGCAGTCCGCTTCCAGGGCAGGGTCTACGCCTACCTCAACAGCTGCCGCCATGTACCCATAGAACTCGACTGGAACCACGGCGAGTTCTTCGATCTGTCGAAGCTATACTTGATCTGCTCGACGCATGGTGCGCTCTACGAGCCGGAAACCGGTGTCTGTGTGGGGGGGCCATGTCGTGGCGCCCGCCTGCAGCCGGTGCCGGTCGAGGAATCCGGCGGGCAGGTCTGGCTGTCCGAATCATGCAATGAGTGAAGAAGCGATGTCCGAATCCGACAAGCAGTCCGAGCAACGGGGCGATATGGGCTGGGAACGCAAGCTGATCGAGCGCATCGCGCTGGAATCGGTGACCGAACAACGGCGGCGCCGGCGCTGGGGCATCTTTTTCCGCCTGGTCGGCTTTGCCTATCTGGGCGTACTGGCCTTTGCTCTGGTCGACTGGGGCGCGCTGTTCAGTCAGGCCGAGCACAAGAAACATACCGCGCTGGTGGAACTGACCGGGGTCATTGCGCCCAACGGCGAGGCGAGTGCGGATCGCGTGATTTCGTCGCTGCAGTCGGCATTCGACGACAAGAACACGCAGGGCGTCATCCTCAAGATCAACAGCCCGGGCGGCAGCCCGGTGCAAAGTGGCATCATCAATGACGAGATCCGTCGCTTGCGTGGTCTTTACCCGGATACCCCGATCTACGCCGTGGTGGAGGATATCTGCGCCTCCGGCGGGTATTACGTCGCTGTCGCGACCGATCGCATCTATGTCGACAAGGCGAGCATCGTCGGCTCCATCGGCGTGCTGATGGATGGTTTCGGCTTCACCGGTCTGATGGACAAGCTGGGTGTCGAGAGGCGCCTGCTTACGGCCGGAGAGAACAAGGGTTTTCTCGATCCTTTCTCCCCCCAGGACGAACGACAGAAGCTGCATGCGAAACAGCTTCTGGGAGATGTCCATCAGCAGTTCATAGACGTCGTGCGGCAGGGGCGCGGCGAGCGGCTGAAGGAATCTCCGGACATGTTCTCCGGGCTCATGTGGACGGGCTCGCGCAGCATTGAAATGGGGCTGGCCGACGATCTGGGCAGTGTGGAGTATGTCGCCCGCGAGGTGGTGAAGGCGGCGGACATCGTCGATTTCACGCAGCGTCAGAACATCGCCGAGCGTTTCGCCAAACAGTTCGGCGCCAATTTCGGAGAAAGCGTTGCCGGCGCGCTGTCCCGCGTGGGCATGCGATAGACGCCGACGCCTGCTTTCAGGCGAGCAGCAGGAACAGGGTCGGACGGCGGTCGATGCGTTCGACCTGTTCTGGCGTCCAGGCCGCAATCGCCTGGGTACGGATGAACTGGTCCGGTGCGGTGAGCGCTGATGCGATGCACAGCAGGGACGTGCCGCGACAGTGCTTGCGTATCGCCTCGAACATGCGCAGGTTGCGATAGGGTGTTTCGATGAAAATCTGCGTCTGGCGCAATCTTGCCGATTGCTTTTCCAGCTCGACGAGGGTCTTGCCGCGCGCGTCGTCCTCGACCGGCAGATAGCCGTGGAAAATGAAGCACTGGCCGTTCAGACCGGAGGCCATCAGGCCCAGCAGTATCGATGAAGGGCCGACCAGCGGCATCACCGGGATACCCATTCCGTGGGCAGTGCGGGCGGCAAGGGCGCCCGGATCGGCGACGCCGGGACATCCCGCGTCCGAGATGACCGCGGCGTCGCGGCCGGAGGCGACCGGTGCGAGCAGTTCGCGCAGCAGCCCTCCTTCGTGCTCCGGCGGGAGCTCGACAATGTCCAGTTCGCGGAGAGGGCGGGGATGCTCCAGGCGCTTCAGCGTCGCGCGCGCCGATCTGGCGTTCTCGACCAGGAAGTAATCCAGCCGGTGTGCGCATTCGCGCACCGCGCTCGGGGTGTCCGCACCGGGCGCGCAGGCGGCATCGAGCGGGCTCGGCAGCATGTAAAGAGTGCCTGCGCTCATGGCAGGGAGAATCCCAGGTCGCGCAGGATGGCCGCAAGGCGTATCAGCGGCAGTCCGACCAGCGCGGTCGGGTCGTCTCCGCTCATGCGTTCGAGCAGGCTGATGCCCAGGGACTCGGATTTCGCCGCGCCGGCGCAGTCCAGCGGTGTGTCGAGGTCGATATAGCGCTCGATTTCTTGAGCCTGCAAACGGCGGAACGCCACCTCGGTGGGCACCAGGGCTTCATGCAGGCTGCCGTCGCGGCCATCGATGACACACAGTGCGGTATCGAAAACAATGACGCGTCCGCTCAGCGCCGTGAGCTGGGCGATCGCCGCTTCGCGCGTGCCTGGTTTGCCATAGCGGTCGCCGCCGCTCCAGGCGACCTGGTCGGAGCCGATCACGCAGGCGCCAGCGTGGCGTGCGGCGACTGCGGCGGCTTTCGTGCGCGCGAGGCGTATCGCCTGAGCACGTGGCGATTCTCCTGCAAGCGCTTGCTCGTCGATATCCGGCGCATCGCAGATGAAATCCAGGCGCAGGCGCGACATGAGTTCGCGCCGATAGCGGGACGAGGACCCGAGGACGATGGGGGGCAGGGGGCGGGACATGGCGTATGAGGAGGACGATACGTTCGGGTGCGCGATGCATCGCCCCGATTCGTTTGCGGGCAGGCTTTGACAGCTACTTCAGGGGGATAGTATCATTTCGTGTTTGTTTCTTCGCGCATCGTCGAAGATGGTTTCCGGTGGCAGGCATCGCCGGTTACGGTTCTCGCGATGCAGCAGTACAGGTGGCGAGTGTGCGCTCGGGTGAATCATTGGTTGGGTCGGTGGACGGGTCGTTGAGTCAGGCTTCCAGCGAGGCAGCCGGTGGCGACAACGTGCAGGTCCGCCTCGATGCCCGCCAGTTTGCGCATGCGGCCCAGGCGTTGAGCGGTCGCAGTCAGGTCGAGGTTTTTCCGCGTTTTGTGGCCGAGTGCCGTGAAGCGGGGCGCGTTGTGCAGTGGTCAGTGCAGGGGTCGGTCGATACGGACGGTGCCTGTTGGCTGGAGCTGGATGTTTCCGCTTCGGTGGTTGTTCAGTGCCAGCGCTGTCTGGGTGATCTCCCGCTGCCGATCGCGAGCCGGACGCGTTTTCGCCTGGTGTTCGATGGAGAGGCTTGGGATGACGCCGATCTGGAGGACGACAGTTTCGAAGCGCTCGAGCTCGACGGTCCGCTCGAACTTGCCACTCTGGTGGAGGACGAGTTGCTGCTCGCGCTGCCGCCCGTGCCGATGCACGAAGAAGCGTGCGGTCTGCCGGCCGGATCGCTGGACAAGCTTGCCGGTAACGGTCGTCCCTCGCCCTTCGCAGTCCTCGGTGCGTTGAAGAAGAGCTGATTTTCGCCCGTGGCGGCTCTGCCGCCCGGCTTTTGCGGTTTATTTGTCCGGTTATTCCGGGGGAGTTGTTGTCATGGCTGTTCAGCAAAACAAGAAGTCGCCGTCGAAGCGCGGCATGCATCGTGCGCACGATTTCCTGACCGCGCCGGCCACCGCCGTCGAGTCGACCACCGGTGAGGCGCATCTGCGTCATCACATCTCTCCGAGTGGTTTCTATCGCGGCAAGAAGGTGTTGAAGACCAAGGGCGAGTGATCATCGTGGTTTCCTGTCCGGCGCATTCCTGCGGGTGCGCGCCGGAAACCACCTTTTCATGCGGATGCCCGACATGAGTTACACCCTGGCCATAGACTGCATGGGCGGGGATCACGGGCCATCCGTCACCTTGCCGGCCGCTCTGGCCTATCTGCGCAGGGATCCGGATTGCCACCTGCTTCTGGTCGGGCTCGAGGATGTGCTTCAGGACGAGTTGAAGCGTCTTGGCGCCGAGGGCGAGTCGCGCCTGTCGGTTGTCCATGCGTCGGAAGTCGTGGGCATGGATGAGCCGCCCGCACAGGCGCTTCGCGCAAAGAAGGATTCCTCGATGCGTGTCGCGATCGACATGGTCAAGGAGGGGCGCGCCCAGGCGGCGGTGTCCGCCGGCAACACCGGCGCGCTGATGGCCATTTCCAAATTCGTGCTCAAGACCCTTCCCGGCATCGATCGTCCTGCCATCGCTTCCATACTGCCCACGGTCAAGGGGCACACCTATGTGCTCGATCTGGGGGCCAACGTGGACTGCACGTCCGAACACCTGTTCCAGTTCGGCCTCATGGGTGCGATGCTGGTTTCCGCGCTGGAATCGCGGGAGCGTCCTTCCGTGGGTTTGCTCAACATCGGCGAAGAGGCGATCAAGGGCAACGAAGCGGTGAAGGGCGCAGCCGAACTTCTGCGCGCCAGCGATCTGAATTTCTATGGAAATGTCGAGGGTAACGACATCTACAAGGGCACGACCGATGTCGTGGTCTGCGATGGGTTCGTCGGCAACGTGGCGCTGAAGACTTCGGAAGGTCTGGCTCAGATGATCGCCACCTTCCTGCGCGAGGAATTCAGTCGCGGACCGCTGCGCAAGCTGATGTACCTGGTTGCCCGTCCAGTGATATCCGCGTTCCGCCGCCGGGTCGATCACCGCCGCTACAATGGCGCCAGCCTGCTGGGCTTGCGTGGCGTTGTGGTCAAGAGTCACGGGTCGAGCGACGCCTACGGTTTCGAACAGGCGGTGGCGCGCGCTGCGGACGCGGTGCGCAATGACCTCATCGCCCGCATCACCCAATGCATGACTCGTACCGAGGTAGCTGCATGATTTTCAGCCGCATTACCGGCACGGGTGGTCATCTGCCCGGCGCGGCCGTGTCCAATGACGACCTGGTTGCGCGGGGTATCGATACCTCCGACGAATGGATCGCCGATCGCACCGGCATACGGTTCAGGCATTTCGCATCGGTGCAGGAGAATTCGAGCGACCTGGCCCTGCACGCCGCACGCCAGGCGCTCGCGGCAGCCGGTCGGGATGCGGCGGAGGTCGATCTGGTGATCGTTGCGACGTCTACGCCCGATCAGGTGTTCCCCAGCACCGCCTGCCTGTTGCAGCACAAGCTCGGCAACCGCACGGCCGCCGCTTTTGATGTGCAGGCGGTCTGTTCCGGTTTCGTCTACGCACTGACGATCGCCGACAAATTTGTCCGCTCGGGCTCGCACAGGTGTGCGCTGGTGGTTGGCGCGGAGGTGTTCTCGCGCATTCTCGACTGGAATGACCGCGGCACCTGCGTGCTGTTCGGCGATGGGGCGGGCGCGGTTGTGCTCGAGGCGTCCGCTGCGCCCGGCATCCTGTCCAGTGCCCTGCATGCGGACGGCCACTACCACGACATCCTGTCGGTGCCGGGCCAGGTATGCGGCGGCGGCGTTTCGGGCAAGCCCTTCCTGCAGATGGACGGTCAGGCTGTTTTCAAATTCGCCGTGCGCGTTCTGGGCGATACGGCGGTGGAGCTGATGGCGGCGGCCGGGCTTCCGCTGAGTGCGCTTGACTGGCTGGTTCCGCATCAGGCCAACATCCGCATCCTGCAATCGACCGCGAAGCGCCTGGAACTGCCGATGGAACGGGTGGTGACCACGGTGGCCGAGCACGGCAACACGTCCGCCGCCTCCGTGCCCCTCGCGCTTGACGTGGCGGTGCGGGATGGACGGATCAAGCCAGGGAATCACGTGATGCTTGAGGGCGTTGGCGGCGGTTTCACCTGGGGTGGCGTGCTGTTGCGTTTCTGATCGCGGCGGTGGGTTCAGGCAGATATTCCTCATATGCATAAATTCGCTTTTGTGTTTCCCGGCCAGGGATCCCAGTCGGTCGGCATGATGTCGGCCTATGGCGACGACGCGGAGATCCGCGCGACCTTCGACGAGGCTTCGGCAGCGCTTGACGAGGACCTGTGGGCCATGGTGGCCGACGGGCCGGCGGAGCGGCTCGCGCTGACCACGAATACCCAGCCGCTGATGCTGACGGCCGGCGTTGCGGTGTTCCGCAGCTGGATGAGGCGCACCGGGCGCATGCCGGATGTGGTCGCCGGCCACAGTCTGGGCGAGTACGCGGCACTGGTCGCGGCCGGTGTGTTGCGGCTCAGGGATGCCGTGCCGCTGGTACGCCTGCGTGCGCAGGCCATGCAGGAGGCGGTGCCCGCCGGCACCGGTGCAATGGCGGCCATCCTCGGCCTCGATGCCGAGGTGGTCGGTATCGCCTGTGCCGAGGCGGCACACGGCGAAGTGGTTGCCGCAGTCAATTTCAATTCGCCTGAACAGACGGTGATCGCGGGGCATGCCACGGCGGTGCGGCGCGCGATGGCGCTGCTCACGGAGCGCGGGGCGAAACGCGCGGTGGCTTTGCCGGTGAGCGCGCCATTTCATTGCAGCCTGATGCAGCCCGCGGCGGATCGTCTGGCGACGGCCCTCCGGAGTGTCGAGCTCGCCCGGCCGGTCATCACGCTGGTCAATAATGTGGATGTGGCCAGTCCGGAAGATGCCGACGCGATCCGCGACGCGCTGGTGCGCCAGGCGGCGGCCCCGGTGCGTTGGGTCGAGGTGATCCGGCGCATGGCGTCGCTGGGTGTGGCGACCGTGGCAGAGTGCGGTCCTGGCAAGGTGCTTGCCGGCCTGACCAAGCGTATCGACAAGGAACTGAATGGAGTGGCGCTGGCGGATGCGGCGTCTCTCGATCAACTCGCACAGCAGATGGGAGCAGAGTGATGGCTATTCTGGACGGTCAGATCGCGCTGGTGACCGGCGCAAGCCGCGGGATAGGTCGCGCGATCGCGCTGGCGCTGGGGCAGGCTGGCGCCACGGTGATCGGGACGGCAACGACCGAAGCGGGTGCGGCTGGTATCGGGCAGGTGCTGGAATCCTCAGGCATCAAGGGGCGTGGCGTGGTGCTCGATGTGACCGACGGGAGCGCGATTCCTGCGCTGATCGGCGCGATAGAGAAGGAATTCGGCGCCGTTTCGGTGTTGGTGAACAATGCCGGCATCACGCGCGACAATCTTTCGATGCGCATGAAGGACGAGGAATGGCAAGCGGTCATCGACACCAATCTGAAGGCGGTGTTCGTGATGTCGCGTGCCGTCATGAAGGGAATGATGAAGGCGCGCAGTGGTCGCATCATCAACATCACTTCGGTGGTCGGTGAAACCGGCAATCCGGGGCAGGCCAATTACGCAGCAGCCAAGGCCGGCGTCGCGGGGATGAGCATGGCGCTCGCGCGGGAGCTCGGATCGCGCAATATCACGGTCAACTGCGTCGCGCCCGGTTTCATCGCGACCGACATGACCGATGCGCTGGGCGATGCCGCCCGTGAAGCGCTGCTCGGACAGATCCCGCTCGGCAGGCTGGGTGCGGCGGAAGAGGTCGCCGCCGCAGTCGTGTTCCTGGCGTCCCCGGGCGCTGCCTACGTCACCGGCAGCACGCTGCACGTGAATGGTGGCATGTTCATGCATTGATGGCCGTGCCCCGGCCGGCTCCTGCCGCCGGGCATCGGCTGCAGGCAATGTGGAGCGTGCTTTCTGATACACTCGCGCCACTTTTTTTTCGCGCTCTTACGCTTCAGTTTGGGCCTACACAGGGAAGGAGTACCGCAATGGAAAACATCGAACAACGTGTCAAGAAGATCGTCGCCGAACAACTGGGTGTCAACGAGGCCGAAATCAAGAACGAATCGTCCTTCGTTGACGATCTGGGCGCTGACTCGCTGGACACCGTCGAACTGGTGATGGCTCTCGAAGAAGAGTTCGAGTGCGAAATTCCCGATGAGGAAGCCGAAAAGATCACCTCGGTCCAGCAGGCCATCGACTACGTCAACAACCACCTCGCCAACAAGGGCTGAGCGTTTCATCCAGCGGAGCACGTTTTGGCACGTAAGAGAGTAGTCGTCACCGGCCTGGGCATCATTTCTCCGGTCGGAAACACGGTCGGTCAAGCCTGGGAAAACGTCCTGGCGGCGAAGTCCGGCATCCGGCGCATCACGCGCTTCGATGCTTCGGCCATGCCTGTCCAGATCGCAGGCGAAGTGCGCGATTTCGACGTCGCCAACTACCTGTCTCCGAAGGAGGCGCGACGCTTCGATACCTTCATCCACTACGGCATCGCGGCCTCCGCGGATGCAATACGTGATGCCGGTCTGGAAGCGCACCCGGTTAACGCCGAGCGCATCGGTGTCTGTGTCGGTTCGGGCATCGGCGGTCTGCCGATGATCGAGGAGACGCACAGTGCGCTGCTGTCGGGTGGCGTGCGCAAGGTGTCGCCGTTCTTCATTCCCGGCTGCATCATCAACATGATTTCCGGCATCGTCGCGATCAACTTCGGCTTCAAGGGGCCGAATTTCGCCACGGTGAGTGCCTGCGCGACCGCCAATCACTCGATCGGCGAGGCGATGCGCCTGATCGAGTATGGCGACGCCGACATCATGATCGCCGGCGGCGCCGAGTCCACCATCTGCGGCCTGGCGATCGGCGGTTTTGCTGCCGCGAAGGCCCTGTCGACGCGCAACGATGATCCGGAAACCGCAAGCCGTCCCTGGGACAGCGGACGCGACGGTTTTGTGCTTGGAGAAGGCGCCGGTGTGTTGGTGCTCGAGGAGTACGAACACGCGAAGGCGCGCGGCGCGCGCATCTACTGCGAGCTTGCCGGCTATGGCATGAGCGCCGACGCGCATCACATCACCGCGCCCTGCGAGGATGGCGAAGGTGCTTCGCGCAGCATGAACAATTCGTTGCGCAATGGCGGTGTCGCAACGGACGAGGTCGATTACATCAACGCTCACGGCACATCCACGCCGCTGGGCGATATTGCCGAAACGGTGGCGGTCAAGCGCTGTTTCGGCGCGCACGCAACCCGGCTGTGCGTCAGTTCGACCAAGTCCATGACCGGACATGCGCTCGGGGCGGCCGCGGGCATCGAAGCGGTGATCAGCGTGCTGGCCGTGCATCACCAGATCGCACCTCCCACCGCGAACCTGCATGATCAGGATCCGGCATGCGATCTCGATTACGTGCCGCTCGTGCCGCGAGAAATGCCGATCCGCGCAGCGATGTCGAATGCCTTCGGTTTCGGCGGTACCAACGCGACGCTTGTTTTCCGCAAGCTCGCGTAGGGAAGTGGAATGAGTGGCGGCGAGCGCAGCCTGCCCGCGATTTCGCTCAAAGGGTCACGTCTTCAGGACGTGGCCCTTTTTGTTTGCCTTGCCAGTGCCACTGCGAGTGTTTTCGAGGTCGGTGCGATGGCTCTGTGCGTGCTGCTGCCCGCCGCGTCGATTGCACTGTATCTGCGCCGTTCCTCGGGCAGCCTGCAAAGCCTTGCGTCGTCGCCTGACGGAAGGCTGAGCGTGCGCGACTGCTCCGGCCGGGTGTCGGAAATGGCCGTCCTGCGCGCCCGCTGCAGCCGCTCATGGATCTCGCTGCTGCGCAACGGCGATGCCGCGCGGGGCAGACGGCAGCTCATGCTGTGGGTCGATCAGTTCGAGGACCCGGATCACTTCCGCGTCCTCAGTGCGTACCTGCGCTCAGCTCGTCGCCCAGGCGGGAGCGGCGCGGACGAAGCAGGGTCGCTGTAGCGACCGGGCTGCTTCCGGGATAGTCGCGACTGAAGTGCAGGCCCCGGCTTTCGTGCCGCTGCATTGCGCTGCGGACGATGAGATGCGCAGTCAGCACGAGATTGCGCAATTCGATCAGATCGTTGCTGACCCGGAAGTTCGCGTAGTACTCGTCGATTTCCCGCTCCAGCAGCCGGATGCGATGGAGGGCGCGCTCCAGGCGTTTATTGGTGCGCACGATACCCACGTAGTCCCACATGAAACGGCGCAGCTCGTCCCAGTTGTGGGCGATCACCACTTCCTCGTCGGCGTCGGTCACGCGGCTTTCGTCCCAGTCGGGCAGATCCGGCAACGTCGCTTTCGGTCGGCTGAGGATGTCGTGGGCGGCGGCCTCGGCATAGACCAGGCACTCAAGCAATGAATTGCTGGCCAGGCGGTTGGCGCCATGCAAGCCGGTGTAGGTGGTTTCGCCTATCGCATACAAGGCGTCGACATCGGTGCGCGCCCGCCGGTCCACCTTGACCCCGCCGCAGGTGTAGTGAGCCGCCGGCACGACCGGTATCGGCTCGCGTGTGATGTCCACCCCCAGTTCGAGGCAGCGCGCGTGGATATTGGGAAAATGGGCAATCAGGAAATCCGCGGGCTTGTGCGACACGTCAAGATAGACGCAATCGAGGCCGCGCTTCTTCATTTCGTAGTCGATCGCCCTGGCCACCACATCGCGTGGTGCGAGTTCGGCGCGTTCGTCATGAGCCGGCATGAAGCGTTCGCCGTCCGGTAGTCGCAACAGCCCGCCTTCGCCGCGCATCGCTTCCGTGATCAGGAAGGACTTCGCGTGCGGGTGGTAGAGGCAGGTCGGGTGGAACTGGATGAATTCCATGTTTCCGACCCGGCATCCTGCCCGCCAGGCCATGGCGATGCCGTCGCCGGTCGCAGTGTCGGGGTTGGTCGTATACAGATAGACCTTGCCCGCGCCGCCGGTGGCCAGCACCACGACCGGGGATGCGAAGGTATGCACGCGATCCGCTTCGATATCCAGCACGTAGGCGCCGACGCACCCGGTTTCAGGCAGGCCCAGCTTCCAGCCGACAATGAGGTCGACCGCAATGTGCCGTTCGAAGATGTGGATGTTGGGATGAGTCTTGACCTGGCCGGTCAGCGTGGTCTGTATGGCCGAGCCGGTCGCGTCGGCCACATGAACGATGCGCCGGTGACTGTGTCCGCCTTCACGTGTGAGGTGATAGCCGAGCGCGCTCTGTTCGTCGCGGGTGAAGGGTACGCCGCGCCCGATCAGCCATTCGATCGCCCGCCGGCCGTTCTCGACCACGAAACGGGTGGCATCCGGGTCACACAGGCCGGCGCCGGCGATCAGGGTGTCGCGCAGATGAGCCTCGACCGAATCCTCGCTGTCAAGTACTGCCGCCACACCGCCTTGCGCCCAGCTTGACGCGGAATCCTCGAGTTTCTGCTTGGTGACCAGTGCAACCTGCCGTCCTGCCTCAGCGAGGCGAAGTGCGAGCGCCTGTCCGGCGAGTCCGCTTCCCAGTACCAGCGCGTCGTATGTCTGCACGGCTATCCGCAGTTCCAGTCGAGGGCTGCACTATAGCTCAGCGCGCGCAGTGATGAACTTTGTTCATTGGGGGGTGTCAGTCGCAGCATGGACGCGACACTACACCCCCTTCAAGTGGTACCCAGGCCTGTGCGCTCGGATATACTGCGCGCCAGTTCAAAATCCGCGCCGGTGAAAGACCCGGGTGGCACTACATCGGCCCAGATGAGCGAGCGAGAGGTAGACCAGCTTCTGGTCGAACGCGCGCAGCGTGGCGACAAACAGGCATTCGGCCTGCTGGTGAGCAAGTACCAGCGCAAGCTAGGACGTCTTTTGTCGCGGCTGATCCGCGATCCTGCGGAAGTCGAGGATGTCGCGCAGGAGGCCTTCATCAAGGCCTATCGCGCCTTGCCGTCCTTCCGCGGGGAAAGTGCGTTCTACACGTGGCTGTATCGCATCGGCGTGAATACGGCCAAGAATTATCTGGTTTCTCAGGGGCGACGTGCGCCAACGAGCACGGAATTCGATTCCGAAGAGGCGGAGAATTTCGACGACAGCGACAATCTTCGGGATATCAATACCCCCGAGCGCCTGTTGCTGACCAAACAGATCGGCGAGACGGTGACTTCAGCGATGGAAGCCCTTCCCGACGAACTGCGCACTGCCATCATGCTGCGCGAACTCGAGGGCATGGCCTATGAGGAAATCGCGGCGGTGATGGAGTGTCCGATCGGCACCGTGCGTTCGCGGATATTCCGCGCGCGTGAGGCCATTGCAGAGAAGTTGCGGCCGCTGCTCGACACGGCGCCGGACAAGAGGTGGTAAGGGCATGAAAGAGAACTTGAGCGCGTTCATCGATGACGAACTCGATGGGCGCCTTGCTCAGCAGGTGCTGGACAGGCTTCACGCGGATTCCGACCTGCGCGACGAATTCGCATTGCACATGCTGATCGGCGATGCGATCCGGGGCGAGCATATCGGGCCGGGCTCGGATTTCACCTCGGTGATCATGAGTCGAATCGAGGACGAGCCGACGGTACTGTCGCCGGTTTCCATACGCCCTCGTCCGGAGGCGAAGCGGTTGTGGATGCCTGCCGCAGCCGCGGTTGCGGGCGTTGCATTGGTGTCGTGGCTTGGCCTGGACATGATGTCGGGTCCTTCTTCATTGAATCAGGTCGTGGCGACTGTGCAGCCCAGTCAGCCCGCATCAGTGGTCCGGATGGCTCAGAACGATGCACCGTTGCGTGCCTATCTGGTGGCCCATCACGGATATTCTCCCGCGGGGAGCATGCAGGGCGTCGCACTGTACGCTCGTGGCGTTTCGGATCCGAATACCGACGACGACCGTCGATGATCTGTCGAGCTGTCTGTCTCGTCTGTCTCGCGCTGCTTGCTCCCTGGGTTTCCGCCCAGGGGCAGTCTGAAGCGTTCTCCATGCTCGCAAGGGCGGTCAGCGCGTCGCAACGTATTTCCTACCTGGGCACTTTCGTCTACCAGAGCGGCACCAATGTCGAGACGTCGCGCATTGCCCATTACGTCGATCCCGATGGAAATTCGATAGAGCGGCTGGAAGTGCTCGATGGCAGCCCGCGTGAAGTGATACGCGTGAACGACGACGTCCGTTGTTATCTGCCCAAGGAAAAGATGATCATCGAGGACCGACGCGGCGCGCGCAAAGCGTTTCCGTCGCTGCTGCCGGAATCGGTGAATGCGCTGGGTGAGGTCTACAGTATCCGCAAGGGTCCGCCGGGGCGCGTAGCCGGTTTCGACACGCAACTTGTGCTGCTCGAACCCAAGGATGGCTTCCGCTATGGCCACATGTTCTGGATCGAGTCCCAGACCGGCCTGTTGGTGAAGGCACGCATGGTCAACGAGAAGGGCGAGCCGATCGAACAGTTCGCCTTCGCCCAGTTGCAGATCGGTCCCGCCCTGCACCGTGAGGATGTGCAGTCGCGAATGGCGTCCAGCGCAACCGGCTGGACCGTGCACGCGGCCAATTCGACGCAGGTTCAGAACGCCGACCTGGGATGGTCCGTGAGCGCGGATGTGCCGGGTTTCCGGCAGATTGCCGGCATGAAGCGCGCGCTCGGTCCGGATCGACCGGATATGGTGCACATGGTGTTTTCCGACGGTCTTGCGGCCATTTCGCTGTTCATAGAGCCTTACCGCAAGGAAGATGGCGGCATGATGGGGCCGATGAAGCATGGTGCGGTCAACGTCTATAAACGCCGCATCGCAGGTTATGTCGTGACCGCGCTGGGCGAAGTGCCGCCACACAGCCTGCAGCGCATGGCCGACGCGGTGGTGCAGAAGCGCTGATGGACGTCCGCCCGGGTACGGTCGTCAAGGTATCCGACGGCTTCGCATGGGTCGAGGTCGAACGGAGCGCCGGCTGCGGCCGCTGCACGGAGCGCGGAGGTTGCGGCCAGTCGTGCGAACGCAACGTCTCCACGTACATGATTCCGCTCGATTCCGCGGTGCTGCCGGGCGAGAGGGTGGAACTCGAGGTTTCCTCCGGTACCGCCTTGCTGGCTGCATTGCTGACCTACGGCGTCGCCCTGTTTGCGCTGATCGTCGGTGTCGCGCTCGGAGTGTGGTTTGGCGACGCTTCCGATTCCGCGGTGGCCGTGGGTCTGATCGCCGGCCTTGCGTTGGCGGGCATCTGGCTGCGTGCAAGTGCGGCGATGTCCCTGCTTCCCGCGATCCGGATTGTTTCCGGACGTCCTCACTCCCGGTTTTCATGAACATGATGGCTTCCCTCCGGGCTGCACTGTTGGGTGCCGCCATCGCGCTTGGCGCAATCTTTCCTGTTCACGCGCAGCGCGCCTTGCCGGACTTCTCCGATCTGGTGGAGCAGCAAGGGCGGGCGGTGGTGAATATCAGCACCACCCAGAAGGTGAGCACGCGCGCGATGCCGCAGTTGCCGCCGGGTCTGGACGAAGATGACCCCATGTTCGACTTCTTCCGGCGCTTCGTGCCGCAACAGCCCGGTGGGCCGGGGGCTGAAGATGCGCGCTCCCTCGGTTCCGGCTTCATTGTTTCGGCGGATGGCTATCTCCTCACCAACGCCCATGTCGTCGACGAGGCGGATGAAATCACCGTGCGACTGTCCGACAAGCGCGAGTTCAGGGCGCGCGTGATCGGCGCAGACCGGCGCACCGATATTGCCCTGCTGAAGATCGATGCAACCGGCCTGCCGACCGTCCGCTTCGGCGATGCCGGCAAGCTTCGGGTGGGTGAGTGGGTGGTGGCGATCGGCTCGCCCTTCGGCTTTGAAAGTTCGGTCACCGCCGGCATCGTGTCAGCCAAGGGCCGATCGCTGCCGCAGGAGAATTTCGTGCCTTTCATCCAGACCGACGTGGCGATCAACCCCGGCAACTCGGGCGGTCCGCTGTTCAATCTGCGCGGCGAGGTGGTCGGCATCAATTCGCAGATCTACAGCCGCAATGGCGGTTTCATGGGGCTGTCGTTCGCGATCCCCATCGATGTGGCCATGGACGTGCAGTCGCAGTTGCGTGCCACCGGCCGGGTGCAGCGCGGTCGCATCGGTGTGGTGATCCAGGAGGTGACGCGCGAACTGGCTGATTCCTTCGGTCTGCAGAGGGCGGAAGGCGCGCTGGTCAGTTCGATCGAGCCGCGCGGGCCGGCGGACAAGGCCGGCATCGAAGCGGGTGATGTCATCCTGCGCTTCGATGGCAAGCCGGTGGAGAAATCGGGTGATCTGCCCAGGCTGGTCGGCGGCACCCGGCCCGGGAGCGTGGCCAGTGTCCAGGTGTGGCGCAACGGCGTTGCAAAAGAGCTCCGGCTCACGGTGGCCGAACTGAATGATGACCGGGTCGACCCGCGCAAGCTCAGGCGAGGCGGTCAGCCGGAAACGGAACGCGTGCCGAACAGACTGGGGCTGGTCCTGTCAGAGCTGACGCCGCAACAGCGGCGCGATCTGAAGGTCGAGGGCGGTTTGCGCGTGGAAGAGGTGGCCGGCAATCAACGTTCCGACCTGAAGGCCGGCGACATCATTCTCGCGGTGATCGCGCGCGGCAGACAGACGCCGGTCAGTTCGCTGGAGCAGTTCAACCGCATTCTGTCGGGCATAGAGCCCAAGGTCGGTCTGACCGTGCTCGTCCGTCGTGGCGACGGGCAGACTTTCCTGACGCTGCGTCCGCCCAATTCCCAGGGCGGTGATGGAAAGTGAGCGGTGCTTCGCCCGAACTGACGCTCTATCTTCGCCGCTGGTGTCACCTGTGCGACGAGCTGCTGGATGCGCTGCAGCCCTTGATCGACGGCCGGAACGTGACGGTACGGGAAATCGATATCGACGAACATCCGGAATTCGAGCCGTTCTACGGCGAGCACATCCCGGTGCTGTGCGCCGGTGGGCGCGAACTTTGCCGACATCGCCTGGACTCGGAGGCGGTCGCGGCCTATCTGCTAGAATCGCGCGCTTGACTGCAGGCCCGGTCTGGCCGGCCGCAAGGGTGCCGCCCAGGCGCCCTTTTTCGTTTTTGATCCGATCTCATCCGACTGATGCAGCACATCCGAAATTTCTCGATCATCGCCCATATCGACCATGGCAAGTCCACATTGGCCGATCGCATCATCCAGCGCTGTGGAGGGCTGTCGGACCGCGAGATGGAAGCCCAGGTCCTGGATTCGATGGATCTGGAGCGCGAGCGCGGCATCACGATCAAGGCGCAGACCGCCGCGCTCAGCTACAAGGCTCGGGACGGACAGGTCTACAACCTGAACCTGATCGACACCCCTGGCCATGTCGACTTCTCCTATGAAGTGAGCCGTTCGCTGTCCGCCTGCGAAGGCGCCTTGCTTGTCGTGGACGCGTCCCAGGGGGTGGAAGCGCAGACGGTGGCCAACTGTTACACCGCGCTGGACCTCGGCGTCGAGGTGGTGCCGGTGCTGAACAAGATGGATCTGCCGCAGGCGGACCCCGACAACGCGAAGCAGGAAATCGAGGACGTGATCGGCATCGATGCGACCGATGCCATTCCGTGCTCGGCCAAGACCGGCATGGGCATCGACGACATCCTCGAATCGGTAATTGCGCGCATTCCCGCGCCGAAGGGCGATCCCGATGCGCCGCTGAAGGCGCTCATCATCGATTCCTGGTTCGACAACTATGTCGGTGTGGTCATGCTGGTGCGCGTGGTCGATGGCGCGTTGCGGCCCAAGGACAGAATGCTGCTCATGTCGACCGGCGCGCAGTACATGTGTGATCAGGTCGGTGTATTCACGCCGAAATCGGTACAGAAGAGCGCGCTTTCGGCGGGTGAGGTGGGCTTCATCATTTCCGGCATCAAGGAGCTGCAGGCGGCCAAGGTGGGCGACACCATCACGCTGGCCGACCGTCGCGCGCCCGAAGCGCTGCCCGGCTTCAAGGAAATCAAGCCCCAGGTGTTCGCCGGGCTCTACCCGGTGGAAGCCAGCGAGTACGACCAGCTGCGCGAATCGCTGGAAAAGCTCAAGCTGAACGACGCGTCACTGCAGTACGAGCCGGAAGTGTCGCAGGCGCTCGGCTTCGGTTTCCGCTGCGGTTTCCTCGGCATGCTGCACATGGAAATCGTGCAGGAGCGGCTGGAGCGCGAGTTCGACATGGACCTCATCACCACGGCGCCGACCGTGGTGTACGAGGTGGCCATGAACGACGGCAGCATCGTCATGGTGGAGAACCCGTCCAAGCTGCCGGAAACGTCCAAGATCGCCGAGATCCGCGAGCCCATCATCAAGGCCGTCATCTTCATGCCCCAGGATTACCTCGGCGCGGTGATCACGCTGTGCGAGCAGAAACGCGGCCAGCAGGTGAACATGCTCTACCACGGACGTCAGGTGCAACTTACCTATGATTTGCCGATGGCCGAGGTGGTGTTCGATTTCTTCGACAAGCTGAAATCGGTGTCGCGTGGCTACGCTTCGCTCGATTACGAGTTCAAGGAATATCGCGCGGCCGATGTGGTGAAGCTGGATCTCATGGTCAACAGCGAGAAGGTCGATGCGTTGTCGGTGATCGTGCATCGTGCCAGCGCGCAGTTCCGCGGGCGCGAGATCGCTGCCAAGATGCGCGAACTCATCCCGCGCCAGATGTTCGATGTGCCGGTGCAGGCAGCGATCGGCGCGCACATCATTGCCCGCGAAACGATCAAGGCGCTGCGCAAGAACGTGCTGGCGAAATGCTATGGCGGCGACATCACGCGCAAGAAGAAGCTGCTCGAAAAGCAGAAGGCCGGCAAGAAGCGCATGAAGCAGGTCGGGAACGTGGAAATCCCGCAGGAAGCCTTCCTCGCGGTACTGCGTGTGGATGACAAGTAAAACAGAGACGGGACTTCCATCTTGAACTTCGCATTGATTCTTTTCGTGCTGTGCGTGATCACCGGCATCCTCTGGATCGCCGACAAGGCGGTGTTCGCGAAGAAGAGGCCGGCGGGCAGTCCGCATCCCTGGTGGGTCGAATATGGCGCCAGCTTCTTTCCGGTCATCTTCATCGTGTTCGGCCTGCGCAGTTTCGTCGTCGAGCCCTTCCGCATTCCGTCCGGATCCATGATTCCCACGCTGCTGGTCGGCGACTTCATCCTGGTGAACAAATTCACCTATGGCATACGCCTGCCGGTGCTGAACAACAAGGTCGTGCCGATGAACGATCCGCAGCGCGGTGATGTGATGGTGTTCCGTTATCCGGCCGATCCGTCGGTCGATTACATCAAGCGTGTGGTCGGCCTTCCCGGCGACAAGGTGAGCTACCAGAACAAGCGGCTCACCATCAATGGCGTGGAGGTACCGGTCAAGCCCATGGATGACTACCTGCACAAGGATCGCGCGCTGTACTCGCAGCGTTTCGTCGAAACGCTGGGTCCGGTCGAGCACCAAGCCCTGAACGACGTCCATGTCCGTCCGGACGTGCCGACCGTGCTCGATTTTCCGGGGCGCGAGAACTGTGTCTACAATCGCGAGGGGGTTCAGTGCGAGGTGCCGCCGGGGCATTACTTCGTGCTCGGCGACAACCGCGACCAGAGCGCAGACAGCCGGGTGTGGGGCTTCGTTCCGGAAGGCAACATCGTGGGCAAGGCCTTCTTCATCTGGTTCCACGCGGACAGCATCCTGCCGCCCAAGGGCATCGATTTCGGCCGCATCGGCAGCTTCCGGTGAGGTTTCCGGTCATGGTTCATGCAGAGGAGACAGCGATGCAGCGCAAGCAGTCCGGACTGAGCATGGTGGGTTTCCTGTTCGTCGCCTTCGTGCTTGCGGTGGTCGTGATCCTGGGCATGAAGACGGTGCCGGCCGTCATCGAGTACTACACCATACTGAAGAACGTGAAGGCGGTCGCCAGCAGTGGCGAAGTGCGCGGCGGCAGCGTGGCGGACTACCGTAACGCCTATGCCAAGCGCTCCATCATGGACGAAATGTCCAGCGTGCAGCCAGCCGATCTGGACATCGTCAAGGACAGTCAGGGCGTCGAGATTTCCTTCGCATACAGCCGCAAGGTGCCGCTGTTCGGTCCGGTGAGTCTGGTGTTCGATTTCGAAGGGTCGGCCTCGGGGTCGAACTGAAGCGTTGAATCCCGATGAACGTATCGAGCGTGCGCTCGGCCATGAGTTTGCATCGCGCGCGCTGCTTGCGCAGGCGCTGACCCACAGCAGTCATTCATCCACTCATAACGAAAGACTCGAGCTGCTGGGCGACGCGGTGCTCGACTGCGTGGCCACCGATCTGCTGTTCCGGAGGTTTCCGGACACACCGGAAGGTCTGCTGTCGCGGTTGCGTGCCTCGCTGGTCAAGGAAGACACGCTGGCGGACATCGCCGCCGGCATCGCGCTCGGCGATGCGCTGCGGCTGAGCGCAGGCGAACAGAAAACCGGCGGCCGCAAGCGGCCGGCACTGCTCGCGAATGCGCTGGAAGCGCTGATCGGCGCGGTCTTTCTCGAAGCCGGTTACGACGCCGCCCGCGCGGTGGTGGCGCGCTTGCTGGAATCGCGACTGATGGCGTTGAATCCCGAACGGGACGCGCGCGACCCGAAGACCGCGCTGCAGGAATGGCTGCATGCGCGGGCCAACCGGCCCCCGCGTTATGAGATCGTGTCGACCAGCGGCCCGGCCCACGCCCCGGTGTTCCGCGCAGCCTGCGTGATCGATGCGCTGGGCGTGCGCACCGAAGGTGAGGGGCGCAGCCGTCGTCATGCCGAGCAGGCTGCCGCCGCAGACGCGCTCGAACAACTTCAGGGGGCGGCATGACCGACATTACGCAACATGACTTGCCGGCGGATGATGCGGCCGGCCCGCCGGTGACCCACTGCGGTTTCATTGCCATCGTCGGCCGCCCCAATGTGGGCAAGTCCACGCTGGTGAACCGTCTGATCGGACAGAAGGTGAGTATCACGTCGGCCAAGGCGCAGACCACGCGCCATCGCATTCACGGCGTCCTGACCCGGAATGCCCGCCAGTTCGTGTTCGTCGATACACCCGGCTTCCAGACCCGGCATCGCAACGCGCTGAACCGCGCCATGAACCGCACCGTGACACAGGCGCTGGCCGATGTCGACGTCGTGGTGTTCGTGATCGAAGCCGGCCGCCTGACCGACGCCGACGAGGAGGTGCTTGCGCTCTTGCCGCAGGACCGGCCGGTGCTGCTGCTGCTGAACAAGACCGACAAGACCGGCGACCGTGCGAAGCTGCTGCCCTTCGTCGAGCGCATTTCGAAGCTGCGCGACTTCCACGCCATCATTCCGGTGAGTGCGCAGCGCGGCGATGGTCTGGATGCCCTGCTCAAGGTGGCGGGTGATCTGTTGCCGGAAGGTCCGGCCATGTTCGACGCCGACGACTTTACCGATCGCAGCGAACGCTTTCTGGCGGCCGAGTACATCCGCGAAAAGCTGTTCCGGCAACTGGGCGACGAGCTGCCCTACGGTCTTGCAGTCGAGATCGAGCGCTTCGACGTCGATGGGGCGCTGCGGCGTATCGCGGCAGCGGTCATCGTCAGTCGCGAGGCGCACAAGGGCATCGTGATCGGTCGCGGCGGCGAAGTGCTGAAGACGGTCGGCGCGGCGGCTCGGACCGATATGGAGCGGGTGTTCGGTTCGAAGGTATTCCTTGAACTGCATGTGAAGGTGCGCAGCGGCTGGGCCGATGACGAACGCGCGCTGAAGAGCCTGGGTTTCGAGCCATGACCGCTCGTGGAGGGCGGAGGCGCGCGCGGTGAGCGGCGGCAAGCAGCGGGTGGATGGTCAGCCGGCCTTCCTGCTGCAGGCCCACGCCTATCGTGAAACAAGCCTCATCGTCGACGTATTCAGCCGCGACTACGGTCGCGTCGGGCTGGTGGCGCGCGGCGCCAAGCGGCCGCGCTCGCAGTTGCGTGGCGTGCTGGTCGAGTTCCAGCCGCTCGAGCTGGGCTGGTTCGGTGCGGGAGAGCTGCACACGCTGGCGCGCGCCGAATGGCAGCGCGCCTGGCCCATGCTGTCCGGTCCCCGCTTGCTGCTCGGCTACTATCTGAACGAGCTGCTGCAGCGACTGCTGGCGCGCGAGGACGCTCACCCGGCGCTGTTTGCGCTTTATGCCGAAGCGGTGCAGAAGCTGGCCACGGCACCCGCTGACACGGTAAGGCACGAAGCCATGCTGCGCGCCTTCGAGAAGGCGCTGCTGCGAGAACTGGGCTATGGCCTGACCCTGGCTCACGACGCTGGCGGCCAGGCCATCGATCCTGCGGCCAATTATGTGTTCAGGCCGGAACAGGGCTTGATCGAAGGCGAGGGCGGGCCGGATGATTTCGGTCTGAGCGGCGCCCAGGCGCTGGCGCTGGATGCGGACGACTATGCCGATGCGCAGGTCGCCCGCCTCGCGAAGACCTTGATGCGCATGCTCATCGCGCATTATCTGCAGGGACAGGAGCTGCGTACGCGGCGCGTATTCATCGAATTACAGGATCTCTGAACATGATCGAACTGGGCGTCAACATCGACCACGTGGCGACCCTACGGCAGGCGCGCCGGACTTACGAACCGGACCCGGTCTGGGCAGCCGTCGAGGCGCATCTGGGCGGTGCCGATGGCATCACCGTGCATCTGCGCGAGGACAGACGCCATATCCAGGATGACGACGTGCGCCGGTTGCGCGATCTGGTGCACATCAAGCTGAACCTGGAAATGGCAGCCACCGACGAAATGGTGGGCATCGCCTGCACCTTGCGACCGGAAATGGCCATGCTGGTACCCGAAGGGCGACACGAGGTGACGACCGAAGGCGGCCTGGACATCGTGTCGCAGGAGATACGGCTGAAGGACGTGATCGGCCGATTGCGCGACGCCGGCATCGTGACCAGTGTATTCATCGATGCCGAGCCGGCGCAGATCGAAGCCGCCGCGCGCATCGGCGCCCAGGTCTGCGAGGTGCACACCGGCCCCTATGCGCACGCCTTCCATGGCCTCGGGCGCGACCGCGAATCGCAGGCTGTGGTGGTCGAACTGGACAAGGTGCGCACCGCGGGCAAGCTCATCCGCGACCTCGGCATGCGCTTCAACGCGGGCCATGCGCTGAACTACGCCAATGTACAGCCGGTGGCCGAGTTGCCGGGGGTACGCGAACTGCACATCGGGCATGCCATCGTGAGCCGGTCGGTCTTTGTCGGTCTGCGCGAGGCGGTGCGCGAAATGAAGGCGCTGATGCGCGAGGCGGCCGGGAGGCATGCGTGATTGCCGGCGTCGGCACCGATCTTTGCAGCGTTGCGCGTTTCGCGCGCATGCTGGCCGAAGACGGTGACGGGATCGCGCATCGCATCCTGAGTGCGTCCGAACTGGTCGAATTCGCCAGTGCGAAGCGACCGGCGCATTTTCTGGCCAAGCGCTTCGCCGCCAAGGAGGCGCTGGGCAAGGCCCTGGGCACGGGCATCCGGGCGCCGGTTCTGCTGCGTGCAATCGCCGTGATGCACGACGATCTGGGGCGGCCCGATTTCGCCTTCGATGAGGCGTTGGCAGCCTGGATGGCGGAACGCGCACTGCGGCCGCATCTTTCACTGTCGGATGAAAACGAACACGCGCTCGCCTTCGTGGTGGTCGAGCGCACGGAGAACCGAACATGAGGACTGCGCCACCCGGACCGGTCATGCTGGATGTGCATGGACTGGAACTCGATGCCGAGGATCGCGAACTGCTCAACCATCCGTCGGTGGGCGGGCTCATCCTGTTCGCGCGCAACTTCCATGACGCCCGGCAGCTTGCCGCGCTGACCGATGCCATCCATTCCGTGCGCAGGCCGCCGCTGCTGATCGCGGTGGATCACGAGGGCGGCCGGGTTCAGCGTTTCAAGTCGGACGGTTTCACCCATCTTCCGTCCATGCACACACTGGGCAGTCGCTACGAGGCGGATGCCGGCGGCGCGCTGGCCGATGCGCGCGCGGCTGGCTATGTGCTCGCGGCCGAACTGCGGGCGCTGGGCGTGGACCTGTCCTTTACGCCGGTGCTCGATCTGGATTACGGCCGCAGCGGGGTGATCGGTGATCGCGCCTTCCACCTGGACCCGGCCATTGTCG
This sequence comes from Methyloversatilis thermotolerans, assembly GCF_000372885.1. Classification (GTDB taxonomy): domain Bacteria; phylum Pseudomonadota; class Gammaproteobacteria; order Burkholderiales; family Rhodocyclaceae; genus Methyloversatilis; species Methyloversatilis thermotolerans. The sequence goes on from NZ_KB889967.1 coordinate 686,137, forward strand.
CTCCGCTGGCCGGTGCGCTGGCGGAAGGTTTGCGCGCAGCCGGCATGAAATCGGTGGGCAAGCACTTTCCCGGCCACGGATGGGCCGAAGCCGATTCGCATGTGGCCATCCCGGTGGACGAGCGCGACTTCGACACGATATGGGCGCTGGACATCCGGCCCTATCTGGACCTCGGCCGGCAGATCGATGCCGTGATGCCGGCCCATGTCATCTATCCGGCGGTCGATCGCATGCCGGCCGGTTTCTCGCGTACCTGGGTGCAGGACATCCTGCGCGGCAAACTCGCTTTTGACGGCGTGGTGTTCAGCGACGACCTGTCCATGGAGGGCGCGTCGGTGGCCGGTGACGTGGTGGCACGCGCGGAGGCGGCATGGGATGCCGGCTGCGACATGGTGCTGGTGTGCAATGCGCGCGACCAGGCGGTGAAGCTGATCGATGGCTGGCGGCCCGAATTCGACAGCGTGCGCAGTGCGCGCGTCGCGTCGCTGATGCCCGCACGACCTTATGGCGATCGCAGCGTGCTCGCGCAGGACGCACGCTATCGCGATGCACTGGACGCGGTGCGCAGCCTGCTTGCCTAGCGCCTCGTTGCCATGAGTTTCGACGCCAAGGCCTTCCTGCCGACGGTGCCCGAGGATCCGGGCGTCTATCGCATGATGGGCGCCGAGGACGAGGTACTCTACGTCGGCAAGGCGAAGAACCTGCGGCGGCGCGTGTCCTCGTATTTCCAGCGCACGCAGTCCAGTCCACGCATTGCCATGATGGTGGCCCAGGTGGTGCGCGTGGACACCACGGTGGTGCGATCGGAAACCGAGGCGCTCATCCTCGAGAACAACCTGATCAAGAGCCTGCGGCCGAAGTACAACATCCTGTTCCGGGACGACAAGTCCTATCCCTACATCAAGCTGAGCAACGACCGCTTTCCGCGCATCGCCTTCTTCCGCGGCAGCGTCGGACGCGATGCGCGCTACTTCGGCCCGCTGCCCAATGCGTGGGCGGTGCGGGAGACGATACAACTGGTGCAGCGTGCCTTCCTGCTGCGTACCTGCGAGAACAGCGTGTTCAACAACCGTTCGCGCCCCTGCCTGCTGCACCAGATCCACCGCTGCTCCGCTCCTTGCGTGGACCTGATCGAGAAGGAGGACTACGACGAGGATGTGCGGCTCACCGCGCTGTTCCTGAACGGTCGTCACGGTGAAGTGATCGAGCGCCTGTCGGAACAGATGAATGCCGCTGCCGAGGCGCTCGCCTTCGAGAAGGCCGCGCAGATCCGGGACCAGATCCGGGCGCTCAATCGCGTGCTGCACAAGCAGTTCGCCGACAGCGCGCGCGACGAGGATCTGGACATCGTGGTGGCGATCGAGCGCGACGGCTCCGCCTGCGTCAATCACGCGATGGTGCGCGGCGGGCGCCACCTCGGTGATCACGCGCATTTTCCCGCGGCCGGGCAGGGCAGCGCGGCCGACATGCTGCTTGCTTTTGTCACGCAACACTACGCGGCCGGGAATGCGCCGAAACGCATCGTGGTGAACGTGCCGCCGGAGGCCGAAGATGGCGAAGCACCGCTGCCCGGTTCGACCCTGGCGCTGGCTCGCAACGAGCGCGAGCGGGCGTGGACCGACATCGCGTTGAAGAACGCGGAGATCGCGCTCACCACGCGCCTGGATGCGGGCGCCCGAGCCTCCCATCGCGTGCGGGCGCTGGTGGATGCGCTGGAGCTGGATATCGCGCCCGACCGGATCGAGTGCTTCGACATCAGTCACACCATGGGCGAAGCCACCGTGGCGTCCTGTGTCGTGTGGATGAATGGCGCCATGCGCAACAGCGAGTACCGCCGCTACAACATCGACGGCATCACGCCGGGCGACGACTATGCGGCGATGCGCCAGGTGCTCACCCGCCGCTACGAGAAGGTGGCCAACGGTGAGGGGGCACGACCCGACCTGGTGCTGATCGATGGCGGCAAGGGGCAACTCGGCATCGCCATCGAGGTGATGGCCGAACTGGGTCTCGATCTGCCGCTGGTAGGCGTGGCCAAGGGCGAGGAGCGCAAGATGGGGGCGGAGGAACTGATACGCCCCGGTGTCGAGACGCCGCTCGTGCTCGGACCGGAACATCCGGCGCTGCATCTGATTGCGGAAATCCGCGACGAGGCGCACCGCTTCGCGATTGCCGGCCATCGTGCCAAGCGCGCGAAGAAGCGGCTCACCTCCACGCTGGAGGACATTCCCGGCATCGGACCGGCCCGCCGCAAGCGACTGCTCACCACCTTCGGCGGACTGTCCGGTGTGCGCAATGCCACGGTAGAGGATCTGTGCCGGGTGGATGGCATCAGCCGCAAGCTCGCCGAACAGATACACCGGCAGTTAAACTAGGGTTCATGTTTACCCTTCCCACCGCGCTGACCTGGGCGCGCATCCTGCTGATTCCCCTGTTCGTCGGCGTGTTCTTCGTGCCCGATCACACCTTGTCGCTGCACGAAAAGAACGTGTTCGCGACCACCGTGTTCGTCGTCGCGGCGATCACCGACTGGCTGGATGGCTATCTCGCGCGTACGCTGAACCAGACGTCCTCCTTCGGCGCTTTCCTCGATCCGGTGGCGGACAAGCTCATGGTCGCGGCAGCACTCATCATGCTGGTCGAGCTGTCGCGCACAAGCACGGTGATCGCGCTCATCATCATCGGCCGCGAAATCACCATTTCCGCGCTGCGCGAATGGATGGCCAAGGTGGGCGCCTCGCGTAGCGTGGCGGTGTCCATGATCGGCAAGATCAAGACCACGGCGCAGATGATCGCGATACCCATGCTGCTGTATTTCGATCCGCTGTTCGGCATAGACATCGGCTTCATCGGCGGCAAGCTCATCTGGATCGCCGCGCTGCTCACCGTGTGGTCCATGGCCTACTACATGCGAAGGGCATGGCCCGAGCTGCGCGCGCGCAAGGAGGTCTGAAGGTACGGCGGCGATTTCTGCTGCGGACAGTTGACAGCTTTTCCGGCAGGCCTATAATGCGCGCCTGTCTTGCGGGAATAGCTCAGTTGGTAGAGCGCAACCTTGCCAAGGTTGAGGTCGCGAGTTCGAGCCTCGTTTCCCGCTCCAGGATACAGAAATGGGGAAGCTCAGCTTCCCCATTTTGCTTCACGGCCTGTTCTCCGGCCGTGCCTCTGGCGAGGTGGCAGAGTGGTCATGCAGCGGCCTGCAAAGCCGTGGACGCCGGTTCGATTCCGACCCTCGCCTCCAAGACAATCCGGTCGATGCCAGGCATCGATACGCGGGAATAGCTCAGTTGGTAGAGCGCAACCTTGCCAAGGTTGAGGTCGCGAGTTCGAGCCTCGTTTCCCGCTCCAACACCCTGAACGGCGAAGCTTGCGCTTCGCCGTTTTTCTTTTCCGGCACGCGCGGCGTGCCGCGACGCTGTACGCGTGCGCGCGGCGGGCATATGCTGCACATCCGGTCCGCCAACTGGAGAGCCGTTCCGGTGAGCTCCCCGTCGCAGCGTGTCACCCTGGAACCGCGGTGTTGCCGCTGGCTGCGCCGGCTTGGCGCACTCGCCATCCTGTGTCTGCCCGCAGCGCAGGCGTTGGCAGCCACGGTCAGGCTGGCTGCAGCCGAACAGCCTCCATACATCGGTCCGGCGCATCCGCGCGAAGGTTATGTCGCGGAACTGGTGCGCGCGGCGTTCGAACGGGTCGGCTATACGGTGGACATCCGCTTCTATCCGCCCGCCCGTGCGCGCAGCCTGGCCGCTTCCGGGCAGGTCGATGGCCTGCTTCCTGTTCCGCATGACGATGCGTTCACCCCGGAATTCGCATTGTCGGACCCGTTTCCTGGTGCCAGTGTCGGTCTGCTCAAGAAGCGTTCGCTGGACATCCACTACCCGCCCGATGCACCGGTGCGGCCGGCGGAAACGCTGCGCGGTCTTGCGAACCTGCGATTCGGTGCCGTGCGCGGCACCTCGGTTTGGTCTGCCTTCGACGCGGCGGCCTTCCTGAAGCGTGAATACGTGGATCAGGATCTGCAGAACCTGGACAAACTGGCGCTCGGGCGCATCGACCTGATGCTGGTCGACAAGTTCACCGCCAGCGATCTGATGATCCTGCACCGGCCGCATCTGATCGGTCAGCTCGATTTCATGCAGCCGCCGCTGTTCCGCAGCGATTTCCATATCGCATTCGCCAGGCGGGCACCGAATCACGAACGTCTGCGCGCCGATTTCAACCGCGGTCTGGCGGCTCTGGCGCGTGAAGGGCGCGTGGACGACATTCTTACCCGGCACGGGCTGAGCGCACGCGGTCCGGCGGCGGATGGACGCAAGGTGCTGACCGTGGCCACCGTGAACAACCCGGACATGCTGACGCTCAAGACGCTGGCTGCCGAATTCACGCGTCGCCACCCGGATGTGCGCATCGAGTGGCGCGTGCTTGACGAGACCTCGCTGCGCACCCGGCTCATGACCGATCTGGCGATTGCCGATGGCCAGTTCGACGTCATGACCATAGGTTCATACGAGGTGCCGCTGTGGGCGGCACGCGGATGGCTGGTGCCCTTCCGCGATCTGCCGCCGGCCTATCGCGAGGACGATCTCATCGCTCCGGTGCGCGAGAGCTTGCGTCATGACGGGGTATTGCATGCGCTGCCCTTCTATGCCGAAAGCACCATGACCTATTACCGGACCGACCTGTTCCGCCGCGCCGGGCTGACCATGCCAGCCCAGCCCAGCTATGCCGACATCGGACGGCTGGCTGCCCGTCTGCACGATCCGGCGGCCGGTGTTCACGGACTGTGCCTGAGGGGACGTCCGGGCTGGGGTGACAATGTCGCGGTGATCACCACCATGGTGAATACCTATGGTGGTCGCTGGTTCGACGATGCCTGGCAGCCGCAGCTGGACAGCCCCGAGTGGCGCGAGGCGGTGTCCACCTATGTGGATCTGTTGCGCCGCTACGGACCGCCGGATGCGCATCTGAACGGTTTTCCCGAAACGCTGGAACTGTTTGCGCGCGGACACTGTGCGATCTGGATCGATGCCACGGTGGCGGCCGGCAAGCTGTTCAACGCGAAGGAGTCCCGGGTGGCTGCTTCGCTCGGCTTCGCGCCGGCGCCGGTCGAGCGCGTGCGCGAAGGATCGAACTGGCTGTGGATATGGGCGCTCGCGATTCCGGCCTCGTCTCCCAACAAGGAACTCGCCCGACGTTTCATCGAGTGGGCGACCTCGCCCGAATATCCTTCGCTGGTCGCCGCGCAGGCTGGCTGGGTTGCGGTGCCGCCCGGCACACGGCTGACGGTGTACGACGCGCCGGCTTACCGTGCCGCCGCACCTTTTTCAGGTTTCGTCCGGCAGGCGATTGCGAGTGCATACACACAGTTGCCCGGGCGTCGTTACACCGGCGTGCAATGGGTGGGCATTCCTGAATTTCCGGCCATCGGCCATCGCGTCGGCACCGAAATCGCGCGTGCGCTGGTCGGAGAACAGGATGTCGATACGGCGCTGCGTGCGGCGCAGGCCGAGGTCGCGCGGCAGATGCGGGCGTCGGGCTACATCCGGCAATAGCCTAGATGCGGGTGTCCGGGTCTCCGGTCGGGGCTCGCAGTTGCGTCATCAGTGCCAGGGCGCTGTCGAAGTCGTAGCGCTCCATTGCGCGTGACATCTGCTTCAATGTCTGCCGTACTTCGGGCGTGCGAGGCCGCTCGAGCAGCGCCGACAACAATTCGGTCGATTCGCTGTCGTTGCTCTCCAGCAGTCCGTATAGCCGGGCGATGTCCTCTTCGGTCAGCGGTTCGGCCACGGATGATGCCGGGGGCCGAGCCAGTTCATTGCGCATGGCATCGAGCGTGCTGTCGAACAGGTCGTCGCCGGCTCGCAGAAGTCCGTTCAGGTCGACAGCCTCTGCTTGACGACATGCGTCCTCGACGCGGCGCAGAGCGACTGCGAGCCTGTTTGCGCCCAGCGCGGCAGCGCTGCCCCGGGCACGGTGGGCCAGACCGGCGAGCGCCTGCATGTCCCGGTGCGCGAGCGCCGTGCGCATGCGCGCGCGCAGATGGACGGATTCGTCGATGAACAGCGTGAGGGCACGACGATAGGTGGCTTCCGCGCCATTCAAGCGACGCAAAGCCCCGTCCCGATCGAGCAGCGGATCCACGTCGTCCGGCGCGCATGCGATGGAAGAGGCCACCGGCTCGGCGACTCCCGGTCGGTCGCCCAGCCAGCGGCACAGGGTGGCCATGAGAATGTCGACGTCCACCGGTTTGGTGATGTGATCACTCATGCCTGCCTGACGCGTCTGTTCGCGCTCCCACGGCATGGCGCCCGCCGTCATCGCGATGACCGGCAGTTCGCGCAGATGTTCGCGGCGACGGATTTCCCGCGTGGCATCCAGCCCGTTCATGACCGGCATCTGCACATCCATCAGCACGAGATCGAATCCGGTCGCATCCAGATGCCTGAGCGCCTCGGCTCCGTTATCCGCGACGACCACTTCCATGCCGACGGCCTGCAGGAGTTCGACACCGAGTTCCTGGTTGATCGGATTGTCCTCCACCAGAAGCACGCGTCGCCCTCTCAGGATGGCGACATCATCGGGGGCGGACGGAACGGGGGGCGCGCCCTGTCCTGCCGACTGCAGGCCGAAGGCGGTCACGATGGCGTCGTGCAAGGCCGAGGCGCTGGCGGGTTTGGTCAGCACACCGGCAATTTCGAGGCCGCGAGCCGCGTCCCGCATGTCGTCGGCACCGTAGGCGCTCACCATCAGGACTGCCGGCGGCAGCGGTGAGCGTGCGGACGATTGCATCCGGCGTACCAGTTCCACCCCATCCATGCCGGGCATTTTCCAGTCGCATACCAGCAGGTCGACCGCTGTGCCACTGTCCATCCGCTCCAGAGCCTGTTGTGCGCTGCTTGCGCGTATCGTGCGCAGCCCCAGGTGTTCGATGTCACGACACAGGATGTCCAGCGCCTCGCTGTTGTCGTCCACCACCAGAACCCGGGCGTCGCGCAGGGCCGGCGGCAGCACGCGGCGGTCGGCATCGGGAAGTTCCGCCGTAGCGAAACGGGCGACAAAGGTGAAGGTGGTGCCGACGCCCTCGCGGCTGCTCACCTGCAGGCGGCCATTCATCAGTTCGGCCAGTCGCCGGCTGATGGCCAGCCCCAGACCGGTGCCGCCGAAGCGCCGCGTGATCGAGCTGTCGCCCTGGGTGAAGGGCTGGAACAGCTTGTCCTGCTGCGCCCGGCTCATGCCTATGCCGGTATCGCGCACCGCGAAAGCCAGCAGCGCATGGCCGTCTTCCTGGTCCAGTCTGCGGCAGGACAGATGTACCGCGCCGCGCTCGGTGAACTTGATCGCATTGCCCACCAGATTGGTCAGTATCTGCCCCAGGCGCAGTGGGTCGCCGACCAGTACAGGTGGTACGTCTGGCGCCACGTCGAGCAGCAGATCGAGGCCCTTCTCTTCCGCGCGCAGCGCAACGACCGACAGCAGCGATTCGAATACCCGCTCCAGCCTGAACGACATGGATTCCAGAACGAGCTGGCCCGCTTCCACCTTGGAAAAGTCGAGGATGTCATTCAGGATGCCGAGCAGCGATATGGCCGAACCGTTGGCCTTGCCGATGTAATTGCGCTGGCGGGCATCCAGATCGGTCTGCAGCGCGAGCCGCGTCATGCCGATGATGGCGTTCATCGGCGTACGGATTTCGTGGCTCATGTTGGCGAGGAATTCGCTGCGCGCCTGTGCCGCGCCTTCCGCGGCCAGCTTGGCCGAAATCAGTGCCGCTTCGGCTTCCTTGCGCTGGGTGATGTCCATAGAGAATGCGATGCAATGATCGTTCTGGCCGGAGGAGGGCGGTCCGAAATAGATGCCCACTTCGACCGGCACCTCGCTACCGTCGCCCCGGCGCGCGATGGTTTCGATGCGGGCATGCCCCCGCTCGCGCAGTGCAGGCTCGAGCGCGGCGAGATCGTCGCCGGCGATGTCGATCAGCACATCGCCGACCCGGGTACCCAGCAGTTCCGCCCTCGATCGGCCATACAGCGCGCAGGCGCGATCGTTCACGTAGCTGAAGCGGCCGCTGGCCGCGTCTATCCACTGGATGGCCACGCCCGCGTGATCGAGTGCGAACTGGGTTTCCTCGAGGCGGCGATTGGTGCTTTCCAGTTCGGCGGTGCGGCTGGAGACCAGCTCCTCGAGGTGCTCCTGATGCTGCGCCAGTTCCTCTTCGGCACGCCTGCGATCGGTGATATCGCTCAATATGGTGATGTTTGGATCTTCCGACATCATGCCGCCGATCTCCACGATCTTTCGGCTGCCGTCCTTGCAGATGACCGAGTAGGGACGCGATTTCACGAGCCCTGCCGCAAGCGGTGCATCGGCCAGATCCTGCGCCCAGGTGCGTTGCACCTCCTCGCGGTACACCGGGTCCGGATAGGCGAGCCGGAACCAGGTTTCCGCATCCGGAATATCGTCCAGTGTGTAGCCGAAGGTCGCGACGAAGCTCTCGTTCAGATAGACGATGCGCCCGTTGCGTTCGAACAGGCTGATCGGCAGCGGCAGAAGCCGGATCACGCGCTGGAAGCGTTCGTTCGATGCCGCCAGTTCGGCATTGCGGGCTTCCAGTTGGGACACCATCGCATCCAGCGAACGCGTGAGACTGTGCAGTTCGCCCGCAAAGCGCAGGCTGCCGAGCTCGCGTTGCGAGCGTCCCTCGCGCGCGACTTCGTCGGCGTGCCGCTCCACTTCCCGCAGCGGTTGCAGCACCATGCGTTGCAGCGCGATGTACAGCGCCATGGTGAGCACCGCGTCGAGCGCCACGATGAACAGCACCAGGCTGACCAGCGTTCCACGCAGCTCCTGTTCGACATATTCCGGCGTGGCGATCACGCGGACCGTGCCTATCGGCTGCTCGCCCGACAGGATGGGCCGTTCGCGGACCCGCCACTTCGGGCTCTCCGCGACGCCGTCGACCGCTTGCGGTGCGCCATCGGCGGCCCGGGCGAACGCGAGGCGGGCGGTGTCCAGCTGTACCTCGACCCCGGCGATCGACCGATCCCGCATGCGGCTCTCCATGAGCTTGCGCACCTGTTCGTAGTCGAGGTTCCAGGCCGCCGGCACCAGTCCTACCGCAAGCTGTTCCACCGACATGTCCATCGCCTGCTCGAACTCGCGGAGCTCCGCTTCGCTGTAACTGCGGTAGAGCAGCGCACCCACCGCGGCAAGCAGCAGCGATACGGTCGTGACGATGAGAACGATGAGCAGACCGGCGATGGACGAGGGACGGCTCGACGGGCTCACACGGGCACTCCTGGAACGGCATCGGTCATGGATCGGCGACTCCGCACGGATTTGGCGCGGAGTATGCACCGCGATGGCTGTCGCGGTCCTGACAACCCTTTGCGCACTGCGGCAATGGCTCAGCCGGTGCTGCGCCGCCAGTGCCGGACGCTGATGAGCGCCAATGTCACCGCCGTGAGCGGCAGCACGATGGTTTTCATCACGAGAGCATAGTCGTGCAGCGCATCATGTTCCTTGGCGGCGAGGATCAGATAGAGGGTGTAGGCCACGTAATAGGCGAGGAACAGCCCGCCCTCCCAGCGCGCGATCAGATGGCCGGTGGCGAATATGGGCAGGCATGCGACACATACCGCCACCATGACCGGGATGTCGAAATTGAGCATGGCCGGCGCGAGCGAGAGTGCGTGCGGTGCCGCGACCGCGGAAAGTCCGAGCGCGCCGAGCAGGTTGAAGATATTGCTGCCGACGACGTTGCCTACCGCGATGTCGCGCTGGCCGCGCAGGGCCGCGGTGACCGATGCCGCCACCTCCGGCAGCGAGGTGCCGGCTGCGACCACGGTCAGACCGATCACCGCTTCGCTCATGCCCAGGTGACGGGCAAACACGATGGCGGCGTCGACCATGAAGTCGGAGCCGGCCACCAGCGCCGCCAGACCGATGACGATGAGGGCAAGCTGCACCGGCAGTCGGTCGTCCAGACCTCGGGTCCGGGAGGGCTCCGATGCGGGCCGATCAAGGTCTGTAGTGGTGTCGTCCGGACCGCCGTTCTGCCGCCGGCTCTGGACAATGAGGAAGGTGGTGTACGCGGCAAGCAGCACGCACAGCAGCAGACCCTCGCCGCGCGACAGTTCGCCGTCGAGTGTGAGACCAGCGAACAGCAGGGCGGCGCCTATCATGAGCGGGACTTCCTGACGTATCAGCTGCCTGTCTACCAGCAGCGGCGTGATCAATGCCGAAAGCCCCAGTATGAACAGCACGTTGAATACATTGCTGCCCACTACATTGGCGACCGCCATATCGGTCTTTCCGGACCATGCCGATTGCACCGATACCGCCATTTCCGGAGAACTGGTACCGAAGGCCACGATGGTCAAGCCGACGACCAGCGGCGAAATGCCGAAGGACAGTGCGAGACGGGAGGCGCCGTGCACCAGCATCTGGGCACCGACGATGAGCAGGGTGAGTCCGAGCGCAAACAGCAACAGGGTGATCATCGGGACGTCCAGCCGGGTTGGATGTGCGCTTCGACTGTCGATGCAAGGATGGGTTGCAGCGCAGCATGCCAGCGCTCGAGTTTGCCTGCCGCGCCCAGACTGGCGTGAGCGGGGCTGGTCGACGGCAGACGGATCTGGCGCAGCGCGCGCACATGGGGCGCGACGTCACGCCGGAACAGTCGTTCCGCCATCCCGCCATTGAAAGCCACCGCGGCGATCAGCGGATGTCGCTCGAGAAAGCGCTCGAAATCGTTGATCCGCGCACTGCGCAGATCGATATCGGCGTCCAGGCTGCCGCATCGCTGGCAGCTCTCCAGCACGTCCCACAGGGCAATGCCCGCATCCTTCAGCCGCTGCAGGCGATGTTCGTACGGCAGATCCGGGCTGGCACCGAACAAGGCGCCCGCGATGGGCCAGAACTGGTTGCGCGGATGCGCGTAATAGCGCCCGGCACTCAGGGAGGCCTCGCCCGGCATGGAACCCAGGATGAGTATGCGAGCGGTGGCCGGGTCGGCAACCGGCGGGAAGCTGGAAACGCGGTCCGCCATCAGCGGTTCAGCAGCGCAGCGAGCTCCCGCCGGAAGCGCCGCACCAGTTCGTGATCGGAGCCAAGCAAGGCGAACAGGTCGAGCAGGGCGCGACGGCCTGCGTCGTCCTCGAAGGCGCGATCCTGGCGCACCACTTCCAGCGCCTGCGCCATCGCACCTTCCCAGTCCTGGCGGGCGGCAAGCGCCGCCGACCAGGCAAGGCGGGCAGCCAGATCGCCGGGGTTGCGTGCAATGCGCGCCTCGTAGTCCTGCGCGTTCCCGGCCGGCTGACGGCGAGCCACCGCCAGGCGCGCGTACAGCGTGCCGATGCGCGCCGCATCGTGGCGTGGCTCGGGCAGCTTGTCCAGCGCGTCCTGCGCCTCGTCCAGGCGGCCCAGCGCAATCAGCGCTTCGACACGCCCCAGGCGGGCGGGCTCGAAGCCGGCATCCAGGGCGAGCGCGACGTCGCCCATGGCCAGTGCGGCCTCTGCATCCCCGCGTGCCAGGGCTGCCTGCATTTCGTCACATGCTGGCTGGGCAGGCGAGGGCAGCAGCGCCTCCATGAAGTCGTGCAGTTCGCGTTCCGGCAGCACGCCGGTGAATTCATCCACCACCACGCCGCCCACGAAGGCCTTCACGTTGGGAATGCCGCGTACGCCGAAACGCCGTGCCAGTTCCGGATTGTCGTCCGAGTTGATCTTTGCCAGCCGCATGCGCCCGGCGAAAGAGGCGGCCAGCGCTTCCAGCTTCGGAGTCAGGGCGCGGCAGGGCTGGCACCAGGGCGCCCAGAAATCGACCAGAACGGGTACGCGCCGCGAAACGTCGATCACGTCGCGCTGGAAGTTGGTCAGGTTGACCTCGATGACATCGGGCATGGAGGCATCGGACATGCAGGCAGTGCTCCCGGGTGCGTGGAGGGGGGGGCTTTCCGCGAAGCAGATGCGGAAAGCGCGCACATCGTAGTGCGAATTCCGGCCCTCGCGCCAGCGGGCCGCGCATTGTCCCCGAGTGCGGGAACAGTCCTACCGCGACGCCGCGCAGCGACTACAGGAGCGCGTGACCGGCATCGCTAAGCTTCACATCACCGGCTGTCGGCATGCAGCCAGCGCATCGCCGACAACCCCCACCGGTGCGGCCGGGAACCGCATGGCCGCGCCAGCTCAAGGAGACCGCCATGAAGAAGAGGAAAGCCCTGTTCAACGCACTGTGTTCCATCTGCCTGTCAACATTGACCCTGCCGGCGGCCGCGGCCGACCAGGAAGATGTGATCGAGGCGCGTGCCGAGGCGACGTACGATGCCGCGCGCAAGAACATCGACCTGGACTACAAGGCCGCCATGGATCGTTGTGACAAGCTCGATGGCGACGCCGAGAATGTATGTGAGAAGGAGGCTGAGGCCGCGCGCAAGAATGCGCTGGCGGATGCCAAGGTGGCGCTGAAAACGGAAAAGGCGCGCGCCGAACAGGTCGAGGAACGCAACGAAGCCGAGTTGGCGGCGGCCCAGGCACGCTGCGAGTCGCTCGAAGGGTCGGCGCGCAAGGCCTGCATGAAGGACGCCGAACTGAAATACGACGATTGAGCGGCTGGGCGAGAGGAATCTTCCGGAGGGGCGGAAGTGGCGCCGGCGCCTGACGCGTTTGGGACGAGGGGCGACGCCCACGTATAATTGTGGATTGGACGGCGCCGGCAGCACGGCCGCCGCCGCTTTCACCTCCCGCCCTTGCCTGCATCCATGGCCCACATCCTGAAGCTCCGCGGTTCCGCCGCCCTGTCCCAAGCCCGCCTTGCCCGCCTGACCGAAAGCTGTCGCGCCGTCGTACCGCGCCTGCGCGAACTGGATGCGACCCAGTACTTCTTCATCGAATGCGGCGCCGCGCTCGAAACCGCTGCGCTGGAGCGGCTATGCGCGCTGCTGGCCGCCCGCCCGGCTTCCGCGATCGAAGGTGAATGCCTGCTGGTCACGCCGCGCATCGGCACCATTTCGCCGTGGTCGTCCAAGGCCAGCGATATCGCCCGCAACTGCGGATTGACCGGCGTAGTGCGCATCGAGCGCGGGGTGATGTTCGAGCCCGCCCTGGCGCGCGGCTTGCGGGCTGGAAGCATGGATGCAGCCGAGCGCGCCGCGCTGGCAGCCGCCCTGCACGACCGCATGACCGAATCGGTGCTCGGCGGACTGGAGGAGGCGGATGCCTTGTTCAGTCATGTACTGCCGCGACCGCTGGTGAGCGTTCCGCTCGCGGACGGTCGGGTCGCGCTGGAGCGTGCGAATTCGGAACTCGGTCTGGCGCTGTCGGATGACGAGATTGAATACCTGTTCAACGCCTACGCGAAACTGGGCCGCGATCCGACCGATGTCGAACTGATGATGTTCGCGCAGGCGAATTCCGAGCACTGCCGGCACAAGATTTTCAATGCAAGCTGGACCATCGATTATCAGCCACAGGACATGAGCCTGTTCGGCATGATCCGCGAAACGCACAGGGCCACGCCGCAGCACACCGTGGTCGCGTACTCGGACAACGCCGCGGTGATCGAGGGCGCGACCACCGTGCCGGTGGACCGCTTCTACCCGGACCGCGAGGGCCGCTGGGGTTGGCATGTCGAACCCATGCATTTCCTGGCCAAGGTCGAGACGCACAATCATCCGACCGCGATTTCGCCCTTCCCGGGCGCGGCGACCGGTGCCGGCGGCGAAATCCGCGACGAGGGCGCAACCGGTCGTGGCGCAAAGCCCAAGGCAGGTCTGGCCGGCTTTTCCGTGTCCAACCTGAACATCCCCGGCTTTGAACAGCCGTGGGAGCGCATCGACAGCGATGCGACATCGCTGCCCTATGGCAAGCCTGAGCGTATCGCATCGCCGCTGCAGATCATGATCGAAGGTCCGCTCGGTGCCGCCGCGTTCAACAACGAATTCGGCCGCCCGAATCTGGCCGGCTATTTCCGCACCTTCGAACTGCCCTTCATGGGCGAGATGCGCGGCTATCACAAACCCATCATGATCGCCGGCGGCATCGGCAACATCGCCGCGCGCGATGCGCTGAAGATCGAGTTCCCGGCTGGCACCAAGCTGGTGGTGCTGGGTGGCCCGGCCATGCTGATCGGTCTGGGCGGCGGCGCCGCATCGAGCATGACCACCGGCACCAATACCGCCGACCTCGACTTCGCATCGGTGCAGCGCGGCAATCCGGAAATCGAGCGCCGCGCGCAGGAAGTGATCGACCGCTGCTGGCAGATGAAGGACGACAACCCCATCCTGGCCATCCACGACGTGGGTGCCGGTGGCCTGTCCAATGCGCTGCCGGAACTGGCGCACGGTGCCGGTCATGGTGCGTGGTTCGACCTGCGCGCGATCCACAGCGAAGAGTCGGGCATGAGCCCGGCCGAACTGTGGTGCAACGAGTCGCAGGAGCGTTATGTGCTCGCCATCGCCCCGCAGCGCATCGCGGAATTCGAGGCGCTGTGCGCGCGCGAGCGCTGCCCGTTCGCGGTGCTGGGCGAGGCGACCGCCGATGGCCAGCTCACGGTGGCCGATCCGCTGTTCAACACGAAGCCGGTCGACATGGCGATGGACGTGCTGCTCGGCAAGCCGCCCAAGATGCACCGCACGGTGTCGCGCCGGCCGGCCTATGCCCCGCCGATGGACGTCGCCGGCTACGACCTGAAGGACGCCGCCTACCGCGTGCTGCGCGTGCCGGCCGTGGCCAGCAAGTCCTTCCTGATCACCATCGGCGACCGCTCGGTCGGCGGTCTCACCGCGCGCGACCAGTTCGTCGGCCCCTGGCAGGTGCCGGTGGCCGACGTCGCCGTCACCTGCGAAAGCTTTACCGGCTATCGCGGCGAGGCATTCGCGATGGGCGAGCGCACGCCGGTGGCGCTGCTGTCCGGTCCGGCCTCGGGCCGCATGGCCATAGGCGAGGCCATCACCAACCTGATCGCTGCCGACGTGCGCAGCTTCGAGCGCATCAAGCTGTCGGCCAACTGGATGGCGGCGGCCGGCCACAAGGGCGAGGATGCCGCGCTGTTCGACACGGTGAAAGCGGTGGCCCTCGATTTCTGTCCGGCCCTCGGGCTGGCGATCCCGGTCGGCAAGGACAGTCTGTCGATGAAGACGCGCTGGTCCGAGGCCGAGGTGCAGAAAGAGGTGGTGGCGCCGCTGTCGCTCATCATCACCGCGTTCGCCGGTGTCGACGACGTGCGCCGGACGCTGACGCCGCAGTTGTTGATCGACCCGGAAATCGACACCGAACTTCTGCTGATCGACCTCGGCCAGATGAAGAACCGCCTTGGCGGCTCGGCCTTCGCCCAGGCCTGTGGCGTGGTCGGCGAACATGCCCCGGATGCCGATGCCGTGCTGCTCGGCCGCCTGCTGCCGGCGATCACCCGCCTGCGCGACGACGGGCTGGTGCTGGCCTATCACGACCGCTCGGACGGCGGCCTGTTCGCCACGTTGTGCGAGATGGCTTTCGCCTCGCACGTCGGTCTGTCCATCAACCTGGACACGCTGGCTTACGACCCGCTGCTGGTCGATGTCGATTCGCTCGCGAAGAAGCCGGATGCAGTGCGCGGCCGTTTCAACGACCGCACCTTCACCGCGCTGTTCGCCGAAGAACTGGGCGTGGTGATCCAGATCCGTGTCGATCAGCGCTCGCGGGTGATGGACATCCTGCGCGAGGCGGGCCTGTCCGGGGTTACCCACGGCATCGGCAGCCCGAACGACCGCGACGAGATCCGGTTCTGGCACAACGCCAAGGTCATTTTCAGCGAGTCGCGTGCGGACCTGCAGAAGGCATGGACCGAAACCAGCCACCGCATCGCCGCGCTGCGCGACGATGCCGACTGCGCGCGCGAGGAATTCGCGCTGCTTGACGACAACGCCGACGCCGGCCTGTTTGCCGCACTCACCTTCGAGCCGCAGGAGGATGTCGCACTGCCTTTCATCAGCAAGGGAGCGCGCCCGCGCATCGCCATCCTGCGCGAACAGGGCGTGAACGGCCAGGTCGAGATGGCCGCGGCCTTCGACCGTGCCGGCTTCGATGCGCAGGACGTGCACATGTCCGACCTCATGGCTGGCCGCCTCAAGCTCGCCGACTTCAAGGGCCTGGCGGCCTGCGGCGGCTTCTCCTACGGCGATGTGCTGGGCGCCGGGTCCGGCTGGGCGAAGTCCATCCTGTTCCATCCGCTGTTGCGTGACGCCTTCGCCGAGTACTTCAGCCGTGAAGACACCTTCTCGCTCGGCGTGTGCAACGGCTGCCAGATGATGAGCCAGCTCGCGGACATCATTCCTGGTGCGGAACACTGGCCGCGCTTCGAGCGCAACCGTTCGGAACAGTTCGAGGCCCGCTTCACCGAGGTCGAAGTGCTGGATTCGCCGTCCATCTTCTTCCGTGGCATGGCCGGTTCGAAAATGCCCATTGTCGTGTCACACGGCGAGGGACGCGCGGTGTTTGCCGACGAACAGGCGAAGTCGCTGGCGCATCTGGCGATGCGCTACATCGACCACGACGGCTCCGTGGCTACGCGCTACCCGCGCAATCCGAATGGCTCGCCGGACGGCATCACCTCGGTCACCTCGGCCGACGGTCGCGCCACCATCCTCATGCCGCATCCGGAACGCGTGTTCCGCACCGTGCAGATGAGCTGGCACCCGGCGCACTGGGGCGAGGACAGCCCATGGATGCGCATGTTCAGGAATGCGCGGGTGTGGGTGGGCTGAGCGCCGACCTGTCTCCAGAAGCGGCAAGAGGCCGGCGCAAGCCGGCCTTTTCGTTTCCCGCTCAGGGGGCTTCAGCGATCTGATCCTCGTCGGGCCTCGGTGCGGCGATCAGCGCCTCGAAGGCGAGGGCGGCCGGACCGAGCGGGCGCTCGGGCAGACGGATGCGGTAGAGCGTGCGCTGGATGGCCGCGCCACCCGGATGCAGCCGGCGCACGCGGCCGAGCGCGAGCTGATCGCGGGCGCAGATGCGCGGCACCAGGCCCAGTCCGCCGCCGGCTGCGACGCTCTGCACGATGGCTTCATTGCTGCCCACTTCCATGGTGCGGGCGGGGGTGAGCCCCAGTTCGTCGAGCACGCGGTCGGTGGCGGTGCGGCTGCCCGAGCCGCGCTCGCGCACGATCCAGGTGTGCTGCGCGAGGTCGGCCGGCCGGAAGCGGTCGTCCGACGACAGGTCGAGGTCGCGCGGCGCGACGATCACCATTTCCTCGCGCCGCCAGATTCTGCGCTGCAGCCGCGTGTCGTCGACCTCGCCCTCGACCAGCGCCACGTCCACCCGGCAGTCGAGCAGCAGATCGGCGATCTGACGGGTGTTGCCGGCGACGACCTGAAGGTCGAGCCGCGGATGCCGGGCGTGGAAGTCGACCAGGAAGGGCGGCATCCAGTAAGTGGCGATGGTGGTGCTCGCGCCTATGGTGAGCCGGCCCCGGTCGAGCGAGCTGTAGGCGCGCAGCGTTTCCGTGGCTTCGCGTTCCAGCGCCAGGATGCTGCGCCCGTAGTCGTACAGCGCCTGGCCGGATTGGGTGGGGCGGAAGCTCTTGCCGCGCCGGTCCAGCAAAACCGTTTCGAGCTGTGCTTCCAGTTCCCTGACCGCCTTGGATACCGCGGGTTGCGTGATGTCCAGTGCCTCTGCCGCGCGGGAAAAGCTCTGTGCGTCCACCACTTTCACGAAGATGCGCAGCAAGTGCAGGTTCATGTATTACCCCAGGTAATCATCTGGTGATTTGCATGATATAGAAGAATGAATCGCTCGCCATCTAGGCTGCGCGCCATCGCTTCCCGATGTAATGCACACGCCCGATGAGCTCTCTTCCCCTGATGCCCGGACGCCCAGTGGGCCTCGCCTCCGCGATCGGCATCGCTCTGCTGTCCGCTCTGCTTGCCCGCATGCCGGGCATGGAAAGCAGCGGTCTGGGCTGGCTCCCGCTGTCGGTCCTGGTGGGCATGGCGGCGGGCAATCTGTGGCCGGCTCTGTCCATGTACGGCGCACGCGGACTGCATCTGGCGCGGGGTCCGCTGATGCGTGCGGGCATCGCGCTGTTCGGGCTGCGCATCGGCTTCGCCGATCTCGGCGCCGCCGGCATTCACGGGGCGGTCGCGGTCGTGCTGATGGTGGCAAGCACCTTGCTGCTGGCGGACTGGCTAGGCCGGCTGCTTGGCGTGGAGCGGGATCTGCGCCTGCTGATCGGCTGCGGCAGCGCCATCTGCGGCGCTGCCGCAGTCGCCGCGGCCGATGGCGTGATCGGCGCGCGCGCCCGTCATGTGTCGGCCGCGGTGCTTGCCGTGGTGGTGTTCGGGTCCGCCTGCATGTTCCTGCTGCCCGCTCTGCAGCCCTTGTCGGGCATGGACGCGCATCAGTTCGGCATGTGGGTGGGGTTGTCGGTGCACGAGCTGGGTCATGTGGTGGCCGCTGCGTCGGCGGGCGGCGGCGACGCGACTGCTGCGGCGCTGGTCGAGAAGATGGGGCGGGTCATGTTGCTGGCGCCGGTGCTCATGCTGCTGGCGCGCGGACTGCGCCGGACCTCGGCGCCGGAGGGTAGCGGCCGCACGCCGGCATTCGCCTGCGTATTCGTGTTGATGATGTTGCTCAATGGCAGTGGCCTGCTGCCGCCTGCCGTGCAGCAGGCCGGCGTGATGGCGGCGCAATTGCTGCTCGCCATCGGTCTGGCCGCGCTCGGCATGCAGACGCGCTTGTCCGATATGGGCGGTGCGGGTGTGCGCGTGTGGCTTCTGGCGGGGGGGCTGTGCATCCATCTCGTGGTGGGCGCTGCCATCCTGGTGCTGATCGGAGCGTGGTCGTGATCGGGGCACCGCTTGAGGGCGCACGTGCGCCGGCATCGTGCGCGACCGGCGCAGGGCCTGCCGCGGGCCGCAGGCCGGAAACGCAGGCAGGACGCCGCGAAGGCCCGCAGAGGCGCCATCCGGTGTGGCTCTTGCTTTATCCAACCTGTCATGACAGGTTGGTCGCGCCGTCCGGGCTGTGCCGACCGCACGAAGGGATATATGGACATGTCTGTGCTCCAGGGCTGGTGGGGGGTACGCGACGCCACCAGTTGGACGGTGATCGCGTCCGCGGTGCTGGCGGGCGGCGTCCTGCGAGGCATGACCGGATTCGGGGCGGCCTTGCTGATGGCACCGTTGCTCGCGCTGGTGGCCTCGGCGCGCGACACGCTGTGCCTGGTCACCTTGCTCAATGCCTTGCCACTGACGCACGCACTTGCGCCTGCCATGCGACGACAGGTGGATCACCGGGTGCTCTTGCCCATGCTGGGCGCGGCCGCATGTGGCCTGCCATGTGGGCTGTGGGCGGTGCAGCGCGTGCCGGCAGGCCACTTCGGACTGCTGGTGGGCTTGTCGGTCCTGCTCAGCGCCGCGTTGATGGCGTCCGGCTGGCGTCCGCGATGGACCCCTGGACCGGCGGGGGCTGCGCTGGCCGGACTGGCCAGCGGCCTGCTGACCGGTTTCGGTGGCGTGGGCGGGCCGCCCGCCATTCTTTATCTGCTGGCCATCGATACCGATGCGCGCCGGCTGCGTGCCAGCTTCCTCGTCTACTTCGGCTGCCTGTATCCGATGGCGCTGGCCTGCATTGCGCTGGGCGGGGTGCTCGACCGCGCGCTGCTGCTGCAATCGCTGCTGCTGGCGCCGCTGTTCCATGCGGGCGGTCTGCTGGGCGAGCGGGTGTACCGGGTGCTCGATCCGCGCTACTTCCGCCGCGTGGTGCTCGCGCTGCTCATGATCATCGGTCTGCTTGCATCGTGGCCACGACAGGCGGCCGATATGGTGCATCGCACAGCGGCGGTGCAGGAAAACCCGGCGAATCGTTCGGGCGAATCCCCGGTAATTCGACATGTAATTGTTTTGAATCAATGAGCTGAACACGATTTTGTGCACGGCGAAAAAGTGGCACCGAGTTTGCATGACATAACCCGTCATAACAGGTTCTTCGACAGGAGCTCCAGCATGGCACCGCAACAGACGCCGGAACCGGATTCCGTACCGGACGCGTTAGGCAAGGATCTTTCGGCGGTATCGCAGATGCCGCTGTATACGCAGATCCGGGAAATCCTGCGCCGTCGCATTCTCGACGGCAGCTATCCCCCTCATACCCAGATGCCGTCGGAAAGCCAGATGATGTCGGCATTCAAGGTGAGCCGCATCACGATACGCCAGGCTCTGGGCGACCTGCAGAAGGAGGGGCTCATCTTCAAGGTGATGGGCAAGGGCAGTTTCGTCGCCAAGCCCAAGGCCTTCCAGAGTCTGTCCAGGCTGCAGGGTTTCGGCGAGGCCATGTCCTCGTCCGGCTACGAAACCTATTCATTGCTGCTCAGCGCGAAGCCGGTGGCTGTGACGCCGCTGGTGGCGCAGCGCCTGCATCTGAAGAAGCACGATGACATGGTGTTCGAGATCCAGCGTCTGCGCTACCTGAACCGGGAGCCGATCTCGGTCGACGTGAGCTACTTCCCGCTCGACATCGGTGAGCGGCTCACCCAGGAGGACCTGGCCACGCGCGACATCTTCGTCATTCTCGAAAACGACTTCGGTCACAACCTGACGCATGCCGATGTGCAGATCGAGGCGATCTCCGCCGACGACTCGCTGGCGCGGCATCTGGACATCGCCGAGGCCTCGCCCTTGCTGCGCATCGAGCGGCTCACCTGGGCCGGCGAACGGCCCATCGATTTCGAATTCCTCTACTACCGCGGCGATGCCTTCCAGTACCGGCTACGGATCGACCGGAGTTGAGGCGGGCAGTGATGCCTGGAAATTGCATCGCAGGAATTCTTCGTTCGCAGGCGGGCGCTGACGCGCCAGAGTGCGACACCCTACAGGAGAGAACATGAAACGCATCGATCTGGAATTCGACCTCGTGGTCATCGGCGGTGGTACCGGCGGCCCGATGGCCGCGGTCAAGGCCAAGGAAAAGAACCCCAAGCTGCGCGTGCTGCTGATCGACAAGGCCAACGTGAAGCGCTCGGGCGCGATATCGATGGGCATGGACGGATTGAACAACGCCGTCATACCCGGTCACGCGACACCGGAGCAGTATGTCAAGGAAATCACCATCGCCAACGACGGCATCGTCGATCAGGAAGCGGTGATGGCCTATGCCGCCAACAGCTTCGACATGATCAACGAACTGGATCGCTGGGGCGTCAAGTTCGAGAAGGACGAAACCGGCGATTACGCGGTGCGCAAGGTGCATCACCTGGGCAGCTATGTGCTGCCCATGCCTGAAGGTCACCACATGAAGAAAATCCTCTACCGCCAATTGAAGAAGGCGCGCGTGGAGGTGACCAACCGCGTCGTCGTCACCCGCGTGCTGACCGGCGCCAACGGCGAAGTGGCCGCGGTGATGGGCTTCGACTGCCGCACCGCCGACATCTATGTCATCCGTACCAGGGCGGCGGTGATCAGCACCGGCGCGGCCGGCCGCATCGGCCTGCCGGCCTCCGGTTATCTGATGGGCACCTACGAGAACCCGACCAACTGTGGCGACGGACATGCGATGGCCTATCACGCCGGCGCTTCACTGGCCAATCTCGAGTGCTTCCAGATCAACCCGCTGATCAAGGACTACAACGGTCCGGCCTGTGCCTATGTGACCGGTCCTTTCGGTGGCTTCACCGCGAACTCCAAGGGCGAGCGCTTCATCGAGTGTGATTACTGGAGCGGCCAGATGATGATGGAGTTCCACAACGAACTCGAGGGCGGCAACGGTCCGGTGTTCCTGAAGCTCGATCACCTGGCGGAGGAAACCATCCAGGAGATCGAAACCATCCTGCATACCAACGAGCGTCCGAGCCGCGGCCGCTTCCACGAGAAGCGCGGCAACGACTACCGCTCGCAGATGGTGGAAATGCACATTTCGGAAATCGGGTTCTGCAGCGGCCACAGCGCATCCGGCATTCACATCAACGCGCGCGGCGAAACCTCGGTGCCCGGCCTGTATGCCGCCGGCGACTGTGCCAGCGTGCCGCACAACTACATGCTGGGTGCCTTCGTCTATGGCCGTATATGCGGCGAGAACGCCGCCGAGTACTGCGCCGAGCGGCCGCTGGTCGACTACGACGCGGGCGCCGCAGCGGCCGAGGAGGCGCGCATCCTGGCCCCGCTGGGACGCACCGACGGACTGACCCCGTTCCAGATCGAGTACAAGACGCGCCGGCTGGTGAATGACTACCTGCAACCGCCCAAGATCACGCGCAAGTACGAGATCGCGCTGCGCCGTTTCGACGAAATCCGTGAGGACACGGCCTGCATGATGGCCGGCAATCCGCATGAGCTGATGCGTGCGATGGAAGCGCACTCCATCATCGACTGCGCCGAAATGGCCGCCCGCGCCTCGTTGTTCCGCACCGAAAGCCGATGGGGCCTCTACCACTACTACGTCGATCATCCCGAGCGCGACGACGACAACTGGTTCTGCCACACCTTGCTCAGCAAGGGCGCCGACGGCCGGATGACGCTGGCGAAGAAGGCGATCGAACCCTATGTGGTGCCCATCGACGAGGAAGAGCGCACCGCCTATCAGCGCCTGCGCGTTGCCCGCAGCGCCGAGGCCGCCTGATTTTCACGACGGCGCTGATCCGCTCCGTTTCCACGACCCGACTCAAGACTCGATTCCACAAGGAGTACGCCATGACCCTAGCAGCTACGCCGACCCAGGTGCCGGTGCAGGTCGACAACGACAAGTGCATTGCCGAGAAGGGCTGCACCGTGTGCGTGGACGTCTGTCCGCTCGACGTGCTCGCCATCGACATGCTCACCCGCAAGGCCTTCATGAAGTTCGATGAGTGCTGGTACTGCCTGCCCTGTGAGACCGACTGCCCGACCGGTGCGGTCAGCGTGTCCATCCCCTACCTGCTGCGCTGAAGGGACCATCATGGAACTGCAGACATTGTCGATTGCCGATCGACTGGCCAGCCCGGATGCCGAGGTGCGCCGCCTGGCCGTGATCGATCTGCCCTACAGCGATGAGGACGACATCGTTCCGTTGCTGCTGCCGCGGCTGCAGGACAGCGACGCCACGGTGCGGACCGAAGCCGTGCGTGCACTCGAGGGCTACGAGGACGCCGAGGTGGTCGAAGCGCTCGCCCCCATGCTGCTCGACCCGGATGCCGAGGTGAGGACGGCCGTTGGACTGGTGCTGTCAGAACTGAAGGAAAGCGCCTCCGCCGCACCGCTCATTCCTTTCCTGAGCGGTCACAGCGCCGAGGTGCGCATGCTGGCGTTGCGCGCGGTGCGCGCGCTGCGCGTCGATGCCGCATTCGCGCCGGCCATGGATGCGCTCAAGGACGCCGATGCCGGCGTGCGCCGCGAAGCGGTCGGCGTGCTTGGCTACCTGCGCCGAGCGGAGGCGATCGGTGCGCTGGCCGAGATCGCGGCGCGCGATCCGGATCACGAGGTGCGGCGCATCGCCATCGGTGCCATCGGCTACTCCAGCGAAGTGAGTGTGCTGCCGGCGCTGACGCGGGCGCTGAGCGATGTGTCCTGGATGGTGCGCGACGAAGCGGCACAGACCCTGGGCAAGTTGCGCCTGGGCCTGGCCATCCCCGAACTGATGCGCGCTATGCAGGACGACTATTGGCAGGTGCGTGTGAAAGCGGCACGCAGCCTCGGGCTGCTGAAAGCGACCGCAGCGCTGCCGTCGCTGATGGAGGCGCTCGCACATCCGATAGGCAATCTGCGCAAGGAGGCCGCGATCGCGCTCGGCGAAATCGCCGACCCGCGTGCCATCCCTGCGCTGGAAAAGGCGCTCGACGACGCCGACCCGGATGTGCGCAAGCTGTCCCGTCTCGCGCTGACCGCCATTTCCCTCGCCCAGAAATAGGAGACCGCCATGACCTTCGTCGTGACCGAAGCCTGTGTGCGCTGCAAATACACCGACTGCGTGGATGTGTGTCCGGTGGAGTGCTTCCACGAAGGGCCGGAATTTCTGGTGATCAATCCGGCCGGCTGCATCGACTGCGGCGTGTGCGTGCCGGAGTGTCCGGCCGAAGCCATCTATGCCGAGGACGATCTGCCGGAGGACCAGCGCGCCTTCATCGACATCAACGCACAACTGGCGCGGCAGTGGCCGGTCATTTCGGCGTCTCGCGATCCGCTGGAGGAGGCGGATCGCTGGGTAGCCGTCAAGGACAAGCGCCAGTACCTCGACATAGCCGAGAAGGTCTGAGCACAGACCCGCACACCGATTTCATCCGTTGCGCAATTTCATCGATCTGACAGGAAGAAGGGGATAGCCATGAATGGACTGATGTACGGCTCGAAGCGACTGCAGCGCACACTGCGTTCCATGCTGTTTGCCGGCTCGCTGCTGGCCTGTGCCGGAACGGCGCTGGCGGAAGTGGTGACGGTGGGCATAGGCACCCAGAACACCACCACGAATACCGTCACCGGCGGCATCGTGGTCAAGGAACTCGGGCTGATCGAGAAGCACCTGCCCAAGACCGGCAAGTACAAGGACATCCAGTTCAGGATCGAGTGGCAGAACTTCACCTCCGGCCCTCCGGTCACCAACGGCATGGTGGCCAACACGCTGCAGATCGGCATGATGGGCGACTATCCCTTGCTGGTGAATGGCGCCACCTTCCAGGCCAGCCCGGACACGAGGAGCCGTCTCATCGCGCTGATCGCCTACAACGCGGATGGTGCCGGCAACGGCATCGTGGTGCACAAGGATTCGCCCTACTACCAGTTGTCCGATCTCAAGGGCAAGAAGGTGTCCGTGCCTTTCGGTTCTGCCGCGCACGGCATGCTGCTCAAGGCGATGGAGGACAAGGGCTGGAAGAGCGACTTCTGGGAGCTGTCCAGCCAGAGCCCGGAGGTCGGCACGTCGAGCCTGCAGGAAAAGCGCATCGACGGTCACGCCGATTTCGTTCCGTTCGCTGAACTGCTGCCCTACCGGGGCTTCGCGCGCAAGATTTTCGATGGCGTCGAAACCAAGGTGCCCACCTTCCACGGCGTGGTGGTGCGCGAGGACTTTGCGAAGAAGTATCCGGAATTCGTCGTCGCCTACATCAAGGCGCTGATGGAGGCCAACGAGTGGGTGCGCAAGAACCCGGTCGAGGCCGCCACGAAGATCGAGGAGTGGACGCGGGTGGAAAAGGAAGTTGCCTACATGTTCCTCGGCCCGGGCGGCGTGCATACGCTGGATCCGACCATCAAGCCGAAGTGGGTCGACACCGTGAAGTATGACCACGGCGTGCTTCAGCGCATGGGCCGCGTGAAGGACTTCGATGCCGATGCCTGGGTCGACGAAACCTATGTCAAGCAGGCGTTCAAGGAACTGGGCCTGGATTACGACAAGCAGAAGGCGAGCTTTGCCAGCTACGAAATCACCGGCACCGATCCGCTGTGCGGCGGCGCGATAGACAAGCCGCGTGAGGCGGGCGAGGTGTGGCTGGAGGGCGGCAGCATTGCCGCCTACAAGTCGGCCGAATGCACGCTGGCTGCGGTCAATGCGGCGACCAAGGCAGGCAAGAAGATCGGCGTGGCTTTCGTGTTCGACCAGGCGTTCAAGATCAAGCTGTTTGCCGACAAGGCCTTCTATTCCATCGTGAGCAAGGGCGGTGCGAGCAGCATCACGCCTTTCCTGCTGAAGAAGGATGCCGAAGCCCATGCCGCCGCCAATGGCGGAAAACTGGGCAGCTACGCCGATGCACTGGCGGTCGCCACGGTAAGGAAATAAGTCATGGCCAATGCGATGAGGATTGCCGCGCTGGACGAGACGGCCCCGCCGTCCGGCGAGGTCGATACGCCACCCGCCGCGGCGCCGGTGGCAACGACCCTGGCGGCCGGCGGGGCCACGCACGCGCCGGTCGTGCCGGTGATGCCGAGACCGTCAGGCATGACGCAACCCGCCGGCGCAACGACAGCCGCCCGCTGGGGTGCCGCGCTACGGCGCGGTTTGCCCGGCCTGTTGCTGGGTGCGCTTTCGATCGGCCTGCTGATCGGCTTCTGGCATCTGGCGACCACTCATCGCTGGGTGTTCTACATCCGCTTCACGAATGTGCCAGGGCCGGTCGAGGTGTTTACCGAGGCGGTGCACCTGTTCGGTGATCGCGGCTTCGGTTCGCACATCCTGCTCAGCCTGAGACGCATCCTGCTCGGCTTCGCGGTGGCGACCGTGCTGGGTGTGACGCTGGGGCTCGTGATAGGCCGCTACAAGGCGATGCGCAGCCTGCTGTTCCCCGCGATGGAAGTGCTGCGTCCGATACCGGCCATCGCCTGGGTGCCCATCTCCATCATGCTGTGGCCGACCACCGAAACCAGCATCGTGTTCATCACCTTCATCGGCGCCTTCTTTCCCATCCTGCTGAACACGGTGCACGGGGTGCAGAGCATGGACGCGGTATTGGTGCGGGCCGCCCGTTGCCTGGGTGCGAGCGAATTCGCGCTGATGACCCAGGTGGTACTGCGCGGCGCCATGCCGCACATTTTCACCGGTCTGGCGGTGGGCATGGGTGTGGCGTGGGTGTCGTTGATCGCCGCGGAAATGATTTCCGGTCAATACGGCGTCGGCTACTTCACCTGGGAAGCCTATTCGCTGATCGAGTACGCGAACATCGTCGTCGGCATGGTGGTGATCGGGGTGCTCGGTCTGGCATGCAGCGGTGCGATACGGCTGCTTGGCCGCGTGCTGATGCCCTGGCAGTCCGGTCACGGCAAGGAGAACTGATATGACGACCCCTCCAGCAACGGCAGCCGGACACATCGACATCCGCGATGTGAGCGTGCGTTTCGTGCAGAACGGCCGGCCCTTCGACGCCGTCAGCAGCGTGTCACTCGACGTGAAACCCGGGGAATTCGTGTCCATCGTCGGACCGTCGGGCTGCGGCAAGTCCACGCTGCTCAACATCGTCGCCGGGTTCCTGCGCGCCGACGCGGGCCGCGTGACGGTCGATGGCCAGGGCATCAGCGGGCCGGGCGCGGATCGTGGCGTGGTGTTCCAGCAGTACTCGCTGTTTCCCTGGCTCACCGTGCGGCAGAACGTGGAATTCGGACTGAAGATGAAAGGGGTGGGGCGCATGTTGCGAGAGGCGCGCGCGCGCACCTTGCTCGGCCTGGCCGGCCTGCTGTCTTTCGAGAACCACTATCCGGATCAGTTGTCCGGCGGCATGAAACAGCGGGTCGGCATCGTGCGGGCGCTGGCGACCAGTCCGCAGGTGATGCTGATGGATGAGCCCTTCGGCGCGCTCGATGCGCAGACGCGGGTGGTGATGCAGGAAATCCTGACCAATATGTGGCAGCAGCTCAAACTGTCGGTGCTGTTCATCACGCACGATATCGAGGAAGCCATCTTCCTGTCCGACAAGGTGTATGTCATGACCGCTCGGCCCGGCCGCATCAAGGCGGAAATTCCGATACCGCTGCCGCGTCCGCGCACACCCGACATGCTGTCTTCACCCGCCTTCCTGTCGCTGCACCGACAGTTGCGCGCGCTGATACGCGAGGAGAGTCTGGCTGCCATGGGTGGCGAGCTGAAGGAGGGCGGGCTGGCCGGTCACGACTGGCATATGGGCGAGCAGAGCGTCGGGGCGGTGCTGTGAGCGCGCTGCCGGTCAGGTTGGTGCTGCATGCTGAATCGCGCCTGCTCGAGATCGAATGGTCGGACGGACTGAACCGTGCGTTGCCGCATGGCCTGCTGCGCGCGCGCTGCCGTTGTGCCCAGTGCGAGAGGGGGCGGCGCGACGGCCAGCCGCCTGCCGAAATCGCGTCGGTAGGTGTGCAGGCGGTGAAGCCGCTGGCCGATCACGGGCTCAACTTCGTGTTCTCGGATGGCCACGAACGCGGCATCTACCCATGGCCCTATCTGCGCGAACTGTGTCAGTCGGAGCAGGCGGCGCGAATGGCTGGAACCGGGGTCTGAAAAAAGAAATGCCGGGGCTGGAACGGCCCCGGCATGAAGGCGTCGAGGAGGAGAAGACGCCGAGGAGAGAGAAACTTTCGATGCGCGCCGGCTCAGTGCACCGGCGGCGGAGGTGGCGTATCGCCGTCCTCCATCAGCAGCGCGCACAGCGCGCGACCTTCTGTCGTCAATTCGACCTGTCCGCTGCCGTCCTCGGTGAGCATGACGCCCACCAGTCCGGCATCTTCCAGCGCAGTGAGCTGGCGACGCAGTGTGCTCTGGCGAGCGCCCACACGCTTCGCCAGCCGTGCGAGCGACATGTCGCGGCTGTCGGCCAGATCTTCGTGCAATGCACGCAGTATGGCGACCGTCAGCGGATCGACACCGTCGTTGTCGCTGCCGGCATCCGGTTCGACATCATCGTCGAACAGGTCTTCGTCGTTACGCGGCGACACGCGAAGGCTCCATCAGGACCGGAATCGACTTCGAGGTCGGTGTGCGCGCCTTGTCGGCGAAGCTGTGCAGCGGTACCAGCGGATTGGTTTCCGGGTAATAGCCGCTGATGCAGCCGTCCGGAATGTCGTACTCGACCAGCTTGAAGCCGTCGGCACGACGCTCGATGCCGTCGTCCCACACGCTGACCAGATCCACCCACTGGCCCGGCGCGAAGCCGAGGCGGTCCATGTCGGCACGGTTCATGAACAGCACGCGACGCTGACCGAACACGCCGCGATAGCGGTCGTCCATGCCATAGACCGTGGTGTTGTACTGGTCATGCGAGCGCGTGGTCATCAGCGTGAGCACGCGATCGCCGAAGCGCTTGCGCGCCTGGTGTATCGGCGTGTCCTTCGGGATGGCGTGCACCTTGAATTCCGCACGGCCGCTGGGCGTGAGCCAGACACGGTTGCGCGAGGCCACACCCAGGTGGAAACCACCCGGACGCACGACGCGCGCGTTGAAATCCTTGAACTGCGGGTACACCTTTTCGATCGCATCGCGGATGCGCGCATAGTCTTCCGCGTACCACATCCAGTCTATGCCGGCGTCCGGCAGGGTGGCCTGCGCCAGCCGGGCGACGATTTCGATCTCGGTCAGGCATTCCGGCGAGGCCGGCTTGTTGATGCCGTAGGAAATATGGACCATGCTCATCGAGTCCTCGACCGTCACACCCTGCGGTCCGAGCGCGGTGGCGTGGATTTCGGTGCGCCCCATGGTGGGCAGGATGAGTGCATCGCGGCCATGAACCAGATGGCTGCGGTTGAGCTTGGTCGTGATGTGCACGGTCAGGTTGCATGCGCGCATCGCGGCGAACACGCGATCGGTATCCGGCGACGCCATAACGAAGTTGCCGCCGAGGCCGATGAACACCTTCACCTTGTCGTCCAGCATGGCCTGTATCGTCGCCACGACGTCGTAGCCATGGTGGCGCGGCGGTTTGAAGCCGAACACCTTTTCCAGGCGATCGAGGAAGGCCGGGGTGGGGCGTTCATCGATGCCCACGGTGCGGTCGCCCTGCACGTTCGAGTGACCGCGAACCGGGCACAGTCCGGCGCCGCGCCGGCCGATATTGCCGCGCATGAGCATCAGGTTGGTGAGCATCTGCAGCGTGGCCACGGCATGCTTGTGCTGGGTCAGGCCCATGCCCCAGGTTGCGATCACGGCCTTGCCGCGTGCGTAGATGCCGGCCAGTCGGTCGATCTCCTCGTACGGCACGCCGGATTCCTCGACGATTTCACTCCAGTCCGACGCACGCAGATCGGCCGCGAAGTCGTCGAAGTGGGCACAGTGCTCGGCGATGAATTCGACGTCGATCACGCGCTCGCCGCCCGCATCGATCACCGCGTCGTCCATTTCAAGCACGCGCTTGGCAACCCCCTTGATCAGCGCGAGATCGCCGCTGAGCTTGGGACGGATGAACACCGAACTGATCTGCACGCCCTTGGGCGACAGCATGTCCAGCATGTGCTGCGGACTCGCGAACCGTTCCAGCCCGCGTTCGCGCAGCGGATTCACCGCGACGATGGTGGCGCCGCGCTTGGCGCATTCGCGCAGCTCGCCCAGCATGCGCGGATGGTTGGTCGCCGGGTTCTGGCCGAACAGAATGAGCGTGTCGCAGTGGTCGAAGTCGTCCAGCGTCACCGTGCCCTTGCCGACACCGACCGTTTCCGGCAGGCCTATGCTGGTCGGCTCGTGGCACATGTTCGAACAGTCGGGGAAGTTGTTGGTGCCGTAGCGACGCACGAACAACTGGTACATGAAAGCCGCTTCATTGCTGGCTCGGCCCGAGGTGTAGAAGGCCGCCTGATCAGGGTCGGGCAGGGCATTCAAATGGTCAGCCATGAGCTTGAAGGCTTCGTCCCAGCTCACCTGAACATAGCGGTCGGTGGCCGCGTCGTAGCGCATCGGATGGGTCAGCCGGCCATGCGCTTCCAGTTCGTAGTCGGACTGCTGCAGCAGTTCGGTCACCGTGTGACGGGCGAAGAAATCCGGGGTGACGCGCTTGGCGGTCGATTCGGCCGCAACCGCCTTGACGCCGTTCTCGCAGAACTCGAAGGTGGAGGTGTGCTCGCGGTCGGGCCAGGCACAGCCGGGACAATCGAAGCCATCGGGCTGGTTCTGCGACAGCAGGGTGAGTGCGCCGCGGCCGGGAATCTTTTCCTTCAGCAAATGGATGGCGACGTTCTTCAGCGCACCCCAGCCACCGGCCGGCGCGTTGTACTCCTTGATCCCTGAATCCGACATGAGCGCTCCGCAATGATTCGTCACGGGCGCTTGATGCCGGTCAATGTGGTTTCAACCGGCCTGTGCCCATGCACTGTTGCGGTGGATGCTGCAAGGGCTTGACAGACCCGTCCAATCGTTTGTCCGGATTCTTTGATAAGCCGTGCTTATCAGCCGCCCGCAGACGGCGTGCCGAAGCGCCGATGCAGATCCAGGCCGGACGCGATGTGCCACAAGGCCGAGGGCAGTGGCGGCAGTGCCGGCAGAGGGTCCGGATCGCGCAGCACCAGACCGATCACGCGCGAGAACAGCGGCTTGAGGCTCACCATCGTCGTGCCGGTAGGGGCGATCGCCAGATCGGTCAGGCTGTGCGGCACCACGCTGTACAGGCCGGCATGGCGCACCTGCGCGAGCAGTGCCGACACCGAATCGGTCTCCACCGCGACGAAGGGCTGCGCCGATGCACGGCGAAAGCCTGCATTGACGATCTGGCGGTTCTGCATGTTCGGCGTGAGCAGGCATAGCGGCAGTGCCGCCGCTTCCTTCCAGCTTATGGTGTCGAGCGCCGCTTCGCGCGAGCCGGCCGGGGCAAGCAGCATGTAGCGCTCCTGGAACAGCGGCAGTACGCGGAAACCCGCTTCGTCGACGTCGTCCAGATAGCACACGCCGGCATCGAGCTCGTATTCGTCCACCCGTCGCAGGATTTCGTCGGTGGATAGCGACAGCACCGAGTAGGCCAGTTCCGGATGCTGGCTGCGGCAAGCTCCGGTCAGCAGCGACACGATGACCGACGAGGTGGGGATGACGCCGAGACGCAGCACACCGGTCAGGTGCGCCTGGGCCACCGATGCCTCCTGGCGCAGGCCGGACAGTGCGGCGAGGCTCTGCCGCGCCCAGGCGAGGATGCGCTCGCCCTCGGCGGTGAAGCCGAGGAAGCGCTGGCCGCGCAGCACGATGGTCACGCCCAGCTCTTCTTCCAGATTGCGGATCGCTGACGACAGCGCGGGCTGGGACACGTGGCAGGCCTTGGCTGCGCGGGCGAAATGCTTCTCGCGGGCGAGGGTGACGAGGTATTCGAGTTGCCGGAAGAACATGGTGTGCGGTCAGCCGAGAACAGGTGCCCGGAACGGTCGTCACGATAGCATGCGGGCGACCGCCTTCTCCCGTTCTCGATCCGGCGGCAAGGATCTGTGCCGACTGTGCAGGGGTTTGCACTTCGCGCGCTTCAGTTTCCGCCGGAAAGGTCGATAGACCTCGGGATCGTCGTGAGACGCACTCGGCCGGGCGGGCGCCGATGCGTGCCGGCCCCGGAATAGCATTGCAGCGGTGATGAAATGAAGATTCTGCTCGTCGAGGACAGCCGCGCCATGGCCGCCATCATGTCGGTGCGGCTGGCGTCCTTCGGCTACGAGGTGTGTATCGCCGAGAATGGCGCGGTAGGCGTGGAGAAGTTCTCCAGCTTTGCACCTGACCTGGTATTGATGGACATCGAAATGCCGGTGATGAACGGTTTCGATGCGACGGCGCGCATCCGCGCGATCGAGGCGACCCAGGACTGGGCGTGGACGCCCATCATCTTCCTGACTGCGTCGGGTACGCACGAAAACCTGATTACGGCCATTGACGCGGGCGGCGACGACTTTCTCGTCAAGACGCTGCCGGAAGCCGTGTTGTGCGCGAAGATGAAGGCCATGGCACGCATCGCGCGCTTGCGCAAGCGGCTCACGCTGGCGAACCACCTCCTCAAGGAACAGGCGATACGCGACAGTCTGACCGGTCTGTGCAACCGTCGACACATGGATCTCACGGTAGACGTCGAGTGGGAGCAGGCACAGCAGACACGTTCCTCGTTCGCCTTGCTCATGCTCGACATCGATCACTTCAAGCAATACAACGATCTGTACGGACATGCCGCCGGCGATGACTGTCTGCGTCGGGTCGCGCGTACCCTGGCCGATGTGGTCGAACGTTTCAACCAGGAGAAGCGCACTCGCGGCGCCCTGGCCGCACGTTACGGAGGCGAGGAATTTGCGGTCCTGATGCCGGATGCCAGTCTGGAAACCTATCGCACGCTGGCCGACGAAGTCATATCCGGAGTACGCGCGCTCGCCATTCCGCATTCGTGCAACGACGACTGGGGTGTGGTGACCACCTCCATCGGCGGCGCCTTCGTACCTTCGGCGGACGCCGAGGTCCTGCATCTTTTCCGTACCGCCGACGAAAGGCTGTACGCAGCGAAACAGGCAGGACGCAACCGCGCGGTGTTGAGCTAGGGTCTGTGGACGTTGCGTGATCAGGTTCGGATCCGTCGCCGCCGCCCGCATTCGCTGGCGACGATGCACAGCGCGAGCCAGCAAGCGCCGGACAACATGCCGGCCACCACATCGCTCGCGAAATGCACCTGCAGCACGATGCGGCTGAAGCCGGTGGTGAGTGCGACCGCAACGGCGGCCAGCACCACAGGCAGATGCCATCGTGCGGGCAGAAGCTGCAGCAGCACATAGGCGAACACACCCCAGGCAGCGACAGTGCCGGAAGCGTGTCCACTAGGGAAGCTCCAGCTTGTTTCCATCGTCACGCCGTGTTCGTGCACCGGCCTCGCGCGCTGGAACGCGCTCTTGAGGCTTACGTTGAGCAGCGAATTGCCGCCGATCACAGCCGCCCAGGTGGCAGCCAGCCGGTACTGATGGCGCCACAGAAGCACGGCAGTGCCGAGTACGCCGAGAACGGTCAGCACTTCGGTGTCGCCGAACCGCGTCAGCACTGCAAACACCTGCAGCGTCGTCACAGTGGCGTGGGTGGCCAAGGCATCGACCAGAGCGTCGTCGAGGGCCGGCAATGCATTGCCTCTGTGCACTGCGAAGGCGATGCACGCGAAAACGATGGCACCGGTGCCGATGGCGCACAGTCCGGCGATCACGATTGCGGTGAGGCGGGCATCACGTGTGCCTCGCCAATCCCGCCACGCGACGAATATCAGCGCGGCGGCGGCCAGGGCTCCGATCAGGAGCACGGCATAGACCAGCCATATCCGGGTGGCGAGCAATTCGGCCAGTGCGGCCGCTCCTCCGGTGATGGAAGCGCTCATCGGCAGTGTCGCGCAAGTGGCAGCGCATTGAGCGCAGCCAGTTCGAACGCACCCGACGCATCGCGAAAGTCCCAGCGTTCGACAATGCAGGCGCGGTCGCCTGCGCGGCGCAGCAGGTTCACCGAATTGCCCGCATCGTGACGGATGCGGTGCGATACCGCAGTGCCGGCCAGCACCGCCCAGGACCAGCGTGGCGCGTGCTCGAGGCGGCGTACCGAGGGCAGATGGATATGGCCGCCCAGCATGAGGTCGGCGCCCGCACGTATCCATTCGCGGATCGCCTCTTCGTGACCGTGGACGCGGTTGCGCCGTTCACTGCCGCGCCCGACCTCCAGGGGGTGATGCAATGCAACCACGCGCAGTGCACCGTTGGGTGCGGAGCGCAGAAGCTCGGCGGTGCGCGCGATCTGCACATCGGACAGTTCGCCATCGACGTGGCGCAGGCGGCGGGTCGAATCCAGACCGATCAGGCGCAAGCCATCCACATCGAGCACCCCGTCGTGGGCCGGTCCGAAATGCCGTCTGTAGCGTGCATAGGGCCGGAACAGGCGGCTTGCAAGATCGAACAGCGGAATGTCGTGATTGCCTGGCAGGGTCAGCCGATGCGGCACGTTCAGGCTGTCGGCGAAGCGGCGGGCGGCGGCGAATTGCGCGGGACGGGCGCGCTGCGTCAGATCGCCGCTCATCAGCAGCACATGCGGGCGCTCGCGCTGCGCCAGACGCAGCAGCGCATCGCACACTTCAGGGCGCTCGGCACCGAAATGCGGATCGGATACCTGCAGCAGCAGGTTCACTCGCGCGCCTCCACCGCGCGCGGCACGACGAGGTTCAATGCGTCGGGCAACACCGTGAACTCGAGCGGCGTACGCATCCATACGATTTCGCCGTCGGTGGCGACCTTGATGCGGCCATGGCTCCTGCGCCTTCTCAGCACGCTCAGGCGCAAGGTGCGGAAGCTGAAGCTCTGTATTTCCTGCGCGTCGCCGAGCCGGCCGAAGGCGCCGCGCGCGAGCAGCCACAGCATGGCCCTGCGTCCTACCGGGCGCAGCGCGAGCGCGGCGAGACGGCCGTGCTCCAGCGCGGCCGCCTCGGCGATGCCGATCTGTTCCAGTTGCAACGGGTTGTTGCCCACGAACAGCGTCGAGGTGTGCATGGTACGCAGCCCGCCGCCGTGCTCGATTTCCAGCGTCAGACGACGATGGCCGCGCAGCAAGGTCGCCAGCCCTGCCCACAGCGCCACCAGACGGGTGCGGCCGAACTGGCGTTTCCATTGTTCGCGGTTTTCGAGCAGGGTGGGGTAGAGCCCGAGACTGGCATTGACCAGGAAAATGTGGTCATTGACGCGGCCCACCTGCACCGGTCTGACCTGGCCGTCGAGCAAGGCGCGCAACGCGGTTTCGGTGTCGGTCGGCAGGCCGTGGGTACGCGCGAAGTAATTGAATGTGCCCTGAGCCAGCACGCCGAAGGGCACACCGGTACCGACCACCGCCTGCGCGACCGCATTGATGGTGCCATCGCCGCCGGCGACCACGACCATGCCCTTCTGCATCCGCGCCTCTTCGACCGCCTGCCAGGCCACTGTGGCGAGCCGGCGCACATCATGTACGTGCAGCATGCGATGCTGGCGGCCACAACCGCTCAGCACCGTTTCGATGATGCGTGCGGTTTCCTCCGCGTCCCGGCTGCCCGAGGCTGCATTCAGGACGATGAACAGGGGGGCGTCGGCGGAAAGTGCGAATGTCATCCAGTCTCCATGCAGCATGTACCGCCGCTCATCATACGGCCTGCCGCTCCCGTTCTCAGCCGGAGGATTCCGACACTCTGCGCGTTTCGTAGGCCTGGAGATGCGACAGGGCGAGATCAAGCAT
The DNA here is from genome assembly GCF_000372885.1 of Methyloversatilis thermotolerans. GTDB lineage: Bacteria > Pseudomonadota > Gammaproteobacteria > Burkholderiales > Rhodocyclaceae > Methyloversatilis > Methyloversatilis thermotolerans. The sequence goes on from NZ_KB889967.1 coordinate 721,681, forward strand.
GGGCACCTGCAAGGCATGCTCTTCGGCGCGCCGGCAAAGATCGCCCAGTATGTGCTCCGCTTCGGTCTGTGCGTGACGCAACAGGTCACGCAGCATGGACGCAGTCAGCGTCGAACCGGATTCGGTGAGGGTCGCCCGGTAGCCCTCCATTCTGGCCGGTGCCGGAGCGTGGCCGCAGGCCGATGCGACGGCGGCGCTTTCCGCCAGCATGTCGTCGATCAGGCGGCCACCGGCGTGCGTGGCGAGGATCACCCCGACGGGGGCACGCATCAGGCAGGTGGCTCCGGCCAGTACGCTGATGAACACCAGCTTGTCCCACATGTCCTGTTCGATGTCGGCGGATACGAGGTAATCGGGCGAGATCGCGGCAAGCCGTTCGCCCAGCGACTCGACCATTGTCCGATGCGAATCCGCCCGCGCGCCGATGATGAGCTTCTCGGTCGAGTTCAGGTGACGGATGTCTCCATCTCCGTCCAGCGTGAGCGCCAGATGCGCCACGCCGCCTGCCACGCGCTGGCGGCCGAAACGCCGGTCCAGTGCATCGAGATGGGCGACGCCATTGAGCAGTGGCACGACGGCGCTGTGCGGGCCCATCGCCGGTTCAATCGAATCGAGTGCCGGGTTGATGTCATACGCCTTGCAGGACAGCAGCACCACGTCGGCCGGCGCGTCGACGCGCGTGATGACGTCGGGCTGCAGCCGCAGATCGCCCAGCGGGCTGTGCACCCGCAGGCCGCGGGCGCGCAGGATTTCCGCGCGGGGCGGGCGTACGAGAAAGTGCACATCCGCACCCGCATGCTGCAGGCGCGCTCCGAAGTAGCCGCCTATGCCGCCGGCGCCCAGTATCAGTATCCGCATGATCACCCCCTGTCGTCGGTGCCGCACAGCATAGCCGCGAACTGCGGGCCGGACCCGTCCGGGACGGCCTCGCGCGCTGCGCTGTACCGGCCGCCGGGCCGTGACAGGGACGATCAGCCGGTGAGCTTCTTCATCAGCTCACGCACCGCGCCGACCCGGCTGTCCAGATCCGGGCTCGACCGCTTCCAGGACAGTCTGTCCTGTCCCGCGAGCTTGAAGTTCCTGTCCTTCTGCACAAGCTGGATGATGCGTATCGGTTCGATCGGGGGATTGGGCACGAAGGTCACCAGTATCTGCGTCTCGTGCGCATCGATCTTGGCGATGCCCAAGGGCTTCGCCGCCAGCCGGAGACGGTGGGTTTCCATCAGGGCGCGGGTCTGCTCCGGCATCGGGCCGAAGCGATCCACCAGCTCCTCGCGCAAGGCACCCAGTTCGTCGTCGCTCTCGCAGTTGGCCAGACGCTTGTACAGGGTGAGGCGCTCGTGCACATCGGGACAGTACTGGGTGGGCAGCAAGGCGGGCATGTGCAGATTGATTTCCGACACCACGTCGAGCGGTTGCGTGAGGTCGACACTTTCGCCCTTGTCGCCCCTCTGCAGCGTCTTGACCGCGCTCTTGAGCATTTCGGTGTACAGATTGAATCCCACCTCCTGCATTTCGCCGGACTGCGATTCGCCCAGCACTTCGCCGGCGCCGCGGATCTCCAGATCGTGCATGGCGAGGAAGAAGCCCGACCCCAGTTCCTCCATCATGGTGATCGCTTCCAGCCGGCGGCGGCCCTGTTCGGTCGGCTTGGCATGCGCATCGGTCAGCAGATAGGCGTAGGCCTGGTGATGGCTGCGGCCGACGCGACCGCGCAACTGGTGGAGCTGCGCAAGTCCGAAACGGTCGGCGCGGTTGATGATGATGGTGTTGGCATTCGGATTGTCGATGCCGGTTTCGATGATGGTCGTGCACAGCAGGACATTGTGCCTGCGCTGCGTGAATTCGCGCATCACGCGCTCCAGCTCGCGTTCCGGCAACTGGCCGTGGCCGACCACGATGCGCGCTTCCGGCAGCAGGTCGGTCAGCCGCGTTTTCATTTCCTCTATCGTGTCGACCTCGTTGTGCAGGAAATACACCTGACCGCCACGCTTGAATTCGCGCAGCACTGCCTCGCGGATCAGGCCGCGCGACCACGGGCTGACGAAGGTCTTGATCGCCAGCCGCTTCTGCGGCGCGGTGGCGATCACCGAAAAGTCGCGGATGCCTTCGAGCGACATCGCCAGCGTGCGCGGGATCGGCGTCGCGGTGAGCGTGAGTACGTCCACCTCTGCACGCAGCGCCTTCAGCGCCTCCTTCTGGCGCACGCCGAAGCGGTGTTCCTCGTCGATGATGACCAGACCCAGGCGGGCGAACTTCACGTCCTTCTGCAGCAGTCGGTGGGTGCCGATCAGCACGTCTATCTTGCCCTCGGCCGCCTCCTTCAGTGCTTGCGCCTGTTCCTTCGCGCTCTTGAATCGCGAAATTTCGGCGATGCGCGCGGGCCACTCGTGCGCCACCTGTGCGAAGCGGTCGGTGAAGGTCTGGTAGTGCTGCTCGGCCAGCAGCGTGGTCGGCGCCAGTACCGCCACCTGCTTGCCGTCGGCCACCGCGACAAAGGCGGCGCGCAGCGCCACCTCGGTCTTGCCGAAGCCGACATCGCCACAGACCAGGCGGTCCATGGGCCGGCCGGACGTCATGTCGCCGACCACCGCGTTGATCGCGTTGAGCTGGTCCGGCGTTTCCTCGAAGCCGAATCCTTCGGCAAAGGCATCCAGATCGTGCTGCCTGAAGCCGAAAGTGTGACCCTTGCGTGCAGAGCGCTGCGCGTACAGCGCCAGCAGTTCGGCCGCGGTGTCGCGCACCTGGGCAGCGGCCTTCTTCTTCGCCTTTTCCCACTGGCCTGAGCCGAGCTTGTGCAGATGCACCTGGTCGCCCGGTGCGCCGCTGTAGCGGCTGATCTGATGCAGTTGCGATACCGGTACGTAAAGTTTGTCGCCGTCGGCGTATTCCAGGTGCAGGAACTCGGTCTCGCCTTCGCCGAGATCCATGTGCATGAGCCCGAGGTAGCGCCCGATGCCGTGCTGCAGATGCACAACCGGATCGCCGATCTTCAGTTCGGTCAGGTCGCGCAGGAAGTTCTCGGCGGTCACCTTGCGCCCGTCGCGGCGACCGCGCGAGCGCGCCTGCGACGGATACAGCTCGCTTTCGGTCACCAGCGCCAGACCCTGGCCCTTTTGTGGCGTGGTCAGCACGAAGCCCTCGGCCAGGGGACCGACCGCGATGGCCAGTTGCGTATCGGAGTTCAGTGCGGTGTCGAAGCCATCGACCGCCGCGTTCCGCAGACCGTATTCGGAGAAGTAATCGGCAAGTGTTTCCCGGCGTCCCGCCGATTCCGCCACCACCAGCACGCGCTGGACGGCGACCAGTGCGCGCAGCCGGAACAGCGGGTCGTCGGACTTGCGCTCAACCGCGACATCCGGCAGCACCCCGACATCGGCCAGGTCGTCGCCGCGCCCCAGCCGCACGATGGGGCGGTTGGCCAGCGACACATGAAACTGCTCTTCCGACAGGAACAGTTCGGCCGGCGGCAGTATGGGGCGGGCACGTTCGCCCTTCATCAGGTCATGCCGGCTTTTCGTGTCACGCCAGAAATCGGCGATCGCATCGTTCACTTCGAAGTCGAGGGCGACCACCGCATGCGTCGGCAGGTAGTCGAACAGTGTGTCGGTGCGCTCGAAGAACAGCGGTATGTAGTACTCGATGCCAGCGCTGGGTACGCCGTTCGATACGTCCTTGTAGATGGTGGATCTCGATGGGTCGCCTTCGAAAGCTTCACGGAAGCGCGAGCGGAAGGCCGCACGGGCCTTGTCGTCCATCGGGAATTCGCGCGCGGGCAGCAGGCGTATTTCCTGGGTCGGGAACACGGTGCGCTGGGTATCGACATCGAAGGTACGGATGCTCTCGACCTCATCGTCGAACAGATCGATGCGGTAGGGCAGGGCCGAGCCGGTCGGGTAGAGGTCAACCAGACCGCCCCGCACGCTGTACTCACCGGGCGCCACGACCTGGGTGACCGCGCTGTAGCCGGCGACGGCGAGCTGCAGGCGCAGGCTCTCGACGTCCAGCCTGGACCCCTGTTTCACGAAAAAGGTGTGGGCCGCGAGATACTCGCGCGGCGCGAGCCGGTACAGCGCCGTCGATGCCGGCACCACCAGGACGTCGAGCTCGCCGCGCATCAGCGCATACAGCGTTTCCAGCCGTTCCGACACCAGGTCGGCATGCGGCGAAAACTGGTCATAGGGCAGGGTTTCCCAGTCCGGCAACTGGAAGGTGCGCAAGTCCGGCGCGAACCAGCGCAGTTCGTCGAGCAGGCGCTGTGCCTCCATCGGGCGGGCGGCAACGACCACCAGCGGGGCATCCAGCTCGCGTGCGAGTTCGCACAGCGCGAGTGCGCGGGCGCCGCCGGGCAGTGCGGGCCAGTCGGTGCGGCCACCTGCGCGAGGGCGGGGAAGGCGGGACAGCAGGGAGGGTGATGAAGTCATGAGCGGGCAGAGCATTGGGGCGCCGGAGAGGACCGGACGCCACCGGTGACGGCGGAGGCGTGGATTATCCCGGAAACCGACCGTTCGCCGTGACCGGTGTCATTCGTACTCGTCGTACTTGCGCGCATCGCCGCGTACGCGGTCGGCCGGATACTTCTGCCGGTTGATGGCCATCTTGTTCGCGATCGCGCCGGGCAGATCGATATCCAGCACGTCGGCCAGCCGCACGAGGTACACCAGAACATCGGCCAGTTCATGGGCCACCGCCTGCCGTTTGTCCTCGCTCAGCTCGCGACCGGTGGGCAGCCACTGGAAATGCTCCATGACTTCGGCTGCCTCGATGCTCATGGCCATGGCCAGATTCTTGGGTGTGTGGAACTGTGCCCAGTCGCGCTCATCGACGAAGGCGCGCACCAGGGCGCGCAGGGCAAGCAGATCGGAAGTATCGGTCATGGTGTCGATGGCTGGTGATGCCAGCCCGGTAAAACATCGATAAACATCAACGCGATGTGAGGTCAAGACTTGATCTTGAACATGTTGCGGCGCAGTATCTGACGCCCTTTGCCTCGCATTCCGCAGTCCGGATGATGACCCAGGCGCATCACGAATCAAAATCAATGGGGCCGCTCATCGTCGCGGCCCTGGGCGTCGTGTTCGGTGACATCGGCACCAGCCCGCTGTATGCATTCAAGGAGGCATTCTCCGGCGCGCATGGGCTGCCGCTTTCCGAGGCCAATGTACTGGCCACGCTGTCGGCGCTGTTCTGGGCCGTGACCCTGCTCATTTCGTTCAAGTACGTATTCATCGTGCTGCGTTTCGACAACGAGGGCGAAGGCGGTTCGCTGGCACTGGCATCGCTCGCCCAGCGCTCGGCACGGACCGGGGTACGTCGCCGCATCGCGGCCGTGACAGCCGCTGGCGTGTTCGCTGCGGCCCTGTTCTACGGCGACGCGGTGATCACGCCGGCGATTTCCGTACTGGCCGCGGTCGAGGGTGTGGCCGTCGTGGCGCCCACCCTGGAACACTGGGTCGAGCCGATCACCATATTCATACTCGTCGTCCTGTTCTGTGCCCAGCGCAAGGGCACCGGCGTGGTGGGGCGTTTTTTCGGGCCGGTCACCATCGTCTGGTTCGCAACCCTGGCCATGCTCGGGCTCAACAGCATCGTGCAGACTCCCGAGGTGCTTGCGGCACTGAATCCTGTGCATGCGGCGCGCTTTGCGGCCGAGAAGCCGGCAGAGGCGTTCTTCCTGCTGGGTGCGGTGTTTCTCGCGCTGACGGGCGGGGAAGCCATGTATGCCGACATGGGCCATTTCGGAGCGCGCCCGGTGCGTCTGGCCTGGTACTTCATCGTCTGTCCCGCGCTGCTCATCAATTACTTCGGCCAGGGTGCCCTGGTCCTGCGCTCGGTGGAGGCGGTCGAGAACCCGTTCTTCATGCTGGCGCCGGAAGAGTGGCGCATTGGCCTGGTCGCGCTCGCTACCATGGCCACCGTGATCGCGTCGCAGGCCACCATTTCCGGCGCCTTCTCGATCACGGCGCAGGCCACGCGCCTGGGTTATCTGCCGCGGCTGCGCCAGCTCCACACCTCGGACACCGAGCGCGGTCAGGTCTATATTCCCGCCGTGAACTGGCTCATGCTGATCGCGGTTGTCGTGCTGGTACTTGAATTCGACAGTTCGAGCGAACTGGCTGCCGCCTACGGCATCGCGGTGTCCGGCGACATGATCATCACCACGCTGCTCATGCTGTTCATCACCAGCATGTCCACGCGCCGCCTCAAGGGCTTGCTGTTCGCGGTACTGGTGGTGTTCCTGCTGATCGAAATGCTGTTCTTCGCGTCCAACCTCACCAAGTTCATGGCGGGCGGCTGGCTGCCCACCTTGCTTGGCGCGGCGCTGTTTACCCTGCTCACCACCTGGAAGCGCGGCTCCAGCCTGATCAGCAGGGAACGCAGACGCATCAACATTCCGATGTCCGATTTCATCAGTGCTCCGCTGCTCGATGTGCCGCGCGTGGCGGGCACCGCCATCTACCTCACGTCCGACACCGACACGGTGCCCAGCGCCTTGTTCCACAACCTCAAGCACTTCAAGGTGATGCACGAGCGCATCCTTTTCCTGCACGTGACGATCGAGGACGTGCCGCGCGTACCGGATATCGACCGGGCGGAAATGCATACCTTGTGCAGCGATACCTATGCGGTGGAAATCCGCTACGGCTTTCGCGAGGAACCTGACATCCCGGCTGCGCTCGAACAGCTCAAGGCGCGCGGCCTGGAACTCGAATCGATGAGCACCACCTATTTCGTCGCGCGGGCGACCGTGGTCGAGGGTGAGGGCGACGACCTGCATTCCTGGCGGCGAGCACTGTTCGCGTGGATGATGCGGCAATCGGAAGGCCCGGCGAACTATTTCCATCTGCCGCCCAATCAGGTGGTCGAACTGGGCACACAGATCAGCATTTGAAATCACCGCGCCCGGCATGCGAGCGCCGGGCCGTTCCACCGATCCGGAAACCTGTCATGCACTACACAAAGACCGCGATATCGCTGCACTGGCTTGTTGCGCTGATGCTGTTCGGCATGTTCGCCTTCGGCCTCTACATGGTCGAGCTGCCTCTTTCACCGCAGAAGCTGAAGTATTACTCCTACCACAAGTGGGCGGGCGTTACGGTGTTCCTGCTTGTGCTGGTGCGCCTGGCATGGCGCATCGCCCATCGACCGCCCGAACTGCCTGCAGGCATGAACCCGTTGCAGATCAGGCTGGCCAAGGGCGGCCATCATCTGCTCTACCTGCTCATGGTGCTGGCGCCGCTGTCCGGTTGGCTCATGAGTTCGGCCAAGGGATTCCAGACCGTGTGGTTCGGTGTATTGCCGCTGCCCGATCTGCTGCCCAAGGACGAGGCGCTGGGTGAGGCACTGCTGTGGGTGCATCGGGTGCTGAACTGGTTCTTCATGCTGGTGGTCGCCGGGCATGTCATCGCCGCGCTGAAGCACCAGTTCGTGGATCGCGATGGACTGATGTCCCGCATGTTGCCGTTCCGCGGCGACTGACCGCGGTTGCGGCGGAGCGCATGCCGCATCGGGCGCACTGCGGCTCTGTCGGAGCGCTTCAGCGGGCGTCCGCCGGCGTCCACGCCTGATCCGCTTCGAGGCGGTAGGTCCAGGGCAGGCCGGCATTCTTCCAGCCGTTCAGGTTGCGCCGGCCATTGGCCAGATCGCCTTCGAAGCCATCCACCACATTCCATACGCGCGTGAATCCGGCGGCCGCCAGCACGTTCACCGCCTGTGTGGTGCGATCGCCGGAACGGCAGATGAGCACGATGTCCGCGTCGCGATCCAGTCCCCTCGCCTTGAGTCGGGCTTCTATCGCACGCAGGAAATCCGGGTTGCGGTGCAGTGTGTAACTGCGCTTCTTGCTGTCGAAGTGATCGAAATCGATCAGCAGGAAGGGAATGTTGGCATCCAGACCCTCGGGGATGCCCACATAGCTCACTTCGGCTTGCGTGCGTACGTCGATGAACAGGACGCGACTGCGGTTGGCGCTGACCATCGCATGCGCTTCGGATGCCGTCAGATAGCGCTCAAGCACAGTCCGCCTTTCCTTCGCCACATCCTCGGGGGCAGCGGCGTGTGCGAGCGGAACGGCAAGGGCAACAAGTGCGATCAGGATTCGACGCATGGCTGGAGGCTCCTGCATGTGTGGGCGCATCCGGCGGGCGCGACGGCTGGATGCAAAAGGCGCGGATGCCGCCTCAGGCGACGCTCAGGCGCGGCTTGTTGCGCAGTCGACTGTGCAATGGCCGGTCGAGTTCAGCGAGCCGGGCGGACAGTTCGTCCATCAGTGCGTCGCGCGACACCGACTTGGCGACGAAGCAGCTTGCGCCAGCGTCCACCGCCGCGCGCTGCCAGGCCGGATCGTCGATGCCCGACAGCAGCACGATCACCAGCTGTTCCGGGCCGTAATGTTCGCGCAGCGCCTTGCAGGTGGCGATGCCATCCATGCCCTGCATCAGGCCATCCAGCAGCAGCACGTGGGGGCACTGCTGGCCGACCAGCACCAGCGCCTCTTCGCCGCTTTCCGCTTCGCGGATGCTGAGGGCTCCCGCCTGTTCAAGTGCCCGGCGCATCAGGAAGCGTTCCGCCTCGTCATCATCGACGATGAGGATGTCCAGCGCGTCGGGCAGGGCGCCCTGGGCGAATTCGCCTTCGCCACTGCATTCGATCACGCGCCGTGCCGATTCGAGCTGCATGCGGCTGGCAATCGGCACCAGGGTGGTCAGCAGCGCCCAGTCCTTCTCGACCGCAGCCGCTTCGACGCGGCGCATGGTGTCATGCAGGTCGAAGGCCTGCGCGTGCACCGCCAGCGACTTCATGGTGTGGGCGGCGCGTCGCAGCGTGATGTCATCATGTTCGCGCAACGCCTCCTGCATGGCCAGGACGTTGCGCTGGGATTCCTTCTCGTACAGCGCGGCAAAGCGGGCGCGGTCGGCCTGGCCGATGTTCTCGACGCTGATCGACTGCGTGCCCGATACCGCTGAATCGGGCAACCATTTGCGTACCACCGCGTACAGATCGTCTTCGCGGAAGGGCTTGGCGAGATAGTCGTCCATGCCGGCGGCGATGCAGTTCTCGCGGTCGCCGTCGTTCGCTCCGGCGGTCAGGGCGATGACCGGTGTTGCGGGCAGGCCGACCAGACGTTCGCGGTCGCGTATGCGCTCGCATGCCTCGAAGCCGTCCATGCCCGGCATCTGGCAATCCATCAGCACCAGGTCGAAGCGCGCGTGCTCCAGTTCCTGCAGCGCCTGGCGGCCATCGCGTGCAGCGGTGACGCGCAGGCCGAATGCCTCAAGCATGTGGATGGCCACCTCGGCGTTGACCGCGCTGTCCTCGACCAGTAAAACGGTCCCGTTCAACCTTGGCAGCGTGGGCATGGACAGCGAATGGGCGTTTTCGTCCAGCGCGGTGGCGACTACCTTGCCCGGCAGCGTGAGGGTGAATGTGGAGCCGATGCCAGCCGCGCTGCGCAGCGTGATCGACCCGCCGAGCATTTCCGCGAGCTGTCGGGATATCGCCAGGCCGAGGCCGGTTCCGCCGAAGCGGCGCGACGCGGTGTTGTCCGCCTGGGCGAAGGCGTCGAACACGCGTCCCTGATCGGCATCCGCAATGCCTATGCCGGTGTCGCGTACCGACATGACGAGGCGAACCGAACCGCTGTTCGGCCGATCCGGCAGAAGCGCGCCGGTTTCGGACGAGTGAGCGCGCAGCGTGATGAACACGCCTCCGTGATCCGTGAACTTGATTGCGTTGCCGATCAGGTTGACCGCGATCTGACGCAAACGACCCGCATCGCCTTCAATGCGCCCCGGAACGGCATCGTCGATATCCAGTGCCAGCGTAAGGCTCTTCTCGCGCGCCTGTGGCCCCAGCAGCTCGGTCACTTCGCGCAGTGTGCGTCGCGGATCGAACTCGCTGCGCACGAGATCGAAGCGTCCTGCTTCGATCTTCGACAGGTCCAGGATGTCGTTCAGCAGGTCGAGCAGGTTCTCGCCCGAGCGATAGAGCGTTTCGAGATAGCGGCGCTGATCCGCGTTCAGTTCGCTGCGCAGCAGCAGTTGCGCCATTCCCAGTACGCCATTCATCGGCGTGCGGATTTCGTGGCTCATATTGGCCAGGAACTGGCTCTTGGCCTGGTTCGCCTGTTCGGCGGCCTCCTTGGCTTCTTCATTTTCCTGCGCCACCTTGGCGTGATGCAGGCGCAACCGGATGAATTCCGCCGTGTTGCGCTGGAAGCGCCGCGCATTGACGACGGCGATCATCAGGAACAGCAGCAGGAAGCCCCCCAGCACCTCGCGTTCGGGTTCCGGCGCGGTCAGGTACAGAAAGGCGGTGGGCAGCAGCGTCGGAAACGACATGGCCACATAGGCCTTCCACATGCCGGTCAGCGAGAACAGGCCGACGGCCGATACCGCGACCAGGGTGAGCGGAATGACCATTTCGTAGGGGTGCCCGGGCGGAGGCATCAGCACCACGCCGAGCGAACCCCACGCTACGCCCGCGGCGAACACGCCGAGGATGAACAGCCACTTCCAGATGAGGGTTTCGTTGATGCCCGGCGCGACATGACGCCAGGCCAGGATGAGGCCGTAGCGTCCGGCATTGACCACCACCATGACGCCCAGCCACAGCGTCAGTGCGCGCACGTCGACGATGGCGTGCAGCACGCCCCAGATCAGTCCGGCCAGCACGACGGCCATCAACAGCGTGAAGGGCGTCAGTCGATAGGCAATCGACACCAGTTCGGCTTCGACCTGGCGTTCCGAACTGTCGTCGCGCGGCATGCTGCCTTCTGTCAGCGTCGAGTGGGGCATGACGGGGCGGATGTGCGGTGCGTGGCGGCCACGTTGTGCCGGGAAAGTGAATTGCTCCTGTTCACGGCCATCAGACCTGATTCTTGAGCGGGGATACCGTGATCCAGGACCGTATTCATTGTCCGTAGCTCCCGAATTTCGCGATCACGCGACTCATTTCCTCTTCGCCGATCAGGCGCGGCGTTCCCACCTGAAGTGCGCGCCAGTACTGTTCGCAGAGGGTTTCGAATTCGAGCGCCAGGGTCAGCGCGTGGCTCAGGGTGTCGCCATGGACCAGCATGCCGTGATTGGCCATCAGGCAGGCGCGACGTCCGTCCAGTGCTTCCAGCACCGCATCGGACAGGGCCTGCTCGCCGAAGGTGGCATAGCGCGCACAGCGCACGCTGGCGCCGCCGAAGCGGGCGATCATGTAATGGAAGGGCGGAATGTCGTCACCGATGCAGGCCAGTGCGGTGGAGAAGGGCGCATGGGTATGAACGATGGCGCCCGCGTCCGGGCAGGCGCGGTAGATGTCGCGGTGTATGCGCCATTCGGACGAAGGCTTCAGGCGTCCCTGCCATCCACCTGCCAGATCCATGGTCACCACGTCCTCCGGCGCCAGCAAATCCGGAGCGACACCGCTCGGTGTGATGAGGAAAACGGCGCCGCAGCGCGCACTGACGTTGCCAGCGGCACTCCGGTTGAGTCCCCATGTTTCCAATCGGCGTGATGCATCGCGCACCATTTCGCCGCTGACCTCGGTCATCAGGGTGTGCCCCTGTATTGTTGAGTGTCGCTGATTATCCTGACGTAACGAGGGATTTCAAGCGTGTCTCGATGAAATGTTGACGAATCTTAAGGGCAAGCTCGCCATCGATGCCCGAAAAACGTTGTCCAGACTGGATTTCGTTAACCTCGAAACTTTCTTAAGTTCTGTGGATGGTTTTGCATTTGCGCTCATGGTCCGTCATTCGACAGCGGCAGGTGACCGCGTCAGGCGCCGCTTCGGTCGGTCACCGGCGTTTCGCCCGCGCGGCAACGGACGACGCCGGTTTCCGTGATCAGCGCATCGATCAGGTGGGCGGGCGTGATATCGAAGGCCGGGTTGTGCACGTCATGCTCCGGTTGCAACTGGCGGACCATGCCGTCCATGCCTCTCAGGATGCACAGTTCCTCGTCGGCACGCAGTTCGATCGGAATCGAGCCGCCGTTCGCGCAGGCCAGATCAATGGTGGACCAGGGGGCGGCAACCCAGAACGGAATCTGGCTTTCGCGCGCGGCCAGCGCCTTGAGGTAGCTGCCCACCTTGTTCGCTGTGTCGCCATTCGCCGCGATGCGGTCGGCACCGATCACCACCGCATCAACGCGGCCCTGCTGCATCAGCAGCCCGGCCGCATTGTCCGCGATCAGCGTGTGCGCGATGCCGGCTTCAGCCAGTTCCCAGGCGGTGAGCAGGCCCTGGTTGCGCGGGCGCGTTTCCGATACCCAGACGTGGACATCCATGCCGGCCTGATGCGCCAGATAGATGCCTGCCAGCGCTGTGCCCCAGCCGGTGGTGGCCAGCCAGCCGGCGTTGCAGTGGGTCATCAGGTCGACGCGCCTGCCGGCCTGTGCCAGCGTGCGGATCAGCGCCAGCGTGTGCCGGCCGATCGCGAGGTTGGCGGCGCGGTCTTCGTCGCACAGCGCCATCGCTTCACGCCAGGCCGCTTCCCCGCGGGCGGCTTCCGGCAGCGGCAGCACACGGCGCGCCACCCGGGCGAGCGCCCACGACAGATTGACCGCCGTGGGACGGGTGGCCGCGAGCATGTCCCGCGCGGCGGCGAGCGCGTCATCGTTGGCCGCTTCACGCAGCGCCAGGGCAAGGCCGAATGCGCCGACTGCGCCGATCAGCGGTGCGCCGCGCACCTGCATGCTGGCGATGGCGTGAGCGGCCTGGCGCGCTGTTTCTATCTTCACTTCCCGTCGCTCGAAAGGCAGCGCGGTCTGATCGAGGATGTGGAGCACATCGTGCTCCACGCGCAGAGGGCTGGGCGTGTCGTGCATCGGGTTCGGTCCTGGCGTCGGGCGCTGAAGCATAATCCGCGCTGATCACTTCCTGCTGCCCGACATGCACGACTATCCAGGCATTGTCCGCTCACGTCTGCCCGACGTGGGCACCACGATATTCACCGTCATTTCGCGCGAAGCCGCGGAGTGCGGAGCGCTGAACCTTGCGCAGGGCTTTCCCGACTTCACCGCTGAGCCCGCGCTGTTCGATGCGGTGACCCAACACATGCACGCCGGTCGCAACCAGTATTCGCCGATGACCGGCCAGCCGGCTTTGCGCCAGGCCATCGCCGACAAGATGAGCGCGGTCTACGCGGCGCGCTATGACGCCGACGCGGAAATCACGGTCACCGCCGGTGCGACGCAGGCGGTGTATACGGCGATCACCGCACTGGCCGGACCGGGCGACGAGGTGATCATTTTCGAGCCGGCCTTCGACAGCTACCTTCCGGGCATACGGCTGGCCGGCGCGACGCCGGTTTTCGTCCGCCTGCAGGCGCCACATTTCCGGCCCGACTGGGAGGCGGTCGAACGTGCGATCACGCCGCGCACGCGACTCATCATTACCAATACGCCACACAATCCGACAGGTTCGACCTGGACGCTGGACGATCAGCGACAACTCGCCGCCCTGTGCGAGCGGCATGACATCCTGGTCATTTCGGATGAAGTGTATGAGCACATCGTTTTCGATGGCGCGGCGCACGCCAGTGCCTGCCGGCTGCCCGAACTGGCGCGCCGTACGCTGGTCGTGTCGAGTTTCGGAAAGACGTTCCATGTCACCGGCTGGAAGGTGGGCTTCGTCTGCGCACCGGCTGCGCTCAGTGTGGAATTCCGCCGCGTGCATCAGTTCAACGTGTTCGCGGTGAACACGCCCTGCCAGCTCGGCCTCGCCGACTACATGCAGCACGCTGCGCGCTATCTGCAACTGGGTGCGTTCTACCAGAAGAAGCGCGACGCCTTCCGCGCTGCGCTGCAGGGATCGGCGTTCGAACTGCTGGCGTGCTCCGGCACCTATTTCCAGCTCGCGCGGCACGAGGCGATCGCGCGCGAGGGCGACCAGGCCTTTGTGCGCAGATTGATGCGCGAGGCCGGCGTGGCATCCATTCCCGTGTCGGCTTTCTATCACGATGCGCACGATCCCGGGCTGGTGCGCTTCTGCTTTGCCAAGAGCGATGCCTTGCTTGAACAGGCGTGCGAACGGCTGCGTCGTTTCTGACTGGAATGGATCAACAGATGGATGACATCGATTTCGAACTGCGCGGCGAATTCATCGCCCTGTGCGACCTGCTCAAGCTGGTCGGCCTGGCGGGTAGCGGTGGTGAGGGCAAGGCGCGGGTGGATGCCGGCGGCGTCTACGTGGACGGCCAGCCGGAATCGCGCCGTACCGCCAAGATACGCGCGCACCAGGTGGTCGAATGCGACGGCGTGCGGATCACCGTCCGCTGATTCGCCGAGGCAGGCAGCGCGATTCCGGACGCTGCGGCGATCCCGCTTCGGCCGGCGGGCCCGGGCGGTTTACGCGTTGCTCTCCTGGTGCGCGATCCGGTGTGCGGCGGCAATGCCGCTGCGCACGGCCGATTCCAGCGTGGCCGGGTAGTCCGGAACCATGTAATCGCCAGCGACCGCGATCCGGCGGTCGGCAGGTTGCTCGATGAGCGGACGATGCGGTACGCAGCGAAAGCTCGCGCGACGTTCGCTCAGACTGCGCACCCACAGCGGTTCTCCCAGTTCCGGCCAGCGCCGCTTCATCGCCTGCAGCACCTCGCGTTCCGTCGTGTTCCGTTGCCGCGTGTCGGCGGACACGACGGCGGCCAGCAAACCGGGCGGTCCGCCCAGCGCACCGCGGTCGAATACCCAGTGCGGCAGGCCGTCGACGAAACCGGTCATGGGATCCGGCAGCGTGCAGGATGCATCGAACGCCGCATAGACAGTGGTGATCGCTTCGTACTCGAGCGCGTCGATCGCCGATGCCGTGTGCGAGCAGCCGGCCAGGCCAAGCATCAATCCGGCCGCATGCTGCGGAGCGGTGGCGATGACCAGATTGTCGACGCGGTGCCCGGTTTCGCCGACGTCGAGATCGAAACCCGTGCCGGATGACCGTATGTGCCGCACGCGGCTGCCACGCATCACGTCGACACCGCGAGCGGTGAGCCAGGCGACTGCCGGTTCGGGGAACAGGGCGCCGAGGTCCACGCGCGGCAGCAGCAGGTCTGCGGCGCCGCCGCCGGCAAGCAGGCTGTCTGCCAGCACACGTGCGAACACGCGTGCGCTGGCCTGATCCGGTGCCGTATTCAGCGCCGCCACGCACAGCGGGTCCCACAGGTGGCGCACAAGGTTGTCGCGCTGTCCGGTGCGTGCGAGCAGCGCGGAGACCGTTTCATCCTCGATGTCCGGTCGCCCGATTGCCCAGAGCAGGCGCAGCAGGCACGACACATCACGCCAGTGCAGGCCGCGCGCAGTGAGCAGCGCAAGCGCTCGAGCAAGCGATGAACCGCCGCGCGCGCGCAGCGCAAAACCGTCGTCGAAGCTGAGGGTGAGCGGCAGCCGGTGCAGGCATCTGTCCGGATCCGCACCCACCGTGTGCATCATGTCCAGAGTGGCCGTGTAGGCGCCGATCAGGATGTGCTGGCCGTTGTCGAGCACGAGCCCGTCGAGGCTCACTCCGCGCGCGCGGCCGCCAGGGTGGGCGGCCGCTTCGAAGACGACAGGCGCCAGTCCCCGCCGCACGCATTCGACCGCGCAGGCCAGACCTGCCCATCCGCCACCGATGATGCCGACCGTGGGCTTCACGTCGCCTCGTTCAGTTGCGCAGCCAGGTTTTCCACGCCAGCCACAGCTTGCGCAGCGGTGTGAGCGCGATGCGGCGGTCCAGCACGCGGCAGCCGTCGCGTTCTATCTCGTCGAGCAGGGTGCGATAGATGGCCGCCATCACCAGACCGGGCCGCTGCGCCGCGCGGTCCTGCGCCGGCAGTGCCGCCATGGCCTGTTCGTAGTACTGGCGGGCGCGGGCGATCTGGAACTCCATCAACTGGCGGAATTCGTCGCTGTAGCGCGCCTGCAGGATGTCGGCGGCGCGCACGTTGAAGCGCTGCAGGTCCTCGACCGGCAGGTAGATGCGACCGCGGCGCGCATCTTCGCCGACGTCGCGGATGATGTTGGTGAGCTGGAAGGCGATGCCCAGATCATGGGCATACTTCTGCGTGTCGCGATGCGTTTCGCCGAAGATGCGCGCCGCCAGCAGTCCGACCACCGACGCCACGCGATAGCAGTAGAGCTGCAGTCCTTTGAAGTCCAGGTAGCGCGACTGGTCCAGATCCATTTCCATGCCGTCGATGATTTCGAGCAGTTGTTCGCGCGGCAGCGCGTAATCGCGGATGGCGGGCAGCAGCGCCACACAGACCGGGTGTTCCGGCGTGCCATCGAAGCAGGCGTCGATCTGCATGCGCCACCAGGCGAGCTGGGCACGCGCGATGCTGCCATCCTCGGTCTCGTCGACCACGTCGTCCACCTCGCGGCAGAAGGCGTACAGCGCGGTGATCGCGCGACGGCGCGGCGGTGGCAGGAACAGGAAGCTGTAGTAGAAGGACGAGCCGCTCCGCGCGGCCTTGTCCTGGCAGTATTCGTCCGGGGTCATCGGTAGGAGAGGGCCTTCCAGGCAATCAGGGGCCAATCGGAGCGGCCCAGTTGCGGGCGGTGGCGGAATACATCGTAATCGACTTGTTCGATACGTTGCAGAATGCGCAGTCCGCCCTGCACGATCAGCCGCAGTTCCCAGCCGATGCGGCCGGGCAGGCGGCGTGCCAGCGGCATGCCCGAGCGCATGAGCTGGCGCGCGTCATCGACAAGGTCCTTCATCATGGCGCGGAAGCGTTCGTCGCAGTGGGCTGCGCGCAACTGTTCTTCGCTCACGCCATGGCGCGCCATCACGTCAAGCGGCACATAGATGCGACCGGGCGGATCGCAGTGCGGATTCTTGCGCAGATCGATGGCAATGTCCTGCCAGTGGTTGATGAGCTGGAGTGCGCTGCAGATGGCGTCGGATTCACGCAGGCTGGACGCATCGTCCACACCGTACAGGCACAGCAGCAGACGGCCTATCGGGTCGGCCGAGCGGCGGCAGTAGTCGCGCAGCTCGGCGTCGTTCGCATAGCGTGTTTTCACCACGTCCTGCGCGAAGGCATCCAGCAGGTCGTGGAACAACTTGAGTGGCAATGACCACGTGCGGATCGCGCGCGCCAGGCGTGTATGAATCGCGTCGTCCGGCTCGCCACCTTCGGCGATGACCCACAGTTGCCCGCGACACTGCTCGAGCGCCCTCAGCCGCTGTTCCGGCGGGCTGTCGCCTTCGTCCGCGATGTCGTCGGCGTTGCGCGCGAAACCGTAGATGGCCACCACCGGCTCACGCAGTGCGGGCGGCATCAGCAATGACGCGACGGGGAAGTTTTCGTAGTGTTCGACCGGCATGGGCCGCCGAGTATACCGGGCCGCCATGTACAATCGTCGCCGCGTGCCCAGGTGGCGAAATTGGTAGACGCACTGGATTTAGGTTCCAGCGCCGCAAGGTGTGGAGGTTCGAGTCCTCTCCTGGGCACCAGCCTGCGCCTGTTCAGCCAGGCTTTCTCGCCACCATCCCCGCCAGTGCAGACAGCCCGCGATGCGCGGAGCCTTCCGCGAGTACCTCTTCGTATTCGTCCAGCACTTCGATGTCGAAATCGTCGAAGGCGGAACGCAGCAGTGAGAGGGTGTAGAGATTGTCGACCGCGGAGGGCCCTCCGGTGCGATATTCGAGCTGCTTCGGTGTATAGCCCTGAAGCACGATGCGGCCGCCGGGGCGCAGCGTCCGCTTCAGGTTGTCGAAAAGCCGGGCGCGTTCGTCCGGTGCCGCGAACTGGATGAAGATGGCGACCACCAGGTCGAAGGTGTCTTCAGGATAGATCCAGCAGAGCGCATCGGCGAGCACGAAATCCACGGCCACACCGCGTTGCGCTGCCAGCGTCTCGGCCTTCTCGATGGCCACTGTAGACAGGTCGATGGCGGTCACGTCCAGCCCCTGCTGCGCCAGCCAGACCGCGTTGCGCCCTTCACCGTCAGCGACGCTCAACGCGCGTTGGCCAGGCCGGATCAGAGCGGCCTGCGATGTCAGGAAGCGGTTCGGCTCGGTGCCGAACAGATAGTCCTTGCCAACGGCGCGATAGCGGTCGGACCAGAAATCCTGCGCGTCGACGTGGCTCATGGCGACTACTTCATGTGGCCCATGCGCTGGGCCTTGGTCGCCAGGTAGCGATGGTTCATCGGATTGGCGCCGACATGCAGCGGAATGCGTTCCACCACCTCGACACCTTCGGCTTCGAGCGCACGCACTTTCAGCGGATTGTTGGTGAGCAGACGCGCCTGGCGTATGCCCAGACTGCGCACGATGTGGGACGCGAAGCGATAGTCACGCGCGTCGTCGGCGAAGCCCAGCATGAGGTTGGCGTCCACGGTGTCGGCGCCTTCGTCCTGCAGCGCATAGGCGCGGATCTTGTTGATCAGGCCGATGCCGCGACCTTCCTGTCGCAGATAGACCAGCACGCCGCGTTTCTCGGCCGCGATCGCCCGCAACGATGCCTCCAGTTGCGGGCCGCAGTCGCAGCGCAGGCTGAACAGCGTGTCGCCGGTGAGGCATTCCGAATGCAGGCGCAGCATGACCGGCGATCGGTCATCGATGTCGCCCAGGGTGAGCGCAACATGTTCCAGCCCGGTATCCGGATCGCGGAAGCCGTGCAGCGTGAAGTCGGCCCAGCGGGTGGGGAGATGGCAATGGACCTCCGATGGACCACCGGCGCCGGCGGTGACTGCGTCGGATACGTGCCGGCTCGGATCGGCGTCGGGAAGGTGGCCGATGACCCGGTATTTCTTTTCAGTGGATGAGCTGCTCATTGCTGCGCGGGCTGGGCCCGGAATCTGCGGGCGGGTCGGAAGCCATAAGTATGGCTCATGTCGCGACCTTCAAGCACGACATGCCACTTTCGGGGTAGCCGGAAGCGAGAAGCCCTGATGGCGGGCGCCATCAGGGCTTCTCGTCGCTATGGGCGTTGTCCTGTATCAGCGATAGCCCGCGCGATCGAACACCTTCTGCGCCTGCGGCGTGGTCCTGGCCAGTTCACCCACGTTCAGTGTGTCCGACTTGAAATCGCCGAGCGATTTCAGCTCCGGATTGGATACCACGGCCGACGGCACCACCGGCCATTCATTGTTGCCATTGGCGAAATAGGTCTGCGCCTCGTCGGAAGCCAGGTATTCCAGGAACCTGACCGCGGCGTCCTTGTTGGGCGCGTTCTTCAACATCCCGCCCCCCGATACATTGATGTGGGTGCCGAAACTCGACTGGTTCGGCCATACCACCGCGATCTTTTCCATCACCGCGCGTTCCTCGGGCTTGGATGAACGCATCAGGCGGACGAGATAGTAGGTGTTGGATACCGCGACATCGCATTCGCCGGCGGCGACCGCCTTGATCTGGTCGGTATCGCCGCCCTTTGGATCACGCGCGAAGTTGGCGACCACACCGCGCGCCCATTCTTCGGTCCGCGCCTCACCCAGATGCTGGATCAGCGCAGCACCGAGCGAAACGTTGTAAGGATGCGCGCCGGAGCGGGAACACAGCTTGCCCTTCAACGCGGGCTTGGCCAAGTCCTCGTAATTGGCGACATCGGCAGCCTTGAGTTTCTGCTTGTTGTAGACAATGACGCGCGCGCGTGTCGAGAAGGCGAACCAGTGCGCCTGCGGGTCACGCAGATGGGCGGGTATGCGCTGCTCCAGCAGCGCCGACTTCACCGGCGCGAACAGCCCCAGGGCATCGGCCTGTTCCAGGCGCGAGGCATCGACCGTGAGGAATACGTCGGCCGGGCTGTTGCTGCCCTCGTTGCGGAGGCGTTCCAGCAGCTCGTCTTCCTTGCCTTCGATGCGATTGATCTTGATGCCGGTCTGCTTCGTGAAGTTGCTGTAGAGCGCTTCGTCGGTCTGGTAGTGACGAGCAGAGTAGAGGTTGAGCACCTTTTCCTGCGCGGTGGCAGGGGCGACTGCCAGCACGGTCAGGATCAGGGTGGCCTGGCGTATCGAAAGGGAAGCCATTTTTCTTGCTCCGGAGTGATGGGGGTGTGGCCGGTTCGCGCAGAACGCCCTGGTTGTTTGCGGGCTAACAAATCGCGTCAACAAGGGCTCGGCCGCGCGGGAAATTATCAGATGCATTTTGAGATTGCAAAGCATTCGCAGTTGGTCTAGAGTAAATGCGAATCGTTCTCATAAAGGTTTTCATATGGACGCTGTTCTGGTCGGCGCTGATCGTCTCGGCAACATTCCCGACGTGCTCGCCGAGTTCGGGCTCACCATCCGGCATCACATCACCGGCCGCGATCCCAAGCATCAACGTTCGACACAAAGGCTGCCGGGAGGGACCGATGTGCTCATCCTGTTTACCGATTTTCTCGGGCACAACGTGATGAAGGCGTTCCGCGAGGCGGCGCGCGACAGCGGTATTCCGGTCGTGGCGTGTCGCCGTTCCGTGTGTGCGCTGAAGCAGGCGCTGGAAGGATGCGGCGCGGTGAAGTGCGCGGGCTGCCCGGGAAGCAAACCTACACGTCACTGAAGGCGGTCCGGCGAGCGATGCGGAAGGTGTCCGGGCAAACGCGGAGCGGGGCAGCGGGTGGCTGACGTCCGGGGGCATGTCGTATGCATCCGTCTGTCGGTGACTCGCCCGGCACTGTAAGGCGGTTCGACAGTCTGCACCTTCAGATGGAGGTGTTCCGTCTTCTGAGCACCTTGATGGTGCGCGCCAGACCGCTGTCAGCGGATATTCCGCAACGGCCTCAGTGGATCGGCGAAGCGGAGGCGTCCTGCACGTCGATGCGTCGCCCGCCATTGAAGCGCTTGGCCCAGTAGCGTCCGCTCATGTCATCGACACGGACGCCGCCGCCGCGCGAATTCGCGTGCAGGAACTTGTTGTCGCCCAGGTAGATGCCGACATGCGAGAACGAGCGGCGAAGCGTGTTGAAGAACACCAGATCGCCTGGCTGCAGTTCGTCACGGGTGACGGTATCACCCATCCTGGCCATTTCTACTGCCGTGCGCGGCAGCAGCACGCCCAGTGCATCCGAAAACACATGACGCACGAAACCGCTGCAGTCGAAGCCGCTTTCCGGCGAATTGCCACCGAAGCGGTAACGTATGCCCAGCATGGACAGCCCGCTGTCGATCAGGCCGGTCACGGCGTCGGCCGCCGCCGTCGCATGCTCGACCACGCGGTCGCCGGAGAACTGGGCGTAGAGGGCGGAAAACCCCGGGCCGCCCTGAACCGTATCGGCAGAGGGTTCCGCATGCACGGACGAGGTGCCGATCGCCATGAGGGCGACTGCCGCGCAGATCCATGTCCTGCTTGGGGTTTTTATTGGCATGGGTCCGGACTATACCGGCGCGACCGGTCACTGCCAAGTTTTCCGACAGCGTCGGCGATGCGTGCTCACGTTTCCGGTCTCGCGCGGACCCGCACCCGCCGCACCCCCGGCGGTGAAGTGCATCGCCTACAATCGCCCATCCGATCCGACACCCTGTTCATTCGAGAGGCGCATGAGCGAACCGACCCCATCCGACGACGTCGTGCACGCGAAGGTGCTGGTGATAGATGATTCGCGCATGGTGCGCGCGTCCATCATCAAGCGCATCCGCGACCGCTTCGAATGTCGTGAGGAGGTCGATGGCGAGGCCGGCTGGCAGGCGCTCCTGGTCGATGATTCAATACAGGTGGTGCTGTCCGACCTGAGCATGCCCAAGCTCGACGGCTATGGCTTGCTGCAGCGCATACGTGCCTCGCACATCCAGCGCATCGCCGACATTCCGGTCATCATGATTTCCGGCGATGAGGACGACGAGGCACGCGAGCGTGCCCGTGCGCTGGGCGCGAACGACTTCATCACGAAGGGCATCGGTACGGTCGAACTGCTGGCGCGCATTGAATCGGCCAGCCGGCTCAATGCCACGACCCGCCAGCTTGCCGACAGCCGGGAAGCGCTCGCTGCGTCGTCTCCGATCGATCCCGACTCCGGCATGGCGACGCCGCAGTACATGGAAATCCACGGCGCGCAGCTGCTGTCGGCGGCCGTGCGCTACCACGGCCAGGTGAGCGTACTTATCGTCGGCATCGACAACTTCGCCGACATCGTGCGCAGCTTCGGCCGTCATGTCACCGATCTCATCATGCGCAAGCTGGCCAAGGTGCTGGCAACCAAGGTGCGAAAGGAGGATACCTTCTCGCAGATCGGCGACGGTCAGTTCGCCATCATCACGCCGGACATCAGCCTGCAGAGCGCCGAGCAGTTCGCCAACCGCATGCGCAGCGTGATTGCGGCAACCGCCATGCAGTACCGCGGCCAGACCTTGCGCATCAGCCTGAACATCGGTGTCGCCAACAGCGTGGCCGACAACGCGAGTTCCGTGTCGCAGATGCTGGGTCTTGCGGTGGCCCGCGCCGATATGGCCCATCGCGAAGGCGGCAATGCGGTGCGCAGCACCGGTGGCGAGCCTCAGAAATTCGCCTGGACGGCGGGCATCGTGAGCATCGAGCGCGCACTTCTGCTGATCAAGTCCGGCGCACAGCAGGAGGTCGAACCGCAACTGCCGGCCCTGATCTACCGGCTGCTGCCGCTGCTGGAATTGATCGCGGTCAAATACGACTGCAACATTCCGGTCGACACCTTGCGCACACTCATTGCCGAAGCCGATACTTCGCTGCTTGGAAAATAAGAGCATCGCGGGCGAGGGCCGTCAGCCCCGTCACCGCGAGCCAGAGCTGCATCCATCCACAGTCGTGCGGGGGTTGGAGGAGATGAATGACAACAAGCAAGGCATTCCGCGAGCGCGCACTCGCCCAGCGTGACGAATTCTGGGCGGAGCAGGCCGCGCTCGTGGATTGGCAATCGCCGCCTGAACGTATCTGTGATTTCTCCCGCCCGCCATTTGCCAAGTGGTTCGTCGGCGGTACCACCAATCTGTGTCATAACGCGGTGGATCGCCATGCCGCAAGCCGGCCCGATGCCACCGCGCTGATCTTCGTATCGACCGAAACCGGGGCGGAGCGCACCTACAGTTTTGCCGAACTGCAGCGCGAGGTCGAACGGATGGCGGCCATCCTGTTGTCGCTGGGCGTGGCGCGCGGTGATCGCGTGCTCATCTACATGCCCATGATCGCCGAGGCCGCTTTTGCAATGCTGGCCTGTGTCCGCATTGGCGCCATCCATTCCGTCGTGTTCGGCGGATTCGCATCCGGGTCGCTGGCGACCCGCATCGACGATGCACGCCCGAAGGTGATCGTGTCCGCCGAGGCGGGCATGCGCGGCGGCAAGGTAGTGCCCTACAAGCACCTGCTGGACGAGGCGTGCTCGTTGTCGAGTCATCCGCCGCACAAGGTGCTCATGGTCGATCGCGGCCTCGAAGCCGGCTTTCAGCGGATCGAGGGGCGCGACGTCGATTACGCGACATTGCGCGCGCAACACATCGATGCGACGGTGCCCTGCGTCTGGCTGGAATCGAGCGAGCCGTCCTACATCCTCTACACCTCAGGTACGACCGGCAAACCCAAGGGTGTGCAGCGCGACACCGGCGGCTACTGCGTTGCGCTTGCTGCGTCGATGAAGCACATCTATTGCGGCAATGCTGGCGAAACGATGTTCACGACGTCGGACATCGGCTGGGTGGTGGGCCATTCCTACATCATCTACGGTCCGCTGATCGCCGGCATGGCCACTCTGATGTACGAAGGCACACCCTTGCGTCCCGATCCCGCCATCTGGTGGAGCCTGGTCGAGAAGCATTCGGTGTCGGTCATGTTTTCGGCGCCGACCGCCGCGCGGGTGCTCAAGAAGCAGGATCCGGCCTATCTGCGCAAGCACGACCTGTCCTCGCTGCGGCATGTGTTCCTGGCCGGCGAGCCGCTCGACGAGCCGACCCATCAGTGGCTGATGGATGCGTTGGGCAAGCCGGTGATCGACAACTACTGGCAGACGGAAACCGGCTGGCCCATCCTGTGCGAACTGCCCGGTGTCGAGAACACGCCGGTACAGCTCGGCTCGCCCGGGCATCCGGTCTATGGCTACGATCTGCGCATCTTCCGCGAGGATGGCAGCGAGTGCGGAGCGAACGAGAAGGGCATCGTCGGCATCGTGCCGCCGCTGCCCCCGGGCTGCCTGTCGACGGTGTGGGGCGACGACGAGCGTTTCGTGCGCACTTATTTCTCCCTGTTCAAGTCACCGCTCGTTTACTCCTCCTTCGACTGGGGCATACGCGACGAGGCGGGGTATCACAAGATACTGGGCCGTACTGACGACGTCATCAACGTGGCAGGCCACCGGCTTGGTACGCGCGAAATCGAGGAGGCCATCCAGGCCCATTCGGCGATTGCTGAAGTTGCGGTCGTCGGTGTCGCCGATGCGCTGAAGGGGCAGATGCCGATTGCATTCGCGGTGGTCAAGGATCCGGCGCGGATCGCCGATGAAGCGGCGCGCAGGAAGCTCGAGAAGGACGTGATGCAGACGGTGGATGGTCTGCTGGGCGCGATCGCCCGACCCGGGCGGGTGCTGTTCGTCCATGGCCTGCCCAAGACGCGATCCGGCAAGATGTTGCGGCGGTCCATACAGGCCATTGCGGAAGGGCGCGATCCTGGCGATCTCACGACGCTGGACGATCCGGGCACGCTGGAACAGATACGGCTGGCGCTGGGTTGAGTCTTTGCACCGGACCGGTCCAGCGCCGGGCCGGTGCGTGCTTCAGGCCACCACCAGCGTGTGGCGGCCGGTCCAGTGTGCGCCCGCCGCCAGCGCAAGCGGTTTTTCGGCAATTGCCGGCTCGATGCACAGCATGCGGCGGAAGTCGGCATCCGGCATGTCGCTCAGTTCGCGGCACTTGTGTTCCCAGGGATTCCATACCACGAGATCGCGGAAACCCTCGCTCTGGAAGCCGATGGCGCGATCCGCGTCGTGCAGCACCACGGTATCCGGCGCCGCGCAATACAAGCGGTCCACCTCATCGTCCACGATGAGCGCATCCAGCCGGTCCTCGCTGCGTGCATCACCGCGTGTCGCGTCGAGCCAGCGTGTGCCGCGCAGGCCCTCGAGGCGGCAGTTCTCGACCTCGCGCACTCGGATGTAGCTGTGCAGGGCCGCGGCGAAATCGAAGGGCCGGTCACCGCTATTGGCCACATCCAGTTCCAGGTCCAGGCGGTTGGCACCGATCACGACCGTCAGTTCGAGCGTGAAGCGGTGCGGCCACAGCGCGCGGCTGTCCGCATCGTCCGTCAGCGCGAAGGTCGCGCTTGCGAAGTCCGCGGTGGCGCGGCTTTCCGTCAATCGCCACATGCGGGTCCGGGCAAAACCGTGACGCGGGCCGCTCCCGCGTTCGGCGAACTGCGGAAAGATGACCGGAATGCCACCGCGCAGCGCGCTGCGGCCGTCGAAACGCGCGTCCGGCGAAAGGTAGAGGCGCTCGCTGCCGCGGGCCGGTATCCAGGACAGCACCTGTCCGCCGAACAGGCTGACCGTGCACTGCGCGCCGTCCCCGGCTTGCATGACCAGGGCTGGCTGGCCGTGGAACTGTGTTTCGGTGATGTGTGCGGGTGTCTTGCTCATCGGTGACCATGCGGTGAGGGTGTCAGGCATCCAGATCCTTGCGGATGCAGGCGACATAGGCGGCACCATCCGGCGGCTGGCGCTCGCGCTGCGCGCGCCAGATGGTTTCGCCCAGGCAGTCGAGCACCCGGTGCAGCGCCGCGTGCTCGTCGCCCAGCCGCGTGCGTTGCGCCTCGAACGCGGCGCGTATGCCAGGCGGCTGGTCGATCGCGAGCTGTTCCTCTATCGCCAGGTGCAGGGACAGGTGCAGGAAAGGATTCGTTTCGCCCAGTTCGGGCGGGAATTCGCGGGTGAGTGCGCGTTCGCCCTGTTCGAGCAGAGCATGGTATTCCGGGTGACGGGCGATCAGGTTGATCGCCAGCGTCTCCATCTGGGTGAGAGGCTGGCCGCTTGCACGCTTTGCCCAGGTATCGATGAAGAACTGGCGCGCCTGGTCCCGGCTGGGTGTGAACATGATGATCGATATGCCTGGTTGTTGCGCCGTTTCAGTAGGCTTCTTCGAACTTGATCGCCTGCAGCACGATGGCGGCGATTTCCTCGATCGATTTGTGCGTCGAATCGAGCCAGCGTATGCCCTCCATGCGCATCAGCTTCTGCGCGGCCTCGACTTCGAAGGCGCAGTTCTCGAGCGAGGCGTAGTGGCTGCCGCGGCGGCGTTCTTCGCGTATCTGGGCCAGTCGGTCCGGCGCGATGGTCAGACCGAACAGCTTGGGACGGTACTTGACCAGTTCGCTGGGCAGCTTGCCGCGTTCGAAGTCCTCGGGAATCAACGGGTAATTGGCCACCTTGACGCCGAACTGCATGGCCATGTAGAGGCTGGTGGGTGTCTTGCCCGAACGCGATACGCCGACCAAGATGACGTCCGCCTGCGCGAGCTCCTTGTGCGACATGCCGTCGTCGTGGGCGAGTGAAAAGTTGATCGCCTCGATACGCCGTTGATAATCCGCACTTTCCTCCATGCTCTTCGGCCGGCCGACATTGTGATTGGCTGCCTGGCCCAGTTCTTCCTCCAGTGGCCCCACGAAATGTTCGAACATGTCGAGGAACAGCGCATCCGCCTGACGCACCGTGCGCGCCACTTCGGCATTCACGATGGAGGTGACCACGATGGGGCGGATTCCGTCACGCATCTTCGCTTCTGTCATGCGCTCGACGCAATCCAGGGCATTGTCCACCGAATCGACGAAGGGCACCCGGGTCTGCCGGAACTTCATGCCCTCGAACTGCGACAGCAGGCTGCGGCCCAGGGTTTCGGCGGTGATGCCGGTGCTGTCGGAAATGAAGAAGACGGTTCTCATCGTTCACCTGTGGCAGTCGAGCGTTTTCGCATGCAGGGGGCGCATTCTGACCCGAAGCGGATTTCGCTGCATCGGTCGCGGCCCGTGTCCGGCGGGGCGACACCGCAGTGCAGTCAGCAACATGCCAAAAAAAACATCACGTTGTGCCAAAAACATTTTGCAGCGCAGCAGCGACTTTAACTAGAATGCCGCCTTCCACGCACCTACCCGGTGCGATGGCCAGTCCGGCTGCCGCAACAAGCAGCCGCTCCATGTTCCAGAGAGGATACCCATGTCTCGCTACGTCATCCCTTTCGAACAGCTGCGCATGACCGACGTGGAAAGCGTCGGTGGCAAGAATGCGTCGCTGGGCGAAATGATCAGCCAGCTCCCGAAATCCGTTCGTGTTCCTGGCGGTTTCGCCACCACGGCACACGCCTTCCGCGAATTTCTGGCGCAGGACGATCTGGCGGGTCGCATCCATGCCGCGCTCGATGCGCTGAATGTCGATGACGTCAATGCGCTGGCTCGCACCGGTGCGCAGATCCGTCAGTGGATGATGGACACGCCATTTCCGGCTGCCCTCGAAGCCGATATCCGTTCCGCCTACGCTGCGCTCGATGCCGCAGGCAACGGTTCGTTCGCGGTGCGCAGTTCCGCCACCGCCGAGGATCTTCCGGATGCTTCCTTCGCCGGCCAGCAGGAAACCTTCCTGAACATTTCCGGCATCGATAACGTGCTGCACGCGATCCGTGAGGTGTTCGCGTCGCTGTACAACGACCGCGCGATCAGCTATCGCGCGCACAAGGGCTTCATGCACGCGGGCGTTGCACTGTCCGCCGGCGTGCAGCGCATGGTGCGTTCGGACAAGGGCGCTGCCGGCGTCATGTTCACGCTGGACACCGAATCGGGTTTCCGCGATGTGGTGTTCGTCACCTCCAGCTACGGGCTGGGTGAAACCGTGGTGCAGGGCGCAGTGAATCCGGACGAATTCTACGTGCACAAGCCCATGCTGGCCCAAGGCCGTCCGGCGGTCATCCGCCGCAATCTCGGCAGCAAGATGATCAAGATGGAATTCGCCGCCACCGCCGCTGCCGGCCGCAGCGTGCAGACGGTGGACGTGGCGGATGCCGATCGCCAGCGCTTTTCGCTGAGCGATGAGCAGGTACTCGAACTGGCTCGCTACGCGATGACCATCGAGGCGCATTACGGCCGTCCGATGGACATCGAATGGGGACTTGATGGCGTCGACGGCCAGCTCTACATCCTGCAGGCCCGTCCGGAAACCGTGAAATCGCACGAATCCGGCATGACGCAGCAGAAATTCCGCCTCAAGCAGTACGGCAAGGTGCTGGCCAGCGGCCGGGCCATCGGCCAGAAGATCGGCGCCGGACCGGTGCGCATCGTCGACGATGCCTCGCAGATGGACAAGGTGCAGGCCGGCGACGTGCTGGTGACCGACATGACCGATCCGAACTGGGAGCCGGTCATGAAGAAGGCGGCAGCCATCGTGACCAACCGTGGCGGTCGCACCTGCCATGCCGCCATCATCGCGCGCGAGCTGGGCATTCCGGCCATCGTGGGTTGTGGCGACGCGACCGAAACGCTGAGCGAGGGCGAAGAGGTGACGGTGAGCTGCGCGGAGGGCGATACCGGCAATATCTATCGCGGCCGTCTGGACTACGAAGTGGTGACGTCCGATCTGTCCAACCTGCCGGAACTGCCGCTCAAGGTGATGATGAATGTGGGGAATCCCGAGCTGGCTTTCGATTTCTGCCAGTTGCCGAATGCCGGCGTCGGTCTGGCCCGGCTGGAATTCGTCATCAACAACACCATAGGCATCCACCCCAAGGCGATACTCGAGATCGACCAGGCGCCGGCCCGCCTGCGCGAGGAAATCCGCCGTCGTGCGCGTGGCTACGCGAACCCCGAGGCTTTCTTCGTGGACAAGCTGGTCGAGGGCGTGGCCACCATCGCCGCCGCTTTCTGGCCCAAGCCTGTCATCGTCCGCCTGTCGGATTTCAAGTCAAACGAGTACAAGAAATTGCTCGGTGGCGACATCTACGAGCCGGATGAAGAAAACCCCATGCTGGGATTCCGCGGCGCGTCGCGCTATATCGCGCACAGCTTCCGCGACTGCTTCGAGCTGGAATGTCGCGCCATGCGTCGCGTACGCGAAGAGCTGGGTCTGACCAATGTCGAGCTGATGGTGCCCTTCGTGCGCAATACCGGTGAAGCGGCGGAAGTGGTGAAGCTGCTGGCGGCGCACGGCCTGAAGCGTGGCGAGAACGGCCTCAAGCTCATCATGATGTGCGAGATTCCGTCCAACGCGCTGCTGGCCGAACAGTTCCTCGAGCACTTCGACGGATTCTCGATCGGTTCCAATGACCTGACCCAGCTCACGCTGGGCCTGGACCGCGATTCCGGTCTGGTTGCCGGAGCGTTCGACGAGCGTGATCCCGCGGTGAAGCAGTTGCTGTCCATGGCGATCCGCACCGCGAACAGGCTGGGCAAGTATGTCGGCATCTGCGGCCAGGGCCCGTCGGATCACGCGGATTTCGCGCTGTGGCTGATGGACGAAGGCATACAGAGCGTATCGCTGAATCCGGATACGGTGGTTGATACCTGGCTGAAATTCGCTGCGCACAGCAAGGAGAAGCAGGCCTGACAACCTTGCGCGCGCCCTGCCTCGGACGGGCGGGCGCGTGACGGGCATGGCCGCGCCTGGCGCGGGAAAAAAAAAGCGCACCAAATGGTGCGCTTTTTTCTTTGTGCCGCCGCCGCGATGGATGGCGGCTTCAAGCGATCTGACGGATCAGAGCGGCTTGATTTCCGAAGCCTGCAGACCCTTGGGGCCGCGCGTCACTTCGAAGGATACCTTCTGGTTTTCCTGCAGCGAACGGAAGCCGTTGCCCTGGATTGCGGAGAAGTGCGCGAACAGGTCTTCGCCGCCATCATCCGGGGAAATGAAGCCGAAACCCTTTGCGTCGTTGAACCACTTGACGGTACCAGTTGCCATGTTTGAATTCCTTCAGAACTAGAGTGTGAACAAGTCACTGCGACATGCAGTGACCGTAGCGCAGGGAAACCTCAAGGGGAGAATATGGCAAGCGGAGTACTGACTTGAAAATCGAGAACCGACGCACAACACGTTCATGCTTGAAATCACCTACAAGGGTGCTTATACGGGAATAGTCGCCCGGAAGCAAATGGAATTTGCTCTGCCCTGATCCAGGCAATGAGTGCGCGTCGCATGGATGTCGTACTTGTCAGCGAAGCGGTCGCTGCGGATACACTTCTCGCCATATGCATGGAATGCCTGACAGAGTGAATCCCGCTTATGGCTTCTGCTGGTACCGCCGCGCGGCCTGAGGCCGGCGGCGCGCGTTGGCGTCAGCCTGGAACGG
Source organism: Methyloversatilis thermotolerans (assembly GCF_000372885.1). Lineage (GTDB taxonomy): Bacteria > Pseudomonadota > Gammaproteobacteria > Burkholderiales > Rhodocyclaceae > Methyloversatilis > Methyloversatilis thermotolerans. The sequence continues at coordinate 751,842 of NZ_KB889967.1, forward strand.
TCCCGGACCGAGTCGGCGGACTGCTGCGCCTGATTCTTTTTTGCTCTCTCCTTGCGCTGGCCGGATGCGATCGCCCGGCGCCGCCCGTCTTGCCGGCCTACGCGCCTGCGCCGCCCGATCAGGTGGTGCGGGATCTGTCCTTCGGCATCCATCCATTGCACAATCCGGCACGGCTGCTCGCACTGTACGGGCCTATCATTGATGAAGTTAACCGGACGTTGCCGGACATACGCCTGCATCTCGTGACTTCCCGCGATTACGCCGACTACGAACGCAAGCTGCGCGAAGGGGTTTTCGATATCGCGCTACCCAATCCCTACCAGACCGTGCAAGCGCGTCCCGCCTACCGCATCTTCGGCAAGGTCGCCGACGACAGCGATTTTCATGGTCTCATCCTGCGCCGCAAGGGCAGCGCCCTGCGTGAGCCGACCGATCTGCGCAATCGCCGTTTCAGCTGTCCATCGCGCACCGCGGTGGCGGCCTGCATGCTGCCCTTGCTCTACCTGCACGACCATGGCATGGATATCGCGCGCGAACTGGATGTGCGCGAAGTGGGGTCGCAGGAGTCGAGCATCATGAACGTGGCGACCGGCATGGTCGATGCCGGAGCCACCTGGCCGCCGCCCTGGCGTGCATTCAGACGCAGTCATCCCGCGCTGGCTGCGCAACTCGAAGTGGCGTGGCGCACGGACACTCTCCCCAACAACGGCCTGATCGCCCGCTCCGATATTGATCCGGGGCTTGTCGATCGCGTCGCCATGGCGCTGTATGGAATGAGTGAGGGTGAAGCGGGCAGGAAGCTCCTGTCGGCCGCTGAAATCCGCGGGTTCGAACCGGCGGACGATGCCCGGTACGCGCCGGTGGAGCGCATGCTCGAGCGCTACTCGCGAGTGATCGGTCCTTTGCCGCAATGAAGGGTCGGGAACGGTTATCGCAGTGGATGGCCGGCTCGCTGCGCAGGCGGCTCACGGTCGCGATCGCGTTGTTGCACGCCTTCCTGATCCTGCTGTTTGTCAGCGATCAGGTCAGGCGCGAGTATCTCGCCCTGACCGGACAGACGCGTCAGGCGCTGCTGTCCGAAGCCGGATTGCTCGCACGCAGCGGCCGCGACTGGGTCGTGTCGCGCGATCTGGCAGGCCTGCAGGATCTGCTGCATACGGTCAAGGGCGTGCAGGGCATCGAATATGCGATGTACCTGGATCGTTCCGGGCGGGTGCTGGCGCATACGGACGAAGGCAAGGTGGGCCTGGTGCTGGACGATGCGCTGAGCCGCGAGGTGCTGAAGGGCCCGGTCGGCGAGCCGAGACTGATACAACAGACCGACGAACTGAGCGATGCGCTGGCGCCGGTCCGCTACGGTGATCGCGTCGTCGGTTGGGCGCGTGTGGCACGCAACCACGATGCCGAGCATGACGCGCTGCGGCTGGTACTGGTGCAGGCGCTGTCGTATGTGCTGGTGGCGGCGGTGACCGGAGGCCTCGCGGCACTGTTGATCGCCCGCGGATTGACGTCCGATCTGCGCCGCGCCAGCAGGCTGTTTGCGGGCGTACGTGGGGGCGATCTCACGCAGAGACTGGAACATGCGCGGCGTGACGAACTGGGTGCGCTGCTGAGTGGCATCAACGAAACACTCGATGCGCTGGTTGCCAAGGAACAGATGCTGCGCTTGACGCAGGAGCGACTCGAGCTCGCGGTGAAGGGGGCCAACGATGGCATCTGGGATTGGGATCTTGTCACCAATCACGTGTTCTACTCGGCGCGCTGGAAGTCCATGCTCGGCTACAAGGAGGACGAACTCGGCGACCAGCCTGCGGTATTCCTCGACCGGGTGCTTGAGGACGATCTGCCGTTGTTGCTCGATCTGATCAACAATTATCTGGAGGGGCGCGCGCCTGCTTTCGAAATCATCGTCCGCATGCGTCATCGCGACGGCGGTCTGCGCTGGATCCTGACACGCGGGTCGGCAGTGCGTGACGCGACCGGGCGGGCGATACGGATGAGCGGTACGCATACCGATGTGACCGCGCTGAAGGACGCCGAGGCGGGCCGCGCTCTCGAGCGATCCAGGCTGTACAGCCTGCTCGAGCAGATGTACACCGGCGTATTGATGGAAGACGCCGAAGGGCGCGTGGCGGTGGCCAACCAGGCCTTCTGCGAGCTGTTTCCGATGGCGGACACGCCGGGCGAACTGCTTGGCAAGTCGCGCGCCGAAGTGTGGCAGGCGTGCCGTTCCCTGGTTGCCGACGGGGAGGCGATGCTGCAGCGTCTGGAACAGGTGGTGGCGCGCGGCGAGGCGGTGATCGGAGAAGCGGTGGAATTGCGCGATGGCCGGGTGATCGAGCGCGATTTCCTGCCCATGCGTGCCGGCCACCGCCTGCTCGGGGTGGTATGGACCTTCCGCGACATGTCCTCGCGCGTCCGTCTGGAGAACACTCTGGCCGCGCAGCGCGAGAGGCTGCGCGTGACCTTGCTGTCCATCGGCGATGCGGTCATTTCAACGGACGACAAGGGCTGCATCGATTTCCTCAACCCGGTGGCCGAGCAGCTCACCGGCTGGAGCAACGAGGCGGCGGCCGGGCGGCCGCTGGGCGAAGTGCTGCAACTGGTCGATGCGGCGACCCGCAAACCGCGACCCGATCCGGCCGTCGAAGCGCTGCGCCAGCATGTGTTGACGCCACTGGATGGCGAAACCTTGCTGGTGTCGCGCAGCGGTCGCGAATGCATCGTCGAGGACTCGGCCGCACCGATAAGGGATTCGCGCGGAGATGTCTGTGGCGCGGTGGTGGTCTTCCGCGATGCGACCGAACGCTACCGGATGCAGGAGCGCCTGCGCTGGCAGGCCACGCACGATCCGCTGACCGGACTGGCCAATCGTCTTCTGCTCGAGGACCGGTTGATGCAGGCGATGGCGCGGGCGCGCCGGCAGGAAAGGTTGCTCGCGGTGTGTGTTCTCGATCTGGACGCGTTCAAGCCGGTGAACGATCGCCTGGGTCACGATGCGGGCGACGAACTGCTGCAGGCGGTTGCCCACAGACTGGCGACGGCGGTGCGCATCGACGACACCGTGGCGCGCCTGGGGGGCGATGAATTCGTGTTGCTTCTGGGCTCGCTGCAGGATGTGAGCGAAATGGACGCCTGTCTGGAACGCATGCTGGTGGCGCTGGCCGAACCGGTCACCATCGCCGGCGAGGTGGTACGCACGCAGGCCAGCATAGGCGTCACGCTCTATCCGCTCAACGACAGCAATGCCGACGCTCTGCTCAGGCATGCCGATCAGGCCATGTATGCCGCCAAGCAGGCGGGCGGGCATTGCTACCGTCTTTTCGATTTCGCCGACAGCCAGGCCTCGGTCGAGAAGCAGCGGCGGCGCGAACGCATCGGCGAAGCGATACGGCGCGGCGAAATGGTGCTGTATTACCAGCCTCGCGTGGACATGCGCGAGGGCCGCATGGTGGGAGCGGAGGCGCTGGTCCGCTGGCAGCATCCGGAAGAAGGCCTGCTGTTGCCCGACGCTTTCCTGCCGCTGATCGACAACGATCACGAAATCCATCGACTGGGCGAATGGGTCATCCGCACTGCGCTGGCCCAGCTTGCGGCCTGGCACGAGCAGGGCGAGTCCTTCGGTGTGTCGGTGAATCTGTCCGCCCCGCACCTGCTTTCGCCCGGTTTCATTCCGCGTCTTGCCGAGCTCCTTGCCGAGCAGCCCCAGTTGCCGCGCGAAGTGCTCGAGATCGAGGTCGTCGAGTCGGTTGCGCTGGACGATATCGAGCGCGCGGCGACCGTGGTATCCGATATCCGTCGCCTGGGCGTGCGCGTCGCCATCGACGACTTCGGCGTGGGTTACGCCTCGCTCGGCTATCTGCGCAGATTGCCGGTGGATGTCGTGAAGATCGACAAGTCCTTCGTGCTCGACATGCTGGACGACGAAGACGACTTCGAGGTGGTACAGGCGGTGACTGCGCTTGCGCGCGCCTTGCACAGGGAACCGGTGGCGGAAGGGGTGGAATCCGACGAACATGGGCTGCTGCTGCTGCTGCGCCTCGGGTGCACGCAGATCCAGGGTTACGGCATTTCTGCGCCCTTGCCGGCCGGTCGCCTGCTGTCCTGGTATCGTGACTGGCGTCCCGATCCGCGCTGGGCCGACTGGCGCGACGTGCCCTGGAACATGGAAGAACGCCCGCTGTTTACCGCGGCACGTGACCTGGGTCGCTGGGTGGATGCCGTGACCGCCACGGCGCACGGCTATGTCATGAACCTCAACGATGCCGAACTGCGTGACCCGGAGCACTGTCGTTTCGGCCGCTGGTTCCATGTCGACGGCGAACGGCGCTATGGCGAGTTTTCAGCTTTCCATGCACTGGATTCCGCGCATCGCGAACTGCACCTCGTCGGCAGCCGCATCGTCGATCTGTGCGGGCAACAGTTGCACGCGCAGGCGCGTGCGCTGTTGCCCGACCTGGAAAGAGTCCGGCAGCGGGTGATCCGTGCCATCGATGCGCTGATGAGGGCCTCTTCCGAAGACGCGCGCCGCCGCCACTAGAGAAGTCGCGGTCGGCGCGGCCGGGGGGCGGGCTCCCCGGGACTCAGCTTTCGATCAATATGCCCAGTTCGCGCAGACGCTCCATGATGCGATCGCAGCATCGGTCGATATCGAGTCCGCTCGTATCGACCCGGATTTCGGCGCGTTCCGGCGCTTCGTAGGGTGAATCGATGCCGGTGAAGTTCTTGATCTCTCCGCGCCGTGCCTTCTTGTACAGCCCTTTGGGATCGCGCTCCTCGGCAACAGTCATCGGCGTGTCGACGAAAATTTCGATGAATTCGCCTTCTTCGAGCAGGCCGCGCGCCATGCGGCGTTCCGAGCGGAAGGGGGAGATGAAGGCGGTGAGCACGATGAGGCCGGCGTCCACCATGAGCCTGGCCACCTCGGCCACGCGCCGGATGTTTTCCACGCGGTCGGCTTCGGTAAAGCCGAGATCCTTGTTCAGGCCGTGCCGCACGTTGTCCCCATCCAGCAGGTAAGTGTGGCGGCCCATCGCGGTGAGCCGCTTCTCGATCTGGTTGGCCAGCGTGGATTTGCCCGCACCCGACAGACCGGTGAACCACAGCACGCAGGGTTTCTGGCCCTTCATCGTGCCGCGTGCGACCTTGTTCACGTCGACGTGCTGCATGTGGATGTTGTGCGAGCGACGCAGCGCGAAACGCAGCATGCCTGCGCCTATCGTGGCATTGCTGATGCGGTCGATCAGGATGAAGCCGCCGGTTTCGCGCACCGATTCATAGGGGTCGAAGGCGATCGGCCGGTCCATGCTCAGCTTGACCAGCGCAATCTCGTTCAGCGCGAGCTGTTTGGCTGCCAGATGTTCCAGCGTATTCACGTTCACCTTGTGCTTGATGTCGGTAACCGTCGCGGTCACCGTGCGCGTGCCTATCTTGAGCAGATAGGCGCGCCCGGGCATCATGGGTTCATCCTGCATCCATACCAGTGTGGCTTCGAACTGGTCGGCCACCTCGGCCGGGGCGTCCTTCGCGGAAATCACGTCGCCACGCGAAATGTCGACTTCGTCGTCGAGCACCAGCGTGACCGACTGACCGGCGATGGCGCGCGACAGATCGCCGTCCGCGGTGACGATGCGCTTGACCGTGCTGGTGCGGCCGGACGGCTGCACGCGTATCGCTGCACCGGGTTCTATCGTGCCGCTGGCCAGGGTGCCGGCGAAGCCGCGGAAGTCGAGGTTGGGACGATTCACCCACTGCACCGGCATGCGGAAGGGGCTCTTGAGCCGGCGCTTCTGGTCAACCTCGACCGTTTCCAGATAGCCCATCAGCGTCGGGCCGTGATACCAGCCCATCTGCTCGCTCTGTGACGTGATGTTGTCGCCCTTCAGTGCCGACATCGGTATCGCTACGATGTCCTCCAGCCCCAGTTGCGCGGCGAAGGCGCGGTAGTCGTCGAGGATGCGGCGGAAGGTGGTCTCCGAATAGCCGACCAGATCCATCTTGTTGATGGCGACGACCACGCGCTTGATGCCGATCAGCGACACCAGGAAGCTGTGGCGGCGGGTCTGCGTCTGCACGCCGTGGCGCGCGTCGACCAGGATGATGGCCAGATCGGCAGTCGAGGCGCCGGTCACCATATTGCGCGTGTATTGCTCGTGACCCGGCGTGTCGGCGACGATGAACTTGCGCCGGTCGGTCGAGAAGAAGCGGTAGGCGACGTCGATGGTGATGCCCTGTTCGCGTTCGGCGGCCAGACCGTCGACCAGCAGCGCGAAGTCGAGGTCACCGCCCTGGGTACCCACCTTCTTCGAGTCCGCTTCGAGCGCGGCCAGCTGGTCCTCGAACAGCATTTTCGACTCGTACAGCAGACGGCCGATCAGCGTGCTCTTGCCGTCATCCACGCTGCCGCAGGTGATGAAGCGCAGCAGGCTCTTGTGCTCGTGCTGCTTCAGATAGGCGCCGATGTCCTGCGCGATGAGGTCGGAAACGTGTGCCATCAGCAGGCCTCCTGCAGGGCCGCCCCAAAGACGGCCTGAGCCCCCTCGGGGGGCAAGGAACGGATGTGAGTGTGGGGGCGCATCAGAAATACCCTTCCTGTTTCTTCTTTTCCATCGAACCGGCGGAATCGTGATCGATCACGCGACCCTGGCGCTCCGAAGTCTTCGTGAGCAGCATTTCCTGGATGATGTCGGTCAGCGTGGCGGCGGTCGATTCGACCGCGCCGGTCAGCGGGTAGCAGCCCAGGGTGCGGAAGCGCACGCTTTTCATTTGCGGCACTTCGCCGGCACGCAGCGGCATGCGCTCGTCGTCGACCATGATGAGCGTGCCGTCGCGCTCCACCACCGGCCGCGGCGCCGAGAAGTAGAGCGGCACGATGGGGATGTTCTGCAGGTAGATGTACTGCCAGATATCCAGTTCGGTCCAGTTCGAGATCGGGAAGGCGCGGATCGATTCGCCCTTGTGCTTGCGAGCGTTGTACAGGTTCCACAGCTCCGGCCGCTGGTTCTTCGGGTCCCAGCGGTGCTGCGCGGTGCGGAACGAGAACACGCGTTCCTTGGCGCGCGACTTTTCCTCGTCGCGGCGGGCGCCACCGAAGGCGACGTCGAAGCCATACTTGTCCAGCGCCTGCTTGAGCGCCTCGGTCTTCATGATGTCGGTGTGGATGGCCGAGCCGTGCGTGAACGGGTTGATGCCCTTCGCCACACCGTCCTGGTTGATGTGCACGATCAGGTCCATGCCCAGTTTCTTCGCCATTTCGTCGCGGAACTGGTACATGGCCTTGAACTTCCACGTCGTATCGACATGCAGCAGCGGAAACGGCGGCACTGCGGGATAGAAGGCCTTCATCGCCAGGTGCAGCATGACGGCGCTGTCCTTGCCGATCGAGTACAGCATGACCGGATTTTCCGCCTCGGCCACCACCTCGCGCATGATGTGGATGCTTTCGGCTTCGAGCCGCTGCAGGTGGGTGAGGGTGTCGGGATCGATCGCTTCGGGTGTGGTCTGCATGGGCGCTCTCGCTTTGATCGCGGAATGATGAGGGGTGGCCGCCGGCTGCGCGGTCGAGCGCGTCACGGCGGAGGGTGGATACGCCGTGCCGGCGGCCACCGCGGCCGTGCCCGGCGACATCGGCACCGAGGTCCAGCGTATCGGCGGCGTCCGGGCCGACATCCAGCGATCCAGCTCACCGCGTGGTGTCAGCGCCAGGCCGCTGAGAAACAGGTGCAGCGGCCGCGTAACGGTGGCTGCCAGGCGCTGCCAGAAGTGGGTCCAGTCGTGCGTGCGCGGCGCATGGGGCAGGGCCGACCAGTACAACTGCCCGCGCGTGCCGCGCGCGAACAGGAACCAGTGACCGGCTTCGCCCGCGACGCGCGGCGCACTCGCCTGTGCGCCGCACCAGAACGCAGCGTGGTCACGGGCGGCCGACTTCATCAGCGCAAGCAGCCGCGCCTCCTCTTCGTCGGACACAACGGGATGCAGGCCCCAGCCTGCACGGTAGCGCGCCAGGCTGCGACGCGGAGGCACAGTCAATCCCTTCCGTTCGAACCAGCGCGCGATCGACTCGTCGCTCCACAGCGCCTGCGGCGCATCGAGCGCATCCGTTGAATGTTCGAACATGGTGGCCAGCAGCTGCTTCTCGATCGCGGTGTCGAGCTTGCGTCCGCTGCCCGCCGCACGGCCACGCCGGCGCAGCAGCACCGCATCCCAGCCCCCGGCCAGATAGGCCTTGTGAGCAGCGATGACCGTGGGCGCGCTCAGACGCACGGCAGCCGACACAGCGGCCACTGTCATGCCGGCAAGGCGCAGCCTCACGGCTTCGCGGCGGCGTTCGTTCAACTGGTCGGCGGGCAGGTTTCTAGCGTCCATTCTTCACGGACAGAGGTGACTTCCATCATGTAGAGTACAAGCATTCAGTGCGCAGATAGTGTGCATTAATTATTTAGTGCCTATTGACGTGGCCGCTCGGGAGAAAAAATGAAGGATGTCGCAGAATTGAAGGTGCTGCACGCGGCACTGCTGGATATCGTTCGTGACGCGGGCAAGCGCGTCATGGATGTCTATGCGACGGACTTCGAAGTTCATGATAAATCAGATGATTCTCCGGTCACGATGGCGGACAGGAAGGCCGACGAACTTATCGTTGCCCGTCTGAAAGCGCTCACTCCGGACGTTTTCATCGTGTCGGAAGAATCGACCGAAGCCGGCCAGCGTCCGGCGGATGGGGCACCGTTCTGGCTGGTTGATCCGCTTGATGGCACTAAAGAGTTTATCAATCGAAATGGTGAATTCACCGTAAATGTCGCATTGATCGAGCAGGGGCAGCCGGTGCTGGGCGTCGTGCTGGCACCGGCTCTGGGACGCCTGTTCTCGGGCATTGTGGGGGTCGGGGCCTGGCTGGATGATGCCGACGGCCTGCGCGCGATCCGCTGTCGAATTCCGCCCGCAGAAGGGCTCACCGTAGTCGCCAGCCGGTCACATGGAGACGCCGGGGCGCTCGACGCCTATCTGGCCGGTCGCAAGGTTGCCAGCCTGCGCAACGCCGGTTCCTCGCTGAAGATCTGCCTGGTGGCCGCTGGTGAGGCCGATGTCTATCCGCGCCTGGGCCGCACCATGGAATGGGATATCGCGGCCGGACACGCGGTACTCGCTGCAGCCGGAGGACGCATCGAACAGATCGACGGTGCGCCCTTGCACTACGGCAAACCGGATTTCGCCAATCCGCACTTTGCCGCATGGGGTCTGGGCGCCTGAGTCTTCTGTCATGACCGCCTGGCTGGTTCTTGCGTCGATCGGGTTGCTGCTGGCCCTGCTGGTCCATGGGCGCATTCCGCCGGCTCCGCTGTTCGCCGGACTGGCCACCTGTTACTACTTCTCGGGCCTGCTGGACCAGAAAACCTGGCTCGCCAGCTACACCAATCCCGCTCTCGCCACACTGGTGATGCTGCTGCTGGTGTCGCTGGTGATCGAACGTTCCCCGCTGCTCGAGCGCCTGTCCGACCGGCTGTTGCAGGGATCGACGCGCGGTGCGCTGTTGCGCTTCACTTCGGTCACGACCCTGTTTTCGGCATTCCTGAACAACACCGCGGTGGTCGGCGCCCTGCTCGGGGTGGTGACCAAGCAGCGTCACCATCCGGCCTCGCTGTTGCTGTTGCCGCTGTCGTTCGCCGCGGTCGTGGGTGGCGTGACCACGCTGGTCGGCACGTCGACCAATCTGGTGGTCAGTTCCCTGATGGTGAATGCCGGCATGCCTGCACTGGGCATGTTCGATCCGTCGTGGGTGGGGGTGCCCATCGCGATCGTGTGTGTGCTCGTGCTGGCTCTGTGCGTCGGTCTTCTGCCACGCAACGATGCGGGTGACCGCGAGTTGCAGCAGGCCTACTTTCTCGAGGCTCGGGTCGAGCCGGCGTCATCGCTGATCGGCGCGAGCATCGAGCAGAACAGGCTGCGCAGTCTGGAAGGGCTTTTCCTGCTCGAACTCATGCGCGACGGCCGCCTGATTTCGCCGGTGGCACCGACCGAGGTGATCGAAGCGGGCGACGTGCTCATCTTCACCGGCGAGGTGGACAAGGTGGCCGCCCTGCAGCGCTTCGATGGCCTGCAGGTGTTCGGGGTCGAGGCCGATTCTCTGCTGCGTTCCAATCTGCTCGAAGTCGTGATTTCCAGCCAGTCGGAACTGGCGAACAAGACCTTGCGCGAAGTCGATTTCCGCACCATGTTCGATGCGGGGGTGGTGGGGATACGGCGTGGCGACAAGCGACTGACCGGCCAGCTCGGCCGCGTTCCCCTGCATGTCGGCGACAGTCTGCTGCTGGCGGTGGGGCCCGACTTCGCGAATCACCGCAATATCGATCGCAATTTCCATCTGGTCGGAGGAACGGTCAGGCCCCGCCTGACGCCGCTGCAGGGCCGGTTGACTCTGGGTGGCTTCGCCGCGGTCATCGCACTGTCCGGTTTCGACGTGTTGCCGCTTTTCTCGGGTCTGCTGCTGCTGCTGGCCGCACTGGTGATGAGCGGGCTGCTTACGCTCGGCGAAATGCGCCGGCGCTTTCCATTCGATCTCGTGCTCACGATAGGCTCGTCGCTGGCCATCGCCAGTGTGCTTGAGGGCAGCGGCGCCGCAGAGCTCATGGCTGGTGCCCTGCGTTCGCTGTACGACGGACATGGGGTGATCGGTGCCTTTGTCGGCATCTACCTGATGACGGTACTGCTGACCGAACTGGTCACCAACAATGCCGCCGCGGCGCTGGCCTTTCCGATCGCGCTGTCGACGGCGCGTGTGTTCGGTGCCGACCCCATGCCCTTCGTGATGGCGGTGCTGTATGGCGCGAGCGCGGGGTTTCTGATCCCCTTCGGTTACCAGACGCACCTCATGGTGTATTCCCCCGGGCGTTACCGGATGATGGATTTCGTCCGTGTGGGCCTGCCTGTGTCACTCGCCTATGGGGCCACCGTGCTGCTTCTGGTGCCCGTGTTCTTCCCGTTCGCCCGCTGACCGTGCACAGCGCGCTCAGGCCGCCTGTCCGGCGCACCAGCCGGACGACCATGCCCACTGGAAGTTGTAGCCGCCCAGCCAGCCGGTGACGTCGACCACTTCGCCGACGAAATACAGGCCGGGTATCCGGCGCGCCATCATGGTTTTCTGGTCGAGTTCGCGTGTATCCACCCCACCCAGCGTGACCTCGGCCTTGTTGTATCCCAGCGTGCCGGAGGGCTGAACGGCCCAGCCCTTGAGGCGGCGCGCGATGTCCGCCAGCGTTGCGCGCGGCAGTTCGACCAGTGCCGCGTTCCAGGTGCCCCGTCCTTCGAAGTCCACCCATTGCTGGGCAAAGCGCCGCGGCAGTTGCCGGGCGAGCAGCGACGCGAGCGTCTGGCCGCCCGGGCGCGAAGACTGCAGCCATGATTCCGCGTCGTCGACGTCCGGCAGAAGATCGATCAGCACCGGCTCGCGGCCGCCCGCCTGTTGCCAGTAGCTCGAGGCCTGGAGGATGGCCGGACCGGACAGGCCGCGGTGGGTGAGCAAGGTCTGTTCGCGGAAAACCGGCCCGTCGCAGGAGGCATTCGAATCGAAGGATGCGCCGGACAGTTCCCCGAAGCGCGCCAGCCATTCCGGTGCCAGCGCAAGAGGCACCAGCGCGGGCTTGGGCGGCACCACCTTGAGCCCGAACTGTTCCGCGACCCGGTAACCGAAGGGCGTGGCGCCTATCTTCGGCACGGTGAGGCCGCCGCTGGCGATCACCAGCGAGCGGGCGAAACGCGGTCCCCGGTCGGTCTCGACGCGGAAGCCGTCGCCCTCGCGCGCCACACCCGCCACCGCCGACGGACGCTGCCATTGAACACGCCCGGCTTCGCACTCGGCCACCAGCATGTCGATGATCTGTTGCGAACTGTCGTCGCAGAACAACTGGCCCAGCGTCTTTTCGTGGTGAGGTATGCGGTGCTTGTCCACCAGCGCAATGAAGTCGCGCACGGTGTACCGCGACAGTGCGGAACGGCAGAAATGGGGGTTGTCCGACAGATAGCACTCGGGCCTGAGGTCGCGGTTGGTGAAGTTGCAGCGCCCGCCGCCGGAAATGCGGATCTTTTCCGCCAGCTTCGGATAGTGGTCAAGCACCAGTACGGTACGGCCACGCTGGCCGGCGATTCCGGCGCACATCAGTCCGGCGGCGCCGGCGCCGATCACGATCACGTCGACATGCATTGAAGAGGTCCGGCCGTCGCTGGGAAGGGGGCGCCAGTCTAGCGCCCTCTTGCATGTGCCGGCGTGACGAAGGCCCGTCGCTTCCGGTCAGCGCACGATGGAGAAACCGACGCGGAACTGCGCCGGGCCCGCGCGGTTGTAATCGATCAGGCCCTCGCCATACCCATTGAAGTACTGGAAGTGGAGAAAGCCGCCCGCGCCGGCGTCGGCGAGCAGTCTGCGCTTGAGCCGGTAGGACAGGTCGATCTGCAGCGAGCCCTGGCTGCCCGGGTAACTTTCCGCTTTCAGCAGCCAGCCATCGTCATTGCCCACTTCCAGGCCCAGCAGCGCGTAGCCGCGGTATTTCGCGATGTCGCGATTGGTCGGATCGCGGTCGATATAGTCGAACATCTTGATCGATGCACCGACGTGGGTGTTGTGGTCAATGTCCCAGCGCCAGGATGGCTTCACGAACAGCGTGTCGATGGAACGCGACTCATCGCCGTCGCGGCCATTGGACTGATGTTCGTAGCCGGCCTGCGCGCTGAAGATGTGACGCGCACCGATCTGCCGGTAGGGACCGAATTCGTAGAAGAAGCTCGGCTTGTACGTGGTGTCGCGGAAGGGCTTGGAATCGCCGCTCCAGTCCCAGATCGAGGTCTGTGTGTAGCCGAAGTGAAGGCCGGTCAGCAGTTGGCCGAGAGGCAGTTCGGTGGCCCAGCCTTCGGGATCGAAGATGCGGTATTTGAACGAAATCTGGAAGCGTGCCGTCGTGTCGCCGCGTGAGCCGGCGATGAAATAGACCGGCTCATGTGTGCCGAGTCCGATGCGGTTGGCGCCGAGGTTCACCACGCCTTGCGGCTCGCTGTCCTCGGCCACCGGCCTGTCGGCGGCCGCCTTGACCGCGACCGCGCCGGCTGCCAGCGGCGCGGGCTTGAGCTGGACCAGCAGCACGCTGGAAGCGGCCGACGTCAGTTCGATGCGGCCGGTACCATCCAGGTCCGGCGGAAAGGTGGTGCTGTAACTTCGCTGAATACCGCTTGCGGGCCCTTCGGCGCGCAGGCGCAGGTCGGCCGCTCGGGCGCCGACGATGATGCGTGCCTTCAGTTCGTCGGGCAGCGCTTCGCCATTGCTTGCCACCACGGTCAGCGTGAGCGGCAATCCTGGTTCGACCAGAGTCTGACGCGATGCCAGCAGCAGGTCGGCGCGGGCGGAGGGCGCGATCAGCGAAACGAGCAGTGTGGCGAGCGCGACGGTAATACCGCTCGGATGCGACGGACTGAGGCGAGTCATGGGGAATCTCCTTTTGTGATCCCCGCGATTCTGCCCGCTCCCGGCGTCAGCGTGCTGTCGGTGCGAACCGACCGCCTGACGGCATCGTCCTACCGTGTGCGCTCACCAGCGCTCACCACAGGGTTTCGCGCTCGGGTGAAGCGCCGATGCGATGGATCGCGAGATCGGCGCCTTCGTATTCTTCTTCCGGATCCGGACGCAGGCCTGCCAGCGCCTTGATCGTGCCGTAGATGACGCCGCCGCCGACCAGGGCGAACACGATGCCGGCAAGCGTGCCGGTCACTTGTGAAGCGATACTCACCTTACCGAGGCCGCTTCCCCACAAAAGCTTGCCCGAGCCCGCACCGGAGCCGGGGTTTGGTGGGAGCGGGCTTGCCCGCGATGCAGCTTCGAACGAAGCCCGCGGCCCCACATAAGCCGCATCGCGGCCAGAGGCCGCTCCTACAACAGCTCGCGCAAACCGCCATCGGAGCCGGGGTTTGGTGGGAGCGGGCTTGCCCGCGATTCAGCCTCGAACGAAGCCTGCGGCCGGCATAGCCCGCATCGCGGCCAGAGGCCGCTCCCACGTAAGCTCTCGCCGATCACGAACGGAGCCGGGGTTTGGTGGGAACGGGCTTGCCCGCGATTCAGCTTCGAACGAAGCCCGCGGCCCCACATAAGCCGCATCGCGGCCAGAGGCCGCTCCCACAACAGCTCGCCCGAACCGGCATCGGAGCCGGGGTTTGGTGGGAGCGGGCTTGCCCGCGATGCAGCCTCGAACGAAGCCCGCGGCCCCACATAAGCCGCATCGCGGCCAGAGGCCGCTCCTACAACAGCTCGCGCAAACCGCCATCGGAGCTGGGGTTTGGTGGGAGCGGGCTTGCCCGCGATGCGGCTTCGAACGTAGCCGCCGGCCGGCATGCGCCGGATCAGAAGGCGATGCCGAGTGATGCGTGCAGGAAGAGGGTGCCTTCGTAGCGCGCCGACTGGTCGGGCGCATTCAATGTGTAGCCCAGATCGGTCGACACCGAGGCGTTGCGCGAAAGTTGCCAGCGCGCGCCGGCGCCGAGCGAGCTGAGCTGCTTGTGCCGGTCTTCGCCGGCCAGCGCCTCGTTGCGCCATGTCCAGCCGCTATCGACAAACAGCAGCGGCGTCACCTGAACGTTGTTGAGCGTGAGCCCCGCGAAGTAGTACTCCAGCGACAGCAGCAAGCCCTTGTCGTCCGACACCTGGCGCTCGTTGAAACCACGCACGCTGGACAGGCCACCGATACCGAACTGTTCGTGCGAGGGCAGCGCATCGCGGGTGTATTGCGCACGCGCCAGCAGACGGACTGCGCCGCCATGCTCGAAAGAGCGGGTGAAGCGGCCGGAGGCGCGCACGATGTCGTAATGACGGTCCGAGCCGGTGCGCGAACGCTCGAAGCTGTCGCGATCGGAATCGCTGCCGAAGGGCAGATTGTGGGTCAGAGACAGATCGGCGCCGAACTGGTTGTTGCCGGCTTCCCCATCGATGCGGTGCCCCACGGTCAGCGTATTGGTGCGCAGGTCGGGCAGCAGGCTCTCGTTGCTGCCGACCAGCGTCACGTCGTTGCCCACCTTGCGTATCGTGAAACTGGCATAGCTGTCGTGGCGCAGCGCCTCCGGGTGGGTGAGCCAGCGGTGCGTGAAAGTCGCGCCATAGGTGTCACCCGAGCCGGCGATGTTCAGCACGCCATTGATGGTGCCCTGGCTGGATTTCGAATGGTTGTACGAAAAATCGAGCGAGTTGCCGCTGGCGTAGAACGGGATGCGGTAGTTGAAACCATAGATGCGCACGTCGTCGAGATTCTCGAGCGCGGTCTGGTAGAAGGCATCCAGCTTGTGCTGACGCCCCCACAGATCATTGTGACCGGCGCTCACCGTGGCGCGCGGACGGCCGGTGCGCTTGTCGCCGGTATTGTCGAAACTGATGCCGAAGGAATACGGCGTGCCGGCGTCGGACGATGCCTCGGCGGCGAAACCTTCCTGGCCGGGCACCAGGCGGATGCGCGGCATGTAGCCGGTGTCTTCCTGGATCTGCCGCGAGTTGCGCGCGATGTCGGCGCCGTCGACCGCCTTGCCTCCTGCCACGCTGGTGAGCCGCGACTTGAGACCCTCCGGGCCGCTCACGCCACCGATGCGCGACTGCGTGACCTGCACGACCAGGCGCTCGCTCACGTCGTCCTGCGGCGGCACGCTCACCGATGCGTCGATGCCTCGGCTGCGCAGCAGGGCATCCAGTTCCTGCACGAAGCTGCGCAGATCGTCCATGGACACCGGGCGGTTCTCGTAGCGGCCGGACAGCGCGCGGATGTCGGCATCGGGCAGACCGGACCCGCCGTGCACCTCTATCCTGCGTATCGTGACCTGATCGACCGGTGCGCTGCCGGCGGCGGCGGGCACCGCATCGGCGGCAAACAGCGCTTGCGCGAACGATGCGCACAGCGCCACGGCAAGCAGGCTCTTCTTGTATGAGGCGGACATGTATCGATTCCCGTGACAAGGGTGGGACACGGCGTCGCGGACGCATACCGTGTCATCCCCGTTTCATGAAAGATTATTCAAGTGCTGCCTGGCGGGCCGGGACTCAACAGCATCCAGCCTCGCCATTATCCGGTCCGCAGTTACAGGCTCCGTACGTACTCTTCCACCGCCGTTTTCAGGTTCTGTTGAAAGTTCCTTGAAAATGTCTCGGCCTGTTCCACCTGTGCTTTCGCCTCGCCCAGCTTGCTCTGCAGCGTCCCGTAGGCGGCGATGGCCTCATTGAGGGTCATGTTCGCGGTGCCCGAAGGCAGCGACGTGATCGACTTGTCATTTGCATAGATCTCGCCCAGGGTCTTGTTTCCAAGCTCGCCCGGATTCTTCAGCAGACTGCCGAGCGAAGATTCGAAAATTGTGATGGTGCGTTCGGTTTCGAAAAGAAACGCTTTTGTCACCACGATCTTCTCAAACATATATTCACGCAGGATGCTGCTGGTCTCGTCCGAAACCGGAATGAAAGTGGCTTTGACTTCGGCAACGGTGGCCTCTCCACGGCTTACGCGGTCTATCGTATCGAGGACCGTTGCAACCTTGGGGTTATTCGCCCGCTGATCCTCATAGGTGCTTTTCGCCGGCTCGGGCATCTTGAAATCTGTGCCGAAATCGCTGGCCGACGGGCGATTGGTGACAATTTCGTGGCGACTATCGCCGAAGACGAGGTCGCCGCCACCACCACCGAGGACGAGGTCGCCACCACCACCACCGAGGACGAGGTCGCTGCCTCCACTAACGACGATCGCGTTGTTGCCGGTGCTGCCGATGATGAGGCCGCTGCCGCTGTCACCAGGCGGGGGCGGGCTGCCGGTGCTGCCGACGATGAGGCCGTCGCCGCTGCCACCACCCGCCACGCCCTCCGCGCTGGGGGCGGGGGTCAATTCAAGACCTGTCACCGTGCTCGTCACCGTGTCGGACGGCAGCGTAATCGACGTGCCGGCGGTCACAACCGTGACATTCGAAGGCATGGTCGTCGCGGTCGTCACGGTAATGCCCGCAACGGGCGCAGCGCCGGAAGACAACGGCGTGGTGACGCTGGATCCGGTGGTCGGTGTCGTCGCGCCGGCAGAGCTGTCTGACGTGGTGCTCAGCCCTCCACCAAGACCGCCGCCCAAGCCACCGCTTCCCAGCCCGCCACCTCCGAGTCCTCCGCCCAGCCCTGCTGCCCCACCCGTTGCGGATGTCCCGCCACTGGCGACCTGTATGGTCGTCAGTTGATTGAGCGCTGTGGTAACCGTCTCCTGAGGCACGTTGACAGTCGTGCCGCCAACGTTGGCCGTGGAACCGCTGCCGCCGGTATTCGCCGGCTCATCGGTCGATCCACCGCCCGAGCTGCCGCCGCCGGAATCACCACCGCCTGAGCCGCCGCCGGAATCACCACCACCCGAGCCACTGCCCGGATCACCGCCACCGGGGTTGCCCGAGGCTGCATTGACCGTCAGGTCGCCGCGGCTGCCCTGCACCAGCGTGTAGCCGGCGATGCTTACCGTGGCCTGGCTGAAGTCGGCTTCCAGTTCACCGCTCAGTGGCGACTGCGCGTCGGTCGCCGGCGTGGACGTGGTGTAAGTGCGCGTGCGTATCGTAATGCCGGACACATCCGGCCATTGGTCCTGCCAGGGCGCACCTCCTCCCGGGCCCCCACCGCCGCCGGGCGGGGCGTACGGATCCGGCGGCATGTTCGGATCGGACGACGAACTGCCGGCATAGTCGGCGGCCGCGTACTGCAGATTGTTCAGGATGTAGGGGGTATTCTGTCCGGACACGAAGGCCTCGCCCTCGGTCACCGAATCCGAGGCGACGTTCACGACGACCTGGTTGTTGTCGCGGAAGATGAAGAAGCTGTTCAGGCCGGTATTGCCGAAACGGGCATCGCTGCCGCTGTTGCCGTCCCAGGCGGCGTTGTTGCCCCAGCCCCAGACGGCGACATTGTTGCTTTGCAATGCACCGAAGTTGTTGCCCGCCGTGCCCGGGTTCTGGGCATACACCTGCCAGTTGGCGACGCTCTGGCCGGCGACCGAATCGTAGAAGGTGAAGGCGCTGTTGTCGGCGCGGAAGAAGCGACCGGCGTCGATCACGATCGCATCGTAGTCGCCGCTGGCCGAGCCGATGCTGGACACACCGCTGCCGATCACGATATCGCGCTCGGCGGTGAGCAGCATCTTGCCGTTGCCGGTGAAAATCAGTTCATTCACCAGCAGATCGCGGTCGGCGATGACGGTGAGCTTGCCGCTGGCGTTGTAGTTGGTCTGCAGTTCCGCGTTCCAGAAGATGTCCCCGTCTTCGCTGCCGCCCGAATTGCCCAGTGCGGTGGTGCTCACTTCGACGTCCGTGCCGTTTTCCAGCGCCGTCTTCAGCGTATTGACATCCACCGTGCTGGAGGCGACACCCGAGGCGCTACCGGCATGGACTTCGATATTGTCCGGGTCGAGCAGCCAGCGCCCGCCCTGGGTGGAAATTTCGATGTCGCGATCGATCTTCAGATACTTCGCCGACGTTTCGATGAAGCCCTGCGCGCCCGCCTCGAACCTGCCTGCGTACTGCCCGGTCGTGCCGGCCATGCCGCGCACCATGTTGCCGGAAATGTCCGACGACGCGGTGGTGGTGACCGTGGCCACCGATTCCAGCGCCACCTTGCCGTTCTTCAAGGTGAACTGCGCGTTGGACAGGGTGTGGATGCTGCCGCTGTTGGTGATATTGAACAGGCGACCGCTGGCGATCAGTTCGGACACATTCAGGTCGTCACGATCGGCGCTCACCTCGACCAGCACATTGGGCAGGCTGGAGGTGCCGACGGACACGGTGTGACCGGCGGCCAGGATGACCTGGCCGTCCGGCGCGGTGATGACACCGGTGTTGTCGACATTGGGCGCGATCAGGAAGACCTGGCCACCGGTGGGCGTGGTGATGGTGCCGGCATTGCTGACCTTGCTCAGATTGTCCTTTTCGCCGGTGAAGCGCGCGCGCCCGTCCAGGAAGTCTCGGTCGCTCATGCGCAGCGAGCTGGCGACCAGTCCGCCCACATCGATGCGGCTGCCCGCACCGAACAGAATGCCGTTGGGGTTGATCAGGAACACCTTGCCGTTGGACTGCAGCGCACCCAGGATGACGGAAGGATTGCCACCGGTCACCCGGTTCAGAATGGACGAATCGGCGTTGTTCTGGATGATGCGGACCAGTTCGTTGCGGTCGATGCTGAAGCCGTTCCAGTTGATGATGGTGTTCGGCGTATTGGTGATGGTCATCGTGCCGCCGTTCACGTTGACCGTCGCGCTGCCGTGCGTGACCGTGGCCCCGTCGGGCAGGGCATGGACAGTGGCGGGCAGACCGGAAATGCACAGCAGCGAAAGCGCGCGTGCGAGGGGTGTCGGCTTCATCAAGGCTCCCGATCGAAAGGCTGTGCTTCGCTCAGGCGAAGCATTGTTTGCGTTGTTGTAACGGCCGACTTCGGTCGGTCCAAGGGCACTTTCGGCCTTGATGGCACCGGACTTTAGATACGCGTACGAATATTTTTTCACATTTGTCGCGATTTGCATCCGGAGGCGGGCTGTCCGGGAAAAACACCCGAACCGGAGCGCAGACAACAGTGCGCTGTGACCACGACCGGAGCCGGGCTCGCGCAGGAGCGAGCGCAGCTCGCGATTCCACCCCTGAACGAAGCCGGCGGCCCGCATGCGCCGCATCGCGACCTTGGGGGCGCTCCTGCAACGGCCCGCCCTGCCCAAGAAAGGAGCGGGGTTTCGTGGGAGCGGGCTTGCCCGCGATACAGCCCTGAACGAAGCCGGCGGCCCGCATCAGCCGCATCGCGGCCAGAGGCCGCTTGTATGTTCTGCCGTGGCAAGCGTAGGAATAGCTTGTCGGGCGGAGGGACCCAGTCCGGATCTGACGGCAAGCACGTACAGACAGTGGGAGAGATGTCCCGCCCTCACCCCAAGCACCGATCAGGAATCCATCGGACCGTGACCGCGGTACCGTCCATCCCCTGCAAGCCAGTGCTGTGGTGAATCCCGACAAGCCTTTTGAACCTTAGTCGGGAGGATCCCATCGTGACAAGTCAGAACGAGGCAGTGTGCTTTGGCATCGACGTCTCCAAGCACTGGCTGGACATCGCCGAGCACCCCAGCGCGCAGGTAACGCGCGTCGACAACACCGCTGCGGCCATCCGCGGCTGGTTGCGCACGCTACCCAGAGGTGCCCAGCGCATCGGCTGCGAATCGACCGGCAGCTATCACTGCACGCTCGTCAAGTTGCTCATCAAGGCCGGACATCAGGTGTTTCTGATCGACGGCTTCAAGCTGTCCAGGTACCGCGACACCGTGGGCCAGCGCGCCAAGACGGATCGGCACGACGCACGCCTGATCGCCCGCTACCTCGCGCACGAGGGCACGGATCTGCGCCCGTTCTCGCTCCCGGCGCCCGCGGTCACCGAACTGCGCAGCCTGCTGCGTCGTCGCGCAACCGTGGTACGCAGCCTGGGTCGCATCCGTCAGAGCATGGAAGATCTGCCCGGCTTTGGTCGCGAAGTGCGTGTGGCTCTCGCGCGGCTCACCGCCTTGATCAAACGGTTCGAACAGCGCATCGCCTCGCTGATCAACGAGAGCGGATGGACTGAACCGTACCGGCGCATCCTGAAGATCGAAGGCGTCGGCGCGCTCACCGCCGCCGGCCTGGGCGCGGTGTTCCATCGCGCTCCCTTCAGCGGTGCGGACGCCTTCATCGCCTTCCTTGGCATGGACGTCACCGTGCGCGACTCGGGCAAGAAGACCGGACGCCGTGCGCTGAGCAAGAAGGGGGACTCGGAGATGCGCCGCCTGCTCTACAACGCCGCCATGGCGGCCAGCAGATCCACGACCTGGCAGCCGTTCTACCAGCGCATGCTCCAGCGCGGATTCAGCCGCACCCAGGCGCTGGTTGCGCTGGCAAGAAAACTCGCTCGCGTTGCCTTCTCTGTGATGAAGAACGCGGCCGACTATGTCCCGAAACAACACGAAAACGCTTGCGGCGGAACATAGAATCTCCCACAAAAGCTCGCGACAAACACGAGCGGAGCCAGGGTTTGATGGGAGCGGGCTTGCCCGCGATTCAGCCTCGAACGAAGCCCGCGGTACGCATGCGCCGTATCGCGGCCAGAGGCCGCTCCCACAAGAGCTCGCGACAAACACGAGCGGAGCCAGGGTTTGGTGGGAGCGGGCTCGCCCGCGATGCAGCCCCGAACGAAGCCCGCGGCCGGCATGCGCCGCATCGCAGCCAATAAAAAGCCCGCTCCTCGGAGCGGGCTCTTTACGGAGTGCAGAGTCGATTACTTCAGGATGGTCGCCAGCGAGTCGGCCACGTAATCGATGTTCTTCGAATTCAGCGCTGCCAGGCAGATGCGGCCGGTGCTGACCGCATAGATGCCGAATTCGTCGCGCAGACGGTCCACTTGCGCCACGCTCAGGCCGGTGTAGCTGAACATGCCGCGCTGGCGTACGACGAAGGAAAAGTCGCGCGTGACGCCGCGTGCAGCCAGCTTGTCCACCAGGCCGGTACGCATGGCGCGGATGCGCTCACGCATTTCGCCCAGTTCCTGTTCCCACATCGTACGCAGTTCCGGTGTTGCCAGTACCGACGCGACGATGGCGCCACCATGGGTGGGCGGGTTGGAGTAGTTGGTGCGGATGGTGCGCTTCAACTGGCTCAGCACGCGCGCCGATTCGTCCTTGGAGGCGGTCACGATGGACAATGCGCCGACGCGTTCGCCGTAGAGGGAGAACGATTTCGAGAACGAACTGGAAATGACGAAGCTCAGGCCCGACTGCACGAACTGGCGCACCGCGACGGCATCCTGATCGATGCCATCGGCAAAACCCTGGTAGGCCATGTCGAGGAAGGGAACGAGTTCGCGCGACTTGCATACCTCGACCACTTCACCCCATTGCGCGTCGCTCAGATCCGCACCGGTCGGGTTGTGGCAGCAGGCGTGCAGCAGCACGATCTGCTTGGCGGGCAGCGCCTTCAGGTGGGCGATCATGGCGTCGAAGCGCACGCCGCGCGTGTCGGCATCGAAATAGGGATAGACATCGACTTCGAAGCCGGCCGCTTCGAACAGTGCGCGGTGGTTTTCCCAGCTCGGGTCGCTGATGTAGACCTTGGCCTGCGGCAGCAGGCGCTTCAGGAAGTCGGCGCCGATCTTCAGCGCACCGGTGCCGCCCAGTGCCTGCGCGGTGACGACGCGGCCGTCGGCGGTCAGCGCGGCACCTGCGCCAAACAGCAGGTCCTGCACCGCCTTGTTGTAGGCCGGCGCGCCTTCGATCGGCTGGTAGCCGCGCGGCGGCGCATTCTTCATGCGCGCTTCTTCTGCGCTGCGCACCGCGCGCAGCAGCGGCAACTTGCCCGTGTCGTCGTAGTACACGCCCACGCCCAGGTTCACCTTGGTGGTGCGGGTGTCGGCGTTGAAAGCTTCGGTCAGGCCCAGGATGGGGTCGCGCGGGGCCATCTCTACGGACGAGAAGACAGACGGGTTCATGCGTGCTCCGGTGTGCAGGGTTGGTTCGCCCGGTCGGGCGTTGCGTGCAACAAGAAAGATAGGTCGAAAAAACACCAACAAAAGCGCTAATGTTTGCGTTTGCCCTCGCGCCGCCGATGCGGTGCGGTCATCGGGCTGCAATCATTTTGTGCAACGCAAAATTCTACCATGTCGGAAACCGCTGCCGCACCCGCCTTGTTAAGCTTTGACAATAGTCCGTACCGGCTTCACCAGCCGTTTCCACCGGCCGGCGACCAGCCGGTCGCCATTGATCGCCTGGTCGAAGGGATAGAGGACGGGCTCATGTTCCAGACCTTGCTGGGCGTGACCGGCTCCGGCAAGACCTACACCATGGCCAACGTGATTGCGCGCACCGGTCGGCCGGCCATCGTGATGGCGCCGAACAAGACGCTGGCCGCCCAGCTCTACTCGGAATTCCGTGAGTTCTTTCCGGAGAATGCGGTCGAGTACTTCGTGAGCTACTACGACTATTACCAGCCGGAAGCCTATGTGCCGTCGAAGGACCTGTTCATCGAGAAGGACAGCGCCATCAACGAGCACATCGAACAGATGCGGCTGTCCGCCACCAAGAGCCTGATGGAGCGGCGCGACGTGGTCATCGTCGCCAGCGTGTCGTCGATCTACGGCATCGGGGATCCGGTCGATTACCACGCGATGATCCTGCATCTGCGCGAAGGGGGCACGCTGCACCAGCGCGACATCATCGCCCGGCTGGTGCAGATGCAGTACGCGCGCAACGACACCGATTTCAAGCGCGGCACCTTCCGTGTGCGCGGTGACGTGATCGACATCTTTCCGGCGGAGCATGCCGAGAACGCCTTGCGTGTGTCGCTGTTCGACGACCAGATCGAGGAACTGTCGCTGTTCGATCCGCTGACCGGCCAGGTGCGCAGCCGCATCGGCCGCTTTACCGTCTATCCGTCCAGTCACTACGTGACGCCGCGCGCCACGGTGCTGCGTGCGATCGATGCAATCAAGGTGGAACTGGAAATGCGCTCCAAGGAATTCGTCAGCCAGCACAAGCTGGTGGAGGCGCAGCGCATCGAACAGCGCACCCGCTTCGATCTGGAAATGCTGAACGAACTGGGCTTCTGCAAGGGCATCGAGAATTACTCGCGCCATCTGTCGGGGCGCCAGCCCGGCGAGCCGCCGCCGACCTTGATCGACTATCTGCCGCCGGACGCGCTCATGTTCATCGATGAGTCGCACGTGACCATTCCGCAGATCGGCGGCATGTTCAAGGGCGATCTGGCGCGCAAGACCAATCTGGTCGAATTCGGCTTCCGGCTGCCGTCGGCGCTGGACAACCGGCCGCTCAAGTTCGACGAGTTCGAGAAGCTGATGCCGCAGACCATATTCGTGTCGGCCACGCCAGCCGACTACGAGGCGCGCAACCAGGGCCAGGTAGTGGAGCAGGTGGTGCGGCCGACCGGCCTGGTGGATCCTGTGGTCGAGATTCGTCCGGCGTCCACCCAGGTGGATGATCTGCTGGGCGAGATCCGCAAGCGGGTGGAGGCCGCAGAGCGCGTGCTGGTGACCGTGCTCACCAAGCGTCTGGCGGAGGACCTGACCGACTATTTCAGCGAGAACGGCGTGCGCGTGCGCTATCTGCACTCCGATATCGACACCGTGGAGCGGGTGGAAATCATCCGCGACCTGCGGCTGGGCGAGTTCGATGTGCTGGTGGGCATCAACCTGCTGCGCGAGGGGCTGGACATCCCGGAGGTGTCGCTGGTGGCCATACTCGATGCGGACAAGGAAGGTTTCCTGCGATCCGAGCGCAGCCTGATCCAGACCATAGGCCGCGCGGCGCGCCATCTGCATGGCACGGCCATCCTGTACGCCGACCAGCTCACCGAATCGATGAAGCGCGCGATCGCGGAAACCGAGCGCCGCCGCGCCAGGCAGATCGCGCACAACGAGGCGCACGGCATCACGCCCAAGGGCGTGGTGAAGCGCATCAAGGACATCATCGACGGCGTCTACGACCAGGAAGAGGTGGCACGCGAGCTCAAGGTTGCGGAGGAGCACGCGCGTTTCGAGTCCATGAGCGAGAAGGATCTCGCGAAGGAGATCAAGAAGCTGGAGAAAGAGATGGTCGAATTCGCGAAGAACCTGGAATTCGAGAAGGCCGCCGAGGCGCGCGATCGCCTGTTCAAGCTGCGCAGCGGCGCCTTCGGCGCGTGACGCTCAGCCGGTCGTCGGGCTGCCCGCAAAGGCCGCATGAGGTGAGCCGGTTGACTGAAATGATGCCGGAAGCGCGACGCCATTTCCGGATCATTGATCCGATGGCGCTCCGACAGGCTGCAACGACGGACTGTCCGGTGCGCGCCTGTGCAGAAGCTGCAGCGCCTTCCGTTCCGCCGGACCGATCAGGTCAGCCAGGGTCGAGCGGTCGAGTTCGGCCAGGAAGGCGGCCAGTGCGCGGTCCAGCACGCCCTTGAGCCGGCAGTCGCGTGTCAGCAGGCAGCGGCTGTCCTCGCCCTGGCATTCGACCAGCGCGAAACCGGCTTCCATCTGCCGGATCACGTCGCCGATACCGATATCGACCGGCGCGCGCGCCAGACGCAGTCCGCCGCCCTTGCCGCGTACCCCCTCGACAAAGCCGAGGCGCACGAGCTGATTCACTACCTTCATCAGATGGCTGCGCGAAATGTCGAAGCAGTCGGATATTTCCTGGATGGTCGCCAGACGATGAGCGTTCGCGGCAAGGTGGATCAGCACGCGCAGCGCGTAATCCGTATGCTGGGTAATGTGCATGGCAGTGGGCGCGCAGGGGAAGAATGCCTCCGTTTCGAGTATAGGGCGACTGCCGACAGGATGCGTCCGGCGTGCCACTTTGAACGCGTGCCGCCGTCGCCCGGTGGGCCACCCGTCCAGATGCCGGTCGGCGGGAACTCGATGCCGCGCGCGCACTCCGATCCGTCCATGAAACACTGCATACTGAACCGGTGGCTGCTGACGGTCGCCATGCTGTCGATGTCGGCCTTCGTGCATGCCGCACAGAGCGATGCGGTGCGCAGCCCGCGCGCTGAAGTCCGGCTGGTGTCGGCGCAGGATGCCGCGGCGCCTGCGGCAACGCTCGGCCTGGCCCTGCATTTCCGGCTGCAGCCGGGCTGGCACATTTACTGGATGAATCCGGGCGATGCCGGCCAGGCGCCGCGCATCGAGGTGTTCGCACCCGAGGGCGCCCGCGTCGGCGATGTGCGCTGGCCGGCGCCGGAACGGCATGTCGATGGACCGGTCACCACCTATATCCATCAGGGCGACGTGCTGCTGCCCTTTGAACTGGTGTTGCCATCCGCCATGCAGCGCGGTGCCGAACTGGCCGTGAAGGCGAGCTGGCTGGTGTGCAAGGACATCTGCATCCCCGAGGAAGGCGCGTTCCGGCTGGCGCTGCCGCCGGGCAATGACAGACCCGGCAGCGATGCGCCCATGTTCGCCGCGACCGAGGCCGCAGCGCCGGTCGCTCTGGACAGCCGCTGGCAGGCCAGCGTGGATGCGCGCGGCGTGCTCATCCTGGAGGGGCCCGGCGCCGGGGCGCTGCAGTCGGCCGAGTTCTTCGCCGCCGACTGGGGGCGGATTGATCATGCGGCACCACAGACCCTCACCACCTCCGGCGATATCGCACGCGTGACCCTTGCTCCGGGTGCGGAATTCGACGCGGCGCGCGCGCTCGAGGGGGTGCTCCGGATAAGGGATGCGGACGGTGTCGAGCGTGCGCTGTGGGTGAGCACGCCGGGCGAAAGGACGGTTCGCGCACCGGCTGTCAGCCTGGCCCTTGCCGGCACCGAGCCACCGGTGACCGGGGCGATGGCGCCGCCAGCCGCCGCGGCCGGCGAAGGTCCATGGTGGCCGCTGCTGCTGGCCTTTGCCGGTGGGGTGCTGCTGAACCTCATGCCCTGCGTGTTCCCGGTGCTGGCCATCAAGGCGCTGTCGTTTGCGCGCGTCGGCGCCAGCGAGCGGACCGTGGTGCGCCGGCAGTCGATCGCCTACTGCATCGGCGTGGTTGCCAGCTTCGTCGTGCTCGCCGCAGTATTGCTTGCGCTGCGATCGGCGGGCAGTGAGCTTGGATGGGGCTTCCAGTTCCAGTCCCCGGTTTTCGTGTCCGCCATGGCGGTGCTGCTGTTCGCGGTGGGCCTCAACCTGTCCGGCGTGTTCCAGTTCGGCAGTCGGCTCGCATCGGCGGGCAGCACGCTGACCGAGCGCGGCGGCCTGAGCGGAAGTTTCTTCACCGGCGTACTGGCGGTGGTGGTGGCCACGCCCTGCACCGCGCCCTTCATGGGAGGCGCCATCGCGGCCGCGCTCGCTGCACCCGCTCTCCACACGCTGGCCATCTTCACCGCGCTTGGCGTGGGCATGGCGCTGCCCTATCTGCTGCTCGCCTTCATGCCGGGGCTGGCGCGTCGCATGCCCCGGCCAGGCCTCTGGATGGAGCGCCTGAAGCAGGCGCTGGCCTTTCCGATGTACGGTGCGGCGGCCTGGCTGGTCTGGGTGCTGAGCCAGCAAAGTGGCGCCGATGGCGTGCTGCACGGCATGGTGGCCTTGCTTCTGGTGGCTTTCGCAGCCTGGCTGACCGGTGTTGCCCAGGGGGCTGCGGATCATGCCGGGTTGTGGCGCGCCGGCGCGCTGGTCGTTCTGGTGGCGGGCGGGGTGGCGATCGCGCGCACACCCGGTGAAGTCATCGGCCCGCAGGTTGTGGCGGACAATGCTTTCACGCCGCAACGACTGGCCGAGCTGCGGGCGTCCGGTACACCAGTGTTCGTGAACATGACGGCAGCGTGGTGTGTCACCTGCCTGATGAACGAGAAGGTCGCGCTGTCAACCGATGCGGTGCAGGCAGCCTTTGCCGCGCGGGGCGTGATCTATCTGAAGGGCGACTGGACGCGTGCCGATCCGGACATTACGCGTTTCCTTCAGGCGCATGGGCGCGACGGTGTGCCGCTGTATGTGTACTTTCCGTCCGGCGGCGCGCCGGTCGTGCTGCCGCAGATCCTGACGCCGCGTGTCGTCATCGATCACATCGCTTCATGAGGAGACCCTGCCGATGAAACAGAATGCCTTGCTGGGCGCTGGCCTGATGGCCTGCGCAATGATCATGCCGGTCGCCCAGGCGGCGCCGCGCGTCGGTGATGCGGCGCCCGCGTTCACTGCGGTCGATTCGAATGGCCGCAGCGTGAAGCTTTCCGATTTTGCCGGGCGCACGGTGGTGATGGAATGGACCAATCACGGTTGCCCGTACGTGCAGAAGTGGTACAGCGGCGGCATGCAGGCGCTGCAGAAGGAGGCGACCGGCAAGGGCGCGGTGTGGCTGACCGTGCTCAGTTCGGCGCCGGGGACCCAGGGTCATGTCGATGGCGCGAGTGCCAACCGCATGATGAAAGAGCAGGGCGCCGCACCCACGCATTACCTGCTCGATCCGGACGGCAAGGTGGGCCGCGCCTATGGCGCACAGGTCACGCCGCACATGTATGTGATCGCGCCGGATGGCAGGCTGGCCTATATGGGCGGCATCGACAGCATTGCCTCGCCCGATGTGAACGACATCCCGAAGGCGGAGCCGCTGGCGCGCTTGGCCATCGATGCGGTACTGGTGGGCAAGCCGGTGGCCAAGGCGCAGACCCGGCCCTACGGCTGCTCGATCAAGTACGCCAATTGACGGCGGCTGATCCGCCGATGAAGAGCGACGCCCGTTTCAGGCGCGCGCCTGGACCGGCGGCAGATCGCGCCGTGCGATCGGTATGGCGTTCGCCGGGGGCGGCGATCCACCGCACAGTCGGCTGAAGATGCGTTCCGCGCCCAGTATGAGCATGAGACGGTGCTCATCGGTGTTGCCTGTATCCAGCACCGCCTCACCCAGCACATTTCCGCCGCCCAGCATGCCGGGAATGGGGCGCAGGCGCGAAGTCGATACTTCCGGGATTTCGCCCAGTTCATCGACCAGTATGCCCAGCCGCGTGCCCTCTCCGGCCTGCATCACCAGCGCCTGGCGTTCGCCCGGCGGCGTGCTGACCGATTCGTTGAGCAGCGGCGCGAGATCGAACAGCGCGATCGGCGTGTCCTCGTACATCAGGTAGCCGCTCATGCCGGGGCCGGCACCGGGCACGGCGACCGTCCCCAGTGCGTCGACCGCTTCGACGATGCTGCCGGTACGCAGCCCGAACCAGGTGCGACCGATGCGGAAGGTGGCGATTTCGAGTGTTTCGCCTTCGCCGCCACGATCGGGTTGAACCGGCTGATGTTCCGAGGGAATGAAACGACCGACGGTCGCCGCCGGGCACAGCGGCTGGAACACCAGGGCGGCGACCTCGTTCCGGTAGGCGTCTTCCGGTCCCTTGTATTCGCGATAGCCGGACGATCGTGCGCAGCCCACGGCAAAGAACTGCCCGTCGATCTCGATCACTGCGCTGTCGCTTGCGCTGGCGGCAGCCAGGGCTTCGGCCGCAATCGGCTGCTGCTGCCCGGGCCGCCAGCGTGCTTCGTCGCTGCATGCGACGATGAGGCCACCCGGTTCGACGAAGGCCGCGAAACTGCCTGATTTGATCTGTCCTTCGCTGTCGCGCGGCAGGCAGTCGCTCAGCATGGCGTCGAACTGCAGTGCGCCATCGAACACGATGGCGATGCCGCCTATCGCCGGCCGGCGCATCGCACCGTCAGTCGTCGGGACGTGCAGGGCGGCGCCGAAGATATAGGTCGGCCGTCCGGCGTAGAGATCGCTCGGGGCGAATGCCGATACCGCATAACTCTGCCCGTCGGCGAGCGCCAGGATGCGGCGCACCCACTCCGCGCCGAGCGGCTGCGACGACTGGGGATAGGCACCGGCCTGCGAATCCGCCAGTACCACGCCTCGCGCGTCGAACAGCAGCAGATTGCTGTACACCGTGTAAAGACTGTTGATGTAGCGCAGGACGGAGGCCGCCTTGCTGCGGCTTTCGGTGGACGAGACATCGCTCAACGCATCCCTGAACGCCGCGGTGAGTGCCCACCAGCGGCAGTCGTTCGCGCGTTCGTACAGATTGCGGTCCAGGATGTCGACGGCGAGTGACGCCAGGAAGGCGCTGTCGCGCAGCACACCGGATACCACGGTTTCCTGCAGATCCGTGATGGCACGCCGGAACACGTCCTTGGTCTTCTCGCCGGTATTGCTCACCTCCCACAGCAAGACCTTCGAGAACGACGCATTCAGGGTGCGACGCGAACTGCTCTGGCGCACATTGCCGTTCCATACCGAGCGGTTCAAGGTGCGCTGGATGGAATCCGCCCGCTGCGGGATTTCGCGCAGGCCGGCCGAGAACAGCGCGGACGAGGAGGACACCGCGCCCAGCAGATCGCCGGATATGGCGTGGCTCTGCGCATTGTCGTCCACTGCGAAGGCCTGCTCGACCGGCACCAGGGCCACGCCGGACCAGCCCGGGCCGGCATAGCCCTGGTAGGGCTTGGCGTCGCGTCGCGAACTGAGATAGAGCCGTCCGGCAAAGCGCACGAGCCGGGCCTCGTCGTTGCGGCAGTCGAGCCGGGCGCCGATGGGCATCTGGATGGTGTCGGAACTGGCGAGCACGCGTCCGCCGTCGTCGAGCAGTACGATGACCGTCCAGTCCTCGTTATCCAGCAGTCGCGCGAAGATGCGCTGCATTTCGTCCTCGAAACGGAAGTGCAGCGCCAGAACCCCCGAACTGTCGTCGCCATCGCTGACACGGCTGGCATAGACGAGCGCAGGCAGGCCGGATGCGATGTAGTCGGCGACACCGAAGCGTTCGACGTATGCGGCGTCCGTGGCGAGCGCTTCGGCAATCACGCCGTCGCGAGTGCGTTCCACCGAGGCGTGCTCGTCCAGTCGCGCCACGATCTGACCATCGCAGTCGAACAGCACGATGTCGGCGTAGACCGAGTACTTGGCGACGTAATCGGCGAAGCGCCGCTGGAGTTCCACGCGCCGCGCGGACAGTTCGCGGGTGCGCATCGCGTTGCCGGCCATTTCGCGGTGCGCATGCATGAACTCGACGATGGCCGTGTCGGATGCGAGAAACCCGATGTCGGCGGTGCGCTCGAACAGATTGCGGACAAGGATGTCGATCGCCACCTGGGCCTTCGCGCCCAGCTCGGAGCGGCATTTGCGGAGATTTTCTTCGCTGAGCTGACGCAGCAGGGTCTGCGTCAGGTCGCCGAATGCATGACGCGTGCTGCTCATGTCGTTGCCGGTACCGGACAGCTGGCCCAGCATGGTCAGGTTGTCCCACACGGACTGCAGATGCTTCAGTTCCTCCCGGTACTCCTCGACCTTGTCCATGTACCGGATGACCTGAGCGAGGTGGCCATCCACCTCGATGTTCTTGTAGCGCGCCATGAGAGCCCTCTCTGTACGATCCGCGTGAGGGTCTGTCCATATCCGGTCGATCGCGTGAAGCCTCTTTTTTTAATGGCTTGCGTGGCGGACCCCGCGCACGACGTGTGGAAGTCTGGCGCGCGTACCGGTCCGCCCGAGGCTGCGACAACATACGAGCAGGCCCTGGAATGATCGGCGTGGACCGATTGTTCCCGGTGATGAGGAGAGCTAACGGGAAACCGGCGAACCGGCTTGAGGAAAAATATTACGCGTAAAGATAAGTTTTACATCGCGCCCGCGCACACCGGCATCAGGCCGCAGCACATCGCTGTACGCGGACCGATGCGCTTGCGGCGCTCGTTGTTCAGGCGCTGACCGATTCGGTGCCGCCGTGCAGCCGGTTCTGGGCCTTGACCAGCCTTTCCATGGTGCGCAGGTCCTTGCGGTCCAGTTTCATTGCACCGCGCACCCATTCGCGGGTCACATCCTCCAGCTCCTGGTAGGTCAGCCGCACATAGGCGTGCATCTTGGCGCGCTGGAAGGCACGGAAACCCTTGAGCTGGTTCGCCATCGAGCGCATCACTTCGCGTGCGGCCCATTCCCCGCGTCCCGGATCGGCCAGGTGGTCGACCAGCCCGAGCTCATGCATCTTTTCCGCAGGGAGTACGCGCGCATTGAGGATGAGGTCTTCCGCCACGCGAGGCCCTGCCTTGCGGGCCACCAGGCTGTAGGCACCCATGCCGGGAAACAGGTTGAACAGCATTTCCGGAAAACCCATCTTGACGCCACGCTCGGCGATCACGACGTGGCAGGACAGGGCCGCCTCGAAACCGCCTCCCAGCGCATCGCCCTGGACCACCGCCATCGACACGGCGTCGGCATGCAGCCCTGCCACGTTGTTGTTGATCGCGCGTATGCAGGCTTCCGCATAGCGCATCAGTCCGGCTTCATCGCCGGCTTCCACCAGCCGGCGGAACAGGTCGAGATCGCCGCCCAGGTTATAGACGCCCGGTACCCCCGAGCAATTGAGGAAGAAATCGACGGTTCCTGGTGCCAGCTCGACCTCCTGCTGCTGGGCGACCACGTCGGCCAGCAGTTCCGGCGTGAAGCACGGACGGCCGTTCGGATGTGCGTACATCCACAATGCGCGCGTGTCGGCCTCGTAGCGTGAGGTCAGGATGGGCGTGGCCAGCAGGCGCGGCCCGTTCGCCGCAGCCGGCTGAGGGGCGACCTGTTGCAGGTGCGCTCGACTGATATCAACGATCTGCATGCTGCACCTCCGCGAAATAGTTCTCGGAAATGCCCGTTGCAGTCATGACAATATACTGTGGGGCGAGATGCGTATCCCAGTGCCTTGAATGGACGGGATACGCTGTCGAGCAGCGGGTCAACAGATACATTTCCAGCCTCCGTCGGCAAGTCCGACAACAAAGCATGCTGAAAAAACGTCCCTGCAGGACGTATAGGAGAGGCAGTTTTCTGCCTTTTTTTCCCTGCTGCCCGGGGCACGAATCCGGACAGAGTCTGACCCTGTAAGTGCATGTTACGACAAGCTGCGGCGCTTTGCGTGAACATTTGACGGCAAGGATGACGCCGTCTGTCCCGACTGTCCGGAGCCGGCGCGCCGGTCCGTCGGCGTCGTCGGCATCCGCGTGATCGGCACCTGCGGAATCGCCTGCCGGCGGCGAATTCCGGTCCGCGCGACGGACGTGCGAGTGCCGGTCCGCGCGACGGACGTGCGAGCGCTTATGATGAGGGCCGGCTCCTCGGTCCCGTCGGCTCTTGCGTCGCTGCATCGCACGGCGGGTGCCGTTCGCAAACCTCTTTCAGCGCGCGATGAAACAAGCAACCGCAAGCAAACCCAAGGAACACAAGGTTTCACTGCAGGAACTGGTCGATGGCATGGTGGCCGACGGGCTGCTGGCCGAGGCGGTGGCCCGCGCCTTCATGCACGAGCGTCGATACTGGCGCGGCAGCGAGCACCCGTTGGTCGTGCTTGCCGAGCAGAAGTGGAAATCGCTGCATCCGCCGCACCGGGTGCTCAATCTGGAAGCGCTGACGGAATGGATGGCCGGCTGGAGCGGCCATGATTACTACCACATCGATCCGCTGAAGGTGGATTTCGCAGCGGTCACCGAAGTGGTGTCCAATGCCTACGCCAGCCGCTTCCGCATCCTGCCGGTCCAGGCGTCGCCGCGGGAGGTCGTGATCGCGAGCGCGGAGCCTTTCCTGACCGAATGGGAGCAGGAACTCGCACCCATCCTGCGCCGGCCGATACGCCGGGTGATCGCCAACCCGGACGACATCGCGCGCTATGTCGTCGAATTCTACAGCCTGGCCAAGTCGGTCAAGGGCGCCGCCAGGCGCGGCGACGTGAGCGGTGTCGGGGCATCCAACTTCGAACAGTTGGTCGAGCTCGGTCGCAACAACCGGCAGCTCGACGCGAACGACCAGCACATCGTCACCATTGTCGACTGGTTGTGGCAGTACGCCTTCGAACAGCGGGCGAGCGACATCCACATCGAGCCGCGCCGGGATTTCGGCGTCGTGCGCTTCCGCATCGACGGCGTGCTGCATCAGGTGTACCAGATACCCATGCCGGTACTGGGGGCCATGACCTCGCGCATCAAGATACTCGGTCGCATGGACGTGGTCGAGAAACGCCGGCCGCAGGACGGGCGCATCAAGACGCGCGCGCCGGACGGGCAGGAAATCGAATTGCGCCTGTCCACGCTGCCGACCGCCTTCGGCGAAAAACTGGTGATGCGGGTGTTCGATCCGGAAGTGCTGGTGCGAGATTTCCGCGACCTGGGCTTTTCCGACGAGGATGCCCGGCGCTGGAAGCACATGACCTCCCAGCCGAACGGCATCATCCTGGTGACCGGACCGACCGGCTCGGGCAAGACCACGACGCTGTATTCGACGCTGAAGAATCTGGCGACGCCGGAAGTGAATGTCTGCACGCTGGAGGATCCGATCGAAATGATCGAACCTTCGTTCAACCAGGTGCAGGTGTCGCCGGATATCGGCGTCACCTTTTCCGCCGGCATACGGTCGTTGATGCGGCAGGACCCGGACATCATCATGGTGGGCGAGATACGCGACCTCGAAACGGCCGAAATGGCGATACAGGCCGCGCTTACCGGCCACCTGGTGCTGTCCACGCTGCATACCAACGATGCACCGTCGGCGATTACCCGCCTGCTCGATCTGGGGGTGCCGTCCTATCTGCTGAATGCCACCGTGCTGGGCGTGATGGCGCAGCGTCTGGTGCGCACCTTGTGCCCTCACTGCCGCAAACCGATGGACCGGCAAGCCGCCGACCCCAAGGCATGGGACGATCTTGTCGCACCCTGGAAAGCCAGCCGGCCTGAGCGCTTCATGCAGTCCACAGGCTGTCTTGATTGCCGCATGACCGGTTATTCCGGGCGTATCGGCATCTACGAAATCCTGCTCATGTCACCGGAAATCAAGACGCTCATTTCCGGCAATGCCGATCTGTCCGCCCTGCGGGATCAGGCCTACCGCGAAGGCATGTATCCATTGCGCGTATCCGGTGCGCTGAAGATCGCGCAGGGCATCACCACGCTGGAAGAGGTGATGAAGGTGGCGCCCCCGGCATGACCCCGGCGCGTTGATCAGTAACCGGAATCCGGTGGCCAGCCGGCCCGCACGAAAGGCGGCTGGCGGCCGACCAGACCTTCGAGCAGGATGAGTTCCGCGTCGCTGTGGTTGATGACCGAAGCCGCCGACATCATGTCGAGACCGGGCGCGTCGCGCAGCCAGACGGGCTTGTCGTGATGGACGGTGCGCACGATCTCTCGTTGCGAGGGGTCGCCGTTGCGCGCGATGTCCGCTTCGCCATAGCACAGGCAGAAATACGTCCTGTCTTCGCCGGCCTCGATGTAGCAGCCGGTGCCGCGTATTCCTATGGTCGCGGCGGGGGTCGCGATGCGGCGATCGCCTTTGGCGAACACCGACAGCAGTTTGCCGGTAATCACACGCATCAGGTTGGCTGCCGCACCGCTGCCGAAGGCGACATGGGAGTCGCCGCGCTGCAGGAAGGCATCCTGACCGATCACATACACGGCTTCGGCGCCGGGTGCGGTGCGCACCGTATCGCCTGGTTGCAATGACATGCCGAACCGGGCGGGCGCTCCATTCACCGTCACTTCACCACGGAAACCGCGCAGGCCGGTCCGGGTATCGCGCGCGACTGCCTCGCGCACCAGGGTGCTCAGGACCAGTGGTGCGCATGTGCTGGCGAGCAGCAGATCGCGTCGCTTCATCGGGCGGTTCTCCTTCTGTGTGTGATGTCAGGGATGTCTGATCGGGCGGGTCGCGTCATCCGGCTTCAGGTTCGACCGCGTCGCCCAGTTTGATCTTGCCGCCACGCAGTACGCGTGCGGTGATGCCACCGTGACCTCGCATCGCGTTGTAACCCCCCTTGCCGAGGTTGCTTTCCATGCGCGAACAGGGGTCGCAGGGGCCAGTGTATTCAAGAAGGGCTTCGCCTATCCTGAAGCGCTTGCCCTTGAGCGCCACCAGATTCAGGCCCCGTACCACGATATTGCGTCGGGTCAGTCCCGGATCCACCTCGCCCAGGCCCAGCAGGTCCGCCACGGTCTGCAGATGTTCTGCCTGTATCAGCGTCACCTGTCTGTTGCCGCCCGGGCTGGCATAGCGGTCGCCTTCCAGCCCGAGCGATTCCACCGCATTGACCGATTCGAGCATGCGCAGCGGCTGCATGCGTGCGGGGCGCACGCCTATCCATTCCACACTGCCGGGGTGGGCGAAGGTCGATGTCAGGCTTTGCAAGGTGTCCATGTGTCGCGAATGAGCGGGTGCCGGAACCGGATGCTACTTCAGCTGAATACGCCATGCAGGAACCAGCGATGGGGCGAGGTGTGCTCGCGGAATATCCAGAGCTGTTCACCGCGCCGTCCGCGTGCGATCCAATAGTCGCGCAGCGCTTCGCCCGGGGCGTCCTCCTCGCCCGCCTGCTCCCACCAGCCGGTCTCCAGTCGTTCGGCTGCGCCGATGCATTCCAGCGGGCCGTGGTACCAGGGCTGCCCATGACGTTCGGTCAGCGGTTCGGGGTGTGCGAGCAGCCAGAGCGGGCGCCTCGCGCGCGGCGCTCCGGGTGCAGCCTGTCCGGGATCGACAACCCGCTGCATCTGTTCCGGCCTGTGGTCGCTGCAGGCCGTCAGACCATGCACCGCATCGCGGCCGAGGCGGGCACGCAACCGTTCGACCAGCACCTGGCAGGCCTCCTGTCGGTCCCTGGCCGAGGGTGCTTGCCGGCCGAACATGTCCTGATCCCGTCCCGCCAACAGAACGAGCGTCTCCATGCGGAGTTTCAGAGCGCTTACCGGCGCCGGAAGACTGAGCCGCGCAAGATGCTCCCGGGTCAGAGACGCGAGCTTCTGTGCCTCACGGGTCGGCGTGCCGGTGCGGATGTCGAGCCGGCTGGGATGTGAATGCTCGTGTTCAAGCTCGAGTACACAGTGTTCGATGCCGCCATGTGCTGCGGCGAGCTGTCCGCACGCCGTCGAGAACAGGCGGCTGGCGGCGAACAGAAGTACATCGATATCATGGCGGGGGACGGGCAGTTCCAGTCGGCTTTCGATGCGCGCCGGCAATATGTGAGGCGTGCGGATGTCCGGATGCAGGCCCAATGCCTGGTCCAGATGCAGGCGCAGCATCGCCGCGTCACGCAGTGCCAGCGCATCGCGCGGCAGGCGCATGGCGTCGCCCAGCGTGTGCAATCCAGCACTGCGCAGCAGATCGAGGGCCGTTGAGTCGATCTGCAGAACGCTGCAAGGCAGCCCTGCCAGGGCGTCAGACAGATCATCCCGGCTGCGTATCGTGCTGCCTGGCTGGCCCAGCGCCAGCCAGTGCGCGGCGCGTGCCGTGGGCGCACACGCCATGTGCGCGATGAAACCGCCGGCGGACAGACTGTCGCGTATCTTCCTGCGCAGGGCAT
Source organism: Methyloversatilis thermotolerans (assembly GCF_000372885.1). Lineage (GTDB taxonomy): Bacteria > Pseudomonadota > Gammaproteobacteria > Burkholderiales > Rhodocyclaceae > Methyloversatilis > Methyloversatilis thermotolerans. The sequence continues at coordinate 788,676 of NZ_KB889967.1, forward strand.
CGAGCCCGCCGAACAGTTTCAGGCTGCCCGCCACCTCGAGCAGCAGGCCGTGTTGATCCAGATACACATGCGGAGTGAAGCGCAGCAGCGCACCGGCGATGTCCTGCAATGCGGCGGCTTCGGCGGCCACATCGCGGGGACGTATCTGCAGGTCTGGCGCTAGTGCCAGTGCATCGGCCAGGCGCTGTCCGGCCCGCACGCCCTGAGCCAGAGCCGCTGCATCCAGCGCCAGCACACGCTGGCCGGCCGCCACGGCCACTGCATGGCTGCTGTGGTAGCCGCGGAAGAGGGCTTGCAGCGGCCATTCGGGAAAGACAATTGCCAGCCAGAGCATAGAGTACGCAGATCCATGTCAGCGACTCAGGCGATCAGGCGCAGCGCGGTTGATCCACGCTGTCGGGCGATCTTGCTGGAGGACTTCGACTGTCCAGGCGCGACTGCGGCAGCAAGCCCGGGCCGTGTGACAAGATTGATGCTGCCGTCACTCGGCCTGCCCCGCCGTTTCAGGATGTCGATCTGCAACGAACCTTGTTCACCTGCGCCAAGTCGCAGGCGCAGAACGGCAGGAGAGGCGGCCTGAGCCGCGCTGGCCGGGCGGAACAGCATGAGCGGTACGGACGTGTTGCGTACGGCCAGATGCAGACGACGCAAGGACGCCATGTCCATTCCTTCCAGCCAGCCGACCACAGCGGTACAGGCTTCCGATTCCAGAGCCTGCCGCAAGGCCCAGGTCCGTTCGCCCACGCTGCCGGCCTGGATGATGAGCAGGCGCGAAGTCACGATGCCTGCCGCGGACAGGGCGGGAAGGTGCGGCACTGCAGGAGGGGCGACCCATACGATCCATCCGTCGTTGCGGCTGCAGGCAGACAGCATGGGCAGCAGCAGGGACAGTTCGCCATAGCCACGGCCTTCGCACAGCAGCTCGGTGATGTCGCTGACGGGCCAGCCGCCGCCGGGGAGCGCACGATCGAGTTCCGCAAAGCCGGTGGGCAATCCCGCCGGGACATCCGTCACGGTATCGCCAGCTCGCCAGACATCGGGGTGAGGCGGCCAGAGTTTGGGGGCGGTCTGCATGAGTCCGCTTTCAGGTGCCATGGCCGTTACGGATCAATCCCACCATCACGCCTTCGATCACCAGCGCTTCGCGCCGTGTATCGACGACGATGGGGTGGAAATCGGGGTTTTCGGGCAGAAGTTCGATCTGGCTGCCGGTGCGGCGCAGGCGCTTGACGGTGACTTCATCCTGCAGGCGGGCCACGATGATCTGCCCGTTGTGCGCTTCCGACGTGGCATGCACGGCGATCAGATCGCCATCAAGAATGCCGGCGTCGCGCATGCTCAGGCCGCGTACCTTCAGCAGATAGTCGGCGCGCGGGGAGAACAGGGTGGGATCGACCTGATAGCGTCCCTGCACATGGGCTTCGGCCAGTATCGGCGAACCGGCCGCCACGCGTCCTATCAATGGCAGACCGGGGGCTTCGGCCAGACGGATGCCACGGGCACGGCCCTCATCCAGTGCGATCACCCCTTTGCGGGCCAGCGCCCGCAGATGGCTTTCCGCGGCATTCGGGGAACGGAAACCGAAGGCCTGTGCAATTTCCGCCCGGGTAGGGGGGCTGCCCCGCTCGGCGACGGCATCGCGTATCAGTTGCAGGATCTGCTGTTGCCGCAATGTCAGGCTGTCGGTGCTCATGCCGGAAGGTCCCTGGATGGTTGACTGTATTTTTATACAGTCCACGGGGCTTGTGCAAGCACCTTTGAGAAATGTCGAAAAAGGTTACATGCCTGGATGCGATTTTTTTGCTGCGTTGCGCCATCAGTGCGTGCAGCTTTATTGCTATGCGGCTGCAACGCTGCGCTTTATCTCATGTTCGCAAGGCTTGTCCGGGATTGGGGCTTGAAGGACTAATACTTAGGTCGTAGCTGTGAGCTGTCGGTCGTTTTGACACACTGCAGCAACGTGACGCTGCTTGAGCTGTTTTTGGACCTTGCGGGGGACATCCAGGCGCGAACGATGCTGGACTGCGGAAACATTCTGAAAGACTCAAAAAGAAAAAGCACCCGAAGGTGCTTTTTCTGTCCTGCAACAGCGGGGAGATCAGCTCATGCGACGCTTGGCCATCAGACCCAGCATGCCCAGACCTGCCAGCATCATGGCGTAGGTATCGGCTTCCGGGATCGGGGCCAGCGGGGCGGTGGTCGAGGTCAGCGCAAACACGCCGCCCAGCGAACCGGTCGCCGTGCCGGTGACCTTGTAGTAGTAATCGCCCGACATCAGGTTGCTGGCAGTGAACAGCGTACCGAAGCTGTAGGCGGCCACGAAGGAATCGACAGCGCCGGCTTCCTTGTACAGCCACACCATGCTGTCGGCGCTCAGGCTGAACACCGGCTCGGCGGTAGCCGAAGTGGCCAGCGTCGACAGCGTGGTGGTCGGTGCGGTCAGGGTGAAGTTGAAGATTTCCGAGAAGGAACCGGTCACCGAAGCGATGCCGGTTTCAATCGGTGCGTGGGTGCCCCAGTCGGTGGCGGCGTTCGCCGTACCGACGGAGAGCAGACCGCCTGCTACAGCTGCGATCAAAGTTTTCTTCATTTCCCGTCCTTTCACTAAAAGTGACAAAGTGGAGCCTGGATTCTTGCAAGAGCACCTGCCCCTCACAATCCGGGATGACGCTCTCATTTGAAACTGCAGGTAATGAACTTGCGCCGTTCCGGCATCCGGGCCCCGCGTCCCGCGTGAATGGATGCAAATATCAGGCCAGAATCCAGGTTATGGAAGAACCGTATGCGTACATTTTTTTAATCAATTGAACGTTAAAGATTTTTTAAATTTATTGTTTCGTGTGGCCTCAACCGGGATCTGACTGATGGTGGTGCAATACAACCCATTTGCGTGCGTGGACGCGACGGGATTTCTTACAGCGCGATCGGCGGACATTCTCTGAAAAAAGCCGATCCGGCCCGTCTGTCCGGCGACCGGTCTGGCAGGCGCCCGCTGGAGACCGGATCGGCCGGCATGATCGCTCCTGCGCCGGATCGCCGGCCTGATAGAATCGGCGGCAGTTCCAGAACGTGCGATGTGAGGGTCCGGTCGCGCGGCGTGAATGGGAGGCAGCCATGCTTGAGGCAGGACAACCCGCTCCGCTCTTTGAATTGCCGGATGCCGATCTGGATCTGTTCAATCTTGGCGAACAGCTCGGGCAACATCTGTTCGTGCTTTATTTCTATGCCAGGGACGACACGCCGGGGTGCACCGCGCAGGCCATCGAATTCAGCGAACTCGATGACCGTTTCCGCGACTGCAACTGCGTCGTGCTCGGCGTCAGCCGGGACGAATGTTTCACTCATGCGGATTTTCGCGACAAGCACGGTCTGACCGTGCGCCTGCTGTCGGACGTCGATGCGGACGTCAGCCGGCGCTATGGCGTCTGGCGGGAGCGGGATGTCGATGGAAAGCCGCGCTTCTGCATGACCCGCTCGACCTTCATCATCGATCGGAAAGGTGTCATACGCTACGCCGAATATGGCGTGAATCCGCGCGGGCACGCCGAGCTTGTCCTCGACCGCGTGCGCGCACTGAACATGAAAGGAATCAGGAATGCTCATCACCAAGAACTCGGTAGTCACTCTGAAGTACAGCGTGACCGATCCAGACGGCAATATGGTCGATCCGGGTGAAACGCCGCTGGCCTATCTGCACGGCGGCTATGGCGGCATCTTCGTGCCGATCGAAGAAGCGCTGGAAGGCAAGAAGGTGGGTGACGAGGTGGTCGTCAAGCTGCAACCGGAAGATGCGTTCGGCGAGTACGACGAGGAACTGGTCGAGATCGAGTCGCGGGCGAACTTTCCGGAGAACATCGAAGTCGGCATGCAGTTCGAACGCGTAAGCGAAGAGGGCGAGGAAGAAGGCCTGTATACCGTGACCGACATCGCGGACGACCGTGTCGTGATCGATGGCAACCATCCGCTGGCCGGTACCGCACTGGTGTTCTCGTGCACGGTGGCTGCCGTGCGCGCCGCGTCTGCCGAGGAACTGTCGCACGGCCATGTGCATGGCGATCACGGCCATCATCACTGATCGCTGATCGTTCGGGCCGCACGCGCGGCCTTTGTCGCGCACGCATCGATGCGTCCTCGTGACGCGGACGCATCTCCCATCCGCATCCTTTGCCCGGAGCGCCCATGTCGCGTGTACTCGTGACCGGTGGAGCTGGCTATATCGGCTCGCACACCTGCATCGAACTGCTTGCTGCAGGCCATGATGTCGTCGTGGTCGATAATTTCTGCAACAGCAAACCTGAAGCCATCGCGCGCGTCGAGCGCATCAGCGGACGTGGCATTCCGCTCGTGCAGGCGGATGTGCGCGATCGAGCGGCCATGCGCCAGGTGTTCTCGGCGTACCGGATCGATGCGGTGATCCATTTCGCCGGCCTGAAGGCGGTGGGTGAATCGGTTGCGAAGCCTCTGTCCTACTACGACAACAATGTGTCTGGCACGGTCGCCCTGTGCGAAGTCATGGCGGAGGCGGGTGTCCGGACCCTGGCGTTCTCGTCGTCGGCAACCGTCTATGGCGATCCTGCGTCCGTGCCGATACGCGAGGATTTTCCGACCGGACCGACCAATCCGTATGGACGGTCCAAGTGGATGGTGGAACATGTGCTGCGCGACCTGAGCGCGGCCGACGGCGAATGGCGCATCGCACTGCTGCGCTATTTCAATCCTGTCGGGGCGCATCCGTCGGGCCTGATCGGCGAGGATCCGAACGGCCTGCCCAACAACCTGATGCCCTTCGTCAGTCAGGTGGCCGTCGGCAAGCTGAAGGCGCTGCGCATTTTCGGCGGCGACTGGCCCACGCCGGACGGCACCGGCGTACGCGACTACATCCATGTCGTCGATCTTGCGCAAGGTCATGTGCGGGCCATCGACTATCTGGCCGAACAGCCGGGTCTGCTCACCGTGAACCTCGGTACCGGCCGCGGTTACAGTGTGCTGGACGTGGTGCGCGCCTTCGAACAGGCGAGCGGGCAGCATGTGCCGTTCGACATCGTCGAGCGCAGGCCGGGCGACATCGCCCAGTGCTATGCCGATCCGATGCTCGCAAACCGGCTTCTGGGCTGGAATGCACGGTTCGATCTTGCGCAGATGTGCGCGGATGCGTGGAACTGGCAGCGCAACAACCCGCAGGGCTACCTCTGACGCGGCTTCCGGAAAACGGTGCTCGACATGAAAAAAAACGTGCTGGAAGGACAGGCACGTTCGTGTTACATCTTCGCGTCCACCGACCCGGGTACTGAACGTCAGGAGGTTCCCCATGCATCTCCAAGCCGTGTTCGAAAAAGCCCATGCGCCTGTCGAAGACGACAGCGCGCGCATTTTCCGGCAGTTGCTCGATGCACTGGAACACGACACCCCGTTCGACCTACAGCTCCTCTACCGGCTGTCCTACCCGGATTTCGATACCGCCCTGAACGCCCTGCGCGAATGGCGCTCGCAACGCTATGTGTGGCTGCTCGAGCACGAGGGCGGGCAGCCCTGGCGCAGCCACCTGGGTTGATCCTCCGGCTTCGCCGTCTTCACTGTCCGGCTGTCATCGCTTCGTACGCATGCTGTGCTAGCCTGACCGGATGGTTTCACGATTCGCTTCTCTGTCCCTGCGGCGCGGCTTCACACTGATCGAGCTGATGGTGGTCATCGCCATCATCGGCGTGCTCGCCACCATGGCCATGCCCATGGTGGAGCTGGCGCGCGTGCGTGCCGACGAGGCGGAGCTGCGCACATCGCTGCGCCAGATCCGGACCGCTCTGGATGACTACAAGAAGGCCTGGGACGAAGGGCGCATCGAGAAAAAGGTCGGTGCCAGCGGATATCCGCCCAGCCTCGACGTGCTGGTCAATGGCGTGCGCGACGTCAAGCAGCCGAACGAGGCGCGCATCTATTTCCTGCGCCGCGTCCCGCGCGATCCCTTCAACAAGGACATGTCCATTCCGCCGGAACAGACCTGGGGGCTGCGCAGCTATGCCAGCCCTCCGGATGAACCCGCTCCGGGCGCCGATGTGTTCGACGTGTATTCGCTGTCCAGCCGTACCGGCCTGAATGGCGTTCCTTATCGCAACTGGTAGACCTGCATGAAGCTGCTGCGCAGGGGGTTCACGCTGATCGAGCTGCTCGTGGTGATGGCCATCATCGCCGTGCTGCTCACGATAGCCGCACCCCGCTATTTCGAACATCTGGATCGCTCCAGGGAAGCAACGCTGAAGCAGACGCTGGCGATCACGCGCGACGCGATCGACAAGTTCCGCGGCGACCGTGGCGTCTATCCGCAGAATCTGCAGGAACTGGTCGACAAGCAGTATCTGCGCAAGCTGCCATTCGATCCGGTGACCGACAGCAGCGAAACCTGGATCATCGTGCCGCCGCGCGATACGGCAACCGACACCGGCGTGGCCGACCTCAAGAGCGGCGCCGAAGGGCAGACGCGCGACGGCGTGGCATTCGGCGAGTTGTGACCGGCATGCGCACCCAGCGCGGCTTTTCCTATCTGCTGCTGCTGTTCGCGGTGGCCGTGCTGGGCATCGCCGCCACCGGTACCTCGCTCATGTGGAGCACCTTGTCGCAGACCGAGCGCGAGCGCGAACTGCTGTTCATAGGCGGGGAATTCGGACGCGCCTTGCAGCGCTACTACGACGCCTCGCCGACCGAACCCAGGATGTATCCGGCCCGACTCGAGGATCTGACCGAGGACAAGCGCTTCCAGACACCGGTGCGCCACCTGCGCAAGATCTATGTCGACCCGATGACCGGCAATCGCGACTGGGGCCTGGTCGTGAGCGGCGGGCAGATCCGCGCGATCTACAGCCGATCCGAGAAGAAGGCGCGCATACGGGTGCTGCCGCCCTGGGTGGATACCACCGGCGAGAAGGTGGCGTCGTCGATGAAAACAAGCCTGTCTGCCGCGACCGGCAGCGGCATGCCGAATGCGCAGGGGCAGAACCTTCCGGATTCGCTGGCGCGGCTGCAGAACAGCGCCTTCCCGAGTGCGGTGAATACCCAGATGCAGACCGGGGGACGGGCCTCCGCCGGAACAGCCGGGCAGCAGACTGCGCAAGGAGGCCCGCCCGGCCTGGCGGCGGAAGATCTTCGCCACGCCGACTGGCTGTTCATTCCGGTTGCCGCGTCGACGCAGAATGCCGCGCAGGGGGGGAACGCGACCGATGGCACCAGCCAGCCGGTGACTCCGGCGCAAGAGCTGGAAGGTGCCGCTTCTCCGGGCGTCGCCGTCCCCGGCCGCTGAGTCGACGCGGACCGGCGCGGCGGGTGGTGGGCCGCGTCGATGCGCCGCTCAGGCCACCAGCCAGGCCGCCAGGGCAATGCCCGCCATCATGAATGCGATGGCGACCTTGGCGACGGTGGCGAGCAGCATGCCGACCCAGGTCGCGGCGCCAACGCGTGCGGCCTGCAGCGCATCGCGACGCGCGGCGAACTCGCCGATCGCGGCACCGATCAGCGGCCCGAACAGCAGACCGATCAGACCGGCGAACAGGCCGACAACGGTGCCGACTGCGGCGCCCGCCAAGGCCTGCGGACTGGCGCCCACGCGCTGCGCGCCGATCACGCTGGCGGCCAGATCGATCAGCACCGACAGCACCGTCAGCACCCCGAGTACCGTGAGCGAAACCGTACCCAGATGCTGGAAGCCGTCCAGCCAGGCCATCAGCAGGAAGCCTGCGAACATGAAGGGGATGCCGGGCAGGGCGGGCAGCACCACGCCGGCGAAACCGACGACGACGGCGAGCCAGGCAAGGCTCCACAGCACGATATCGCCAGCGCTCATCGCGAAAAATCCGCCACCGCCGCATCGACCACCGCAAGCAGGCTGCCGGTACGGGCATGCACCCCGCGCAGCCGGCACGCGTCATTGCCATCGCGCTTCACCATGTCGTGCAAGGCGGTCAGGGCTTCGTGCGAGCCCAGCCGCTCGGCGTGCGGCAGGACGCGCTGCAGCGTACCCAGTATGTCGTCGCGCAGCGGAAGCGCAGCGTGGCCGCGCGGATGCACGATCAGGCCTTCAAGTCCGAAGCGGCAGGCCTGGAAGCGGTTGTAGGTGTACACGAGATAGTCGTCTTCCTGCGGCGCCGGGTCCTCGCCGGCCAGGATGAGGCTGCACAGCGCCTGCAGATAGACCGCGATCTGTGCCGCGCGATCCACCGTGAGCGGCGTGTCGCACACGCGCAGCTCTATCGTTCCGAATTCGGGTTTGGGCCGGATGTCCCAGTAGAAATCCTTCATGCTGCGCACGATGCCGGTGTCTTCCATGCGCACGAAGTACTCGCGTTCGAAGCGGGCCCAGTCGAGCACGAAGGGCGCGCGTCCGCTGAGCGGGAAGGCGAACACCGAATTCAGCCGCGACGAATCGAACAGCGTGTCGCTGCCCTGCGAAAAGGGCGATGAGGCCGACAGCGCGATGAAGTGCGGCAGATAGCGCCCCAGCGCATGCAGCACGCGCAGCGCGCTGTCGGCGTCCGGCATGCCGATGTGCACATGCTGTCCGAATACCGTGAACTGCTTGGCCAGATAGCCATAGAGGCCGGACAGTTGCTGGAAACGGGGGGCCGAGAATATCCGCCGTTCGTGCCACTGCTGGAACGGGTGGGTGCCGCCGCCGCACAGCGACACATTCAGCCGCGCCGCATCTTCCAGCAATGCATCGCGTATGGCATGCAACTGCGCACGCAGCAAGGGATAGCGCTCGTGTATGCCGGTCGCCACCTCTATCATGCTGTCCGTCATTTCCGGCTTGATGTCGCCCGGAAAGCTGCGCCGGCCCGCAAGTTCCAGCAGGTCCGCCGCGGCCGAGGCCAGATCGCGGTCGTGTTCTCCGACCAGTTGCAGTTCCAGTTCCACGCCCATGCTGAGCGCGGCCGACGGATGGAAATTCTCGAGTGGCATCAGTGCATGTCCTTGCGTCGGGATTCTCCGGCCAGTCGCAGCGCCCATTGGGTGCACACCGGACCGATGAACTCCATCACGATCATCATGCCGGCGATCGCGGCCAGCGCGCCATCCGCAAGCCCGAAGCCCGCGTGCCGGCTGTATTCCAGCAGCAGCAGCGCGAAGGTGGACAGGGGCGCCAGCGCGAGCCCGCTCAACGCACCCTTGCGCGTGCTGGTCCCGCTCACATGGGCGAACAGCGCGGTGGCGGACATCTTCGCGGCGATGCGGCCGGCCGACAGCAGCACGGCGAGCGCCAGCCCGCTTGCCGTGCTCGGCCACTGCGCCATGCCGGCCACGTATACGAAAAGGAACACGGTGAGCAGATCGCCCAGCACGCCGAAGTTGCGCTGCGCCGGCGTAAGCATGTGGTGCCGCCTGCGTATGAGCACGCCCAGCGTGAGCGCAGCCAGCAGGGGCGAAACGTTCACGCCCTGGGTGAGCAGCGTCACCAGCATCACGGCCAGTGCGAACACGATGGTCACGCCGGTTTCGTCGGCCCGGAACAGGCGCAGCAGACGCGGCAGCGGGAGCCCGACCAGAATGCCGCAGCCCACCGACACCGCGACGATCACCAGGCTGTTCCACACGGCAACGGTCGCGCTGCCGGACGCCAGCAACTGCCAGTAGCCGATGGCCACCTTCATCAGCAGCACCGACAGCAGGCAGTTGATCGCGCACAGATGCAGCGCGCGCTCGGTCACCTGGCCGGATCCGCGCATGTCGTTGACCACGCGCACCAGTGCTGCCGGCGAGGTGGCGACCGACAGCGCACCGATTACCATGGCAATGTCGTCCGGCTGGCCCAGCGCGAGCGCGACCCCACGCACGACGAAGAAGGTGAGCAGCGATTCGACGATGCCGGTGATGGCGATCCAGGGATTGGTCACCAGCCAGCGCAGATTGATGCGGTGTCCCAGCTCGAACAGGAAAAGACCCAGCGAGAAGTTCGCCAGGAAGGTGAATGCCGCTTGCGCTTCCGGTTCATCCGGCATGCCGCCCCAACTGCCGTAGACGATGCCTGCCAGCGAATAGGCGCATACGCGCGGCACGCCCAGGCCACGGTGCGCAATCTCGCCCGCCAGCCACGCGGCGAGCAGCACCGCGGGCCAGCCGACCAGAGCGAACATGCGTCCTGCTTCGAAGATCATGGGCTCCTCCGAGGGTGGATGCGCCTCGCACGATGTCGCACCCTGGGTGGCGTCGCGACGGGGCATCTTCAAGGTCGATGGCTCTTCATCCGGGCGGGCTTGTGGACCGCGATGACCGGGGCGAAGTGCAGGGAGGCGGACCGGCCCTGGCCGGTCCGGGAGCCGCGTGCTGGCGCTCCCTGATTGAGGGGGCCGGCGCTGCCGGCTTCAGGATGGGCGGTAGGGTATCACGCGGTCGCGACCGGAATCTTGCCTATCTTCGCCTGCCATTCGCGCGGGCCGGTGTCGTGCACCGAGGTGCCGCCGGAATCCACGGCGACCGTGACCGGCATGTCCACCACCTCGAATTCGTAGATGGCCTCCATGCCCAGGTCTTCGAAGCCCACCACCTTCGCCGCCTTGATCGCCTTGGATACCAGGTAGGCCGCGCCGCCGACCGCCATCAGATACGCGCTCTTGTGTTTGCGGATGGCCTCGATCGCCGCCGGACCGCGCTCGGACTTGCCGACCATGGAAATGAGGCCGGTCTGCGCCAGCATCATTTCGGTGAACTTGTCCATGCGGGTGGCGGTGGTCGGGCCGGCCGGGCCGACCACTTCGTCGCGCACCGGATCGACCGGGCCGACGTAGTAGATGACGCGGTTGGTGAAGTCCACCGGCAGCTTCTCGCCCCTGGCCAGCATGTCGGCGATGCGCTTGTGCGCGGCGTCGCGGCCGGTGAGCATCCGGCCGTTGAGCAGCAGGGTCTGGCCCGGCTTCCACGAAGCCACTTCCTCGCGCGTCAGCGTGTTCAGGTCGACCCGCTTCGACGTCTTGGTATCCGCCTGCCAGGTCACCGCCGGCCAGTCCTCGAGGCGCGGCGGTTCGAGCTTGGCCGGGCCGGAGCCGTCGAGATGGAAATGCACATGGCGGGTGGCGGCGCAGTTCGGAATCATCGCCACCGGCAGCGAAGCGGCGTGCGTCGGATAGTCGAGGATCTTCACGTCGAGCACGGTGGACAGGCCGCCCAGCCCCTGCGCGCCTATGCCCAGCGCGTTGACCTTCTCCATCAGTTCCAGCCGCAGTTCCTCGATGCGCGTGAGCTTCTCGCCGCGTGCCGCCTTGTCGGCGACGATCTGGATATTCACCGGCTCCATCAGCGATTCCTTCGCCAGCAGCATGGCCTTTTCCGGCGTACCGCCTATGCCTATGCCCAGCATGCCCGGCGGGCACCAGCCGGCGCCCATGGTGGGCACCGTCTTCAGCACCCAGTCCACGATGGAATCGGACGGGTTCAGCATGACCATTTTCGACTTGTTCTCCGAACCGCCACCCTTCGCTGCGCAGATCACCTCGACATGATCCCCCGGCACGATTTCGTAATGGATGACCGCCGGCGTGTTGTCCTTCGAATTCCTGCGGCTGCCGGCCGGGTCGAGCAGCACCGAGGCGCGCAGCGTGTTGTCCGGATGCAGATAGGCGCGGCGCACGCCCTCGTTGACCATGTCGGTCACGCTCATGGTCGCGTCCCAGCGCACATTCATGCCCACCTTCAGGAAGACCACCGCAATGCCGGTGTCCTGGCAGATCGGTCGCTTGCCTTCCGCACACATGCGCGAATTGGTCAGGATCTGCGCGATCGCATCGCGCGCCGCTGGCGACTGTTCCCGCTCGTAGGCCGCACCCAGCGCCTGGATGAAGTCGAGCGGGTGATAACAGGAAATGAACTGGAAGGCATCGGCGATGGACTGGATGAAATGGTCCTGGCGGATGGGCTGGCTCATGGAAAAGTCCTCTTCGGTGGTGAAGCCGCTTCTGGCGGCACGCACCGGAGACCGCGGGTAGCGGCTCCGGCGATCGTTCAGTGATGCTGCTTGTTGAGCACCAGCGTCTGCGTCATCAGCTTGTCGGTATAGGCCATGGCCATGGCCGACGCCACGAACACCATGTGGATCACCACCTGCCACAGCACCACGCGGTCCTCGAGCTGGCCGGCGTTGATGAAGGTCTTCAGCAGGTGGATGGCGGAAATGCCGATCAGTGCGGTGGCGAGCTTCACTTTCAGCACGCCCGCGTTCACATGGGACAGCCACTCGGGCTGGTCCGGGTGGTCTTCGAGGTTCAGTCGCGACACGAAGGTTTCGTAGCCGCCGACAATGACCATGATGAGCAGGTTGGCAATCATCACCACATCGATCAGACCCAGCACGATGAGCATGATGTCCGTCTCGGTGAGGTTGCCGATGCGGTGCACCAAGTGCGAAAGTTCCACCATGAACAGGTAGACGTACACCGCCTGGGCGACGATGAGACCGAAGTAGAGCGGGGCTTGCAGCCAGCGGCTGGCAAAGATGCAGCTTTTTAGAACACGTCCAAGATTCGTCATCGCAACTCAGATATAAGACAAAAGACCGGGCTGATATTACCATCCGCACCTTGCAGCCCGGCCGGACCAGGGTGCGTAAGCGCACTGTAAGTCGTACTGGCTGTAATCGCAGCAAAAAGGCAGCAAAAAATGAGCGCGCTTGCGCGCCTGTCGGTGGCTCACAAGGCCATTCGTTGCATGCCGGCGCGCTTGCCGGTGTGCGAGAACAGTTCGAGTGATGGAGGAGGTTGTATGTCAGAAGCAACTGAAGTTCGCGTCTACGAGCCCTCGCAGGACATGGTGCGCAATGCCGCCGTGTCAGGCATGGATGCCTACAAGGCTCTGTGCGCCGAGGCGGAGCGCGATTACGAAGGGTACTGGGCGCGTCTCGCACGCGAGCACGTGAGCTGGAAGACGCCGTTCACACGCACCCTGAACGAGGACAACCGGCCGTTCTTCAAGTGGTTCGAGGACGGTACGCTGAACGTGTCCTACAACTGCCTGGACCGCAATATCGAGGCCGGCCTGGGCGACAAGACCGCCATCATTTTCGAAGCCGACGACGGCACGGTCACTCACGTGAGCTACAGCGACCTGCTGGGCCGCGTGTGCCGGCTGGCCAATGCGCTGCGCGCCAGGGGCGTCAAGAAGGGCGATCGCGTCGTGATCTATCTGCCGATGTCGATCGAAGGCATTGTCGCGATGCAGGCCTGCGCCCGCATCGGCGCCACCCACTCGGTGGTGTTCGGCGGCTTCTCCGCGCAGTCGCTGCGCGACCGCATCAATGACGCGGGCGCCGTCATGCTGATCACCGCGGACGAACAGTGCCGCGGCGGCAAGAACATCCCGCTCAAGCCCATCGTCGACGAAGCCTTCGGCATGGGCGGCTGCGAATCCTGCAAGACCGTCATCGTCTACAGGCGCACCGGTGGCGCCTGCAACATGGTCGCGGGCCGCGACGTGTGGCTGCACGAAGCGCTCGAAGGACAGGCGGATACCTGCGAACCCGAATGGGTCGATGCCGAGCATCCGCTGTTCCTGCTCTACACCTCGGGCTCGACCGGCAAGCCCAAGGGCGTCCAGCACTCCACCGGCGGCTATCTGCTGCATGCGGTGCTCACCATGAAGTGGACCTTCGACATCAAGCCTTCCGATGTCTTCTGGTGTACCGCCGACATAGGCTGGGTCACCGGCCACACCTACATCACCTACGGCCCGCTGGCCTGCGGCGCGACCGAAATCGTGTTCGAGGGCGTGCCGACCTACCCGGACGCCGGCCGCTTCTGGAAAATGATCCAGGACCACAAGGCCACCGTGTTCTACACCGCGCCGACCGCCATCCGCTCGCTCATCAAGGCGGCGGAAGCCAATTCGGCCGTGCATCCGAAGAGCTACGACCTGTCCAGCCTGCGCCTGCTCGGTTCGGTCGGCGAGCCGATCAATCCGGCGGCCTGGGAGTGGTACTACCGAATGGTCGGCGGCAGCCGTTGCCCCATCGTCGACACCTTCTGGCAGACCGAAACCGGCGGTCACATGATCACGCCGCTGCCCGGCGTCACGCCCATGGTGCCCGGTTCCTGCACCTTGCCCTTCCCCGGCATACAGGCGGCCATCGTCGATGAGACCGGCCATGACGTGCCGTGGGGGCAGGGCGGCATCCTGGTGGTCAAGAAGCCGTGGCCGTCGATGATCCGCACCATCTGGGGCGACCCGGACCGCTTCGTCAAGAGCTACTACCCGGCCGATTTCCAGGGGCGCTATTACCTGGCCGGCGACGGCGCGATCCGCGACGCGAAGAACGGCTACTTCACCATCACCGGCCGCATCGACGACGTGCTCAACGTGTCGGGTCACCGCATGGGCACCATGGAAATCGAATCGGCCCTGGTGGCGCACCCGCTGGTGGCCGAGGCGGCCGTCGTGGGCCGTCCGGATGACCTGACCGGTGAAGCCATCTGCGCCTTCGTGGTGCTCAAGCGTTCGCGACCCACCGGCGACGAAGCCAAGCAGATCGCCAACGAGCTGCGCAACTGGGTGGGCAAGGAAATCGGTCCGATCGCCAAGCCGAAGGACATCCGTTTCGGCGACAACCTGCCCAAGACCCGCTCCGGCAAGATCATGCGCCGCCTGCTGCGTTCCATCGCGAAGGGCGAACAGATCACGCAGGACACCTCGACGCTGGAAAACCCCGCCATCCTTGATCAGTTGGCACAGACCCTCTGATCCGGCCCCGCAGGGCCGAAGCAGGGCGCGACCCGCAAAGGTCGCGCCCTTTTTTCATCCCTTGGCACCCCGGACAGAGGCATTGCGGGAGCGGGCTTGCCCGGACCGCGAACGGAGCCCGGCTTTCGTGAGAGCGGGCTCGCCCGCGATGCAGCTTCGAACTAAGCCTGCGGCCGGCATGCGCCGTATCGCGGCCAGAGGTCGCTCCCACAAGAACTCGCGACAAACATGAGCGGAGCCAGGGTTTGGTGGGAGCGGGCTCGCCCGCGATGCAGCTTCGAACTAAGCCGTCGGCGGGCATGCGCCGTATCGCGGCCAGAGGCCGCTCCCACAAGAACTCGCGACAAACACGAGCGGAGCCAGGGTTTGGTGGGAGCGGGCTTGCCCGCGATGCAGCCCCGAACGAAGCCTGCGGCGTGCCAATGCCGCATCGCGGCCAGAGGCCGCTCCCACAAGAACTCGCGACAAACACGAGCGGAGCCAGGGTTTGGTGGGAGCGGGCTTGCCCGCGATGCAGCTTCGAACTAAGCCGTCGGCCGGCATGCGCCGCATCGCGGCCAGAGGCCGCTCCCACAAGAACTCGCGACAAACACGAGCGGAGCCAGGGTTTGGTGGGAGCGGGCTTGCCCGCGATGCAGCTTCAAACGAAGCCCGCGGTACGCATGAGCCGCATCGCGGCCACAGGCCGCTCCCACAAAAGCTCGCGACAAACACGAGCGGAGCCAGGGTCTGGTGGGAACGGGCTTGCCCGGACAACCCTCAGCGCCTGAGCAAGCGGTGCTCGGCGTATTCGGCGTGACTCCAGCGAAGGCCGGTCTTCAGGCGCGCTGTGCTGCCCTGAGCGCCGGATACGGAGAATCGACAATTGAGCGTGATGTCGCCATCCTCGAATTCCGACTCGGTCTTGCTGCCCTTGTCACATGCGAGCGACTTGCCGTCAAGCGCGGTTTCGATCTTCAGGCGGGTGTCGTCATGGCTGCCCGAGAAGGTCGCCTGAAACTCGAACTGCTGCGGCGCGGCCGCGAGCGGAATGAGGCATACGACATCCATGGTCGCCGGGGTGCTCGATTCGACCTGACACGCCGGTTCGGGTGCGGCGTGAGCAAGCGCGACAAAAGGCGCCAGGCAGAACAGGGTGCGGAATAGATGCCTCGCGGCTCGGTTCATGACTTGAGATTCCCGGACGATCAAAGGCTGCCAGTCTGCCGCGACAACTTTACAGCCGTGCTGCGGCAAGAACAGAGTCGCGGACGCGGGAGCGAAGTCAAGAAACGAAGGAAAGGCCGGGCCCGTTCGCCGCCTGGCCCGAAACGACTGCGGACGGAGCAAGGGCCTTGCGGACGACCGCGGCATATCCCGGATGCGGGACATGGCGCGATGTTGGGTGCAACAAAAAAGCGCCCCGAAAGGCGCTTGCTTGCTGAATGCGTGGCGGAGAGGGCGGGATTCGAACCCGCGTTAGGCTTTCACCTAAACACGCTTTCCAGGCGTGCGACTTAAACCACTCATCCACCTCTCCTGCAAAGAGGCGCGACTATATCAGAATCCGGCGATTTTCTGTGCGTGCGCCCGGCCCTCGCGGATCTGCCGGCGCGCCGGCCGCTGTCCGCCCTGCGGGTCGTTCGCGGGACTTCAGTACGCGCCGGGATCGCTGTCTCCGCCCTGCCGGCCGCCGTCGAGCCGCGGATAGCGCAGGTTTTCGACCATGTCCTGGGTATCCTGGTCAGGTGCCGGCGTGAGCAGGCTGACAACGACGATCACGACGAAGCCGGCGGGAATGCCGAAGAAGCCGGACGAGATGGGTTCCACACCGAACCAGGCATTGGACGGGTCGCCACCGAAGAAGGGATGGGTGGTCGACGCGTAATACAGGCTCACCGCCAGCCCGGTCAGCATGCCGGCCACCGCGCCCTGCTTGTTCGCCCGCTTCCAGAACACGCCGCACACGAGCGCCGGGAAGAAAGCCGACGCAGCGAGCGAAAAGGCGAATCCGACCATGAAGAGGATGCTGTCCGGCTTGAGCGATGCGGTATAGGCGGCGACCAATGCGACCACCAGCAGCAGCGCCTTGGAAATGACCAGCCGTCGCTGGGTCGAGGCCTGCGGATCGATCACCTTGTAATACACGTCGTGCGACATGGCGTTGGCGATGGTGAGCAGCAGTCCGTCAGCGGTGGACAGCGCCGCCGCCAGCCCGCCTGCGGCAACCAGACCGGAAATGACGTAGGGCAGACCGGCGATTTCCGGCGTGGCCAGCACGATCACGTCGGTATTGAGCGACAGTTCCGCCAGTTGCAGCAGTCCGTCGCCATTGATGTCCTCGATCTTCACCAGTCCCACCTTGCCCCAGGACGCGACCCAGCCAGGCAGCGATGCAATGGTGGTGCCGACCAGGGTGTCGTACACCTCCCATTTCGCGAACACGGCATAGGCCGGCGCGGTGACGTAGAGCAGGAAAATGAAGAACAGCGACCAGAATACCGATTGCCGCGCCTCCTTCACGCTGGGCGTGGTGTAGTAGCGCATCAGGATGTGCGGCAATGAAGCCGTACCCACCGTCAGGCAGACCACCAGGGCGATGAAATTGAGGCGTCTGGTGTCGGATTCGTCCTCGTTGCGCCCCGCATGGGCCGCCGTATGCGGCTGCGGAGGACGTGCCTTGGCATCCGCCTGCTTCAGCGCGTCGCCCCAGATACGGCGCGCTTCCGCCTCGTCGCGCGGCATATTGCGCAATCCCATCTCGGCCGCCGCAAGTTCCTTGGCCGGTGCGTTGGCCACCTTCAGTGTTTCCAGCCGCGCAGTCAGCGCCGTGCGCTCGGCCTCCAGCGATGCGGGTAGACCCCGGATCTTGGCCGCGTAGTCGTCGGCACGCTGCTGGTAGAGCGTATTGACGGCCAGCTCGTCCGGCGCGGTGAAAAGCTGTGCCTCCTTCGCCGACAGCTTTTCCAGCACCTGCCCGTAGATCGCCTGTGGCAAGGGGATGCCGGTTACCTTGGTGGACAGGATGACCACCGGGATGAGATAGGCGAGGATGAGGATGATGTACTGGGCCACCTGCGTCCAGGTGACCGCGCGCATGCCGCCGAGGAAGGAGCACACGAGAATGCCCGCCAGACCGACGAATACGCCCACTTCGAACTCCAGCCCGACGAAACGGCTGGTGATCAGGCCCACCCCGTAGATCTGCGCCACGACATAGGTGAATGAGGCCAGTATGGTCGCGCCCACGCCTATCATGCGCGCGAGATTGCCGCCGTAGCGGGCACCCAGGAAATCGGGGATGGTGTATTCACCGAACTTGCGCAGATATGGTGCAAGCAACAGCGCCACCAGACAGTAGCCGCCGGTCCAGCCCAGCACGAAGGCCAGCCCCTGATAGCCGCTGAAATAGAGCGTGCCGGCGAGGCCGATGAATGACGCCGCCGACATCCAGTCGGCACCGGTCGCCATGCCATTGAACAGGGCGGGAACGCGGCGGCCGGCGACGTAATACTCCGACACGTCCGCCGTACGGCTCATCACACCGATGCCGGCATACAGCGCAATGGTGGCGAACATGAACACATAGCCTATCCATTGCGAAGGCATGCCGAGCTGTTCGCCGATCGCAAGCAGGACGACGAACAGCACGAAGCCGCCGGTGTACCAGGCGTACATCCGCCTGAGCTGGCGATTGAACTGTGACTGTCGGTTCGGCATGTCAGTCCTCCTGCACGCCGTGCTCGCGATCCAGGCGGTTCATCGTCCACGCGTAGTAGCCGATGATGAGCACATAGATGATCAGCGAGCCCTGAGCACCCATGTAGAAAGCCAGCGGCCAGCCAAGAAAGGTGATGCGGTTGAGCGCCTGCGCGTAATAGATGGGCAGGAAGGTGACCGCCAGCCAGATCAGGATGAGGACGATGGTGATGCGCAGATTGCGCCGCCAGTACCGGCGATGGCTTTCCGACAACTGCATGCAGGGCTCCTCCGCGCGCGATGTGCGGGGCGGCATGGGTGCCACCTCGACAACCGCAGCGTTCTTGTGATGTGCGCGTCATCATGCAGATGAGACTTACGGAATACTTACGCATCCGCGCATCGGTCCTTGCGCGCAAAGGCATGGTTCGCGCGTCAAGCGAACTTTTGTGTGACCGGTCGCAGGCCGCGATACGGCGCATGCCGGCCGCCGGCTTCGCTCGAGAGCTGATCGCGGGCAAGCCCGCTCCCACCAAACCCCGGCTCCGTTCGTGGTCAGGGCGGACTTTGGTGGGAGCGGCCTCTGGCCGCGATGCGACGCATGCCGGCCGCGGGCTTCGTTCGAGAGCTGATCGCGGGCAAGCCCGCTCCCACCAAACCCCGGCTCCGTTCGTGTTTGTCGCGAGTTTTTGTGGGAGTGGCCTCTGGCCGCGATACGGCGCATGCCGGCCGCGGGCTTCGTTCGAGGCTGAATCGCGGGCAAGCCCGCTCCCACTAAACCCCGGCTCCGTTCGTGTTTGTCGCGAGCTTTTGTGGGAGCGGCCTCTGGCCGCGATGGGGCACATGCCGGCCGCCGGCTTCGTTCGAGAGCTGATCGCGGGCAAGCCCGCTCCCAACAAACCCCGGCTCCGTTCGTGGTCAGGGCGGACTTTGGTGGGAGCGGCCTCTGGCCGCGATGCGGCGCATGCCGGCCGCCGGCTTCGTTCGAGAGCTGATCGCGGGCAAGCCCGCTCCCACGAAACCCCGGCTCCGTTCGTGTTTGTCGCGAGTTCTTGTGGGAGCGGCCTCTGGCCGCGATACGGCGCATGCCGGCCGCGGGCTTCGCTCGAGGCTGCATCGCGGGCAATCCCGTTCGCCCTCACCCCCGGCCCCTCTCCCACTGATGTGGGAGAGGGGAGACCGGCGCCGTTGCCGATGTGCCTCACGGATGAGAGAGGGGAGGCAGGGCGGCGCGGATCTGTATTACTAAAGTCATATCGCCGATGCGGATATGGGACAGTCGCCCGGATCATCAGGGACGACGTCCCTCATTCCATCTCGCGTATTGCCCCATCATGGCGCATTGCTCATGACTGGTGGTTGAAATGATGCAAGGTGGCTTTTTTGAACCACGGTGCACGACGTTCAGTCAGCGGGCGAGCAGGGGCCGGCG
The DNA here is from genome assembly GCF_000372885.1 of Methyloversatilis thermotolerans. Taxonomy (GTDB): domain Bacteria; phylum Pseudomonadota; class Gammaproteobacteria; order Burkholderiales; family Rhodocyclaceae; genus Methyloversatilis; species Methyloversatilis thermotolerans. The sequence continues at coordinate 808,489 of NZ_KB889967.1, forward strand.
GTGCGGTCGGCGGCCCCGGTGTTCGGGACGTGTTCCCGGAATGCCTGCTGGATCATGCCATGCGAGGTCGGGATGAGCGCGCGCGCGTTGCGGGGTACTTCTCCATTCGTGGCGCTGTATCGGGCTTGCTTCTTGCAAAGGCGCAGATCTGTCCGTCGTCGTCTTCGTCTCTTGGCTACCCACCTGATCGGCGAAGCCCAATCGCTGCAGCGTCTGCAACTGCGTTACGCGGTGCTCTATCTGGGGCTGCTGCTGTTTTCGGCGGTGATGGGGGTGTCCGGGCTGTATCTGTGGCGCGAGGCGGCGGACGAGCGTGACCGCCTGGCCACCATGAGCCGCGAGGCGCTGGACATGCGGGGCAGCCTGTACCGGCAGATGAAGGAGGTGTTCGATCACGCCTTCCTCGGCGACATCGGTGCGGCGGATGAATTCAAGAGCTATGCACAGGACATCGATCAGCATTTCGTTCTTGTGTATGGGCAGGTGAAACGGGCCGAAGAGCTCGAACGTGTCGACGCCCTGCGCGCCGCCTACGACCGCGTGCGCGGCTATGGCGAAACGCTGTTGCAGTCGACGCCGGCCATGGTGCAGGCCGAAGGGGCCAGTCTGGACCTCGCACTCGAACAAGGGGGATTCCGTGATTTCGAGCAAGAGCTCGACGCCTTTGAAGCGCTGCTGTTGCGCGACCGCGTGCGCGTGGACCGGCGCTTGTCCTGGCTGCAGGCCGCCGTGCCTTGGCTGCTCGCCCTGCCGCTGCTGCTGGCCACGCTCATTTTCATCGTGTTCCGGCGCTATCTGCGACGCGCCGTGGCCGAACCGCTGGCCGACATCATGACGGCTACCCGCATCATCAGTCACGGCCGTTTCGGCCATCGCGTGCCCGAACGCGGCGCCGCCGAACTGGTGCGTCTGTCCGGTGCCATCAATGCCATGGCGGCCGACCTGGCAGCCAGCCGCGAGGCGCTGCTCACCGCGGAAAAGCAGGCCACGCTCAGTGCGCTGGTGCCGGTGGTAGCGCACAACATCCGCAACCCGCTGGCCAGCATACGCGCCACCGCCCAGGTGATCGACGACGACGCGCTGCCGGACGATGTGCGCGAAGGGCTGGAGGGCATCATCGCCGCCGCCGACCGGCTCGACCGCTGGACCTATTCGCTGCTGTCCTATCTGCACCCGCTGCAGCCGCAGCGCGTGCCGGTCACCGTGAGCACGCTGCTCGACACCGTGTCCACGCTGGCTGCCGATCGCATCGAGGCGCGCGGCATCCAGTTGCGGCGGGTCGGCTGGGAAGAGGGCGGCAGCACCGAACTCGACCCGCAACTGATGGAGCAGGCGCTGCTGGGCCTGCTCAACAACGCCATCGAGGCATCGCCGCCGGGCGCCGAAATCATCCTGCGCCATGCCTGTGCCGGCGGCGAGGTCAGCCTGTCGGTGCGCGACTACGGCTCGGGCATGAGCAGCGCGCCGGCGCCGCGCGGTCTCAAGCCGGTGGCCACCACCAAGCTGCAGGGCAGTGGCCTGGGCATTCCATTCGCCGCCAAGGTGTGCGAGGTGCACGGCGGGCGGCTCGAATTCATCCATCACGACCGCGGCATCGAAGCGGTCATGGTGTTGCCGATGAAGGATCCTCATGCTGTCGAACGACGAACTGCTTGAAGCCGGCGAAGCCGGCGCCACCCCGGCAGGCGCGGCGCGCGTGCTGCTGGTCGAGGACGAATCCCTGTTCGCGCGGGCGGTCACGCGCCGCCTGGATTCCGCCGGCTATGCCTGCGAACACGCGATGACCATGGCGCAGGCGCGCGAAGCCATCGGCCGCTTCGCGCCCGACGTCGTGCTGCTCGACATCCGGCTGCCGGATGGTCAGGGCCTCGATCTGCTGCCCGAACTCAACAGCGAGGCGCGCTCGGTGCCGGTCATCGTGCTCACCGCCTATGGCGAGGTCGAGGACGCGGTACGCGCGATGAAGCTGGGCGCGGCCGACTATCTGAAGAAACCGGTGGATCTCCAGGAACTGCAACTGGTGATCGAGCGCGTGCTGCGCACCGCCGGCCTCAAGCAGAAGGTCGATTACTCGCGCAGCCGCGAAAGCCACCGCAGCCATCTGAGCGACAACATCCAGATGCTGGGCGAAAGCGCCGTCATGCGCGCCGCGCGCGAACAGGTGACGGCGCTCGCGGCGCTGGCCGGCAGCGGTCTTGCGCCGCCGCCCACCGTGCTCATCGTCGGCGAAACCGGTACCGGCAAGGATGTCGCGGCGCGCCTGTTGCATCGCGCCGGTCCGCTGGCCGATCGCCCTTTCGTGCAGATCGACTGCGCCTCGCTGCCGCGCGAGCTGATCGAAGCCGAACTGTTCGGCCACGAAAAGGGCGCCTACACCGGCGCCCAGGGCGCGCGCGCCGGCCTGCTCGAAGCGGCCGAGGGCGGCACCGCCTTTCTCGATGAAATCGGCGAACTGCCGCTGGACATGCAGGCCAAGCTGCTCAACGTGATCGAACGGCGCGTCGTGCGGCGCGTCGGTGCCACGCGCGAACGGCCGATCGCCGCACGCTTCGTGGCCGGCACCAATCGCGATCTGCCGGCCATGATCGCCGCCGGCCAGTTCCGCGCCGATCTGTACTACCGGCTCAATGTGGTCACGCTCACCATGCCGCCATTGCGCGAGCGCGGCAATGACGTCAGCCTGCTGGCGCGCCACTTCGCGGCGCAGATGGCGCGGCGCTACGCGCTGGTGGAACCGGCGTTCCAGCCCGAGGCGCTGGCCGCCTTGCAGCGCTATCACTGGCCCGGCAATGTGCGCGAACTGAAGCACCTGATCGAGCGCGCCGTGCTGCTGTGCCAGGGGCGCAGCATCGGGCCGGACGATCTCGGCCTGCCGGCGCCCGGCGCCACCCGCGCTGTGGCGGGGGATGCCGATGCCGCGCTGCCCATCGCGTCCATGACACTGGACGAAGCCGAGCGCTGGCTGATCGAGCGCGCGCTCAACAAGGTGCGCGGCAATGTGTCGGAAGCGGCCCGCCGTCTGGGCGTCAGTCGCATGACCTTGCGCTACCGCATCGAAAAGCACGGCTTGCGCGGCTCGATAGACGAATGAAGCCGGGTGGGGGCCGGCTGCGGCGTTGAATGCGCGGCGGATGCGCCGCGCGCGGCGCCGGCACCGGCACCGGCACTCCGCACCTCACCCTGGCACGAAAACGAAGAGGCCCGCACCGGGCTGGCCGGTGCGGGCCTCGCGTCTTCAGATCGTGATGACCGCGCTTACATCATGCGGCGCTTGCGCGCGGTATAGCCGATCAGGCCGAGGCCGGCCGCCAGCATGGCCCAGGTCTGCGGTTCCGGGATGGGCGGGGTTTCCGGCATGACGGTGAAGCCGGTGACGTCCCAGCCGATATCGTCCATGATGGCCCAGTCCAGATCGGTCATGTAGCGGCGTTCACCGGTGCTCAAGCCCCAGGCAAGCAGCGCAAGCTGTTCCGTCTCCACCCCGTTGCGGGTCAGATCTCCTTTGATGTTTGCCGCCAGCCGGGTTTCGTGGGAATAGATCTTTTCGGTCGGGATGGCCTGCAGCAGATTCTGCCTGCCACCGCGCACGTCATATTCGGTCTTGGCCTTGTCGCCATTGAAATTGCCGAGGCCATTCAGCTTTTCCCGATAGGCGGTGTCCACGCCGTTGCCACTGACGCCCATGATTTCGACCAGGCCTTTCAGCGTGGCCGTGTAGAGGTCCCATTGGCCCGCAAAGGATTCGATGGTGCTGACATCGCTGTCGGCGTACCAGCTCACGTTACTGTCATAGGTGATGGAGCCGCCCCAGGTGCCGACTTCGCTGTCCGGCCATCCGGTTTGTCCGCGCGACCACGACGCATTGATATAGCTAGTGTCGCCCTTCACCCCCATGCCGCCTTGATTGGCGCTGATGGGAGTGGCTTCACCCGCGGTACTACCAACGCTAATGGCCGAATTCACATAGATGCGCAATTCGTTCTTGGCGATGTTCGCGTTCTCGATTCTCGTGCCAAGGATGTTCAGAGAAATGCTGTTGCCGCCGGGCGTCGACGTGATGGCGTCCAGCGTGTCGAATACGCGGGTTTCGAATGCCGCTGCCGCCTGTTCCAGCGTTGCACGGCGGTCGGCGGTGAAGAAGTTGTTCGTGTCATAGGTGTAATCGAACACGATATTGATGTAGGCGTTCGCGCTGCCGAAGCAGCTCGCCAGGGCCAGACCGAGCGTGAGCTGGCGTAAGGTTTTCATCTGCTGTCCTCCTGGTTCTTCTGGATTCGAGAATGGGGTGAGGCCCTTGCGTGGGCTCGGCCGATGAACAGCAAGAAGCGTTCCCTTGCGGGATGAAATCCCCTGGGTGGGGTGCAATCGCGCCGTGGACCGCGGTGTGCCCGCCCTTGGCCGAGCAGCGGGCGGACGCCGAGCGGCCCGAGGTGGTTGAATGCATGCAAGGTGGTTGCCTTCAACCACCTTGCCGGGCGGTCACACCCTGCGACGGCGCGCTGCGAGCACGGCCAGTCCGGCGCACAGCAGCCATGCGGCAGAAGGTTCCGGCACCGCGGACACATTCCACAGCGCGCGCTGGCCCGATGCGGCCAGAGTGGCGTCCACCCAGTCGCGATAGGCGCCGGGCTGCACGAAATAGGACAGGCTGCCATCGGTGGCCGACGCGATGCCTATCAGCAGCGACTGGCTGTTGCCGGCCTGACCGGCGAATAATGCGCCGCCGCTGTCGCCGCCCTGCAGATAGGGGCTGCCATTCGCGGTGCTGCCAGTGGCGAGATACCACACCGTGGCGGTGCTGCCGCCCTCCAGCGCCACCTGGTCGAAGGCGGCATCCACCGTCGTGTAGGCATGGCTTTGCGCGCCGGATTGCGCGGTCACCGCAATGGTGACCGGCAGCCCCTCTGCCGCACTGTCGTTGCCGATCACCTCCGCATTCAGTGTCGGAAAGCTGCTCGCATCGAGGGCGGACGACAGATGCAGCAGCGCCAGGTCATTGGCCGGGAAGCTGAATCCGGGCGCGCGGTAGGCGGCATCCACGGTGGCACTGCCCAGTGCTGAACTGAAGGTGATGCCGGTCTGCGCCACATGGCCGGCCGTAAGTACCCAGTTGGGCGCGATCAGGATGCCGTCGAGACCCCCTGTGCCCACGGTGCCCAGATGGACATAGCTGTTGCCGGTCGAGGCGCCGTTCAGCGCCTGGGCCTGGGTGCTGCAGGCGAGCAGGGCGGCGATCGCCCAGGTACGGAATGCGGAACGCAAGATGAAAACTCCCTGTGTACGAACATGCAGGGGCGATGAGGCAAACATCGTGCCTCATCGCCCCGGTCAGGCAGCGCCAAGTCAGTGGCGCTCAGTCGCTCAGCGCGTGCGGCGGCGCGCCATCACGCCCAGCACGCCCAGGCCGGCCAGGAACATGGCGTACTCGGTCGGTTCCGGCACCGGCGCCAGCGTGGCGGCGGCGAGGCGGGCACCGCTATAGGTGGGGACATAGCCGTCGAAGTAGAGGGAGATCTGAGTCTGGTCCTCTTCTCCGGCTTCCCAGAGGCGGATCGCGTCTTCCCCTGTCGTGTATCCGCTCGCGCCACTCACCACCACCCAGTACCAGGCCGAGGTGCCCGGGCTTGTGTCGTCCGGGTCCTCGACGTTCACATCGGTTTCGAAGCGCACCCAGTTCGCGTCATAGGAGCCTACGCCGGTTTCGTTCAGCCCCTTGCTGGAGCGGCCGATCGATCGTGCATATTCGTCGGTGACGCCGGAGACATCCACCTTCGAGTAACCGCCGCTGAGCGCAGTGGCGCCGGAAAAACCGCTGCGGAAGATGTCGTTCACCTCGAAAGTGAGGTTGGTCGAATCCCAGGTGTTGTCATTCAGATTGATGCGCACCCCGAAAATGTATGAGCCCGCGCCATTGCCATACACTCGGTCATAGAGCGTACCGACATTGGTCGACCCCGCGACGATGGTGGTGGAACTGCTCGTAAGGAGCGAGTAGCCGGACGTCGCGGTGGACGTGGAACCCATGGCGCATGTGAAGCTGGTGGAATTGCCGTTGCCGCTGTCCTGGCACGGAACCATGATGGTTCCGGTCGTGGGCAGAGAGACCGAACTGGCGTGCGCGGCGGCGCCGATCAACATGATGCCGAATGCGCCTGCTGCGCGGAACATGCTGTGTTTCATGTGTTTCTCCTCTGATGAACATCGTGCTGCGGATGTGATGGCTCCGGATGGATACGCCGGAGCCGCTCTGGAACAACGAGTGGGCTCCTCGCGGAACCCGGGCGTGGTGTGTGTCAGTGGGTCGGAACGAAGCCGCTGAACCACAATGAAATGGGCTCCTGGCCTTCGCTTTCTCCGCCATTCCAGAGACGGATCGCGTTGCTGCCGAGCTGGTAACCGCTTGCCGTGGTCCGGACGTAATACCAGGCGGTACGAACCTTGCCCGGCGATCCGGTATCCAGGGTTTCGTCCTCATCTGCGCCGCCTGCGACTGCTTCCTCATCGTCGTCATCGTCATCGCCGCCTTCTTCGGGAATCTGGACGAAAAGAGGCGAGAAGAAGTCCACGACGCCGAGATTGAAGGTCTTCGTGCCCTCGTTCAGACCGACGCTGGTGCGGCCGACCTGGTCGATCGCCTGGTCGCTGACGCGCGCATTCCGCCAACCCGCAGCAAGCGATGCGCTGCTGGAGAAGCCGTAACGGAAGATGTCATCGACTTCGAAGGGAAAACCGTTGCCCCAGTCCTCGTCGTTGAGGATGACGCGGGTCGCGAACACATAGGTGCTGGTGCCGGGCTTGCGCCACACGCGATCGAGCACCTTGCCGACCGTCACCGAGTTCACGACGATATTCGTCCGGCGTGCGTTGAGAAGCACATAGCCACCCGGGTTCGATCCGGGCCATGCGCTGGTGCGGCAGGTGGGTGTCGGGTTGCACGACGTCATGACCAGCGAGCCCGACGTATTCAGCGTGACGAAGTCGGCCATCGCCGGGGCGGACAAGGCGCCGCACGCCATCACCAGTGCAGCGGAAAGCAAGGTTCTTCGCATCGTTTTTTCTCCTCTTGGGCTTTGAATGGCGACGCACCGGACGTCGCCGGGGGTGTCCTGCGCACCGGGGCCTGCGTCCCGGTACGCGTTCTCGAACGACATGGACCTATGCAGGATAGGAGTCATGCATCGAATCAATCAGGGAAAAGTTCCTGCATATCGGCGGGATAACTTCACATTGAAAAGTATTGCAAACACATGATTTAAAAGGACAATGTTTTTATGTGCGAGCGGCTCCCTCCCCGCTTTTCGCGAGGATGCGAAGCACATCTGAATGAAGCTGGATGCCGGCTGTTCCTGACGTCGATCGCTCGCCTTGCGGTGGATCGGCACGCCGGAATCGCTTCACCCGTCATGGCGACGGATGGCGGCTCCGTGGATGAGTGAGGTCAGTGACCGGGCAGGACAGGCCGGTGCATGGACATGTGATTTCCTCCGTGGTGTTCTTGTCGTGTCGGGGCGGGCGTCATCATCAGTAACGCATAAGGGCATGTCTGCAAGAAGCGTTCCGTTCGGGGATGCAATCCCCGGAATGCGCGGGCAGAAGGCTTTCCGCCAGAGGGCGAAAATGCGCGCGGCGGACCGATGCGCGGGTTAGGTGGTTGTGATCGTGCAGCCTGGTTGTTCGCGACCACCGCGCTCGCGACAACCGGGCCACCCGCATGGATCAGTCGAGGCGGAAGCTCATGCCCACCCAGATCGCTCGTGGCGCGCCGGGCGCGACCATGGTGGTGTTCAGCCAGTCGGCGGAGTTGTAGTTCCAGCCGCTTTCACCGATCGCACCGCGTACGCTGGGTGCGAAAGGCGTGATGCCGAGGCGACCGGCGGTGAAGTAGTCCTTGTCCAGCAGATTGTTGATCTGCAATAGCGCGGTCCATCGCTGGTCGATCTTGTAGCTGGCGCTCAGATTGAACACGGCATAGCCCGGAAGCTTGCCGCCATACCGGAACAACCGTCCTTCGGCCGTTGCTGACTGCTGTATGGGACATCCGGGCGGAGCACCGCAGGAGTACTCTCCGGTCTCCTTGTCCGTTCCCCCGGTCTGGTGGTCGTTGTTTTCGTTGCCGCGCAGGAATGACGGCGAATGCGCCACCATGCCCAGCTTGAAGTTCAGTTTGTCGTTGAACTGGTAGCCGACGGTAAGGTTCGCGTTATGGCGGGATACGCCGGGCAGGGTGTCGCCCGGATCGATGCGTATCATCTGATAGGTACCGTATCCGTTGTTCAGCGAGGCACCGGGCGATGGAAAGGCGGCGTTGGGCACCGAGTTCTGGTTGAAGTCGGCGCTGCTGTTGTGCGGACTGTGCATGTAGAAGGTCGATTCGAAAGTGGCTTCGGTGTAGGCATAGCTGGCCTTGAAGTCCCATTTGTCGACCTGGCCCTTCAGCCCCATTTCCAGGCCCTGGCGGCGAGTGCGGTCTATGGTGTCGAAATAGCTGCGCGAAGCCGAAACGCCGACCAGATAGATGTCGTTGGTCAGATCGGTTCGATAGGCGGTCACGTTCCACTCGAAGCCATTGTCAAGCGTGCCCCGTGCGCCGATTTCGTAGGAGTGCGAACGTATCTGCGGCAGATAGGGGTCGCCGGACAGCGTATTGGGCAGATGACAGACGGCTCCGATGCGCGCATTCGGTATCGGTCCGGTTGGGCCTGGCGTGAAACCTTTGTCGATCGCGCACCCCAGTTCTATCGTCGATGGCGCGCGCGCGCCGCGGCTGTAATTGGCGAACAGGTTGAGGTCTTCGCGAGGCAGCCAGCTCACGCCGGCGGAGGGATTGAATGATCGATAGGTGTGGCGTTCGACGGTGACCGCCCGGCTCACATTGGACGGGTCGTATTCGATCAGTTGCGGTACGTAGTGGCATTCATCCGGATAGCTGCCCCAGCACAGGATGTAGGAGGGGCCGCCGACGCCCTGGTTCGGGTCGCCGTACCCCTGGTTCTTGAAATCATTCGGATTGCCGGTCGAGGTGCGGCCCAGCATCCAGTTGTTCACCTTGGCGACGTTGTAGCGCGCCGACAGCGACAGGTGCAGGTCGTCGCGGGGCGTCCAGGTTTCGCTGAAATAGAAACTGCGCGTCTTGGATTCGCCACGGAAGTTGTTCGATTCGATTTCGTTCTCCGCGAGGTAGAAGATCGGGTCTATCTGCCCGGGGCCCACCCCGTATGTCGCGTAGTAGAAGTTGCGATCCGCGTCCAGCAGACCCAGCCGCTGGGTGGCGCGATAGTGCGTGTTGGACACGTCCTGCGACGCGCCGACCATGAATTTGTGGCGCTCCAGATTCCAGTTGAACTGCAGCGATGTGCCGCTGCCCTCTTGCTGGGTGCGCGTGCGGGTTGCCACGGCAATCGGTGTACCGTCGATGATGCCGCCTGGATTCGATGTGTTGTACGCGCCATTGCGGGCCTGACCCCAATTGCTGTTGCTGGGCGCGTTCGGCGGATTGCACGAGCCATTGAGCGGAATATTGTCGTCCGGGAAGTAATCTTCATCGACATCCGCATAGGCGCAGTAAGGGTCATAGATCTTGGTGACCGGGAAGTCGAGATCGAGGTCCTCGAATCCGTCCTCGAGGATGTCGCCATTGAATCCTGTGCGCAGGCTGTTGCGGCGATAGCTCATGGCCGTGATGTTGAAGCTGTCATTCACTTCGAACATGGCGGACCACTGGTACTGGTTCAGTTCATTGCGCGTTTCGTCGGGTGAGCTGAAGACGGACTCGGGCCGGCGTTCGTAGTCCTCGAGCGGAACGAGGCCGTTGCCCACCAGATCGCTGTCGACCTTCAGCGCGGAGAAGCCGAGCATGAGCTTGCCGAGGGCGATCTCGTTCTTGACGAAGAGCTGGCGCAGCTTGCTGGGCGAGTTGTCGCGCCAGCCGTCCTCGGCGAAGCCGTGCAGCGCGACGAAGCCGGCCACCGGACCGACGCTGCCGCCGCCGGATAGTTGCACCTGGTTGCGTCCCCAGGAACCGCCCATATATTTGGCGTCGACGCCGGGGTCGGTGAAGCCGCTCTTGGTGCGCATGGACAGTGCGCCGCCCAGGGTATTGAGGCCGAACAGCGGGTTGGAACCGGGAAAGACATCGAAGCGGGACAGCGCATTCATCGGAATCATGTCCCAGTTCATGATGTCGCCGAAGGGCTCGTTCATGCGTATGCCATCGAGGAAGACGGACAGGCCCTGCGGGGTGCCGACCTGCGGGCCGGCGGTGAAGCCGCGGAACTGCACGTCGACCTGGAAGGGATTGCCCTGGTAGTCGTTCACCGTCACCGACTGCATCTGCGAGTTCATGAGGTCGGTGATGGACAGGGCGTTGCTCTCGCGCATTTCCTTCGCGGTAATGCTCTGCACATTGGAGGGCATTTCCTCGCGGGTCAGCCCCAGTCCGGGCATGGGGCCGATGTCCTGGGGCTTCTTGTCACGCACGATGACGGTGTCGAGGATGACCTCGGTACCGTCCTTTTCCGCCGCGACCGGGCGAGGTGGCCCCGCCTGGTTTTCCGCGCCGGCGCCGGTGTCCTGCGCGCGCGCCGCGGCGAACATGCAGAGCACGCCGATACAGGCGGCCGCGATGCGTGTGATGACCTGCAAAGACCCTTCCTCCTCGTCGCAGCTCTTTGGCACGCGTTGTTGTCATGTCCGGCATGGGGTGTGTCACCTGTGCTGCGTGCGCTTGCAAGCGACAGGCGCAGAGGCGGGCAAAGCAAACGAGAGGCCAGGAAGGGAATCTGTCCTGTATCAGGATATTGGTGTCAGTCGACGTGCATGTGGGTGTGGAGTGGTGGCTGAAATCGACCACTCTGGTTCAAACCCTGCGGGGTGTGAGGAACTGCTTGGCGGATTTGCGGGGAGCTTTCCACGTCATGCGTGGGACGGGTCAAGCAGGCACGCTTCCTGCAGAGGTGTCCCTGGCGGCGGCTCCCCGCCGGTCAGATCAAATATCAGGAGGAAAGACATGCAGTCCGCACACAAGAATGCCCGCGTACTCATCGCCGCGGCGCTGGCATCGATGGGCATGGTGGGCAGTGCCCAGGCCATCGAGTTCGTATTCGATTACGGTACCGACACCCAGGGGTTCATGACGGACGAGAAGAAGGCCATTCTCGAAGCCGCGGCGGCGCAGATCGAAGCCCGCATCGCCGACAGTCTGGGTGCCATTGCCCCGACCGACCAGTTCTCTCCCAGCATTTTCACGTCGGCGCCGGAAACCGGTGGTTCGATGCCGGGCCCGACCTCGGTCGGCGCCAACCAGATCTATGTCTATGTCGGTGCGCGTGATCTGTTTGACCAGACCGAGCGTGCGCTGGCAGGGGATGCCCGCAATGCAACCCGGCCGGCCGGCATGCCGAGCAGCGATCCCGACTATGTTGCCTATCGCGAGTCGCTGCGCTCGCGGGGTCAGGAGGGCTATACGACCACCACCGATTTTTCGCCATGGGGCGGTGCGCTGGCCTTCAACTCGACTATTGACTACTACGTCGATACCGACCTGAGCACCGCAGACGATATCGTAGGCGTCGATTTCTACACGGCCGCGCTGCGCGGTCTGATCGGCATGCTGGGCTACGGGTCGAATGGCAACAGCGTGGGCAGCTACCAGCGCTATGTCGATGGCGATGCCATGGTGTTCACCGGGCCCGAAGCCAGCGCCGTGAATGGCGACAGCGTGTATCTGGCCGTTTACGAGCTGGTGGATGAAGAAGGTAATGTGTCCGAGGTTTTCGATGATCGCCGTCTCGACGACACCGTCGTGAGCACGGTGAATGGCGCAGCCCAGGGCGCCCTGATGACGCTCACGCTGAATGCGGGCGAGCGTCGCCAGATTACCGCGCTGGACGAAGCCATCCTGAAGGACATGGGCTGGCAGGTCACCGCGGTGCCCGAGCCCTCCGAATACGCCCTGTTCCTCGCCGGCCTCGGCGTCATCGCCGCCGTCGCCCGCCGTCGCAAGGTCTGACCCGCTCTCTTTGATCAGAGCCTTGAAGCCCGCATCCGATGCGGGCTTTTTTTCGTGTGCTCAGGGCCGGCTTCGTTCGAAACTGCATCGCGGGCAAGCCCGCTCCCACGAAAACCTGGCTCCGTTCGTGTTTGTCGCGAGTTCTTGTGGGAGCGGCCTCTGGCCGCGATGCGGCGCATGCCGGCCGCGGGCTGTGTTCGAAGCTGAATCGCGGGCAAGCCCGCTTGTATGTTCTGCCGTGGCAAGCGTAGGAATAGCTTGTCGGGCGGAGGGACCCAGTCCGGATCTGACGGCAAGCACGTACAGACAGTGGGAGAGATGTCCCGCCCTCACCCAAGCACCGATCAGGAATCCATCGGACCGTGACCGCGGTACCGTCCATACCCTGCAAGCCAGTGCTGTGGTGAATCCCGACAAGCCTTTTGAACCTTAGTCGGGAGGATCCCATCGTGACAAGTCAGAACGAGGCAGTGTGCTTTGGCATCGACGTCTCCAAGCACTGGCTGGACATCGCCGAGCACCCCAGCGCGCAGGTAACGCGCGTCGACAACACCGCTGCGGCCATCCGCGGCTGGTTGCGCACGCTACCCAGAGGTGCCCAGCGCATCGGCTGCGAATCGACCGGCAGCTATCACTGCACGCTCGTCAAGTTGCTCATCAAGGCCGGACATCAGGTGTTTCTGATCGACGGCTTCAAGCTGTCCAGGTACCGCGACACCGTGGGCCAGCGCGCCAAGACGGATCGGCACGACGCACGCCTGATCGCCCGCTACCTCGCGCACGAGGGCACGGATCTGCGCCCGTTCTCGCTCCCGGCGCCCGCGGTCACCGAACTGCGCAGCCTGCTGCGTCGTCGCGCAACCGTGGTACGCAGCCTGGGTCGCATCCGTCAGAGCATGGAAGATCTGCCCGGCTTTGGTCGCGAAGTGCGTGTGGCTCTCGCGCGGCTCACCGCCTTGATCAAACGGTTCGAACAGCGCATCGCCTCGCTGATCAACGAGAGCGGATGGACTGAACCGTACCGGCGCATCCTGAAGATCGAAGGCGTCGGCGCGCTCACCGCCGCCGGCCTGTGCGCGGTGTTCCATCGCGCTCCCTTCAGCGGTGCGGACGCCTTCATCGCCTTCCTTGGCATGGACGTCACCGTGCGCGACTCGGGCAAGAAGACCGGACGCCGTGCGCTGAGCAAGAAGGGGGACTCGGAGATGCGCCGCCTGCTCTACAACGCCGCCATGGCGGCCAGCAGATCCACGACCTGGCAGCCGTTCTACCAGCGCATGCTCCAGCGCGGATTCAGCCGCACCCAGGCGCTGGTTGCGCTGGCAAGAAAACTCGCTCGCGTTGCCTTCTCTGTGATGAAGAACGCGGCCGACTATGTCCCGAAACAACACGAAAACGCTTGCGGCCGAACATAGAATCTCCCACGAAAATCAGGCTCCGTTCGTGTCTGTCGCGAGCTTTTGTGGGAGCGGCCTCTGGCCGCGATGCGGCGTGTGCCGGCCGCGGGCTTCGTTCGAAGCTGCATCGCGGGCAAGCCCGCTCCCACCAAACCCTGGCTCCGCTCGTGTTTGTCGCGAGCTTTTGTGGGAGCGGCCTCTGGCCGCGATACGGCGCATGCCGGCCGCCGGCTTCGTTCGAGAGCTGATCGCGGGCAAGCCCGCTCCCACCAAACCCCGGCTCCGTTCGTGTTTGTCGCGAGTTTTTGTGGGAGCGGCCTCTGGCCGCGATACAGCGCATGCCGGCCGCCGGCTTCGTTCGAGAGCTGATCGCGGGCAAGCCCGCTCCCACCAAACCCCGGCTCCGTTCGTGTTTGTCACGAGCTTTTGTGGGAGCGGCCTCTGGCCGCGATGCGGCGTGTGCCGGCCGCAGGCTTCGTTCGGGGCTGCATCGCGGGCAAGCCCGCTCCCACGAAAACCAGGCTCCGTTCGTGTCTGTCGCGAGCTTTTGTGGGAGTGGCCTCTGGCCGCGATGCGGCGCATGCCGGCCGCGGGCTTTGTTCGAGGGTGCATCGCGGGCAAGCCCGCTCCCACGAAAACCAGGCTCCGTTCGTGTTTGTCGCGAGTTCTTGTGGGAGCGGCCTCTGGCCGCGATGCGGCACATGCCGGCCGCGGGCTTCGTTCGAAACTGCATCGCGGGCAAGCCCGCTCCCACGAAAACCAGGCTCCGTTCGTGTTTGTCGCGAGCTTTTGTGGGAGCGGCCTCTGGCCGCGATGCGGCGCATGCCGGCCGCGGGCTGTGTTCGAAGCTGAATCGCGGGCAAGCCCGCTCCCACGAAAATCAGGCTCCGTTCGTGTCTGTCGCGAGCTTTTGTGGGAGCGGCCTCTGGCCGCGATGCGGCGTGTGCCGGCCGCAGGCTTTGTTCGAAGGTGTTGTCGCGAGCGGGGCTCGCTCCTACGACAATCCGGCTCCGTTCGCGGTCAGGGCGCGCCTACTGCAGCGAGCGGTAGTTGTGCAGCACGCGCGGCACGTAGCGCCGGGTTTCGTCGTAGGGCGGGATCTGGTTGCCGTACTTCTGCACGGCGCCTTCGCCGGCGTTGTAGGCGGCGAGGGCCAGCTCGAGTTCGCCGTTGAAGCGGGCCAGCAGGTCGCGCAGGTAGAGGGCGCCGCCCAGCACGTTCTGGTCGGGGTCGAAGCGATCGGTCACGCCATAGCGGCGCGCGGTGGCCGGCATGAGCTGCATCAGCCCGGCCGCGCCCTTGGGCGACAGCGCATTCGGGTTGTAGGCCGATTCGGCGCGGATGACGGCATGCAGCAGGCCGGCATCGACGCCGCTGGCGAGGGCGGCACGTTCGATGCGTGTCGCGTGGAGCCGGGCTGCGGGGTGGGTGGCACCGGACACGCTGGCGGCGGGCGCGGGTGACGAATGTCCTTCGCGCGGGCTGCGCAGCAGCAGTTCGAAGCCGGTATCGGCGGGCGCATCGGTGAGCACGACGGTACCGTCGGCGTCCTCCTTCACATAGACATCAGCCCAGGCGCAGTGCGCAAACAGGCAGAGCAGGGCGGCGAGCGGTCGAGTCATCTGGAAGAAACACGCGGGGGCTAAAGTAGAGGCTGTTGCAAGGATGCTGCGAAAATCTTTCAGCGATATTGAAACAAAGCCGCTGGCCGTGTTGCGTATCGCTTGCTGCGTTGGAAACCGGGCGATTAGACTCGGCAATCATTACACGTCACATTACGGATATGAAACGGAATTCCGCACGCGGTTTCACCCTGCTCGAACTGCTGGTGGTCATGGTCATCATAGGCCTGCTCGCCGGCTATGTGGGCCCGCGTTACTTCAGCCAGATCGGCAAGTCCGAGGTCAAGGCGGCGCGCGCGCAGATCGATGCGCTGGACAAGGCGCTTGACCAGTACCGGCTGGACAATGGCCGCTATCCGTCGACCGAGGAAGGCCTGAAGGCCCTGGTCGAGCGTCCGTCCAGCACCACCAAGTGGTCCGGCCCCTACCTGAAGAAGGCGGTGCCGCTCGACCCCTGGGAGCGTCCTTACATATACAAGTCGCCGGGCGAGCATGGCGAGTACGACCTGAGTTCGCTGGGCAAGGACGGCCAGCCCGGCGGCACCGAAGAAGCCGCCGACATCACGAACTGGTGACATGCAGTTCCGCATCCGCGCCCTTGACCTGAGCAACCGCATCACGCAGATACAGGTCGAGGCGTCAGACGAAGCTTCCGCGCGCGCCCAGGTTCAGGCCGACGGTCTCACCGTACTGTCGGCCAGCCGTGCCCGCACGCTGACGCTGACCCGCCAGCGTTTTCCGGTGCTGCTGTTCTGCCAGGAACTGCTGGCGCTGCTGCGCTCCGGCCTGTCGCTGGTCGAGGGGCTGGAGGTGATGGCCGAGAAGGAAGGACGCACGCTGTCGCGCACCGTGCTGTCCTCGCTGATCGACGCGCTGCGCCAGGGCAAGACCTTGTCCATGGCCATGTCTTCGCAGACCGAGGTGTTTCCCGACCTGCTGGTGGCCATGATCCGCGCATCCGAACGTACCAGCGATCTGGACCAGGCGCTGGAGCGCTTCGTCGCCTACAGCGAACAGCTCGACACCCTGCGCGGCAAGCTCGTGTCGGCGGCCACCTATCCGGTCATCCTGCTCGGTGTCGGTTCGCTGGTCGTGCTGTTCCTGCTGGTATTCGTGGTACCCGAGTTCTCCAAGGTATATGAAGACATTTCCACCGACCTGCCGCTGGCGTCGCAATGGCTGCTCGCCTGGGGCAAGTTCGTGAAGGCGCATTCCATGCTGCTCGGCGTCGGCCTGGTGGCCTTCATCGCGGGCGTGGTCTGGGTGAGCAGCCAGGCGGCTTTCCGCCAGCAGCTCATGGCGCAGTTCGAGCGCATGCCGGGCGTCGGCAGCCGCATGCGCGTGTTCCGCCTGGCGCGTTTCTTCCGCACCGTGGGCATGCTGCTGCGCGGCGGCATACCGGTGGTGCAGTCGCTCGAACTGGTGCGCGAACTGCTGCCGCTGCCGATGCAGCAGAGCCTGTCGCGCGCGCTGCTGTCGATACGCGAAGGGCGCGCCGCATCCGATGCCTTCACCGATGTCGGGCTGAGTACTGCGGTCGCGTCGCGCATGCTGCGCGTGGGCGAGCGCGCCGGCAATCTGGGCGACATGATGGAGCGCATCGCCGCCTTCCATGACGAAGAACTGACGCGCTGGCTCGACAGCGCGACCCGGCTGTTCGGCCCGCTGCTCATGCTGGTGATCGGGCTGGCCATCGGCGGCGTGGTCGTGCTCATGTATCTGCCCATCTTCCAGCTTGCGGAAAGCCTGCAATGAGTGCCTTGCCTCACGATTCCGCCCGGCTGTCGGCCGACCTCGTCGCGCGTGCGCGGGCGCGCGCCGGGCGCGGCTCGGTCATGCAGGCGCTGCTCGACCTGAGCGGCGCCAGCGCCGAACATCTGTTGCCCGAGGTGGCCGCCCATGTCGGGCTGACGCCGATGAGCAGCGCCGAACTGAATGCGCTGGATCTGTCGCTGGACCGGATACGGTTTTCCGAGGCGCTGTCGCGTTCCGTGCTGGTGGCGATCGACGCCGCCGGCCAGCGTCTGGCCGTGGTCGCCGATCCTTTCGATGCCGCGCTGCAGGACTGGCTGGCCGCCACGCTGCCGGAAAGCTTCGAACTGCGGCTGGCCACGCGCGACGACATCACCGCCGCGCTGGCCCGTTTCGAAGAGAGCCAGCGCGCATCCACCGGTCTGCTGGAGGACACCGACCAGGTGGGCTCCAGTTCGGCCGAGGTACTGTCGCTCGCGCGCATCGCCGATGACGCAAGCCCGGTGGTGCGGGTGGTCAATTCGACGCTGTATGACGCGCTCAAGCAGGGCGCATCCGACATCCACCTTGAGTCGGTCCCCGCCGGCATGCAGGTGAAGTACCGCATCGACGGCGTCATGGTGCGCGTGGGCCAGATCGCCGGTGCCGACACCGCCGAGCAGGTCATTTCGCGCATCAAGGTGCTGGCGGAGCTGGATATCGCGGAGCGGCGCGTGCCGCAGGATGGTCGTTTCAAGGTGGCTTATGCCGGCCGCGACATCGATCTGCGGGTATCGGTCATGCCCAGCGTGCATGGCGAGGATTCGGTGCTGCGGGTGCTGGACAAGGAACACCTGACCGAGGAACTGAAGGCGCTCACGCTGGAAAGCCTGGGTTTCGACGAAATATCGCGCGCCGCGCTGCGCAAGCTGGCGGCCGAGCCCTACGGCATGCTGCTGGTGACCGGCCCGACCGGTTCCGGCAAGACCACCACGCTGTACGCCACGATAGGCGAGATCAACCACGGTCTGGACAAGATCATCACGATCGAGGATCCGGTCGAATACCAGTTGCCGGGCGTGCTGCAGATTCCGGTGAACGAGAAAAAGGGCCTTACCTTCGCGCGCGGCCTGCGTTCGGTGCTGCGGCACGATCCGGACAAGATCATGGTGGGCGAGATCCGCGACGGTGAAACCGCCGAAATCGCGGTGCAGGCGGCGCTGACCGGTCACCTGGTGCTGACCACGGTGCACGCCAACAATGTGTTCGACGTGATCGGCCGTTTCCTGCACATGGGCGTCGATCCCTACAACCTGGTGTCGGCGCTCAATGGCATCGTCGCGCAGCGTCTGGTGCGTCTGAACTGCACGCACTGCGCAGCGCCGCACACGCCGGACGCGGAGCAGCTCGCGCAGTCCGGCCTGGTGGACACCGCCGGTTATCTGTTCCGCGCCGGCGCCGGCTGCGGCCACTGCCGCGGCACCGGCTACAAGGGGCGGCGCGCCATCGCCGAACTGCTGGTGCTGGACGACGAACTGCGCGAACTCATCGTTACCCGCGCGCCGATGCGACAACTGAAGGAAGCCGCGCGCGCGCGCGGCACGCGCACCCTGCGCGAAGCCGGGCTGGCTCTGGTGGCCACTGGCGAAACAAGTCTTGCGGAATTGAACCGTGTCACTTTTGTTGGCTGAGTCCCTGGCACTGGAGCTGGGGCCCCATGGCGTCACGCTGAAGGGCGGACCGGCGCGCGCCGAAGTGCTGTCGCTGGATACGCTGGCGGCGGCGCTCGATGCGCTGCCCGAAGCCGCAACGCCGAAGCGCGCGCGCCTGGAGGTGACCGTGGCCAACGCCTGGGTGCGCTGGCAGGTTGTGGACATGCCCTCCGGCGTGACCGGCCGCGACGAGCGGGCCGCGCTGGTGCGCGCACGCATGGCCGAGGTGTTCGGCAGCAGTGCCCAGGCCTGGGTGTCGGCCTGGGACGAACGGCCGGCCGCGCGCGTGCTGGCCAGTGCGCTCGACGTGGTGCTGATGCAGCGGCTGCAGGCGTGGGCCGCCGCACGCGGACTCAAGCTTGCCAGCGTGCAGCCGGCCTGGTTGCGTGGCTACGCGGCACTGCGCGGCGACGCGCCGCTGGGCGGTTTCGCGCAGTGGCAGCACGGCTGGCTGTGCATGGGCTTGTGGTCCGGCGGCCAGTGGCTGCACATGCGCGGCGAGGCGCTGACCGATCCCGCCGGGTTGGGCGCGTTGCTCGAGCGCCGGCTCAATCTGTTCGATGGCGAACTGGCCGGTGGCCGCCTCTTCCTGCAGGGGGCGCCGGCGGTCAGCCTGCCGCGTGGCTGGCAATGCGTGGCGGGAGTCGTGCAATGAGCCGCCGTCCCGCGATACCGGAACTGGATTTCGTCGCCCGCCGCCGCGCACCCGGCTGGCTGGGCTGGCTGGGCCTGGCACTGGGCTGCGCCGCGGCCGCGTGGACCGTGGACGCCTACCTGGCGCTGCAGGACGAGGTGGACAGCCTGCGCGACGCCAATCGCCGCGCCGCGCGCCAGGCCGAACAGGCGCGCGTGCTGGCGCGGCGCGAACAGGAAGATCCGGCGCTGCGCGCGCGCCTGCAGGTGGCGCGGCCGCTGTCGCAGCAACTCGCACGCGACTGGCAACCGCTGTTCGCCGACCTGGAAGCGCGCGGCAAGGATGTCGCGCTGCTCACCGTGGAGCCGGATGCCGCGCGCGGGCTGCTGCGCGTGACCGGCGAAGTGAAGGACCTGGATGCGCTGTTCGAGTACGCCGAGTCGTTTGCCGACGCCGACACGCTGAATGCACCGCGCATCGAGGTATTTGAATTCAAGCAGCGCGACGGCATCCAGGTGGTGACCTTTTCGCTGCGCCTGAACTGGAGGCGCTCGTGATGGCGTCCATGAATGTCGGCGTCGATGCGCTGAAGGGTCAGCTCGCCTACGCGATCGCCCGTGCCGGTTGGGCGGGGGCGCTCGGCGTGGCGCTGGCGGTGTTCGCGCTCGCCGTGTATTTCGGTGCGGTGTCGCCGCTGATGGCCGAACAGCGCAGCCTGCAGGCGGCGCGCGATGAGCTGGCGCAGCGCGTGGCGGCCGGCGTCACCGTGGAGTCGCCGCGCGAACAGCTCGATCGCTTCGATGCCGCGCTGGCTCAGCGCGCCCGCTTGCCCAGCCTGCTCGCCAGTCTGGCGCGTGCGGCACGCGCCGGTGGACTGTCGCTGGCCCGCGTCGAAAGCCGCGAATCCCAGATGCTGGGCGCCGGTTACGCGCGCCAGGATTACATTTTTCCGATCCAGGGCAAATACACCGCGCTGCGCGCCTGGCTGGCCGATGCGCAGCGCGTGTCGCCCGCCGTCATGGTCGAGGATGTGCTGCTCAGGCGCGCCGATATCGGGCGTGACACGGTGGATGCCACCGTGCGCATCGCCATCGTGCTGAAGGACGCGCCGTGAACAAGGGTTTGATCGCGGCGCTCGCAGTGACGCTGGTCGGCGTGTGGTACGTATCCGGGGAGGGCGGGGATGCCGGCGACGCCGAGGACCCGTCTGCGGTGAGCGGCGAAGGCAGCCGCGCCGCGCGCAACGCAAGGCTCGCCGGCAGCGCGCCGGCGGCCGTTCCCGATGCCGTGATCGCCCGTTTGCCCGAGCGCGCCGCAGCCGAGGTGGCGCGCGATCTGTTCGCGGTGCAGAGCCTGCTGCCCCCGCCGCCGCCGGGCAGCGACAAGCCGCCGCCGCCGCCGCCGCCGGTCGCTCCGCCGCTGCCTTTCCGTTATCAGGGCCGCATGATCGAAGGACAGGACACCGTGGTGTTCCTTGCCCAGGGCGACCGCATACTCGTCGCCCGCAAGGGCGATCTGATCGGCAACCAGTACCGGGTCGAGGCGATCACGCCATCGGCCATCACCTTCATGTTCGAGCCGCTCAAGCAGCAGCAGACACTGTCCACCGGAAGCGCCAAATGATTCCACACCGGATCGCACCGCGAAAAACATCGTCCCGGCTTGCCGGCCTGTGCGCCGTCATCGCCCTGCTGGCCCTGGGCGGCTGCGCCACCAATTCCGCCTTCGAGAACGGCAAGGATGCACTGATGGCCGGCGACCAGGACCGCGCGCTGGCCCTGTTCGAGCAGGCGGCCAGGGAGTCGCCCGGCAACCCGGAAATCCGCGCCACCGTCATGCGTCAGCGCGAGGTGGCGGTCGCGCGCCTGCTGTCGCAGGCCGATACGCAGCGTTCGGCGGGCAAGAACGACCAGGCCAAGGCGCTGCTCGACCGGGTGCTGGCCATCGATCCGCGCAACACGCGCGCGCAGACCATGCGCATCGACATCGATCGCGGTATCAAGCATGACGCCGTGGTGGCCGAGGCGCGCGCGCTGCTCGCGCGCAAGGATGTGTCTGGCGCGGAAACCCGCGTGCGGTCCGTGCTTTCGCAGGACAACAGCCATGCCGGCGCGCGCGAACTGTTGCGCCAGATCGAGGAGGGGCGGCCGCGTCAGACCACCGCGTCCGGCAAGCTGGGCGACATGTTCCAGAAGACGGTCACGCTGGAATTCCGCGACACATCGATCCGCAACGTGTTCGAGGCAATCTCGCGCTCGACCGGCATCAACTTCGTGTTCGACAAGGACGTAAGGCCAGATATCAAGGTGACGCTGTTCGTGCGCAACACCACCGTATCCGAGGTGCTGCGGCTGGTGCTCATCACCAACCAGCTCGAGCGCAGCGTGCTGTCCGAGAACACCGTGCTCATCTATCCGAATACCGCGGCCAAGGTGCGCGAGTACAAGGAACTGGTGACGCGCACCTTCTTCCTCGTGAACGCCGAAGCCAAGCAGGTGCAGAACCTCATCAAGACCGTGGTGAAAACCAAGGACATCTACATCGACGAACGGTTGAACCTGATCGTGATGAAGGACACCGCGGACGCGGTGCGCCTGGCCGAACAGCTCGTCGAGTCGGTGGATGTCGCCGAACCCGAGGTGATGCTGGAAGTCGAGGTACTGGAAGTCAGCAGCAACAAGCTGAAGGAACTGGGAGTGGATTGGCCGGACCAGGTGGGTTACGGCATCCTCACGCCCACCACCTCCACGAGTACGGTCACCACCACAAGCACGACCAGCACCACCACGCTGGGCGGTACGCTGGCCTCCGGCAACATCAATCTGAAGGACACCAGGGGACTGGTCGTGCCCTACGTCAGCAACCCTGGCCTGCTGCTCAACCTGAAGGCGCAGGACGGTGCGGCCAATCTGCTGGCCAATCCGCGCATCCGCGTGAAGAACAAGGAGAAGGCCAAGGTGCATATCGGCGAAAAGCTGCCGGTGTTCACCACCACCTCGACCGCCAACGTCGGCGTGTCGGCTTCGGTCACCTATCTCGATGTGGGCCTCAAGCTCGACGTCGAACCGCTCATCCATCTCGAAGATGACGTGGACATCAAGATGACGCTGGAAGTATCCAGCATCGTCAAGGAAGTGACCGGTCCGCAAAGTTCGCTCGCCTACCAGGTGGGCACCCGTTCCGCCGCGACGGCGCTGCGTCTGCGCGATGGCGAAACGCAGATACTGGCAGGGCTGATCAATGACGAGGAAAGACGCAGCGCCTCGCGCCTGCCCGGCCTGGGCGAGCTGCCGCTGATCGGCAAGCTGTTCGCCAGCGAGCGCAACAGCACGAACAAGACCGAAATCGTGCTGCTCATCACGCCGCGCATCGTGCGTGGCCTGAACCGCCCGACCCATATATCGCCCGCGCTCGCCGCCGGTACCGAATCGGCGGTCGGCGCCTCCCCGCTGGTCATCCAGTCGGGCGGCAAACAGCCCGGGATGAAACTGTCCAGTTCCGGCGGCGGTGCGCCGGCCGGCGGCCCGCCGCGCGGTGCCGTCGCCGCCCCGATTCCGTCGCCCGAACCGGCACCCGAACCGGAGACCGACGAGCCGGGTCCGGCCGAACTGCGCCTGCAGTCGTCGGGCGAAACATCGGCCGGTGGCGACGCCAGCGTGTCGGTCACGCTCACCGCCGCCACCGCACGTACGGCCACCGTGGAAATCGTCTATGACCCGAACATCCTGACCGCCGGTTCCGCCACTGCACCGGGCCGTGCCGTGGTGCAGATGGCGGGCGTCCCCGGCCAGCCCATGAGCGCGGACATCGCCTTCAAGGTGAACGCCAGCGCCCAGCCCGGCGTCACCAGCGTGCAGGTGGGCAGCGTCACCGTGCTGGCCGAGGACGGCGTACCGGTGCAGGTCGGCCCGCCGCCGCCGGCGGAAATCCAGATCAAGTGAGGTCGCCCGGTCGGGGCGCCTGCAAAGCCCCCGACCGCCACCAGCGCCGGGTCTGAAGCTGTGGCACGCGCGGACCGCAAACAGGCGGGTCTTGTGGGAGCGGGCTCGCCCCGCGATGCAGCTTCGAACGAAGCCCGCGGCTCGCATCAGCCGCATCGCGGCCAGAGGCCGCTCCCACAAGAGCTCGCTCAAAGCGCGAACGGAGCCGGTTGTCAGGCCCACCAAAGCTCGCCCAGACCGCGAACGAGCCGGGATTTGGTGGGAGCGGGCTCGCCCCGCGATGCAGCCTGGAACGAAGCCGGCGCCCGGCCGACCCTGCATCGCGGCCAGAGGCCGCTCCCACGAAAGCTCGCGACAAATACGAACGGAGCCGATGTTTGGTGGGAGCGGGCTTGCCCGCGATACGGCTTCAAACGAAGCCCGCGGCCTGTCCACGCCGCATCGCGGCCAGAGGCCGCTCCCACGAGAACTCGCCCGCACCATGAACGGAGCTGAGGGTTTTGTGGGAGCGGGCTTGCCCCGCGATACCGCCTGGAACGAAGCCCGCGGCCGGCCCACGCCGCATCGCGGCCAGAGGCGCTCCCACCAAGGATATGTGCCGGCCACGACCGGAACAGCCGACTGCTTGGCCTGATTCCCCGTGCAATTCGTCTATTCTGAATGCATGGACAGGCCTTCCTCATATCGCCTTCGCAAGGGACGGGTATCCATCCCGGGTCAGGTTTACCTGGTCACGACGGTGACCGCACGACGCGAAAGGATATTCTCGGATTTTCGGTGTGCACGTCTGCTGATCAGGACGTTGATGGAGTCTGATCGGTGTTGCCATT
Source organism: Methyloversatilis thermotolerans (assembly GCF_000372885.1). Classification (GTDB taxonomy): domain Bacteria; phylum Pseudomonadota; class Gammaproteobacteria; order Burkholderiales; family Rhodocyclaceae; genus Methyloversatilis; species Methyloversatilis thermotolerans. The sequence continues at coordinate 832,363 of NZ_KB889967.1, forward strand.
CCGGCACGCTCGCCTTTGTTGTGATGCCTGATCTCCTGCACTGGATGTTTCGACTCGGTTACGTCGAGAATCTCTCCGCCGTTGTTCGAGAGGTGAAGTCGAGAGTGGCACGCAGCCTCGGGCGTCGGGTGTGGCAAGCCGGTTTCCACGATCGAGCCCTGCGCGGTACGGACCGCGAACTCCGCGCGTGGGCGCGCTATCTGATTACCAACCCGTTGCGTGCGAGATTGGTCCTGAGGGTTCAGGACTATCCGCACTGGCATGCCGTCTGGCTGGGCGTGGAACAGGACCTGCACCTCACGTAGCTTGATGTGCAGCCTGTCCAGACGCCGAACGAGCCGGGGTTTGGTGGGAGCGGGCTCGCCCGCGATGCAGCTTCGAACGAAGCCTGTGGCCCGCATCAGCCGCATCGCGGCCAGAGGCCGCTCCCACAAGAGCTCGCTCAAACCGCCAACGCAGCCGGTTGTCAGGCCCATCAAAGCTCGCCCAGACCACGATCGGAGCCGGGGTTTGGTGGGAGCGGGCTCGCCCCGCGATGCTGCTTCGAACGAAGCCTGTGGCCCGCATCAGCCGCATCGCGGCCAGAGGCCGCTCCCACAACAGCTCGCCCAGACCGCCACGCAGCCGGTTGTCAGGCCCACCAAAGCTCGCCCAGACCGCGAACGAGCCGGGATTTGGTGGGAGCGGGCTTGCCCCGCGATGCTGCTTCGAACGAAGCCCGTGGCCCGCATCAGTGGGAGAGGGGCCGGGGGTGAGGGCGAGCAGGCTTGCCCGAGGTCAGCGGTCGCCTTCCGAGAACACGGCATTCAGTGCGCCGAGCAGGGCCTCGGCGGGGACCGGTTTGTAGAGCACCGGCAGGCCGCTGGCGCGGGCGCGCTGGACGCGATCTGGAGCGGTATCGCCGGTGATGAGCAGCGCCGGCAACGGCCGGCCGGCGGCGGCGCGCAGCGAGGCAATCAGGGCGAGGCCGTCTTCTTCGCCGCGCAGGCGGAAGTCGCACACCAGGATGTCCACCGGCTGTGCGCGGTCGGCCTGGGTCTGCAGAACCGCGTGCGCTTGCTGCGCGCCGTCGGCAGTGACCGCGAGCATGCCGGCCTGTTCCAGCACGGCGGCTGTGGAGGCGCGCACCTGTGGCTCGTCGTCGATCACCATGACGCACAGTCCGGGATGACCGGTGTCGTGGCCGGCCGGCCTGGCCTCCACCCGCGGCTGTGCGGCCGCGGGCGCGCAGGCAAGGGCCTGCAGCCGGAACAGCGTGCCGCGGCCCGGTCGCGAGCGCACATCGACCTGCAGTCCCATCAGATCGGCGAGGCGGCGCACGATGGCGAGACCCATGCCGAGACCGCGCGCGCGGTCGCGTTCCGGATTGCCCACCTGGTAGAACTCGTCGAAGATGCGTGGCAGTTCGGCAGCCGGAATGCCGCTGCCGGTGTCCCACACTTCGATCAGCACCTGTTCGCCACGCTTGCGTGCGGCGAGCAGCACGCCGCCATTCGCGGTGAATTTGAGCGCGTTGTGCACCAGATTGCCGAGCAGCCTTTCCATCAGTGCCGGGTCGGCGGAGATCCAGTGCGCCCCCGGACGGAAGCGCAACATCAGTCCGCGTGCTTCCGCCTGCGGTCCGAAACTGGCGTCCAGGGCGCGGCAGAGCGCCGCCACCGACACCGGCTCGCGGCGTGCCACGATGACGCCCGCGTCGAGCCGGGACACTTCCAGCATTTCATTGAAGGACAGTTCGAGCGCGTTCACGCACTGCATGAGATTGCCCGCCAGCGCGTGCGCCGGATGGCCGGCCAGCCGCCGTTCGAGAGCGGTGCCGAACAGTCCGAGTGAATGCAGCGGCTGGCGCAGGTCGTGACTGGCCGACGCGAAGAAGCGGATGCGCTCGGCGCTGGCGCGGCGGGCGATTTCGATCTGTTCCTCGAGCTGACGGGCGAGCGCCTCCTTTTCGTAGCGGCTGCGCAGGGCCTCGGTCAACAGACGGTGCTGCTGCAGCCCGAAGTCCAGATTGACATAGAGATAGACCAGCGCCGACACGCCCATGAACAGTTCCAGCGCGCCGCCCTGCCACAGCATGGCGCTGGACAGCCCGAGCATGACCGGAATCGGAAAGCTCAGCAGCGCGCGCCGGTGCGGCGCGAGCGAGGCGATGGATCCCGTGGTCATGCCGAGCAGCACCAGCATCATGAGTGCGGTGACCAGCGGACTGTCCTCGGGGAAGAACAGCCAGGGCGCGAGGCCCCAGATCGACGCGTTGAGCAGCAGGGCTCGCGCGTACCAGTTGCCGGCCGCATGCGCGTCGCGCGCAGCGGCTGGCGTGCGCAGGTAGCGCCGGCAGCCGAGATAGCGCCAGAGCTGGCAACTGTGCAGCAGTGCGGCCCACAGCAGCGCACCGCGGTCGCCGGTCTGTGCCCAGGATATGGACCAGAAGCCCAGCCCGACAACGAAGGCGGCGATGGCACCGCTCCAGCTCGTGCGCATCATGGAATCGACCTGTTCGCGCAGGATGCGCGCGTCGATGTCATCCGGAAGCGGCGGGGCCGGGACGGCGCCGGTCATCAGCGGAACAGGCTGATCAGGTGGGAGCGGGAACGTACGTCGAACTTCAGCATGACCGAGGACACGGCATTCTTGATCGTACTGACCGCCAGCCCGAGTTCATTGGCGATCTGCGTGTTGCTCAGGCCCGCCAGCAGCAGTTCCAGGACCTTGAGCTGGGTGGCGGTGAGGCCGTCGGTGGACGGACCGCGGGGCGTTGCGCCATGCGTCCCGTTCGCGCCGTGACCATCGGCGGTCGTGGCGGGCCTGTCCGCGGCGCTCCGGCGGGCGTCGAGCAGGCCGACGATGGCGGCGCGCGCGCTGTCGGCATCCGCGGTCTTCGGAATGAAACCGATCGCGCCCAGTGTGAGCGCCTGTCGCATCACGAAAGTGTCTTCGCTGCCCGAGAACACTGCGATGCGCGCCTGCGGAAATTCGGCCAGGAAACGCCGCAGGCCCTGCAGGCCCAGGCTGTCCGGAAGCCTGAGGTCGAGCAGTACCAGATCCGGCGGAGGCATGCAGCCGGCGTATTGCGTCAGCGCTTCATCGAGGCTGGCGGCTTCCAGCCATTCCACATCGGTCAGGTCCGCGGACTGGGCCAGCACACGCAATCCCGCCCGGGTCAGGTGGTGGTCGTCGACCACCAGAAGGGTTCGGGTCATGGCGTCCTTGAGGCAATCCGCGTGCGGTGAAATATCACGATTGTTCATCGAAAACGGTGAATCCGGGGGCCGGATGAAGGAGTGTCGGCACCCGCCAACGGAGCGTCAATGAAATAGATCACCTTGTGAATCATGCAGATGAATCCCGTGTCGTGACCGAAGCGCGCCCTGATCACGAATGGAGCGCGGCCTTTCGTAGGAGCGCGCACCGCTCGCGACCACACTCCCGGACGAAGCCGGCGGCCCGCATCAATCCCATCGCGGCCAGAGGCCGCTCCCACAAAAGCTCGCTCAGACCGCCAACGCAGCCGGTTGTCAGGCCCAAAACAGCTCGCTCAAACCGCCAACGCAGCCGGGGTTTGGTGGGAGCGGGCTTGCCCGCGATGCAGCCTGGAACGAAGCCCGCGGCACGCCCACGCCGCATCGCGACCTTGGGGGTTGCTCCTACAAGAACGTGCCCAAACCACGAACGGAGCCGGGTTGTCGTAGGAGCGAGCCCCGCTCGCGACCCCGCCATCGAACGAAGCCCGCGGCCGGCATGCGCCGGGTCGCGACCTGGCGTCGCTCCTACAACAGCTCGCTCAAACCGCGAACGGAGCGGGGATCTGGTGGGAGCGGGCTTGCCCGCGATGCAGCCTGGAACGAAGCCCGCGGCACGCCCACGCCGCATCGCGACCTTGGGGGTCGCTCCTGCAACAGCTCGCTCAAGCCGCGAACGGAGCCGGGGTTTGGTGGGAGCGGGCTTGCCCGCGATGCTGCTTCGAACGAAGCCTGTGGCCCGTACACGCCGCGTCGCGACCTTTCAATTCGGTGCCTTGTCATACCCAAGGTGGTGCACTCGGCCTATATTGAGCGCCGATGAAAACGCTCACCATCATCGCCAACAGTCTGGATGCGCGCATGTTGCGCGATGTGCTCGCGCTCGAAGGTCTGCATGTGAAGCTGGTGCGGGCGCGCGGCGATGCGCGTCGCCACGGGGCGGTGGTTCTGCAGATCGCCGAAGCGGAACTGGAGCGCGGGCAGGCGCTGCTTGCGCAGTGGCTGGTGGAACATCCGTCGGCCGCGCCGCCGGGCCCGACCGGCGACGCATGAGCGCGCGGATCGCCGTGCCGGCATGGCTGCGCCGCCATCCGGTGTTCGCCATTGCGCTCATGCTGGTCGCGTCGCTGTGGCTGCTCGACCGTCTGTTTCCGCCACCGCTGCCGCAGCACGACGATGGCTTCATCGTGCTCGCGCGCGATGGCAGTCCGCTGCGCGCCTGGCCGGGGCGGCGATGGAGCATGGCGCTATCCGGTCACTCTCGACGAGGTGTCCCCGCGCTATGTCGAGGCGCTGATCGGCTACGAGGACAAGGGCTTCCACTGGCATCCGGGGGTGAATCCCGCGTCGCTCGCGAGAGCCGCCTGGCAGTGGGCGACACATGGCCGCATCGTATCCGGCGGGTCCACCCTCACCATGCAGGTGGCGCGCATTCTCGAACCGGTGCCGCGCACGCCGCTCGGCAAGCTGCGCCAGATCGCGCGCGCGCGCTGCAGCTCGAATGGCGGCTGTCCAAACGCGACATCCTGACGCTCTACCTCAATCACGCGCCCATGGGCGGCATCGTCGAAGGCGTGGAAATGGCGAGCCGGACCTATCTGGGCAAACCGTCGCGCGATCTGAGCCACGCCGAGGCGGCCCTGCTGGCCACCTTGCCGCGCGCACCCAGCCGTCTGCGGCCGGATCGCTCCCCGCAGGCGGCACAGCAGGCACGCGACCGCGTGCTGGCGCGTCTGCAGCGTTTCGCCGTCTGGACGCCCGAGGTCGTGGCCGATGCGAGGATGGAGCCGGTAATCGCGCAACGCCTGCAAGGCGCATGGCTGGCGCCCCTCGCGGCCGAGCGGCTGCGCGGTCAGATGCGTCGTGGCGGGGCGCCGGAGCTGGTGCGCGTGGCCAGCACGCTGGACCGCGAGTTGCAGGCAACGGTGGAGCGCCTGCTGGCTGACCGCGTGTCGACCCTGCCGCCGCGCGTGTCCATCGCGGCGCTGGTGATCGATGTGGAATCGCTGGAGGTGCTCGCCTACGCCGGTTCGGCCGACTTCTCCGACAACGCGCGCGGCGCCCATGTCGACATGGTGCGCGGCGTGCGATCGCCCGGGTCGGCACTCAAGCCCTTTCTGTACGCGATGGCGCTCGACCGTGGCCTGATCCATTCGGAAAGTCTGCTCGTCGACGCGCCGCAGGCCTTCGGCGACTACCAGCCGGGCAATTTCCAGGCCGATTTTTCCGGGCCGGTCAGTGCGGCGGAGGCCTTGCAGCGCTCGCTCAATGTGCCCGCGGTCGACCTGCTGGAACAGATCGGTCCGGCCGATTTCACCCGCCGCATGAATGACGGTGGCGTGCGCCTGCGCATCGCCACCGGCGAACAGCCCAATCTCAGCCTCATCCTCGGTGGTGCCGGCGTCACGCTGGAAGAACTGGTGGGCGCCTACCGCGCGCTCGCGGCCGGCGGGCTCGCTGGCCGGCCGCGGCTCACGCCGGATGCAGCGCGGCAGGAAGCGCGCCTGATGAGCGAAGGGGCGGCGTGGATCGTGCGCGACATTCTGGAAGGGGGCGGCCACCCTGATCGCCCCTTCATCGAAACCGGGAGCGCCGCGCCGCTGGCCTGGAAGACCGGCACCAGCTTCGGTTTCCGCGACGCCTGGGCGGTCGGCGTGTCCGGCCGCCACGCGCTCGGTGTCTGGATAGGCCGACCGGATGGCACGCCGAATCCGGGTTTTTTCGGGGCCAATGTCGCGGCGCCGCTGTTGAAGGACATTGCCGGAGCGCTGCCGCGCACGGTCGCGCCGTCGCGTGTCAGGCCGCCATCGGTGCAGCCGGCCGACATCTGCTGGCCGCTTGGCGGGGCCGCTGTCGACACGCCTGCCGCTCTTTGCCATGTGCGCCGCACCGCCTGGTCGCTCGCGGGGGCGCTGCCGCCGACTCGCCCCGATCGCATCGACGGCAGCAGCCTGCGGCAGACCATCTGGGTCGCGCCGGACAGCGGTTTGCGCACGGTTCCCGGCTGCGGCGGCGGTGTTCCGCGCGACATCGCGCGCTGGCCGCTGCTGTTGCAGCCCTGGCTGGACGGGGTGCTGCCGGCGGAGCAACGCATCCCGGACTGGCTGCCCGGCTGCGCGCCCTCCGGCGGCGCGCCGGCCGGCACGCTGCGCATCGTCGGCATCGGCGATGGCAGCCGTCTGCGACCGGCGCCCGGCCATCGCCATGTGGTGCTGCAACTGCAGGTACGCGGCGCGCAGTCGGAGGCTTACTGGCTGCTCGACGGCCGGCGGGTGCGACCCGACGCGGGTGGCCGCCTGCGCCTGGATGAGGCCGGCATGCACAGGCTCACCGTGCTGGACGCGGGCGGGCGCTATCACAGCGTGCGCTTTGCGGTGGACATGCCGCCGCCGGTGACACGGTGACCGGTAACGGACATCCGCCGGGCGGCGTCCGGGGACCAGGGGCGCAGGGATTCGCCATGACTCGCCGGCACGCGACGCGCGGTGCAGCCACGTAAGTCATATGGATGATTGACGGCAGCCGGGTGGCCCTCTAAGAAGGGGCATGAGCAGGCGATCCGCCAGAGATCGCGAGGAGGGGGCGGCACCCCGGGTCCCGTCCGTTCCGTCAGCGCCGTGCCGCGCACCTGCAGCATCAGGGAGGAGGGGATCATGGCCCGAAAGGCGCTTTGCATAGGCATCAACGATTATCCCGGTACCTCCAGCGATCTGTCGGGCTGTGTCAACGACGCGCACGACTGGGAAGCCGAACTGGGCCGGCGCGGTTTCGAGGTGCGCACACTGCTCGACCGGCAGGCGAGCAAGGCGGCGATGGTGGATGCCATGGACGCGCTGATCACCGCCGCCGGCTCGGGCGACACGGTGGTGATCACCTATTCCGGCCATGGCACCTGGGTAGCGGACAAGGACGGCGACGAAGTCGACGCGCGCGACGAGGGCCTGTGCCCGTGGGACATCGGCAAGGGGCAGGTGCTGCTCGACGACGAACTGCACGATCTGTTCGGACAACGGGCGGCTGGCGTGCGGGTGCTGCTCATCTCGGACAGTTGCCATTCCGGTTCGGTCAGTCGCGGCAGCACGCCCGATCTCGACCCGGACATGCCGCGCGCACGCTTCCTGCCGCCGCAAGCGTGGATGTCCGCCGCCGACCTGCCGCGTCGCACGCCGCGCGCAGTACGCAGCGGCCTGAGCCGAGCCGGTGGCGACCTGCTGATGGCCGGTTGCCAGGACAGCGAATTCAGTTGGGACACCCGCTTTCGCGGACGGCCGAATGGCGCCTTCACCTACTACGCGCTGAAGGCGCTCGCGACGCTGAAACCGGACGCGAGCTATGCGCAGTGGTTCAAGGCCATCACGCCGCTTCATCTTCCCTCCAACAGTCTGCCGCAGACGCCGCAGCTTTTCGGCTCGGCCACCGCGCGACGCTGGAAGGTGTTCGCCTGACGGCGCGACGGATTTTCCGGACTCCACACCATGACCGATGCAGACAAGCGTGCCGCGCGGCCGCTCTCCCTCGTTCTGCCGCTGACTGCCGTCACGGATGAACGCAGCGCCCGGCCTGACACCGTGCAGCCGCTCGCGCTGCCGCCGGTACTGCGGCGCGCCGGCAGCCGTGATGAGGCCGGTTCGACGACGGCGGCCGCGCTGTTGCCGAATGTGCGGCCGCTGCGCCAGTGGGCGCTGCAGCCGGCCGGCCGCAGCGCAGATGCGCCGGCACGCGAGGCCCTGCCGGCCGACCAAAGGCTGCTCGCGCTGGAGGCGGAGGATGGCACGACGGTGTTCATGCGCGCCGATGCGCTGGCCGAAACGCTGGCCACCGTGCAGCCGGATACGGTGAACGCGGATGGCGTGGTCGACTTCGCCCGCTTTCACGATCCCGAGGCAGCCAGTCGCGGCGTGCGCGAATGGATATGGAAGCGGGTGACCGAGCTGGCGGTGGAGCCGGACGAGATCACCGACCGCGCGACCCGCCTGCTGCGCGAAAAGCTGGGCGATCTGGCGCTCGACAAACTCGAGGACGCGCTGGTGATGCGTGCGTCCACCCAGGGCGCCGCCGCCTTGATGGCGGCGATCGAAAGCACGCTGGCGGGGGCGCCCGGCCTCTACCGCTGGGACGATGGCGGGCCGCTGCGGGCCGAGCGGCGCGTCCTGCCGGGCGATGCCGACATGGCCGCGCTGCGGGGCCAGCCCGTGCTGCTGTTCATCCACGGCACCGCGTCCAGCACGCTGGGCAGCTTCGGCGAACTGGCCTCGAGCGAGCTCTGGCCTGCGCTGGCTGGGCACCATGAGGAGCGGGTGTTCGCGTTCGAGCATCGCACCTTCTCGGAAAGTCCGCTCGACAACGCGCTGGCCCTGGTTCAGGCCCTGCCCGACGGCGCTCGGCTGCACCTGGTGACTCATTCGCGCGGCGGTCTGGTCGGCGATCTGTTGTGCCTGGCCGCGAGTGGCGACGGTCTGGACACCGCGATCCGTGATTTCCGTCGCCAGCCGCGGCCGGACGAACGGGCGGTGGACGCCGGGCTGGACAAGGAGAAACGGGACGCCATGAGCGCGGCGCGCGAACAGGTCGCGCGCCAGGAACAGGACACGCTGCGCGCGCTGATCGCATCGCTCAAGAGCAAGAACATCGCGGTCGAGCGCTATGTACGCGTGGCGGCGCCGGCGGCCGGCACCTCGCTGCTGTCCGACAACCTGGATGTATTCCTGTCCTGCCTGCTCGATCTGCTGCGGCGCGCCGTGAGCTGGGCCGGCGGGGCGGCCGCCGGCGCCCTGGTCGGACCGGTTGCCGCGGCCACGGTGAAGGAGGGGCTGGATCGCACGGTGCGCACGCTGGCGCGCGTGGTGGTGGAAATCGCGAACCGGCGTGTGCTGCCGCAATGCATGCCCGGCATCGAAGCCATGCTGCCGGATTCACCGCTCACCGATTTCCTCGCGCGCGCGCCGCGACAGGGCTCGGTGCGCATGGCGGTGATCGCCGGCGATATCGAGGGCGGCGGTCTGCTCAAGCGGCTGGCCGTCATGTTCACCGACTGGATGTTCTTCGACCGCGCCAACAACGACCTGGTTGTGGACACCCGATCCATGATTGCCGGCATGGCCCGGCGCGGTGCACATGCGCGCGTCGTGCAGGGGCCGGACGTCAGCCACTTCCGCTATTTCGTCAATCGCGACACGCGCGAGGCCCTGCGCGACTGGCTCACCGAAAACGTGCTGCCCCCCGCCGGCGACTGGAACGACCTCGCTGCCGGTGTGCCGGCGCTGGCGTCGCGCGGCGACCCTGCGAAACGGCCGGACAACACGCGGCCGGTGGTCGTGCTGCTGCCCGGCATCATGGCTTCGCATCTGGAAATCCGCGCCGACGCGTCGGCAGAGCCGGGCAGTGGCGAACGCATCTGGCTGGACCCGCAGGATATCGCCCGCCGCGGGCTGGGGCGCATCGCCATGGCGAGCGAGCACGTGCGCGCCGAGGAACTGATCGATTCCGCCTACGGGCGGCTGCGGAACTATCTGCATGACAGTCACCATGTGGTCGCGTATGCCTATGACTGGCGGCAGGCGATCGCCGATGAGGCCGCGCGGCTGGCCGGCGAGGTGGAACGGCTGCTGGATGCGCATCCCGACCAGCCGCTGCGTCTGCTCGCGCACGGCATGGGCGGTCTGCTGGCGCGCGAAATGATCCGTCAGCGGCCCGATCTGTGGTCGCGCCTCACCGCGCATCCGGGAGGCCGTCTGGTCATGCTGGGCACGCCCAATCGCGGCGCCTTCATGATGGTGGACACCCTGCTCGGACGATCCGACTCGGTGCGCCTGCTGGCGCGCGCGGATCTGCGGCGCGACCTGCAGGCCGTGCTGGACATCGTGGCCGGCTTCGACGGCGCGCTGCAGTTGCTGCCCATGGATGGCACGGCAAGTGTCGGCGGCGAGGACTACAGCGTGTTCGACGCGGCTCTGTGGCAGGAACTGCGCGCGCTGAATCCCGCCGGATGGTTCCGCACGCGCGACATCGGCGCCCGGCCGTCGGCGCAGGCGCTGGCCGGGGCCCGTGAGTTCTGGAAAACACTCGACGCAGCGCCGTTCGCGCACGCGGATCGCGTGAACTATGTGTGCGGGCAGGCCGACATCACGCCGAGCGGTGTGGTGGTGCAGGGTGCGGCGGGCCGGCAGGTGCTGGCTTCGGAGGGCACACCGTATGGCGACGGATCGGTCACCTGGGAATCGGCGGACTTCAACGGCCTGAGCGATGAGCGCTGCTGGCTCATGCCGGTGGATCATGGTGCGCTGGCGAATGCGCCGGAATTCTTCGATGACATACATGCGCTGCTGGAAGCCGGGCGGCCGCTCAAGCTGTCACGGCTGGCGTCGGCGCGCGGCGACGTGCGGCCGCTTCCGCGCAGCTACCAGCCACAGCCGGTGCCGGCGTATCCGGGCGAGCGCGAACTGGTGGCCGCGGTCGTCGGCGGACGCCTGCCTCCGCTGCGCGCGGCGCGCCGCCGGTCGGAATTGAAGGTGAGTGTGCGCGCCGGCGACCTGCGCTTCCTGTCGGTGCCGGTGCTGTGCGGCCATTACATCGGCGATCCGATCGCCGGCGCCGAACGCACGCTCGATACCGACGTGGTGGATCATGCATTGACCTTGCGCGAACGGCTGGGCGTTCACGCTGGTGCGCTGAATACCGTATCGCTGGTGCTGATGCCGCGCACCCCGGACGAAATCCGGCGCGGACGCGGTCGCGGCGCGTTGATTGTCGGCCTGGGCGAATTCGGCGAACTGAGCGCCGCGGAAGTGCGTGAAACCGTGCGCAGCGGTGTGCTCAGACTTCTGCTGCACGCGGCCGACCGCGATGTCGAACAGGTCGGTCGCGGCGCCGGGGTACCTCCGCGGCTGCATCTGGCCAGTGTGCTGATCGGCTACAACTCGACCACCACCATTTCGGTCGATGAATCGGTGGTGGCCATCACCCTCGGCGTGATCGATGCCAACCGGCAGTTCGCGCAGCGCCGCAGCGACCATCGCCAGCCCGTGGTGCAGGTCGGTTCACTGCAGTTCATCGAACAGTTCGAGGATGTGGCGGTGACTGCGGCGCGTGCGGTGCGCGAGCTGCCGCGCACGCTCGAGCGTCCGCTTTCCGCCGCGGGCTACCGGCTGGAGGCCGGCGCCGAACTGCACTACGGCGAGGGTGTGCGCGCGCGACTGTCGGTAGCGATGTCGGCCTCCTACTGGCCCCGGCTCACGGTGAGCGATGCCGACCGCAGCGAATCTGCCTGTTCGCCGGAATGCTATGAGTTCCGCAGCGATTCGCCGCTGTCCGACGACGCGATGGATCGGCTGCTTGCCGCACGCGGCATGCGCCGGGTAGCGATCGAGGGCGTCGCGGCGCAGGCGTCGCCGCGTGCCGCGCGCCGCTATCCGCTGCGCCTGAAGTACCGCTACGAAGGACAGCGGGCGCGCGTCGAACTCGAGATGCAGCAGCGCCAGCCCGGTCTGGTGGAACGGCTGGTCGAACTGGAAACCGGTTCCACCCGCTTCAATGCCGCGTCCGGATTCGGGCGCACGCTGTTCCATCTGCTGATTCCGCCGAATCTGAAGAGCGTGGCGCGCGAGGCGCCCAATCTGATGCTGGTGGTCGATGGCTATACCGCCAATCTGCCGTGGGAAATGATCGAAACGAATGGCGAGCCGCTGGTGCTGAGCACCCGCCTGATCCGTCAGCTTGAAACCCGCTTTTACCGTCCGCGGGTCCAGAGCATACGGCGCAGCAGCGCGCTCATCATCGTCAATCCATCGACCGAGGGCTATCGCAGCGAATTCGCCGGAGGACCGGTCGGCAACGATCCGGACCGCCTGCCGTCGCTGCCCGGCGCGGAGGAAGAGGGGGCTGCCATCGCCGCCATACTCGAGGCCGACAACTACGACATCGTGCGCGCGAGCGCGGACAGTCGCGCGTCCGATGTCGTCGCCAGACTGTTCCAGCAGTCGTATCGCCTGCTGGTGATCGCGGCCCACGGCGTGTTCGAGGTGACCGACCGGCAGGGGGCACTGCGCAGCGGCGTGGTGCTGTCCGACGGCCTGTTGCTCAGCGCGGCGGAGGTCGGGCAGATGGAAGTGGTGCCCGAGGTGGTATTCCTCAATTGCTGTCATCTGGGCGGCATCAGTCGCGGCGCCGGCTGGGCGCCGAACCGCCTGGCCTACAGTCTGGCGCGCGAGCTGATAGAGATGGGCGTGCGCTGCGTGGTGGCGGCGGGCTGGGCGGTTGACGACGCGGCCGCCCTCACTTTTTCCAGGGTGTTCTTCGACCGCTTCGTGCGGCTCAACAAGCCCTTCGGTGAGGCCATCCACCAGGCGCGGCACGAATGCCATGCCCGCCATCCCGACTGCAACACCTGGGGTGCCTACCAGGCCTATGGCAGCCCGACCTTCACCTTGAAGCCGCCGGAAGACGGGGACGGCGGCGACTTCGCACCGGTGTCGCCGGCGGAAGTGATCGACTGGCTGGACGGCCTTCGGCTCGATGCCGATCTGCGTGGCACCAGCGAGCGCGGCTACGCCGGACTGCTCAAGCTCATCCGAAGTCGCATGAACCGGGTGCCGGAGCACTGGCAGCGCCGGGGCGACGTGTCGCTGGCCTTGGCGCGCCTGCACGACCTTTATGGCGAGGCCGGCTTCGACAACGCGCGCCGCGCCTACCTGGATGCGATCGCGGCCGACGCCGAAGAGCGCGACGGCTGCACAGCCCTGCTGGCGATCGAACTGCTGGCGCGGCTCGAGGCGCGCACCGCGGAGAATCTGGCACGCGCGCACGGCGCCAGCGAGGCAGCACCAGGGAAGACGACGCAGAGTACCCAGGACGAAGCGGCTCGCGGCAGCGAGAGGCTGGCCGAAGCGGGCCGGCGCGCGCACAGTGCGGTCGGCCGCATGCGGGCGCTGGTGGACCTGACCGACGGAATGTTCGACCGGGTCACCCTCCGTCGGCGCTGCGTGCTCGGCAGCGTGCTGAAGAGCCTGGTGCGCGTGATGCTGTACGCCGGAGAAGAGTGGGCAACGATGGCAGCGGTGGTGCGCGCTGCGCGCGATGCCTACGCCGCGGCGGAAGGAGGAGGCGGCCGCGAGGGCGATCATCCCTATGCCACGCTGAACCGCCTGCAACTCGACGTCGTGCTCGGGGGAGCAGCGCTTCCGCAGCAGACGGATACGCTGGCCCTGGTCCGCCGCTGCGGCGAGCGCGCGCGCAAGGCCTTCGCCGACGACATGAATTTCTGGGATGGCATGACGGCGATCGACGCAGAGCTCACCGCAAGCCTGCTCGCCGGCGGCGCGGCGAGCAGCGGCGTGCAATCGGAGCAAGAGGCAACGCCCAGGCGTCACCGACGCGCATCGACCGACGGCTCCGCGCCGGGCGCGGAGACGAATCGGCAGACGAGTGAAGAGGCGAAGGCACTGGCCGCGCGCTATATCAGCGAAATCGAGAGCCTCAAGCCAGACCCGGATATCGCCATTTCCGTGTTGCGACAGATAGAACTGCTGCGCGATCTGTTTGCCAGGGCATCAGGTCAGGATGACAGCAAGACGATGGCAACGCGGAATCTGCAACTGCTGTCTGTGCTGGCCGGCGAACTTGCAAATCCTCTGTAGGCGCGACCCCAAGGTCGCGACGCGGCGTGCGCTGGCCGGTGGCTTCGTTCTGGGGTGGGGTCGTGAGCGGGGCTCGCTCCCACGACAGCCCGGCTCCGTTCGTGGTTTGGGCGCGCTGTTGTAGGAGCGACCCCAGGTCGCGACGCGGCCTGCGCTGGCCGGCGGCTTCGTTCTGGGGTGGGGTCGCGAGCGGGGCTCGCTCCTACGACAGCCCGGCTCCGTTCGTGGTTTGGGCGCGCTGTTGTGGGAGCGACCCCCAGGTCGCGACGCGGCACATGCCGGCCGCAGGCTTCGTTCGGAGGTGTTGTCGCGAGCGGGGCTCGCTCCTACGGGACACCCGTGTCGTTCGCGGTCAGGGCGCGCTTTTTCGTAGGAGCGACCCAAGGTCGCGACGCGGCCTGCGCTGGCCGGTGGCTTCGTTCTGGGGTGGGGTCGCGAGCGGGGCTCGCTCCTACGACAGCCCGGCTCCGTTCGTGGTTTGGGCGCGCTGTTGTAGGAGCGACCCCCAGGTCGCGAGGCGGCACATGCCGGCCGCAGGCTTCGTTCGGAGGTGTTGTCGCGAGCGGGGCTCGCTCCTACGGGACACCCGTGCTGTTCGCGGTCAGGGCGCGCTTTGCCGCAGGCGCGACCCCAAGGTCGCGACGCGGCCTTGGCTGGCCGAGGTCAGCACTTCGCGTAATCGATGTAGCCCTTGTTGATGTCGGCGATCTTGCGCTGCAGTCGATAGACGCCGCCACCTTCGCGGGTTTTCGAGGCGTCGGTATTGCCTTCTATCGTGTGGATCAAGCCGCCTTCCACGCGCTCGACCAGACCGGTGTGTCCGGCGCCTCCGCCGTGGTCCATGATGAATATCATGCCGGCACGCACCCGCGCCGGGTCGTCGATGGCTTCCTTGCGCGTGATGCGCTGTGCGCCAGCCGATACCGCCCGGTTCCAGTGGGTGAGACAGTGCGCGGTGCGGAACATGGGATTGGCACGGCGCAGCTTCTTCGCGGCCTCGTCGAAGTTCCAGTAGACGAAGGCGCAGCACCAGGGATTGCCGGCGGCGACCCCGGCGCGCTCCAGATAGGCCTCGACTTCGGGGCCGCGGTTGGAGTTGCGCGGCTGTTCGCGTACGGCGCGATCGGCCTCCCGACCGGCAAGATCCAGTACCGACTTCAACAGCGCAGAGCTGGCGCGACCGCTCGCTGGGACGGCATTCGCGCCGAACAGCGCCTGCCAGGTCAGCGCACCGACTTCGCCATCCACCTTGAGCGGGCGACCGCTGCCGTCGACATGGCGCATCTGGAACAGCTTGACCGTCTGTTTCATCTTCGGTCCGAAATCCGGACTGTCGGGGTCCAGACCCGGACCCTGTCCCGCGCGCAGCGCGAGCGCCTTGTTCAGTGCCTTCTTCAACGCACGGACGATGCTTGCGTCCGCCTCACCCTGCTTGATCAAGCGTCCCGGATATTTCATCGCCATCTCCCTGAAGGAAGGAGGGTCCATTCTGAGCGGGTATTTTCGCCCTGTGCAGGGCCACGCTCAGACAGCAGTGACGGATGGCACGCGCAGCGTGAATACGCTGCCATGTCCGGCACGCGAGCGCACCGACAGCGCATGCCCGAGCAGATCGGCCTGACGCTGGACCAGGGCGAGGCCCAGTCCCTGTCCTTCGTCGTGGCGCAGCGCGCGATCGTCGAAGCGGCGATACGGCTCGAAGATATGGGGCAGATGTTCCGCCGGGATGCCCGCACCGGTGTCCCACACCTGCAGTTCGATGTCGGCGCCGCGCCGGCGCGCCGCCACCAGCACGCGGCCTCGCTCGGTATAGCGCACCGCGTTGGATACCAGATTGTCCAGCATGGAACGCAACATCATCGGGTCGCTGTCGATCTGCGCCTCGCTTGGCCGGAAGGCGAGCCGCAGGCCTTTCTCCTGGGCCAGCGGCGCGAACTGGGCGGCGCAATCGGACCACAGTTCATTCACGCTCATCGCACGTCGCGACACCCGGGTTTCGCCCGCTTCCAGCCGCGACAGTTCGAGCAGCCGGGTGAGCTGGCTGCTCATCGCGCGCACCGCGCCATCCAGCCCGGTGCACACCTCGTCCATCGCGCTTGCGCTCAGACCGCCGGCCTGCAATGCACGCAGATAGCGCACATGCAGGCCGACCGCGTGCACCGGCTGCCGCAGATCGTGCGTGACACCGGCCAGGAACAGATTCTTCGCCCGCATCGTCGCCTGCACCGCGTCGCGCTCGCGGCGCAGATGTTCGGCCAGCCGGGCGTTCTGGCGGGTCAGTTCCAGTGCGTGCTTCAACGCAGTGTGGGCATCGCGCCCGAAGGCGATCAGCGCAACCAGATAGAACAGCAGGGTGATCGCGCCACCCAGGTTGACTGCACCGCCCATCCAGGCGGCTTTCACGATGAAAGGCAGCAGCGCGAACACCAGGTAGCCGTTCAGCGCGCGCGGCAGCGAAGAGGTCGCGGTGACCGCGCCCCCTGCCATGCCGGCCAGCATGGCCACGCCGAAGAAGTCCCTGAAGGCGTCCACGCCGTCGTAGCTGATCCAGGGCAGAAGGCCCCAGACCAGACCGGTCAGCGAGGCGATCGTCGCATACCGGCTTTCGGTGTGGTCGAGCTGGCTGCGCCCGAAATCCGCCAACCGGCTGCGGCAACGGCGCACGAAACCGAGACGCAGCAGGACCAGCAACCAGATGGCCGACAACCAGAGTGCGAGTGGCAGCACGTCGCCACCCTGCATCAGCACGACGGAAGCGGTCAGCGACACCGCCAGATTGCCGGCGACTATGGTCGGCGTGTGATCGAACAGAACGCCAAGCAGATCACGACGCACCGCGTCGCGGTCCGTTTCGACTGTGGCGGAATCGAGCAGGGCGCCGGTTCCGGACGTGTTAATTTCTTCGGCCATGGAAGCCCGAGAGATTAGCATCGTCGTTGCCGAGGACCACGCGCTGGTCCGTCAGGGACTGCGCCTCATGCTGTCGGTGGAACCCCGTCTCAAGTGGCGCGGCGAGTGTGGCGATGGCGAGCGCGCGCTCGAACTCGTGCGCACGCTCATGCCCGACGTGCTGCTGCTCGATCTGGGCCTGCCCCTGCTGGACGGCCTGAGCGTCATGCAGGCCATCACCGCTGCCGGGCTGCCGACCCGGGTGCTGGTGGTGACCGCGCGCCAGGATCCGCAGTCCTTCCAGGCGGCTCTGGCCTTCGGCGCGCACGGCTACATGCTCAAGACCGATGATGCCGATGCACTGGTGGCGGCGATACGCACGGTGGCCGATGGCGGGTATCACGTGAGCGCCGAACTGGCCGGCCTGATGGCACCGGCCGACGTCGAGCCGGTCGAGGCGCTCACCTCGCGCGAACTCGACATCGCCTCACGCGTCGGCAGCGGGCTGTCCAGCAAGCAGATCGGCGTCGAACTGGGCATTTCCGAACACACGGTGCGCAAGCACCGCGAAAACATCGCTCGCAAGCTCGGCCTGCGCAATGCAGCCGAACTGGTGGCCTGGGTGGTGCGCCACCGGCTGCCGGAAGCGTGAGCAAATTCCTCCTTTGACCCAGTCGGGCGCGCCGCTACGCGCTTGTTCGTATTTACCCCCGGCAGCGCGCAACGCTTAAATGAAGTCCGGATTTCCCGCGCGTTCGCGGCTCGTGCGGGACAGCCGCCTCCGTTGTGGCGCGCCGAGCGGGAACGCGCGCAGCCCGGCGCGGCGACTGGATGCCTGCATGCACGGTCATTTCTGCTGAAGACCGTCCGGGCGACGACAAACAATGAGGAGGTTCAGGTGAAGGGTCATTCCGTGCTTTCAGCTCTGGTGCTGTACCTGTGCACCGGCGTCGCGCAGGCGGTGCCGGTCACGTTCACCACCACCGGCTCGCCGATCGAAACCTATTTCCAGTCGCGGGACGACATTTCGGCAACCATTCAGTTCACCGGGCGCGCCGCGACGCTCGACCTCACACGCGATGTCGCCGTCAGAGGCAATATTTTCGCACTCTACGCGGGCACCGGGGCTGCCGATCCGAACGGCCAGACTGCCGACCACCGGTCCTTCCGGCTGGCGATGACGGTTCAGGGCATCACGCAATATCTCGAGTTCGATCTGGGGGTGCATGAAATCGCGAACGGCCAGTATCAGATCGACGCCTTCGACATGCCTATCCTCAGCTTCGATCTGGGTGCCACCGGAATGCTCATGGTCACACCGGACGCACGCTATACCCAGGCGGTGCAGTTGCGCGCCAATACTGCGGCTTACCGCCTGCGGGACATCGGCGCAACTTTCGAGCTGCGCGCTCCCCCGACCCAGTCGGTGCCGGAACCCGGCACGCTGGCGCTGGCAGCACTGGCGCTCGGCGCGCTGCGGGCCATCCGCCGCCCCGGTGCCGGCAGATGCGCGAGAAACATCCGCTGAGCCATGTCCTTGATTCCAGAGATGCAAACCGAACGTGATGCAGTCGAGCCCGCCTTCCGAACAAGCTCGATACATGGGCTTACAATGCGCTAGAAAGTAGGAAAAATACCTACACAACGAACAGAACAAGCCTGACGGATCACGGTGTTCCCCGGAATCGTTTCCGGCATCGCCGAAGTGGTCGCCGATCAAGGCTCTTATGGGAACACTGCCATGAAACCGAATGCACAACGCCGTCGCAGCCTGCCCAGGCTGCGCACCCTGGTCGCCAACTTGCGCGCGCCGTCCAGCCTGTTGCTCGGCATGAGCACGCTGCCGGCGCTGCTGTCGCCATCGGCCTGGGCGCAGGCGATACAGACCGACGGCAACACGCTCACCACGGTGACGACGGCGGGGGCGGTGACCGATGTGCGTACCGCGACTGTCCGTGGTGACGCCGGTTTCAATTCCTTCAGGCATTTCAGCGTCAATACCGGCCATACCGCCAATCTGCATCTGCCGGACGGTACGGTGAACCTGATCAACATCGTGCGCGACTCGCGTGTGGACATCCAAGGCACGCTGAATGCGTTGCGCGACGGGCGCATCGGCGGCAATGTGTTCTTCGCCAGCTCGCACGGCTTCGTGGTGGGCGCGGGCGGCGTGGTCAATGTCGGTTCGCTGTCGGTCAGCACGCCGACCCAGGGCTTCGTCGATGGCTTCTTCCGCTCACCCGGTGTGCCGGACGCGGGGTCGGTGGCGCAGTTGCTCAATGGCACGGCGCCGCTGTCGTCGGCCGCCATCCGCATCGACGGTCGGGTCAATGCCGTCGAGGACGTGACGCTGCTGGCCGGCACCGTCAGCGTCGGTGGCCAGATACTGACCGGTGGTCGCTTCGAGGGCAGGGCGCCCGATTTCAGCGACGTCGTGAACGCGCAAGGTCTGGCCCAGGGCAGCCGCGTGATCGAAAAGGCCGGCCGCATCTATATTGCGGCGGACGAGGACATCGAAATTTCCGGCACGCTGGATGCGCGCGGCGGCAGTGGGGTGGCGGGCGGCGAAGTCGTCCTGCGCGCCGGTCGCGACATCATCGCCGACGTGGATGCCATGGTGACCGCCGCCGGTGACGGCGAGGATTCGCATGGCGGCCGCATCGATTCGCTCGCGCAGCGCAGTGCGCTCATCCGCAGCGGCGCGGTGATGGATGCAAGCGCCGGAGCGTCCGGCGACGGGGGGTTCATCGAGTTCTCCGCCAGGGATACGGTGGAACTGGCCGGCGGCCAGTTCCATGCCGACGGCCGCAACGGTGGCGCGGCGGGTACCGTGCTGATCGATCCCGACAAGATCATCCTGAGCGCCAACCTGCTGCGTACCGGGTCCGGCTATCCGGGCCTGCCGTCCGGCGGCAGTGTGACCGGTGCCAATCTGCTGCTGCAGGCGGATGAAAGCATCACGGTGAACGAGAACGTCGTGGTGTCCAGCCGCAGCGTCGCCGGCAATCACACCAGTGGCGTGTCCACCGGCGATTCGGGCGACATCACCTTCGAGGCGCCGGTCATCGTGCTCAAGTCCGGCAGCCAGGTGCTGGCGAACGCCGACAGCGGATTCGAAGCCGGCGATGTCACCTTCACCGCGAAGAGCGTGTCGCTGATCGACATCCTGGGGTATCGCGAGGCGACCGCGTCGATCGAACTCGACGGCGCGACGGTCAAGGGTCGCAATGTGACCATGACCGCGTCAACCGATGTGCAGAACCGCTGGATCTACGACGAGGCGAGCTTCCAGGACAACGCGGCCAATTTCGCGACCACCGGCGCGGAAAACCTGCTCGGCATCGGTCTGTCGCTGCTCGGCATCAACATCGTGCATTCGCAGGCGGTCGGCACCGCCACCATCGCGCTGAAGGCGGGTTCCACGGTCGAGGCCACCCAGGACGTGACGCTGCTCGCCGACAACCTGACCTCCGCCGGTGCCGCGCCGGATTCCGGTATCAGCGGGCCGGGCACCCAGGTGAACACACCATTGGGCCTGGGTGCGCTGTATGCGCGCAACAGCTCGACCGCCACCGTGGACGTGAAATCGGGTGCCAGCGTGAAAGCGGCCAATCTGACCGTGCGCGCCAACAACGACGCCACGCTGGAAGCGGCGATCGAAGCGGCCGACCCGGGCGAGGACGCGAATGCGCCGATGAGCCTGGCGCTCGGCCTCGCGTTTGCCGACGTGAAGGCGAACGCGACCGTGGAAGCGGGCGCCACGATCAAGGTGTCGGGCGATGTGACGGTGGCCGCCACCAACCGCAACAGCTTCACCCATTCGGTCACTGCCTCGCTTGGCAATGAGGGCAAGGCCGCTGCGGCGGTCGCGGTGAGCGAGTTCTCCAGCGAGGCGAATGCCAGCCTGAATGCGAATGTGGCGGACGCCACGCGGGTGCGCGTGCTGGCGGTGAATGACACCACCACCAATGCGACCACCTCGGAAGCCAAGGTCGGCACCTCGCTCAACGATTCCATCATCGAAGCCGCGCAGGAAAAGGCCAAACCGCTGACCGATACCACTGGCTTCATCGAGGAAAAGCTGTGGGAAAAGCTGCTCGGCGGTGAAGAACTCGACGAGAAGGTGAAACCGACCTCGACGCCGCTGCGCATAGGCGGCGCGATCGCCTGGGTGGACAGCGACGCCAGCGCGTCGGCCACCATAGGCGACGGCGCCCGCGTGCATGCCAGCGACAGCACCGTGGTGGCGGCGCGCACGCTGGGCCAGGACATCCAGGTGATGACCGAGGCGTCGGCGATATCGCAATCGAAGACGCAGGCCACCGGCAATACCGCGCGCAACACCTTCTCCGCCGGCATATCGATCGCCAATTATTCGCACGACGCGCTGGCGCGCATCGGTGCCAATGCGGTGGTCACCGCACCGCGCATCGCGGTCGCATCCGACGTGATCATTCCGGTGCGCGAAACGCTCATCACCGGCGGCAGCTTCACGCGCTGGGACGGTCTGAGCACGGTGAAGGACTGGTTCAACGACCTGACCGGCATCCTCGACGTGTTCAATGGGTCGTCGGCCGCGAAATCGCGTTCCGATGGCTCGAACAACAGCATCGCGCTGTCCGGTTCGGTCAGCTTGCTGCGCTTCGATCATTCGGCGAAGACCGAGGTCGGCGAATCGGCCCAGCTCAATGTCACCGGCAGCGAAACCGGCGAATGGTCGGCCAGCTTCGAAACCGTGGCGGACGACAGTTCGACCGATGATGACGAACAGGTGCTGCAGGAATGGGCCTTCAAGTCGCCGGTCGATCTGAGCGCGCGGCGCGACGTCACCCTGCTGTTCCACGGCGGGCACTTCATTCCGGGCAGTGCCGGCGGCGGCAGCGGCAGCAAGGGTCTGGGCATGGCCTATACCCAGGAGACGCTGACCGGCGACACCCTGGTGTTCGTGCGCGAAGGGGCGCAGATACGCGGCGTGACCGAAACCGTGTCGGGCACGACGGCGGGCGAGCGCAGCTATTCGATCAGCGGCACGCGAGCGGCGAGCGCGGTCAATATCGAGGCCGAGGCGCACGACCTGGTCATTTCCATGGCTACGCTCGCCGGTTCGGGCGCCAGTTTCGGCGTCAATGGATCGGTATCCATCGTCGATGTGAACAACACCACGCGTGCCCTGGTCGATGACGAAGCAACGCTGCGCGCCGGTTCGCTGTCGCTCGCCGCGACCGACACCCCGGTGCTGTGGTCCATCGCCGGCGGCTTCAACAAGTCGGAATCGACCGGTGTGGGTGTGGGCATTGCCTACATCGGCGCGGACAACCTGACCGAGGCGCGGGTCGGCGACAACGACGACGAGGATCTGCTGGACGGCGACAACCGCAGCAGCAGCCGCACGGTGGCGGGCGCCACCGTGCGGGTGGGCGATGTGTCGGTGGAGGCGCGCGCCGACGGTCGCATGGAAGCGATCGCCGTGACCGGCGCGGTGGCCGGCGGCCAGGAGAAGAACGAAAACTCGAGCAGCGGCTTCTTCGGCAGCATTTCGCAGAAGTACACCGACATCCAGAACAAGCTGTCCTCGATCGTGGACCAGAAGCCGACTTCGGTCAGCCAGGGCAGCAATTCCACTGCCAGTTCGCCGTCGGCCAGCAGCAAGCCGAGCTTCGGCCTGGCTGGTGCCGGCAGCGCCGCGGTGAATGATGTGAAGCTGGTGACCCGCGCCGAAATCGATGGCGTGACGATAGAGCAGGACGAAGCGGCCAAGGGCGGTGTCACCGTGCGTGGCGTGTCCGATCTCGACATCGTCACCGCATCCGGTGCGGCGGCACTGAACCGCGGCGGCAATTCGAGCCAGAGCGGTTCGGCCGCGGTGGCGGGCAGCGTGTCGGTGAACATCATCGACAACACGGTCGAAGGCCTGGTCGAGAACTCGACGCTGAACGATCCGGCCAATGTGACGGTGCAGGCGCTGGCCGGCGGCGAGCAGCTTTCGATCGCCATCGGCGCGGCGGTCAATACCAGCGGCAACAACGGCCAGAATTCGAAATCGCTCACCGGTTCGCTGTCGCTGTCACTGGTCGACAACACGGTCACCGCGGCCATGCGCTCGACCGACTTCACCGGCGCCGGCGTGGCCGGTGGCTTGCTCGACGTGACCGCCTACAACCGCATGTTCATCGGCACCGGCGGCGGTACCCTGGCTTTCGGTGGCAAGACCAGCGCCGGCGGCTCGATCACCTATTCCGACATCGACAATACGGTGCTGGCGGAGATCGCCCAGGGCAGTACGGCCAACGGCATCGATGCCGCGCGCGTGCGCGCCTACAACGCCACCGAGATCGGTGCCGGCGCGGCGCATGGCCAGGCCTCGGCCAACCAGGATTCGAATGCCATCGGTGGCGCGGTGGTGATCACCGACATCGACAACGACACGACCGCGCGCATCGCCGGACTGTCCGTCATCACCGCGAAGAACAGCCTGGACGTTCTGGCGCAGGACCGTGGCGCCGATGCCACGCTGGAAAACATCATCGAGCCGGGCAACAAGCGCGAGAACACCGTGCTCGGCCTGGATTACTGCGGTCGTCAGGGCGCGGGCGTCACCACCAGCGGCAACTGCATCACCTCGGTGGCCGGCGTGATGCAGGTGAATATCGGCAGCAACAGCAACAGCGTCGGCGGATCGTTCAACTGGAGTTCGATCAGCAACGATCTGACCGCGAAGATCGAGGACGCGCAAGCCACGGTCACGGCGGCCGGCGGCACGCTCAATGTGAAGGCGGAATCGGATGTGGTGATCACGTCCATCGCGGTCGGCGTCGGCGTGTCCGGCAAGGTGTCCGCGGCGGGGTCGGTGACGGTGAACTTCATCGACAACGATCTGCTGGCCGGCATATCCGCGCCGTCGCGGGACGACGGCCACGACGACGTGAGTGCCTCCGTGGTGACCGTGCGCGCGGCCGACCGCTCGCGCATCGACACGCTGGCCGGTGCCATTTCGGCCAGCATGAACAGCGTGGCCATCGGTGCGTCGGTCACCTATGCGGACATCACCAATACCGTGCAGGCGCAGATCGACCGCGCCCACATCGACGCCGCGAATTCGCTGAGCCTGTTGTCGTCGTCCGATGCCCGCATCCGCAGTCTCGCGGTGGCGGGTACCGTTGCACTGGGCGCCAATCCGGCGGTCAGCGCCTCGATATCGCTGAACTTCATCGGCAACCGGACCGACGCCACGGTGGACGACGCGCTGATCGAGGACAGTGGCGACACCAATGCAGTGACGGTGAGCGCGACCGACAATTCCACGCTCGAATCGCTGGCGGGCGCGGTGGCGGTGGGCATAGGCCAGAATGCCTTCGGCGCCGCCTTCGGCTACAGCAAGATCGGCAACAGCACGCTGGCATCGATCGAGGACAGCGAAATCCGCGATGCGCGCACGCTGTCGGTCAGCGCGGCCGAAACCTCCACCATCAACACCATGGCCCTCGCCGTGGGCGGTGCCCAGACCGTGGCGCTGTCCGGTTCGGTCACGCTGAACCACATCGGCAAGTACGACGGCGACAGCAACGAAGGTGGCGAGGCGGGCAATGTCACCACCGCCGAAATCGTCGGCACCACCCTCAGCAACAGCGCCGGCAATTCGGCGATCACGGTGTCCGCCAGCGACAGTTCCACCATCAAGTCGCTGGCCGGTGCCGCGGCGTTCTCGGGAAATACCGCGATCGGCGGCGCCATCGGCGACAACTGGGTGCGCAACACCGCGCGCGCGCGGGTCCATGACAGCACGGTGGGGGGCGCGGCTTCGCTCACGCTGAATGGCAGCAACAGCTCGCTGATCGAATCCGCCTCGGTGTCGGGTGCGGGTGCCGCGACCGGCGCTTTCGCCGGTTCCGCCTCCAGTAACCGTACCGACAACAGGACCGTTGCCGAGATCACCGGTTCGGAGGTGAGTGGCGGCACCGCGTCGGTCGCCGTCAACGCGACCGACAGTGCGTCGATCAATTCGCTCGCCGGCGCCGTGGGCATCAGCGGCTCTGCCGGCGTCGGTGCCGCGGTGTCGGTGAACAAGATCGCCAACGACACGCTGGCCCGGGTGTCCGGCACGCGGGGCGGCGGCCTGAACGTGCGTCATCTGGTGATCGATGCCGACTCGCTGGCGGCGATCAAGACCGCTGCGGCGGGTGTGGGGGCGGGCGTCGATGTCGGCGTCGGCGGCTCGGTGGCGGTGAACCTGATCAATTCCGACACGCAGGCGCTGATCGAGAACGGCGCAGAAGTGGAGGCGAGCGGCAATGTCGGCGTGCTGGCGGAGTCCGACGACAGGATCACATTGCTGGCGGGTGCAGCGGGTGTCGGTGTGTCGGTGGCCGGTGTGGGGGCGTCGATCTCGGTCAACGAGATTACCGGCACCACCGAGGCGGCGATACGCGGCAGCGAAGTCGCGGCACGCGCGCGGCTGAACGACAACCTCAGCATCAACAGCGGCGAGATCGGCGGCGTGGATCTGCGCGACAGCATAGACCGCATGAGCACCAGTGGCGGCGGCTATTCGACCAGCGATCCCTTCGTCGCGCCGGATCTCGCCGCTTCGCGCGGCAGCGAGAACATGCGCGGCCTCGCGGTCAATGCCAGTGCAACGCACCAGACCACGACCGCGGTCGCCAATGTGGGCGGCGGCCTGTTCGCCGGCGTCGCGGCCACCATCAGCACCACCATCATCGACGGCGAGACGCGGGCCACGATCAGCGATTCGCTGATCAATGGCGGCGACAATTCGACCGCCGGCAGCGCCCAGGCGGTGAGCGTCAAGGCGTCCGATCATGCCTACGGCAACACCTTCATCGGCTCGATCGCGATAGGCATCGCCGGTGTCGGCGCCTCGGCCGATGTGAATGTGTTCGACCGCGACACCACCGCCGGCGTCAGCGACAGCACGCTGACCGCCCGAGGCGCGTCGACGGTGAAAGCGCGCTCCAGCCAGGGCGTGTCCTCCATCGTCGTCGGTGCGTCCGGCGGCGCGGTCGCCGTCGTCGGCAGCGGTTCGGTGGCGAAGTTCACCAGCCGTACCATGGCATTTTCCGACGACGCGATCTGGCAGGTCGGTTCGCTCGACGTGCGCGCCGATCATGATTCGGTCTTCCTGGTCGCGGGCGGCGGCCTCGCCGCGGGCGGCATCGCCGGGGCCGGTACCTTCGCGGTCGGTCTCGACACCAGTACCACCGAAGCGCGCGTGGACGGCGGTTCGGTCGATGCCGACGGCCAGGTGAATGTGGTCGCCGACAACTCGACCGAAATGCGCACCTGGGCCATCGGCGGCGCCGGCGGCGGTGCGGCCGGCGTGGCCGGCGCGGTCGCGGTGGGCATCATCGACAGCACGACCACCGCCCATGTCAGCGACAGTCGCGTCGGCTCCTCGGCCAACCGGTCGGGCGGACTGAACGTATCGGCCAGCGATGCGGTGGTGACTGAAAGCGTGGCCGGCGCCGGCGCGGTGGGTGGCATTGCGGGCGTGGGCGCGGGCGCATCGGTCACCAAGGTCGACAACACCACCTCGGCCTATGTCGCCGACACCTCGGTGTACGTCGACAACGATGTGGCGGTGACCGCGACCGCCACGCGCGAACTCGACAACACCGCAGCCGCGGCGGCGATAGGCGGCACCGCCGGCATCGGCGGCGCGGTCGCGGTGACCGTGGTGAACGCCGGCCTGAACGGCGACGCGCGCGGCGAGGCGGACAAGGACAACAATGGCACGCTGAGCAAGGCGGACAGCTTCTCGAATGGCGGCCAGCTCGCGTCCTACGATTCGAGCAAGCCGGACGACGATGCGGCCAACCAGAAGGCCAACGTCACGCCGAACAGCAATTTCTCGAAGTCAGACATCGATCGCGTCAACGCGCGCGGCCAGGTGGCCACCAAGAGCACGGTGAACGCCACGCCCGATGGCACGACCAGCGCCGCCATCCGCGACACCGACGGTGTGCGCGACACGATTTCGGCCAATGGCGACGTGCGTGTGGCCGCGTCGGAGAAGGACGCGATCGACACACTGGCCGGCGGTCTGGCCATCGGCGGTCTGGCGGGCGTGGGCGCTTCGGTTGCCGTGACCGATGTGCGCCACAATGTGCAGGCCGATATCGAGGGGCTGGTGACGGTCACCGCCGGTGACGATGTCGAGGTGTCGGCGGAAACCGGCAATCTGTACAGCAACCGCAACGCGGTGCGCGCCGAGGCCTTCCAGGCGGCCGGCGGGCTGGTCGGGGTCGGCGCGGCGGTGGCGACCGCCAACCTGGGCAATACGGTGGCCGCCGGCATCGGACGTGGCGTCACCGTCAATGCGACCTCGGCCGATGGTGCCGTGACCGTGGATGCCGATGACAGCTCGTCGGTGCGCAGCAAGGCGCAGGGCTACGCGGTGGGTGCAGTGGCGGCCGGCGTCGTGGTATCGACCGCCAGCAAGGGTGGCAGCGTCAGCGCCACCATCGCCGATGTCGATGCGCAGCTCAATCAGGTCACCAATGTGAATTGGGGCGGCGGCGCGCTGACCGTGTCGGCCACCCGCACCGGAGCGGTCAGTGCCTTTTCGCGCGCAGGTTCGGGCGGTGTCTATGCCGGCAATGGCAGCGGTGCGGACGCCAGCGACAGCGGTGTCGTGCTGGCCCGTGTCGGCGAGGACGTGATGCTCGACGGCGATGGCGTGGCCACGATCGGCGCGGGCGCATCGCCGTCGGTCGATGCCGAAGCGGATGGCTATGGCGGCGCGCTCACCGCCTACATCGGCGTGTCGGTCGCCAAGGCGACGTCGACCAGCACGGTGGATGCCGCGGTGCATGCGACACAGGTGAGCGCAGGCGGCCTCACCGTGTCGGCCGCACAGTTTCTTGCGCCGAATCAGTTCACCACCTCGTCCGACGCCCAGGCATCCGGCGGCGGACTGCTGCTCGGCGCCAGCGCGACCGACAGCCAGGCGCGCAGCACCTCGACCGTGCGAGCGGCGCTGGCATCGGGCAGCGTGCTCGACGTCGATGGCGACGTGCGGGTATCGGCCACCAATGACACGCGTCAGAAATCCAGGGTGTCCGGCGTGGTGGTCGGTCTGCTGGCCGCCGGCTTCAACGATGCCGACACGCAATCGACCTCGACCACCACGGCTTCGGTCGCCAATGGCGTGACCGGCGCGGTCGGCGATCGTCTCGAAGTGCTGGCCACCGGCAGCGCCGACAATTTCGCCGAGGCGGAGTCGGGTTCGGGCGGCCTGCTGGCCGGCGCCGGCGCCACCGCCGATACCTCGACCACCGCCACCACCACCGCGGTGCTGGGCGGCGGCAGCACGAATGCCGTACTCGATGCCGAGGCGATACAGGTGAAGGCCGAGCACACCGCGAAATGGAATGGCGCGGTCGACACCGTGCAGGCGGCACTGGCGGGCGCCAGCGGTGCCACGTCGTCGAACGTGGTGGTATCCAACCTGAGCGCCGGCATCGCCGGGGCGGCCCGGCTCACCACGCGCGACCTGGACATCCTGGCGCGCAATGTGTCGCTCAAGCCGCTGCTCGCCAATGGCGTGTTCAACGCGTCCGCCGGTACCGGCGGCCTGATTTCCGGCGCGGCGGCCAGCTCCTACAGCCTGGTCACCAACAACACCCGTGCCGGCATCGGCGACAACGCCGTGGTCAATGTGACCGGCGATGTCGATGATCCGGGCGCCACCAGGATGGTCGCGGTGAACGAGCTGGACATGCAGGACCGCACCAAGCTCGACACCGGTGGCGCGATCGCCATCGCCCAGGCCGAGTCGTCCATCGTCGCCAGCAATCTGGCCGAGGTGAGGCTGGGGCAGGGCGCGCGGCTGGATGCGGTGGGCGATGTGAATTTCGGTTCGCGCATCGACGCCGACGTGCAGACCAGCGCCAATGCGCGCACCTACGGTCTGGCGGGTGCCGCCATGGGCACCTCGACCACGGTGATCAACTACAACAACAGCACCTTGATCGCGGACGGTGCATCGATACGCGCCGACGGTTACATCAACCTGATGGCCGGCCGCGATGCGGCGGGCACGTCGAACGACATCAATGCGCGTGCACGCACCGACCTGTTCAACAAGACGCTGGCACCCATCATCGAATCGCAGCTCAAGGCCGACGCCGCCGTGGGTGCCACGAACTATGTGGAAATCGCCGGCAACGCCCAGGTGCGCAGCGTGAAGGACGTGAATCTGGGCGCCATCCGCGGCAGCAATATCGCGGATGGCCAGGGCGTGGGCAAGGACCTGTGGCGCGAAGCGGCGGCGGCGGTAGCCAGCTTCTTCTCCAACATGGTCGGCCAGGGCGATGTGTCGCTCGATCTGCATGGCGGCACCAGCGTACTGACCGGCAGCGCAGGTGTGCGGGTCGATGGCCTGGTCGATGCCGGCATCCAGAACAAGCAGCGCCTGGTGATCAACTACACCGGTGCCAACCCGGACAACATCTACGACGACGCGAACATCCAGGTCGTCGAACAGACCGAGGGCGTGCACTACACGATTTCGACCGAGGACCGCGTCGCCAGCCTGTTCAGCGAAATCGACCGGCTCACCACGCTGCGCGAGCAGTATTCCGGTGATGCGGCGTCCGAAGCGGCCTACGACAACGAAATCAACCGCATCACGCAGCAGTTGCTGGAAGAAGGGCTGGCTTCGCGCGAACTGGTGACCAACGAGAACGGCGTGCAGGTCTACCAGCTCGTGCCGCTCGAAGCCGCGCCGGTGAAGTACATCAATGTGCAGGACGTGCTGGCGCGCGGCGGCGACATCAATGTCACCGGCGACTATCTGGTGGGCGGTGCCGGCGCCACGCTGAAGGCGCGCAAGGACACCGAAATCTTCATCGACAACAACAGTCCGTTCTATCTGCGCACCGGCAAGCTCACCATCGCCGACACCGGCGGCAAGCTCACGCTCAATGGCGCGACGATACCGGGTGACAGCAGCAGCCAGATCAATGCCGCCATCAATCTGCGCAATGCACCCAGCGGTTCGTCCGCGTCCTTCGGCACGGTGCAGACTTCGGCATCCAGTCCTGCGCCCAGCATCGAGGTGCGCAACGACTACAACCCGCCATCCGATCCGCGCGCGACGCTCACCTTCAATGCGCCGGACATCCAGATCACCGGCAACGTCACCAATGTGACCGGTTCGGTCAAGGTGGTGAATGCCAAGGGCAGCATCATCGTGCAGGGTCTGGGCAACGAGGACGCGCCGACCATACTGGCCGATTCGATCGACATCGCCGCCGGCAAGAATTTCGTGCAGGCCTATGTGAATGGCTTCTTCACCGTGGGTGGCGCCGCGCTGGCGCGCGACGAATTCGGCAACTGGGGCGGTGCGTGGGGCAGCGTGGCGGCAGCAGCGGAAGCCAATGGCCGGGCCCAGCCGGTCACCACGAACTCCTACAGCGAGTCGAACAATACGCCGCATGTGGCCAGCGGTCCGGGCGTGATCGCCGGCAACAATGTATTCATCAGCGCGCGCTACCTCGACATCAATGGCGTGGTGCAGGCCGGCGTGGTGGACTGGAAGCTGGATCTGTCGAGCAGCCTGGACAGCACCATCGCCGGTTTCGCCAACGACTATGCCACGCGCGTCGCCAAGGGCGAGCGGCCGGCCAGTCCGCTGTACGCGCTCACCGCCTCCGATCTGCGTGCCGGAAAGATCGGCACCTACTACAACGCGGAAACCGGGCTGATCGAGGTCGACGCGGTGAAGGTCGAAGGCGGCTACATGCAGTTGTTCGGAGAAATCATCAGTACCGGCAACGGTCAGTTGAAGGTGGTCGATGGCTACGGCCGGGTCAATATCGACAACAACACGTCCTATGCTCTGCAGATCAATGGCATCGATACCGGCAACGACATCGAAGGCAAGATCCGCATCACTGATACCGCCTTCCGTTACGACGGTTCGACCGGCACCATCGTGACCAATCATGCCGCGGCAAACTTCAATTCGCTGCGTCCGGTCACCACCGAAATCACCCGCCTGGGCAACCAGATCGTGATCGAGAAGAAGGTGGTGGACAGCACCGGCAGCGAAGTCACGATCAAGACAGAGGATGGCGGCACCGGACGCACCAGCCATTACGACCCGCTCACCGGTCAGCGCTATGTCTATACCACCGGCAACACCTTCCAGAAGATCGACGTCTATCAGGCCTACGAGGATTCGGCCATCGGCTTCATCCCGTCGGGCAGCGGCAACTACGACTACGGTCCCTTCACGTCGGTGCGCACCGGTGATCCGCTGCTGAGCGGCGAATACGTCGATCAGGCGGGCCAGTCGAATCTGTACGAATACGACCTCACCCGCTACTCCACCACCGGCAGCTACCGTGCCAGCCGCAAGACCTGGTCGGAATGCGTGGCCAGCACGCCGGGCGTGTGCTGGGAGCGCCGCTACTGGGTGGAGGACACCTGGGTGCAGGGCAAGAAGGATTTCAACGTGCATTCGCTGAAGGCCGACCAGCGCATCAGTATCGAATTCATAGGCTGGGACGCGAATTCGGCGCAGGCCGGGGTGAACATCGAAAGCCGCGGCGACGTGACCCTGGTCGGGGCCGTCAGCAACCGCGACCAGACCACCACCATCACGTCCAGCGATGGCGCCATCAAGGCCGGCAGCGACTTCGCTCTGGTCAGCGGCAAGACCGTGTCGCTCAATGCCGACACCGGCATCGGTGGCGAAGCTGCACCGATACTGGTGAATCTGCAGGACGGCGGCTGGGTGAGCGCGGAAACGCGCATCGGCGACGTCGCGCTGAAGGCACCGGCCGGCGATCTGGTGATCAACGAGGCACGTACCGGCGACGGCAAGGTGAGCCTGGAGGCCGAGCGCAGCATCGTCGCGGCCAGCATCCAGAACGGTGTGGCGGTGATCGGCGACAGCATCCAGCTCGATGCGCGCACCGGCACCATAGGCAGCAGTGGACGCGCGCTGAACCTGCAGACCCGGGCCGCCGACGGCGGCACGTTGCAGGCGCATGCCAGTGGCGACATCGTCATCCGTCACAGCGGTAGCGGCGATGTGCGCATCGTGCAGATCGCCTCTGCCGGAGGCGATGTGACGCTGAGCGCCAGCGGCGACCTGATCGATGCCAACAGCAATGAAACGCGCGACACCCGCGCCGAATCCGAACTGCTGTCGCTGTGGGACACGCTCAACCTTATCGACGACACCACCACCACCAGCGGCGCCGGCAAGAGCAAGCAGGACACGCTGGATGCCTACCAGGCGCAGCGCGAGCGCGAGTACGCGACCTACTGGCAGATGCGCAGCAGCGGCAACATCGTGAACGAGCGCTATGTGGCCACCAGCGGCGAGCGCAGCGCGCTGCAGTCGCAGGGCGTGGATGTCGCGCAGTTCGAGGCACAGCGCACGGCGGAATACGCGCAGCTCAAGTCGCAGTTCGGCAACACCACCTTCGATCCCAACTACCGTTACCAGCTCAGCCAGACGGAAATCAATCAACTGAGCGATGGCTACGCCTGGACCGAACAGCAGCTCAAGACCGCGCTGCCATCCAGCGTGCTGTTCAAGAGCACGTCCGATACCGAAACGCGCATCGAGGAAGCCAATATCGTCGGTCGTTCGATACGCATCGACACCAGCGGCGGCGTCGGCAGGCTGTCCGGCGAAGTGACCATCGATGCCGACCTGGACGTCGGCAATCTGACGACTGCGCAGCGGCTGGCGCTGGCGTCGGCCGAGGCGGACGACATCCGCTTCGACGAGGCGACCAACCAGATCGTCATCCTGCAGCGCGACGACATCGATATCGCGGGCAATGCCGGCACGCCGGCGCAGAGCGTCACCATCAATGCCGGCACGCACGCCTACCTTGGTTCGGAACAGGACATCAATATCGACCGCGTGCAGGCCAACCAGGCCATCCGCATCAAGGGTGGCGGCGGCGTATATGAATATTCGCTGCGCGACACCAGCCAGGCGGCGGTCAGCGGCGGCAGCCTCATCGTCGAAGCGTCGACCGGCAGCGTGGGCAGCGCGTCGCGTCCGCTCACCGTGGATCTGGGCGGCGGCCTCACGGTGCGCGCCGGCGACCAGATCTGGGTGAGCGGCGTGTCCGGCCTGATGAGCGCACGCGGCGACCTGACGCTGAACGAGGTGTTCGCCCGCGAGGACATCCATCTTGCCAGCGCCGGCAGCATCGTCGATGCGCGCACCAGCGGCGCACTGGTGTCGGTGCAGAGCCAGCATGGCGGCGTGAATCTGGGCGCGGCCGACGATATCGGCGGCGACGGCGACCCGCTGCGCATCAGTGCCGCCGGCACGGTGGATGCGACCGCCGGTGGCGACGTGCATCTGGCGGCGGTCGATGCGCTGCCGGCGCCCGGCCTGCGCGCCGATCTGGACATCGGCGGCATCAGCGCCGGGGGCGACATATCGCTGGCCGCGAAGGCCGGCCGTCTCGCGGTGGCGGGCGACGTGCTCGCTCCGGGCAGCGTGACGGTGGAGGCCGGCAGCCTCATCATGCAGGACGGTGCGCTGATGCGTGCAGACCAGGGCC
Source organism: Methyloversatilis thermotolerans (assembly GCF_000372885.1). Lineage (GTDB taxonomy): Bacteria > Pseudomonadota > Gammaproteobacteria > Burkholderiales > Rhodocyclaceae > Methyloversatilis > Methyloversatilis thermotolerans. The sequence continues at coordinate 865,681 of NZ_KB889967.1, forward strand.
AGATCGCGATCGATGCGACCGGCGATGTGGTGGTCGGCCGCATCGAAGCCACGCAGTACGCGGGCGACGAAGCGATACGCATCACCACCGCCGGTCGCATCCTTGACGGAGGCGATCTCGGCGAATACGACCTGGTCGCCGCGACACCGGGCGCCGGTGTGCTGCTGCAGGCGGATGGCGGCGTTGGCAACGCGAGCTGGAACGGCGGTTCGCCGATCGCGATACCGGATGCGCTGGAAACCGACATCGCGAAGATCGAGGCGATCGCCACCGCGGGCGGCGTACATATCGACGAGCGCGACGGCCTGGAAATCAGCCGCATCGATGCGCTGGACGACGTGTTCGTGCGCACCACCGGCGACATGAGCGGCACCGCGGTGTATGCCTCGCGCGGCAATATCGACCTGCGCTCCGGCGGCAAGGTGACGGTGCTCGATGCGACCGCGGTGCTCGGCAGTACCACGGTGATCGCCGAGGACGACATCCTGATGGACGCGGTCACGGCGGGCAATGGCGTGACGCTGGAATCGAACCAGGGCAGCGTCAGCGTGTCGCGCATCACCGGTGACATCCTGTCCCTGTCGGCCAAGGAGGATCTGAACCTGGGCACGCTGACGGTGGGCCGCTCGCTGTTCTTCAATTCCGAGTCGGTCACCGCGCGCGTCATCCATACCGGCACCGATGCGCCTCTGGCGATGCGTGCGGTCGGCCGCAATGGCGCGCCGGCGCGTCTGGTCGATCTGGAGATCGACAGCGAGGTCGGCGTGCGCTTTGATCGCTTCGACGTGCTGGATGCGGAAGTGAGCATGGAGGGCGGCTATCTGCAGATCGACCAGGGCCGTGTCGAGAACCGCGCGCTCTTCAGCAACCCCTTCACGCTGGTGTATATGGACAACAACAGCACGGTGGGCGAGGACTCGGACATCCGGCTGTACCATCCGGACAAGGTGTTCAACAACATGCTGCTGGAGCGCTGGAAGCTGGTGACCGATCCCTATGTCGTGTCGCGCAGCCCGCTGCACGAAGTGGTGATGAATACCGTGCTCGACTTCTCCGGCCGCGAACAGTCGCGCGAACTGGTGGTGACCCGCGTGCTCACGCCGGACAGGCAGAACGCGGTGTCGCAGGTGCCGCAGCCGTTGCCGCTCGCGCTGAACATCCCGCTCGACATTCCGGCGGTCAATTCGGGCGAGGAAGAAACCGAGGAAGAGGCGGAAGCCCGTCGCAAGGCGGAAGAACAACAACAGGAGGAGGTCCAGTGAGCCATCGTCGGCGGGTAGGGCGCTTGCATCGGTTGGCCGTGAAAACTTCGCTGGCCTTGCTCGGTTTGGCGGCACTGCCAGCGGCCCACGCGCAGCAGTTGCGCGACATTCCGCCCTCGGCCGACCCGGGCGTGATCCAGGAACGCGCCCGGGAGATCGAGCGCCGGCTGCGCGAGGAGCAGGAGCGCAAACCGCCGGAAGGCCCGACGGTCGATGACGAGGCGATCAAACGCGTACCGGCAAAGCCGGCCGCACCGGCGGCGCGTTTCATGCTGAGACGCATCGATTTCACTGCGTCGGAAGTGCTGACGGAATCCACCCTGCGCGAACTGGCGGCGACGCTGGAAGGGCGCGAGGTATCGCTGGCCGATGTGCAGGCGCTGGTGGACCGCATCAACGCGCTGTATCGCGAAAAGGGCGTGCCCACCGCGCAGGCGGTGCTGCCGCCGCAGGAAGTGGCCGATGGCGCGATCACCATCAAGCTGGTGGAAGGGCGTATCGGCAAGGTGACGGTGGACGGCAATGCCACGACCTCCACCGATTTCATCCTGGCGCGGGTCGGGCAGCAACCTGGGCAACTGGCCGACGTGGGCGCGCTGGAGCGCGGCCTGCAGCGATTCAACCGCACGCAGGATGTGCAGTTGCGCGCCGAACTCAAGCCGGGCGCGCGCTTCGCGGAAACCGATGTGGCGGTCAGCGCGAGCGAACCGAAGCGGCACGAAATGCGGCTGTTCACCGATACCAGCGGCAGTCAGGCCACCGGCGTCTATCGCGTCGGTCTGTTCTACCAGAACCGCAGCCTGCTCGGCTTCCGCGATTCGCTGGGGGTCACGCTGACCGGCGCCGACGGTCACGAGGGCCGCGCCATCAGCTACAGCTTTCCACTCGGCACACTGGGCACCCGGCTGTCGCTGTCCTGGTTCAACGACCATACGCGCATCGTAAACGGCCCGTTCACCGCGCTGCGCATCCGCGGCGAATCCACCGCCTACACCGCGCAGTTGCGCCACCCGCTGCTGATCGGCAGCGACCACCAGCTCGACCTGCTGGTCGGCGCCAAGACGCGCAAGACCGAAAGCTGGACCTTCGGCACCAAGTTCCAGTCCACCGACATCGACGACATGTCGCTCGGCGTCGATGGGCAGTGGTGGGAGCGGGACCGCATCTGGAACGCGTCGCTGAACTGGTCGCATGGCAAGGCCAAGCCCATCGACGACATCGTGACCACCTCGTTCAGCGTGTGGCGCGGCGCCGTGCGCCGCGTGCAGGAACTGGCGCCCGGCTGGTCGGTGCATAACAGTTTCACCTTCCAGTACACGGGTGACGACAACCTCACGTCCAGCGAACAGTTCCTGATCGGCGGCGAAGGCAGCGTGCGCGGCTACCAGACCGCGCTGTTCAGCGGCGACAAGGGCCTGACCGCGTCGGTCGAACTGCATCACCCGCTGCCGCAGCCGCCGGAAATCCCGATGCGCACCAGCGGCTTCCTGTTCCTGGACTACGGCGCGACCAAGCCATTCCGTCCGAACGAATCGACACGCGGCACCGATACCCTGGCCAGCTATGGCTGGGGCGTGAACGCCAACATCAACGAACGCGTGCAGGCCCGCCTCACCTTCGGCCTGCCCATCCGCGACCGCATCCAGGACCCGCGCGACTACTACGTGCATTTCCAGCTCGTCGCACAGTTGTTCTAGAGCGGGCGAGCCCGCTCCCACCAAACCCCGGCTCCGTTCGTGGTTTGAGCGAGCTGCTGTGGGAGCGGCCTCTGGCCGCGATGCGGCGGATGCGTGCCGCGGGCTCCGTTCAAGGCTGTATCGCGGGCGAGCCGATTCGCCCTCACCCCCGGCCCCTCTCCCACTGATGTGGGAGAGGTAAGTAAGGCAGGCGCCGTCGCCGATGTGACCCTCGCCCGCATAAGCGGGAGAGGGTGGCGCGCAGCGCCGGGTGAGGGCCAGCGGCCCCCACTGCCCGGCGGCTTCGTTTGAAGCTGCATCGCGGGGCAAGCCCGCTTGTATGTTCTGCCGTGGCAAGCGTAGGAATAGCTTGTCGGGCGGAGGGACCCAGTCCGGAT
>NZ_KB889967.1:869116-1204785 GCF_000372885.1 Methyloversatilis thermotolerans
TCTCTGTGATGAAGAACGCGGCCGACTATGTCCCGAAACAACACGAAAACGCTTGCGGCCGAACATAGAATCTCCCACGAAACCCCGGCTCCGATGCCGCTTCGGGCGAGCTGTTGTGGGAGCGGCCTCTGGCCGCGATGCGGCGCATGCAGGCCGCGGGCTTTGTTCGAGGGTGGAATCGCGGGCAAGCCCGCTAGCCCTCAACCCTGGCCGCTCTCCCACTGATGTGGGAGAGGGGGCAGGCGGCCGTGGTCGATGTGACCTCGCCCGTGTCGTTCGTGGTCAGGGCGCGCTTTGCCGTAGGAGCGACCCAAGGTCGCGACGCGGCCTTGGCTGGCCGCTGGCTTTGTTCTGGGGTGGAGTCGCGAGCGGGGCTCGCTCCTACACGAAACCGGTGTCCTTCGTGGTCAGGGCGCGCTTTGCCGTAGGAGCGACCCTCAGGTCGCGACGCGGCCTTGGCTGGCCGCTGGCTTTGTTCTCGGGTGGAGTCGCGAGCGGGGCTTGCTCCTACATGAACCCGGCTCCTTTCGTGGGGGACGTGCTCTTGTGGAGCGACCCCAAGGTCGCGACGCGGTCTTGGCTGGCCGGTGGCTTTGTTCTGGGGTGGTGTCGCGAGCGGGGCTCGCTCCTGCGGAACCTCGGCTCCGTTCGTGGTTTGGGTGCGCTGTTGTAGGAGCGACCCCAGGTCGCGACGCGGCGCATGCAGGCCGCGGGCTTCGTTCGGGGGTGGTGTCGCGAGCGGGGCTCGCTCCTACAGAACCCCGGCTCGGTCGCGGTCAGGGCGAGCTGTTGTGGGAGCGGCCTCTGGCCGCGATGCGGCGTGGGCGGGCCGTGGGCTTCGTTCGGGGGTGGGATCGCGAGCTGCGCTCGCTCCTGCGACACCCCGGCTCCGCTCCAGGTGCGATGCGCGTTGTCCTTTTGACGCCATCGCCGGCTGCGGCGACACTCGCGTCTTCCGTCGATTTCGGCCGCTGCGGCCGGTCCCCGATGAGCGCTGCCGCTTCGCCCTACACCGCATTGCCCTGGTTGGTTGCCACCGCGTTCTTCATGCAGACGCTGGATGCCACCATATTGAATACCGCGCTGCCGGCGATGGCGCGCGACCTCGACCACAGCCCGCTGCAGATGCACGCGGTGGTGGTGGCCTACATGCTCACCGTGGCGCTGCTGATTCCGCTGTCCGGGTGGCTGGCCGACCGCTTCGGCAGCCGCCGCGTGTTCATGAGCGCGATCGCGCTGTTCAGCGCCGGTTCGCTGCTGTGCGCGCTGGCGCCGAGCCTGGGCGCACTGGTACTGGCACGGGTGATCCAGGGGGCGGGCGGGGCGCTCATGCTGCCGGTCGGGCGGCTGGCCATCCTGCGTGCCTTTCCGCGCGACCGGCTGCTCGGTGTGCTGGCCTTCGTCACGATACCCGGCTTGCTCGGGCCGCTGATCGGGCCGGCACTGGGTGGCTGGCTGGTCGATGTCGCGAGCTGGCACTGGGTGTTCCTGATCAATCTGCCGGTCGGCGCACTGGGCCTGCTGGCCAGCCTGCGCTGGATGCCGGACCTGCGGGGCGGGTTGGCGCGTTTCGATGTGGCGGGTTTCGTGCTGTTCGGCGCCGGCATGGTGCTGGTGTCGCTGGCACTGCAGGGCGTGGGCGAACGCGCGCTGAGCACCGCGGCTTCGCTGCTGCTCGTGGTGTCGGGCCTGGCCTGTCTGACCGGCTACTGGCTGCATGCGGCACGTACGCCCGGCGCGCTGTTCTCGCTCGCGCTGTTCCGCATCCCGACTTTTTCCGTCGGCATTCTGGGCAATCTGTTCGCGCGCATCGGCAGCGGCGCCATGCCTTATCTGATGCCGCTCTACCTGCAGATCGGGCTGGACTATTCGCCGACGCGCGCCGGGCTCTTCCTGGTGCCGGCGGCGCTCGGCGCGATGAGCGCCAAGGCGCTGGCCGAACGGCTGATCCGTCATTTCGGCTATCGCCGGCTGCTGGTAGGCAACACGCTGGCGCAAGGGCTGCTCATCGCGACCTTCGCGCTGCACGACGCCACCACTGCCGACGGGGTACTGCTGGCGCATCTGACCCTTTATGGCATCGTGGCGTCTCTGCAGTTCACGGCCATGAACACGCTGGCGCTGATCGATCTCGGCGACGACACGGCGGCGGCCGGCAACAGTCTGCTGTCGGTGGTGATGCAGCTTTCGATGAGCCTGGGTGTCGCGGCTGCCGCCATGTTGCTCGCCGCCTTCGGTGGCACCGGTGAAGGCGCGGCGCACGCGGTGATCGACGTGTTCCGCTCCACATTTGCCTGCGTTGGCCTGCTGTCCATGCTGTCGTCCATCGTGTTCATGCAGCTCGGGCGCGACGAGGGCGCGCGCGGCAGCCGCATCACCCTGTCCGGCGACGAGTAGGCGGCCGCGATAGAATGGCGGACTTTACGTTTCCGCACGACACGCGCGCATCGCACATGCATTACGTCTCCACCCGCGGCCAGGCGCCGCAGAAGCGTTTCACCGACATCCTGCTGGGCGGCCTGATGGAAGATGGCGGCCTCGCCATGCCGGCGCAGTATCCGGCCTTCTCGCGTGCCGATCTCGATGCCATGCGCGGCATGGATTACCGCCAGCTCGCTTTCGCCGTCCTGTCGCGCTTCGCAGACGACATTCCGGCCGATGACCTGAAAGCGCTGATCGACCGCACCTATACGCCCGAGGTGTACTGCAACACCGTCTCCGGTTCCGACGCGCGCGACATCACGCCGCTGTACACGTTGGAACCCGGCCTGCACCTGCTCGAACTGTCCAATGGCCCGACGCTGGCCTTCAAGGACATGGCGATGCAGTTGCTGGGCAATCTGTTCGAGTACGCGCTCGCCCGCAGCGGCGACTCGCTGAACATTTTCGGCGCCACCTCGGGCGACACCGGTTCGAGCGCGGAATACGCCATGCGCGGCAAGCGCGGCATCCGCGTGTTCATGCTGAGCCCGCACGGCAAGATGAGCCGTTTCCAGACCGCGCAGATGTTCAGCCTGCAGGACCCGAACATTTTCAATATCGCGGTGCGCGGCGTGTTCGACGACTGCCAGGACATGGTGAAGGCGGTGTCCAACGACCTGGAATTCAAGGCGAAGTACCGCATCGGCACCGTCAATTCGATCAACTGGGCGCGCGTGTCGGCCCAGGTCGTGTACTACTTCAAGGGCTATTTCTCGGCCACGAAGAGCAACGACGAGCAGGTGAGCTTCACCGTGCCCTCCGGCAATTTCGGCAATGTGTGCGCCGGCCACATCGCGCGCATGATGGGTCTGCCGATCCGCCACCTGGTGGTCGCCACCAACGAGAACGACGTGCTGGACGAGTTCTTCCGCAGCGGCGTGTACCGCCCGCGCGGCACGGCGGAAACGCTGCACACCACCAGCCCGTCCATGGATATTTCCAAGGCCAGCAATTTCGAGCGCTTCATCTATGACCTGACCGGCCGCGACACCGCGCAGGTGCGCGCCATGTGGGGCGAGGTGGATCGCGGCCGTCCGTTCGATCTGTCGGCCTCGCCGCTGTTCGGCCGGGTGGCGAGCGATTACGGCTTCCAGTCCGGTTCCAGCAATCACGCCCATCGCGTGAGCACGATGCGCCTTGCCAATGAGCGCTGGGGCAGGGCGATCGACACGCACACCGCCGACGGCCTGAAGGTGGCGCTGGAGCGGCGCGAAGCGGATGTGCCGATGATCGTGCTGGAAACGGCGCTGCCGGCCAAGTTCTCGGAAACCGTGGTGGAGGCGCTGGGCCGCGAGCCGGTGCGTCCGGCCGGCATGGAGAACCTGGAATCCCTGCCCCAGCGCTTCGAAGTGATGGATGCGGACGTCGTCGCGATGAAGGCCTTCATCGCGGCCAACGCCGGTTAGGCGGCCATGCGCCGGAACCCGTCCGGCAGTCAGTTGTTCTAAAGTTCGCGTGACGCGGGCCGATAACCGACCATCCGTCACGTGGACTGCGAGACCATCATGGGTGAACCGGTGAACGCATCGCTCGAAGCACTGCAACGTCTGTCCGCCGAGCTCGAATCGGGCGATATCGTCTTCCCGACCAGCATCGAAGTATCGTTGCGCATCCGCCAGGCGCTCGAGGACCCGGGCATCAACATCAACGAAGTGGCGCGTCTGGTCGGCGCCGAGCCCGTGCTCAGCGCCAAGACGCTCAAGCTCGCCAATTCGGTGGCCTACAACCGCAGCGGCAACGAGGTGAGCGACGTGCGCACCGCGGTCGGCCGTGTCGGCATCGATCCGGTGCGCATGCTCACCATGTCGCTCATCGTGCGCCAGATGGTGGATGCGCGCGCCGACGAACGGCTGCGCGTCATGACGTATGACCTGTGGCAGCACACCATCCATGTTTCGGCGCTCAGCTTCGTCATCGCGCGCCGGCTGTCGCGTCTGAATCCGGACGCGGCGATGTTCGCCGGCGTCGTGCACGAGATCGGCCAGTTCTATCTGCTGGCGCGCGCCTCGGCCTTTCCTGCGCTGCTGCAGCGCGAGGAGGAACTGGGGGGACTGATGTTCAGCTTCAGCCGCAGCGTCGGCCGTGCCGTGCTGGAGGCGCTGAAGGCGCCGGCGCAGATCATCGAGGCAGTGGACGACGAAACCATGTCCGGTCCGGTGGTGCCGCCACGTTCGCTGGCCGACGTGCTGTTCCTGGCGGAAAGTCTCGCCGCCTTCCCCAATCCCTTCTGCTGCGAACCTCCGGAAAACGAGGAGGTCATTGCCGATGCCGTGAAAGCCGATCTCGACAACGAGACGCTGCAGGCGGTGATCGCCGAATCGCAGGAAGAGATCGATTCCATCATCGCCACGCTCCACGTCTGACCTGCGGCACGCCGCCGCGTGTTGCGACGTGTAACGAGCGCTCAAGTCTGCCGGCGACAGTCCGTTAAATTGAGTGAAGTCCGATAAGGGAATGCACCGCGTTCCCGGGCTGAACCAGGGCAAACCCGTCGAGAGGCGGCGACGCAAAGCTTCCGGTCTTCGGTGCCTGCCGCGCCAAGACAGCGGGGCTGCAGCGAAGCAGGGCGCAGCGCCGCCCGCTCGGAAGGTGCCTGCCCGGGCTCAGGCCTGATCGGTCGGACTGCCGGACCGAAGAAAGACCATGATGAGCGCCGTTCCCACACCACCGTCGACTGCATTGCCGCCCGAACGCGGACGCGTGCTCAACGACTGCCGCGATTTCACGCTGCGTCGTCTGCGCGAATCCCTGCACGGCATGCTCACCAAGATCGAGGAAGATCTGGTGTCGCGCGCCGAGGCGGAACTGGATCGCGACCAGCGCAACCTCTACATGTTTACCTGCGGCAAGGCGCGCGAACAGTGGGCCGTCATCGAACGCGCCTTCATCGACCACCTGTCGCGCTATTTCGACGCGCGCGTGCGCGGCGAACCGCTGAAACAATCCACCGAGGCGCCCACCTCGCTGGACGAACTGAGCCTGGTGGACGAGGACGACCTGACGCAGGACATCGCGCTCAGCGAAATCACCCGCAAGCTCAAGGAACACTGCGAAGAAGAGCTGTATGGCGTCGAGCAGCGTCTGGGTACGCTGCTCGGCAAGGACGAAACCAGCGACGCGGACAACCCGATAGGCACCGAGGCAGTCGCCCAGGCGCTGCGCGCGGCCTGCGAAGAGGTCGACCCGGGCGTGCAGATGCGGCTGGTGCTGCTGCAGTCGCTGGAATCGCAGATTTCGAACGAGCTGTCGCGGCTTTATCAGGAGCTGAACCAGCGCCTGGTGCGGCAGAACATCCTGCCCGGCCTGCGTCGCGGCTTCCGCCGCACCGGCCCGGTTGGCGCACGACCGCGCGCACCTGCTGCGGCAGCCCAGGAAAGCGGCTTCCAGCCGCAGCAGGATTTCGGCACCGTGTCGTCGGTACAGGGTTTCGGCACCACGTCGTTCAATGGTTTCGGCGATCCATTCGGCGCGGGCGGCGGTCACGGCGGCGAGGCGAGCGAAGGCGACATCTACGCCATGCTGGCCCAGCTCGTGCAGAGCCAGATGTCGGCGCAGGGCATGCCGCTGCCGGCAGCCGCGCCCGCCGGCGGCGCGGTCACGCCGGCCTCGCCCTTCGTGTTCGAGGCGCTGAGCGCGCTGCAGGCCGAGGCCGACCTGCGCATGCTGCCCACCTCTTCGCTGGTGGGCGCCGGGCCGGTGAACCTGCTGCGCGACTTCCGCAGTTCGGATCTGGGGCGACACCTCGGCCAGTTCGACGCCATCACGGTCGACATCGTGGCCATGCTGTTCGACCTCATTTTCAACGACGCAAACATCGCTGACCCGATCAAGGCGCTGGTCGGCCGATTGCAGATTCCGCTGGTCAAGGTGGCCATGCTGGATCGCAGTTTCTTTTCCAGCCGCGCCCATCCGGCGCGCCATCTGCTGGACCTCATTTCCGACGCCATGCTGCGCTGGGGGCGCGACGTCGGCCACGACGATCCGCTCTACCTGAAGCTGGCGGAAATCGTCGACCGCATCCTGCGCGATTTCGAGCGCGACATCAGTCTGTTCGAGGCCTGCAACAACGACCTCGAAGCTTTCATCCGCGACATCGAGGCGGAAGAGGCCAAGCGCGCCGAAGCGGCCGCCCAGCTTGCCGCCGAGCGGGAGCAGGACAGGCTGCGGCGCGAGGACGCGCGTCGGCGCGCCGACGACGACATCGACGACCGCCTGCGCACACCGCTGCCCACCGTGGTGCAGTCGCTGCTCGATGGCGCCTGGCGCACGCTGCTGCGCATGCTGGCCGAGCGCGGCGACGAAGCCGATGTCGATTACCGTCAGGCGCTGGTTACCGCCGACGAACTGATCTGGAGCGTGCAGCCCAAGGCCGATCCGGACGAGCGGCGCGGCCTGGTGCAGGCGCTGCCCGGTCTGTTGCGCAGGCTCAACCAGGGTTTCGATACCGCGCAGATCCATCCGTCGGACAAGCTGCTGCTGCTCAACGGCCTGTTCGACCTGCACGCGCAGTGGATCAAGCCGGGCGTGCCGTCGGCGCCACCGCCGGTGACGCAATGGGTGCCCGGTGCGGCATCCGCCAACGACGCGCTGCCGGCACCCGAGGTGGTGACCGAGCACATCGAGCACGACGGGCTGGAGTACGAGGACATTTCGCTCAACCTGCCGGCCCAGGTGGATTTCGATGCGGAAACCCGCATCATGGAACTGAAGCGCGGCGACTGGCTGGAATTCCGCCAGGCCGACGGCAGCTTCGTGCGCATGCGGCTGAACTGGGTGAGCCCGCAGCGCGGCATCTATCTGTTCACCAATCCTGCCTCGCCGCGCGCCACATCCATTGCACCGGACGCGCTGGCGCTGCAACTGTCGCGCGGCGACGCGCGCGTCGTCGACGCCGCACCGATGTTCGAGCGCGCCGTGTCGCAGGCGCTGAACCAGCAGCGCGCCACCGCCTGACCCTGTCACGGCATCCCCGCGACGGCCGCCGCCCGGCGGCCGTGTAGTTCACGCACTACAAAACAATCACGGCTGTCGCGATACAGCCGGCGCGCGCCCATCCCTACAGTACGTTCCATGAACGCACGGGGAGATTTCACGGTGGGCTCGCAGCGCAAGCGCGGATTCCGGCTTGGCATCTATGTCTTCAAGGACGCCGAGATCGTCGACTTCACCGCACCGCATGGCGTGTTTTCGGTGGCGCGCCGCTTCGATCCCGAACTCGAGGTGTTCCTCGTGTCGGATGCCATGCGTCCGGTGCAGGCGCAGGCCGGCTTCACGCTGCTGCCCAACTACAGCTTCGCCGACCGGCCGGCCATGGATGCTTTCCTCATCCCCGGTGGTGCCGGCACCCGTCAGGAAATGTGGAATGTGAGGCTGCATGAATTCATCGGCACGCTGCCTGCGCACTGCCTGCTCACCAGCGTGTGCACCGGTTCCTGGGTGTACGGTCACATGGGCCTGCTCGATGGCATACCCGCCACCAACCGCAAGGAAGGCGACCGCATCGAATCGTCCCATCTGGGCAAGCTGCCGATAGACCGGCTCGCCGAAATCGCGCCCGCCTGCCGCATATCGAATGCGCGCGTGGTCGATGCCGGCCGCATCGTCACCGCCGGTGGCATCGCCTCCGGCATGGAACTCGGTTTTCACCTGCTGCGTCGCGCCGGTTACGACGACGCTTTCATCCGCGATGTCGCGCGCTGCATGGAATACGGCGCCGCCTACGAGCTGTACGCGCACGACATCGAATACGCACCCAACCCCGTTCCCTGCTTCGCTCACTGAACTACAGCACAAGGAGAGCCCGCCATGAGCACCTTCCGCAACCCCTTCGACCCGAACGTGAAACTGAGTGGCTGCTCCTGCGGCCGCCACCACAGCCAGGCGGAACACGATCACGCCGAATCGCTGTCGGAAGAGGCCATGCTGGACCGCGCGGTCGAAGGCGCCGTCATGCGCGCGCTGTTCCCGCACGACGAAACCCGCCGCAACTTCATCCGCGCGGTCGGCGCCAGCACCGCGATGGCGGCCATTTCCACCTTCCTGCCGCTGGGCACGGTGAAGGATGCCTTCGCCTCGCCCGGCCCGCTGGAAAAGACCAAGCTCAAGGTGGGCTTCATCCCCATCACCTGCGCCACGCCCATCATCATGGCGCACCCGCTGGGCTATTACTCGAAGCAGGGGCTGGACGTGGAAGTGGTGAAGACCGCCGGCTGGGCGGTCATCCGCGACAAGTCGCTGGCCAAGGAATACGACGCCGCCCACATGCTGTCGCCGATGCCGCTGGCGATTTCGGTCGGCGCCGGCTCGAACCCGATTCCCTGGACCATGCCTGCCGTGGAAAACATCAACGGCCAGGCCATCACGCTGTCGGTGAAGCACAAGGACAAGCGCGATCCCAAGGGCTGGAAGGGCTTCAAGTTCGCCGTGCCCTTCGACTATTCGATGCACAACTACCTGCTGCGCTACTACCTGGCGGAGCACGGCATCGACCCGGATGCCGATGTGCAGATCCGCTCGGTGCCGCCCCCGGAAATGGTGGCCAATCTGCGCGCCGGCAATATCGACGGCTTCCTCGCGCCGGATCCGGTGAACCAGCGCGCGGTGTACGACGGCGTGGGCTTCATCCACACCCTCACCCGCGACATCTGGGAAGGGCATCCGTGCTGCGCCTTCGCCGCGAGCAAGGAGTTCGTCACCACCATGCCGAACACCTACAAGGCGCTTCTGCGCGCCGTCATCAGCGCCACGGCCACCGCGAGCAACCCGGCCAACCGCAAGCAGATCGCCGAGGCGATCGCGCCCGCCAACTATCTGAACCAGCCGGTCACCGTGGTCGAACAGGTGCTTACCGGCACCTATGCCGACGGCCTGGGCGGCATCCAGAAGGTGCCGGGCCGCATCGGCTTCGAACCCTTCCCGTGGGAATCCTTCGCCGTGTGGATCCTGACCCAGATGAAGCGCTGGGGCCAGATCAAGGGCGATATCGATTACCAGAAGATCGCCAAGGAAGTGTTCCTCGCCACCGACGCGGCCCAGCTCATGAAGGAAGTGGGGCTGCCGGTGCCGTCAAGCACGACCAAGAAGTTCTCGGTCATGAAGAAGGAATTCGACCCCGCCAAGCCCGAGGAATACATCAACAGCTTCAAGATCAAGAAGGTGGCGGCATGAAGAAGGCATGGCTGGCGCCGCTGCTGTCGGCGCTGTTCTTCGCGCTGTTCGTCGGCGTGTGGTATCTGGCGACCAGTGCGCCGTCGGGCGGCGGCGCAGCCCCGGACATGGACCCGGAGTACGCGGCCTTGATGGGCGCCCAGGCTCAGGCCGGTGGCCAGTCCGCCATGCCTGGCCCGGGCGAGGTCGCCGCCAAGATATGGGAACACCTGAGCGATCCGTTCTACGACCGCGGCACCAATGACAAGGGGCTGGGCATACAGATCAGCTATTCCATCGCGCGCGTGCTTGGCGGCTATCTGCTGGCCGCGCTGGTGGCGATTCCGCTGGGCTTCGTGATCGGCATGTCGCCGCTGGTGTACAAGGCGCTCGACCCCTTCATCCAGATCCTGAAGCCGATCTCTCCGCTGGCCTGGATGCCGCTCGCGCTCTACACCATCAAGGACTCGGGCATTTCCGCCATCTTCGTCATCTTCATCTGCTCGCTGTGGCCCATGCTGGTGAATACCGCCTTCGGCGTCGCATCGGTACGCCGAGAGTGGCTGAACGTGGCCCGCACCCTCGAAGTGAGCCCGATGCGCAAGGCCTTCCTGGTCATATTGCCGGCGGCGGCGCCGACGATACTTACCGGCATGCGCATTTCCATCGGCATCGCCTGGCTGGTCATCGTTGCCGCCGAAATGCTGGTGGGCGGCACCGGCATCGGCTACTTCGTCTGGAACGAGTGGAACAACCTGTCCATCACCAACATCATCACGGCCATCCTGCTGATCGGTCTGGTGGGCATGTTGCTGGACCACATCCTGGCGTGGATCGCGCGTGCGATCTCGTGGCGCGAATGAGCGGGGAGGGAACGAGCATGAACGCATCACTCGCACCGGTCGTGACGCTGCGCACGCAGGCGTCCGGCGATCTCGACGACGCCCCGTCACTTGCATCCGCGTCATCCGCAGCAAAAAAAGGCCTCACCACAATGACCACCCAACCCTTCCTGAAGGTCGAGGGCCTGAAGCGGCAGTTTCCGCAACCAGGCAAGCCCGATCCCGCACCGGTGTTCGAAGAGCTGCATTTCGGCATCGAGCGCGGCCAGTTCGTGTGCGTGCTCGGTCACTCGGGCTGCGGCAAGACCACCATCCTGAACATCCTGGCCGGACTGGACGAAGCGACCGACGGCCACGTCATCATGGATGGCCGCGAAGTGCGCGGCCCCTCGCTCGACCGCGGCGTGGTGTTCCAGGGGCACGCACTCATGCCCTGGCTCAGCGCGCTGAAGAACGTCGAATTCGCCGTGCGCAGCCGTCACCCCGACTGGTCGGCCAAACAGGTGCGCGAACACGCGGTGAAATACCTCGAACTGGTGCATCTCGGCCACGCGCTGGACAAGAAGCCGGCAGAACTGTCCGGCGGCATGAAGCAGCGCGTCGGCATCGCCCGCGCCTTCTCGATCGAACCGAAAATGCTGCTGCTGGACGAGCCGTTTGGCGCGCTCGACGCGCTCACCCGCGGCAGCATCCAGGACGAGTTGATCGGCATCGTCGAAGCCACGCAGCAGACCGTGTTCATGATCACCCACGACGTGGATGAGGCCATCCTGCTGGCCGACCGCATCGTGCTCATGACCAACGGCCCGCGCGCCAAGATCGCCGAAATCGTCGTCAATCCGCTGGCCCGGCCGCGCGTGCGCGAAACCCTGCACCAGCAGCCCGCCTTCTACACGCTGCGCAATCACCTGGTGGATTTCCTGGTGAAGCGCTCGCGCGAATTCCAACCCGGTCCCGACTGGGACCCCAAGCATCCGCCCCTTGTCCATCCCGGCCAAGCGAGCCAATCCGCCTGAACCCGTCAAAGGAGAGACTGACATGAAGCGCGAAGACGTGACCGACCTCATCATCGAACGCAAGGTTGCCAAGGGCCTGAAGTGGGCCGACATCGCCAAGGCCGTCGGCCTGAGCAAGGAATGGGTCACCGCCGGCCTGCTCGGCCAGATGACCTTCGATGCCGCCCAGGCAAAAACGATAGGCGAAATGCTGGACCTGCCGGAAGAAGCCGTCACCCAGCTCCAGGTCGTGCCCTACAAGGGCTCGCTGCCCACCGCCGTGCCCACCGACCCGCTGATCTACCGCTTCTACGAACTGATCAATGTGTACGGCACCACCTTCAAGGCACTCATCCACGAAGAATTCGGCGACGGCATCATGAGCGCGATCGACTTCAAGATGGATCTGGCCCGGGAAGCCAATCCCGCTGGCGACCGCGTGAGCATCACGATGAGCGGGAAGTTCCTGCCGTACAAGACGTACTGACTTGACCCAGATGATCGGCGCCGTTGCGTCGATTGTCGTCAGGCCGCGGGCACGGGGAACGGGCTCGCGGCCATTTTTTCGCACATTGGGGGCTCTGCGTCCGCCCATATCGAGGCCATATGTGGGGCGAGGGGGAACCGCCTGCGCGCGGCACACAAAGAATAAAAACAGGCGAAACAAAAATAGTTAAAACTAGAAGCTCATTACACTTGTAAGCCGTTACAAAAAACCGACCGCCACACAATTTAATCGGGCCTACTGGGCGCTTTCAAAAACTTCTTGACTAACGGCTCATGCCGCCCGCACGTTCCCCATACGTACCTAGATGCCTTGGACACTGTATCGCGATTAATTGCCATTACGAGCTCCCTCTTCGACATCGCATCGATTCGTTTCATGCGCTTGGGGTCAGACGTAGCAAAGAATATTCTATTGGGCGAAAGTGGTAAGTAAAGTATTCGACATGCGCTCAGCTTGTCATCAGCACAGAGCGGTTGGTCGCCAATAAGCAAATCTATCTCCACAGAGGAAACATCGCGAACAAACCAGTGTTTATTGTTCACGGCATCCACGAAAATTGGGGTCTCCAAAACTCGGGGCAAGGCTTTAATTAGCATATCCCCTTTCTCCGTATCGCTAAGCTCCCTTGCCAAGCGCCTTAGCTCAGAATCGAGACCTGCCCCACCAATCCCGGCGATCTCCTCCGCGGTCATACGCTCATACTGACTGATACGACGGGCACTTGCAGACCGTCCGAACGCGATAATTTCCGGTGCGCGCACCATCAACGAAACAATAAATCGAGTCCATTGAGACGCCTCCGCGCTTGAGCACTCTCGAATTCCAGGCTGTAGCAACCGACGATGAATAATTGCCGCAGGGTCATCGATCAGGCGACCAAAATAATCTCGTTCTATATACGGATCAGGTTGAGGTTTGCTAAGAAGCGAGTAGGTGTGGCTCGCGTGTCCGACGTACTTCGCCCGCTTCCGCTCCATCACCAGATTGCCGTTCAACCAACGATACTGAGTGAGCCTATCATCTGGCGCGCTGTGCCATTGCTTTAAAAGAAAAACCGGAATGTAATGCTGGCGACCGTAAGATGCCATAAAAGCGGTTACTAAGTTATTAACCAAGCTGAACCGCCCCGGGTTTCGCGGAGGCCCGTTGGGTTAAGTCAGGCTGGCACGAGGTCGGCCCGACGGGTGAGTTGCCGATAGTAGTTCGCCTCTGCCTCGGCAGGCGGAATGTAGCCGATGGAACTGAGCAGGCGATGGTGGTTGAACCAGGACACCCATTCGAGGGTGGCCAGTTCCACCGCCTCCCGTGTCTTCCACGGCGCACGGCGATGGATCAGCTCAGTCTTGTACAACCCGTTGATGGTCTCGGCCAGCGCGTTGTCGTAGCTGTCGCCCTTGCTGCCCACCGAAGGCTCGATGCCTGCTTCTGCCAGTCGTTCGCTGTAGCGGATCGACACGTATTGCGAGCCGCGGTCCGAGTGATGAATCAGGCTGCTGTCGCGCTCGGGCTGACGCGCGTACAGCGCCTGTTCCAGCGCATCGAGCACGAAGTCGGTACTCATCGAAGTGCTTACGCGCCAGCCCACGATGCGTCGGGCAAACACATCCACCACGAAAGCCACATACAACCAGCCCTGCCAGGTTGAGACGTAGGTGAAATCCGAGACCCACAGCTGGTTCGGCCGCTCGGCACTGAACTGCCGATTGACCTTGTCCAGCGGGCACGCCACTTTGGGGTCTGCGACCGTGGTACGCACCTTCCTGCCACGTACGACACCTCGCAGGCCGAGCCTGCGCATCAGACGTTCGACCGTGCAGCGCGCAACCTCTACGTCCTCGCGGTTCATCTGCTTCCAGACCTTGTCCGCGCCATAGACCTGCAGATTCGCATCCCACACCTGTTTGATCGCAGGCTGCAACGCAGCATCCCGTTTCGCTCTGGCACTGAGCAGAGAAGCATCTCTGCAGCGCGCCGCATGGCGCCGATAGGCCGACGGGGCGATCTGCAGAACCTTGCACATCGGCTCGACCCCGTGGCGGTCGCGGTGCTCATCGACCAGCCCGTACATCACTTCAAACGGCGGTCGAGCTCCGCCTGGGCGAAAAACGCGCTGGCAAGTTTCAGGATCTCGTTGGCGCGGCGAAGCTCCTTGACCTCGCGTTCCAGATCCTTGATGCGCTGCGCATCCGCCGTCGTCACGCCCGGACGCGCGCCCGCGTCGACTTCCGCCTGCTTGACCCAATCCAGCAGCGTCTGCGGCACGCAACCAATCTTCGGTGCGATCGATTCGACCGCCGCCCACAACGACGGGTACTCCCCGCGGTGCTCATGCACCAGCCGGACAGCACGCTCGCGAACCTCAGGTGAGAACTTCGATGATTTCTTCATGGCTCCATCTTCTCAAGACTTGGAGCCTCCGCAAAATCCGGGGCGGTTCACTCCCCGCCCTTCGACTACGTCAGGGAGTAGCGTAGAGCAAACCGTCGCGTTAAGCACTTAACTTAACATAATGGTGAGAAACCCCGACCTCTGCTCGGGGTCGAGGTTTGAGGCAGACTCCCGCCCCGAATTCTCTTCCTACTTTTCCCGAATTCCCATGCGTCACCAAGAGAACCCCGTGCTGTCGATGTTCAGCTCCATGCAACTAGCAATAAAGGACAAACCACGTTTTCGCCCCCGGTCACCCAAAACACTCCTTTGTCACGTCTCGCATTCCAACCTATGATCCGCCCGTCCCACGGATCCTAGAAACAATAGGGGACGTAGCAACATTTCCCCTGTTTTCTCCACCCTCTTCCACCTCTGCCCGGTTCAGCTCATCGCCGAACTCAGCCCGAGATGTGTGACAAATGAGTCGAAGTCGCGGTTGCTGTAGCGCAGCGCGTAATCAGATTCGATGCAGGGGGTGGCGATCATCGCGTCGAGGTCACTTTCCCACTGAAGCCTGCCCCTGACGCGACGGATTTCTCCTGCTGGAAAGGAATGCCGCGCACGCCTCATCGCGACCCCATGAGCGTTTCCGCCACGCGCTATTCCGGCCGGGCGATGATGCCGCGCAACCACGGCTCCAGATGGGCGATGTCAAAGGTGCCGGCGTCGAACATGTCCATCATCCGGGCAAATACGGCGTCCGGTGACTGATTCAGACGGCAGCCATTGATGCGCAGGAACACGTCGGTCGCGGCGAAGGCGACACGCTTGTTGCCGTCGATGAAGGGGTGGTTGATGGCGAGGCTTTCGAACAGCGCCGCAGCTTCGGCCACGACGTCTTCGTAGTAGCCGGACTGCGGTCGGAACAGCGCGGATTCGAGTGCTCCGGCATCACGCAGGCCCGGGCTGCCGCCATATCGCTGAATCAGCACGGCATGCAGCGCGAGCACGTCGGCAAGGGTCAGGTAATCCCGTGCCCTCACTGGGCGCTCACTTGGCACTCACTTGGCAAGCTCGCGGTACAGGCTGTCGAATTCGCCGAGGCTGTCCGCGAACGCTTCCATGACATGCCTGCGCGGCCGGCCCTGTGCCTTGCGCTCGATATAGTCGCGCAGGGCTTCGTCCAGCACCACCTGGAACTGCCGGCCTTCGGATTCGGCAATCCGCCTCAGCGCGGCGAGCACTTCGGGCGAGGCCTGAGATGAGAACTTTTCGCGAGTCTGGGCGGACATGTCGCCTCCGTCAGGATTCATCTTGATGCGTCATGATAGATCACGATGCTGCGACCAGGCACGCGTAACAACAGGGGACGCAGCAACATTCCCAAAGCACCATTCGCCTGTTTTTCGGGCAACACACGATCCGCGCCCTCTCCGACGTTGACCGCTGCCGAACCAAGGTATCTGTTGCGCCATATGCCAGCCACACTCCAGGATCAACCATCACCGAACGCCACGCCTCATTGTTCCGCAACGGCCGCAATCAGGCGGTACGCATCCCGCGAGAGTTCGAACTTGAAGGTGCCGAGGTACTGATCCGGAAGGAAGGCGACAGCCTCATCCTCACGCCCATCCGCAAGAACCGCCTGCTGGACCTTCTGGCTTCCTGGGCGCCGCTGGACGAAGGTCTGCCCGAGGTGGAAGACCTGCCGCCCCAGGAACGGGCCGAGTTCCGATGGCGCAAACGCTCTGGATGCTGGATGCGAATGCACTGCCTGAACTGATCCGCGACCCGCGTGGCCCGGTGATGCAGCACCTGTCCGATGTGGCCCCGGACGTGGTGTGCACCCGCATCGTAGTGGCCTGCGAGTTGCGCTTCGGCGCACAACGAAAAGGCTCTGCAGTACTGACCGAGCGTGTCAATGCGCTGCTGGAGGCAATGGTGGTGCGGCCCCTCGACGAGCCGGCGGACGCGCACTATGCCGACATACGCGCCACGCTTGAGCGCGCTGGCACCCCCGCCGGCACCCCGATCAGCAGCCATGACATGCTGATCGCGGCACATGCCAGATCACGTGCGCTGACACTGGTGACGCATAACCTGCGCGAGTTTCAGCGCATGCCCAGGCTGAAGGTGGAAGACTGGCTTGCGCCATCGCCCGTGACATGAGCATCGATGTCCTGTACGCCGCCGCCCTTGCCGCGGATCGATCGGCCGGGAAAACGTTGGTCGGCATGTCCTCTTGAGCAGTCAGTGACCAGCCCTGCATGACTGGCGGGCCGCGCCGACTAATCAGCAGTCATCATCCTCACGCTGATGCCTGGCCGCGAGAGTGGTCACGGTTTCTTCGTTCTCGATCTCGTACAGCGCCACATGGCCACTCGCACCGAACGGATGACGATCTCGCGGACGAATGGATTTTCGTGTGTTGCCTTGCGAAAAGCTGAAAGACATGAATTCCAGACTCCTGAATGCGTTCCGGATGGCGTCCAGCGCGCGCTCGGCGAGCGCACGGTCGAGGCACAGGACGCGTCGGGTGTTTCGCGCATACAGCTCGATCTGGACGCGCTGGTTTTTTTCATGCTCAAGGTGAGCAGCGTCGACGGCATACAGATCGACAATGTCGACGTCCGTCCTGCCATCCCCGAGCCCGCGAACTGGGCCACGCTGCTGGCCGGTGCCGGCGTGATCGGCGCTGTGCTGAGACGGCGCGGCGAACGGACCCGGCAACAATGAACGGCGATCCGCCTGCTGCAGGCGCGCACCTGCCGGCCTGACGCTGCCGACCTTACGCCGTGAGCGGACGCAGGGCGCACCCGGCGTATTCCGTCCGCGTTCTCCCGCCTGCGTTCTGCGCGCGCGCAGGGGCTGCCGTACGGCCGTCGTGAGCGGGCGCGAGAAGGGCGCATTCACGGCGCGAGCGTGGCGCATGCCGGACTATTTCACGGCAGGCATGACGGAAGTACTTTCGGCCGATTGACCCCTCAAGACGGCGCTTTACATACTTTGCATGCAGTGCTGTCACGGCTCTGCACAGCGCGCCGACAGAAGCCGAAATCCGCGTCCAGGCGCGTGCGGAGCCCGCAGCCCGGTCAGGGCAGGGGGCTTCGCGCCATTCGCCTGTTCATGCATCCATCCAAGAGGGCCGTTCATGACAAGCTTGTTCTCCTTTTCCTTCGGGCGGCGGGTTTCCGCACGCCTGCCTGCCGTGCTCGCCCTGATGTGCGCGGGCATGTCGTCGCCGCTGCTGGCGGCGAGCGACCCGACCATGGGCACCTGGACCACCACGCTTCAGGGCCGCGACCTCGACGGCAACGCCGCGAACGGCTTCGAGGCGTATTACGACACGGTGCTCGACATCACCTGGCTGGCCGATGCCAATGCGGCGGTTACCTTGGGTGACTCGGTGAGCGGCCTGTTCGGCTGGCAGGGCGCGCGGGACTGGGTGGAGGCGCTGGACGTATATGGCATCGACGACTGGCGCCTGCCGACGACGCGACCGGTCAATGGCAGCAGTTTCGTGTTCACCACCCGGTACGACGGCGGTTCGGACATCGGCTGGAACATCACCAGCACGCAGAGCGAACTGGCCCATCTGTACAACGTCACCCTCGGCAATCTCGGAGCCTACACCGCTGCGGGTGTGGCGCGTGCGCCCGTCTTTCAGGACGGTCCGTTCCGCAACATCCAGCCCAATTACTACTGGTCCTCTGAAGGCGTGACCGATGCGTCCGGTGCCTGGGTGGTGTCCTTCCAGGGCGGCGATCAGTACTTCGTGGCCAAGGGCAATGCCTTCCCGGTGTGGGCGGTGCGCGACGGTGACGTGACCGTGGTGCCCGAACCGGCCGCCTGGGGCCTCATGCTGACCGGGCTCGCACTGGTCGCCGCGCGCGCCCGCCGCTCCGCGCGAGGCGGATGACGGGCGACTGAGCTGGCCCATCGGCCTGTATCGGCGCAAGACGCGAAGCGGCGGGCCGCCCGCCACCGCGTTGCGCTCAGTGAGGCGCGTTGGCCAGCAGTTCTTCCTTCCGCTGTTTCATCTGTTCGGCCAGTTCGGACAGGTCGAGATCCGTGTCCTTCACCTTGGGAAACATTTCGTTCTGTTCCTCCTTCACGTGGTGCTTCACGTATTCGGACAGCACCTTCACCCTGGCATCGAACATTTCGCCGTCAGGCTCGGTATCACGCAACTGCCCGATCAGGTCTTTCAGGGTGGCGTGTTCCACCGTCGCTTCGGGCACCAGTTCCTTGTCCTTGAGCGCAGCTTTTACCGCCGGATAGAAAATTTCCTCCTCGATGCTCGCGTGCACCTCGAGCTCGGTACAGATGTCCCGCACGATGGATTTCTTCTGGGCGCTCGTGCGCGCGCTCTCGTACTTCTCGAACAGTTCGTCGACATGCTTGTGATCGGCGCGCAACAGCGTCAGCGCCTCCTGCGATCTGCGGGTGTGCGATTCCGATGAGTGAGCGGTCATGGCGTGAGCCTCCTGTGCAGGGATGGAGTGTTGCGAAGGGCCGCGGAGGCGGTCCGCGCATCCGGCAGCAAGGCGGGTGCCCGGGCCGGGCGGGTCGGACAGGGGCCGGAAGCCGTGCGACGGCGAACGACGCGTTCGCGCACACAGGAAGGGGGACGGGCCGGCGTGAAGACGGGCTCGTCCCGCTCGCGGGTGTCAGCCCGCAACCGTGTCGCTGCTGCGACGCAGCGCCGCTTCCTCCTGTGCTATCCACAGCTTCAGCTTTTCGACGTGCTCGGCTTCCTCACGCACGAATTCCCGGGCGACCGTGCGGATGGTCGCGTCGCGCGTGGTGTGGGCGATCGCGTAGTAGAACTCGTAGCCGCGGCGTTCGCCCTGCAGCGCGGCCTTGAGCGCTCCCAGCCGGGTCAGGGCGGGGTCGGCCGCCCATAAGGCTGTCTGTTCCGGCGTCGCATGGTCGGGCCAGGCGGAACTGGCGGGCAGGTGCTCGACGACTTCGTATCGGGTGCACTTCGCCCTCGCTTCCTGAAGGTGCAGGCGCGAGTAGCCCCCGAGTTGCGAAAACAGGGCCGCGACATCTTCATTGCCGCAGGACTTCATCTTTTCCGCCAGGTTCTCGAAGTGCAGCGCGGCGTCCTCCTCGACCTTGACTGCATAGCTCAGGAACTGGTCCAGCGTGCGGATGCCGACACCGCCCTTGTAGATCGCGGCGGCGATGGACAGGGCTGGGCCCTTTACCGGCTTCGTCACATCGCCTTCGAACACAACGGCGATGTCCTCGTTGCGGACGAAACACTGACAGGCCAGGCGGTGGCGCGGCGGCATGTCGTTGACTTCGGCGTCCATGATTTCCTGCTTGGTGATCTTGCCGAGCTGTCGCAGGATTTCCTTCTCCTTTTCGGTCAGGGCGATGCCATAGCGCACGCCGGGGTGGTAATGCACGACCTCGACAAGACAGGACCCGCACTCGCCGTCCTGACAGTCGAAGGGAATCGGAATGTGGTGCTCCTTGGCGAGAGCGAGCAGCGTGCCGCGTTCGCCAGCCACCGCATAGACGGTGACGTCGCGCGGCATCAGCGGGGATGAAAAGGTGACATTTGCCATGATGGGCTCCTTGTTGCGTCCGGATCGGACCTTCCTCGTTCGCAATATGTGTGCCGCATCGGTGGTATGACGTTGAGGTTCATGATGGATCGGAGAGCCTTCCATTCCTGGTGATCTGGAACAATGAATGTCGTTTTCATTGGGTGAGCGGCGGTTTCGTCTGGTCATTTGTTGATCGGGCACAAGGTGTCCAGACGCGTCCCGTGAACGAGGCCGGACGGGTGCCGGGGGCATACCGGCAGAATGCCTACATGGGTGTCGGCAACGCGGCATTTGCGACAGGGCGTCGCCAGGCAGCGGTGGCGGAAGAGCGGAGCGGCCGCGCGACGCAGCGCCACGCAAGCGATCAGCGACAGCCGCCGCGAGAACAAGGGTGGAAGGACCGATGGCCCCGCGCGGACGACCGCACGCGCCGGCCGCAGCCGCCACAAGGTATGCTGATCCCGCCTTCGTTCCCCTCATTCCTCATGAACAACCACCGTCTTTACCAGTATTTCTTTCGCGGCCTGATCACCTTCCTGCCGCTGGCGCTGACCGTGTACGTGCTCGTGCTGTTCGTGACGTGGACGGAAAGCCTGGCCATGATGCTCATTCGGCCCATCGTCGGTGACTTCTATCTGCCGGGGCTGGGCATCGCGCTCGGTGCCGTGCTCATCCTTGCGCTGGGTGCGCTGGTGTCGCAGCCGGCCACCGGCCGGCTGCTGTCGCTGGTGGAGCTGCCGTTCACCAATCTGCCGGTGGTGAAGAGCATCTATTCGTCTCTGAAGAATTTTGCCGACTACTTCGCGCCGCACACCGACACGCCGGCGCAGCAGGTGGTGCTGCTGCGCATGCCGGGCAACGAAATGGGCATCGTCGGCCTGGTGACGCGTCAGTCCATGGATGGACTGCCCGACGGGCTGGCCGAGCTGTCCGACCAGATCGCCGTGTATCTGCCCATGGGTTACATGATAGGCGGCTATACGGTGTTCGTTCCGCGCGCCTGGGTGACGCCGGTGCACATGTCGGTCGAAGAGGCGATGCGCATGGCACTCATCGCCTACATGGCGTCGAACCGCAACGATCCGGATGCGGGCAAGGCCGCGCCGGCGCCGTTCCCGCCGACGGACCGAAGGACGCCGGGCGGGTGAGGGCAGGGTGGCGCCCCGCGCGTGATGCCGGACGCGGGCAGCATGGGCTGGCGCGCCCTTACGCGTACTGCTTGCGCCGCGTGCTCAGCCCGAGCACCGCCAGCCCGACCAGCAGCATCGCCCAGGTGTTTGCCTCCGGCACCGCGACGACGGCGATTTCGCCGGTGGTGTAGAGCTGGCTGAAATCCCAGCCCAGGCCGTCGGCGAGGCGAACCCCCGAGGTATCGATGCGGCTGAAGCCATCGCCTTCGAAGGTGGTCCAGTCCAGCAGGTCGAAGCGGTCGCCCTCGCGCAGCGTGATGCCGCTGTTGAGGTTGAGGGCGAGCGTGCTGTTCCAGATGGCGAGGCTTTCGGCGTCGATGCGCTGGGAGCGGCGTGTGCCCGACACGGAAATGTCGAGGTCCATATCCAGCGTCGTGGTGTGCAGGAGCAGCCCGCCCCGGGTTTCAAGTCGCGAGGTGATGGCGTCGAAGTCGAGCGAGCTTCCCGCCAGGAACGCCAGCCAGCCGCTGCCGTCGACATCGATGCGACCGTTGATCATGACGTCGCCGAGCAGATCGAGCCGGCTGCCGCTGGCAAGCGACACGCGGCTGCCATCCATCAGGGTGAGCAGGCCGCTGAATCCGGCGCTCGCGCCGTTCGCCGTTTCCAGGCGCGAACCGGTGGCCAGCGTGACCGGCCCGGTGAAACGGGTGCTGCTGCCCGATACGCCTTGCGCGATCGCGATCAGCCCATCGCGCTGGTTGCGCACAGTGCCCTCGAACAGCACGTCGGTGCCGGGCGGCGCGGTGTCGATGCGGCCGGTGTTGAGCACATCGCCGGACACCGTGCCGGCCACGTTCAGGCTGCCGCGGTTGTCGATCTCGCCACCGCCCAGTTTCGCGTAGCGATCGACGTTCACCGTGCCGCGATTCAGCATGCCGCGATCCAGGCGCACGGTGCCCCCCCGGACCTCCATCACGCCTTCGTTGTACAGATTGCCGCCGAACACGACCGGCGACGCGTAGCGCACGTCCGCCATCAGCGAACCGCTGTTGCGCACCGCACTGTTGACCTTTCCATACACCTGCATGCTGCCGCGGCTGTCGATCTCGCCACCGCCCAGCGTGCCGTTCTCGTTGACCGTGATGGCGCCGGTGTTGATGAAACCGCGGCTCACGTTCAGCGTGCCGTTCGCCACCAGCAGCGATCCCTGTTGCGCGAACACGCTGTCGATGTTGCCGTAGCCCTCGATGCGTCCGCCTGCACGGTTCTCGAGACGGCCATTGCCGTTCACGCGCGCACCATTGATCTGTATCTGGCCGGTGTTGGCGAGCACGAATGCGCTCTGCTCGAGCGTCACGTTCGACGCCTCGCCGAACGACAGTTGCAGGATGCCGCTGTTGAGCAGGCCGCCGGTGCCGCCCAGCGTGAGTGGCGCATCGACGCGCCAGGTGCCGGAATTGCGGCTCTGGCCGGCGCTGTTGATGCGTCCGCGTGCGTAGAAGGTGCCGCGGTTGTCGAAACCCCCGCTGCCGATGTCCAGCACGCCCGGCGCGCAGCAGCTCTCGCCGCTGGTGCTGGTCATGGTGCGGTAGTTGATCAGGCCACCCACGAAGGTGGTGCCGGTATAGCTCAGTGCATTCACCCCGGCGTTCAGGATGAGCGTGCCATCGATGCGTCCACCGGCCAGATGCAGGCCATCGTTGCGGTTGATGGTGACATTGCCGCTGATGGTGCCTCCTTCAAGCGTGAGCTTGCCGGTGTCTATGGTCACATTGCCGTTGAGCTCTCCGCCGAACAGCTTGATCGTTGGCGGGCCGTTGGTGCTGCTGCTGAACACCGTGTACACATTGCCGGTGATCGCGCCGTCGTAGATGAGCATGGTGCCACCCAGCACTTCGACACCGCCGGAAGCCAGCAGCACTGAACTGCTGTTCTGCATCAGGTAGGTACCGTTCATGTACAGCCTGCCGCTCACGCTGATTCCGCCGCCGTTGTGCAGGAAGGAGCCGCTTCCACCGGCGCCCACCCACATCTTGCTGGTCAGCAGGGAGCCGCCGGACAGGGAATAGACACCGACCGACCCGTCGCGCATGCCCAGTGTGAGCGTATCGGTGACGCGCAGCGTGCCGCCGCTGTGCAGGAAGGATGCGGCACCGGCATCGCCAACCACGAGAGAGTTCACCGTTGCTGAACCGCTCTTGAGTTCGTAGTCGTCGAAGTCGGCCACGTAATCGAAGCCGTCGAACAGCACTTCGAAATTGACCGCCCGGGCCGGCGAGCAGAAGCCGGCAGCGAGCAGGGCGGCGAACAGCAGGCGGTGGCGGAGGGAATGTCGGACAGGCATGGCAATCACCGTTTCTGGGATGGCCAAGATTACGCGATCGGTGGCCAGGTGGAGCAATACGCACTAGTGCGTAGTGGCCGCAGGTTCGCGCATGAGGCCGTGCAGCGCGTCACGGCGCGGTGCGGGAGCGGGCGCGTCGCCCCGGACAGCGGCGGGCAGGTCTGTTTCCGGGGCCGGACGGCGGGTCGCCCCGGCAACGCGCCTTCCGTGACGCCTGCCACACGAGGCCTGACGCTTGCCGCTCCGCTACGCGCATATGCGTATTGATGCGTTCTCTGCCACGCAAACAGAATGCGACCTCGGAATCGCCCTCGCTTCGGGCGACTTGAAGGCCTCGGCGAAGGCAGCTTTTCGGTACGTACGCGCCGGGCACACCGTGACACAAGGAGGAGGGCTGAAGATGAATGCGGGATGGAAAACGATGGCGCCGCTGCTGTTCGGACTGGCAGCGGGCATGCAGTCGGCGACGGCGGCGCCGGTGGTGGTGAGTACGCTGTCGTCGTGGGACGGATCGACCAACATCGGCGACTTCGGATCTTCGGGATTTTCGGGATGGGGCCAGTTCCTGCGTGCGCCGACCGGC
Source organism: Methyloversatilis thermotolerans (assembly GCF_000372885.1). GTDB lineage: Bacteria > Pseudomonadota > Gammaproteobacteria > Burkholderiales > Rhodocyclaceae > Methyloversatilis > Methyloversatilis thermotolerans. Next base: position 893,080 of record NZ_KB889967.1, read on the forward strand.
ACCAACCGGATGCTGGATTTCACCTTCCTGCTCAGCGATGCCATACAGGGCCGCGGCACCAACATGATTCCGGTCGAGATGCAGGCGCTGCTGGTCAAGTACAACCCGTTTACGCGCTTTATCGAGGGCCCGGTGTTGTATCGCAGCGACGTGATTTCGGTACCCGTAACCACCGGTCTGGAGTTCAAGGAGTACACCTTCGATTTCGATGTCGCGGTGAATGCCGGCGATACCTACATGATGTTCCTGTTCGCGACCAACTTCGAACTGACCATTCCTGACGATTCGCGCCTGCGTCTGGCCACGGTGGGCAATGTGCTGGGCGGGGCCGGCTGGAACATTCCCGCCTCGGCTTTCAGCGACCTGGACGAGATGCTGAGGGATCAGTGGCGGTTCACGGAAAACGAGGAACTGGCGTTTTCCGCCACCTTCGATTTTCGCGAAGTCAATACCGTGCCTGAGCCTTCGTCGGCGCTGCTGCTGGCGACCGCGGGTCTGGCTGGCGTGTGGGCGTCGCGACGGCGGCGCTGACCGGAGGCAGGCGCGATTCCGGCAGCGCGGTGCGCCGGCCGGGATTGACGCGGTGCGGCAGGGTGTTGGAGAATAAGAACCATTATCAGTATGGTCCGCAGTGCCCGCAGCGGGCCTGTTCCCGCCCAGGAAGTGCCCGTGTCCACCGCCGATTCCGTCGCCGATCTGTACCGCAACCACCACGGCTGGCTGCATGCGTGGTTACGCCGAAAGCTGGGGTGCACGCATCGCGCTGCCGATCTGGCACACGATACCTTCGTCCGTCTTCTGAAGCCGGGTGCGCTGTCGGAACTGCGCGAGCCGCGCGCCTTCCTGACGACGGTGGCGCACGGCCTGATGGTGAATCACCTGCGTCGCCAGGACATCGAGCGCGCCTATCTCGAAGCGCTCGCCACACGGCCGGAGCCGCTGGCACCCAGCCCGGAGGAGCGCGCGCTGATACTGGAAACCCTGGAACAGATCGATGCCGTGCTCGACGGCCTGTCGCAACGGGCGCGCACCGCCTTCCTGCTGTCGCAGCTCGAAGGCCTGAGTTACGCCGACATTGCCACACGGCTGGAGGTGTCGGTGAGCATGGTGAAGAAGTACATGTTGCAGGCCATCACCCATTGCATGCGGATCGATCTGTCGTGAGCGATCCGTCGTCGCTGGCCGATCCCGACGCGGACGCGCTGGCCGAAGCGGCGCAGTGGTTCGTGCTGCTGGCGTCGGGCGAGGCGACCGACGCCGATCGCGAGCGCTGGCGCGCCTGGCGTGCCGAGGACGCCCGCAACGAAGCCGGCTGGCGCCGGGCGGAATCCGCCACCGCGCTGTTCGCGCAGTTGCCGGCCGCCCATGCGCAGACCGCCGCCGACGTGCTCGGCCGGCGTGCCACGCCTGATCGTGGCCGCAGACGTGTCATGGGAGGCATGCTGGCCGCCCTCATCGGCAGCGTCGCCGGCTGGCAGGGCTGGCGACGCAGCGATCTGTCGGCGGATCACTGCACGGCGGTGGGCGAAATGCGCGACGTCATCCTGGCCGATGGCAGCGTGCTGCAGATGGATACCGACACCGCCATCGAGATCGATTTCACCGCGCGGGCCCGGCTCGTCGTCCTGCGGCGCGGTCGTGTGCTGATCAGCACCGGCCATCCGGCCGAAGCGGTGCCACCCTTCTTCGCGGTGACGGCCGAAGGCCGGGTCGAGGCGCTCGGTACCCGTTTCTCGGTGCGGCAGCAAGACGGCTGGAGCGAAGTGGGCGTGCTCGAGTCGCGCGTCGCCATCCATCCGGCGGCGGCCGTTCCGGCTCGCGGTCCCGCCCTGTTGCATGCCGGTCAGTTCGTGCGCTTCGACCGCGCCGGCGTCACCACCTTGCGCGCGCTCGGAGTGGCGGACAACGCATGGTCGCGCGGCATGCTGGTCGCCGATGCGATGACGCTTTCCGATTTCGCGGTCGAACTGGCGCGCTATCGCCGGGCGCCCATCGTCGTGTCGCCGGAGGTCGCCGACTGGCGCATTTCCGGCACCTTCCCGCTGGCCGACAGCGTGCGTGCGCTGGCTGCGGTGGCAGCCACGCTGCCGGTGCGGGTGCTGGCGCGCGACGCCGGCGATCCGGCTGCCGGGCATGCGCTGCTGCCCGCGCGTCCGGGCGCATCCGCGCGGTAACCAACGCCGGCACTGTACTTTTTCTTCACTCGATTGGCAGTGGAAGGAAACCTTCTTTCCAACCTTTCGAGGAATGCTTTCCGTGCCGATCTTCCGTCCAAGTCAGCGCCGCCTGCGGGCGGCGCCTCTTTCGTTGTCGCTTGCGCTGGCCTTCGGCGGCGCCGTGGCCGCTTCCATGCTGTGGGCCGCTCCTGTGGCTGCGCAGTCCGGCGCCACTGTCTTCCGTTTCGACATTGCGCCCGGCCCGCTCGCGGCGGCGCTTAACCAGGCGGGCGCCACCGCCGGCGTGCTGCTCAGTTTCGATCCGGCCCTGGTGGCGAATCTGCGCACTGCAGGGCTGCAGGGCAGTTTCGATATCCAAGAGGGCCTGCGCCGCCTGCTCGCTGGCAGCGGCCTCGAACCGGTCGCGCGCAGTGACGGCAGCTACGCGCTGCGCAAGGCGCCGGTACCCGAGTCCGGGGTCACGACCATGCGGGCGGTGCTGGTGACCGCGCGTGCCGATGCCGAGGCCGAGACCGCCACCGGGCCGGTGGATGGCTATGTGGCCCGTCGCGCGGCATCGGCCAGCAAGACCGACACACCGCTGCTGGAAACGCCTCGTTCGGTGACCGTGGTCACTGCCGACCAGATGCGCGATCGCGGTGTGCTGAATGTCGAACAGGCGGTCGCGTATACGGCGGGGGTGCAGATCGCCGCCTGGGGCAATGACCCGCGCTTCGACCAGATCACGGTGCGTGGTTTCGATGTCACCAGCACCGCCGATTATCGCGATGGGCTGCGTCAGACCAATACCGGATGGCTGTCCTATTTCCGCACCGAACCCTATGGCCTGGAACGTCTGGAAGTGTTGAAGGGGCCGAATTCGGTGCTGTTCGGCCAGATCAGCCCGGGCGGCATGATCAATCGCGTGAGCAAGCGTCCGACGCGGGAGGCGCTGCGCGAGGTGGAGGTGCAGGTGGGTAGCGATGACCACTATCAGGCGCAGGGCGACTTCGGCGGTGCCTTGACCGAGAACGGCGATGTGAGCTATCGCCTGACCGCGCTCGCACGCGACAGCGAATCCGATGTCGTGGGTGTGAACGACGACAGCCTGTATTTCGCGCCTGCACTGACCTGGCAGGTATCGGACCGCACGCGCATCACGCTGCTGGCGCACGCGCAGCACTTCGAAACCGCCGGTTCGCCGCGACCGTTCCAGTTGCCTTCCGGCGAACTGAGCCGGTTCTGGCCCGGCGACGTCGATTTCGACGGCCTGAAACAGACGCAGTATGTCGCCGGCTATGAAGCCGAACACCGCATCAGCGACACGCTGGTGCTGCGACAGAACCTGCGCTACGGCCATGTCGATACCGACAACCAGTATCTCAGCGGCACCCTGGATGCCGATGGCGACACCATCCAGCGCACGACCTACGGGGTATACGAAAGCATGCACAACCTGAGCGTCGATACCTCGCTGGAGTCGCGTTTCGCGACCGGCGCCGTGCAGCACAAGCTGATCGGCGGCATCGATCATTCGAAGCTGGATGGCAGCATCCGCTATCTGAGCGGCTCCGCGCCGTCGATCAGCATCAGCGATCCGGACTATCACCAGTCCATCGCGCGACCGTCCACGCTGTCGGTAGATCAGGATGTGAGCGGCACCAACACCGGCGCGTACGCGATGGACCAGGCGCAGTGGGGCGACTGGCGGCTGTCCGCCGGCGTGCGCCGCGATCGCGCCGAACAGACGCAGAAGGACAGGATGGCCGGATCGTCGAGCAGCCAGACCGACTGGAAGACCACCGGCAGCCTGGGCGTGCTGTACATGCTCACGCCGGAGCTTGCGCCGTACGTGAGTTACGCCACCTCGTTCTCGCCGCAGTTCGGCACCAACTTCTATGGCGATGCCTACAAGCCAACCGTGGGCAAGCAGGTCGAAGCCGGCATCAAGTACCAGCCCGCCGGCCGCCGCGCGCTGCTCACCGCCAGCGTGTTCCATCTCGTGCAGCAGAACGCGCTCACGCGCGATCCGGCCAACGTGAACAACCGGATCCAGACCGGAGAGACGCGCAGCCGGGGCATCGAACTGGAAGCCAGCGGGCACCTGCTTCAGCGACTGGAGCTGGTCGCGGCCTACACCCTGCAGGATGTCGATATCACGCGCTCGAACGACGGCACCGAAGGCCGGCAGCCGGTCGGCATACCGAGGCAGATGGCGTCGCTGTGGGGCAAGTATTCGTTCGTGAATGGCCTGGATGTCGGCGTGGGGGCACGCTGGATTGGCGAAAGCTATGCCGACAGCCAGAACACCTTGCGCAACGATGACTACACGCTGGTCGATGCGCGCATCGGCTATGACCTGGGCGGCATGCTGCACGGTGCAAGTGTGGCGCTGCGCGCCAACAACCTGACCGACAAGGCCTATCTCATGTGTCACGACGGCTATTGCTATCGCGGTCGCGGGCGCCTGGTGATGGCCAGTCTCAACTATCGCTGGTGAGCGTGCAGGGCGGCCGGGTGCCGCCCGCATCGCACCGGCTTTCGCATTCCATTCCATCATGCGCAACGTGCTCGTGCTGCTGCACCGCTGGTTCGGTCTCGCGTCTGCGCTGTTCCTGTTCGTCGCGGGACTGACCGGCGCCTTCATTTCGTGGGATCACGAACTGGACGAATGGCTCAATCCAGGCTTCTTCGATGCGCCGGTCACCGCCACGCCCATCCCTGCGCTCGAACTGGCGCGACGCATCGAGGCGGCCGATGCGCGGCTGCGGGTGAACTATCTGCCGCTGGCCGTGGAGCCCGGCCATTCTCAGCAGATCTGGGTGGAGCCACGCGTCGACCCGCGCACCGGACGTCGCTACGAGCCGGGCTTCAACCAGCTCGCGCTCGATCCGGCGACCGGCGCCATCCAGGGCCGTCGCCTGTGGGGCGATCTGTCCCTGAGCCGCGAGAACCTGCTGCCCTTCCTGTACAAGCTGCACTACTCGATGCACATACCGGATGGCTGGGGCATCGAACTGGGCATCTGGTTCATGGGCCTGATCGCGGTCGGCTGGACCCTGGATTGCCTGGTCGCGCTGTGGATCAGCTTTCCGAAGGCTTCGTCATGGCGCAAGTCTTTCGCCTTCCGCTGGCGCCAGGGCGGCTACCGGCTCAATTTCGATGTGCACCGTTCGGGCGGTGTGTGGCTGTGGCTGTTGCTGTGCGTGCTCGCGTTCACCTCGGTGTCGATGAATCTGCGCAGCCAGCTCGTCGCCCCGCTGACCGCTCTGTTCTCGCCGCTCAGCCCGAACCCGTTCGACACCGTGACGCCTCGACCGCCGGACCAGCCGATCGAACCCGTGCTCGACCGCGAGTCGGCGCTCGAATTGGCGCGTGCTGAAGCGGCCCGCCGCGGCTGGACCCCGCCGCCCGGCGGCATCTTCTATGCCGATGGCTATGGCGTGTATGGCGTGGGTTTCTTCGAACCGGGCGGCGATCATGGCGAAGCGGGGCTGGGGCCGCCCTGGCTGTACATCGATGCGCGCAGCGGCGATCTCGTGGGCGCCGTCGTGCCGGGCGAGGGCAGTGCCGGAGACATTTTCCTGGCGGCCCAGTTTCCGCTGCATTCCGGTCGCATCCTCGGATTGCCCGGCCGCATCCTGGTGTCGCTGATGGGCCTGGCGGTGGCGCTGCTGTCGGTCACCGGAATCGTGATCTGGCTGAAGAAGCGACGCGCGCGGTCCGGCCTGCGCTGAGCGGGCGATGCCCGAGCATTTTCTTCGGCACCGGACCTTGCACACGCTTCGGCCTGCTATATCCTCATGAATACAGGATGCGCGCGCAGTCCGCGCGTCCCGGCATCGAACTTGAGGAGTGTCCATGGCCGATATCGAGGTAACCCAGGGAGCGAGCGCGGAGCTGGAAGCGCTGCTGATGCAGCGCTCGCTGACCGATGCGCAACTGCAGGCTGCGGCGGAAACGGCGGCGGATTTCCGCATCCTGCCCGAGGCCACGGTGATCAAGATCGGTGGCCAGAGCATCATCGACCGCGGTCGCGCGGCCGTGTATCCACTGGTCGATGAAATCGTCGCGGCACGCGCGCGCCACAAGCTGCTGATCGGAACCGGCGCGGGCACACGCGCACGCCATCTGTACGCCATCGCGGCCGGACTCAATCTGCCGGCTGGCGTGCTGTCCCAGCTTGGCGCTTCGGTGGCCGACCAGAACGCCGCCATGCTGGGGCAGTTGATGGCGAAGCACGGCATATCGACGGTGGATGGGGCGGGGCTGTCGGCGGTGCCGCTGTACCTCGCCCAGGTCAATGCGGTGATATTCAGCGGCATGCCGCCCTACAAGCTGTGGATGCGACCGGCGGCCGAGGGCGTCATTCCGCCCTACCGGACCGATGCAGGCTGTTTCCTGCTGGCCGAGCAGTTCGGCTGCAAGGCCATGGTGTTCGTCAAGGACGAGGACGGCCTGTTCACGGCGAATCCAAAAACTGACAGGTCGGCCACCTTCATCCCCAGGATTTCAGTGGATGAGATGAAGTCGCGCGGGCTGCACGACTCCATCCTCGAATTTCCGGTGCTCGATCTGCTGCAGGCGGCGCGTCATGTGCGCGAAGTCCAGGTGATCAACGGGCTGATACCCGGCAAGCTCACCCGCGCGCTCGCCGGCGAACATGTCGGCACCGTCATCACCGCGAACTGAAGGCAGAACCATGGTCGATAGCTCGAATACCATCAAGCATGTGGCGTCGCCGCTGGCGCGGCAGACCCTGCAGGACAGGCAGCTCACGCGCCCGGTCGCGGGCGTCAAGCCGATACCTCTGCTGCCCTGGCTGCATGTCGTGAAGATCGGTGGCCGCGCCATCATGGATCGCGGCCATCAAGCCATCCTGCCCGTGGTCGAGGAGCTGCGCGCGCTGTTGCCCGAACACCGCCTGCTCATCCTGACCGGGGCCGGCATCCGTGCACGCCACCTGTATGGCGTGGGGCTGGATCTCGGTCTGCCGGTCGGATCGCTGGCGCCGCTGGCGGCCAGCGAAGCCGGGCAGAACGGGCACCTCCTCGCGTCGCTGCTGGCGCGGGACGGCGTGTCCTACATCGAGCATCCGGCCATCGCCAATCAGCTCGCCATTCACCTGACTGCCGCGCGCGCGGTGGTGGGCAGCGCCTTCCCGCCCTACCATCACCACGAATTTCCGACCTCGCGCATTCCGCCGCATCGCGCGGATACCGGCGCCTTCCTGCTGGCCGACGCATTGGGCGCCGCCAGCCTGACCCTGGTCGAGGACGTGGACGGGGTATATACCGCCGACCCGAACGGGCCGGACGCGGCACAGGCAGAACTGCTTGCCGATGTCGACGCGCATGAGTTGCAGCGGCAGGTCGGGCCGCTGCCCTTCGATCGCGCACTGCTCGAGGTGATGGCAAACGCTCGCCATCTGCGGCATGTGCAGCTCATCAATGGTCGAGTGCCCGGCCGCTTGACCGCCGCCCTGCGCGGCCGGCATGTCGGCACCCTCATCCGCACCGGTGTGGGCGCCGCCTGACCGGGGCGGGCTTCAGGCGACTTCGGCCGAACCGTCGGATCGCGGGTCGGCCGCGCCTTCCAGCCGGCCGTCGCGATGCCGGACCGCGATGCCGGCATGGCCGGCGCTGTCGTCGAAATTGCCCAGCGCCTCGAGCACGTGGCCGCGCGCGGCCAGTTCGTCGAACAGCGACTGCGGAAAACGTCCTTCCAGCTTGAGCGTTTCGCTGACCGAGCCCCAGGTGCGGCCGAGCAGCCAGCGCGGCGCCGATACCGCCTGCTGCAGGTCGTTGCCGGCATACAGATAGCGGCACAGCACGGCGGCCTGGAACTGCGGCTGGCCGTCGCCACCCATGCTGCCATAGACCACGGTGCGCCCATCCTTCAGTCGGGCGAGCGGTGGATTGAGCGTGTGGAAAGGTTTGCGGAAGGGCTCCAGCGCGTTCAGGGCGCCCGCCTGCAGCGAAAAGCTCACGCCGCGGTTCTGCCAGAGCACGCCGGTGTCGCCCGCCACCACACCGCTGCCGAACTCGTGGTAGATGCTCTGGATGAAGCTGACCGCGCGGCCGGCGCCGTCGATGGCGCCCAGCCATACCGTGTCGCCGGGCAGGCTGGTGAAGTGGCCACCGGCCCGGTCCGGATCGACATGGCTGGCCAGCGTGTCCAGGCAGTCGCTGCTCAGCAGCGACTGCGGATCGACCCGCATGCGCGCCGGATCGGTCAGATAGCGGTCGCGGATGATGAAGGCCTGGCGGGTGGCTTCGACCGCCAGATGGATGAAATCGGCCGACATCGGATCGTGGCGCCCGATGTCCAGCCGCTCGAGCAGGCCGAGGATGATGAGGGACAGCAGCCCTTGGCTGGGCGGCGGCATGTTGTAGAACTGGCCCAGGCGGTGGGTCAGTTCGAGCGGCGTGCGCCATTGCGCGCGATGCGCGCCGAAGTCGGCCAGCCGCAGCGGGCTGCCCGCGCGTTCCAGCGCCGACGCCATGCGCCGAGCCAGCTCGCCGGTGTAGAAATCGGCCAATCCGTTGCGCACGAGCTGGGCCAGCGTGTCGGCGAGCCTGGGCTGGTAGAGCAGGGTGCCGGCCTGCGGCAGTTCGCCGTCCGGCATGTAGTTGAGCTGGAAATAAGGCTGTTCGCCCACCTCTCCGATCTTGGCCGCGAGGCTGCGCGCCAGATTGGTGGTGACCGGAACACCATGCCGCGCGTGATGTTCGGCGTCGCGCAGCAGGCGCGACAGCGGCAGCGTTCCGCCTGCCTTGGCAGCGGCTTCCAGCGCGAGTTGCCAGCCGGATACGGTGCCGGCGACGGTGAGCGCCGCCAGCGGGCCGCGATTCGGAATGCGCTCGTACATGTCCTGGTCGAAATACCAGTGACGGCTGGCCAGCGCGCCGGCCGCACCGCATGCGTCGATGGCGCGCGGTGCCTGCCCCGGTTCGGCAATCAGCCAGAAGCTGTCGCCGCCGAGCGAATTCATGTGCGGATAGACGACGGCGATGGTCGCCGCGGCGGCAATCATGGCCTCGATCGCGTTGCCGCCTTCGCGCAGCACGTCGCGCGCGGATTCGCTGGCCAGATGATGCGGGCTGACCGCGATCCCGGCAGACTTTCGGCTCATGATCCCTCTCCCGATGTAAATGCTTGGCAGAACATGCCCTGTGATGGTGCATGATGTCTCGGCAGCGCGCATCAACGATGGGCAGACTTCCCGCGGACAGACGGGGTGCGGACCGACAGGCCGGGCGGCACGTATCTTGCGATTCGTTCTTTGCGTCAATGTACATCCCGGGCCGACCATTCATGATGTTTGATTCAGGCGCTTTGCGCAAAACCTATATTCGCATCCGTCTGTATCTGCGCAATCGGGCGGTACGACGTCGTCAGATCGCCTATCTGAAGCTCTGGCTGGGACGCCTGCTGCTGTGGGGCGGGGCGGTCGGGGTGGGGATGCTGGCGGTCGGATTCGCGCAGCTTTCGGATCACGCGATACATCTTTTCCGCAGCACCAGCAGCGACTACCCGTGGTGGCCCTTCGTGATCGCCCCTTTCGGTGGCGCGCTGTGCGTGTGGCTGACCCGTCGCTGGTTCGGCGGAGCGGAAGGCAGCGGCATTCCGCAGACCATCGCGGAAATGACGCGGCCGGAAGTGCCCGGCTGGAAGCCGTTGCTGTCGTTGCGCATCATCGTCGGCAAGGTGCTGGTCGGTGTGGCGGCCGTCGGCAGCGGGTTCTCTCTCGGTCGCGAAGGCCCGACCGTGCAGGTCGGTGCCTCGCTGCTCAATGCGCTGCATCGTGCCCTGCCGGGCAGTCTGCACATCCCGCGCACGCACATGCTGGTGGCGGGCGGTGCCGCCGGCATCGCGGCTGCGTTCAATACGCCACTGGCCGGCATCGCGTTCGCGATCGAGGAACTGACGCGCAGCGTCGAGGCGCGCATGAGCGGTCTCATCATCACGGCCATCGTTCTCGCGGGCATCGTGTCGCAGACCTTTCTCGGCAAGTCCAGCTATTTCGGCCAGATCGCCATCGGCGGCAGCGACCGCGAGATGGCGCTGGCGGTTGCGGTGACCGCCCTGGTGTGCGGCGCATCCGGTGGCCTGTTCTCGCGCATGCTCATCATGGGGTCGATCTCGTGGCGCGGTCCTCTGGCCGACTACCGGCGCCGCCGCCCGGTTCGCTTCGCCTTCCTGTGCGGCCTGCTGGTGGCGGCACTGGGGTACGCGAGCGGCGGTCTGGCGTTCGGCAGCGGCTATGCCGAGACGCGCGCGCTGCTCGATGGCGACAGCCAGCTCGCGTGGTATTACGGTCCGGTCAAGTTCATCGCCACCCTGATTGCCTACCTGAGCGGCTTGCCGGGCGGCATCTTCGCGCCCAGCCTGGCCATCGGCGCCGGCGTGGGCAACAATCTCGCGCCTCTGCTCGGTCAGGCCGACGCGCCGGGCATGCTGCTCGTGCTGTGCATGGCAGGTTTCCTCGCCGCGGTGACACAGGCGCCGATCACCTCCTTCATCATCGTGATGGAAATGGTGGATGGCTACTCGGTCATCATCGGCTTGATGGCCGTGTCCCTGCTGTCGGCCGGCGTGTCGCGCATCTTCAGCAAACCGCTGTACCACACCGTGGCCAAGGCCATGGTGGAACGCAATGTGGCGGCCGCGCGGGAAAGTGCTTCAACCCGGCCCTGAGCGGTCCGGGGTGCCGTTGCTCAAGCGGGCGGCCGGCTCAGTACGCCCAGCGCATGCACTTCGCGGGCGAGCGCTTCGCCCAGTGCGGCATGATCGGGCGCATCCAGATGCACGCCGTCGATCGCGCTGGAACGCACCACGGTTCCGGCATCGAAGAAGTGGGCGCCATGTTCCGCGCACACTGCATGCAGGGCGCTGGCCAGGCCGATGCACTTGAATTCCGCGCCGGCGAATTTCGCGGCGATGGCGCCCGAGGGGGTACCCGCTGGCGGCGGGGCCACCACCAGTACCGGCGGGACCGGCATTCCGGGCTCGATCGGTGCCTCGCGTATCGCACGCAGCAGGACCGCGGTTCCCTGCGCGGAGTGCCACGCGCTGTGCGGGTGCATGGACTGGAAATCGTTGCTGCCCAGCATCAGGATGACCAGCGCGAGCGGAGAATGGGTTTCGATGCGCTGCGCCAGTCCGTCAACGCCCTTTCGGCCGGGCTTGAACGGATCATCCCAGACGGTGCGCCGGCCGTTCAGACAGTCCTCGATCACGCGGACCCGGTATCCGCCGGCGAGCAGGCGACCCTCCATCGCGCCCGGCCAGCGGGCATCGAAGTCGAGGCGCTGACGCGTGCCCGGCACGATGCCCCAGGACAGCGAATCACCATAGACCAGTATCTGCTGCATGGGAGCCACTCAGGCGCCGTCCGGTCTGACCGTCGGAATGCTGCCGTCGGAGCGTCCCTTCAGATAGGCATACAGGTCATCGAACTTGTCGGCGAGATAGGGATGCCCCGGCATGCCCCGTTCCAGACGACCTTCGATGACGGTCTTGCGCACCTCTTCCTTGCTCAGCGTTTTCAGCGATTCGATCAGCGACGGGCCGACCATGCCTTCCTGGGCCGGACCATGACAGCGTTCGCATGCGGCGGAACGCCAGGTCTTCCAGCCCTTGATCACGTCGCCGCCGGAGCCGGCGACTGCAGTGGCGCCTTCGACCGGCGCGCGCTGCTCGACATCCGGTGCGGCTGGAGCGGGCGCCGGAGGCGTCGCGACCGGTGCGGCAGCCGGCATCACATCGGCGGGAGCCGGTGCGTTACCGGTCGGGGCTTGTGAAGCGGGCGGCGCGGACGGTACCACCGGTGGCGCATCGCTGGCGTTGTCCTTCACCGGCGGTTCGGCAGGGGACGGGACCGGGACATCGGAGGGCTTGCCGCAGGCCGCGAGCAAGGTTGCAAAGACGATCAGACTGCCACTGCGTAAGCTCATGTGCGCTCTCCTCGTGCTTGATCGGACCCGCCGTGTCCATCGTCGGGCTGGCATTCGGGATGTTATCCCGATGGCGAGCGCAGCCGCGCGCGTGTCGGCGTCTTCCTGCAAGGGAGCGTCAGTGCATGCCATGCCGGCGGAAGAACTCATCCATTCTTTCCGTGGCCGACAGCGCTTGCGACGGCTCCATGCCTCGTCCCTTGCGGCCGCCCGGCCAGGAGTGGTCGCCGGTATCGGTCACGCACAGCGCCACCTCGCTGTCATCGCGGCACGGTGCGTAGCGCTCGCAGCGCGCGCCCGCGGTGTCGAGTACGGTGCGCGCAGCACTCGGACATCCGTTGCGCGCCACCCAACGTTGGATGCTGTCCTTCACGGAAGTGAAATCGGTCACCACCTGCTCCCGCCGGAAGGCCGCGCCTGCGCCGCCTTCGAACAGCACGCGGCTGTCGTCCTTTGCATGGATGTGCAGTACCGATACCGCCCGTCCGTCCGGACAGGTGCGGGTGTTGTCGGTGCCCGCCACCGCCGTGATCGCGCGTATCAGGTCCGGGTGATCGCAGGCGAGGCGGTAGGCCATCATTGCGCCATTCGACATGCCTGTCGCGTAGATGCGCGCCGGGTCGACGCTGTATCGGCGCGACGTTTCCTTGATCGCCTGTGCGATGAAGCCGCTGTCGTCTATCTGTTCGTCGCGCGATGCCGCACAGCAGTTGCCGGCATTCCAGGTGGCAAGCCGACCGTTGCCGCGGCGGCTGTAGCCATTCGGGAACACGACGATGTAGCCGCTGCGTTCGGACAGCGAAATGAGACCGAAGCGGCGATCGTCGGCCATGTGCTGCATCGAGCCGCCGCCTCCGTGCATGGCGACGATGAGGGGCAGCGGCGAGCCCTCGCGGTAGCTTGCCGGAACATGGATCAGGGCCTGGCGTTGCAGGCCGTCGTGCGTGATGGTCAGCACCGGATCGGGGGGCCTCCCTTGCGGGCGGAGCGCCTGGGCAGGCAATGCGGTCGCCAGCATGAGCACCATGGTCAGCCAGGACAGCGTGTTCTTCATCATGGGGGAAAGTCCTTTGAGTCCTGTCGATACCGTCGTGGACGTGCGGGCGATACATTTTCTTACGGCATCTTTATAAAGCAGTGCTTGCAATTGAATAGTAAGCGATATAAAGTTCAACCCATGGACAGCCACAACACACGCGACATCGACGCAGACGCCGTACCGAAGCTGGGAAACCAGCTCTGTTTTGCGCTGTATTCGACCATGCTCGCAATGAACAAGGTATATCGGCGACTTCTGAAGGAGCTGGATCTGACCTATCCGCAGTATCTGGTCATGCTGGTGCTGTGGGAACAGGACAGCCAGACGGTGTCCGACATCGGCACGAAACTGTTTCTCGAGTCGCCGACGCTGACGCCGCTGCTCAAACGCCTGGAAGCTCAGGGTTTCGTGCGGCGCCAGCGCTCGACCAGCGATGAAAGGCAGGTCATCGTATCGCTCACCGAAGCGGGGAAGTCGCTGCAGATGCGCGCTCCCGCCGTGCAGTGCGGGGTTGCGGAGGCCCTGCAGTGCTCGCTGGAAGAGATCGGCGATCTGAGGGCGAGCTTGTTGCAGACACGATCACGCTTGTTCAGTCACGCGTGATCTGAAAAAGGCGGTGGGCACGCGCACCGCCTTTTTCTGAAACATAAACATCGCGTGCGATTAAAACGCTAGCGACTGGCTTATTAGTCGTGTGCGATTAAATAGTTGAACATATTTTCCGACCAACCTACGAAGGAGATTCACCATGGCAATCGAAACAGTCCTCTACCGCGCCCAGGCCCGTGCTACCGGTGGCCGCGATGGCCGAGCCACGTCGAGTGACGGCGTGCTCGACGTCAGTCTGACCACGCCGCGGGAACTGGGCGGTGCGGGTGGAGCCGGCACCAATCCTGAACAGTTGTTCGCGGCCGGTTACAGCGCCTGCTTCCTGGGTGCGATGAAGTTCGTCGCCCATCGCGACAAGCTCGCGATTCCTGCCGATGTGAGCGTGCAGGGAGACGTCGGCATAGGCGCCATTCCGAATGGCTTCGGCATCGAGGTCGACCTGCGCATTTCGCTGCCCGGACTGGATCGCGATGCGGCGCAGATCCTGGTCGACCGCGCCCACATCGTGTGCCCGTATTCCAATGCAACGCGCAACAACATCGACGTGCGCCTGCACGTGTCCGTCTGAGCCCGGCTCGCATCGTCAAGGAGAACAGCATCATGAAAACGCTCACCCGTCTCGTTTCGTCCATCGCACTCGCCGCCACCGCCAGTGTGGCGCTGGCCGCCGGCAGCCCCGGCGTGGAACATCGCACCCAGGCCTTCCTCGAGGCGCTGGCCTCGGGCGGCGGCAAGCCGCTTGAAACGCTCAGTCCGGCGGAAGCGCGCGCCGTCCTTGTCAATGCGCAGTCGGGCGCCAATGTGCCGCTCGCACCGGCCGACGTGAGCGAGAAGCGCATCCGGGTCGACGGGCAGGACATCGATCTGACCGTCGTGCGTCCGGCGGGCGTGAAGGGCGTATTGCCGGTATTCATGTTTTTCCATGGCGGCGGCTGGATACTGGGCGACTACCCGACACATGAGCGCTTTGTGCGTGACCTCGTGGCCGGTTCCGGTGCGGTGGCGGTATTCGTCAATTACACGCCGTCTCCGGAAGCGCGCTATCCGGTCGCCATCAACCAGGCCTATGCCGCGACGCGCTGGGTAGCCGAACATGGCGCCGATATCGGCGTCGACGGCAGTCGCCTCGCGGTGGTCGGCAACAGCGTGGGGGGCAATATGGCGGCGGTTGTGGCCCTCATGGCCAAGGAAAGGGGCGCGCCCGCCATCCGTTCGCAAGTGCTGTTCTGGCCGGTCACGCACGCCAATTTCGAGAACGCGTCGTATGACGAATTCGCGCATGACCACTTCCTGACGCGCGACATGATGAAGTGGTTCTGGAACGCCTACACGACCGATCCGGCCCAGCGGCAGCAGATCCACGCGTCCCCCCTGCTGGCCGACCGTACGCAGTTGAGCGGTCTGCCGCCGGCGCTGATCCAGACTGCGGAGAAGGACGTGTTGCGCGACGAGGGAGAGGCCTACGCGCGCAAGCTCGACGCCGCGGGGGTGGATGTGACGGTTGCGCGCTACAACGGCATGATCCACGACTTCGGACTGCTCAATGTGCTGAGTCAGTTGCCGGCGACGCGGGCAGCCCTGCATCAGGCGTCCGAGGAACTGAAGGCGCGCCTGAGATGAGCTGAGCAAAAAGGGGAAGGCCGAAGCCTTCCCCTTTTTGTCGTGCATTCCCCTGCGGGGATTTCAGTGCGCTCGGTGGCGAATGGCCGGGTGCGTAACGGTGGCCAGGTCGGCGGTCACGACGAAATCGCGCGAGCTTTGCGCCAGCACGGCGGGATGCTGCTGCATTTGGGGCGACTTGCCGGCAACTGCGAGCGACTTCGCACGGCCATTCAGGCCGGCGGCGTAGGTCGGCGCGGCAGCCGGGGCGTCCAGGCTTTCACCCATGACACCGGTGCGGCCGGCCGGCTTGGCGGCGACTTCAACCGGCTTGACGCGGCCATTCAGGCCGGAGGCGTAGGTTGGCGCGGCAGCCGGGGCGTCCAGGCTTTCGCCCATGACACCGGTGCGGCCGGCCGGCTTGGCGGCGACTTCAACCGGCTTGGCACGGCCATTCAGGCCGGCAGCGTATGCGGGGGCGGACATCGCCGGAGCGTAGCGCTCGCCCATCACGCCCTTCGCTTCTTCCGCAGCCGACAGGCCGCTGAAACAGGACATCAGAGCTGCGATCACGATACGAGTCTTCATGGTTGGATCTCCAAGTTGGAATGGCTGAATGAAATCGGGGTGAAGCGAAACTTGGGCTGACCGGGCGTTGTTGCGGTGTGCTTTCGTCAGCAGCTTGAATTCCGTATCGGAGATCGCTGATCCGCTTATGAGGGCAAAATTGATCAGAGTTTCTTTGCTGCCATATCAGTGTTTCTGTCGGTTCTCCTTTATCCGCTACAGAAAAACGTTTCGGCGCAAAAGCCGGCGTAGGGTGCCGTCGCCTTTTGCCGGAAAAAAATCCTTAAGGAGGCCTCAAGCCCTGGTTTTGCCTAGATTTTGATAAATTTTGCTTATCAGGAGATTTTCCCGGGCCGCAGGCATTGGACCCCTGAACGATGGCCTTTGACCCTGGAGCGATGGGGAAGGCGCGGAGGTGAGCGACAGGGAGAAGCGGGTCGGGACGCCAAGCGGGTGGATGGGATGGACGCCGCCAGAGGGCCGGCGTCCGCGCGACGTCAGTTCGCGCTCTGGCGGTCGTGCTTCTGGTGCCTGATGGAACGGTTCGCCCTGTCCTGCAGATGCTCCATGCGTCGCGCTTCACGCTTGTCGACCGTTCCATCCGCCAGTGCGCGGTTTTCGACGCGGTCGATGTGCGTCTGTTGATGCGCGAGGCGGTTCGCCTCCTGCTCGCTGAGGTGACCGTTTTCCACGCCCTGGTCGATACGTTGTTCCTGTCTGTCCTGGCGATTGTCGATGCGTGTTTCCATGTATCCGGAAGGTGTCTGGGCCAGAGCGGCGCCAGCGATCAGAAGCAGGCTTGCGGCGACGGCGGTCGGGGTATTCATGTCATGCTCCAGGTTGTCGGCGGGCGCGGAATGCGCTGCCATGCCCTGTCGACGCGGGGTCATGCCGGGGTCTTACGCCTGGCCGCTGTAAGAGAAGGTAAGCGGCCGGGCGGGCGTAAGCATCTGTGCGGAGCCGCGTCTACATGGCAGGACACCTTTTCCGGGTTTCGTCATGCATGTCCGATACCACCCTCTGTCATTTTTCCTGTTCGCGCTCGCGCTCATCACGCCGGCGGCGGGCGCCGGTCTGCCGCCGGTTCCCGATCCGGCGGAATGGGCTGCACAGTCACCGCAGCAGCGCGAAGAACAGGCGCGCGCGCTGCGCGAAAGACTGAAGTCCGCTTCGCCGCAGGAGCGCGCAGCATTCCGCGAGAGGCTGCGCGAGCGCCTGTCCACGCTGCCGCCCGAACAGAGGCAGGACATCGGAGAACGTCTGCGCGAACAGTGGCAATCGATGAGCGAAGACGACCGGGAACGTGCGCGTGCGGAACGGCGCGCCTACATCCAGTCGCTGACGCCGGAGGAGCGGCGCGCACTGCTGCGCGAGCGGCGCGACATGTTGCAGAGGATGACGCCGGAACAGCGCGAGCGGATCAAGCGTGAGTTCGCGCGCTGAAGGCGTGGGCGGTTTCGTGGCCGTGCTGCCGGTGACATGGCGCAGCGACGCGGCGCTGTTGCAGCGTGCACTGGACGGCGATCGCCGGGCGGCGACCGTGCTGGTTTCGCGACTGAGCCGGCCGGCGCATGCGCTGGCGTGGCGACTGACCGGAAGCGGATCCGATGCCGAGGACGTGGTACAGGAGGCTTTCTGCAGGCTCTGGCAGCACGGTGCCCGTTTCGAGGCACGCGCTCAGCTCAGCACCTGGTTTCTCGGCATCGTGCGCAATCTGTGCATGGATCGCTTCCGGCGCATCCGCCCGCAGGCCGACGAGGCCGAGCTCGAAGATCTGGCGGACGAGGCCCCGACGCCGGAACAAAGCTGGCAGCAGGCGGCCGAAAGCGGAGAGCTGGTGCGGGCGATGGCGAAGTTGCCCGAACGCCAGCGCGTCGCGTTGATGATGTGGGCGTGGCAGGACCACGATGTGGCGCATATTGCACGGGAACTGCAGATTGCGGAGAACGCGGCGCATCAGCTGCTGTTCCGTGCCCGCGCGCGATTGAAAACCCTGTTGTCGGAAGGGGATTCGGCATGAGCCGATTGTTTTCGGATGACGCGCTGCGCGACGCCTTGCGCAGCATGACGGTGCCGGAGCCGGACGCGCGGCTCCTGGCTTGCGGCGTGGACGCGGCCCCGGCGGCACGCGCGACGTCGCCTGGCGCCTGGAGGATCGCGCTCGCCGCCGGCTTGCTGCTCGCGATTGCCGTCGTTGGCGCGCTGGAGTACCAGGCGTGGCAGGAAACCGAAGAACTTGCGCGACTGGATGAAATGTCAGTGGATACCTTGCCGCTGCTCTAGCCGGCAGCCCACCACGATACGGCGCCTGCGCGAGGCCCGGCGTCGCCCCTTCACGTGATGCTGACCCGCCAGGACATGCATGTACGCGATCATGGTGCCGCCACCGGCGGCCTTCGTCGCGGTCGCGTCGAACCACGCTCTGAACGATCCGGAATCGCGGTGCAATGCGGAGGTCAGCCGCGAACAGTACCGGGTTCCTGGGCTGCCGGCCGCGCAGCCCGGGCCGCACGGGCGGCCGGGGTCTTCAGCTTGCAGGTGGGGCGCCCGACGGCGAGCGCGTGCCCAGAAAGTATTCGCGCTGGCGCATGATGTCTTCCAGCCCTGCGCTCCAGCGTTCGATCTGCGCATGCAGCGGGTCCTTCTGCATGGCGTTCGTATCCACCCGCGGCGTCGCTGCCGGGGTGGCGACCAGTTCCTCGTACTTCGCCTGCGTGATCGCTGTGCTCGCCGGGCGGATGCGACCGCCGAAGTGGGCGGCAAGAATTGCGGCATTTGTTTCCGCCTGCAGCGGCCCGCCCTTGCCGGTGTCGGCAGCGGCCAGGCGGTTCTTCAGCGCATCGCTCAGCGCATCGTCGGTGGTGATCACGCCCTGATTGTCTATCGTGGCCACGACCTTGCCGCCGACGACAATGGTTGCATAGGGACGGGTGAGCGGACTGTCGACGGGCGGATCCACACGCTCGGTGTATTGCTGCTCGAGGTGGAAAGCGTTGGCGTCGATGCGTCTCTGCTCGTTTTCGATGAAGTCGCGGTATTGCGCCTCCGGCAGTTCCGCAATGTTGATCCGCGCGTCCTTGAGTCGTTCGCTCAACAAGGCGGTCCACTGGATTGCGTCACCGCCCGGGCCCCATGAGGGCGCCGTGGACGTTCCACCGTTGTTGCCTGTGCGATGGTCCGATATGCCGATCACGCCCATTCTTTCATCTCCATTCGGTGGTTCAGGGGGCACCGGATGACAGCAAGTTCGGTGCCGTCATGTCAGAAACCTCGTGCCATGAGGCTGGCGAACAGCAGCAGGAGGGGGATGGCGCACAGCTCGGCGCTTATCCAGTGACGGACGCGACGCAGCGTGTCCGCGTGCCCGTCGGCTGCCGGCGCGCGGGTCGCGAGCAGCAACAGCGTGGGTTTGACGGACAGCGCACCGACGACCGCGAAGCAGACCATCTTGGCCCAGAAGGCGGGACTCGCCGCGTAGTAGGACCATGCCTGCGCCCCCCAGACCAGGCGCGCCACGCCGCCTGCAAGTACGAGGACGGCCATCAAGCCATACAGAAGATCCAGCCGTCGGAGTTGTGCCAGATCGCGTTCGGTCGGGTCGGGCTGCGCCGTCATGAACCATTCGGCCAGGAGGACGGAAACCAGCGTGAACGCGGCCAGGTGATGAAGTGCCGCGAGCAGGGCGTCGGAAAATGGAGTCGCCATCGTGTGCCTCGGGCGGCGGCGCGATGGAGCCGCCGACGCTTGAATGCGCGAGCGGTCCGCCTCCGCGCCGGAAGTGGATGAGGTTTCCGATGGTAACATCAGAATGGAGGTAAAGTAAGCACTGGAAACATCAAGTTCTGTATCTGCATGGCAAACGACCGCTATCACCACGGCGATCTGCGTTCAGCGCTGCTGAACTGCGCCGCCGCGCGCATGGAAAGCGATGGGCCGGACAGCCTGTCGATGCGCGATATGGCGCGCGCGGTGGGGGTATCGCATACCGCGGCCTATCGTCATTTCATCGACAAGGGCGCGCTGCTGGACGCGCTTGCCGAGCAGGGGTTCCGCGACCTTATCGAGCGGAGCAGGCGGGCGGTCGAGCACGCTGCGCCTGACGCACGCAGTCGCCTGAAGGCGAGCGGACTGGCCTATATCGGGTTCGGTCTCGACCATCCGCGGCAGCTTGCCCATATGTTCGCGCGGGTCGCGCAGCCCGATGCTGGCACGGCGCTGTGCGAGGCGGGTGCCGCGCTGTTCGCGCATCTGTGCGAACTGGTCGCCGCCGGGCAGCACACCGGCACATTCCGGACGGGTGATGCGCGGCAGTTGGCACAGGCCTGCTGGGCGCAGGTGCATGGCCTTTCGGCCTTGTTGGCGATGGGACATCTGCGCCCTGTCGACAGCGGGCCAGAAGCCGCATGGGTCCAGGCCGGCGGTGCGCTCGACCTCTTCCTTGACGGCCTGTCCCGCTGATTGCACCCCCTGTCCCACAGTGACGGCGTGCGCAGGTCCGCGGAGCTCAGGCCGGCCCGTTACGGCGAACTGCGACGGCGGGTTTTCAGCGTCACCCTGGCCTGTTACCCTGCGCGCTGCCTCACAGCCTCATGAAACGGAGTTCCCGATGTTGATCGATCGCCATCGTTCATCCCTGCTGCTCATCGACATGCAGGAGCGGCTGCTGCCTGCCATGGATGACGCGCAGAGGCTGATCGACAACGCGGTGTGGATGGTGCGCATCGCGCAGCGCCTGGCGGTGCCGGTGCTGGTCAGCGAACAGTATCCGAAGGGCCTGGGGCCGACCGTGAGCGAACTGCGCGAGCTGATACCGGCCGGCAACATCGTGTCGAAGATGCACTTTTCCTGTGTGGCCGACGGTTGCCTGAAGCCGCTGCTCGATGCCTCCCGCCCCCAGGTGGTCATGCTCGGCGTCGAGGCGCATATCTGCGTGCTGCAGACGGCGATGGATCTGCAGTCAAGCGGTCGCCAGGTGTTCGTCGCGGCCGACTGCGTGGCATCGCGCGATCCGGCCAACCGAGAGCTGGCGCTCGAGCGGTTGCGTCAGCATGGGGTCGTCATCGTGTCGCGCGAGATGGTGGCTTTCGAATGGCTGGGTGCGGCCGGTTCGGAGGAATTCCGCGAAATCAGTCGCACCTATCTGCGCTGATCCGGTCCGGGGGCGCCGCGTACTTTGCGCGGCGGGGCTTCAGCGTTCGACGTGGCGCAGCGACAGGTCGATCGCGCGCACATTCTTCGTGAGCACGCCAATGGAAATGCGGTCGACGCCTGTTTCGGCGATCGCGCGCACGCGGTCGAGATTCACGCCGCCGGACGCTTCGAGCTCGGCACGACCGGCATTGATCTTCGCCGCTTCGCGCATCTGGTCGATGCTCATGTTGTCCAGCAGGATCATGGTTGCCCCGGCATCCAGTGCCTCGCGCAACTGGGCCAGCGTTTCGACTTCGATCTGGATGAAGGCGTTCGACGGCGCGATGGCGCGCGCACGGGCCAGCACCGGGCGTATGCCGCCGGCTGCCATGATGTGGTTTTCCTTGATCAGGATGCCGTCGTACAGTCCCATGCGGTGATTCAGGCCGCCGCCGACGGTGACCGCGTACTTCTGCGCGAGGCGCAGGCCGGGCAGCGTCTTGCGTGTATCGACGATGCGTGCCGACGTGCCGGCGATGGCATCGACGAAGCGACGGGTGAGCGTGGCCGTGGCCGACAGCAACTGCACGAAGTTCAGCGCGGCCCGCTCGGCGGTGAGCAGCGCGCGCGTTTCCGACATGATTTCGCACAGCGTCTGATCGGGCGCTATCCATTCGCCCTCTTCGACATGCCAGGCAACGCTGGTTTTGGGGTCGAGTGCGCGCAGACAGGCTTCGAACCAGTCGCGCCCGCACAGAACGGCTTCCTCACGTGCCGTCACCAGCCCTTGCGCGGCGCGACCGGCAGGAATGAGGCGTGCGGTCAGGTCGCCGGTTCCGACGTCCTCGGCCAGCGCAAGCGCCACGTTCCGCTGTATCTCGATTGCAAGCTGGTCGTTTTCGCGCATGGTCGTTCATGAAGCTGAGTGGGCGTCGATTCTAGCATCGCGACAAGACGTCACGGATGAGCGCGGAAGGTGTACTCTCGTCCTGTGGCATGGACGCTGTGCAGCGGCCGGGCGCGGATCATCCGGTCGCCGGCAGATGCGGCGTACGTCCTCAAGTTGCTGAAGCCCGGGCCGAAAACCCGGAACGATACGAGAACCCGTACGGTGACCGGCGCGAGTGGGAAGGAAGCGCGGGCGCTGGCGCGAGGGTCCGCAGGATGTGTGGGGGAGAGAGCATGAATCGATGCGTGTCGGCGCAGGTCGCGCTTCGGGTCGCCGCCAGGCCTGTCGGGTACCGGGCGCAATGAGCGGTCCCTATCATCTGCCGCTCGGTGTGCTGTCTGTGCTGGTGGCGGTCATGGCTGCATGGACTGCTCTTGATCTGACCCAGCGCATCCTCAGCGCCGACCGCATGGCGGCGCGCCTGTGGGTGGCGTCGGGCGCGCTGGTACTCGGCACGGCGATCTGGTCCATGCATTTCGTCGGCATGCTGGCCCGGGTGCTGCCTCTGCATACCGGCTTCGATCTTGGCAGGACCGTGCTGTCCTGGCTGGTGTCCGTGGCGGTCGCACTGACCGCGCTGGCAATGGCCGGCCGCATCGCGGCCTCGTTGACGCGGGTGCTGCCGGGCGCGCTGCTGGTCGGAGCGGGGATTGCGCTGGTATTCCACTTCGCGTTGTCGTCGCTGCGCATCACGCCCGCCCCTGGCTACGATCCGGTCCTGCTCGCACTCGCCGTTCTGCTGGTGGCCACGGCGACCGCGATCGCCAGTCTCACGCTGGTGAAAGTACGGGGTCTTCGCGGTTCGCGCGTGTTCCTGCTGAAGGTGGGCTGTGCCGTGATGGCCGGGCTTGCCGGTGCTGCGGCACATGTACTGTGCATGACTGCGGTCCGGCTGGCGCCGGGCGCGCGCAGCATGGCCGCCCACGAAATCGAACCCACCTGGCTGGGCCTCACGATCGCGGTATCGGCGATCGGCTTCACCTGGATAGGCAGTGTCGCCGCGCTGTTCGACGCGCGCATGGAACATCGTACCCGTCAGCTTGCGCAGCGCCTGAGAATGGCCAACACCGAGCTCATGCATGCGGCCATGCATGACCCGCTGACCGATCTGCCCAATCGCGCGAACTTCGAATCCGATCTCGCCGAGGCGGCTGTCCGCGCACGCGACAGTGGCCAGCGCCTGGCCATCTTTTTCATCGATCTGGATGGGTTCAAGCCGGTCAACGATGTCCTCGGCCACCACGTCGGCGACGAAGTGCTGCGCATCGTCGCGCGCCGTCTGCGTGCCTGCCTGCGCGAGGGCGATCGACTCGCGCGCATCGGCGGGGACGAATTCGTCCTGATGTCCGAGGGCGGGATGGACCGCGACCAAGCCGGGCGCATGGCGCAACGCCTGGTGGACGCGGCCGGCAAGCCCATGCAGATCGACACGCATGACATCCAGGTGTCGGCCTCGGTGGGTGTGGCGCTGTGCCCGGACGATGGCGACGACACGCGCGTGCTGGTGTGCGCCGATACGGCGATGTACGCGGCCAAGCACGCCGGGCGCAACACCTGGCGCATGTATTCCGCGGAACTGGACGAGCACCATGCCGATATCCTGGGGCTGCAGCGGGCCATGCGACGTGCGCTCGACAACGACGAGTTCGTGCTCCATTACCAGCCCAAGGTCGGCACATCCGACGGCAGGCTGCGCGGCGTGGAAGCGTTGATACGCTGGGAGGACCCGGACAAGGGCATGATCACGCCAGCGGAGTTCATCCCGGTCGCCGAGCGTTTCGGCCTGATCAACACCATAGGCTTCTGGACCTTGCGTGAGGCATGCGGCCAGATCCGCACCTGGCAGCACGCGGGCTGGCGCATTCCGGTGGCGGTGAATCTGTCGCCGCAGCAGTTCAGGCAGCCTGACCTGCTCGATCGCGTACGGGCCTGCATCGACGAGTTCGATATCGATCCGGCCCTGCTGGCGCTCGAAATCACCGAATCGGTGGTGATGGAGAATTCCACCAGCGTGCAGCGCGCGCTGGCCGGGTTGCGGGCCATGGGCGTGACGCTGGCGATAGACGATTTCGGCACCGGGTATTCCTGTCTCGCCTATCTGTGTCGACTGCCGGCGCGCGAGCTCAAGATCGATCGCACCTTCGTGACCGATATGGACCGCGTGGCCGAGGCGCGCCACGTGGTCGAAGCGGTCATCCGCATGGCGCATGCGCTGCGCATGGAAGTGGTGGCCGAGGGGGTGGAGCGCATGGAACAGGTGAGCGCGCTGCGCGCGCTGGGATGCGACCAGGTCCAGGGCTACTGCTTCTCTCGCCCGGTACCTGCCGCGCAGATCGAGGTGCTGCTCGCCGAGGGCCGTTTCGGGGCTCCGCGTCCGCCCGGCAGTCTTGCCCTGCAGGAGCGCGTGCGGCGCGAGGCGCTGATCGCCTGAGCGTGTTCGCCGGCGTCAGCGCCGGTGCGCCAGCCAGGCGCTGGCCAGTCCGCTGACCACGATGATGGCGGCGCCGGCGACGGCGCTCAGGCCGGGCAGATCGCCGAATACCCACCAGCCCATCAGCGTGGCCCACACGAGCTGCACATAGATGAGTGGACTGAGCACCGAAGCCTGGGCATAGGCCATGGCGCGTATGAGAAGAAAGTGGCCGGCCATGCCGGATACGCCCAGCGACAGCACGAGCAGCGTATCGCGCGGCGTCGGCCAGGCGCTGTGCGCGGCCGCGGGCAGCGCCAGCGTGGACAGTGCGGCACCGACCAGCGCGGTGTAGTAGAGCGTGGTGAGCGGCCTTTCGGTCGGCGCCAGCATGCGCGTGGCAAGCTGGTACAGCGCGTAGAACAGCGAACCGGCGAGCAGCATGATGACCGGCCACAGCGGCAGATGGCCGTCCGGCCGCGCGATCAGCAGAACGCCGGAAAAGCCGAACAGCGCGATGAGCCATTGCCCGGGCGTGACCCGCTCGCCCAGCACCGGCCCGGCCAGCAGGGTGACGATGAGCGGCGTGATGAAGAAGAGAGAGGTTCCCTCGGCCATCGGTATCGATTTCAGTCCGCCCATGATGAGGAAGGACACCGCAGCCAGCAGTGCGGCGCGCAGCATCTGCAGCCGCCAGCGTGGAGTGGCCAGCAGCAGGCGTCCCATGCGCGGCGCGAGCACGGTGCCGAGCACGATGGCCGGAACCAGGTAGCGCGCCCACACCAGCACGCCGACCGGATAGCGCTGCGACAGGAATTTCCCGGTCGTGTCGAGCACCGCGAAACAGAACAGCGCGGCCAGCATCAGTGCGACGCCGACCAGTGGCTGCCGACGCGCGGCGTGGATGACCGGAGCGGAAGCGGCAGGCGGATCGGTGACGGAAGGATCAGAGCGGGATATGGCCGACTTCCTGCATGGCGTGGCCGGCAATCAGCGCATTGAACGCCGCGCGAGCCGATTCGATCACCTCTCCGGCGGTCAGGCCATTCGGTCCCTTGCCGAGAGCGACCAGACGGTCGCCGGCCAGCCCGTGCAGATGCACGCCGCCGAGCAGGGCCAGTTCGGCCGGCCAGCCCTGGGCGAGCAGGCCGGCGATGATGCCGGTGAGCACGTCTCCCATGCCGGCTGACGCCATGCCCGGATTGCCGGTGGTGTTGATGAACCATTTGCCGTCCGGCAGTGCAATCACACTGCCGCAGCCCTTGAGCACCACCGATGCACGGAAGCGTCGCGCCAGGTCGCGCGCCGACGCGATGCGGTCCTTCTGCACCGCTGCCGTGGTGCTGCCGAGCAGGCGCGCGGCCTCCATCGGATGCGGCGTGAGCAGCGTGGCGGCCGTGCGGTCCAGCAGCGCCTTTTCCAGGTCGCGGTACTGCGACACGAGATTGAGCGCATCCGCGTCCAGGACCAGCGTGGCCGGCGTCTGTACGGCATCGCGCATGAGGTCCAGCGCGGCGGGACTTTGCCCCAGACCGGGGCCGATCGCGACCGAGGTGGCCAGATCGCCGCTCAGCAGTTCGGCCGGGCTGCGTATCATCAGTTCGGGCTGTTCCGGATCCAGCGGCAGCGCCGCGTTGTCCAGCATGCCGACATAGACGCGTCCCGCGCCCACCTTGAGCGCCGCCCGTCCGGCCAGCAATGCGGCGCCCACCATGCCGCGCGCGCCGCCCACCAGCACCGCGTTGCCGTGGGTGCCCTTGTGGGAATTGCGCGCGCGCGGCCGCAGCAGATGTTCGAACAGGCCGCGGCCGGTCTGCCAGCCGGACGGTGGCAGCACGGCCGCGCAATCCAGTCCGAGGTCGTGCACCGACACCTCGCCCGCGTGATCCGGCCCGTCCAGCGTGAGCAGGCCGGGCTTGAGCGCGATCATCGTCGCGGTGTGGGTGGCGCGCACCGCGTTGCCAAGCACCGCGCCGGTGTCCCCGTTCAGGCCGCTGGGCACGTCGATGGCGAGCACCGGGCAGTCCATGTCATTGACCGCCGCGATCCAGTCCGCGTGCTCGCCCGTGATCGGTCGCGTCAGGCCGATGCCGTACAGCGCATCGACCACCAGCGCGAACGGACCGCGCGGCAGGCGCGGTACCGTCAGGCCGCCGACGGCACGCCACGAGGCCCAGGCGGATACCGCGTCGGTGGCCTGCGGATGTTCGTCGCCGGCATAGGCCACCAGCACGTCGAAGCCGGTCTGCTTCAACTGCCGCGCCACGACGAAGCCATCGCCGCCGTTGTTGCCCGGGCCGCACATGACCAGCACGCGGCCGTGGCGCCCGCCGAGGATCTGCATCACCTTGGCCGCGCCGGTCGCTCCGGCGCGCTCCATCAGGCGCGGCGAACTGTCGGGCGCATAGTGGCGTTCGATGCGGCGCAACGCGGTGGCGTCGTACAGCGCGGTCAGACTGGCGGTATTGAGCGGGCGGGGCGTGGGCATGCTGTGACCTGGAGGCCATCGCCGCAGGTGCGACGACGAAACCTCCGCATTTTAGGTCATCGCCGGGGCGCGGCGGACATCGGATTCAAGCCGCCTGCGCTCAGGCGGTCCGGCCCTTCGTTCCGCGCTCCATGCCGGTGCTGGCCCGCACCGCGGCCAGCGAGCCGTCGGGGGCGGTGCGAAGCGGGCCCGCGTCCTGTGTCATGCACGCTGTCGTCGCCGCTGCGCGCCGCCCCAGCAGCAGATGCAGCGGAAACACCGCACAGCTGGCGAAGCCGACGATCCAGTGCGCGAGCACCGTGGCGTCACGTGCGTCCTCATTGCCGTAATAGAGCAGAAGCCCGCTCAGCATGAGCACGCTCATTGCCGCGATCATCGCGACACCCGAGCCGCGGTTGCGTCGCACGGTCCATGCCGCGCGCACATGCACCGGCAGCACCGCGCCGAACACCAGCAGTGCGAACGCTGCGCTCATGCCATGCCAGACGAGGAAGGTATGAGCGGGCAGATCGAACAGCGATGTACGCAGATCGTGCACCACGAAGAAGGCGAGGCCGGACAGCGCGCACACCGCCAGGATGGCATGGGATGCGACGCGCTGTGCGCGCGGCAGGCGACCGACACGGCGGCGAGGGGAGGGGTTCATGGGCGCTCCGGACAGGATTCGAGTATCAGCGCATGAGCGTCGTAGCGCTCCAGGCAGGGATGATGGGCGTCTTGTGAAACCGCGACCACCTTGGTGAGCGCGTCGGCCACGGCGCAGCACGGTGCGAACACGGAGTAGCTGCGGCGCGTGCGCATCGGCTGCCGGTTGCGCGGATCCACCAGCGCAGACACCTCATGCCCGCCGACATCGCGGCGCGAAAAATAGGTGGCCGAGGTGGCGCAGGCGCCGTCGCCGAGCCAGCCGGCGAGACGAAGCCGCGCCGGATTGCCGGGATCGCGCAGATGGATGGCTTCCTGCTCCGGACCGAATACCCGCAGATCGCCGCCGGCATTGATCAGTCCGCCGCGCGCACCGCAGGCACGCATCGCGTCTGCCGCGCGATCCACCGCATAACCCTTGGCGATGCCGCCCAGATCCAGCCGCAGCGGGGCGCTCACCCGTATCGTGCCGGCGGCGGCAAAACTGAGACGGGTGATGCTGGAGCCGGCGATCGCACTGGGCGCGGGCGGCAGCATGCCCCAGGCCGCCAGTTCCGGTGCGATGCCGCAGTCGAACAGACCGCCGGATGCGCGATGCAGCTCGAGCGACAGCCTCAGCACGTCCGCCGTCCAGGGATCGATGTCCAGCGCATCGCCGACCGCCAGCCGGTTGATGCGGCCGACGTCGGATTCCGGATCGAAAGCGGACATGCAGCGCTGCACGCGCGCGACCGCCGCGAAACCGGCCTCGAGCGCCGCCGCTGCGCGCGCCGCATCGTCGTGATCGACGCGGATGTCGACATAGGTACCGAGCAAGGGTCGCAACGCCCTCACTTCGAGCCCTTGAGCACCATGTCGTACATCACCATCAGCCGCTTCACGCCGTCGGTCAGGTGCTTGCACGACAGCGTCGCGCCGGCGATGTTCTTGATGTCCTTGTTCAGCTTCAGCGTGTCCTGCGCGGTGCGGCCGACGAACTGCGCGCGCCACGATGCCTCGCCGACTTCGTAACCGTAGGATTCGACGTACTCCATGATTTCGATGCCGCGTATCGTGCCGTCGGCATTGATGGCAAGCGCGTACTTGACCATCTCATGCTTGCCGACGACTTCATCGACGATGAACCAGCCGCCCTTCTCGCTCTTCCAGACCCGCTCTCCACGGAAAGGCTCGCGTACCGAGGACAGTTCGCGCATGCGTTCGCGCTGTGCCTCGGTGAGCGCGACCGGGTTCAGGATGAGCCGTTCGCCGGGGAACAGCCGCTGCTGCGTGTCCTCGACGCTGACGTAGATCTTCGCCTCGGCCACCGCGGGTGCGAGCACCGCGGCGACCGGGACCAGGGCCAGCGAGGCCGCCGGAGTCCATTTCATGCGTCACCTCCTCACAGCGGCATGCCGAACTTGACGATGAATTCGTTCTTTGAATGGCTGTCCCAGACGCGGCCGTCCGAGCACTCGCCGTCATTCGGCGCCCAGCATTTGCCGCCAGTGGGCTGGAAACGCCAGGCGCCGGTGATCCACCATTCCTTGGTCGCGTAATGGACGTTGGGGCCGAAGAAGAAGGCTTCCTGCGTGTGGGTTTCGTAGTGATAGCCGTAATAGTCGTTGTGGTAGCGCGCTTCCATGCCGGCAGTCCAGTTCGGCACGAAGCGGTAGGTCGCACCGAACAGCAGATCGACCATGCTTTCCGGGCCGGTCTCGCCATCGACGAACTTGATCTTCTCGATCGCAGCGACCAGGTTGGCGGCGAGCACCAGCTTGTCGTCGATGAAGTTCGACTGCAGCAGCAGACGGGTTTCGAATTCGTCCTTCACGCTGCCCAGCGTCACTTCGGCATACACGCCCACGCCGACCGGATCGATCACCGGATTGGTGAGACGGTAGATGGCTTCCAGCGACATCCCCTCGACACGCCACTTGCTGTAGCGGTCATCGCTCGCGTAGGCCACGCCCCAGCCGCCGGTCTCGCCGTTCGGGAATTCCGCTGTGGCCGGATAGTTGCGATAGGCGTTGGTGTAGCTGGTGTTCAGATAGCCGGCGAGCTGGAAGTTCTCGCTTACGCCGTATTCGAGTTCGGTGCGGCCCTGCCAGAACTCATATTCGCCGCCCGCCTGGCCGCGGTTGTACTGCAGGCGCTGTTCGAATTCCCAGGTGCCCTTGGGTTGCAGATCCAGCGTATAGATCCAGCCGAAAGTGCCTTCGCCGGCATATGCGTTGCAGGCCGCGAAAACGGCTGCGAGGGCGGCTGCCCGCGCGGTGAGACGAAACATGGAATGACTCCGTATCGACTCTGGCGGGCTTGCGACAGTTGCTGGCTCGGCATCGGTTGCTGGCTGGCTTGAGTGGTGTTTGATGAGAAACGCCCGCTTTCGACGGGACGCTGTACCGTGGCAATAACCCTGCGGCGGGGAGGGATTATATAGAGATGAGAACGGTTCTCAACAACGCTTTGCCGGGTAATGATTAGCGGGCGTATCAAACGCGTACGGAAAATGCTCGCCCGGCAACCGTGCGGCGCGGGCATGCCGGGCCGATGCCGCAACCGGAACGGCCCGGAGCGGATCAGTCGTCGGATGACGGCTTCAGTGCGGCGCGCACGGTCACCTCGTTGAGCGAGGGCTGGCACAGTTCGATGAAGCGGTAGGCATAGCTGCGCAGGTAGTGATTCCTGCGCAGGGCGATGACCGTGGTGTTGGACGGGAACAGATGACTGCTGTCGAGCAGGCGCAATGCGCGGTCGCGCGGCGCGTCGAACGCCACCGACGCGATGATGCCGATGCCCAGACCGAGTTCGACATAGGTCTTGATCACGTCGGCATCGAGCGCAGACATCACGACGTCCGGGACCAGCCCCGCCTGCGCGAACGTCGCATCCAGCGCCGTGCGTCCGGTATAGCCCTCGTGATAGGTCACCACCGGATGTTCGGCCACCGCTTCCAGCGTCAGTGGGGTGACCGCTTCCAGCGGATGGCCGGCCGGCACGATCACGCCGTGATGCCAGGAGTAGAACGGAAAGGACTGCAGTTCCGGGATGTCGCCCAGCGCTTCGGTGGCGATGCCGATATCGGCCTGGCCATCCTTGAGCAGGTCGACGATGTCCTGCGGGCTGCCCTGCAGCAGTACCAGATGGACGCGCGGGAACAGACGCTTGAACTCGGTCACGACGCGCGGCAGCGCGTAGCGTGCCTGCGTATGGGTGGTAGCGATACGCAGTTGCCCTTCGTCGCGCCGGGCGAACTGTTCGGCCAGACGCTTGATGTTGCCGGCATCGAGCAGCATGCGCTCGACGATGGTCACCAGTTCGGCGCCTGGCTCGGTCAGACCGAGCAGACGCTTGCCCTTGCGGACGAACAGTTCGACGCCCAGTTCGTCTTCCAGGTCCTTGATGTGCTTGCTCACACCCGACTGCGAGGTGAACAGTGCGTTCGCCACCTCGGTCAGGTTGAACTGACGTCTTACGGTTTCGCGGATGATGCGCAGTTGCTGGAAATTCATGATGTGTTCCGTGTCCGGTCAGCGCGCGAATACGCGCAGGCGTGACGGGTTCAGGCGCACGGTCTGCCCTTCCCGCAGCGCGAGCCGTTCCGCCTGTTCGCTGCTCAGTTCGACTTCGAAGTGCTGGTTGCCGGTGCCATTCAGCCCCTCCAGTTCGACCCGCGCGGTGACGCCGAAGGACAGGATGCGCGCCACCCGCGCGGGCACGCCTCCGGCAACGCTGTCGTCGGTCAGGACCTCCAGTTCGTGCGGTCGGGCGAAAGCGATCACGTCATCGCCATGCTTGAACTCCGGTGCGACGTGGCGCAGCAGCGCGTCGCCCACGCGTATGCCTTCGCCCTCGAGCCGGCCGCTGAAATGATTCACCGCGCCGAGGAAGCCATACACGAAGGGCGTGGCCGGCTGGCGGTAGACCTCTTCCGGAGTACCGATCTGCTCGACCCGGCCGTGGTCCATCAGTACCACGCGGTCGGCCACCTCGAGCGCTTCCTCCTGATCGTGCGTGACGAAGATCGAGGTGATGTGCAGTTCGTCATGCAGTCGGCGCAGCCAGCGGCGCAACTCCTTGCGCACCTTGGCATCGAGCGCGCCGAACGGCTCGTCGAGCAGCAGCACGCGCGGTTCCACCGCCAGCGCGCGGGCAAGCGCGATGCGCTGGCGCTGGCCGCCGGACAACTGGGCCGGGAAGCGGTCGGCCAGCCAGTCGAGCTGCACCAGCTTGAGCAGATCATGCACCTTGCCCGCGATGTCCTGCTCCGACGGTCGCTCGCGGCGCGGTTTCATGCGCAGTCCGAAGGCCACGTTGTCGAACACGTTCATGTGGCGGAACAGGGCGTAGTGCTGGAACACGAAGCCGACATGGCGTTCGCGCACATGGGTGTCGGAGGCATCCTCGCCATCGAGCAGCACGCGACCGCTGTCCGCGGATTCCAGGCCCGCGATGATGCGCAGCAGCGTGGTCTTGCCGCATCCGGACGGACCGAGCAGCGCGACCAGCTCGCCGGTCGGAAAATCGAGCGACACGTCGCCCAGCGCGACGAAATCCCCGAAGGCCTTGTGGATGTTCTGGACCTGTATGCTCATTGCGATGCGTCCCCTGATTGAGTGGCCTGATGTTCGATCCAGGTCTTGACCGCCAGTGTCACCAGCGCCAGCAGCGCAAGCAGCGATGCCACGGCGAAGGCGGCGGCGAACTGGTATTCGTTGTAGAGAATCTCGACATGCAGCGGCAGGGTGTTGGTCAGGCCACGGATATGGCCGGACACCACCGACACCGCGCCAAACTCGCCCATCGCGCGCGCATTGCACAGGATGACGCCGTACAGCAGACCCCATTTGATATTGGGCAGGGTGACATACCGGAAGGTCTGCCAGCCGTTCGCGCCCAGCACGACGGCGGCTTCCTCTTCCTCCTTGCCCTGCGCCTGCATGAGCGGAATCAGTTCGCGGGCGATGAAGGGAAAGGTGACGAATACCGTGGCGAGCACGATGCCGGGTACGGCGAAGATGACTTTCAGGTCATGCGCCTGCAGCCACGGACCGAACCACCCCTGCGCGCCGAATACCAGCACGTAGATCAGGCCGGCCACCACGGGCGACACCGAGAAGGGCAGGTCGATCAGCGTGATCAGCAGGTGTTTGCCGCGGAAATCGAACTTGGCGATCGCCCACGCCGCTGCGACGCCGAAGCTCAGATTCAGCGGCACCGAAATCGCTGCGGCCAGCAGGGTGAGGCGGATCGCCGACAGCGCATCCGGTTCCACCAGCGCGGCGATATAGGCATCCCATCCCTTGCGCAGCGCTTCGACGAATACCGCGATCAGCGGCAACAGCAGGAACAGCGCGAAGAAGGCGAGCGACACCGCGATCAGTGTCCACTTGACCCAGGGGGCCTCGCGGGTGGCGGAGCGGCTCTCGAAGCGCACTGCCGGATCGGCCGCTGCATGCAGTGAGGTGGCGCCAGCCATCAGCGGTTCCTCCCGGTCGCTTTTTCGGTCCATGCCTGCAGTCCGTTGATCGCAAGCAGCAACAGGAAGGAGAACACCAGCATCACGACGGCGATCGCGGTGGCGCCTGCATAGTCATACTGTTCAAGCTTGGTGATGATCATGAGCGGAGTGATTTCCGACACCATGGGAATGTTGCCGGCGATGAAGATGACCGAGCCGTACTCGCCCACGGCACGTGCGAAGGCCAGCGCGAAACCGGTCAGCAGCGCCGGCAGCAGGATGGGCAGGATGACGTGGCGGAAGGTCTGCCAGCGCTGCGCGCCAAGGCTGGCGGACGCTTCTTCCAGTTCGGTATCCAGATCCTCAAGGATGGGCTGCACCGTCCGTACGACGAAAGGCAGGCCGATGAAAATGAGCGCGACCAGTACACCGGGCGGCCCGAACGCGATCTTGATGTCGAGCGGTGCAAGCAGCGAGCCCAGCCAGCCATTCGGTGCATACAGTGCGGTCAGCGCAATGCCGGCCACCGCGGTGGGCAGCGCGAAGGGCAGATCGACCAGCGCGTCGATCAGCTTCTTGCCCGGGAAGCGGTAGCGCACCAGCACCCACGCCAGCATGAGCCCGAATACCGCGTTGATCGCCGCTGCCAGCAGAGAAGCGCCGAAGGACAGCCGGTAGGACGCAAGTACGCGCGGCGTCGTCACCACATCCCAGAACTGTGACAGTCCGAGCGAGGCGGTCTTGATGAATACCGCGCTCAGCGGAACGAGCACGATGATGGACAGGTAGAACAGCGTGTAGCCCAGTGTCAGGTTGAAGCCGGGCAGCACACGTGCGGCGGGGCGGCTCATGACACGGATCTCGGGCGGCCGGAAGGCACAGGGCGGATGATGCGGTGGAACATGCAGTACACCTGTTGGAGGATGGGCACAGGTGCGCACGATAGGGGGCGATGAAAATTACTGGAAATAATAAGAAGTGATTTGCTTAGCGGATTCCTGAATTAAGCCGCGAAGCGGCCTGCGTTCTTCCGTCCGCGTTTTCGGGAATGTTTCCGGTCATGCAAAGTTTTTTCATACCCGGTCTAAAGACCGGTCCGGCCCTGCCGAGAAGCAGTTCAATCCCTGTCTCGCTCTGAAAGGCCGCCATGTTCCTGATGTCTTCCCGTCACCGACGCACGCTTGAATCCTTGTCCACGCTGTTGTCCGGCTGTTCGGCGAGCAGCGCGCCGCTGGCCGATCCGCCGCCCGGGCTGCCGGCCGGCCTGCGCGCTGCGCTGACAGCGGTGGCGGCACGCGAACAGCAGATGCGCAGCGAGCTCGACGCTGCGCGCGCACTGCCGGCACGCATCGACGCGCTCGAAGGCATGCTGCGTCAGCGCGAGCTGGAAGCCGAACGGCTGCAGCGGCAGATCGTCGATGCACAACAAAGGCTGCATGCGATGGAAGAGGACGCGGGGCGCTTGGGCGCGGCGCTGGAGGCCGAACGCGCCGATCTGGCACGGCGTGATCTGGCGCAGTCGGCGTTGACCGAAGGCACCTGGACCTATCTGATCGTCGATGGCAATCCCGACCATCCGGACAATGTCGTGCGCTGGTCGGATGAATTGCGCGGTCTGCTCGGCGCCACGCGCGCCGACTTTCCCGACAACTGGGACAGCTGGCTGGACATCCTGCATCCGGACGACAAGACACGGGTCACCGAGGCCTTCAACGCGCATCTGGGCGATGTGTCGGGTCGCACGCCCTATGTCTGCGAGTATCGTCTGAAGCACCGCACACGCGGTTATATCTGGATCCGCGAACGTGCCGCCACGGTGCGTGATGCCGCAGGCCGGGCGCTGCAGTCGGCCGGGGCGTTGCGCGACATCAGCGACGAGAAGCAGGCCGAGGCATTGCAGCTCGAACAGCGCGCCAAGATGGAGGACAGCATGCAGCAGATCCTGTCCATCTCGGGTGTGATCAACGAGATATCGAAGCGCACCAATCTGCTGGCGCTGAACGCCAGCATCGAAGCGGCGCGCGCGGGCGAGGTCGGGCGCGGTTTCGCGGTGGTGGCGGAGGAGGTGGCCAAGCTGGCGCTGCAGACCTCGAACGCGACCGCGGAAATCGTGCGCATGGCCGAAGGCCAGCGCAACGCGGCCGCCGGCTGAAAATCTCGACGTTCAGCCGTTCAGACTGCCATCGATCATGGCACCACTCTCTTGCAGGGCACGGAACAAGGCCAATCCCTGAGGCCACGGACCGTGTCCGGATTCGACGTTCACATGTCCGGCATCGCCGAGATCGACCAGGCGTGCCCCCCATCGTTCGGCCCAGTTTCCTGCCGACAGGAACTTCATCCACGGATCGTTGCGGCTGGCAGCCAGCACGGCGGGAAAGGGCAGGGGGGCGGACGGAATGCGGTCCGTGATGCCGAACTTGTCCGGACTGGCCGGTGCCACCAGCAGCGCGCCGGCGACCCGTCCGCCGACCTGTGCTGCCGCCACCACCGATGCCAGGCAACCGAAACTGTGCGCGATCAGCCACACCGCTTGTGGACGCGCCCGGACGTCTTCGACCACGCGCGCCGACCAGATGTCGATGTCCGGCTGACTCCAGTCCTGCTGGTCGACGCGATCCGCGCCAAGCAGCGTCTGCATCCAGGTCTGCCAGTGATCCGGACCACTGCCATTCAGGCCCGGAACCACCAGTATCGGTCCTGACATCCGCAATCCTCAGCGCACCGGTCCGGCCAGTCCGGCGCTGCGGCGGGCCAGTTCGGCATTCGAGCGGAGGATGTCCACCATGTCGCCCATGACCGATGCTGCCTCGTCCAGCAGGACGTCACGCGCCGCCTTGCGCTTCTTCTCTGCCTCGAGTTCGGCGCTCAGGCTGCGTTCGCCGGCTTGCAGTCCGTCGTCGCGCACCACCGCTTCCTCGTCATCGTCACGGATGGCCGCACGCGCCTTGAGCTTCTGTTCCTGCTCCTCGCGCTCCTTGCGCCGCTCATCCACATTCAGAGAAATTTCGGTGCGCTTGCGCAGCTTGTCCATATCGGCCACATCGTCGAGCAGGCTGCGGTAGCCGGCATCGTTCGCGATGCGCGAAGCGTGCCGTTGCGCCAGCAGCGGCAGCACCTCCTGCGGACGGCCCACAGGCTTGTAGTCGGCTGGCATGATCTGGGTCCAGGGCAGCGGATTGTCGTAACTCGACTCGCCCACCTTCTCGTGATCCATGGTGTCGACCAGATGCAGGTCGGGCGTGACCCCGCGCAACTGTGTCGTGCCGCCGTTGATGCGGAAGAACTGGGCGATGGTGAGCTTGAGCTCGCCATAAGTGGGCTTCTTGCTCTTCGCCATTTCATCCATGTCGAGCAGGGTCTGTACCGTGCCCTTGCCGAAGCTGGTTTCGCCGATCACGATGCCGCGGCCGTAATCCTGGATGGCGGCGGCGAAGATTTCCGATGCCGATGCCGACGCCCGGTTGATCAGCACACCGAGCGGCCCCTCCCATGCCACACCGGCCTCGGTGTCCTGCTCGATGCGGATCTGGCCCTTGGAATTGCGCTGCTGCACGACCGGTCCGCGATCGATGAACAGGCCGGTCAGCCGTACCGCCTCATCCAGCGAGCCGCCGCCGTTGTTGCGCAGGTCGATCAGGATGGCCGACACCTTGTCCGCCTTCAGTTCCTGGATCAGGCGCGCCACGTCGCGGCTGGCGCTGCGGAAGTCGGCGTCCTTGCGCGATTTCGCCTCGCTGTCCTGGTAGAAGCTCGGCAGCGTGATCACGCCGACACGCTGAGACTTGTCGGGGCCGGCTTCGATGACCGATTTGGAGGCCGCCTGCTTTTCCAGCCGTATCGTGTCGCGCACCAGCTTGATGCGCTTCGGTTTGGCATCCGGGCCGGCGTCGGCCGCCAGGATGTCGAGCTGCACCACGGTGTCCTTCGCACCACGTATCAACGCCACCACATCATCGACCCGCCAGCCCACCACGTCGGCCATCGGCGTCTTGTCATCCTTGGCCACGCCGACGATGCGGTCGCCGATCTTGATCGCGTCGGAGCGCGCGGCCGGACCGCCGGCCACCAGCTCGCGTATGGTCACGTACTCGTCGCGCTCCTGCAGCACGGCGCCGATGCCGACCAGCGACAGCTTCATGTTGATCGAAAAATCCTCGGCCGCGCGCGGGCCGAGATAATTGGTGTGCGGCTCGATCGATTCCGCGTAGGCGTTCATGAAGATCTGGAATACGTCATCCGATTTCGCCCGCGCCGCCCGTGCGAGGGCGAGGTCATAGCGTTTGGTCAGCGTGTCACGGATCGCCGCATCATCCTTTCCGGCGAGCTTCAGTCGCAGCCAGTCGTTCTTGACCCGCTTGCGCCAGATGTCGCGCAGCTCGCTCTCGCTGCTCGCCCACGGGGCGTCCGTGCGCACATAGCGATAACTTTCCTTGCGGTCGAATTCGAAGCCCTTGTCCAGCATCGCGCGCGCCTCGTTGAGCCGGTCGGTCAGGCGTTGCGAATAGCGCGCATAGATCGCGAACGGCGCGATCAGATTCTGCTGGCGGATCGCGTCATCCAGCCGGGTACGGACGGAATTGAAAGCGTCGATGTCGGACTGCAGGAAATACACCCGCTCCGGATCCAGCGTCTTGATGTAGCGGTCGAGTATCCTGGAGGACAGCGCATCGTCCAGCGGGACGTTCTGGTAGTGGAAGCGCGACAGCAGTTCGGCGCTGGCCTGCGCGGCAAGCGCGTGCGATTCGACCGGCTGCAGCACCGGTGAGGTCGCGGCGGCCGAAATCGCCGTCTGCATGGGGGAGGCGCAGGCCAGAGCGAGGACGATGACGGCGGACAGATTCTTCAGTTTCATGCAACAGGGCTCCTACGGGCGCGACACATGCGAAGTATGTGCCATCGACCGGTCATGAAGGTGTTTTGTTCGCATCGCTGCGTGAAAGTGTTGCTGAATTGTGTGTCGCATTGCATCTGCCACCCTCGTTTCCGTGCCTCGCCAGGCACTTTCGCGCGCACTCTGGAAGGCGCGCCCGTGCGCCCCGGCGGCGCGAGGACGGACGGGGATGCCGGTCACCTGTTAAATTCGCGTGCTTTGCCGCTTCCGTCCTTCCATGTCGCTCGACATCGTCTGCTTGTGCGCCGAGTGGTGCGCTACCTGCCGTGACTTCCGTGCGATCTGTGACGGCGGGGCCGCCATCCTCGACGGCGATCGCCTGCTGTGGATGGATATCGAGGAGCACGATGCACTGCTCGACAGCCTGGACATCGAGATCGAGAACTTTCCAACGCTGGTGATCGCGCGCAGAGGAGAACCGGTCTGCTTTGCCGGTCCGGTCACGCCCTTTGCGGCGACCGTCCAGAGGCTCTCGCGCACTGCGCGCGATGGGGATCTCGCCGCGCTCGACGATGGGCGCTGGAATGAACTGCTGCGGCAGATGACCCACCCCTGACGCCATATCCTCCCTTCCATGCATCCGCTTTCCCGCCTGTTCTCGCACGCGCGCAACTACCGCCGCGACGTGCGCATCGCCACGCTGTATTCCGTCCTCAACAAGTTCTTCGACGTGCTGCCGGAGGTGCTGATCGGCGTCGCGGTCGATGTGGTCGTGAACCAGAAAGCCAGCTTCCTCGCGCGTGTCGGCATCGTCGATCCGAAGGACCAGCTCATGCTGCTGGCGCTGATCACGGTGGTCGTGTGGATTGGCGAATCGCTGTTCCAGTACCTGTATGACGTGCGCTGGCGCGATCTCGCGCAGAACCTGCAGCACGACCTGCGCATGGAGGCCTACCGCCATGTGCAGAAGCTGGACATGGCCTACTTCGAGCGCAACCGCAGCGGCAATCTGCTGGCCGTGCTCAACGAGGACATCAACCAGATGGAGCGCTTCCTCAACGGCGGTGCGAACGATCTGATCCAGGTGTTTGTCGGCTCGCTGATGGTGGGCGGCGTGTTCTTCGCGCTCACGCACGAACTGGCCTTTCTTGCACTGGTGCCGGTGCCGCTCATCCTGTACGGCGCATTCTGGTTCCAGCGCCGCCTCGCGCCGCGCTATGGCGCGGTGCGCGAGGCGGCCGGCGCACTGGCTGCGCGGCTGAACAACAACATCCAGGGCATCGCGACGGTGAAGGCCTATGCCGCCGAGGACTACGAAGCGGCCCACATCGAACAGGGCTCGGACGCCTACCGCGCGCGCAATGGCGAGGCAATCCGGCTGTCCGCGGCCATCACGCCGGTCATCCGCATGGCCATCCTGGCCGGCTTCACGGTGACGCTGCTGTATGGCGGTTTCATGGCGCTGAACGGCGACATCGGTGTCGGCAGCTATTCGGTGCTGGTGTATCTGACGCAGCGACTGCTGTGGCCGCTCACCCGCCTGGCCGATCTGACCGATCTCTACCAGCGCTCGATGTCGTCGATCGAGCGGGTGATGAACCTGCTGCAGACACCGGTGAACATCCGCTACGACGGCCGCGCACTGCCCAAGGAAACGGTGCGCGGCGAACTGGTTTTCGAGGGTGTCGGCTTCATCTACGAAGGGATGTCACGGCCGGCGCTCGAGCGCATCGATCTGCATATCGGTGCCGGCCGCAGTGTCGCCTTCGTCGGCAGCACCGGCGGTGGCAAGAGCACCTTGATCAAGCTGCTGCTGCGCTTCTACGAACCTCAGCAGGGCAGGGTGATGCTCGACGGCGTCGCACTTGGCGATGTCAATCTGCAGGACCTGCGCCGTGCCATCGGCTATGTCGCGCAGGACACCTTCCTGGCGGATGCATCGGTGGCGGACAACATCGCCTACGGCCTGCCGGGGGCGGATCGCGCAGCAGTGATCGCGGCGGCGAAAGCCGCCGAGGCGCACGACTTCATCATGACGCTTCCGCAGGGTTACGACACGCCTGTCGGCGAGCGCGGCCTGCGACTTTCCGGCGGGCAGCGGCAGCGCCTCGCGCTCGCCCGGGCCATCCTGAAGGATCCGCCGATACTGGTGCTGGACGAAGCCACGTCCGCGGTCGACAACGAAACCGAAGCGGCCATACAGCGCTCGCTCGATCGCCTGGTGATCGGTCGCACCACGCTGATCGTGGCGCACCGCCTGTCCACGGTCCGGCACGCCGATGCCATCCACGTGCTCGAGCACGGCCGCATCGTCGAATCCGGCACGCACGACACACTGCTGGCGCGTGACGGCATTTATGCCTCCCTGTGGCGCTTGCAGACCGGTGATCGCAGGCAGGCGGATGCAAGTTCGCCGCGATAAGACGAGAAGGCCCCGCCTTCTGTGTGGCGGGGCCTTCTCGTCCTGACAAGCCGGGGCTGCTATTTGGGCTGCGGCGTCAGGCGAAGATAAGGACGAATGGCCTTGTAGCCAGCCGGGAAGCGGCGGGCGATCTCGTCCGGGTCCTGCAGCGACGGCACGATCACCACGTCATCGCCGTGCTTCCAGTTGCCCGGCGTGGCGACCGAGTGCCTGTCGGTGAGTTGAAGCGAGTCGATCACGCGCAGCACCTCGTCGAAGTTGCGACCGGTGCTCGCGGGATAGGTGATGATGAGCCGCACCTTCTTGCTGGGGTCGATGATGAACAGCGAGCGCACGGTCAGCGTGGCATTCGCGTTCGGATGGATCATGTCGTACAGCTTGCTCACCTTGCGGTCGGCGTCGGCGATGATGGGAAAGTTCACCGTCGTGTTCTGCGTGTCATTGATGTCGGCGATCCACTCGTGGTGCGAATCGACCGGATCGACAGACAGCGCGATGGCTTTCACGCCACGCCGGTCGAATTCGGACTTGAGCCTCGCGGTCAGGCCCAGTTCGGTGGTGCAGACCGGCGTGAAGTCGGCCGGGTGGGAAAAAAGCACACCCCAGTTCGATCCCAGCCAGTCGTGGAAGCGGATTCGGCCGATGGTGGAATCCTGTTCGAAATCCGGGGCGATGTCGCCCAGTCTCAGACTCATGATCATTCCTCCTGTCAGTGTGGGTCCGTACCGCGGCAACGTTCGAGCGCGCCGGGGGCTCGGCATCCCGGATTGGCGCTATCGCCTCTTGCGGCACGGGCTGTTCATGTTAAGCCGCTTTTGGCGCGATGCGCGGTGCCGTGAAGAATGACGACCCGGCATGCACTTCAGCGCACGCTGATCTGGTCAAACACGCCACCGTCGGCGAAATGCGTCTTCTGCGCCTTCTGCCAGCCACCGAATTCGGCGTCGATGGTGAACAGCTTGACCGGCGCGAAGGTCTTGGCGTACTTCGCAGCCACCTTGGGATCGATGGGCCGGTAGTAGTTCTGGGCTGCCAGCTCCTGGCCTTCGGTGCTGTACAGGTACTCGAGGTAGGCGGTGGCGACCACGCGCGTGCCGCGCTTGTCCACCACCTTGTCGACCACGCTCACCGGCGGCTCGGCCAGGATGGATAACGAGGGAGTGACGATCTCGAACTTTTCCGGCCCCAGTTCCTTCACCGCCAGATAGGCTTCGTTCTCCCAGGCGATCAGCACGTCGCCGATGCCGCGTTCCACGAAGGTGGTGGTCGAACCGCGCGCACCGGAATCCAGCACTTTCACATTGGCGAACAGCTTCTTCACGAATTCCTTGGCGGTGGTGTCGGAGCCGCCCGGCTGCTTCAGCGCATAGGCCCAGGCGGCGAGATAGTTCCAGCGTGCTCCGCCCGAGGTCTTGGGATTGGGCGTGATCACCTCGACGCCCGGCTTGACCAGATCGTTCCAGTCCTTGATGCCTTTCGGGTTGCCCTTGCGCACCAGGAATACGATGGTGGATGTGTAGGGTGAGGCGTTGTGCGGCAGACGCTTCTGCCAGTCAGCCGGAATCAGCTTGCCGTTCTCGTGCAGCGCGTCCACGTCGTAGGCGAGGGCAAGCGTCACCACATCGGCCTCCAGGCCGTCGATCACCGAACGCGCCTGTTTGCCCGAACCGCCGTGCGACTGCTTGATGCTCACGTTGTCGCCTGTCTTTGCCTTCCAGTGCTTGGCGAAGGCGGCGTTGTATTCCTGATAGAGCTCGCGTGTCGGGTCATAGGAAACGTTCAGCAGCGTGATGTCTGCCGCGTGCGCAGCACTGACCAGGGAAGCGCCGACCAGCAGGCTGGCGGCGAGCGAACGCAGGATCGTTTTCATGGGCGTACTCCGTGCCGTGTTTGGATGGGCGCACTGTAGGGAGCCGCCGTCAAGATGCGAACCAATTAATCCTGCGCAGCTTTGCACTGCCTGGCTGGAATGCTTATCGAAGTACGCGATAAGGCGCGGCACCGGGATTTTTCGGGCTGCGTCGCGGTCTGTCGCGACAGGCCCTTGCTGCGGAATCGACGTGACAGCTCTGCACCCCTTTCCTGGCGATCCGTCCCGGTTGTTCGAACCCACCCTCGACGAGGCACTGCGGCGCGTCGACGCGATCGAGCCGGGGCGCTATGCGCGCACGCGCAACGCACTCGACGGCGCGGTGACCCGCCTGTCGCCCTACGTCACCCATGGCTTCATCGACATACCGGGCGTGATCGCGCGCCTGTCCCGGCGACATGCGTTGACGACGGACGACAAGCTGGTGTTCGAACTGGCATGGCGGGAGTATTTCCAGCATGTCTGGAGACATCTGGACGAAGGTGTGTTCGAGGATCGTCGGCCACCGCCCGCCTCCTGCTACGGCGAGGTGCTGCCGGATGATGTGCGCGCGGCACGCACTGGCGTGCCGGTGGTCGACCATGCAGTGCGCACGCTGTACGCCACCGGTTATCTGCACAATCATGCGCGCATGTGGCTGGCCAGCTATGTGGTGCACCTGCGCAAGACACATTGGCGGGTCGGCGCCGACTGGATGTACCGGCATCTGCTGGACGGCGATCTGGCGTCCAATACCCTGTCCTGGCAATGGGTGGCCGGCACGCTGACCGGCAAGCCCTATCTGTTCAACGCGGACAACGTGGCGCGTTACGCACCGGCCTGGGCCAGCCCGGGTACCTGCATCGACGCCCCTTACGAGGTGCTGGAGGCGCGCGCGGTGCAGGCGGCGGATTGCGGCCCGGAGCGGGGCGCGCCCGCGGCCGGGGTGGACGAACCGTGGATGGGTGCGGTACCGGACGTGGATCTGTGGCCGGGACCGCAGGCGGACGAGGTCGAGGTGCTGCATCCGTGGTCGCTCGGAGAGCCCAGCGGCCGCTGCCGTGTGGGCTGGATAGAACCGGCCTTCCATCGACGTTTTCCGTGGTCGGAGGCGCGCTGGCGCTTCGTGCTGACGCGCATGCGCGCCCTGTGCACCACTCTGGTGGTGGGCGATGGCCCGGCCCTGCGGGCACGTTTTCCGCACGCCCGGCTGAATGTGCTGGACACGATGAACCCCTTCTACCGAGACGCAATCCGGCGCGCCGGCATGATGGCACGCGCGCCGGCACGCCAGTTCGGGGATCCGGACCGGCTGCAGCCCTCGTTCAGCCGGTTCTGGCAGACCGTGGCACCGTCGGCCGAGCTGTCCCGGCCCTGGCACCGCTGATCGAGGAGGTCTCATGCTCAATCGCCATGCACGCAAGCCGGCACGCATTCTTGGACTGGCCGGTGCCTTGCCCTTCGTATCCCTGACCGTCGCCCTGTATGCCGGTCACCTGCAGAAGGAATGGGTAGCGCATGCCCAGATCGCCTATGCGGCCACCATCGTGAGCTTCATCGGCGCCTTGCATTGGGGACTGGCGATGCGTGCCGATGCGCTGGACGAAAGGAGGCAGTGGCGTGCGCTGGGCTGGGGTGTCGTGCCCTCGCTCCTCGCCTGGGCCGCGCTCATGCTGCCTGCGCGCAGAGGTCTCTATCTGCTGGCCGGCCTGGTGCCGCTGTGCGGCTGGATGGATCTGCGCCTCGCCCGCGCGCTCGGCCTGGAAAGCTGGTTCGTCGAACTGCGCACCGTGCTCACCGTGCTGGTGACGCTGTGTCTTGC
Organism: Methyloversatilis thermotolerans; assembly: GCF_000372885.1. Lineage (GTDB taxonomy): Bacteria > Pseudomonadota > Gammaproteobacteria > Burkholderiales > Rhodocyclaceae > Methyloversatilis > Methyloversatilis thermotolerans. Next base: position 937,001 of record NZ_KB889967.1, read on the forward strand.
CCTGTCCGCGTTCGCGCTCACCTGAACCGGTCATGCATATCGTCTGGTTCAAGCGCGACCTGCGCATCAGCGATCACGCACCTCTGTGTGCGGCGGCCAGCGCCGGCCCGGTGCTGGCGCTGCACGTGATGGAGCCGGCCCTGCTGGCGCAAGCGGATGTCGATGCGCGGCACCTCGGCTTTCTGGTCGAGGCGCTCGATGACCTGGAATCGCGCCTGGCGGCGCTGGGTGTGCGCCTGTTGCTCAAGGTCGGTGACATGCCGCAGGTGCTGGATGCACTGCACCGGCTGCGACCGGTGAGCGGGCTGTGGAGCCACGAGGAAACGGGGAACCTTGCCAGCTTCGCGCGCGACCGGGCTGTGGCGGCGTGGTGCAGGGCGCATGCCGTACCGTGGCGACAATTTCCATCGGGAGGTGTGGTACGTGCGCTGCGCGACCGCGATGACTGGTCGGCGATCTGGCTGGCCCGGATGACGCCGGCCCCGCTGCCGCCGCCGGACCGCGCAACCGGGGTGGATACGACCGGCTGGCCGGCTGTGCCGGCCGCGCTTCCGTTGGTGAGCGGGGCCGATGTCCGCGACCGGCAGCGCGCCGGCCTGCGCAACGCGCAGACGCTGCTCGATGATTTCCTGGTCCGCCGTGTGATCCGCTACCGGCGCGGCATGTCCAGCCCGCTCAGCGGCGGACATGATTGCTCGCGGCTGTCCCCGCATCTGGCGCTGGGCACCCTGTCGCTGCGCGAGGTCGTGCATGCGGTATGGCACGCCCGCGCCCGCTGGCAGGCCGAGCCATCCAGGCGTCATGCCGACGTGGCGCTGGCCGGCTTGAAGTCATTCGAAAGCCGTCTGCACTGGCACTGTCATTTCGTGCAGAAACTGGAAACCGAACCGGCGCTCGAACAACGCGCGGTCAACCGCTTGTACGACGGGCTGCGCGAACCGGATTTCTCCCCGGCGCTGCATCGTGCGTGGTGCGCCGGCCAGACCGGATTCCCGTTCATCGATGCGTGCATGCGCGCGCTGATCGCCACCGGCTGGATCAACTTCCGTATGCGGGCCATGCTGGTCGCCTTCTCGTCCTACCACCTGTGGAATCACTGGCGGGAGCCGGGGCTGCATCTGGCGCGTCTGTTCACCGATTACGAACCCGGCATACACTGGCCGCAAGTGCAGATGCAGTCCGGGGTGACCGGCATCAATGCGCTGCGCATCTACAACCCGGTCAAACAGCAACTCGACCAGGACCCGGACGGTGTATTCGTGCGGCGCTGGCTGCCCGAGCTGGCGCGCGTACCGCGTGCGCTGCTGGCCGAACCATGGCGCATGGATGCCGTGCAGCAGCGCGAGTCCGGCTGCGTGATCGGCCGCGACTATCCGCCGCCCATCGTCGATCACCTGGCGGCAGCCCGCGCTGCGCGAGCCCGCCTGGGCGAGCTGCGACGGCTACCTGAAGCAGCCGCCGAGGCGCGCCGTGTGTTCGCCCTGCACGGCAGCCGCAATCCGGCGCGGGAAGGCCTGCCCGCCCGCGCCCGCAGGCGCGAGGGCGGAGCGGGGCAGATGGACTTCGGATTCTGAATCGCGCGCTGAACTCAGAACTCAAGCTGTAACGTGTTCGCGAATCTGGACTCGAGCACGCCCTTGCGACCTTCCTCTTCCGGAACGAGGTGCAGGCGGGTGCGAGCATAGAGCACGCCCATTTTCACCTCCTGCCAGATACTACGTTCATTCGCAGAATCGCTCTGGCGCCTCGTTCAGTAAGTGCCGGACGTACGCGCCACCTTGTCTTCCTTCGGCGCCTGTTCGTCACGACGATCGATCACGACCGACTCACCCATGCGGACTGGAAGACTGTCTGGATAGTTATAGCCGGTGCCCTTGTTGTGATCGATGATCGCGCCGATGCCGCCCCCGAAGATGATGTTGCCCCACATGCCTCCGGCCGAACGCGAGATCGCGCGCAGGAAGCCGTCGCTCATGCCGTTCTTCTTGCATTCGACCAGCAGATCCTCGGCCGACCGCCGCACCGACACGTTGCCGGGAGCCTTGGCTGTCCAGCTGCCCTTGTCGTTCTTCAGTGTGCACGCAGTGTCGTCAACGGGGTCTCCACTGCTCGAGCGGGTCTGCAGCGTGACGGTCTGCATTTCGCTGGATGTGATGGTGGCGCAACCGCCGAGAAGCGAGGCGGCGAGGCATGCAAGGGGAAAAGAGATCTTCACTGGCGTCCTTTTCTGATCGTTTTGATGGGCGGCGTATAACTTTTGATATATGCGTACGACATGGCGTTCGCGAGCGCGGACTTTACATGAAGCAACATTTCAGGGAGGAGTGAGCCACCGAAATTTACATTCCGGCCGAGTGGCGGGGCGATGGCTGTACAGGCAGAAGTGGTCCGGTCGGGCGTGTTGGGCCGGGTGTCGCGGTGCCGGGGAGAGGGCGGCGCACGTTGGGGTCGAGCGCAGACGTGGAATGAAGTCGACGCGTCAGCCCAGGCAGAAGAACTCCACGACGTCGCTGGCATTGCTGCGCGGCGAGCCGAAGGCCAGCCAGCCGTGGCCGTCGATGACGACCTCTTCGCGGGTCAGCGCGAATTCGTGCCGGCCTTCCAGCGTCACGAAGGTGCCGTTGCTGGAGCGGTCGATCAGCACGAAACGGTCGCGCCGGAACTCGATTTCGCAATGCTGGCGCGAGGCGCGCGCGTCGCGCACGAGAATGTCGACACCGGCGTCGCGTCCCAGGCGCAACCGGGGATGTTCGGCGCCGACCAGCCACACGCGGCCGCCGTGATAGACACGCATTTCCTTCTTGCCCAGGTCGGCATTCAGGCCGCCGATATGGGTCACCATGTCGGAATGTTCGCAGCGCAGCTCGCACATTTCCACCGAGCGCGCCACTCCCTTCACCACACGCGGTGGCATCGGCCGCACCATGGCCTGGAAGTGCTCGCTCAGGCGCACCGCGGCTTCGGTCGACACGATGGCTCGGCCGTGGCTGCCCAGTTCCGACAGCCGCGCGGCAATATTGACCGATTCGCCATAGATGTCGTCGCCGGTTTCGATCACCGGACCGAAATGGAAACCGGTGCGCACACCGAGCGAAAAGTGGCTGGCCAGAGGCAGCTCGCTGATCGCCGCATGGATGGCGAGAGAGGTGTCGGCGGCCTGGTCGCAGGCGCGGAAGGTGGCGAGCAGACCGTCACCGGTCATCTTGATCACGCGGCCGGAGCAGGACAGCACGGCATCGCGCATGCCGCGCAGGCAGCGGTCTATCAGCGCGAAAGCCGCCGTATCGCCCATGCGCTCGTATAGTTGGGTGCTGCCGACCAGGTCGGCAAACAGGACGGCGCACTCTTTCGAAACCGGCGGAGCTTTCTGCATCAGGGGTCGGATCAGCCAAAGAACCTGCCGCGCACATCGTCCGGGAGCGGCACGCCGGTAGCGTGCGCGCGTGCGAGCAGTTCCCAATAGTAACGGTAGGACGCGCGATCGTGCAGCGTATCGTGATGGCGCGTCGGACCCCAGCTCGCGTCCTGGGCGCCGCAGAGGATGGCGATGGCGTCTTCGACCTCGCTGAAATCCGGCCGCATTTCCTCGACGATGGGCAGGATCTGGTTGGGATGGATGCTCCACATCCGCATGAAGCCAAACTGGCGTCGCGCCTGACGCGCATCGTTGCGGATGAAGTCGATGTCACGGATTTCGGTGGTCACGTTGTGGGTCGGCACCACGCCACAGCCGTGGGCCGCCGCGGCGATTTCGCACTTGGTGCGCACGATGAGCGGATGTTCGAACTGCTTCGGGCTTTTCATCGCGTCGCCGGGCAGGGCACCGTGATGGGCACTGACGAAATCCATCAGGCCCAGGTCTATGGATTCGACCCGGTCGAGCGCCGCGATGTCCCACACCTGCCGCAATGCGCCGTGACTTTCGATCAGTACGTGAACCGGGATCCTGCGCTCGACGCCGGCCAGCGTTTCGCAGTTGCGCAGCCAGTCGAGCTGCGTTTTCACATCGTCGGCCGAACGCGCCTTGGGCAGCGTGATGAAGGCCAGTTTGTTGCCTGCCTCGCCGACGATGAGTTCCATGTCGGCTTTCCAGTGCGCATGGGTCACATCATGGATGCGCACGCCAACGCGCCCGAAACGGTTGTCCTCGCTGGCGATCACGCTGGCGCACAGCTTGCGGTGCTCGATCTCGTTGCCGGCTGCCGCGCCGTCCTCGCAGTCGCAGGTCACGTCGAAGATCGGGCCCAACTCGGCCTGCAGCGCGAGCGCCTTGCGCATGAGCTTTTCCGAGCCGGCGTAGTGATCGACGGCGGGCAGGATGGGGAAGGGCTTTTCGCCCTTGTACAGCACGTCCTTCGGATGCACGGCGGCGTTCATGAAAACTCCGGCATAAAAAAAGCGGCCACGTTACCGGGCCGCTTCGGTCGATTCAACGCTGCACCGCCGCATGTCCGTCCCCGGGGCAACAGGGTGACACGTCGACGGCGCGCGTCTCAGCGGATTCACAGCAGGTCGGCGACGCCGGCGCGCTCCTCTTCCAGTTCGGCCAGGGTCTTGGCGACATATGGTTTGGAGAACTCGTCGATCTCCAGTCCCTTCACGATGGTGTACTCACCGTTCTCGCAGACGCAGGGGAAGCCGAACACCAGGCCTTCGGGAATGCCGTAGGAACCGTCGGATGGCACGCCCATGGTGACCCAGTCACCATTGGAGCCGAGGTGCCAGTCGCGCATGTGGTCGATTGCGGCATTGGCGGCCGAAGCGGCGGATGACAGGCCACGCGCCTCGATGATGGCGGCGCCGCGCTTGCCCACGGTCGGCAGGAAGGTCTTGGCGTTCCATTCCTGGTCGTTCACCAGATTGGCGACGCTGTCGCCATTGGCGGTGGCGAAGCGGTAGTCGGCGTACATCGTCGGGCTGTGGTTGCCCCATACGGTCATCTTGCGGAAGGAGGACACCGGGCGGCCGATCTTCGCGGAGAGCTGCGACAGCGCACGGTTGTGGTCCAGACGCAGCATGGCGGTGAAGTTCTTCGCCGGTACGCGGCCGCCGGCCTTGGCGGCAGTCTTCATCGCGATGTAGGCGTTGGTGTTGCAGGGATTGCCGACCACCAGCACCTTGCAGTTCGGGCTCGCGTTCTGGCCGATGGCCGCGCCCTGCACGGTGAAAATCTTGGCGTTCTCGGTCAGCAGATCCTTGCGCTCCATGCCAGGCCCGCGCGGACGCGCGCCGACCAGCAGCGCGAAGTCGGCGTCCTTGAATGCGACGTTCGGATCATCGGTCGCGATCATGCCGGCGAGCAGCGGAAAGGCGCAGTCGTCCAGTTCCATCATCACGCCGGTCAGCGCCTTCTGGGCCTGCGGCAGATCGAGCAATTGAAGGATGACCGGCTGGTCCTTGCCCAGCATTTCGCCACTGGCGATGCGGAAGAGCAGGGCGTAACCGATCTGGCCGGCAGCGCCGGTGACTGCGACGCGGAGTGGCGTCTTGGACATATTGATCTCTCCTGTCTGAGATGGGACGGGTGCGTTGTGCGCGGCACGAATTATGGTCGACACGCGGCGTTTTTGACACACAGCACAAAGAACGCACTTTCGCGGTGCAGGGGTGGCCGACACGAGGCTTTTTGCACAGCATCAATTTATATCATATATAAGACATTAGACGCGTTGTAGACGTGACAGGATTTATGTGCTGAAATTTCCCGCATGGCACAGGACTCCCCGACTTTCAGCCCGCTTTACCGTCAGATCCGCGGTCTGCTCACTCAGGCGCTGCAGAGTGGCGAGTGGCGGCCGGGCGAAGCGATACCGAGCGAAACCGAACTGGCACAGCGTTTCAACGTGAGTCAGGGCACGGTGCGCAAGGCCATAGACGAAATGGCGGCCGACAACCTTCTGGTGCGCAAGCAGGGCAAGGGCACTTTTGTCGCGACGCATCACGATCCGCGCGCCTTCTTCCGCTTCCTGCGGCTGGCGCCGATCGATGGCGGCATCGAACAGTCGCAGAGCGTGCCGCTGGAATGCTGGCGCGCCCGGGCCGGCCAGGAGGTGGCGCGCACACTGGAGGTGGATGTCGGCTCGCAGATCATCATCGTGCGCCGTCTGCTCAAGTTCGCCGGCAAGCCGGTGGTGATCGACGAAATCTATCTGCGCGGCGACATGTTCCCGGGGCTCAACCTCGATGTGCTGAAGGAACAGCAGGGGTCGCTCTACTCATTTTTCGAAACCCGTTTCGGCGTGCGCATGGTGCGTGCCGAGGAGCGCCTGCGCGCGGTCGCGGCCGACCGTCAGAGCGCGGAATACCTGGATGTGCCGGAGGGCAGTCCGCTGCTGTCGGTCGAACGGGTGGCCTACACCTACGACGACAAGCCGGTGGAATGGCGGCGCGGCCTGTGTTCGACGGCCGATCACTATTACCTCAACACCCTGAACTGACTGAGCCGGCGGCGACCGGTGCATGGAACGATTCACTTAGGAGAGCGAGCCAGATGGCCAATACAGCCAGCAAGACGAGACCGAAGTTCCTTCAGCTGACGTCAATACGCCTGCCCCTGCCGGGCATTGTGTCCATCCTCCACCGCATCAGCGGTGCCGGCCTCTTCCTCTGTCTGCCGCTGCTGCTCTGGCTGTTCGACGCCAGCCTCGGCTCGGCGGAGAGCTTCGAGGAGTTCAGTGCCGTGGTGGGCCATCCGCTGGCCAAGTTGCTTCTGCTCGGTCTGATGTGGGCCTACCTGCATCACTTCTGTGCCGGTATCCGCTTCCTGCTGCTGGACATGCACAAGGGGCTTGAACTGTCGGTGGCGCGCAAGAGCTCGATGGCCGTGCTGGTCGTGAGCCTCACGCTGACCGTGATCCTGGGGGTGAAGCTGTGGTGAATCGTGTCGTCGTCGGTGCCCACTACGGGTTGAAGGACTGGCTGGGTCAGCGTGTGACGGCCGTGGTGATGGCGGTCTATACGGTGATTTTCGCGGCGGGCGCGCTCACCATGGGTGAAATGAACTATGAGAACTGGCGCGGTCTGTTCGCCGGAGGGTTCATGCGTTTCGCGACCTTCCTGTTCTTTGCCTCGCTGACCTACCACGCGTGGGTGGGTGTGCGCGACATCTATATGGATTACATCAAGCCCACCGGCGTGCGCGTACTGCTGCACGCGGTGACCGTTCTCGCGCTGATCGGCTATCTGGGCTGGGCGGCGCAGGTTCTGTGGAGACTGTAAGTGAGCGTACCCGTCCGCAAGTTTGATGCAGTGATCGTCGGCGCCGGTGGCGCCGGCTTGCGCGCAGCCATCCAGTTGTCGGAAGCCGGCCTGCGCACCGCCGTGCTGTCCAAGGTATTCCCGACCCGTTCCCACACGGTGGCGGCGCAAGGGGGCGTTGCCGCCTCGCTCGGCAATTCCGAGGAGGACCACTGGCACTGGCATATGTACGACACGGTGAAAGGTTCCGACTGGCTCGGCGATCAGGACGCCATCGAATTCATGTGCCGCAAGGCCAACGAGGTCGTGATCGAACTCGAGCACTACGGCATGCCGTTCGACCGGCTGGACAGCGGCAAGATCTACCAGCGCCCGTTCGGCGGTCACATGTCGAATTTCGGCGAGAAGCCGGTGCGCCGTTCCTGTGCCGCGGCCGACCGTACCGGCCACGCCATGCTGCACGCGATGTACCAGCGCAACGTGAAGGCCAACACGCAGTTCTTCATCGAATGGATGGCACTCGATCTCATCCGCGACGAGGAAGGCGACGTTGTCGGCGTGACCGCGATGGAAATGGAAACCGGTGACGTGTTCGTGTTCCACGCCAAGGCGGTGCTGTTCGCCACCGGCGGTGCCGGTCGCATCTACTACAGCTCGACCAATGCCTTCATCAATACCGGCGACGGCGTGGGCATGGCGGCGCGCGCCGGCATTCCGCTGGAGGACATGGAGTTCTGGCAGTTCCACCCGACCGGCGTGGCGGGCGCGGGCGTGCTCATCACCGAAGGTGTGCGCGGCGAGGGTGGCATCCTGCGCAATGCCTCCGGCGAGCGTTTCATGGAGCGCTACGCGCCGAACGCCAAGGATCTGGCGTCGCGCGACGTGGTGTCGCGCGCCATGGTGACGGAAATCAACGAAGGTCGCGGCTGTGGTCCGAACAAGGACCACGTGATGCTGGACATTACCCACCTCGACCCGGCAACTATCATGAAGCGTCTGCCCGGCATCCGCGAAATCGGCATCCAGTTCGCCGGCGTCGACGCGATCAAGGAACCGCTGCCCGTGGTGCCGACCTGCCATTACCAGATGGGCGGCATTCCGACCAACTACTACGGCGAGGTGGTGGTGCCGAAGGACGGCAACCCGAGCGTGCCGGTCAAGGGCTTCTATGCCGCCGGCGAGTGCGCCTGTGCTTCGGTGCACGGTGCCAACCGTCTGGGCACCAATTCGCTGCTCGATCTGCTGGTGTTCGGCAAATCGTCCGGCGAATCCATGGTCGAGTACATCAAGGCGCAACCGGCGGCGCACAAGCCGCTGCCCGCCAATGCCGCCGACTATTCGCTGTCGCGCATCAACCGTCTGGACAGCCAGAAGGACGGCGCCGCAGTCGGCGCCACGCGTCTGGCGATGCAGCGCACGATGCAGGCGCACTGCGGCGTGTTCCGGTTCAAGGACATGCTGGCCGAAGGCGTGACCCGGATACTGGACATCGAGAAGCAGGCCGCGTCGACCGAGATCAAGGACAAGTCCAAGGTATTCAACACCGCACGTCTGGAGGCCCTGGAACTGGACAACCTGATCGAGGTTGCCAAGGCCACCATCGTGTCGGCCAACGCCCGCACCGAATCCCGAGGCGCGCATGTGCGAGACGATGCGACCGACACGCCGGAATGCCCGGACGGCCGTGACGACAGGAACTGGCTCAAGCACACGCTGTGGCATCGCGAGGGCAACAGGCTCGAGTACAAGCCGGTGAATCTCAAGCCGCTCACGGTCGACACCATCGCGCTGAAGAAGCGCGCCTACTGAGGAACACAGCATGACTGCCCGTACTGTCGAATTCAGTATCTACCGCTTCGATCCCGATCGTGACGAGAAGCCCTACATGCAGTCGATCTCGCTCGAGCTCGATGGCACCGAACGCAAGCTGCTCGATGCGCTGGTCAAGTTGAAGGACAAGGACGACTCGCTGTCCTTCCGTCGCTCATGCCGCGAGGGCGTGTGCGGCTCGGATGCGATGAACATCAATGGCAAGAACGGCCTGGCCTGTCTGACCGACATGAAGGACCTGCCATCGCCCATCGTGCTGCGTCCGCTGCCCGGTCTGCCGGTCGTGCGCGACCTGATCGTGGACATGACCCAGTTCTTCAAGCAGTACCACTCGATCAAGCCCTACCTGATCAACAACGAACATCCGCCCGAGCGCGAGCGCCTGCAATCGCCCGAGGACCGCGAGGAGCTGAACGGCCTGTACGAGTGCATCCTCTGTGCCTGCTGCTCGACCTCCTGCCCGTCGTTCTGGTGGAATCCGGACAAGTTCGTCGGCCCGGCCGGCCTGCTCGCGGCCTACCGTTTCATCGCCGATACGCGTGACCAGGCCACCAGCGAACGGCTGGACAATCTGGAAGATCCGTATCGCCTGTTCCGCTGCCACACCATCATGAACTGCGTCGATGTGTGCCCCAAGGGCCTGAACCCGACGCGTGCCATCGGCAAGATCAAGGACATGATGGTCCGCCGGGCGGTATGAGCATGGACGACGCGGCGAACGACCAGACGGTGAACATGGGGCGGCTGCGCTGGCACTGCCGGCGCGGTTTGCTCGAACTCGACCTGGTCCTTCAGCGCGTCATCGACAGGGGGTTGCTGGAGGAGTTGAGTGAACAACAGAGGGCAGAGCTGTTCGAACTGCTCCATTACGACGACATCACCTTGTTGGCGATTGTCAGCGGGCGCGAAGAATGTGAGGAGCCGCGCCTGAAGGGGATGGTCGAGCTGTTGCGCGGGGTCTGATCCGTCGGACCGATACGCTGCGGCTTTGGCCCGGGCATTTTTGAGGAAGTGAAGAGGTTAGACATGACAAATCAACGCACCGCCACGCTGACCATTGATGGGCAGACCACCGAGTTCCCGATCATGAGCGGTACGGTCGGCCCCGACGTGGTTGATATCCGTTCGATGTATGGCAAGACCGGCATGTTCACTTACGACACCGGTTACCTCTCCACCGCCAGCTGCAAGTCGTCCATCACCTACATCGACGGTGACAAGGGCGAACTGTGGTACCGCGGTTACCCGATCGAGCAGCTCGCCGAGCACTGCGACTTCCTCGATGTCTGCTACCTGCTGAAGAACAGCGAACTGCCGGATGCCGCGCAGAAGGCGGATTACGTGGGCCAGATCAAGCGCCATACGCTGGTGCATGAACAGCTCGCCCGCTTCTATGCCGGCTTCCGCCGCGACGCGCATCCGATGGCCATCATGGCCGGCGTGGTCGGCGCCCTGTCGGCGTTCTATCACGACGGCATGGATATTTCCGACCAGGCGCACCGCGACATCTCGATCAATCGCCTGATCGCCAAGATGCCGACCATAGCGGCGATGGCCTACAAGTACTCGGTTGGCCAGCCCTTCATGTATCCGCGCAACGACCTGTGCTACACCGGCAACTTCATGCACATGATGTTCGGCACACCGTGCGAGGAATACAAGCCGAATCCGGTGCTCGTCAAGGCGCTCGACCGCATCTTCATCCTGCACGCGGATCACGAGCAGAACGCGTCGACATCGACCGTACGCCTGGCCGGCTCGTCCGGTGCCAACCCCTACGCGGTGATCGCCGCCGGCATCGCCTGCCTGTGGGGCCCGGCTCACGGCGGTGCGAACGAGGCCTGCCTGCAGATGCTGGAAGAGATCGGCGACGTATCGCGCGTCGGCGACTACATCAAGCGTGCCAAGGACAAGAGCGACAGCTTCAAGCTCATGGGTTTCGGCCATCGCGTCTACAAGAATTTCGATCCGCGCGCCAAGCTGATGCGTCAGACCTGCCATGAAGTGCTGACCGAACTGGGGCTCGAGAACGACCGTCTGTTCAAGCTGGCGATGGAACTGGAAAAGATCGCGCTGGAGGACGAGTACTTCATCGAGAAGAAGCTCTATCCCAACGTCGACTTCTACTCCGGCATCGTGCAGAAGGCGCTCGGCATTCCGACCTCGATGTTCACGTGCATCTTCGCGCTGGCCCGCACGATAGGCTGGATCACCCAGTGGAACGAAATGATCACCGATCCGGAATACAAGATCGGCCGTCCGCGCCAGCTCTACGTCGGTCCGGAACGTCGCGACGTGAAACCCATCGCACAGCGCTGATCGCGTAGCATCCGACCCCGCGGCCGGCGGATGCCGCGGGGCGTAAAGGTCTGACGACCGATACAAACCGCATGCAGCAGGCCTTCTCGGCTTACCGCGAGACGGAAGGGGGCATGGCACGACTGGCGCCATGTGCTCCGACCGCGCGGCAAGACGCGACAACATACCCGGGCCACCCCGGGGCGGAGGAGCGAACCATGATGCAAATGATGAGCCATTCATACCTCTTCGGGGGCAATGCACCCTTCGTCGAGGAGCTTTACGAGTCCTATCTCGTCAATCCGGGTTCGGTGCCCGATTCCTGGCGCAGCTATTTCGAATCCCTTCAGCACATGCCCGGTGCGGCCAGTGACGTGGCTCACGCACCGGTCGTCGCTTCGTTCGCGGAAATGGCCAAGCGCGGCGCAGTCCGCAGCGTGTCCTCGGGCGAGGACCGGCGTCAGGTCGGCGTGCTGCAACTCATCAACGCCTACCGTTTCCTGGGAAATCGCTGGGCGCAACTCGACCCGCTCAAGCGCGCGGAACGCCCGGACATTTCCGAACTGGAACCGTCGCACTACGGCTTCACCGAAGCCGATCTGAACGACAGCTTCAGCACCGGCTCGTTCAAGTTCCCGCCGGAGGACCGCGCCAGCCTGCGCGAAATCCTCGAGGCGGTGCGTCAGGTGTATTGTGGCAGCATAGGCGCCGAATACATGTACATGGCCGACATCCAGCACAAGCGCTGGATACAGGCGAGGCTCGAGCCCTTGCGCGGCAACTTCGGCTACAGCGCGGAAGACCGCAAGCGCTTCCTCGAGCGGGTGACGGCGGCGGAAACGCTGGAGCGCTATCTGCATACCCGCTACGTAGGCCAGAAGCGCTTCTCGCTCGAGGGGGGCGAATCGACCATCGTCGCGATGGACGAACTGGTGCGCGTGGCGGCCGGCCTGGGCACGCAGGAAATCGTGATCGGCATGGCTCACCGCGGTCGCCTCAATGTGCTGGTGAACACGCTCGGCAAGCAGCCGTCCATGCTGTTCTCGGAATTCGAGGGCAAGGCGGCATCCGATCTGTCGTCGGGCGACGTGAAATACCACATGGGTTTCTCGTCCGATGTCAGTACCGCCGCCGGCCCGGTGCATCTGACCCTGGCGTTCAATCCGTCACACCTCGAAATCGTCAACCCGGTGGTCGAAGGTTCGGTCTATGCGCGCCAGCGTCGTCGCGGCGACAAGACCGGCACCCAGGTCGTGCCGGTACTCATTCACGGTGATGCCGCGGTGGCCGGGCAGGGCGTGAACCAGGAAATGCTGAATTTCTCGCAGACCCGCGGCTACGGGGTCGGCGGCACGGTACACATCATCATCAACAACCAGATCGGCTTCACCACGTCCGATCCGCGTGATTACCGCTCTTCGCTGTACTGCACCGACATTTTCAAGATGGTCGAGGCACCGATCTTCCACGTCAATGGCGACGATCCGGAGGCGGTGGCCTTCGTGACCCGGCTGGCCATGGAATTCCGCGCCGAATTCAAGAAGGACGTGGTGATCGACATCATCTGCTACCGCAAGCTCGGCCACAACGAACAGGACGAGCCCATGGTGACGCAGCCGCTGATGTACAAGAAGATTTCGGCGCACCCCGGTACGCGCAAGCTGTATGCCGACCGTCTGATTTCCCAGGGCGTGATCGATGAATCCGCGCCCGAGCGCATGATCAGCGACTATCGTGCGGCGCTTGACGAAGGCCGGCTCGCGCAGGACCCGGTACTCACCAACCACCAGCGTCGTTTCGCGGTGGACTGGACGCCCTTCCTGAAGCAGGCCTACACCGACGATTGCGACACCCGCGTGCCGCGCGAGGAATTGACGCGCCTGGGCGAACGCCTGACCACGGTGCCGGAAGAGTTCTCGCTGCATTCGCGCGTGCAGAAAATCATCGACGACCGGCGAGCGATGGCCAACGGCACCTTGCCGGTGGACTGGGGCATGGCGGAGAACCTCGCCTATGCAACCTTGCTGGTCGAAGGGTACGGGGTGCGCGTGTCGGGGGAGGACTGCGGCCGGGGCACCTTCTTCCACCGCCACGCGGTGCTGCACGACCAGAGGCGCGAGAAGTGGGACAGCGGCAATTACATGCCGCTGCAGCATCTGCAGGAGAACCAGGCGCCCTGCGTGGTGATCGACTCGGTGCTGTCGGAAGAGGCGGTACTGGCGTTCGAATACGGCTACGCCACGACCGAGCCGAACGAGCTGGTGGTGTGGGAGGCGCAGTTCGGCGATTTCGCCAATGGCGCCCAGGTGGTGTTCGACCAGTTCATCAGTTCCGGCGAAACCAAGTGGGGGCGTCTGTGCGGCCTGGCCATGATGCTGCCCCACGGCTACGAGGGGCAGGGGCCGGAACACTCGTCGGCCCGCATCGAGCGCTACATGCAGTTGTCCGCCGAGAACAACTGGCAGGTGACCATACCGTCCACGCCGGCTCAGATCTTCCACCTGTTGCGCAGGCAGATGATCCGCCGTGTGCGCAAGCCGCTCGTCATCATCACGCCCAAGTCGCTGCTGCGGCACAAGGACGCCATCTCATCGCTGGACGAGCTGTCCAGCGGGCGTTTCCAGCCGGTGATTCCCGAGGTCGATGCGCTGGATGACCAGAAGGTCGAGCGGGTCGTCATGTGCAGCGGCAAGATCTATTACGAATTGCTGGCTCACCGGCGCGCGCAGGGCATAGACAACGTGGCCATCGTGCGCCTGGAGCAACCCTATCCCTTCCCGAAGGCCGAGGTGAGCGCCCAGGTGGCGCGTTACCCGCGTGTGAAGAACGTGGTGTGGTGTCAGGAGGAGCCGCGCAACCAGGGCATGTGGTACTGGCTGGTGTCGCGCCAGCATCTGGGCAAGGCAGTGGGGGAACTGAAGCTGGATCTGGTGAGCCGGCCGGCTTCGGCGTCGCCGGCCGTCGGCTACAGCGCCAAGCATCTGGCGCAACAGAAGTCCGTGATCGAACAGGCGTTCGAAGGTGTGGGGCGCTGAGGCGCCCGGCAAGGGAGAAAGAATCAAATGCTCATCGAAGTAAAGGTTCCCCAACTGTCCGAATCGGTGGCTGAAGCCACGCTGGTCCGCTGGCACAAGAAGGTGGGCGAAGCAGTCGCCCGCGACGAAAACCTGATCGACATCGAAACCGACAAGGTGGTGCTGGAAACGCCGGCGCCCGACGCCGGTGTGCTGGTGGCCATCGTGAAGCAGGACGGCGCATCGGTCACCAGCGGCGAACTGATCGCACAGATCGATACCGATGCCAAGGCAGCCGCGGCACCCGCCGCGGTCGCTGCGGCCACGCCTGCCACGCCACCGGCGGCCGTCGCGGCCGGTTCGGCGGGGGCGACAGCCGCAAGTCCGGCGGCGCGCAAGATCATGGAAGAGCGCGGCCTGAACAGTGCCGATGTACAGGGCAGTGGCCGCGGCGGTCGCATCACCAAGCCGGACGCACTGGCCGCGCAAGCGGCCGTGCCATCCGCTGCGGTCACGCGGCCTGCGTCCGCCGCCGCGGCGCCGACGCTGCCGCAGCCACCCGCACCGGTGAAGATCGAGGAGTTGCTGGCCGACCGCCCGCAGCAGCGGGTTCCGATGTCGCGCCTGCGTGCACGGGTGGCCGAGCGCCTGCTGCAGTCGCAGGCGCAGAACGCCATCCTGACCACGTTCAATGAAGTGAACATGGCCCCGGTCATGGAGCTGCGCAAGAAGTACGCGGAAAAGTTCGAGAAGACGCATGGCGTCAAGCTGGGCTTCATGTCCTTCTTCGTGAAGGCCGCGCTGCAGGCTCTGCGCAAGTTTCCGGTGCTCAATGCTTCGGTCGATGGCAACGACATCGTCTACCACGGCTTCTTCGACATCGGTATCGCGGTCGGCAGTCCGCGCGGACTGGTCGTTCCCATCCTGCGCGATGCCGACCAGATGAGCTTCGCCGACATCGAACTGAAGATCGCGGAATTCGGCCAGAAGGCGAAGGACGGCAAGCTGTCGATCGAGGAGCTGACGGGTGGCACATTCTCGATCTCCAACGGTGGCGTATTCGGCTCCATGCTGTCGACGCCCATCATCAATCCGCCGCAATCCGCCATTCTGGGCATCCATGCGACCAAGGACCGGCCGGTTGCCGAGAACGGCCAGGTGGTGATACGCCCGATCAACTATCTGGCGATGTCCTATGACCACCGCATCATCGATGGGCGCGAGGCGGTGCTGGGCCTGGTGACGATGAAGGAGGCGCTGGAAGATCCTGCACGCCTGCTGTTCGACGTGTGATCGGATTCAGGTCGAACGACGCAGGATGCGGGGGAGATCCGCCCTCGCATCCTGGTGCTTGAATCTTGAAGCTGTTTTTTGCGGAGCCAATTCAGATGTCACAGGAATTCGATGTCGTCGTGATCGGTGCCGGTCCCGGCGGCTATGTCGCAGCCATCCGTGCAGCCCAGCTCGGCAAGAGCGTGGCCTGCATCGAGTACAACGCCTATGCCGACCCCAAGGGCGAGGTGCGCCTCGGCGGCACCTGCCTCAATGTGGGCTGCATCCCGTCCAAGGCGCTGCTGCAATCGTCCGAACTGTTCGATCAGGCGCAGCACAGCTTCGTCATGCACGGCATTTCGGTGGACGCGCCGCGCATGGACGTGGGCGTCATGATGAAGCGCAAGAACAATATCGTTGCCCAGCTCACCACCGGCATACGCGGCCTGTTCAAGAAGAACAAGGTGACCTTGCTGTCCGGCCTGGGCAGTTTCGCCGGCCGTGAGAACGAACGCTGGAAGATCGCGATCGCGCGCAATGGCGAAACGGAACATGTGCTGGCCGAACACGTGATCGTCGCGACCGGATCGCGCGCCCGGCATCTGCCGGACATGCCGGTCGACAACAGCGTCATCTGCGACAACGAGGGTGCATTGTCCTTCGACGCGGTGCCGAAAAGACTGGGTGTGATCGGTGCCGGCGTGATCGGTCTCGAGCTGGGCAGTGTCTGGAAGCGGCTCGGTGCCGAGGTGACGATACTGGAGGCGGCGCCGGAGTTCCTTGCCGCAGCCGACCCCGCCGTCACCAAGGAGGCGTGGAAGACCTTTACCGCCAAGCAGAAGCTGGATATCCGGCTGGGCGCGAAGATAGGCAAGGTCGAACGGGTCGGTGACGGTGTGCGCATCGAGTACGAGCTCAAGGACGAGCCGCAGGTGCTGGAATGCGACCGCCTCATCGTGTCGGTCGGGCGCGTGCCGAACACCGAGGGCCTGAATGCGGAACATGTGGGGTTGAAGATAGGCGAGCGCGGTTTCATCGAGGTCGACGCGCAGGGGCGGACCAATCTGCCCAAGGTGTGGGCGGTGGGCGACGTGGTACCCGGACCCATGCTGGCACACAAGGGCATGGAAGAGGGCGTCATGGTGGCCGAATGCATCGCCGGTCAGCACGGTCACGTCAATCACGATACGGTTCCCTGGGTCATCTACACGCATCCGGAAATCGCCTGGGTGGGGCGCACCGAAAGCCAGCTCAAGGCCGATGGCGTCGCGTACAAGACCGGCCAGATTCCATTCGCCGCCAACGGACGCGCGCTGGGCCAGGGCGATACCACCGGTTTCGTGCGCATGTATGCCTGCGCAAGCACCGACCGCATACTGGGCGTGCACGTGATCGGCAACAACGCGTCGGAACTGATTGCCGAGGCGGTGGTGGCGATGGAATTCGGCGCCTGCTCGGAAGACATCGCACGCATCTGCCATGCGCATCCGACCTTGTCGGAAGTGATGCATGAAGCGGCGCTGGCCTGCGACAAACGCCCGCTGCACTTCTGAGGAACCAGGATCATGGGCGCCGCCTCGCACGAAATCCTGAAAGTCCCGGCACGGGGCATGCTGGACACCTTCGAGGCGCAGCTCACGGCGCGCGGCTATACCGCCGATGTGTCGCAGCGCGCGGCGGCCGAACGGCTGCAGAAGCTGTATACGGAGTTGCTGGGTTTCAAGGCGGCGCGCCGCACGCAGTTGCGCAAGCTGCTGTCGCGCGTGCAGCCGCCGCGCGGGGTGTGGTTCTGGGGCGGTGTCGGGCGCGGCAAGAGCTTCCTGATGGATTGCTTCTATGAATCGGTACCCTATCGCCGCAAGAAGCGGGTGCATTTCCATGCCTTCATGCAGCAGATCCACGAGGCGTTGAAACAGCACAAGAACGAGGCGGATCCGCTCGCCCGTGTCGCCGACGATATCGCGCGGTCCACCCGGTTGCTGTGCTTCGACGAGTTCCACGTGTCGGACATCGCCGATGCGATGATACTCGGGCGCCTGGTCGATGCCCTGTTCGAGCGCGGTGTGGTGTTCGTCGCCACGTCCAACTACCCGCCCGACGGCCTGTATCCGAACGGGTTGCAGCGGCAGAACTTCCTGCCCACCATCGAATTGCTGAAGAAGCGGCTCGAGGTGTTCGAACTCGATGCCGGCATCGATTACCGTCTGCGCTCGCTCGAGCGCATGGACATCTACATGGTGCCGGGCGGTGCCCAGGCCGACCGCAAGCTGGCCGAGGATTTCCGGCAGATCTGCGGCGAGCCGTGTCCGCCTGGACCGCTGGTCATTCTCGGCCGCACGCTGCACACGCGTGACCGTTCGCTGGGTGCCGCCTGGTTCGATTTCGACGAAATCTGTGGCGGTCCGCGTTCTCAGAACGACTATCTCGAGCTTGCCCGCCGCTACCACTCGGTACTCGTTTCCAATGTGCCGAGAATGGGGCGTGATCGCGCCAACGAGGCGCGTCGTTTCACCTGGCTGGTCGATGTGCTGTACGACTTCAGGGTGAAGCTCATCCTGTCGGCGGAAGTCGAGGCCGAGGCGCTGTACACCGAAGGGCCACATGCGAATGAGTTCACGCGTACGGTGAGCCGTCTGATCGAAATGCGCACGCGCGACTATCTCGCCAGCGCCCACCGCGTCGACTTTGCCGGGGCGCCGTCGGTCGCCGCCTGACATCGTGGCCATGTTGACCGGGCATGACTTTTCGCCGGCAAGCGCGAACTGCGTCGTCGCCTGAAACCGGGCGAGGACTAAACTGGACGCTGTCCGCATCCATTCCTGTCCTGCCATGCGTCGCATCGTTTCGCTGTTCCGTGTCCCGTCCTTTGCCATCCTCCTTCTCGGCTGCCTGCTGGTGGCGCCTTTGCAGGCCCAGGTGAAGCTGGACATCATTCCGCTCAAGCACCGCACCCCCGATCAGATACTGCCGGCGCTGGGACCGCTGGTAGGCAAGGACGCTGCGTTGTCGGGCGCCAACAACCAGATATTCATCCGCGCGGATGCCTCCACCCGTGCTGCCGTGAAGCAGGCGATCGCGGCGCTGGATACACCGCTGCGCAGCCTGATGATTTCGGTGCGTCACGACAACGACGACAGTCTGGGACGCGAGGGCGCCGCGGTGTCCGGGCAGGTGCGCAGCGAGGGTGACAGCCGGGTGCAGACCCGCGTGTGGTCCACGCGCGGCGATGCCCAGGACAGGCTGTCGCAGCGGGTTCAGGTGGTCGAGGGCGGCACGGCCTTCATCCAGGTCGGTACTTCGACGCCCATCCCGTTTGCCCAGGTGCTGGTTGGACCGGGCGGCGCCGCCATCACCCAGGGCACCCAGTATCGCGACGTATCCAGCGGTTTCTATGCGATCCCGCATGTGAATGGTGACCAGGTGACGCTGGACATCACGCCGCAGAAGGAGTCGATGTCCGACACCCAGTATGGCGAGGTCAGGACGGCACGCCTGGTGAGCACCTTGCGCGGCCGGCTCGGTCAATGGATGGAACTGGGCGGTTCGGGTTACGACGAACAGGTGACCCAGCGCGGCGTCACCCGCTATTCGACGCGTGATGCGCAGTCGCAGCGGCGCGTGTGGGTGAAGGTCGATGTCGTTCCCTGACCGGCGCGCACGGGGTGCTGCGGCAACCTTCATGAATTTCCCTAGCCACGCTTCAAGTGCATGGCGACGCGGTCATTGCCCGGCAACCGGATACTGATTCTGCGTTCAGTGACATAGCGACGGACGCATCCTTCAATATGACTGTCAGGAGAGAACCATGAACTGGGAAACCCCGAAGGCCACCGATCTGCGTTTCGGCTTCGAAATCACGATGTACGTCGCCAACCGCTAAGGTGGCGAATGGCCCGGCGGTTACTTTCCGCCGGGCGCTGCATGGATACGAGGCGGCGCCAGCGGCGACGCCTGGAGCACACCGGGGCCCGCTTGCGCTCCGGCATGAGAATTCGGCCAGCAAGGCCGGCGGAGGAGACACATGCGACTGCATGTCCTGGGTTCCGGTGCAGGGGGCGGCTTTCCGCAGTGGAACTGCAACTGCCCCAACTGTGACGGTTTGCGTCGCGGCACCATCAAGGCGCGCGCACGGACGCAATCGTCGATCACGGTCAGTGGCGACAACGAGAACTGGGTGTTGTTCAACGCCTCACCCGACATCCTGACCCAGTTCCAGCAATTTCCGGAGCTGCAGCCGGCGCGCGCGCTGCGCGACACGGCGGTGCAGGCCATCGTGCTGATCGACGGGCAGATCGACCACACGACCGGCCTGTACATGCTGCGCGAACACCGGCAGCCGCATCAGATCTGGTGCACGCCGCCGGTGCGCCAGGATCTCACCGAAGGCAATCCGCTGTTCAAGCTGCTTGGCCACTACAGCGGTGTCGCGTGGAACGAACTGCCCATCGACGAAAGCGAGTTCCGCATCGCCGGCGCTCCCGGACTGAAGTTCCGCTCGCATGCGCTGCGCAGCAATGCGCCGCCCTATTCGCCGCGACGCGACCGTCCGGTACCGGGCGACAACGTGGGCGTCACGATCGAGGACGAACGCAGTGGCCGCAACGTGTATTACGCCCCGGGTCTGGTGGATATCGAACCCCACGTCTGGAAGGCGATGAACGAGGCCGACGTGGTGCTGGTCGATGGCACCTGCTGGAGCGACGACGAAATGATCGCGCTCGGCGCGTCGAAGAAGCGCTCGCGCGACATGGGCCATCTGGCCCAGAGCGGCCCGGGCGGCATGATCGAGTGGCTGGACAAGCTGCCGGCAAGCACCCGCAAGATACTCATCCACATCAACAACACCAACCCGATCCTGAACGAGGACAGTCCGCAGCGTCGCGAACTGGACGCGCATGGCATCGAGGTTGCGTACGACGGAATGGACATCACGCTATGAGCACGCAACAGCCCTGGAATCACGAAGAGTTCGAAGCCAGACTGCGCGACAAGGGCGCCGCCTATCACATCTTCCATCCATTCAACGTGATGCTCAATTCCGGCAAGGCGACGCCGGAGCAGATACGTGGCTGGGTGGCCAACCGCTTCTATTACCAGATCGCGATTCCGGTGAAGGACGCGGCCATCCTGTCGAACACGCCGGACCGAGAGATCCGGCGCCAGTGGATACAGCGCATACTCGACCACGACGGTTACGAAATCACCGGCCCCGATGGCAACGTGGTGCGAGACGAGGGCGGCATCGAGGCATGGATCAAGCTCGGCATCGCCACCGGCCTGACGCGCGAGGAAATCGTCGATCTGCGCCATGTGGTACCGGGTGTGCGCTTCGCGGTCGATGCCTACATCAATTTCGCGCGCCAGCGCCCCTGGCAGGAAGCCGTGTGTTCGTCGCTGACCGAACTGTTCGCGCCCAAGATCCACAAGGAGCGCCTCGCCAACTGGCCGGAGCACTACCCGTGGATCGAATCGGAAGGGCTGCAGTACTTCCGCAACCGCGTGTCACAGGCGCGCCGCGACGTGGAGCAAGGTCTGGCGGTGACGCTGAACTATTTCGATACGCGCGAAATGCAGGAACGCGCGCTCAACATCCTGCAGTTCAAGCTGGACGTGCTGTGGGCCATGAACGATGCCATGGCCAACGCCTATGGCGTGAACAAGTGAGCGCCACGATGACCGTCACGACCGCGTCGGTTCCGAAGATCGGCCGTCACTTCCGCATCCAGTGGGAAGAGGCTCAGCAGGCCTATGTGCTGCTGTATCCGGAGGGCATGGTGAAGCTGAACCAGAGCGCCGGAGAGATATTGAAGCGGTGTTCGGGTGAAACCAGCGTTGCCGGCATCGTCGACGATCTCGAAAAGACCTTCAACGCACAGGGCCTGCAGCAGGACGTGATCAATTTCGTCGAGCTGGCACGCCAGCAGAAATGGGTGGATGTGACATGACTGATCTCGCCGAAGCCAGACTTGCCGAGCAATCGGCACAGATCGGCCCGCCGCTGTGGCTGCTGGCCGAGGTGACCTATCGCTGTCCGCTGCATTGCGTCTATTGTTTCAACCCGGTCGATTTCGCGAAACACGAGAACGAACTCACCACCGACGAGTGGTTCAAGGTGCTGCGCGAGGCACGCGAGCTCGGTTCGGTGCAGTGCGGCTTTTCCGGTGGCGAACCGATGCTGCGCGATGATCTCGAACTGATCGTCGCCGAAGCTCACCGGCTGGGGTATTACACCAATCTGCTCACCTCGGGCATCGGTCTGAACGAAAAGCGCATCGACGCGCTGAAGGAAGCGGGGCTGGACCACATACAGCTTTCCTTCCAGGATTCGACGCGTGAAATGAACGACTTCCTGTCGTCCACCCGCACCTTCGACCTGAAGCGCCGTGTCGCCGACCTGATCAAGTCGCGCGGCTATCCGATGGTGATGAACTGCACCATACATCGGCACAACATCGATCATATCGAATCGATACTCCAGCTCGCGTCCGACATCGACGCCGAATACGTCGAACTCGCGAACACGCAGTACTACGGCTGGGCCCAGGTGAACCGCGACCAGTTGCTGCCGTCGCGCGAACAGCTCGAGCGCGCCGAACGCATCACCAACGAGTGGCGGGAAAAGCACGGCAACAGGATGAAGCTGTTCTTTGTCGTGCCGGACTATTACGAAAACCGTCCCAAGAAGTGCATGAATGGCTGGGGCAATATTTTCCTGACCATCACGCCGGACGGCAAGGCGCTGCCCTGTCACACGGCGCGCATGCTGCCGGGACTCGAGTTTCCCGACGTGCGCACGAGCGGCATCCGCGAAATCTGGTACGAATCGGAAGGCTTCAACCGCTACCGCGGGACGGGCTGGATGAAGGAACCCTGTTCCAGTTGCCCGGAGAAGGAAAAGGACTACGGCGGCTGCCGTTGTCAGGCCTATATGGTGGCGAACGACCCGGATGCCGCCGATCCGGTGTGCGACAAGTCACCCTTCCACGGGCGCATCGTCGAAGCGGTCGAGCGGGCGCAGATCGCCGGCAACCCCATGCAGGTCAAGCCGCTCATCTACCGCGGCCCGAAGGAATCGCTGCAACTCGACCGTCCGTTCTGATCCGGCAGGCGCCGAGGTGGCGCCTGGGTCATTCGCTACTCATACGGTGAGGCCGGAAGCGGAACACCGCCGGCGCATCGGGATCGACCACCACCTCGGTCCATCCCAGCCATGGTGAGCCGTGGGTTTCCAGCCGGATCACATTGTCGAGCCGACGACCTGAATCCGGGTCGTGCAGCGGTTTGTCCACGCGCCAGGTGTGGGTGTCGCCGTGGATGACGAGCAGCGGCCGTTGGTCGGCCGACGCAAAGCGGGCAAGCCGGTCGAGCAGTGCGCGGTAGCGTTGCGAACCGCGGCCCGCCGCGTGGGCCGCGAAATCCGGATGCGCATGAAAGGCGACAACCAGCGCGCGTACATCACGCAGCATCTCGGGTTGCAGCGCCTCATCCAGCCAGTTCAAGGCATCCCGGGCCTGGCCACGTCCGGCCGCGGTGTCGGGCAAGGGGCTGCCCGGCACGTTCAGCGTCACGAACAGCACGCTGCCTATCCGCCAGCGCGCCTGCTCCGGGCTGGCCGCTGAGCGGTGCAGGCCGGGCAGGGCGGGCGCCTGCGCGAACAGTACGCTGCGCAGCGCTGCCAGCCGCTCGAACGGATCATGACCGCCGGCCTGCACTCGAGCGCAATCCAGCCAGTCGTTGTCCCCGGCCATCAGCACCAGAGGATGCCGAGAGCGTTCGAACAGGGCACGGCGATCCAGCAACAGCGCATCGTCACAGGGCGCCGAGCCGCTCTTGATGTCCCCCACATGAAGCGAGAACGCCAGCGCCCGCCTCGCCTGTGCCTGCAGGATGTCCTCCGCCAGCGCCCGTTCGAAGCGACTGTAGGGCATGTCGCCCCAGGCCGCAAAAGAGACGCCTTCGTCTGCATGTGCGACGCAAACCGGCCCGGACAGCAGCAAGACCCGCACGATCCGCAACAGACTTGGCTTCATGTGGGGCGTTCCCGTTTTCCAAGCGGCCATCAAGGGTTGTCGATTGTGGACGTAAACAGCACACAAGCAATCTGTCAGGCACGTCCTCGCACCGACGTCCCCACCGCCCGATGTCCAGCTATTTCATCAGCAGCGCCGATGACGCCCTGACCCGCCTGCCCATGATCCACGAGCCCGGGCTCGTGGCGCTCTCCCTGCTGGTCGCCGTCCTGTCGGCCATGGGGGCGCTCCATGCGGTCACGCTCGTTTCGGGTGCGCGCAGTCCGCGCCGTGCCGCGTTCATGAAGCTCGCCAGCGTGACGGCCCTGGCAGGGGGCGTGTGGGTCATGCACTTCATCGGCATGCTGGCGCTCGACATCTGTGTATCGGTGCGTTACGACCCGTTGCTCACCGCGCTGTCCATCGTGCCCGGCTTCATCGCGTCGGCCGCCGCCCTGCAACTGATGACGCGGCGCGCGCTTACGCCGGGCGCCCTGCTTTGTGGCGGCATGCTGACCGGAACGGGCATAGCCGCCATGCACTATCTGGGCATGGAAGCGATGCAGATGTCGGCCCGGTTGCGCTTCGATCCGTGGGTGTTCGCGCTGTCCATCCTGATCGCCGTTTCACTCGCGACGGCCGCCCTCTGGGCGACTTTCTTCGTTCCACTCAGGCATCGCCCGACCCGGCTGCTGGTGAGCGGAAGCATCATGGGGCTGGCCATGGCGGGTACCCACTACGCCGGCATGGCGGCCGCACGCTTTACCGGCACGCCTGAAACCGCACCCGTGACGGACGTCCTCACACCGGTCTTGCTGCTCAGCGGTGGCTTCATCGGTCTGTCGGTATTCGTGCTGGGAGTTCTCGCGCTGCTGCGCTACCGCGAGCGGGTGGACGACCTGAACGAGCGCAGCACAGTTGCGTTCGCTCATTGCCAACATGCCGGGCGTAGCTTACCGCTGCCTGATGGACGAGCACTGGACCATGCTGTTCATGAGCGACGCGGCCGAGACGGTGACCGGCTATTCCGCGCTGGATTTCCTCGGACCGTCGCCACGACGGACATTCGCCGGCATCACGCACCCGGACGATGTGGCGCACAACTGGCAACGCGTCGAGGCCTCGATCCGCGCGCACGCGCCCTTCGTCGTCGAGTACCGGATACGTCATGCCGATGGCGGGTGGCGATGGATGTGGGAACACGGATCGGCGGTCCGCGGCGACGACGGTGAGGTGAAGTGGATAGACGGCGTCATCCTGGACATCACCGAACGGCACACGATGGAAATCGAGCTGCGGGCGGCGAAGGAGCGCGCCGAACACGCCGCCGCGGCGCGTTCGGCCTTCCTTGCCAACATGAGTCACGAGATACGCACGCCGATGAATGCCATCATCGGCTTCAGTGAAGTGCTGCTGGGCGACACCTTGCCCGCATCGCAGCGACGTTCGATCGAAGTGATTTCGCAGTCGGCGCGTTCACTTCTGCGGCTGCTCAATGACATCCTGGACAGCGCGAAACTCGAACGCGGCGCGGTCGACATCGAGGACCTGGACTTCGACATCACCGAACTGATGAACCAGCTCGTCATGACCTTGAGCGTACAGGCGCAGGACAAGGGCCTGGTTCTCGACGTCGATATCGATCCCCAGCTTGCACGCTTCTATCGCGGCGATTCGCTGCGCATCCGTCAGGTACTGACCAATCTGCTGGGCAACGCGATCAAGTTCACCGCGAATGGACGCGTCGTGCTGCGGGTCGAGCGCTGCGCGGAAGGTGTCTGTTTCCAGGTCAGGGATACCGGAATCGGCATCGCGCCGGACCGGATAGATGCCATCTTCAATCCATTCACCCAGGCCGACCCGTCCATGAGTCGCCGCTTCGGCGGCACCGGGCTCGGTACATCGATCAGCAAGCAACTGGTGGAATTGATGGGTGGACGGATCGCGGTCGACAGCACGCCGGGCGTCGGCAGCACCTTCCACTTCACCTTGCCGCTGCGTCCGGGCCGGGCGCCCCGGGCGTCGGGTCCGGAGAATGTCCGTCTGCCCTGCCTGAAGGTGCTCGCCATCGACGATGTGGCGCAGAACGTGGAACTGCTGGTTTCATTGCTCGAGCGGGACGGGCATCGGGTGCGCGGCATGACCGACGCGACACGCGTGCTTGAGCTGCTCGACAGCGAAGCCTTCGACATCGTATTGATGGATCTGCATATGCCGTGCATCAGCGGACTGGCGTTGACGCGGCAACTGCGCGCCGCCGAGCAGGCTTCAGGACGTTGCCCGGTGCCAGTGATCGCGTTGACCGCGAGCGTTCTGGACGAGGACAGACGGGCCGCCGGTGCAGCAGGCATGAACGGCTTTACCGGCAAGCCGGTGGACATCGACAGCCTCAGGGCCGAAATGGCGCGTGTGCTCGGGCTCGTGAGCACGCAGGTGCGAGTGACCGGGACCAGCGAGGCATGTGCGGTGATCGACCTTGCCCGCGCGCGCGCGCTGTGGCAGACCGATGAAAGGATAGCGCGCGCGTTGCGCCGGCTGCTGGAAGATGCGTGTGACCTGCCCGCGGAACTGTCCGGCCTGGCTGCCGACGGGAAACCGGATGCGCTGCGTCAGCGCGCGCACTGCGTACGCGGAAGCGCCGCGAACATCGGCGCCAGCGATCTCGCGCACGTGCTCGGCAGACTGGAGACGGCTGCAGCCACACAGCCGCCGGGCGAACTGGCAGAACTGCTCGCTGCCGTACAGCCGGCACTTTGCCGGTTGGCGGATACGCTGGAGCGATCGTTCGCGCATGTCGGGCCGGATCGGCATCGGGTGCGACGCATGACCGATCCGGCGGCGGCGCTGCGTCATGCGTCCGCGTTGCGCAGCGCATTGCTGCACGGAGAGCTGCACGATGACGCGCTCACGCTGCTGCTCGGCACCCTGGCCGGCGATGCCGCGACCGGCCGCTTCGTCGAGGCCCTGTCGGAAGCGCTGGATGGCTTCGAGTTCGAGCGCGCCGTGCGCACCCTCGATGAACTGGTGGCACACTGCGGCGTCGGTATTCCGGACGACATGAAGGAGGAACAGGACGCATGAGCGACGCGCCAAGCCCTGCCCAGCCTTACGGTCTGCCGCATGTCGATGCGCGTCGGACGGTGCTGTGCGTCGATGACGAGCCCGCCAACCTGCAGGTGCTGCGGCACATCCTGCAGGCGGATTACCGTCTGCTGTTCGCGCGCGATGGCATGCGCGCACTTGAACTCACGCCGCTGGAACGACCCGATCTCATCCTGCTGGATGTGATGATGCCGGACATGACCGGCCACGAGGTGTGCCGGCGCCTGAAGGCGGATCCGGCGCTGGCGCGCACCCCGGTCATTTTCGTGACCGCTCTCGGCGATCCGGAGGACGAGGCAAAAGGTTTCGCGCTCGGGGCGGTGGATTACATCGCCAAGCCGGTCAGCCCGCCCATCGTGCGTGCGCGGGTGCGCACCCACCTCTCCCTGGTCAGCCTGGACACGCTGGTCGATACCCGCCTGCAGATCATCCAGAGGCTGGGGCTGGCGGCCGAATACAAGGACAACGAAACCGGCCTGCACGTGATACGCATGAGCCACTACGCGCATCGTCTCGCATCGGCAGCGGGCTGGAATGCGGATATGGCGCGCGACATCCTGCATGCGGCACCGATGCACGATATCGGCAAGATCGGCATCCCGGACCGCATCCTGCGCAAGCCGGGCAAGTTCGATGATGAGGAATGGGCGATCATGAAGACCCATGTCGACATCGGCGTGCGCATCATTGGCGATCACGACTCGGGCCTGCTCGCGACGGCCCGGCGCATCGTGGCCGGACATCATGAGAAATGGGACGGCAGCGGCTATCCGCAGGGCCTGTCCGGCGAGGACATCCCGGTCGAGGCACGCATGGTCGCGATCGCCGATGTGTTCGACGCGCTGACGACTGAACGACCTTACAAGAAGGCATGGACGGTCGAGGACGCGTGCGCGCTGCTGGTCGAGCAGAAGGGCAGACACTTCGATCCGGTGCTGGTGGATCTATTCCTGACCTGTCTGCCCGAAGTGCTTGCCATCAAGGAACGCTGGGCCGAGAGCTCCACCTCGCAGGAGACCTGAACGCGGTCATTTCCTCGCGTCGTCGATCGCGTCGCGCGCCTTTTCGCGGGCGTCGTCCAGCTTGTCGCCGGCCTCCTCCACCGCTTCGTCAACCGCCTTTCCCGCGCGTTCGGCCGGCCCTTCCTTCTCGCAGGCCATCAGGCCGAGAGCAAGAATACTGGCGAGCGTCAGGGTAGTCAGGCGTGCATTCATGTGTGTTCTCCTTGTTCGATGCGATGCACGCATCCTGACGCGTCTTGCGGATCCCACCTGTCAGCTCCGGCGGATGCGGCGTGTCGGGCAATGACTACGGCGCTGTCACCGCGAGTTCACGGAAAGTTCACGCAAGAATCGGCGCACAAGGCCGATGAGGCGGGCAGGTGATATGGACAACAAACAGCAAACCATGAATGCGCGCTCAAGAAACGACAGCCACGTCGCCCTGCGTGCCCTGCTCGATGGAAGGGCGCTCGGCATGGTGTACCAGCCTAT
Organism: Methyloversatilis thermotolerans; assembly: GCF_000372885.1. Lineage (GTDB taxonomy): Bacteria > Pseudomonadota > Gammaproteobacteria > Burkholderiales > Rhodocyclaceae > Methyloversatilis > Methyloversatilis thermotolerans. Next base: position 965,216 of record NZ_KB889967.1, read on the forward strand.
CGTACGGCTCGACGAGGGCAGCGTGATGGCGCATGAAGCGCTGGTGCGCGGACCCGAGGGCGGCACTCTGCATCTGCCATCCCTGCTGTTCGCCACCGCGCGTGAGATCGGGCTGGAAGCGGAACTCGAACTTGCCTGCGTCGAAGCGGCCGTCCGCCATTTCGACGTGGCGGCGCCGGGCGAGCTCTACGTGAATTGCAGCGCCGGCACCTTGCGCAGACTGGCGGCCGAGGGTTGCGTCGAACTGCTCGCCCTGCTGTCGCGGCATGCGCTGTCGCCGTCGCGACTGGTGCTCGAACTGACCGAGCACGAGCGTGTGACAGAGATCGATGCCCTGCGCGGGGCAGTGTCGCGTCTTGCCGCGCTGGGCATAGGCTTTGCCATCGACGATTTCGGGGACGGACGTTCCAGCCTGCGCCTGTGGTCGGAGCTGGCCCCGCCCCGGGTCAAGCTGGACCGTTACTTTGCCCATGACATCCATCTGGATGCGCGCCGTGTCGAGGCCGTGCGTGCCGTTGTCCAGCTCGCACGCGCATTTGGCGCCGAACTGGTGGCGGAGGGCATAGAGCGGCCGGCGGAACTTGCCGTGCTGCGCGATCTGGGTGTGCACTGCGGTCAGGGCTATCTGTTCGGCCGGCCGCAGGGCGCCACCGTGCATCGGGTGCCGGACGAGGTCGTGGCCATTCTGGGTTCGCGCAAGGTTGCGGTGCTGCCGGACACACCGCATCGCGGTGCGGCGGAAACCGTGGCGCGGCTCGCCGTGTCGGCGCCAGCGGTAGAACCGCACACCGCCAATCTGGCGGTGGTGCAGGTGTTTACGGAACATCCGGAACTGCTGGCGCTGCCTGTGCTCGACCAGGGCATACCGGTGGGATTGATCAACCGGCGCGCCTTCATGGATCTGTACACCCAGCCGTATCACAAGGAGGTGTACGGCCGCAGGCCATGCGCGCTGTTCATGAATCCCAACCCGCTGCGCGTCGAGCGCAGCACGCCGCTGGAAGCGATGAGCAGCGTACTGGCGGGCGAGGACCAGCGCTATCTGTACGACGGTTTCGTGGTGACCGAATACGGCCGCTACGTGGGTGTGGCCACCGGCGAGAGCCTGGTGCGCGCAGTGACCGAAATGCGCATCGAAGCGGCGCGCCATGCCAATCCGCTCACCTTCCTGCCGGGCAATATTCCGATCACCGAACATCTGCGCCGGCTCATGGCAAGCGATTCCGACTACGCGGCGTCCTATTTCGACCTGAACAATTTCAAGCCCTTCAACGATCTGTACGGCTATTACCGCGGCGACGAAATGATCAAGCTGGCGGCACGCAGCATCCAGCAGGAAGCTGATCCGCTGCGCGATTTCGTCGGCCACGTCGGTGGCGACGATTTCATCGTGCTGTTCCAGAGCGAGGACTGGCGCGCGCGGTGCGAACGTATCATCGAACGGTTCAACGGCGAGGCACTCGGCCTGTTCAATGCCGAAGAGCTGGCGCGCGGCTTCATGGAGGGCGAGGACCGGAAAGGCAATCGCACGCGCTTCCCGCTCACTACGCTGTGCGCCGGGGTGGTGCTGGGCAGGGGTCAGGGCTTCCGCACCGAAGAAGAGGTTGCGTCGGCCGCCGCCAGTGCGAAGCGTCAGGCCAAGGCGAATGGAGGCGGCCTGCATGTGCAGGCCGCCGACTGCAGTGCCAATGACGAGCGTCGCGAGGAGGTGGCCTGAGGGGGCTTGACAGCGTGGCTCGGGCGATGGACCGTGCCGGCGCCCGCGGCCGCGTTCAGAACAGTTCGTCGCGCCGCAGATAGCGCCATTTGCCGACCGGCAGATCGGCCAGCGGGATGCGGCCTATGCGCACGCGCTTGAGCGCGACCACTTCCAGCCCGACCGCTTCGCACATGCGCCGGATCTGTCGCTTCTTGCCCTCGCGCAGCACGAAACGGAGCTGTTCCTCGTTCTGCCAGCTCACCTTGGCGGGTTTCAGTGCTTCGCCATCCAGCGACAGGCCGTGGTTCAGCAGCTTGAGCGATTCCGCCGGAAAACTTTCCGACAATGCGCCGGGGCCGAACGGCTTTACCGTCCGGACACGCACCAGATATTCCTTCTCTATCGTCGAATCCTCGCCGATGAGCTGGCGTGCGATGCGCCCGTCCTGGGTAAGCACGAGCAGGCCGTGCGAATCGATGTCCAGGCGGCCTGCCGGAGCCAGACCGCGCAGATGGTTGCGGTTGAACCTGACGCCGGAGCGGTCGCCGGCCCACTGGTTCTCCGGCAGGAACAGCACGCTGGCAGGTTCGTGCCCGTCCTCCGCCTGGCCGCTGACATAGCCGACCGGCTTGTGCATCAGCACCGTCACGCGCAGCGCCTGGTCGGCGCGCGCCTGCTTGTGCACCTCGACTTTCTGGTGCGGCAGCACGCGCTGGCCGAGCAGGGCCACTTCACCATCCACCGTGACCCAGCCGCGCGCGATCCAGTCGTCCGCCTCGCGGCGCGATGCGGCACCCCGGTCCGCCAGCCAGCGCGACACCCGGATGCCGTGTTTCGCATCGTCGCCGTCCTCACCCTTTTCGGCTTGCACGCGGCCGAGCCTGTCGGTATCGCGCTCGTCCCAGGCCTTGGCCGGCCGTAGCGGCGCGGCCTTGGGCGATCGCGGCGTGAAATCGCCGCCAGCGCGGGCCGGGCGGTCATCCGATTCGCTGCGGGCCGGGCGCTCGCGGCTTTCCCACGGCTTGCGTTCGGCCGATTCGGCGCGCGGTGCACGGGCGTCGCGTTCCGGCCGGGGTGTCCATGCGCGCTTTTCGCCAGCCGGGCGCGGCGGGCGGTCACCGAACTCCTTGCGCGGCGGACGATCGCCGGAGTGTCCGCCCGATTCGCTGCGGACCGGGCGCTCGCGGTTTTCCCACGGCTTGCGTTCGGCCGATTCGGCGCGCGGTGCACGGGCGTCGCGTTCCGGGCGTGGTGTCCATGCGCGCTTTTCGCCGACCGGGCGCGGCGGGCGATCTCCATCCGGACGCGCAGCACGCGGCTTGCGTGCCGGAGCATCCTTCGCGGCGGGTTGGGCATGGGGCTTGGCGGCCGGCGCGACCTGCTTCGTGTTGCGGCTCAGCGTGCGCGACTTGGCCGTGCTGTTGCGTACCGGCTTGCGTGCCGGATTGCGGTCGGTCGGCGTGGCGTCGTCGGATTTGCGCGGCAAACCCAGTTTGGGGCGGGTGGTCATCGGCGTGAAAACATTCTGTGGACCCGACAGCATAGCGGGGTCTTGAAATGTCGGGGGGAAGTCTCCATATCCCGCGGTTGTCATTGAACCTCACGGAGTCGTCATGTCGGAAACCGCCACCGCCCAGACCATGAATTTCCAGGCCGAGGTGAAGCAGCTGCTGCATCTGATGATCCATTCGCTGTACAGCAACCGCGACATCTTCCTGCGCGAACTGATCAGCAATGCGTCGGACGCCTGCGACAAGCTGCGCTTCGAAGCCATCGCCAACCCGGCGCTGTTCGAATCCGACAGCGAACTGAAGATACGCGTCGCCTACGACAAGGACGCGCGCACCATCACCATCACCGACAACGGCATCGGCATGTCGCGCGACGAAGCGATCAGCCACCTCGGTACCATCGCGCGCAGCGGCACCAAGGAGTTCTTTTCCAGCCTGACCGGTGACCAGAAGAAGGACGCCAATCTGATCGGCCAGTTCGGTGTGGGCTTCTACTCGGCCTTCATCGTGGCCGACACCGTCACCGTGAATACCCGGCGCGCCGGGCTGCCGGCGGAGCAGGGCGTGCGCTGGTCCTGCTCGATGACTGGCGATACCGCTGGCGAGTACTCGGTGGACGCCATCACCCGGGCGGAGCGTGGCACCGAAATCGTGCTGCATCTGCGCGCGGATCAGGACGAACTGCTGTCCGGCTGGAAGCTGCGTTCCATCATCCGCGAATACTCCGACCACATCCTGCAGCCGGTGCTGATGAAGAAGGAGGAATGGAAGGAGGACAAGCAGGTCATCACCGACGAGGACGAAACGGTGAACCAGGCGAGCGCACTGTGGACGCGCGCCAAGTCCGACATCACGGACGAGCAGTACACCGAGTTCTACAAGCACGTGAGCCACGACTACACCGCGCCGCTGGCCTGGAGTCACGCCCGCGTGGAAGGCCGGCACGAGTACACGCAACTGCTCTACATTCCGTCGCGCGCGCCCTTCGACATGTGGGACCGCAACGCCCGCCACGGCCTCAAGCTCTATGTGCGCCGCGTGTTCATCATGGACGATGCCGAGAAGCTGTTGCCGGCCTATCTGCGTTTCGTGCGCGGCGTGGTCGATTCGGCCGATCTGCCGTTGAACGTGTCGCGCGAAATCCTGCAGGAGAGCCGCGATGTCGACACCATCCGCTCCGGCTGCGCGAAGAAGGTGCTGTCGCTGCTGGAGGACATGGCCGGGAACGACACGGACAAGTTCGCGACCTTCTGGAAGGAATTCGGCCGCGTGTTCAAGGAAGGCGTGGGCGAGGATCACGCCAACCGCGACAAGGTGGCCGGACTGCTGCGTTTCGCCTCCACCCACCTGGACACCGAAGAACAGTCGGTGTCGCTGGCCGACTACATTGGCCGCATGAAGGAAGGTCAGGACAAGATTTACTACGTCACCGCCGAAACCTTCAAGGCGGCGAAGAACAGCCCGCATCTGGAAGTGTTCCGCAAGAAGGGCATAGAGGTACTGCTGCTGTCCGACCGTGTCGACGAATGGGTGGTCGGCAACCTGACCGAATTCCAGGGCAAGCAGCTCGTATCGGTGGCCAAGGGCGGACTGGATCTGGGCGCGCTCGAGGACGAGGAAGAGAAGAAGGCGCTGGAGCGCGACGAAGGCGAGTTCAAGCCGCTGGTCGACAAGCTCAAGACCAGTCTGACCGAGCGGGTCAAGGACGTCCGCATCACGCATCGCCTGACCGAGTCGCCGGCCTGCCTGGTGAGCGACGAGTTCGACATCGGCGGCAATCTGGCGCGCATCCTGAAGTCTGCCGGACAGGATGCGCCGGATTCCAAGCCCATCCTGGAAATCAATCCCCAGCATCCGGTGGTGCAGCGGCTGCGCAATGAGGATGCACATTTCGACGACTGGGCGGGCGTGCTGTTCGACCAGGCGCTGCTGGCCGAAGGAGGCGCGCTGGAAGATCCAGCCAGCTTCGTGCGCCGCATGAACCAGCTCATGCTGGCCATGTCCGGACAGGGCTGACCTGCCGGGTGGGGAAGAGCGGGGCGGTGATGACGCCGGCCCGCTCAGATGTGGAAGGCCTGGACTGCCTCTTCCAGCGACTTGGCCGAACCCGCTACCTCGACACCCTGGCGTGCCGTGTCGTCGGCGCCGGCCGAGGTCTGTTCCGACAGCGAGAACAGCAGATCGGTGTTGCGCACGATTTCACCGACTGCGGCGCTCTGTGCGCCGAGACTGGATGAGATGGTGGCGGATTTGCTCAGCAACTCGTCGAGCTGCTTCATGATGTCCTCGAATTCGGCGACCGCTGTGGCCGTGTTGTTGCTCGCCACGCCCACTTCCTCATCCGAGCTGCGCACCAGGGCTATCGTCTGCTCGGCATCGTCGCGGATGCGCACCACCAGTTCGCTGATGTCGTTGGCGGACGCCTGACTGCGCTGCGCCAGCTTGCGCACTTCGTCGGCCACGACCGCGAAGCCGCGTCCCTGTTCGCCGGCGCGGGCGGCTTCGATCGCCGCATTGAGCGCCAGCAGATTGGTCTGGTCCGACAGTTCCTTGATCAGGTCGTTGATGCGGTTGATGGCCCGCGAATCCTCGACCAGTTGTTCGATCACCTTCAGCGACGCCGACATCTTTTCCGAAGCGCCGTGTACGCTGTTCAAGGACGCCTGCAGCGTGGTCTTGCCGGCGCGCGACGCTTCTCCTGCCGCTTCGGCGAGTTTGTTGGCTTCAACGGAAATCGATTCGACCTCGGCCACGTTGCCGCTCATCTGGTCGATTGCACCGGCCACGGCGCGGATGGAGTCGAGCTGCCGCGCCACGTTCTCACGTGCCGTGGCCGACGAGCCGGACAGTTCCCCGGCCGCGCCCGACAGCGTGCCGGCAAGCACCTGCAATCTTTCGACCAGCGTCTTGACCGCCTTGCGCGCCGAGTTGTATTCATAGGCCAGCCATGCGAAATCGTCACGGCCATCGAGCGCGATGCGGTGGTCCAGGCGTCCCTTGGCCAGGGCGTTGAGCCCATGCACGATGGTTTCTGCGCGACGTCCATAGAAACGCCCGATTGCGACACCGGCGAGGGAACTGGCAATCACCAGCACCAGAGACAGTCCGAGCGCGGCCCACGGTCCGGGCGAGACGAAGACCGAAAGCAACCCTGCCGCCGTACAGCAGATCAGAGCCGACAGCACGCCGAACAGTGCAAATGCCTTGCTGACGCTCAGTTGCTTGAGCATGGGTTTCCTCCGGGGACATCCTGTTGACCGTGTACTTCTAACGGGCGCAACGGGGCCGACTTGAGGTGACGGGTTGCCGCGACACACAGTGTCACCACGAAAAAAAGCCGCATGCAGCGGGCGCTGCATGCGGCAATCCGGGGGAGAGCTCCGGGAAGTGAAGCGATCAGTCGTTGCTGCTGCCGGCGAATCCGAAGAGCTGGAGCAGAGACGTGAAGAGGTTGAAGATGGATACGAAGAGCCCGGTGGTGGCCATCACGTAATTGGTTTCGCCACCGCGCACGATGCGCTGGGTTTCGAACGCGATCATGCCGGCCATCAACAGCACCACCACCGCGGATACGGTCAGCGACAGCGCCGGGATCTCGAAAAAGATGGCTCCCAGGCCGGCCAGCATCGCCACGATCATGCCGATGAACAGGAAGCTGCCCATGCCCGAGAGGTCGCGTCGCGTCACCGTGGCCCAGCCGGACATCGCCAGGAATACGCCTGCGGTCGCGCCCAGCGCCAGCGTGATGGTCTGGCTGCCACCGGGCAGCGCCATCACCGCATTGAGCAGCGGGCCCAGCGTGTAGCCCATGAAGCCGGTGAGCGCGAAGGTGAGCAGCACGCCCGCACCGCTGTCGCGGAACTTGTTCACCGCGAACAGCAGGCCGAAATAGCCGGCCAGCGTCAGCAGGATGCCAGGCGAGGGCCAGCGCGCGGCCATGGCGACATAGGCGATCAGGGCGCTGAAGGCCAGGTTCAGGCCGAGCAGCATGTAGGTGTTGCGCAGCACCTTGCGGCCGCTGTCGCTCACCAGCGCGGTGGCATCCGCAACCTGGGCGCGCAGCGCAAGGCTGTCGTTGCGGGGATATCGATCCGTACTCATTTCAAAGCTCCTTTTCTCAGATTCAATGGGCCGTCAGATGGCGGGCAATCGCGGCACGACGGGCTCGCGTGCCCGGCGTATGGTGCGCACGAGCACGCGTACCGCTCGTCCGAGCGCTTCATCGAGCGCGACCCGCCATTCGCGCGCCGTGGCTTTCACCACGACGGGCTGGTTACCGATCAGTTGCAGTTCGACCTGCACCTGCTTGTCCACGCCGCCACGGGGGCCGTTGGTGTCGGACAGCCGCAGCCGTGCGCGCGGCACCAGCCAGGCCAGCCGTCTCAACGCGAAGCGCAGACGGCTTTCGGCCACGCTGCGCAGCGCATTGCCTTCCGGGTTGCGTGATTCGACGATGACTTCCATGGCTCACCTCCTGTGTGGATGGAGCAGCCAGAATACGCGCGGGAAGAATTCAAAAAAACAGATTTTATTGGTATCGTTACTTCTGTTTTTACGAAGTCAAAGCATGCTCAACTACCGGCACCTCTACTATTTCTGGGTCGCGGCGAAAGAAGGCGGCATCGCGCGCGCGGCGGAACGGCTGGACATGGCCGTGCAGACCGTGAGCACCCAGATCCGCGACCTGGAGCGCTTCCTGGGCCATGCCCTGTTCAAGCCGTCCGGGCGCAGCGTCGAATTGACGCCCGCGGGCGCGGCCGCGATGCGGCTGGCGGAACAGATATTCGAACTGGGCGAACAACTGCCGCTGGCGGTGCGCGAGGCGGCGACCGAACACGGCATGCGGCTGTCGGTAGGCATTTCCGACGGTCTGCCCAAGGCAGCGGCGCGCCACATGCTGCACCCGGCCAGCGATACGCCCGGCATGCACCTCATCTGTGTCGAGGGCAAGTTCGACGATCTGCTGGCCGATCTCGCGCTGCACCGGCTGGATGTGGTGCTGGCCGACCGCCCCGCACCGATGAACCCGAATCTGCGGGTCTACAGCCACCCGGTGGGCGACGCCGCCCTGTGCTGGTATGCGCCGGCCGCGCTGGCCGACGCGCTGGATGCGGGGTTCCCGGCCTGTCTTGATCGCGTGCCGCTGCTGTTGCCGACCCGCCATTCCGCGGTGCGTGCCCGCATCGACGACTGGTTCGAGCGCAAGGGCCTGCACCCAAGGGTGATCGGCGAATTCGAGGACAGCGCCTTGCTGGCGACCTTCGGCGAGAGCGGCCTGGGCGCCTTTCCGGCGACCGAGTGGTCACACGACGAATTCGTTCAGCACCGTCAACTGCAATTGCTGGGCCGCTGCAATGAGGTGATCGAACATTTCTACGCGATATCGGCCGAGCGCCGCGTGCAGCATCCGCTGGTGCAGAAGGTGCTGGCCGGGAACTGAGCGGGCACTGAGGGGGCCGGTCGGTCAGTGCGCGGTCAGGGCCACCGGTGCGGACTGCAGCGGCACGCCGATGATCCAGCCCTCGACCGGGTCGATGTGCAGCGGCAGGCCGTAGCCCTGGTCGCGGCGCTGCCAGGCCCAGGCCGCCTGCACCAAGCACAGCACGCTGTCCAGCGTGTCGCCGGTGCCATCGGTGTTCATCGCGTCCAGCAACTCCTGTGATTCGCACCGCAGCGGCAAGCCCAGCGGGTGCGCACCGCGCAGCAGCGCTTCACTCAGTATCATGCGCCGCGCCAGCCGCTCGCGCGTCTGTCCGGACGCGCTTTCGCTCTTGTAGGACCCGCCGGTGATCTGACGCGCCAGCCAGCCCGGATAGGCCTCGAGCGCGATGCGGTCGGCGTCGCCGCCATGCATGCCCGGGACATGCACATTGGCCGCCAGCAGCCGGGAACAGCCTTCCAGAAACATCCAGCCGACCGGCGGATTGACGAACTTGAGCGGACTGTGGGACGAGGCGGGCAGGTCGGTGGCGCGGTGCGGATACTTCCGGCCGACCGGTCGCAGCGCGCGTTCGGCATCCGCCAGCGCCTTGAAATCCTGTCGCCCGAGCGCCGAAATGGCGCGCACCAGTCCGGCCCAGTCCTGCGGCCAGCCATGTTCCAGCACCGATTCGCGCGGCAGGCCGAAAGGAAAGTCGAATCCGCCCAGCCAGGGGCCGGGGCGCGCCAGAAAAGCCTCGAAACCCGCCCACGAAGGAAAGCGCTCGAATCCGGTCAGCACCAGCGTGTCGCCCTCGACCTCGCCGCGGGCGACATTGACCGGCTTGCGCGCCGACGGAGAGGACGTGAAATCGATCCCGTACAGCGTAGTCATGGGCGCAGCATACGCCGGCCCGACACGCCGAGGCTAGCCCGGGTTGCGGCGGCGCAGCAAAAGCAGGCCGAGTCCGGACGCGAACAGCAGTGCGATGGAAGGCTCCGGAATCAGCGTCACCGGGCCATTGCCGGATCCACCTTCGCTCACTGTAAGGCTGCCGCCTCCGTTCATTGTGAGGGTGCCGCCCTGTTCAGGCAGGCGGACCGGATCGGGTCGGGGGGCCATCATCTGCATGGTTGCCCCCGTAGTCAGCCAGCCGCCCTGGACGGCGATCGCCTCGCCGACGATCAGGTTTATCGGTGGCTCCAGGACGACGGGTTCGCGCACCGGCACCCCACCATCAACCGTGGGTATCACCACCACATTTTCCAGTTGCTTGTCATCCACCGCTACGATCCAGACCTCGGGAGCGGCGAGAAGTACCTTGTTCAAGGAGAGCGAGCCGGTCGCCTGTATCACGATCTTGAGCGGATCGATGATGACGCTGTCGCTGAGCGTCATATTGCCGTCACAACTCAGATCGGCGTACTCGCTGCCCGATATGGACAGGGTGCCGCTGCAGGCGATCGTACCCAGATTGATCGTCGTGGCGGATGCGCCCGGCGATGCCATCAGCGCTGCGGCGGCCAGGGCGACTGCGAGGGAAGGGAATTTCAATTCTGCCTCGTTCCATTTATCGGCGTGTGCTCATGGCAAGTCAACGCCTTGTTGTCCACTGCGCGAGAGGATCGGTGCCCGGGCGCACGCCCATATCACCGGCCACTCACCGCCCACTCGTATCGACCGCGCACCTTGCCGTAGCGGTCGGTATCCCGGATGCCGGCACAGCGCATGCGTCGAATCGCTGCAGCATCCTGATGACAACACCCTACGCACATGGCGTGATGCGCGCCATCATCCGGAGGGGTGAGCATGCAGAGCGGGGGAAATTCCCGGTTGCAGCCGGCGGCGCGGGGGCTGCAGGGTCGCCTGCGCTGCATCGAACTGCAGGGGCGCGACATGATCCGCTGTCCGGTCGGATGACAGGGTGAAGATCGATACATGCGCGGTCCATCATGCCGAGCGCAAATCAGGACACAGAAAGAAAAAGTTGATCGCTTGCCGGCTGCGTTTGCGGACACCGGGCTGTAATGAGGCCGCACTACGCTATAGGAGGCGTACGCGTATACATCTTACGGCGTACGCATCGCTCCAGATCGCCCTGAGGGTGATGTTCTCAACGTCCTACCGGAAACTTACCTATGCGTCTTTTCAAACTTTGCGCCGTTGCCGCCCTTGCCTTTGTTTCCACGACTGGCGCACAGGCCGCCACGCTGACCGAAGGCTTCGACGAACCCTTTGCCGGCTGGGAAAGCCGCTGGTTCGGCACCGAATCCAATGCCTATAACTACTACGTGTCCGAGTACGGCGCCGACAACGTGGCCTATCGCGGCCACGAAAGCGTCACCGGCATGTTTCTGTCCGACGGCGACAGCTACCGCGATGGCGGCAACTACGGTGAAATCCACATCCGCTTCAACGAAGCCTTCGGCGCCTCGCTGACCTCGTTCAGCCTGGACATCGCCTCGGCCCTGCGCGAAGACCTCGGCCTCGCCCCCACGCTCACCTTCTTCAACATGCAGGGCGACGCGATTGCGTCCTTCGTCGTGCCGACCTCGCCGGTCGTGACCTCCAACTGGGTGCCGCAGGGCTACACAAATTTCTCGGTCACCTCGGCCAGCGGCATTGCCGGCTTCAGCCTGTCCGGCTCGGCCCAGGGCAGCGTGATCGTCGACAATCTGGTGGCGACCACCGTGCCGGAACCGGAAGCGATCGCGATGATGCTGGCCGGCCTCGGCGTGATCGGCGCCGCAGCCCGTCGCGTTCGCCGCGGCTGAGTTTCGCTGCGCACCGGGGGCAGACCGCGGTTCTCAAGCATCCGACGCAGGCATCGTGGTGTGCCCCCGACGCCGTCAGGCCGACGGATGGCGACAGTCTTTCCGTGATCGACGTCGCCATTCATGCTCCCTCAAGTTCGAATTCCGCACGCCGGAAAGATGCATCCTTGACATCCTTGCGGCGCTCGACGTGCGCGAGAACACTCAACGGAGCTCTGCGCTTTTCGCCTGAGGGATGATCTCGGCGTTCATCGCTCGCTCCAGTCCATCCGCACCGGTGTTCAAGCGGCGTTGTCGCTCGGCACCCATTCGGTCCATGTCCATGGCCGGCGCGCACTGCCGCCGGATGTTGTACAGCCCGCTGCTGACACGGCGATGAGTCGTGGCATCACGACTGTAGTGGCCGCCTTGCCGGTCCCGTTCCTGTCCCCGCGCCGCCGCCCGGTCGGCATCGTCGAGGGATGGAAGGAGCGTTCCATCCCTTACCTCGCCAGTTGCCGCGCAGATGTGCGGCGAGAGTGCGCGCTCCGGCAGAAGGTTTCGCGGGCAGGGCTGTGACCTGCGTGGAAAAAGCCGTTCCAGCCCGGCGAGCACCGGCCGTCCGGCCTCTCTCCTGCGAAACCCGCTTCCAGTCACTGACGCCTGGCCGCACCCGTATGCGCGCATCAACCGCGTCGCGTTCCGTCCTGCCTCGCGGTCGGGAATGATTCCTTTCATGCAGATTGGCGTGTTGAACAAGGTCGCCCGAAACCCCCGTCACGAAAGGGAAGTGGTGGATGGTGGGCGCTGTCAATCCGCTTCTGCTCATCCTTACGGATGATGCAAAAAGGAAGTCCGTGCGCCCTTAATGGCGACATGCGATCCGTATGTGCAGAGGCTTCTGTCGGGAAGCGCATTGTCATTTCTCGGAAGGACGGGGCGTATGCAAGTGGGGACGAATTGAAATTGGGGATGTGCCCCAATGCCGTTAAGTTAGTGGCCGGAGTCCGTCAATCCCATCCAAGGGCATCTGAAATTCCACCGATTTTTGGCCCGTACTCGCGTCGGTTTAGGCTTAACTTAACGGCATTGAACCGCCCCGGGTTTCGCGGAGGCCCGTTGGGTTAAGTCAGGCCGGCACGAGGTCGGCCTGACGGGTGAGTTGCTGATAGTAGTTCGCCTCTGCCTCGGCAGGCGGAATGTAGCCGATGGAACTGAGCAGGCGATGGTGGTTGAACCAGGACACCCATTCGAGGGTTGCCAGTTCCACCGCCTCCCGTGTCTTCCACGGCGCACGGCGATGGATCAGCTCAGTCTTGTACAACCCGTTGATGGTCTCGGCCAGCGCGTTGTCGTAGCTGTCGCCCTTGCTGCCGACGGAGGGCTCAACGCCGGCTTCGGCCAGTCGTTCGCTGTAGCGGATCGACACGTATTGCGACCCACGGTCCGAGTGATGAATCAGGCTGCTGTCGCGCTCCGGTTGCCGCTCGTAAAGCGCCTGTTCCAGCGCATCGAGCACGAAGTCGGTACTCATCGAAGTGCTTACGCGCCAGCCCACGATGCGTCGGGCAAACACATCCACCACGAAAGCCACATACAACCAGCCCTGCCAGGTTGAGACGTAGGTGAAATCCGAGACCCAGAGCTGATTCGGCCGCTCGGCACTGAACTGCCGATTGACCTTGTCCAGCGGGCACGCCACTTTGGGGTCTGCGACCGTGGTACGCACCTTCCTGCCACGCACGACACCTCGCAGGCCGAGCCTGCGCATCAGACGTTCGACCGTGCAGCGAGCAACCTCTACGCCCTCGCGGTTCATCTGCTTCCAGACCTTGTCCGCGCCGTACGCCTGCAGATTCGCATCCCACACCTGTTTGATCGCAGGCTGCAACGCAACATCCCTTTTCGCTCTGGCACTGAGCAGAGAAGCATCTCTGCAGCGCGCCGCGTGGCGCCGATAGGCTGACGGGGCGATCTGCAGAACCTTGCACATCGGCTCGACCCCGTGGCGGTCGCGGTGCTCATCGACCAGCCCGTACATCACTTCAAACGGCGGTCGAGCTCCGCCTGGGCGAAAAACGCGCTGGCAAGTTTCAGGATCTCGTTGGCGCGGCGAAGCTCCTTGACCTCGCGTTCCAGATCCTTGATGCGCTGCGCATCCGCCGTCGTCACGCCCGGACGCGCGCCCGCGTCGACTTCCGCCTGCTTGACCCAATCCAGCAGCGTCTGCGGCACGCAACCAATCTTCGGTGCGATCGATTCGACCGCCGCCCACAACGACGGGTACTCCCCGCGGTGCTCCTGCACCAGCCGGACAGCACGCTCGCGAACCTCAGGTGAGAACTTCGATGATTTCTTCATGGCTCCATCTTCTCAAGACTTGGAGCCTCCGCAAAACACGGGGCGGTTCATTCGTGGCCTGGCGTATCTGATCGATCAGGCCGGGTTCGACGTAGGTGCGGAACAGTTCGCGGTAGGCGTGCTGGCGGGCTTCTGCGGTGTCGGCCAGCGCGAGATAGAGGGGGTGAGGCGTGAGCAGGGGATTCCACTCGCCCTGCGCGTGGGTGCGATAACTGGACCAGCGGTAGTCGGCGGGGTGTTCCACCATGCCGGCGCGGACCGGGTTGAGTTCGATGTAGCGCTGGCAGGTGAGCAGCCAGGCGTCCTGCTGGATGAGGCAGGAGCGGTAGCGCCCTTCCCAGAGAGAGCCGCTGCGCCGGTAGGTCCGGTTGATGTACTGCACATAGCGCTGGCCCAGGCGTTTCATCATGACGCCGGGCGCTTCGGCGTCGTCTGACGACACGAGCAGATGCACGTGATTCGTCATCAGCACGCAGGCGTGGATGCGGCAGCCGGTGTTGCGCGCGTGGTCGCCCAGCCAGTCGAGATAGTGGATGCAGTCGTCGTCGCAGTAGAAGCAGGCCTGCCGGTTGTTGCCGCGCTGGATCAGGTGCAGCGGAACGCCGGCCAGGCTGATGCGGGCACGTCTTGGCATGAGATCTCCGTTGCGGCGGATCACCCATTATGCATATCATCGCCCCCCCCTCGCGCCGGGTTCTGCGGTCTGCGGGCGACAGCGGTCGTGCACCCACGCCCTGCGTTCAATCCCTCTTGATCAGTTGCCGCAGCGCATGCAGCGTATCCGCCTCGGCGGCGGGCTTGTCCTGCCGCCAGCGCAGCATGCGGGGGAAGCGCACGGCGATGCCGGATTTGTGTCGGGGTGAGGGTTGTATGCCTTCGAATCCGAGTTCGAACACCAGCTCCGGGCGCACTGCACAGACCGGGCCGAAGCGCTCGAGCGTGTTGGCGCGGATGAAGGCGTCAACCTGGCGCATTTCTGCGTCGGTAAGTCCTGAGTAGGCCTTGGCGAAGGGCACCAGGCTGCGTTCGCCGGCTTCGCCCGACCAGACGGCAAAGGTGTAGTCGCTGAACAGGCCGGCGCGCCGCCCGTGTCCGCGTTGCGCATAGATGAGCACGGCATCGACCGAGTAGGGGTCGACCTTCCATTTCCACCATTGCCCGCGTGCATCGAGCTTGACGCGACCGGTGCCATAGGGGGCATCGTTGCGCTTGAGCATGAGGCCCTCGACGCCGCGCTCGCGTGCGCTGGCGCGCAGGGTCGCCAGCGCGGACCAGTCGCCGCGCAGCACCGGCGACAGCGGCAGCCGGGGATGGGCGAGCGGCGCGAGCAGTGCCTGCAGCCGGCGCCGTCGTTCCGCCTGCGGCAGGGTCCGGATGTCCGCGCCGTCCTGTTCCAGCAGGTCGTAGGCCATGAAGGCCACCGGTACCGATTCCAGCAGCCGGCGGCTCAACTGCTTGCGCGTGATGCGGGTCTGCAGTCGCGCGAAGGGCAGGGCGGCACCGTCCTGCCAGGCGAGGATTTCGCCGTCGAGCACGCAACCGGCGGGCAGCCAGGATGCGGCATCCATCAGTTCGGGAAAGCGCTCGCTCACCAGTTCCTCGCCGCGCGACCACAGTGCGGCCTGCTCGCCCCGGCGCACCAGTTGCCCGCGTATGCCGTCCCACTTCCATTCGGCGAGCCAGTCGGTGGCGTCCCCCAGTTGTGCGGTCGGATCGCCCTGCAAGGGCTGGGCGAGAAAGAAGGGATAGGGCTGCAGACCGGTTTCGCCGCAGCCGCCCGGCGCCACCAGCGCATGGAAACGTGCGGCATCCAGACCGGCGGCCACCGGATCCGCCGCCAGATAGCCGACCAGTCTCTGCGCGATGGTTTCGGCGGGCAGGCCGGACACCTCGGCAAGTGCCCGGGTCACCAGCAGGCGCGACACGCCCACGCGCAGCGCGCCGGTGATGAGCTTGTTGAACAGAAAGCGCGGGGCTACATCGAGTTCGCGCCAGGCCTGCCGCAGCCCGTCGGCGCGCTGTTCGGCCGGCGTGCCGCGCAATTCGCCCAGCCTGTCCATCCAGCGGTGCAGCGGCATATCGGTCGGCGCATCGGGCGGCGGCAGCACCAGGGCCAGCGTTTCGGCGAGGTCGCCCACCGCCTGGTAACACTCCTCGAACAGCCAGTCCGGCAGGCCGGCGACGCGCGCACCGGTTTCCTTCAGCACGCGGGTCGGCACCGCCTGGCGCGTCTTGCCGCCGGACAGCACATACACCGCCCATGCGGCGTCGCCCGCGTCGGCCTCGCGGAAATAATCCCGCATCGCCCGCACCCGGCTGCGCGTCGACGTACTGCTGTCCAGTTCGGCGTACAGGGCGGCGAAGCGCTTCACGACGCGTCTCCGGCCGCAACGTCCTCTTCGCCGCCGAACTCGGTGCGGAAGGCGCCCGCATCGAGACCCTGTTCGCGCAGCCAGCGCACCATGGGTTCGATGTGGCCGTGGGTCACGATGACGCGTTGCGCGCCGGTGCCCGCAATGGCCTGCATGAGGCCGGGCCAGTCCGCGTGATCGGACATGACCAGGCCGCGGTCGACCGCCCGGCGCCGGCGGGCGCCGCGTACCTGCATCCAGCCCGAAGCGAAACAGTCGGCGTAGTCGCCGAATCGCTTCATCCATGGCGAGCCCTGTGCCGACGGCGGCGCGATCACGAGTGCGCGGGCAAGCGACGAGGCGTCGGTCTGCGCCACCTGCAGCGTGTCAGGCAGGCGCACGCCGCTGGCGCGATAGGCGCGATTGAGCGCTTCCACGGCGCCATGGCAGACGAGGGGCCCGATCGAGGCATCGACGCCTGCCAGGATGCGTTGCGCCTTGCCGAAGGCGTAGGCGAACACCACGCTGGTGCGGCCGGACTCCGCATTGCCGCGCCACCACGCATTCAGTCCGTCGAACAGCACGCCTTGCGCCTGCCAGCGGTAGATCGGCAGTCCGAAGGTGGATTCGGTGATGAAGGTGTGGGCGCGCACCGGCTCGAAGGGCGTGCAGGTGACATCCGCTTCCAGCTTGTAGTCGCCGGACGCCACCCACACCTCGCCGCCGACCTCGATGCGCACTTGGGAGGAACCCAGCACATGCCCGGCTGGATGCAGCGATATGCGCGCGTCGCCGAGGGTGAGCGATTCGCCCCAGTCCATCGTCTGCAGCGAAATGTCGCCCAGCCGCGCGCGCAGCACCCGTTCGCCTTCGAGCGACGCCAGGTAGTGCGCGTGACCGGCGCGTGCGTGGTCGCTGTGGGCGTGCGTGATGAGGGCGCGTGGCACCGGTCGCCAGGGGTCGATGTAGACATCGGCGGCCGGGCAGTACAGGCCTTCGGGGCGCAATGTGATGAGATCGTTGCGGTCTGGCGGCATGGTGCAGATGGTATCTTCGTCACCATGACCGCGAAGCCCGACGACAAGTTCTTGGCCGAACACAGCGCGCTGCTCGCCAGCAGTTTCGAACGCGCGACCGCGCAGCGCCTGCCCAGCGATCCGCACACGCTGTATCACGCGCCCTTCGCCGTCGTGTCGCATGGCGTCGAGGCCGATCCGGTATTCAATTACGCGAACCTTTTCGCGCAACGGCTGTTCGGATACGAGTGGGCGCGCTTCGTCACGCTGCCGTCGCGGCTGTCCGCGCGCGCGCCGGAACAGTCCGAACGTGCGCGGCTGCTTGAGCTGGTGGCGCGCCAGGGCTATATCAGCGATTACAGCGGCATCCGCGTGCGCGCCGACGGCACGCTGTTCCGCATCAGCCGCGCCACCGTCTGGAACGTCGTCGACCCCGCGGGCGCGCTGCGCGGCCAGGCGGCGGTATTCGCCGACATCGAGGAACTGCAATGACTGCCCATCATCCGTTGATCGGCGCGCTCGAATCGCGCCACGCGCGGTGGTCCGGCCTGCGCCGTGATCTGCACGCGCATCCCGAACTGGCGTTCGAGGAGAACCGCACCGCCGCCATCGTCGCCCGCACGCTGCGCGCCGCCGGCATCGAGGTTCACGAGGGGATAGGGCGTACCGGCGTGGTCGGCGTGTTGCGCAATGGCGGCAACGACGCGGCCATCGGCCTGCGCGCCGACATGGATGCGCTGCCGATGACGGAACAGAACACCTTCGCCCATCGCTCGACCGTGCCGGGCCGCATGCACGGCTGCGGCCATGACGGCCATACCGCCATGCTGCTGGCCGCCGCGGAGTACCTCGCCGAAACGCGCGGATTCAACGGCACCGTGCATTTCATCTTCCAGCCGGCGGAGGAGGGCGCGGGCGGCGCGCCGGCCATGATTGCCGACGGGCTGTTCGAACGTTTCGCCATGGATGCGGTGTTCGGTCTGCACAACTGGCCCGGCCTGCCGGTCGGTCAGATGGCGGTGCATACCGGACCGGCGATGGCGTGCAGCGATTCCATCGATATTTCGATACGCGGCCGCGGCGCGCATGCCGCCATGCCCCATCTCGGCGCCGATCCGGTGCTGGCCGGGGCGGCCATGGTGCAGGCGCTGCAGTCCATCGTGTCGCGCAATGTGGCGCCGGTGGACTGTGGCGTGGTGAGCATCACGCAGTTCCATGCCGGCGAGGCCTACAACGTGATTCCCGAGTCGGCGACGCTGCGCGGCACGGCGCGGGCGTTCACGCCCGATGTCCGGGACATGCTGGAGCAGGGCATACAGCGCATCTTGCGCGGTGTGGCCGACGCGCATGGCGTGCAGGCGGAAGCGATCTATCGCCGCGGCTATCCGCCGACCGTGAACAGCGAGGCGGAAGCCGCCTTCTGCGCGCGGGTCGCGCGCGAAGTGTTCGGCGACACGCATGTGCATACCGCGTTTCCGCCCAGCATGGGGGCCGAGGACTTCGCCTACATGCTGGAGCGCAAGCCCGGCTGCTATGTCTGGCTGGGCAATGGCGGCGGCCCGGACGCGGCCGGCCAGCCCGGTCACGAAGAAGGCGGCGGCTGCATGCTGCACAACCCCCGCTATGACTTCAATGACCGCATCATTCCACTGGGCGTGGCGTACTGGACGCGACTGGTGGAAACCTGGTTGTCGTGACCGGCTGACACCGCGGCCCGGGCGGCGGGCACGGGGTGTCCCGCTCCGTCGCCCGCTCAGGCGCTGCGCAGCTTCAGCGTGCGGGCGACGACGATGGCCCCGAGCGGCATCGCGACGCCGATGGCGATGACGGTGAGCAGAAGAGGCGTGAGGTCGCCGTAGTTCGCGGCCACTTTCACGGCGCCGGTCGCCGGGTCCTTCACTTCGCGCGACAGCACATAGATCTGGTTCAGATACTTGGTACCGAGCTGGCTCGCCGACAGCGCGAGGTTGGTAAACGACGCCATCACCGCGAAAAAGGTCGCTTTCAGATGCTGTGGTGCGGAGTTGGCGATCCAGGCCAGCATGGGAATCATGGAAATCTGTCCCAGCGGCGATTCCAGCGCGGTGTCGATCACTGCGATGAAGCGCGCATCGACCACGCCATGCGTCATGCGCGAGGTCCATTCGTGGATGCCGAGGCTCATGCCCAGGGTGGGCATGGACAGCAGGAAGCCCGCAACGGTCAGCCAGCCGACCACATAGGTGATCGAGCGCTCGGCCATGAAGCGCCGGAACATGAACATGCCCGCCAGCGTGAGCGTGGAGCCGATCAGCGACAGCACCGAGAAGAAGGCCTGGTCGAATCCGAGCACGTCTATGGACCACCAGGACACGCCGGGGCCGGTGGTCGGCGTGGCGCGGAACATGAAGATGACCAGCGCGGTGCCGATCAGCGTGTTGCGCGCGGAGGCATCGAGTTCGCGCGTGAGCCGGGCCATCAGGAAGGCGATGATGGCGAAGGAGCCGACGAAGATGATTTCCTGGTTCCACTTCAGGCTGGACAGCCCCATGCCCAGCGTGAATACGACGAAGGCCAGGCTGCCGCCGAGTATCCACCAGTTGGGCTCGGTGTGCTGATCCGGGTCGCGCAGCAGCGCCAGCGCCTCGCCGCGGCTCAGGCCGCGCGCCATGTGCTGGCGGATCTGGTCGGCGCGCAGCCAGGCGGCGAAAGCGACGCCGGCGACCGACACCAGCGGAATCACCAGCGCCATCAGATAGACATTGCGATAGATATCGACCTTGGCCGATTCCGGCAGGTTTTCAGTGCCGGCGAACACGAACAGATTGATCAGCGCCACCAGCACGCTGCCGCCTATGATGGCCACGCGGCCCAGCGTCTGCATGGTGGTGTGCATGAGCTTGAGCTGGTCCGGCGGCACCGGCCGGCCGTGCTCGTCGATATGCGGCACGGCTTCGACCGTCATCGCGTCGGCCACCGCGTCCTGCAGCACATAGCCCACCGGACTGAGCAGGGCGCTGATGACGAACCAGGTTTCCACCGGCAGCACGGCGTCCATCGCCTGCCGCTCGGCGATCAGTCCGGCCATGATGAACAGGCTGGCGGCGATGAGCGAGGCGCCGAGGTAGATGAGCAGGCTCTTGAAGCGCCACAGCAGGTCGACCAGATGGCCGAGCGGAATCTTCAGCGCCCACGGAATGCCGACCCAGAAACCCAGGGCGGCGAGGAATTCGGCAGACAGGCCGAGGTAGTCCTTGACGAAGAAGGTGCCGACGATGCCGGTCAGCCCCTGGATGCCGGCCGCCATGTAGACCATCAGCGGCGGCAGGTAGGAAAGGCGCATTTCGCGCCCGAGGGACAGGATGTTCGTGTCCAGCCAGCTCAGCAGTCTTTGCATGAAAACGTTCTTGTTTTGGTGACGGGGCTCTGACCGTCAAGCATAAGGGTGAATTCCGCATTCGTGGGGAATGCCGCGCTGAACCCCCGGGGAAAGCCGGTATGCTTGCGCGCTGAACCGAATCCGCCGGAGCCCCCTGTGCGTTTCTTTGGCCGTGACGATCTGAGCGCCGACTTGCAGCCGCTGCGCAAGATCAGGCTTTTTTCGACGCTGACCGCGCGTGAGCTGAAGGTGGTGCTTGCACTCAGGCACGAACGGCACTACCTGGCGGGCGAAATCGTGTTCGATGAGGGCGACGAGGGGCAGGCCATCTACGCGATCGCCGATGGCGAGGTGGAAATCCTGCGCAACGATGGCGAGCGCACGCAACGTCTGGCGCTGCTCGGCCCGGGCGAAATCTTCGGCGAACTGGCGCTGCTGGACCAGGCGCCGCGGGCCGCCCAGGCGCGCGCCGGCAGCGATTGCCGTCTGGTGGTGTTCTTCCGCGCCGACTTCATGGGCTTGCTGGAAACCCATCCCAAGACCGCATCCAAGATTGCGCTGTCGCTCGCCCGCCATCTCGGCGCACGGCTCCGGCAGGCCAATACCGGCGCGCGCCAGGACGGCCACCTGTGACGCCGCGCCCCGCTCACCGCGGCGCCGGCCCGCTCGCCTGGTGTGCCATCCTGCTGGTGACCACGCTGGCGCTCTACCTGTTCCAGCATGTGCTGTGGCTGGTGTTGCCCTTCCTGTTCGGCCTCATCGCCTACTACTGTCTGTATCCGGTGATGCAGCGCCTGGTGTTCGCCGGGTTTTCGCAGACTCAGGCCACCAATCTCACCGTCGGCGTATTCGCCCTGCTGCTGTGCATCGCGACGGCCCTGATGCTGCCGCGTTTCGCCGCCCAGGTGGTGGGTATCCAGGACACCGGGCAGCGCTACCTGCAGGGCGGACTGACCTTGCTCGACGACACCCTGCGCGCGCTGGAATCGCGATCCCGGCTGATGCGTGATGCCCATGTGGCGGACACGGTTTCCGCGCACATCGCCGAGGCTGGCGACCGCTTCGCGCGCGAGGAACTGCCGGAACGCGTGCTCGGGCTCGCCGCCTGGATGCCCTCCTTCCTGCTCGGGCCCTTCCTCGCCTATTTCTTCCTGCGCGATGGCGCGCGCTTCCAGCGCTATCTTGCGCGGGCGGTGCCGAATGCCTTCTTCGAGCGCACGCTGCACCTGCTGTACGAGGTCGATCGCACCACGCGCGCCTATTTCCAGGGGCTGATCAAGCTCACGGTGATCGACGCCACCTTTCTCGCTTTCGGGTTGTGGCTGATCGGGCTGTCGTCGCCGCTCACGCTGGGCGTCCTCACCGCGGTGCTGGCCTGGGTGCCTTATATCGGTTCGATACTGGGCTGCGCCGTCGTGGTGATGGTGGCGGCCACCGACTTTCCTGGCACGCCGGCCATCGCCTACGGGGCGGTCGGTCTGTTCGTGCTGGTGCGCCTGCTCGACGACTTCATTTTCATGCCCATGACCATAGGGCGCAGCCTCAAGATGCATCCGCTGGTGACCGTGCTCATGATTTTTCTTGGCGGCGCGGTCGCCGGCGTGGCCGGCCTTCTGCTGGCGCTGCCGCTGCTGGGCGTGGTCATGGTGATCGGCGAAACGGTCAGCCGGGTCGCATCCGATCCGCGTCTGCGCGCCCGCCATGCCCATGCCAGGGCGCTTCTGCAGGCAGCGGTCACGCGAGATCTGGTCTGATTCGGCCAGCGCGACGGGCGCTCCGGTTCAGCCGGCCTTGTTGCGCATGTGGTCGGCCAGTCCGACCAGTGCCTTGAAGAACTCGTCGCTGTCGACCTGCTCGGGCATCACCTCGTCCATCGCCATGCGCATGCACATGAGCCACTGGTCGCGTTCGCTCTCGCCGATCGGAAAGGGCAGGTGACGCGCGCGCAGCCTGGGGTGTCCGTAGGCGCTCTCGTACAGCGGCGGGCCGCCCAGCCAGCCGCTCAGATACATGAACAGCTTCTGGTTCGAGCCGGACAGATCGGCCGGATGCAGCTTGCGGATGCCATAGGCCTCCGGCAGCGTGTCCATCAATTCATAAAACCGGTCGACCAGACGGCGTATGGTGTCTTCGCCGCCGATGTATTCGTAAAACGAGGGCGCGTTCTGGGTCATGTCCTGAAGGCGGTCACGCAGGGCCGCGGCAGCTCTGAAAGGCCGACCGATTCTATCCTGCCGTCCGGCGACTGCATTGATGCAGGTCGTATTTCTCGGGCGGCTGCAGGGGGGCGGACTAGAATCGCGCGATCGTGCGCCGGCACGACGGCATTCGCCCCCGTGGCGCGCCGACCGTCATGAAACCCAGACAACCGAGGTCAGGATGAAGACATTGCTGTTCTACGACAACGTGGTGGTGCTGAACCGCGATACGCACCGCGAACTGCGCCTGAAGCCGCAGGACAGTCTCAGCTTCGCCGCGGAAACCAATTGCGTTCCGCTCGCCCTGGTGGAGTTCGGCGATGTCGCGCGCGAATACCCCATCGTGTTCGCGCGCCTGCCGGGTGGCCTCGTGCCGGTGGCTCTGCTGGGCCTGCGTGATGCCGAGAACCTCTACCTCAATGCAGAGGGGAAGTGGGATGCGCGCTATGTTCCGGCCTTCGTGCGCCGCTACCCCTTCGTCGCGGTACAGGACAACAATGCGCCGGACAAGCTGCTGGTGTGCATGGACGACAAGTTTCCCGGCTTCAATACCGAGGAGGGCGAGCGGCTGTTCGACGAGAACGGGGCGGAGAGCGATTTCCTCAAGAATGCACTCGCCTTCGTGCAGGGCTACCAGAACGAGGCTCAGCGCACCGCCGAGTTCTGCCGCGAAATCGAACAGCTCGGTCTGCTCAACGAAATGAGCGCGATGGCCGAACTGAAGGACGGTCGCAAGTTCCGTCTCGACGGCCTGTGGGTGATCGACGAAGCCAAGCTGCAGTCGCTGTCGGCCGCTGCCGCCGTCGATCTGTTCCGTCGCGGCTGGATGGGGCTGGTGTATGCGCAGCTCCTGTCGCTGGGGCATCTGCGCGTGCTGCTCGACAAGGCGGCGGAGCGGGCGGGCCAGGAGCGTCCATCCGCGACCGACATTCCTGCGAGCGACGCAACGCGCCACTGAAGCGCGGATTCACACGACGGCCGGTCAGAGGCCTTCGACGGAGCGCGCGCCAGACCGCTGTGCCGGGATCGGCAAGCGGAGCCGCGCGACCAGGCCACCGCCATCGCGAGCGAGCAGATCGAAGCGGCCACCATGCGCACGCATGGTGCGTTCGATGATGGCCAGCCCCAAGCCCGCGCCGCTCTGGCCGGTGCGGGCATTTTCCAGGCGGGTGAACGGGCGCTTGAGCCGTTCGACCTGATCCGGCGGTATGCCGGGCCCGCGATCGGCGACATCGATCTGAATGGCCTCATCCGCGACCCGGCACTCGATGTCGATGGGCCGGGTTTCTCCTGCGTGCCGCAGCGCGTTGTCTATCAGATTGTTCAGGCAGCGGCGCAGGGCGAGCGGACGGAAACTGATGGCCGGCAGTGGGTCGATATGCACCACGCGCACCGGTTTGTCATGCCGTACGTAAGCCTGTGCCGCTTCCAGCACCAGCACGCCGATGTCACCGTCGACCGCGTCCTCACCGGTGGCGATGCGAGCGAAATCGAGGAACTGGCCGATGATCTTGTCCATGTCGTCGATGTCGGCGCTCATGGCGGCCACCGTGTCCGGATCCAGGCCGGCCAGTTCCATATCCAGTCGCAGTCTTGTCAGCGGCGTGCGCAGATCGTGTGAAATACCGGCCAGGATGAGTGCACGCTCGTCCTCGTTGCGCGAGATGTCCTCGGCCATCTGGTTGAAGGCATGCGCCACTTCCGCCAGTTCCTCCACCCCCTGTTCGGGCAGCGGTGCCGGCCGCTCGCCGCGGCCGATGGCACGCGCCGCGCGCTTCATCGCCGCCAGCGGGCGCGTGACGCGTTGCACGATGAGATAGGCCCCGCCAAGCGCGAGCAGCAGCGCTGCGCCGCCCCAGCCTATCAGTTCGAGCGCGAGCGGACGCTCGAAGCGGCTGCGCGGCAGCATCAGCCAGTAGTCATCGATGCCTTCGTCGTCGGCGATGCTGAAGCTCACGAACACGCCGCTCTGCAGCCCTTTCGATACAACGATGCGGGTGCGCGCGTCGAAACGCTGCCTCAGCTCGCTTTCTATGGCGCGCAGCAGCGGATCGGGCGGGATGGGTTCGAAGCCGGGAATGTCGCCGTCCGGATAGATGCGCAGCCCCTCGCGCATGGACAGTTCGGTGAGCAGCGCAAGGCGGCGCTGCGGATCCGCGCTCACCAGCGAAGCCCGGGTCAGGTTGATGACGCTGATGATGAGCTGGGCCGCCTGCTGCGCGCGTGGAATCTGTTCCAGCCATGAGTAGATGGCCGACCATGCGAATACCGAAGCGGTCAGAAGTCCGGCCAGCAACAGGAAGGTGCGCGCGAGCAACGATCGCGGCAGCAGCGTGAAGCGCCGGAATGGACGGCTGATGGTCAGACCTGTCCAGCGGGACAGACTGCCTGGCCGGCGTCCCCGCTTGACCATGGCAGGAACGCCGGAGCGATCAGCCGTGACGCGTGCCATCCGGCACGAACACGTAGCCGAAACCCCATACCGTCTGCAGGTAGCGTGGCTTCGACGGATCGTCCTCGACCAGCTTGCGCAGGCGGGACATCTGCACGTCGATGGAGCGGTCGAAGGCGTCGTATTCGCGACCGCGTGCAAGTTCCATCAGCTTGTCGCGCGACAGCGGAACGCGCGGGGATTCGAGCAATACCTTGAGCAGCGAGAATTCACCTGTGGTGAGCACCTGCTCCTGACCGTCGCGCGTCAAGGTGCGGGCCGCCAGATTCACTTCGACCTGACCGAAGCGAACGACGCGTTCGTCGAGCGCCGGTGCACCGGGAGGCGGTTTGGGCGCCTGACGTCGCAGCACTGCATTGATGCGCGCGACCAGTTCCCGAGGATTGAAGGGTTTTGGAAGATAGTCGTCGGCGCCCATTTCAAGGCCGACGATGCGGTCGACTTCGTCACCTTTCGCGGTGAGCATGACCACCGGCAGGGTGTTCTCCTGGGCGCGCAGGCGTCGGCATATGGCCAGTCCATCCTCGCCGGGCAGCATCAGGTCGAGCACCATCAGATCGTAAAGTTCGCGCGCCAGCGCACGGTCCATCTGCGCACTGTCCGACACACCCTTCACGGTAAAACCTTGCTCACCCAGATAGCGCTCGAGCAGGGCGCGAAGGCGTGCGTCATCGTCTACGACGAGTATCTTGCGTTTTTTTTCTTCCATGGGCTCATGCTACCTGAGCCACCGCTCACACTTCAATTGCATGGGAGGCTGATTGTGAAGGTCTGTTGCAGACCGTACAGGTGTTCGTCTCCCTGTTCACAATGACCATCGTGGCCACGACGATCACGTGGATATCGATGGTTGCGGCGGGCGCCGATATCGATCTTTCGCGCGACCGCGTCGCGAAATGCGATATGCGGTGTCCGGTCAGCGCATGCAGAGAAGCGTTCTTCTCGCGGGCGGCTTCCTGTCCTCTGTGGTTACCAGGCCTTACAAAGGGCGATACAAGGCTCACATGCGCTTTACAGCCGCAGAACAGCATGTGCGCTGTACATTCGAGGAGTTTCCCGATGCGATGCAAGGCCGGCGCAGTACACATCATGGCGCTGTTCGCGGCGCTCGTCGCGCTTCCCGCCTTTGCGGTGTCTGCGGCGGAATCGGGGCAGGCGTCACGCGGGAGCGCACAGGCCCTGCCCTCTGGCAACCGAGCGGATGTTGCAGCGCGGGATGGGGCGGGGTCACGCGATGTTGCGGATTCACATCTGCGCTTGCAGTTTGTCCTACACCGCACGAGTCGCTACCTCTACAATTCGACAGGCGTCATCAGCCTTGCGACATCGGCGGATCAGACGGTTCCTCTTGAACACTAGGAAGGTGAAGGAGCTCCCACGCATGAAGCGTACAGACCTCTGCGGCTCGGCATTGTGCGGATGGATCGCTGGGTCGTGCGTCGGTGCCGCCCTGATCGCATCGACGCCGGTGTTCGCTGCCGGGGGGGAGATTGACGGTCGTCGCGATTTCGCGGATGGTCAGCGCATGGAGCGTGTCATTCCCGCTGGCGCCTCGGTCCAGCCTTTGCGCCGTTTCGATGATGCCGGCCCGGTGCGCCGTCTCGATTATGGTGAAGCGCACGGTAACCGGATGACGCCGGAAGAGCGCCGTCAGCTTCGCCGCGACATCCGCGACGCAGCGCGGGAGCTCTACCGGGACGCACCCGGACAGCCCTGAACCTGCGCTTTCCGGGCATCGCTTTACTTCACGCATGGATCGACGCCGTTTCCTGCTTGCCGCAGGTACGATGGGGCTTCCCGCCCACGGGCTGCAGGCAGTGCAGGTCGCCGACAGAGCTCCACTGCTGTTCATTGTCGACCTGCTCGGCGGAAACGATGGCCTGAACACGCTCATCCCTCTCGATTCGCGCGCCTACCGGGCGGCGAGACCCACGCTGGCGATCGATGCGCGGCGAGTACTCCCCCTGACTGCATCGCAAGCGCTGCATCCCTCGCTTGCGCCATTGATGGACGCCTGGGACGCGGGCGAACTCGCTATCGTGCAAGGGGTGGGCATTCCCGGTGGCAGTGGTTCGCATACGCGCGCAGCCGAAATCATCGATTCCGGCTCGCTCGCGGACGATCCCCTGCAAACCGGTTGGCTTGCGCAATGCGGTTGCGGGGGCGCCGCCTTTTCAGCGGTCAGCTTTGGCGCGGGACAGGCGGGTCTGTTGCGGGGCATACGGCGATCACATGCCCTCGCCTGGTGTGCCGGGAATGACAGCGGCACCTTCGGCTTCGGCGGGGAACGCTTCGAGCGTGCGCTGGACGCTGCGTGCAAGATGCTGGCGGACAGTTCCGCCACACAGGTCTTTCACTTTGTCCTGCCGGGGTTCGATACGCATGAAAACCAGTCGCAACAGCATGCGCGTGCCCTGGCGACGCTTGCGCGGGGACTGGCGGATCTGCGCCGTGCCCTGGGCGCGCTCGGCCGCTGGCAGCACAGCGTTGTCCTTACCCGCAGCGAATTCGGCAGGATGGCTGACGAGAATCTGTCGGCGGGCACCGACCACGGCAACGCAAGTGTGCAGATCCTGATGGGAGGGCTGGTCGGGGGCGGCCTGCACGGCACACCGCTGGATGCAGCCTCCACCGATACGCGCGGACGTTTCGTTCCGAGCGTGGATTTCCGCTCTGCCTACGCGACGATTGCGCGTGATCTGTTCGACGGAGACCTGTCGCCGGCGATTGCGCGTGCCGGCTGTCTGGAGGGCCTGATCAGGCGCAATGGCGCCTGACGTCCTTCAGCTCGCACGTGCCGTCGGTTTATGCCTGTCGTGGCCGTGCTTCTGGGCCACCCGGTTGTACTGGATATGCGCATCGATGACACGCCGTTCGCGCGGCGCCAGCGTGAATACATCGATCAATATGTTGCGCGCTTCCTGAGCAAGTTCATCAAGCCACTCGGGTTCAAGTTTCCTGATCAGTTCGGCAAGGCGGGAAAGCTCTTCGTCCACCTGATCCAGATCGGGGCCCGCTGCCGTCTCCGCGGCCAGTTCCGCGGCGGCCTGCTGCGCACGTTCGCGAGCGGATCGGCCGTGCTGCCGTTTCAGCCGATTGGCGACTGAAGTGCCGGCCGTTTCGAGCGAATTCACCAACTCGCTCGCCGCCTCGTCCTTGCCTGTTGCGTAGCACGCTTCGGCCAGCTCGTGCGTGGCGAAACCGGGAGGCTGGGTAAGTCGGGCATGGGCTGCAAGCGCACGATCGATCGCTTCGCGCGCGCCGTTCTCGTCGCCTTGTTGCGCCAGCATGCGCGCCTTGATCACGTCGGCCATCATGTCCGCCGTATCGTTTCCGCCCAGCAATGGCTTCAGTTCCTCTATCCTGCGGTTCAGCGCCTCCGCCGCGTCCGGCAGATCGATCAGGCTCTTGATCAATGTCAGATGGTCGTCCGCGTTCGCCAGCGATGTGCCTTCGGTGCGCTCCACCACACGCCGCATCATCATGGCGGCGCGTTCCGGGTCTCCACTTTCCAGATAGATTTCACCCAGCGCGCGCAGACGACGCAGATTGTCCGGCGCGATCGAATCGGCGCGCTCGTAGTAGGTGCGGGCCTCGTCCAGTTCACCGGCCTGTTCGTGCAGTTCGCCAAGGAAGTCGTACACGCCCATGAATTCCGGGAATTCCTCGTTGATTTCCGCTGCCTGACGGGCCGCTTCGGCAATTTCGCCGCGTTCGCGCAACACGATCGCGTAGCCGATGCGTGCCCACGGCACGGTATTCCTGGCCATGACCGCCTTGTAGATTTCGGTCGCCTCATCCAGTCTGCCAAGCGCGATCAAGGCTTCCGCACGGATGCGCAGGGCATCCATGGAGTACACCGGCAGGTCGCTGAGCACCTTGTCGCATTCGGCGATCACGCCCTCAAGGTTGCGTACCTCCATCTGCTCGTACACGGGTTTGAGCGCCTGCTTTTTCCTGACGGCGCGTACGAGACGTTCGCCCAGTTGTCCGGAGGTGAAGGGCTTGAGCAGATAGTCGTCGGGGGCGAATTCCGCAGCGGCCACCACGCGACGCCGCACGTTGTCGCCGGTCACCAGCAGGAACACGGATCCCAGTGGCAGGATGTGGTTCAGCCGCAGTTCTTCGAGGACGCGCAGACCGTCCTGCTTTTCGCCGAAATTGTGGTCGCACAGCACGACGTCGGGCGTTACCGCACTGCACTGCCGGAGCAGATCGGCTGAGCTGCCCGCCATCGTGACGTGCTTGACGCCTGCCTGCGAAAGTTGCGAGCGCACCCATGTTCGGACCACCTGATTGGCGTCCGCGATGACCACGCGCATCTTGTCGAGCACTTCGGTCGGCAGGAACATGGGAGGGCGTTACTCATAAACACCGCAATGGCTGGTTTTAACGGCATTTCGCGCGAAAACCTCAGTTGACCGCTGGAAATGGCGTGGAAGGCCAGGTCTGCCGGCCGGTGCGCCCCGATATTGGCCAGCCGAGGTCGCGCCGGACGCATTGGCGGGCAGGGCTGGAGTCCGCGCCGGCTTACCCGGGGGGCCGTGCCGACTTACAATTGCGCTCCCGATTCCGCGCCTTCCCCGTTTCCGCTCTCCGAATGAAGTTGCTCGCTCTAGAAAGTTCGGCCGAAGTCGCCTCGGTCTGTCTGCTCATCGACTCGGTTTTCCTGACCCGGGAAGGCGGCACACCGGGTACGCATGCGCGTTTCCTGCTGCAGTGGATAGATGGATTGATGGAGGAATCCGGGTTGCGCGTGAGCGATCTCGATGCGATCGTCTTCAGTGCAGGTCCGGGAAGTTTCACCGGCCTGAGACTGTCCGTGTCGGTGGCGCAAGGCATGGCCGTGGCGGCCGACCGGCCGCTGGTCGCGATCCCGACGCTGGAAGCGCTCGCTCACGGTTGCGGGGACGGGCGCCATCTGTGCTGCATGGATGCGCGCATGGGCGAGGTGTACAGCGCGGCGATCGAAGTCAGCGGCGACCGGACCCACACCGTTCGCCCATCCGCGGTGACCGCGCCAGGCGCGGTCCTTCCACCGCCTGGCGAGCCGTCATCGTGGTACGGCTGTGGCAGCGGTTATGCGCTGCCAGATCTGCGCGAGCAGCCCTGGGTCGGGAGCCTGGCCGGTATCGACGTCAGTGCGGCCCCGCATGCACGTTCGGTTGCGGCACTTGCGCGCCCCAGGGTTGCTGCCGGGGAATTCATCGATCCCGCTCTCGCAGCCCCGCTGTACGTGCGTGACAAGGTGGCCCGGACCACGCAAGAACGTCTGGCTGCCGGAGGGCGGGCATGACGGGGTCGCTCGAACTGGGACGCGGAGCGGCGGTCCTGACTTTCACGCCGATGCGCGAACAGGATCTCGATACCGTGGCAGCCATCGAGAGGACGCTGTTCGATTTTCCGTGGTCGCGCACGAATTTCGCCGATTCCATCGCGGCGGGCTATCTGTGCCGGGTGATGTGGCATGGGCACGACATGGCGGGCTACGCAGTCATGATGTGCGTGCTCGATGAAGCTCATCTGCTGAATATCAGCGTGGCGAGCGGTTTCCAGCGGCGAGGGCTGGGCTGGCGATTGTTGCGCCACCTCGGACGGGAAGCGTGCCAGCATGGTGCGGAGCGCCTTTTCCTCGAGGTCAGGCCGTCGAACGACGCCGCGCGCGCACTGTACGCGCGGGCGGGCTTCGGTACCATAGGTCGGCGTCCGCGCTATTACCCTGCCCATGAAGGACGCGAGGACGCCATCATCATGACGGCGGACATCGATGGAGACTGGCTCTCATGAACAGACGGCTGTCCATCCTGCGGGAAATCGGACTGGCGCCGCTGTGGCGATCACGACAGTCGGTGCCTGCTCCGGCGCCGCACGTCGAGGCGACATCCGAACATGCGAAGGCCCCCCGGTCTGCCGGCGCTTCCGCGCCAGTCGGGCCGATGACGGCCGGAAACGGGGCCCGTCGGCAGGCTTCCACCGCCCTGCCGGCGAGGCCGGTCGCCCCGGCCGTCGTGACGGCGGCAGACCGACCCGTCATCGATGTGCGCAACGCCGGCTGGGACACCCTGGAACAGGCAATCCGGTCGTGTACCGCCTGCCGACTTCACGAACGCCGGACACTTGCCGTGCCCGGCGTCGGCGACAGAAAGGCTGAATGGCTGTTTGTCGGGGAGGGGCCGGGGGCGGAGGAAGACCTTCGCGGCGAGCCCTTTGTCGGGCAGGCGGGCAAGTTGCTCGATGCCATGCTGGCAGCGCTCGGGGTCGCCCGCGGGCGCGGCGTCTATATTGCCAATTCCGTCAAATGCCGGCCACCCGGCAACCGTACGCCCGAAAGCGATGAAATCGCCTGCTGCCAGCCCTATCTGGAACGGCAGATCGAACTGCTGCGTCCGCGCATCATCGTGGCGCTCGGGCGTCCTGCGGCGCAAAGCCTGCTCGGCGGTGAGATCAAGATTGCCGCGGCGCGTGGTCGCACTTTCGACCGGCAGGGCATTCCGGTGGTGGTGACCTATCACCCGGCCTATCTGCTGCGCAATCCATCCGACAAGGCCAAGGCGTGGGAGGACCTGTGCTTTGCGCGAGACGTGCTGTCCGGCGCTTGATGCGTCCGGGCACCGGCCGGAGCCGTGCCCGGACAGTGCCCTAGTGCACGGTGCCGCCGTCGTCCAGTTCCGAAACGTCGTCGTGGCGGCGCTGGTTGGCGTGATGCCAGCGCCGGACCAGATACATGGCCGCGGCAACGAAAAGGCCGAACATCACGATGACCACATGAACCGAAAGTCCTGCCGCAAGCAGTGCGGCATAGAGCCCGGTCATGACGAGGATGGACAGATTCTCGTTGAAGTTCTGTACCGCGATCGAATTGCCCGCGCCCATGAGCATGTGTCCGCGATGCTGCAGCAGCGCATTCATGGGTACGACGAAGAAGCCGGCACAGGCGCCGATGATGATGAGCAAGGGAATGGCCAGCCACAGTTGCGTCACGAAAACCATGATGGGCACCAGCAGGCCCATTGCGATGCCGAGGGGAATGACGCGTACCGAGCCGCGCAGGCTGATGCGGCGAGCGGCAAGGATGGCTCCTGCGGCAATGCCGACCGCAACCACGCCCTGCAGCTTGGACGCCTGGGACAGACCCAGCCCAAGCGCGTGATCCGCCCAGTCGATCACGATGAACTGCAGCGTTGCGCCTGCACCCCAGAACAAGGTGGTGACCGCGAGGGAAATCTGGCCGAGGCGGTCCCGCCACAGCCCGATGAAACAGCCGCCGAAGTCGCGTACCAGTGCGAGAGGGCTCGCACGAAGCGGGCGCAAGGGAACGCCGGTGTCCGGGATATAGAGGTTGAAAACTGCGGCGATTGCATACAGGCTGCCTACCACCACGAGGCTGACTTCCACCGTCGTGTCGAGTCCGGTCTGTATCCAGGGCAGGTCGAACTCGAGCATGCGCGCGCTCAATGAAGGGTCGATCAGCAGGCCGCCCATCAGCACGCCGAGGATGATGGCGCCCACGGTCAGTCCTTCTATCCAGCCGTTGGCGATCACCAGCAGGCGGTGCGGCAGATACTCGGTCAGGATGCCGTACTTCGCAGGCGAGTAGGCGGCGGCCCCGAGACCGACGACCGCATATGCAAGCAACGGATGCGCGAAACCGAACATCAGCGCACAGCCGCCCACCTTGATCAGATTGCTGGCGAACATGACGCGCCGCTTCGCCATCGCATCGGCAAAGGCACCGACAAAGGGCGCGAGCACCACGTAGGAAATCGTGAAGAACAGCTTGAGGAGCGGCGTCTGCCAGTCCGGAGCCTGCATGTCTCTCAGCACGTAGATCGCGACGACAAGCAGGGCATTGTCGGCGAGCGCGGAAAAGAACTGCGCCGCCATGATGATGTAGAAGCCGAAGGGCATCGGTGCCGAAAGCCCGCGTGCGGGCGGGGACGGGCAAAAAAGTTCGCTTTTATACCACGAAGCGCGGTGACCTTCGGCGCTGTATTCCAGGCTTCACAAAGGCTACCATTGCGCGCCGCACAATATCCCTCGCAGGGGCGGGGCGACTTTTTTCGTTCACCTCCCGATACAAAGTTGGTCTATAAACACGAGGGAAGGGTTCACTTATACAGAGGGAAATATGCCCGACAGAAGGCTGGAGGTTTTTCACGCTGCGGCCAGCCAGCTTTCCTTCACGCGCGCCGCCGAGCTTTTGCAGATGACCCAGCCGGCGGTGACCTTCCAGATCAAGCAGCTCGAAGAGCACTTCGGCACGCGGCTGTTCGAACGCGCGCACGGCAAGGTTGCGCTGACGCCCGAAGGGCATCGGGTCAAGCACTACGCCGACCAGATCCTCGATCTGTTCGCCACGCTCGAGAACGAGCTGAAGGAGATGGCGGCCGATCTTTCCGGGCACCTGCTGATCGGCGCCACGCCGACGGTTGCCGAATATCACCTGCCCCCGGTTCTGGCGGAGTTCCGCGTCGCCCATCCGAATGTCGTTCCGCGCCTGACCGTGGACAACCCGGATGTGATCGAGGATATGGTGGATGAGCGCATCGTCGATATCGGCATCGTGGAAGGACTGGGTCGCGGCGGTTCTCAGGTGCTGGTCGAACCGTGTGCCGAGGACGAGCTCGTGGTCGTGTGTTCGCCGGAGTTTCCGCTGGCGCGGCTGGAGGAAGTATCGCCCGAACACCTGCTGCTGCATCCTTGCGCGGGACGCGACGCCGGCAGTGTCCGCGCCTTGCTCGAGAACTACCTGTCGCGCAGCGGGGTGGATCCGGCGCGCCTGCCTCTCGCGTTCGAACTCGATCGCCTGTCATCGGTAAAAGGGGTGCTGGAACGCGGGCTGGCCTACGCCATTCTTTCACGTGCCGTCATTCGTCACGAAGCCAGCCTGGGTCTGCTGGTGGCGGTGCCGCTGCGGCCACGCCTGATCCGTCACATGACCCTGCTGTATCCATCGGAACGCTTCCGCACCCATATGGCGAAACAGTTCGGCGAGTTCGCCGCGACCCGGCTTGCCGGGCCCAAATAGTACAATCACGGGCTGAACGCAGTACCTCATCCCGCTCCCTTTCATGTCGCGCCCCGTCCATACCGAACCTTTTCCGCTCTTCCGCCCCATCCATGCGCGCATCGACCTCGCAGCGCTGCGTCACAACTATCTGCGTACGCGCGAACTGGCGTGTCGCTCGAAGATCTGGGCCGTCATCAAGGCGAACGCCTATGGCCACGGCATCATGCGTGTCGCGCACGGATTGTCCGACCTGGCGGACGGCTTTGCCCTGCTTGATCTGGAGGATGCGGTGCGGCTGCGCGAAGCCGGCATCCGGCAACCCATCCTGTTGCTGGAGGGTTTCTTCAGTGCGCGCGATCTGCCGGAGATCGCGGCTCGCAGTCTGTCTGTCGTGGTACACACGCTGGAGCAGATCGACTGGCTGGAGGCGTGCGAACTGGACGCGGCTGCGCGCATTCCGCTGTTCCTGAAGATCAATACCGGCATGAACCGCCTGGGCATTCCGCCCGCGCTGGCGGCTACCGTCCTTGCACGACTGCGCGCCTGGCCGCACGCCGGACCGATCGGATTGATGACGCATTTCGCGGACGCCGATGGTGAGCGCGGTGTCGATGCGCAGTTCGCGCGTTTCGCTCCGCTGGCTGCGCAGTTCGATGGCCCGGTGTCCATGGCGAATTCGGCGGCACTGCTGCGCTTCCCGCAGACGCATGCTGACTGGGTGCGCCCCGGCATCCTGCTGTACGGTGCGAGCCCGGCCACTGCGCACGCCACTGCGTCGGATATCGGGCTGAAGCCGGTCATGCGCTTCGAGGCGCGCGTCATTGCGGTGCAACGGCTCGAACCGGGCGATCGCGTCGGTTATGGCGGCATGTATACCGCGGAGAAATCGATGCGTGTCGGGACGGTGGCCTGCGGCTACGCCGACGGCTATCCGCGGCATGCGCCCTCCGGTACGCCGGTCGCGGTCGACGGGCATCGCAGCCGGCTGCTCGGCCGGGTGTCCATGGACATGATCGCGGTCGACCTGAGTGATCTGCCGCAGGCCGGCCTGGGCAGCGTGGTTGAACTGTGGGGCGAACATGTGTCGCTCGACGAGGTGGCTCAGCGCGCCGGTACCGTGAACTACGAACTGGTGTGTGCGCTCGCGCTGCGCGTCCCGGTGGTCGAGATGAACCGGCAGTGCGTGCCGCAGGCCTCGCGGACCGACTGAGGCGATATGGCCAAGGGTCGCAGCCATTACATATGCTCCGAGTGCGGTGCGACCAGTCCGAAATGGGCGGGTCAGTGTGCCGACTGCAAGGCGTGGAACACACTGGTGGAGTCGGTGCCGGAAGCGGCCAGCGGTGCGCACCGCTTCGCCTCGCTCGCCGGTACGAGTCATGTGCAGCCTCTCGCCGACATCCGTCCGCGCGAAGAGCCGCGCCTGCCCACCGGTCTGGATGAATTCGATCGCGTGCTCGGTGGCGGCCTGGTGCCGGGCGGCGTGGTACTTATCGGCGGCGACCCGGGCATCGGCAAGTCCACACTGCTGTTGCAGGCGCTGACCCAGCTCGCGCCGCGCGTGCCGGCGCTTTATGTGACCGGCGAGGAATCCGGCGAGCAGGTCGCCCTGCGCGCCCAGCGCCTCGCGCTGGACCCCGCCGGACTGCAGTTGCTGGCCGAGATCAATCTGGAAAAGATCACTGCCGCGCTGTCCGCAACGCGGCCCAGGGTGGCGGTGATCGACTCCATCCAGACGGTCTATTCTGAACAGCTCACCTCGGCCCCGGGTTCGGTGGCGCAGGTGCGGGAGTGCGCGGCACAACTGACCCGTTCCGCCAAACAGGCCGGGCACAGTCTCATCCTGGTTGGTCATGTCACGAAGGAAGGGACGCTCGCGGGTCCGCGCGTACTCGAGCACATCGTTGATACGGTGCTCTACTTCGAAGGCGAAACCGGCTCCAGCTTCCGTCTCATCCGCGCATTCAAGAACCGCTATGGCGCCGTGAACGAGCTGGGTGTATTCGCGATGACCGAGCGTGGTCTGCGCGGTGTATCCAATCCTTCGGCATTGTTCCTGTCGCAGCACGCCCAGCCGGTGGCGGGCGCCTGCGTGCTGGTGACGCAGGAAGGTACGCGTCCGCTGCTGGTCGAGATACAGGCTCTGGTCGATAGCGCACACGGCAATCCGCGCCGGTTGACGGTGGGACTGGATGGCGCGCGCCTGGCCATGTTGCTGGCCGTGCTGCATCGCCACGCCGGCGTCAACTGCGCCGATCAGGATGTATTCGTCAATGCGGTGGGCGGCGTGAAGATAGGCGAGCCGGCGGGCGATCTCGCTGTGCTGCTGGCCATCGTGTCATCGCTGAAGAACCGTCCTTTGCCGCCCAAGCTGGTGGCCTTCGGTGAAGTCGGACTGGCTGGCGAAATCAGGCCCGCGCCGCGCGGTCAGGAAAGATTGCGCGAAGCGGCCAAGCTCGGGTTTACCCATGCGCTCATTCCGAAGGCGAATGCACCCAAGCAGCCGATGGACGGCCTGACCGTGATCGCGGTGGATCGCATCGACGAGGCCTTCGCGCGCTTGCGCGAACTGGATTGACCGGTCGTTGGCAATCCGCAGCGTCTCGCGCATGTGAGGCGGATGACATGGCTGGCGACCGCTGGCGTGGATGCCGTGGTCGTCCGCCGTTTCCGGTCACTCTTCCTCGGCTTCCAGCTTCCTGCGCATCGACCGCATGGCGAGCGCCGCCGCGCCGGCGATCAGCGGAATCGAGATCGCGGTGACGATATCCGGGTTGATCGGCAGCAGCGGCTTCAGGCCCTTGGAGACATACTGCACCAGTTGCGAGGCGTAATAGGTGATGGCGACGATGGACAGCCCTTCGACCGTCTGCTGCAGGCGCAACTGAAGGCGCGCGCGCCGGTTCATCTGCGCCAGCAGTTCCTGGTTCTGGCGCTGCAGTTCGATATCGACGCGCGTGCGCAGAAGCTGCGAATTGCGCGCCACGCGGCCGGACAGATCCTCCTGTCGTCGCGCGATGGCCTCGCAGGTCGAAATGGCCGGCGTGAGCCGCCGCTCCATGAATTCGCCTATGGTCGGAAAACCTTCGATGCGCTGTTCGCGCAGTTCCGAAATGCGGCTGCGTACCAGCTTGTAATAGGCCTGCGCGGCGCCGAAACGGAAGGTGGTGCGCGCGACGGAATGCTCGACCTCGGCCGCCAGTCGCGTGAGGCGGGACAGCACTTCGCGTTCGTCGTCCGACGAAGCCGCCGCACCCATGCCGTCCATCAACTGCGCGAGCTCGCCTTCCGCCCGTCCCAGCAGATGCCCGACGTCCTTGGCCACCGGAAAGGCGAGCAGGGCGATCACGCGGTAGGTTTCGATCTCGAACAGCCGCTGCACGGTGCGTCCGGCCTGTCGCGGCGCCAGTCTTTCGTCGAGCACCGTGATGCGCGACCAGCCGTCGGTGAGCGTGAAGTCGGTGAACACCCAGGCGGCACCGTCTGACACCTGTGCGCCGACCGCCTGCCGTCCGCTCGAAATCAGTCTTGCCTTGACCACGTCGGGAGGCAGGTCGCGCGTCGAGCGCACCTCGATGTGCGTGGCGACCATGAGCGAGCCGGGCAGGGACTCCAGCCATCCGGCGGGAATCACCGGCAACGCGCCGCGGCTGGTG
Source organism: Methyloversatilis thermotolerans (assembly GCF_000372885.1). Taxonomy (GTDB): domain Bacteria; phylum Pseudomonadota; class Gammaproteobacteria; order Burkholderiales; family Rhodocyclaceae; genus Methyloversatilis; species Methyloversatilis thermotolerans. Next base: position 1,003,000 of record NZ_KB889967.1, read on the forward strand.
TCCTCGCCGTCCTTGGGCGTGCGGAAGAAGGCATAACTGGAGAACTCGTTGTGCCGCTCCCATTTGAGCTTGAATTCGCCGACATCGAGATGCAGATGTCCGCCGTCGGCCTGTGGCAGCGGGCGCGCGAAAGCATCTGCAAGCGCCTGCAGATGTTTCAATTCCTCGCCGACTGCGAGCCCTTCGTGCATCAGCGCGACATAGGACACGATGTGCGGACTGGTCAGCGGTACCGGCGGGCGGGCGTGCAGCTCGTTGTTGAGCTTGTAGCGCAGAGGATGTTCGGTCAGGCGTGACGTGGCGACGGGATCTGTCGTACTCATTCTGTTCAGGCTCTTGTGGTCTGCGGCGACCCTGATTGTGCAGCAGAGCGGGGGACTAAAACCATTTCGTGATGCGTGTCACGCGTCACGAGGGCCCGCCTGCCGTTCGTGCCGGGCAGTCTGCCGTTCGTCATGAGCCCGTCGTATCCGTCCCGCGACACGTTTTAACCTTCGGAAACATATCCAGGAAAGTTGACAGCATGTTTCCGCGACCTTCGCGACAGACCGGTTTTTCGCTGATAGAGCTGATGATCGTGGTCGTCCTCCTGGCCATCGTCGCGGCCTTCGCCATGCCCGCGTTCCAGAGCCTGATCGCTTCGTCGCGTCTGACCGCGGATACCAATGAATTGATCGCCGGACTGAATCTCGCCCGCTCCGAGGCGGTCCGCATGCAACGTCGCGTCATCCTGTGTCGCACGACCAGCAGCAACGGCGTGGCGGTGCTGACGGCAACTTCGGGCTGCGTCACCACCGCCGACGCCACGCCGTGGCAAGCCTGGGCCGTGTTCATCGACAGCGACGCGGACGGGGTGTTCGACGGGAACGAAACCATCATTCGCACCCAGGTCGTGGGCACGTCGCTGAACTTCGTGTCGGATGCCACGCTGGGGGCAGCAGGCAACCGCATCGTGTTCCGTCCGGACGGCCTCGCGCGAGCGCATGGCGCCACCGGTCTGCAGAGCGCAAGCGTCAATGTATGCGACCAGAGCGGCGCGCTGGCCACGCAGAACATGCGCGTGGTATCGCTGGTGACCGGAAGCCGGATGAGTGTCACCCGGCAGACCAATCAGAGCAGCACGGGGTGCAGCGCGGTTGCGGCCAGCACGGAAGAGGATGAAGCGTCGGAAACCACGCAGGATGGCAGCGGTTCGGGAGGTGGCGGTTCATGACGAGGTACGGATCGCGATTCGATCAGCAGGGGGTGTCGCTGATCGAAGTGCTGGTGGCCCTGTTCGTGCTGGCATTCGGCATGCTGGGCATCGCCGGCCTGCAGACCATGGCGCTCAAGGCCAACCAGAGCGCTTTCGAAAGAAATTCCGCCATCATTTCGACCACCTCCATCATCGAGCGCATGCGCAACAACCGTGCAGAAGCCTTGAAGGGCAGCTACAACCGCAGCCTGCCTTCCGGCGAGAACAGCAGTTGCACCGGTCCGACGGGCAACAGTACGCAGGTCGAGCGCGACATCGGCAACTGGCTGGCGGAACTGTCCACCAACCTGGGAACCGGCGCATGCGGTGCGATCAATTGCAGCACCTCGACCTTGTCGTGCGCGGTGACCGTACAGTGGGACGACAGCCGGGTGGCCAACGGTTCCTCGACCCAGACCTTCTCGGTGGAGGTCGGCATATGAGCATGCGTTCCGTCCAGTCTCAGCACGGCGTCACGCTGGTCGAAATGATGGTGGCGCTGGCGATCGGTCTGATCATTTCCGCCGGCGCGGTGGCCATCGTGCTGAACAATCGCGAGGCCAACCGCAGTACCGAAGCGCTCGCCCGCATCCAGGAAAGTACGCGCGTCGCCTTCGAACTGATGTCGCGCGATCTGCGCGGCGCGAGCATCAATGCCTGCAGTGGCGGCGTGCGCGTGATGAATCTGTTGGGCAATCCGACCGCGCAATGGTGGACCAACTGGGAAGGCGGGCTGAAAGGCTACGAGGGCAGCCAGGCCACCACGGCTCAGGCGACCGGCACGGATGAAATGCAGCGCAAGGCGGATTCGGATGCGCTGGAAATCATGACCAGTGGCACGACGGCGCTTCCGGTGCGGGCGCACAACCCGGGTTCCACGGAAACCACCGTGCATGGCGTTTCGGTGCCGGCCTATTCGCTGGCGCTGGAGCGGGCAAACAACCAGGCGCACAGCTTCGCGGTCGGCGATCTGCTTGTGGTGTGCGACTACGAGGACACCACGCTGTTCCAGGCCAGCTCGGTGGACGCGGCGACCAATTCGGTCGCGCATGCGGCCCCGGCCGGCGGCGCGCCCGGTAACTGCTCCAATACGCTGGGTTTCCGTCTTGCCTGCAGCACTACCGCCAACAAGACTTTTCCGCCGGGTTCCCTGGTGATGCGTTTCGAGCCGGTTACCTGGTATGTCGGGTACAACGGCAGCGCGAGCAATGATCGCAGCCCGTTCTCGCTGTATCGCATATCGGTGCGCGGCAACGGGACCGGCAATATGGTGGCGCAGCCGGTCATCGAGGAAATCGTCGAAGGCGTGAGCGACCTGCAGATCCGCTACATCACCTACGCTGGCGAATACGTGCTGGCGACGCAGACCGGCCTCGACTGGAGGCAGGTGTCCGGCGTCGAGATCGTGCTCACCATCGAGTCGCCGGAGAACCGGACCAGCACCAGTTCGACCGTGCCGCGCGTGACGCGCACCCTGACCCATGTCGTGAATCTGAGGAACCGCGTGTGATGGCCGCCCTCCACCGACCCGCGTGCAGCCGGCGCAGACAGTCCGGCGCCACCTTGCTGATCGCACTGGTACTGCTCATCGTGATGACCTTGCTCGGGCTGGCGAGCATACGCAGCACCAGCATGCAGGAACGCATGGGCGCCAACATGTTCGATCGCAACCTTGCATTCCAGGCGGTCGAATCGGCACTGCGCGAGGCGGAGAGCACGATCACCGTGACCACGGTCGTGAGCAACGGCTCCGGCCTGTACTGCCCGCCCAACGGCACGCCGCCGACGTGTGCGGTGAGCTATGCGTCGGGTGGCGAGACCGGTGGATCAAGCACGACGAGCAGTGCTGCGACTGAAAGCAGCGAATCCAGCGAGTCATCATCGGGAACGAGCGCCAGTTATCTGGAACGCTGGAACGATCCGACCACGCAATGGCGCCAGGCCACCACCTGGTGGAACAACGCCAGCACGGCCACCAAGAGCCGGCTCGGCTCCAACCGCGTGCCGGAATACATCATCGAGTACATGGGCGAATTCGAGGACGGCACCGGCTGTGGCAAGGCCGGCAACACGAGCTGCAAGGGTCCGCGCTTCCGCGTGACCGCACGCATGCCGCCGGTCGACAACATGCCCAATGTCGTATTGCAGACGAGCTATCGTCCCTGATTGCAGCGGAGCGAAGAACATGATGAAACTCATCCAGCCCTTGATGCGCCGACTGGCCTTTGCGCTGGCTCTCTCGCATGCCATGCTGGCATCCGCTACGACCGAGTTGTCCGACCTGCCACTGGTCATCAATGTCACGGCGCCGCCCAATGTGCTGATGATCCTGGACGATTCGGGGTCCATGGAATCGGAAACCCTGCCCGATGCCTTCTATTCGTCGTTTTCCATCGACTATCCCTTGCGGTTCTCGCTCAGCCTCACCTTCACGCCGGACTATGATGACGCCAACATCCTGAACCTGGCCGCGCGCGCGAGCACCATCAACCGGCTCTATTACGACCCGACCGTCACCTATCGCCCGTGGCGCAAGGCCGATGGCACGACCTACGACGAGGCCTCGCCGACAGCAGCGCCCATGGCCCCGGACAGTACCACCACGGTCGACCTCACGGCGCAGCAGAATGCAACCCTGCGCTGGTCGAGAAACACCGTCGCGACCACCTTCTCGTTCGCAATCAACAGCAACTCCGCATGCGGCGCCTCGTTTTCGTGCAGCAAGTCATTCTGGCCGATGACTTTTTTCGTCTACAAGGGCAGCGGTGCCTTGAGCGCGCGCAACAGCTACTACCGCTACCGGATCAGCGGAAACAACGCGGAACGGCTGGACCTGGAAACCGGGCAGACCGAAAGCCTGAGCGCCTTCACCTGGTCGAATGGCATTACGCGCACGATAGCCGAGGAAAAGCAGAACTTCGCGAACTGGTTCACCTATGCGCGCTCACGCATCAATGCGGCCAAAGGCGGCGTGAGCTACGCGTTCTCGACCCTGGGCAAGAACTATCGCGTCGGCTTCCGCAAGATCAACAGCACGAGTGGCTGGCTGGACATTCCCACGTCCGGCAGCTTTTCCGAAACCAATCGCACAAATTTCTTCGACCGGCTTTTCGCGACCACGGTCAGTGGTGGCACCCCGCTGCGTGTGGCGCTCGCCAATGCCGGCGAGTATTTCTCCACGTCCGCACCCTGGGGACCCGATGTCGGCGGTTCGCCTCTGGCCTGCCGGCAGAGCTATGCCATCCTGACCACAGATGGTTACTACAACGACACGCTCGATGGCGTGAAGGGCGTCAATTCTTCGGTCGGTACGGGAGACAACCAGTTGGCGTTGCCTTACAAGGATGCCGAACAGAGTTTTACCCTCGGTGACATCGCGGCGTATTACTACACGCGTGATCTGCGCAGCGACATCCCGGACAAGGTGCCACGCACCGCTGGCGATGCCGGCGAAGGCAGCTATATGCATCAGCACATGAGCACCTTCGCCGTCGCCTTCGGCCTGCAAGGCAGCCTCGATCCGGAAAGCGATCTGCCCGCGCTGACGGCGGGGACCAAGACCTGGCCCAGCGTGTCGAACGATACCGGCAAGCTGGATGACCTGTGGCACGCCACCGTGAACGGCCGTGGCCGCTTCGTCAGTGCCTCCAGCCCGCAGGAATTCGCCGATGGCTTGAAAGGCGCGCTCGATGCCATCGTCGCGCGGACCGCTTCGGCCGCCAATCTGGGCATTTCGGCGAATCAGCTCACAGCCGGAGGGCGGCTGTTCCAGGCGCGCTTCACCAGCGAAACGTGGACAGGTGATGTCTGGTCATACACGGTCACCAGCGAAAACACCATTCCCGACACGCCGACATGGAAGGCGAGCGAACAACTGCCGGCACCCGCAAGCAGGCGCCTGTTCACACACAATGGCACCTCTCCGGTCGAGTTCGAATGGGATCAGTTGAGCGACACTCAGAAGGCGGCATTGAGCGGCAATTCGGAAGTCATAGACTATCTGCGTGGAGACGCATCGGGTGAGGTCACCAATGGCGGATCTTTCCGAAATCGCACGTCCGACGGGCACATCGGCGACATCGTGCACTCGTCGCCCATATTCGTGACAAGTCCGGCCAATCTCGGTTATGACCGATACGCTTGGGAAGGCGCGTCGAGCTACCAGGAATATCGCGCGAACAAGGCCAACCGGGCGGCGACCGTATTCGTTGCCGCGAATGATGGATTCCTGCACGCCTTCGACGCCTCGACCGGGGCCGAGCGCTATGGTTTCGCGCCGTCGGGGGCGATAGCCGGCATGTATCAATTGACGCGCCCGAACTACGACCATCGCTTCATCAACGACGGTCAGCTGGTTGTGTCCGAGGTATTCGACAACGTTCGCAGCACGGGTGCCTGGCGTTCCGTGCTGGTCGGATCCAGCGGTCGAGGCGGACGCCAACTCTACGCGCTGGATGTGAGCAATGCGGCGCTTGCTGACGATAACCCTGCCTCTCAGCTCTTCATGTGGCAGTTCAGCGACAACGATTTCGGTTATTTCACCGGTGCGCCGCAGATACGGCGCATGAACAACGGCGCCTGGGCTGTACTTGTCGGCAATGGTTACAACAGCGCCGATTACAAGGGCGTGTTGTTCATCGTCAATGCAGTGAGCGGCGAACTGATCAGCAAGATCGATACCGGCGGATGCGCAGCAACCGATGATCCATGCGTCAGCAATGGTCTTGCGGAAGTGTCGACCTGGGACGACAACGACGACGGGAACGTCGATTACATCTATGCTGGTGACCTGCGTGGCAATGTGTGGCGTTTCGATGTGACTTCGGACAACCCGTCGAACTGGAGGGTGTCTTTCGGCACGTCCCAGAATCCGCTGCCCCTGTTCCGGGCCAGGGACAGCAATGGCACCCCCCAGCCGATCACGTCCGCAATTTCATTGATGCTGGACCCGGATACCAATACGCGCTGGATCAGTTTCGGTACCGGACGCTTTCTCGGCGAATCTGACCGCAGCAATACAAGTGTACAGACATGGTACGGTCTCTATGACAATTACACTGGCGCGGCGGGCAGTGCGACGCCGGTAACAGGCCGCAGTGACCTGGCGCAACGGATTGTGCTGTCGGAATCGACGCAGACTGTCGGACAGGGGGATGCCGCGGTCAGTACGACGGTACGTGTGTTGTCGGCACCCGGGGATCCCTCCGGCGGACAGGCGGTCACGGATGCCGACGGCGCATACATCCGCAAGGGCTGGTATCTGGATCTTCTTGCACCAAACAGCACCGGCAGCGGGGAGCGCATGCTGTTCGGCGTGAACCTGAGTGGCGGAGCGTTGTTCACCACCAGTTCGATTCCCGCTCAGGATCCGTGCGAACCTGGAGGCAGTGGCTGGCTGATGGGTATCAACCCCTACACCGGCGGGCGTCTCGATGCCGACCTGTTCGCGGATCGAGCAAAGGTGACGCTCACGGTGGGAGAGCAGCAGAAACAGATCTATGTAAGCGGGGTGCGCATCGCGTCGATGCCTTCCCAGCCCATCCTGCTGCGCAATGACGGCAGCGGATCGGGCGGGCAGAGCGGCAGCGGCTCGAGCAATGGCAACAATACCGGCGGCGATACCGGTGACACCGGATCGACCGTCGGCGGCGGCAGTTACAAGCCGGGTCAGGGCACGGCGCTGGTCGGCACGTCCGATCTGCAGAAACTGCTCGAAAGGCTCAACCTGCCCGGTCGCTATGGCCGCATCTCGTGGCGCGAGCTGATTTCCGAATAAGGGGATGACTGGAATGAAACGGAACACGGCCGCATCGCTGCAGCGCGGTTTCACGCTGATCGAGCTCATGATCGTGGTGGTGGTGATCGGCATCCTTGCCGCCATCGCCTATCCGAACTACACGCAGTACGTGATCGACAGCCGGCGCGCGACGGCGGCTGGCTGTCTGTCGCAGAAGGCCCAGCTCATGGAGCGTTATTTCACGACCAATATGTTCTACACCGGCGCCAACGTCGGTGGCATCCAGTGCGAGACCGATCTGGGCAACTTCTACACCTGGAACACCAATATCGTTTCCGCGCGTGCATTCACGCTTACCGCGACGCCGCAGGGCGGGCAGGCGAGCGGCGACAGGAAATGCGGTTGCCCCCTGACCCTGGATCAGGCCGGTACCAAGGGGGTCTCGGGCACGGCCACAAGCTGTCAGGCCAGCGGTATCGTGGCCGCGTGCTGGAAGTAGTTGCGCACGCTCGCGGGCGGACTTCCGCGTCCAGCATTGTCCGTCCGCAACACTGTTTGACCTGAGTGCCCTCAAGCTGCAAGGACGGATGACCGTTAATCCGGCATCCCTTGTCTTCTTGCCGCCATGCAGTTCTTCAGCGCCCCTCGCGGATTCACCCTGCTCGAACTGATGATCACGGTCGCCATACTGACCGTGATCGCCGCGTTCGCCGCCCCCTCCTTCCAGTCCCTGATTACGGGCAACCGTCTCACCAGCGAAGCGAACGAGTTGCTCGCGGCTCTCGGTCAGGCGCGCAGCGAGGCGATACGGCTGAACCGTCGCACGGTGCTGTGCCGTGCCGGCATGTCGGCGGGGCAGGTCGATGCCGCGAGCGGTTGTGCTGCCGATGCAGACGGAAGCTGGCTGGCCTGGATGCTCTTTGTCGATGCGGATGCCAGCGGTCAGTACAACCCGGACGCGAGCAACAATCCGGACGAAGTGCTGGTTCGCGCGCACGCGCTGCAGGCAGGAAGGTTCCGTGCAGTGGCGGGCAGCCTGCTTGCGGGCGACGGCAACCGCATCGTGTTCCGCCCTGACGGACTGGCCCGCGCCGCCGGACAGACGTCGCTGCAAACCGTGGCGCTCAGGTTGTGCGATAGTTCGGGAAGCGCGCAGCAGAACGCCCGTGACGTGCGGGTGTCCGGCGGCAGCCGCCTCAGCGTGTCCCGCGTCACCTCGTCAGACTGTGCCGCACCGGAGGCCGGATGAGGACGCCTGAGCTTGGCGTGTCGCTGATCGAGGTGATGATCGCGATCTTCGTGCTCGCGGTCGGGCTGCTCGGCGTGGCGGGACTGCAGATGGCCTCGCTCAGGGCCAACCAGAGTTCCTACGAGCGCAGCGCCGCGGTGCTGGCCGCCTACACCATGCTGGACCGCCTGCGCGCCGACGTGGTGGCCGCGCGCAGCGGCAGTTACAACCTCGCGCTACCCTCCGGCGACTGCGTGGCGCCATCCGGCACGACCTTCGTGCAGACCCAGCTTGCGGCATGGATCGGCGATCTGCGGACCAGCATGGGATCTACCGCCTGCGGCGGCATTGCGTGCTCCACGGGGGCGGCCGCCAGTTGCGTCATTTCTGTGCGCTGGGACGACAGTCGTGTGGCAGGTGGATCGGCCAGCCAGACCTTCCGCATCGAGGCGCGACTGTGAAGCGCCTGGGGCAGGGCGGCAGTTCGCTGATCGAGCTGATGATCGCGCTCGCCATCGGGCTGTTCATCACCGCCGCCGCGATCAGCCTCATGCTGGGCAACCGCCAGACCTATGACACGACGGAAGGGCTGTCGCGCATCCAGGAATCGGCGCGCATCGCCTTCGAACTGCTGGCGCGCGATCTGCGCGAAGCCGGACTGAATTCCTGTGGCGGCGCGCGCCAGTTCGTGAACATCCTGAACAGTCCTTCGTCGCTGTGGTGGACCCAGTGGAACGGTGGCTTGCGCGGTTATGGCGGTTCGGACGCATTCTCCGGCGCCGCCTTTGGCAGTGCGGTCGGCCAGCGCGCGACCGGCACGTCGGCGTTGCACATCATGCGCAGTGGCAGCCAGCCGAATACGGTGTCGTCGCATGACACCGCCAGCCAGACCATCACGCTGAGTCCGCGCAACGCCGGGCTGGCGGCGGGAGACCTCGCCATCGTATGCAATTTCAGCCAGGCCAGCCTGTTCCAGGTGAGCGCGGCCGGCACGAACACGGTGGCACACGCACCGGACGGCAGCCCGGGCAATTGCAGCCGCGGACTGGGCTTTGCCAATCCCCCCGACTGCAGCCAGAACGGTCAGACCTACCGCTACGAGGCGAATGCGGTGGTGATGAAGCTCGAATCGCTGGCCTGGTATGTCGGCAACACCGGACGCAGCTCGACCACCAGTCGCTCCCTGTTCCGGGTGGCGCCACAGAACAACGCGGGCACGCTGTCGCTGGTGGCCGAAGAGGTGCTCGACGGCGTGATCGATCTGCAGGTCGATTACCTGCTGGAAGGCGGCAGCGCCTATGTCGCGGCATCCGCGGTGAGCGACTGGACGAGCGTCACCGGCGTGCGCCTGCAACTGGTGATCGAGGAGCCGGACCGGCCGGCAGCGGTGACCGATCGTGTGCGCCGCACGCTCACCCATGTCGTCACGCTGAGGAACCGTCTGTCATGACCCCGGCGAATCGCATGCGGACGCAACGTGGCGTGACGCTGGTGGTCGCGCTGTTGCTGCTGGTTGCCATCACCCTGCTCGGGCTCGCCAGCATGCGCGGAACCAGCATGCAGGAACGCATGAGCGCCAATCTCTATGATCGCGCCATCGCCTTCCAGTCCGCCGAATCCGCGTTGCGCGAGGCCGAAGCCCTGATCGCCGCCGGCACCGCCGGTCCTTTCGACGGTACGGTGACCGGCATGTATCCGCAACCTGCACCGGGTGGGGACGATTTCGCCAATCGCTGGGAGGCCTCCGCAACGATATGGGTGAATGCATCGACCTGGTGGGAGGCTGCGGACAGCGACACCCGCGGCAAGGCGGCCGGCGCACCGCAGTACATCATCGAGGATCTCGGCATCTGGCCCTCGACGCCCGATTGCGACACGGTGACCACCATCGCATCCGACTGCCTGAAGCCGCGCTACCGCGTGACCGCCCGCAGCGCGCCGGTAGCCGGCCGGCCGGCCGTGTTGCTGCAGACCACCTACATTCCATGACGTTGCGATCGATATCCATGCCGCTCGCTCTCGCGCTGAGCGTTCTTGCCTGGATGGCCGGGGCCCGCGCGGCCGTCGATATCTCCGACACGCCCATCATGATCGGCAGTGCGGTCGCGCCCAACATCATGTTCCTGCTCGACGATTCCGGGTCCATGCAGTGGGAGGTGATGCCGGATGAAAAGCTCTACTTCTCGAACTACCTGTTTCCTGTGCCTGACCGACTGTATGGCGGCCGGAACTACCCCGAGGACGTACCCACTTTCGATGACAACAATGTCCATAACTACTTCGGTCGCTCGCCCGACAACAACGAGAACTTCTACGACCCGAACACGAACTACTACCCGTGGCTGAGGCACACAGGTGCTTCGTTCGGCAATGTGTCTCCGAGTGCCGCGCCGTACAACCCGGCCGACACCACGCGCGGCACCCTGGATCTGACCGCGCAGCAGAACCTGTCTGCCCGCTGGTTCGCCAACACCGGCAACACCCGGCAGAACCAGGCTGAATACGTGTGCAACGTGCCGTGCAACCGGCAGTTCTATCCCATCACCTTCTACATCTATCGCGGCAGCGGTTCGCGCACCAGCGCCGGGAGCTACACGAAATACCAGATCCGCGGCACGCGGGCCTACAAGCGCGACCCGATCGGCGGGGCGGAAGTCGAAGTGACGAGCTTCACCTGGCCGGGCGGCATCACCCGGACGGTGGCGGAAGAGACGCAGAATTTCGCCAACTGGTTCAGCTACTACCGCAGCCGCATTCTGGCCGCGCGTGCCGGCGCATCCCGGGCTTTCGGTACGCTGGGCGAGAACTACCGGGTGGGATTCCGCACCATCAATGGTTCGGGTGAAATGCTCATTCCGACGAGCGGAAATTTCAGCGGAACCAACCGTGAAACCTGGTTCAACAGACTGCTGCTGACCGCCATAGGCACCAGCGGCACGCCCTTGCGCACCGCATTGAACTGGGCGGGCAATTACTACGAGAGCCGCACCGGCGATGAAGATCCATGGGCCGACAGCGTGCACCGCCAGCCGCTGGCGTGTCGGCAGTCCTTCACCATACTCACCACCGATGGCTACTGGGGCGACAACTTCACGCTGCCCGCCGACCAGAACGCTGACGGCAGCGAAGCGCGTCCCTATCGCGACAGCCACAGCAACACGCTGGCCGACGTGGCGATGTACTACTACAAGCGCGATCTCAGGACAGGCATGGCGAACAAGGTGCCGACTTCATCGCGCGATTCGGCCAACTGGCAGCACATGGTGACCTTCGGCCTCTCGCTGGGCACCAGCGGCACTCTGGACCCTGCCAGCGATCTGGCCGCGCTGACCGCCGGTACCAAGAGCTGGCCCGATCCGACCGACAGTTCGCCGGCGAAGATCGACGATCTGTGGCACGCCAGCCTGAACGGCCGCGGCGCCTTCGTAAACGCATCCAGTCCGTCGCAGTTCGTCGACGGACTGTCGAACATGCTCGGCGATATCGGCGAGCGCGTCGCATCCGGCGGTACCGTAGCGGCCTCGAGCACGGCGCCGAACGCCACCACCCTCATCTACCAGGGGCGGTTCGTCGGCAGCAACTGGACCGGCGATCTGTGGGCCACGCGTTTGAACGCGGATGGCTCACTGGCCGCCACGCCGACCTGGAAAGCCTCGGAGAACATTCCGACGCCCGCGAGCCGGGCGCTCTACACCTGGTCAGGCAGCGCCGGCATCGCCTTCCAGTGGGCGAATCTCAGCGCCAGCCAGCAAACCACGCTGGGCAGTTCCGCGGTGCTGGATTACCTGCGCGGCGTCACTTCGAACGAGGCCCGCAACGGCGGCAGCTACCGCAATCGCACGTCGATTCTTGGCGACATCGTGAACTCGGCGCCGGTCTATGTCGGGCCGGTCGCCGACCTGCGACTGGAACGTTTCTCCTGGACCGGCGCCAGCACCTATCAGGCACATCGCAGCGCGGTGGCGAACCGGCGAGAAACGGTCTATGTCGCAGCCAACGACGGTTTCCTGCACGCGCTCGATGCGCGCAGCGGCAGCGAGCGTTTCGGCTATGCGCCGGCCGGTGCGCTGGCACTGATGAAAACCTTGTCGAGCACCACGTATGCACACAAATTCATGCACGACGGCAGTCCGGTCGTCGCCGAGGTGCATACCGGCGGCGCCTGGAGAACCGTCCTGATCGGCAGTCAGGGCCGTGGTGGGCGCAGCCTGTACGCGCTCGACATCACCGATCCGGATGCTTTCTCGGCCAACAAGGTACTGTGGGAATACACCCATGCCGAACTGGGCCTGCTCAACGGCGCACCGGTCGTGGCACGCCTGAATGACGGCAGTTGGGCGGTGATCGTCGGCAATGGTTACAACAGCGACAGCCAGCGTGCGCAGCTTTTCGTGATCAATATCGCGACCGGCGCGCTGCTGGCGAAGATCGACACCTTGAGCGGATCGTCGTCAGCGTCCAATGGCCTCGCTCCGGCCGAGGGTGTGGATGTCGATCGGGACGGCGACATGGACTATTTCTATGCCGGCGATCTGCTGGGCAATCTGTGGAAGTTCGATCTGAGCAGCGCCACGCCGTCGCAATGGCGAGTCGGCTATGGCACGACGACGGCTCCGCAGCCGCTGTTCGTCGCACGCAGTGCGACCAATGCGGTGCAGCCGATCACCAGCGGTGTGAGCGTGGGTTTCAATCCGGCCGACCGCAAGTTGTGGGTGTTCTTCGGCACCGGCAAGTACCTGGCATCGGCCGATCTTTCGAGTGTGGCGACGCAGACCTGGTACGGCCTGTACGACAGCGGCAGCACCGTGGGTTCTCGCAGCGATCTGGCGGAACGTCGCATCCTGGAGGAGGGCGCGACCGGGCAGGGTGACAATTATCGTGTCGTGTCCAAACCCGGGGACAGCAACGGCGGAGCGACCATGAGTGGCAAGCGCGGGTGGTATCTGGATCTCACGTCGCCCGCCAATGGCGCGGAAGGCGAGCGCATCGTGTCTGCGCCCATTCTGTCGACCACCACGCTGTTCGTGAGCACGCTCATTCCCAGTGACGATTCATGCCAACCTGGCGGTCAAGGCTGGGTGCTGGGTGTCAATCCTTTCACCGGCGGCCGGCAGGACTTCGATGTTTTCGATTTCAGCCGCAATGGCAGCGTGGATTCGGGCGACCGGGTGGATCTTTCCAATGGCAACGGCACCAGCAGCAAGGTGGTGGGCAGCGGCTACAGCAAGGACAATCTTCCTGGAAGCCCGCTCAATATCGGCAAGCAGCAGGTGGTCGGCGGTTCGGACGGCACCGCAAGCACGCGCACGGTGTCCGACGGTTTGCGCAGCGGACGGGTATCGTGGAAGGAACTGGTGAGGGATTGAGCATGCGGAAGCAAGTTGGCAGGCGGGCGCGGGAACGAGCGGGCGCCGATGCGCAAGTGCGGCAACGAGACCCGCGGGGCGCCATTTTTCGCTCTGTGCTGTGCGCCGCGCTGGTGTCTTCGCTGGGCGGCGCGCCAGCGCGTGCACAGGACGCGGTGTCGCCGCTCGCCAGCCCGTCGCTGTACGAGGAACAGGGCGTGGTGTCGCGCATCGACGCCGCGAGCGGCACGGTAACCATCAACGGGAAACAGTACCGGACAAGCCCCAAAACCATCGTTTACGTGGTGGATTCCAGCGGTCGGTCGCGGCGCGCCAATCGCATCAGCGAACTGCCTCCGGACACGTCCATCAGCTTTTCCGCCGGCAGCGACGGTACCTTGACCCATGTGCGCGCGGGTGCCGGCATTCGCCCGTACCGGCCGTGACTGCGTGACGGCTGTTGCCGCGAACACATCCGGAGGTTGAGGGAAACAATCATCGAATACTCAACGCCTTGCGTTCTTTCCCATTTCTTATTCTTCTGAAAATTACTGTTTTCAGAAGTTAAGAGGAGCTTTGCAGAGGGCTTCGATGCCGGCCTTCCGGCGACGCGGTCCAGCCGGCCGCGAACTGTCTGTTCATCCGACCCGCCGCACCCGGCTACCGGTCGGGTTCACCCGGTCTGGAACAGATGCAGGACCAGTGCACAGCCGGTCAGCGCGACTCCGATCGCCACCGCCGGTGCGAGCCACAGATGATAGCCGTCGGGAATTTCCACCGGTCTGAGCTGGCTCAGCACGCGCCGGTACTGGTGCGTGGCCACCACTACCGAAAGCGCGCCGAATGCGATGAGTGCGACGCCAGTCCAGAACGACAGCCCGCGCGCCGGCATGTGCGACACGTCGCCTGCCGCATGGGCACCGCCGAGCATGGCGACGAACAGCGCGAAACGTTCGATCGCGAAGCCGAACGCCATCAGTGCCAGCGCCGTGCGCACCCAGGCCATGAGCGTGCGTTCGGCGGCGAAAAACACCCGCGGATCGTTCAGATCGGACATTCCGGTTCAGGCGGCCGGGTTGCGCCGGTAGGTCACCACCAGCACGTCGCGCCAGGCCGGCCGCGATGCATCCACCGGATGAATGGGCGTCACGCCATGCAATGCCCGCTGGTCGTTTACCAGCGCCGCGTCGCACGGCGATGTGAGCGTGAAGCTGTCCAGGCGTTGACCGTCCGGTGAAAAGATTTCGGTGGTGCCGCTTTCCACGTTCTCCCGGCGCACCATCATCACCAGAACGAAATCCACGCCGTCGCGATGCACGCCTTCCGGCGTGGGTCGCCCTTCGCTGTCCGGGCGTGCCTCGATGCGGAACTGGTGCACCTCGATATGCGCAGCCTGTGCCGGATGCAGACGCTGGAACACCGACAGCCCGAATCCGATCACCGTCTGCAGCGTGCGGCCCGACAGCACCTCCGGCAGCACCGGCTCGAAATGACGCTCGACGCCGCCATTGAGCGTGTTGTAGTCCAGACTCTGGTAGTGCGGCTGATGCGGCTCGATCGCCACCTCGCCGGAATCGGCGGCAGCGCTCAGCGTGGCATAGCGCCGGCGCCGATAGCGGCCACCGTCCGCCATATAGGTATCGAGTTCCAGTGCATTCCAGCTCTGTGCGAACACATCCCAGTCCGCGTGCCAGGCGCGGCGCAGGCTGGTCAGCGCATCCCTGACCTGGGCGGCGGGCAGGAAACAGAAATCGTGGGCGGCCACCTGTTCGGCCAGGGCACGGGCGAAGGTCCCGGAATTGAGCAACTGCGACATCTCGTCAAGCGTCATCTGAATGCAGCAAAGGCGGGACGATACTCCGGCCGCGCCCACAACGCACGCCTGTACCAGCGCTCGGGCCGTTACAACCGGTGTCCTGCGAGCGTGCTCCGGGCATGGCTGGCGGTCGCGCGCGTCGTTCCGGCCCGGGCTGCCGAGAGGATCCCCTGCATTGAAGCGTGGGCCGCGCGGGATCCGGATCGAGGCCAACAGACCCTAGAATGCAGCCCGTCCCGCTCGCTACGCTGACTGCCATGCCCCGCTTCTGTGCCAATCTTTCGCTGCTGTTTACCGAGCACCCGTTTGCCGAGCGCTGGGCTGCGGCCGCGCGCGCCGGGTTCACGGGCGTGGAATGCCATTTTCCGTATGAAATCCCTGCTCAGCGGCTGGCCGAAATGCTGGCCGAACATCGGCTGGAACAGGTGCTGTTCAACCTGCCTGCAGGCGACTGGGCGGCCGGTGAACGCGGGCTGGCCTGCCTGCCCGACCGCCGTCGCGAATTCGAGGATGGCGTGGCACTTGCGCTCGACTACGCGCGCGCCACCGCTTGCCGGCGCATCAACTGTCTGGCCGGTATCGCGCCGGCTGGCGTGCCGCGCGAGCGGCTGCTCGACGTGATGGCGGACAACCTGCGCCTTGCCGCGCGCGCCTTCGCGCCGCTGGGCATTGATCTGCTGGTCGAGCCGATCAACAGTCGCGACATGCCGGGCTTCCTGCTCAACCGTTCCGCGGAAACACTGGCGCTGATCGAGCGCGTGGGCGAAGCCAACGTGAAGCTGCAGTACGACGTCTATCACATGCAGATCATGGAAGGCGACCTCGCGCTGACCTTGCAGCGCGAGCTGCCGCGCATCGGCCATGTGCAGATCGCCGACAATCCCGGGCGGCACGAACCGGGCACCGGCGAGATCAATTTCCCCTTCCTGTTCGACTGGCTGGACCGCATCGGCTACGCGGGCTGGGTCAGCGCGGAGTACCTGCCGGCGGCCGGTACTCTGGCCGGTCTGGGCTGGCTGCCGCGCGCCTGAGCCCGGCATTGGTAGAATCCGGTTTCAGTCACCGGAATTCCCAATGAAACGTACCCGTTTTGCACGCCGTGGCGGCCTCACCCAGGACGCCGCACTGCTTACCCGCCTCGCCAATGGACTTGCGGAATCGGCCAGCCGCGTCGAGGACCGTTACTGGGAGCTGCGCCTGACCGAACAGGTCAGCCGTCTCGTCGGCGAACGCAATGAAGACGCGCTGAATGCCGCTCTCGATCACCTGTGGCGCGAGAACGGCCCGGCCTATGATGCGCTGGCCGATTTCATCGAAGGCGGCGTGGAATGCGGCCTGCCCGGCGACGCCGGCAAGGAATGGGATGCCGTCATGTTCGCCGCCCCCCTGCTCGCCTGGTCGCGCTTTTCCATCCCGGCCGGCCCGATTCCGGCGCCGATACTCGCCAGCCTCAAGGTGCAACTGTGCGCGCATGCATTCGGCGCGCGCGCCAAGGTTGCGCTGGCCGACTATCTGTTCAGCCCGGACCAGCTTCCGCGCGGCTATGTGGAAACCCGCGATCTGGCCGACGATCTGGGCGAAGCGGTGCTGGCTGGCGACGACCTCAAGCTGGAAGCCGAGAGCATGGCGCAGACCACCACCTTCCTGTCCGATACGCGCTACGTGATCGGCATGGTCATGGTGCCGCGCGGCCAGCCCATGTTCCGCTGGCAGGAAGACGACGGTGCGCGCGATCACGTGATCAAACAGTGGCAGGCCCAGGGCGGTGCGGTGATGTCCACGCTGCTGCGCGCCTGCGCCTTCGATCTGTTGCCGCCAAACGCCTATCACTCGGCCTGCCGCGAAGCGGACCGTGCGTCGCGTGCCTACTCGCTGCGCGCCTCGGTCGCCTTCCTGGAACAGATGCTCGCGGTTCCGCCGTCCGGACTGCGCGCCATCATCGCGCCCTTCCACGACAAGCAGCTCGAGGAATACCGCATCGCCTTCACCACCACCAATTCCAGCCAGGTGGTGCACGGCGTGGTGTGGGCACTTCTGGGCGCCGAGGACGAGGAAAGCGATATCGTGGGCGAGATCGAAGGCGTGCTGCGCGAATGCGGCGTGACCGACACGCTGGTGCTGGACCATCGCATGCCCATGGAGTACTGCGACGACTGCGGCGCCCCGCTCTACCCGGATCCCGATGGCCAGCCGGTGCACGCCGAAATGCCCGAAGCCGGCGAACAGCCGCCCATGCATCTGCACTGAAACGTCCGCATCGATTCACCTTCGCGCGGCCGGAAGCGGCCGCGCCCCCTGCCCTGATCCGCCATGTCGCTTGAACTGGAAGTCGCCCGCCGGCGCACCTTTGCCATCATTTCCCACCCCGACGCGGGCAAGACCACGCTCACCGAAAAGCTGCTGCTGTTCGCAGGCGCGATCCAGATCGCCGGCAGCGTGAAGGCGCGCAAGGCCGCCCGCCACGCCACTTCCGACTGGATGGAAATCGAAAAGCAGCGCGGCATTTCGGTCGCCAGTTCGGTGATGCAGATGGAGTACCGCGACTGCGTCGTGAACCTGCTCGACACGCCGGGCCACAAGGACTTTTCCGAGGACACCTACCGCGTGCTCACCGCGGTGGATGCCGCGCTCATGGTGATCGACGCCGCCAATGGCGTGGAAGCGCAGACGCTGCGCCTGCTCGAGGTCTGCCGCGCGCGCAATACGCCCATCATCACCTTCATCAACAAGATGGACCGTGAAGTGCGCGCACCGCTGGACCTGATCGACGAACTCGAGCGCACGCTGGGCATGGATGTGGCGCCCTTTACCTGGCCGCTGGGCATGGGCAAGGATTTCGCCGGCGTGTACGAGCTGCGGGAGGACCGCATGCGCGTATTCCGCGCCGGCGAGGATCGCATTTCCGGTGACGAGGAAATCCTGCTTGGCCTGGATAACCCGGAAATCAAGGGCCGTTATCCGATGCAGTTCGACACCGCGCACGCCGAGATCGAACTGGTGCGCGATGCCGCCCCGCCCTTCGACGAAGCCGAATTCCTCGCCGGCCGCCAGACGCCGGTGTTCTTCGGGTCGGCGATCAACAACTTCGGCGTCAAGGAAGTGCTGGATGCACTGGTCGACATGGCGCCACCGCCGGGTGGCCGTCCGGCCATACAGCGCCGGGTCGAGCCGACGGAAGAGAAATTCTCCGGCGTGGTGTTCAAGATCCAGGCCAATATGGACCCGGCGCATCGCGACCGCGTGGCCTTCGTCCGCGTGTGTTCCGGCCACTTCGAGCGCGGCATGCGCATGAAGGTGAGTCGCAACGGCAAGGACATCCGGCCGAACAACGTGGTCACCTTCCTGTCGCAGCGGCGCGAGCTGCTGGAGGAAGCCTTCGCTGGCGACATCATCGGCATCCCCAACCACGGCACGCTGCAACTGGGCGATACGCTGACCGAGGGCGAAACGCTGCAATTTACCGGCCTGCCCTTCTTCGCGCCGGAATTGTTCCAGGGTGTCGAAGTCAAGGATCCATTGAAAACCAAGCAGTTGAGAGCAGGTCTTGAGCAATTGGGTGAAGAAGGGGCCATCCAGGTGTTCCGGCCGCTGGCGGGCGGTACGCTATTGCTCGGCGCGGTTGGCCAACTGCAGTTCGAAGTGGTGATCCACCGCCTGAAGACCGAATATGGCTGCGACGCCCGACTGGAACCGACCCGTTACATGATGGCGCGCTGGGTCACCTGCGACGACGAGCGTGAACTGAAGCGCTTCATCGACGCCAACGCCCACCGCATCGCCTACGACGCGGTCGACGCTCCGGCCTTCCTCGCCACCATGCGGGCCGAACTGAACGTGGCGCAGGAAAAGTGGGACAAGATCAAGTTCCACGCCATGCGCGAACACGCCGGGCTCATGTTCGCCAGCCAGTGACCCGCGCCCAGGCCGCGAACGAAGCGGGTTCATGTAGGAGCGAGCCCAGCTCGCGATTCCACCGACAACGAAGCTTGCGGCCGGCATGCGCCACATCGCGGCCAGAGGCCGCTCCCACAACAGCTCGCCCAGGCCGCGAACGAAGCCGGGGTTTCGTGGGAGCGGGCTTGCCCGCGATGCGCCCTCGAACGAAGCCCGCGGCCGGCATCAGCCGCATCGCGGCCAGAGGCCGCTCCCACAAAAGTTCGCCCAGGCCGCGAACGAAGCGGGGTTCATGTAGGAGCTCGCGATTCCACCCTCGAACGAAGCCTGCCGCCGCCATAGGCCGCGTCGCGACCTGCTCGGCAGCCTATTCCTTCCCGGGGTGCCCGGCCTTGGACGGCACTTTCAGATGCAGTGCGGCCTTGGCCAGCAGGTTGGCCGATACCGGCGCGGTGATGAAAATGAACAGCGTGATGAGCAGTTCGTGAATGCCGAAGCGCCCGTCGGCGGCGCTGTAGATCATGCTGGCGACGAGCACGCCGCCCACCCCGAGCGTGCTGGCCTTGGTCGGCGCATGCAGGCGCTGGAAGAAATCCCTGAAGCGCATCATGCCGAGCGCGCCCACCAGGATGAAAAGCGCTGCCAGCAGCAGCAGTGCGGCGATGAGCGCGTCGACCACCGGATTCAGTTCCTGCATTGCCCTGCCCTCCTCATTCGATCACGTCGCCGCGGGTGAGGTAGCGCGACAGCGCCACTGTCCCGACGAAACCCAGCATGGCCACGATGAGCGCGGCCTCGAACAGCAGTTCGGTCTGTTGTCGCATGCCCAGCACGACCACCAGTGCCACCACGTTCACATAGAGGGTGTCCAGCGCGAGGATGCGATCGACGGTTTCCGGACCGCGCAACACGCGCCAGGCGCACAGCAGCATGGCGACGACGATGGCGCCCACCACGATATCCAGGGCCAGTGCTGTCATCCGAATATCTCCTTCAGCGGCGCTTCGTAACGCGCCTTCATGTCGCGCGCGGCGGCGGCGGCATCGGCGCAGTCCAGCGCGTGCACCAGGATGTGCGGATCATCCTCGTCGACGATGCAGGACACCGTACCCGGCGTCATCGTGATGATGGAGGCGAACAGCGCCACCCCATTGGGATGCGTCAGGTCCAGCGGTACGCGCACCCATGCCGGCCGGGGCGTGCGCGACGGATCGAGCACCAGCTTCGCCACCGTGATGTTGGATACGATGATGTCCCAGGTGACGATGAAGGCCAGCCGGATCGCCGCGGCGAACGACCGCAGTGTCACGCCTGCGCCAAGGAAACCGCCGACCAGGCGTGGAATGACCAGAGCCAGCACGACGGCCGCGATCACATTGCCCGGATCCACCGACTGCTGCAGCGTGAGCCAGCCGGCCGCCAGCATGGCGGACATGACGGGATGCGCGAGCCAGCGCTTGTCAGGGGTAGCGTTCATGGATGAGCTCCTTCTGTCGCGGGCGTGCGCGGAAACACATAAGGCCGGGTGGTCTGCACACCTTCGCTGCCCAGCACCGCCTCGACGTAGGCGCGTCGGTCGCCGAGCTGTTCGGCAGCCGCATCGGTGTAGCGCTTGAGCGGCCCGGCCATGGCCGACATGAACACGCCGGCGACGATCAGCGACACGGTGGCCAGCAGCAGTCGCGGACTGGCGCCGGCCGATGTACCGCTGCCCGCCAGTTCCGGCCGCACGCTCCAGAACAGCACGCTGCCGGCGCGTGCCAGACCGATCAGGGTGAGGAAGCCGACCGCCAGCACCACGGTCCACACCCAGGCCTGCGCCTCATGACCGCTCGAGGCCTGCAGCACCATGAGCTTGCCGATGAAGCCCGGCAGTGGCGGCAGACCGGCCGCCGATGCGGCGGCCAGCAGCATGAGCAGACCGAGCAGCGCGGGCTGGGCCACCGGCGCACCGGGTTCCAGCCGTTCGCCGGCATCGCCGCGCTGCGCCGCCACCAGTTCGACCAGCAGGAAAAGCGCCGCGATCACCAGCGTGCTGTGGGCCATGTAATACAGCGCAGCCGACCAGGCTGGCGCGGTAAACAGACCGAGTGCCGCCAGTATGGTACCGACCGATGCCACGGTGAGGTAGGCCACCAGTCGCGGCAATGTGTGTGCGGCCAGCGCGCCCAGCACCGCCAGCGCGCTGGTGCCGAGCGCCAGTGGCAGCAACCAGGGTTGCACGGTCAGCGCGGCGGCGCCCGCGTCGTGGCCGAAAATGACGCCGTGCACGCGCAGGATGCTGTAGACGCCGACCTTGGTCATGACCGCGAACAGCGCCGCCACCGGCGCGCTGGCTGCGGCATAGGTCGCGGGCAGCCACAGGTAGAGCGGCAGCAGCGCGGCCTTCACGCCGAATACCACGAGCAGTATCAGCGCCGCCGCCTTCAGCAGCAGCGCTTCGTCCCCTTGTACCTGTGGCACGCGCTGCGCGAGGTCCGCCATATTCAACGTGCCCACCGTCGCGTAGATCAGTGCGACGCCGATCAGGAACAGCGCCGATGCAGCAAGATTGATCGCGACATACTGCAGGCCGACGCGGAAGCGCTCCTTGCCCTGGCCATGCAGCAGCAGCACGTAGGACGCGATCAGCAGCACCTCGAAGAACACGAAAAGATTGAACAGATCGCCGGTCACGAAGGCACCGTTCAGGCCCATGAGCTGGAACTGGAACAGCGCGTGGAAGTGGCGACCGTGGCTGTCCCAGCCGCCGCTCGCATAAACGAGGACAGGCAGCGCCACCGCCTGCGTCAGCAGCAGCATGAGCGCGGACAGGCGATCGACCACCAGCACGATGCCGAAAGGCGCCGGCCAGTCGCCGACCCGATATACGCGCAGCACGCCGTCGTCGGCTTCCATCGCCAGCTTGAGCGCGAACAGCAGCCCCAGTCCCACCGATATCAGCGCAATGCGGCGCAGCCGGGGCAGGCACTGCTCCGCCGGCCGGTCACCGATCAGCAGCATGAGCACCGCGGTCAGGCCGGGCAGCAATACCGGCAGCACGGCCAGATGGTCGTTGAACAGACGCATCATCATGTCGGCAAAGCTCATGTTCATGCGTCCGGCTCCTTGCCGTCGACATGGTCGGTGCCGGATTCGGCGCGACTGCGCAGCGCCAGTTCGATCACGAAACCGGTGGTGGCGAAGCCGATCACGATGGCGGTGAGCACCAGCGCCTGCGGCAGCGGGTCGGCCTGCACTTCGCCCTGACCGAGGATGGGCTGCGCCCCGCTCCACAGCCGCCCCATCACGAAGATGAAAATGTTCACCGCGTAACCGAGCAGCGTAAGACCGAGCACGACCGGAAAGCTGCGCCCGCGCAGCATCAGGAACACGCCGCAGGCGGTCACCCAGCCGATGCCGGTGGCGACCAGGAATTCCACGCTGATGGAGGACAGGATGCTCATGCGTGACTTTCCTTGGAGGCGGCGCCCAGTACCGACAGCGTGAGCAGGGTTGCGCCGACCACCGTGATGTAGACGCCGAGGTCGAACGCGGCCGCGCTCGCCAGCGGCACTTCGCCCACCACCGGCAGCGCCGGATGGCCGTGCGCGCTGGTCAGGAAGGGACGCCCGAACAGGAAGGCCGCGATGCCGGTCAGCCCGGCGATGCCCAGGCCGCTGCCTATCCAGCGCGTGAAGCGGCGGCCGGCTGCGCCATGCAGCAGGCTTTCGGCGCGTGCCTGACCCAGCGCCATGTACTGCATCACCAGCGCCACCGCGGTGATCAGACCGGCGATGAAGCCACCGCCGGGCATATTGTGTCCGCGCCAGAAAATGTAGGCCGATACCAGCAGGGCCAGTGGCAGCACCACGCGCGCCGCCACGCGCAGCATCAGCGGCTGCCGCTCGAAGGCCCACGCGCGGCCTTCCGGGTCGGCGTCCGGGCGGCGCGTGCGGAAGCCATCGAGCAGCGCGAGCACGCCGATGGCGGCGATGCCGAGCACGGTGATTTCGCCGAAAGTGTCGTAGCCGCGGAAGTCCACCAGGATGACGTTCACCACATTGGTGCCGCCGCCTTCGGCCAGCGACTTGTCGAGGAAGAACCACGAAATCGAAGCGTGGTCGCGCGTGAGCACCAGCCAGCTCAGCGCCGCCACGCCGGCGCCCGCGAACAGCGCCAGCGTGGCATCACGCAGGCGTCTGAAGGTGTCAGATTCGACCGGCGAGCGCTGTGGCAGCAGGGCCAGACCCATCAGCAGCAGCACGGTCGATACCACTTCGACCGACAACTGGGTGAGCGCGAGATCGGGTGCCGACAGCCCGACGAAGGTGAGCGCGGTCACCAGCCCGATCACGCCCACCAGCACCAGCGCCTGGAAGCGCTTGTGATGCGTGAACACCAGCGTGCTCGCCGTGCCCAGCAGCAGCAGCCACAGCACCACGGCGAGCGGCGTGGCCGGCATCAGCGTCCGTGTGCCGGCGGCGGGCAGCGCGTCGGCCGCCAGGAAGGGCGCTGCGCCCAGCAGCACGGCCATCGCCATCATGGCCATCAGCGAGCGCTGCAGCGAACCGTTCTCGACGCGGGACGTGATCCGGCCGGCGGATGCGAACAGGCGGTCCATCAGGCCGGTGAACACAGCCTTGCCCACCGTGCGCGGTGTGTAGCGGTGCAGTGCGAATCGCCGCAGCAAGGCGAAGTACAGCGCCGCGCCGGCCAGCACCGCCACCGCGCTCATGGCCAGAGGCAGGTTGAAGCCGTGCCAGATCGCGAGGTGGTAGTCCGGTGTCGCCTCACCCAGCACCGCGCGCGCGGCGACGTCCACCATGGGTCCGTAGGTGGCCGCCGGCAGCACGCCGACCACGACGCACAGCACGGCCAGCAAGGCCACCGGCGCCAGCATGCCGGCCGGCGGATCGTGCGGATGCGCATCCGCAGGCAGATCCTTCGGCCTACCGTTGAAGAAGGTGCCGTGCACCAGGCGCAGCGAATACGCCATGGAAAACACGCCGGCCAGCGTGGCGACCACCGGCACCAGCGCGCCCCCGGCCATGGTCGCCTCGACCGCCTCGTGGAAGAACATTTCCTTCGACAGGAAACCGTTGAACAGCGGTATGCCGGCCATCGCCGCGGCGGCCGTCATGGCGAAGGTGGCGGTCCACGGCATGAGCCTGAGCAGACCGCCCAGCCGGCGCAGATCGCGCGTGCCGCATTCGTGATCGACGATGCCTGCGCTCATGAACAGCGCTGCCTTGAACGTGGCGTGATTCAGGATGTGGAACACCGCGGCCACCGCCGACAGCGGCGAGTTCAGACCGATCAGGAAGGTGATGAAGCCGAGATGGCTCACCGTCGAATACGCCAGCAAGCCCTTCAGGTCGTGCTTGAAGATCGCGACCCAGGCGGCGAACGCCACCGTGGCCAGACCGAAACTGGCGACGATGGCCTGGAACAGCTCGGTGCCGCCCACCGCGGGATACAGCCGCGCCAGCAGGAAGATGCCGGCCTTCACCATGGTGGCCGAATGCAGATAGGCCGATACCGGCGTCGGCGCCGCCATCGCCTCCGGCAGCCAGAAATGGAAGGGCACTTGCGCGCTCTTGGTGAAGCAGCCGACCAGGATGAGCACCAGCATGAGCGGGTACAGCGGATGCGTCTTGATGACATCGCCGCGCTGCAGGATATCGCTCAGTTCATAGCTGCCCGCGATCTGGCCGAGCAGCACGAAGCCGGCCAGCATGACCAGTCCGCCACCGCCGGTCACCGCCAGCGCCATGCGCGCGCCGGCGCGCGCATCCTCTCGGTGGCCCCAGTAGCCGACGAGCAGGAAGGACGAAATGCTGGTCAGTTCCCAGAACACCACCAGCAGCATGATGTTGTCCGACAGCACCACGCCCAGCATGGCCGCCATGAACAGCATGAGCAGGGTGTAGAACTTGCCGGCCGGGTCCGCCTCGCCCAGATAGAAATGCGCATACAGCACGATGAGCGCACCGATGCCGGTGATGAGCAGGCCGAACATCAATGCCAGTCCGTCCAGCCGCCAGCCCAGTGACAGCCCCAGCGACGGCACCCAGTCGGTATGGGCGACCAGCACCTGTCCGGCGAACACCTGGGGTGCGAGCGACAGCAGCAGGCCAAGCGATGCGAGCGTCACCGTACCCGCGATCAGCGCGGTGAGCAGACGACGCGCGGGCGCATTGTCGCGGCCGACGGTGAAGCACAACAGTGTGCCGGCCAGCAGGGGCAGCAGCACGATGGTGGCAAGAGGATTCATTGAACTGGCTCTCGGGGCTTGTGCAGACGTTGTTATCAGGCCGCCTGGGAGTCATACAGGCATGAAACGGGCCGAAGGATACCGCGTTTGCGGCAACATTCCGCGCATCCGGCGTGCCGGCGCGCACTGGCGGGTGGCACTCTGCCATGCCGTACTGACGCCGAGCTGACCGGCCCATGCGCCTCCGGGTTCCCGGGAGCGCTAATATTCCGCCCATGAATCCTGTCGACGCCCCGGCTTCCACGATTACCGCATTGCGCCCGCTGGACGAGATCCGGGTGCCGCCGTCGCTCGATGGCCATGACGGCGCCAACCGCGCCGAGCGCGCCCGGCTGCAGATCAATGCCGACCGCGATGAGGACGCCATACGCTGCTTCCTCGCCGAATACGACCGCTCGCCCGGCACGCACCGCATCTACCAGCGCGAATGCGAACGGCTGCTGCTGTGGTCGCTCAACGAGTGCGGCAAGCCGCTGTCCAGCCTGAACCGGCAGGACTTCGAAGGCTATATGCATTTTCTGGCCGACCCTCAGCCGGCGGCCCTCTGGTGTGGTCCCAAGGTGGCGCGCGCGCGCCCCGAGTGGCGTCCCTTCGTCGGCCCGCTGTCGGAATCGGCGGTGCTCACCGCCATCGCCGCCATCAATTCGCTCATGGCCTATCTGGTCGACGCCGGCTATCTCGCCGGCAATCCGCTCGGCCTGATCCGGCAGCGCCGGCGCAAGCTCGCGGCCGAAGCGTCGGGACCTGCGCACGTGATCGCGCAGACCGAGGAAATGCAGAAGGTGGAACGCTTTCTCGACGCCGAAATGTGGCAGGCGGTCACCCGCGCGATCGAGGCCATGCCGCGCGAAAGCGAAGGCGAGCGCGACGAGTACGAGCGCGCCCGCTTCATCGCCGCCCTGCTCTACATGCTGGCGCCGCGCGCCGGCGAACTCGAATCGCACCGCATGAACAGCTTCCGCGAAGAGCGCGGCCGCTGGTGGTGGCATGTGGTCGGCAAGGGCGGCAAGCAGGCCAAGGTGCCGGTGGCCGACGACATGATCCACGCGCTGGTGCGCTATCGCAAACACCTCGGCCTGAGCGCCACACCGAAACGCAGCGACCTCACGCCGCTGCTCATGTCATTGAAGGACCGCAGCCCGATCACCGCGCGCCGGCTGAACCAGATCCTCAAGAAGATATTCTTCGCCGCCGCCGATCTGCTGCCGGACGAAGCCGAACACAAGAAAGAGAAACTGCGCGCCGCCTCGGCGCACTGGGGACGCCACACCGGCATCACCGCCAAGCTCGATGCCGGCATGAGCGAGCGCTATGTGCAGAAGGACGCGCGCCACACCGATCCGCGCACCACGCAGCGCTACATCCACGAAGAGGAAGAGCGCTGGCACGACGAGGCGCAGAAGCAGCAACTGCCGTGGTCCGGCGCGTCCCCCACGTCCAAGTAAGGAATTGCCCTTGTCCCGGGTCTAGTGGGCAGGCCATGCGTTGCACGGTGATCCAGACACCGCGCGATGCAGCCATGGCGACGCCGGGCATCCCGCCCCGGCCGCCCCTTCAAGGAGAATTTCGATGACCATCCAGAATTTCGGCGCTTCGATCGCCGCCGCCGCCGCGCTCGCCCTGTCCGGTTCCGTGTTCGCTGCCGACATGCCTGCCGGCAGCAAGGGTGCGGCAGTCGCCGCCGGCGACAAGGTGCATTGCTACGGCCTGCATGCCTGCAAGGGCAACAGCGATTGCGCCACCGCCGAGCATAGCTGCAAGGGACAGAACGCCTGCAAGGGCCACGGCTTCAAGGCCACCAGCGCCAAGCAGTGCCTGGACCAGGGCGGCACCATCGGCGATCTGGCATCCAAGTAAGCTCGCCGGGACCGCGGCGCGTCATCGGCGCGCCGCACTCACGACCATGACCTCGCTCACCTCACCCTGCCCCGGCTTCGGCCTGGGCCTGCGTCCGGCGCATTACCCCGCCCTGCTCGAAGCGCCTGCCCCACTGGACTGGCTGGAAATCATTTCCGAGAACTTCATGGTCGGGGGCGGCCGGCCCATGGCGACGCTGGACCGGCTGCGCGCGGACTACCCGATGGCCATGCACGGCGTCGCACTGTCCATCGGTTCGGCCGGCGAACTCGACCGCGACTACCTCAAGCGCTTGAAGGCGCTCGCCGATCGCGTCGATCCGCTGTGGATATCCGACCACTTCTGCTGGACCGGCGCCTCCGGCCTGAACGCGCACGATCTGCTGCCACTGCCCTATACGGAAGAAGCCGTACGCCTGCTGGTGAACAAGGTGGGCCAGGTGCAGGACATGCTCGGCCGCCGGCTGGTGCTCGAGAACGTATCCAGCTATCTGGGCTATGCGCAGTCGCACATGAGCGAATGGGAATTCATCGCCACGGTTGCGCACGAGGCGGACTGCCTGCTGCTGCTCGACGTGAACAACGTCTACGTGAGCAGCGTGAATCACGGTTTCGATCCACGGGCCTATCTGCGCGGGCTGCCGGCCGCGCGCATACAGCAGATCCATCTGGCCGGCCACAGCCGGCATGACACTCATCTGGTGGATACCCACGACCAGCCGGTGTGCGACGAGGTGTGGGCGCTGTACGCCGCCGCGTGCGGTCTGTTCGGCCAGGTGGCCACGATGATAGAGCGCGACGACAACATTCCCGAGTTGCCGGTCCTGCTCGACGAACTGGCGCGCGCACGCGACATCGGCGCGCGCTCCCGCGTAGCGGAGGCGGCATGAGCGATCTGGCCCTTCTGCAGCGGCAGTTCATGGATTACCTGCTCGACCGGCCGAACACCCTGCTGGCGCATCTGGTCGATGCCCCCGGCCTGGACCGCGCGGCGCGCGCGCACATCTACTTCAACGCCTACCGCGTGCGCCTGGTCGATGCGTTGAAGGACGCTTACGACAAGACCTGGGCCTGGCTGGGCGACCAGGCTTTCGATGAGGCCGCGCATGGCTACATCGATGCGCATCCGCCTTCCCGCTTCAGCCTGCGCGATTTCGGCGACCGCTTCGGCGCATGGCTGTCGGTCCGTCACCGCGACGACGGCGAAATCGCCGAACTGGCCGCGCTCGACTGGGCGCTGCGCGGCGCCTTCGATGGCGCCGACGCGCCGGTGCTGACCGCCGATGATCTCGCCGCGGTCACGCCGGAGCAGTGGAACGGTCTGGTCCTGCGCCCGCATCCGACGCTCGCCTTGCTCGACATGCGGTACAACACCCCCGAGCTGTGGCACGCGATGGATCGCGGCGATGCGCCGCCCGACGTGATGGCCCTGCCCGAGGGCTATGCGGTGAGGGTGTGGCGACAGGACATGCAGCCGCACTTCCGGTCGATGGACCGCGAAGAAGCGGCCCTGCTCGCCGCCATGCAGCGCGGCGTGCCCTTCGGAACCGCATGCGGCGAGGTGCTGGCGGGCGATGCGGACGAGGTCCAGCGCCGGCTGGCGCGCATGTTCGCGCTCTGGCTGGAGGACGGTGTGCTGAGCGCGCTGTCCCCCGGCGGCGAAAACTGAATCAGTCGCCGGCCGCGAAGGCGGACGCGCGCGCCAGACTGTCCCGGCATTCGCGCACCATGCGGTGCAGCAGCTCGGCGCAATCCGGAATGTCGTCGATCAGGCCCACCACCTGACCGGCGGTGATCACGCCGCCATCCACGTCCCCGCCCGCCAGCGCCTCGGCGCCGCGACGCCCGCTCACCAGCGGGCGCACATCCTCGAAGGCGCAGCCGCCCTCGCGTGTTTCGATGCCGATCACCGCTTCCGACACCGCGTTGCGCAGCACGCGTGCGGTGTTGTGCAGGCTGCGCAGGATGAGCCGGGTGTCGCGTTCGCTGGCGCGCACCAGCGCCCGCTTGATGTTGTCGTGGATGGGCGCCTCGCGCGTGGCGCAGAAGCGCGTGCCCATGTTCACCCCCTCGGCACCGAGCGCCAGGGCCGCCGCCATGCCGCGGCCGTCGGCGATGCCGCCGGACGCGATCACCGGTATGTGCAGCGCGCGGGCAACGATGGGAATGAGCACCAGCCCGGGCACATCGTCCTCCCCCGGGTGACCGGCGCACTCGAAGCCATCGATGCTCACCACGTCCACGCCGCGTGCCTGCGCCGACAGCGCGTGCCGCAGCGACGTGCATTTGTGGATCACCACGGCGCCGCGCGCCTTGGCCTTCGCCACGAAAGCTTCCGGATTGTTGCCCGCGGTTTCGACGATGCGCACGCCACTGTCCAGCATCGCGTCGAGATAGGCCTCGTACGGCGGCGGGCTGATCGCCGGCAATATCGTCAGATTCACCCCGAACGGCGCGTCCGTCATGTCGCGACAGCGCGCGATCTCGGCCACCAGCGCCTCGGGCGAAGGCTGGGTCAGCGCAGTGAGTATGCCCAGCCCGCCCGCGTTCGATACCGCCGAAGCCAGTTCCGCCGTGCCCACCCACATCATGCCCCCCTGCACGATGGGATAGCGGATGCCCAGAAGTTCGGTGATGCGCGTTTTCATGCCTTGCGTCCATGGAACAGTGAACAACGCGCGAATCATGCGCCAGCGTGGTGCAGACAGGGCGTTTGAAACGCCGGGATCGGAGAAATGGCCGATAGGCGCCCGCGAGGGGCCAGAGCTAGAGTCATGCAGGCTGGGGGCGTGGTGGAGGCGAGTCGAACTCGGCGGGCTCCATAACGTGACCCGGCGCGAGTGGGTGTCCGGTTTCATGGTCTCTTTCGTACTGTACGTAAACACAGCAATAGACCGGAGAACCAGAAAATGAAAAGTAAATTTGATGTCCGGTTTAACGGCTTATCCGGACAGACGCCGGCTTACTCGCCGAATCTGGCGTCGACCTCACGTTAGCGTCCATGAGTTACAAAGAAACTTTCGCACTGTTTGCTGAGGCTTTTGTGAACAAAGAGTTTCAAGAGCGCTTTGTGCACGAAGCGCTCAAAAAGCCACGTAAATTGCATGAGCGTATTTGTCATCGAATGGAAGAAATTTTTCCCGCTACCTACAAAGGTAAAAATGTAGCCTTTGATCCGAATAAAAAATGTATCGTGTTCGGGTGGTCAAAAGACGTTGAAGAAACAACGTGGTCTCAAGTAAGCAACCAGCTTGGTATGGGCGGCGGCGTGCTGGTCATCAATCAAGCAGCTACAAAGTTTTATGCGGAAACGGAAGGTTCACCGGTGTCCGTAATTTGGGCGGGGCAACGCCAATGACAAACCAGCAAAACTTCATGCCCATCGTCATGCGCCTCTTGTCCAACGGCACCGTCAAAGTAACTCTGCTGAACGAGGCCGCTAACCCTGCAGTCAAGCGGACCGCCACAAGCTGCGCTTGTGGTTCCCTCCGCGCTTCGCGCTCCGGCGTCCGCTTACTTCCACGTTGAGGCTGTAGAAAAACCCCTCCTTCCGCCCCACCGTTCACATGCCGTTGTTATGATTGCGCATCGCCTCTGCGGAGCCCTGCGATGCCGCGATTCAAGACCCCCGACTACGGCCTGAAGCTCATCTCGGTCGATTTCGCGCAACAGGTGCTGCCCGGCACCTTCGAGTTCGCGCTCTGCCACCTGGTCGACAACGACCTCGATCTTTCCGTCCTCCGTGCCCGCTACGCCAACGACGCCGGCGGTGCCCCGGCCTTCGATCCGGCGGTGCTGCTCAAGATCGTGCTGCTCGCCTACTCGCGCGGCGTGCTCAGTTCCCGCTCCATCGCCACCGCCTGCCGCCACAACGTGCTGTTCATGGCCGTCTCCGGCGACAGCGCCCCGCACTTCACCACGGTTGCGCACTTCATCAGCACGCTGGGTGACGAGGCCCAGGCGCTGTTCACCCAGGTGCTGCTGGTATGCGACCGCCAGGGCCTGATCGGCCGCGAGCTCTTTGCCATCGACGGCGTGAAGCTGCCGTCGAACGCATCGAAGGCCAAGAGCGGCACGCGTGCCGATTTCGAGCGCGAGGCGGCGAAGATGGACGCGGCCGTGCAGCGCATGATCGAGGAGCAGAAGGCGCGCGATGCCGCCGGTTGCGACGACGACGAGGCCGCCCGCGCACAGCGCACCCGCGAACGCTTGAGTCACGAAGCGGCAAAGATACGCGACTGGCTCGCGCTCAATCCGGACGAGCGGCGCGGCGCCAAGGGCGGGGTGCGCCTGAGTAACCGCACCGACAACGACTCGGCCAAGATGGCCACCGCCAAGGGCGTGATCCAGGGCTATACCCGGCGTAGCGGCGGTCGATGCCGCGCACCAGATCGTGGTCGATGCGCAGGCGCACGGCACGGGCTCGGAACAGGAACTGCTGCTGCCGGTGATCGATGCCTGCGCACCACAGCGCCACACCGACACGGCGATCTGCGCCGACGCCGGCTATCACTCCCCGAGAAGAATCTCGCTGGACTGGATAGCCGAAACATTCCAGCCTGGATCTGTGACAACGGCTACCGGCAGCGCGACCCGAGGTACGCCGATCAGGCGAAGCACAGAGCCAAGCCCCGATGCGCTGTGGGATAAGAGTGACAAGGCGAAGGCAGCGCGCAGCGCCAGCAAGAACAAGCGCTACGCCAATACCGACTTCACCGAAGCGGACGACCGCAGCCACTGCATCTGCCCGGCGGGCAAGCGGCTGTATCGCAACGGCGGCGACTGCACGATCAACGGCTACGCCGCCACGAAGTACACCGGCGCCGAGCGCGACTGCGTGCCGTGCGCGCTGCGCACCCGTTGCCTGCGCACGCCGGAGACGACGAAGGTGCGACAGGTCGCCTTCTTCCGCGGCAAGCGCGATGGCATCGAATCACACACCGAGCGGATGAAGCGGCGCATCGATTCAATTGAGGGCAAACGGATGATCGCCGCGCGCTTCGCCACCGTCGAACCCGTGTTCGGCAATCTGCGCCACAACAAGCGGCTCACCCGCTTCACGCTGCGCGGACGCAGCAAGGTCGATGGGCAATGGAAGCTGTACTGCCTGGTGCACAACATCGAAAAGCTCGGGCACCATGGCTACGCGAACTAGGTAAGCTGGCGGCCGACACCGACGCCATTCGAGTGCGCCGGGCAGCGGCCGAGGCAGACCTCAGGAGACGACGATGAAGCGAAGATCGCGAGACTGAAATGAGGAAGAACGACTTCGAACCGGCGAGGGCCGGAAGCAACTGCTTGCCCCGGAATGGGGTTTTTCTACAGCGTCGTTAGGTTACAAGCATGAGCAGCGACAAGAGTTGGACAGAAAGCTCGAAGCCAGTAGAAACGCTCAACATTGAGATCTGCTTTCTATTGCAAGGCGCGTTCTATGTCGGCAATCCGAATAGCCACGAGCAGATCACAGATCCGAAATATCGAGAACCCTTATCCCTTCCTGATTTTGCTCGCGCGAATGAAAAGTACGCCACGACTGCGGAGATCTTCGGAAATGAAGAACACCTCATCGCTTACTACAAACAGATTGTTGAGCGAGGGGCGCTTATTGGAAGAAGCTTCAATGAGTTAAGGAGCTATTTCTGGCTCAGGTTGCTTGTGTGGAATGAAATGGAGAGCGTCAGCATTTCCTTTCCTTGGTACGACTCGCTCACTGAAATCCGGGGCTTCACTAATTGGCTAGCTTCTCCACAAGAAGAGGCTTTCAGGGACATTGAGCAAGGCTGGCAAGTGGACGCGGTGCAAGCGCCGGGGTTTCTTCACATCCGCGAACTGGATCCGGATAGCGACGAGCGCTATGACAATGTGAAGGTAGCCTTGAGCGAAGTCGCCACTTCTGCAAATCTTGAAGAGAGCCGTGCCCAAACGATCATTGAGCGCCTATCTGAGGGGTTGGGAGTCGACGTCTGAACCGCAATCAGCTTGAATCCACCTTCGACCAGCAGGCCGGGACATACGATCAGCAGTGGGCGAAACTTGCGCCGTTTCGGGATGGCATGCATCTGCTGATGGCGTCCATCTTCAGCCCGCTTCCGGACGACGCCCGCATGCTGTGTGTGGGCGCGGGCACGGGTGCCGAAATCCACTTCCTCGCGGAGCGCTTTCCGGCATGGACATTCGTGGCCGTCGAGCCGTCTTCGCGCATGGTGGACGTTGCCAGGACGCGCGCGGCGCGGCACGGCTTCGCCGACCGCTGCACCTTCCACACGGGTTACCTCGAGTCCCTGCCGGCCGGCGAACCGTTCGACGGCGCCGCTTCGCTGCTTGTGTCGCAGTTCCTGCTTGATCCACGGGAACGCACGGATTTCTTCCGGGCCATTGCGGATCGGCTCAAACCGGGCGGCCTTCTCGCCACATCCGATCTGGCATCGGACACGGAGGCGCCGCATTACACCGGCTTGCTGGAGGTGTGGCTGCGCACGATGACGGCGACCGACCTCTCGCCGGAACGCGTGCAGCAAATGCGCGCGGCCTACAATCGGGACGTCGCCATCCTGCCGGTCCCGACCGTGGAAGCGCTCATATCGTCTGCGGGCTTCGACAGGCCGGTGCAGTTCTATCAGGCCGGGCTCATCCATGCCTGGTATTGCCGGCGGCTGCAAACCGGGGCCTGACGGTTGCGCTGGATCGAGCGTCCTGCTTGTCGCCCGCTGGCGGAGTCCGGATCAGAAATCCTTGAAGCGATAGCTGAGGCCGAGCATCAGGCTGTGGGTATCGAGATCGGCGGAGTGCTTCAGGGTGTCGCTGCCATTGGTCGATGTGAGGCCGAAGGATGAGGACACCTTGTCGAAGCGGGTATAGAGGTATTCGCCCCTGAGCGACCAGTTCTTGCTCATGGCGTACTCGGTACCGAGCCCGATGCTCCAGCCATTCACCGTCTTCGAATCGGAACGCTGTGCGCGGGCACTGAAGGCGTCGTCCGTGAACAAGGTGTCGAATTTCAGCCGGGTCAGGGCGAAGCCACCGGTGACATAGCCCAGCCATTTGTCTTCCGCCCAGCCCAGGCGCATGCGCACGGCGCCCATCCAGTCGGCCGAGACGGACTGCCTGAGCCTGAACCGAGTCCCCGGCAACGATTCATAGATCTCGCTCACCGTTTCGTCGTCGTCGAGATGGAGTGCGGTGGCGCTCGCTTCGATGCCGACCAGCACCTTGCCGAACTGCCTGCCATAGCCGCCCAGCAAGCCGGCCGACGGGCGCCACTGGGACAGATCGTTGTCGCCGGCGCGGTCCAGTTGACGGATATCGGTCGCGTTGAGATAGCTGCCCGGTCCGCCCTCCTCCGTTTTCACACCGGATCGACCGTGGGTGAGGCCAAGCTGGCCGCCGACATAGAAGCCCGACCAGTCGAGTGCGGGCACAGACTGCGCCAGGGCGCCGGGGCTGATCCCGCCGGCGCACGCCACCATGAAACCGACGAACGCTCCCCGCATGTTTGTCTCCCGGTGCTGAATGAGTGTTGGCACCCGAACGCGGTTCCCCTTGTGGTGCGCCGCTTTGCACATCTTCTGTGTTGTCGACCATACAGGCAGACTTCTGAAGCCATGAAGCGCGGCCTCGATATGCGCCGCAGCCCTTCGCCCGGTGTGGCAGCAACGCGACAGCAAGGACGCATCGATCGCGCGGCACGGGCCACAGCGCCGGTGCCATCCCGCGTTGTCCTGTGCGGGCCGGCATGTCGATCCGGCGAGCTTCGATTCGTCGTATCCGGGCGTGCCGCGACATCCTGAGTCCCGGCCCGGTCAATCTGGAGGAGATCTGCCATGGTCACGCCCGCAAAGAACACCGTGTGTCTCTGGTTCAACGGTGGCGCGGAAGACGCCGCACGCTTCTACGCGGCCACTTTTCCCGATTCCTTCGTCGGCAAGGTGTATCGCGCGCCGGCCGACTATCCGTCCGGCAAGGCAGGCGATGTGCTGACCGTGGAATTCACGGTCATGGGCATCCCCTGCCTGGGCCTGAATGGCGGTCCTGCGTTTCCGCAGACCGAGGCGTTCTCGTTCCAGGTGGCCACGGTCGATCAGGCGGAAACCGACCGGTTGTGGAACGCCATCGTCGGCAACGGCGGCCAGGAAAGCGCCTGCGGCTGGTGCCGGGATCGATGGGGTGTGTCCTGGCAGATCACGCCGGTGACACTGATGAACGCCATCGCCCACCCTGACCGTGCAGCGGCGAAGTGGGCGTTCGATGCGATGATGGGCATGACCCGGATAGACATCGCTGCGATCGAGGCGGCCGTGCGAGGGTGAACCGCGCACCGGGCGAGGCGCTGGGACTGCCAAGTTCGCAGATGACGAAGGGGACTTGCATTCCCGCGAAGTGAGGCCTGCACGCGGCATGCAGCGGGCGACGAAGGGCCGAACGCGCGGCCCGTGGGCGGACGGCGGCGAGCAGGCACGTCGCATCGCGGAGACAGACGATGGCGTATGACCATGCGCTGGCGGATCGAATCCGCCGGGCCACGGCGGATGATGCCGATCTGAGCGAGAGACGGATGTTCGGCGGCATCGCCTTTCTTCACCGGGGCCATATGTTCGTCGGGGTCACCGGCAGCACGCTCATGGCGCGCGTCGGCAAGCAGAACCACGACGAGGCGCTCGGTCACGCACATGTGCGCGAGATGGATTTCACCGGCAAGCCGATGCGCGGCTATGTGTATGTGGATCCGCCAGGCATCGCAAGCGATGCGCAGCTCATGTTCTGGCTGCGCCGTTGCAAGGAGACCGTCAGTGCACTGCCGCCCAAGGCGCCAAAGCAGTCGGCAGGCTGAGGGCTGCGCCCTCCGGCGCACAGGTGTTGCTGCGGCCCTTTTTTGCGCCTCGCATGGCCGGGATGTCGCCAGCGCGCCCCCGTGACGCGACAGGCGGAATGCCGGACGACGGACGTTTCATGCCGGTCGATCTGAGGAATAATCGCAAACGGACCGCAGCCGGAGCGATGACTTTCGTGCGCGCCTTGCCGTCGGTGGACCATGTGGCGTGCCCCGCTATTCACAGGAGTTGCGATGGAAAAGCGTTCCCTGCCCGACGGCGCTCTGGACGTCCTGTTGAAGGAGCACGCGTACACCCGTGACGAAATCAAGGAAAGGCT
Organism: Methyloversatilis thermotolerans; assembly: GCF_000372885.1. GTDB lineage: Bacteria > Pseudomonadota > Gammaproteobacteria > Burkholderiales > Rhodocyclaceae > Methyloversatilis > Methyloversatilis thermotolerans. The sequence continues at coordinate 1,039,513 of NZ_KB889967.1, forward strand.
CAAGATCGCCTTCTCTCACGTGGCCTATGCCGGTGCGATCGCCGCCTTCGCGTTTCCGGCGGCGGACAAGATCAAGGACTGGGTCAATCCATGGCTCTCGCTGCCGTTTGCATTCGTCGCCTTCGCTGCGCTGGCGTGGGTTGCGTTCCTGAACATGCGGTGGGTGCAGCATCTGGGGGTCTATTCCGCGGCCATCGAGCGTCGCGTGAACGAGCACTTCGGTGAATTCACCATGGGGTGGGAGCACTACGCCGAATGCGCGCGCATGCCTCACTGGTGGAAGGTGCCTCCCCGGCCTGAAGTGCCGCTCGCTCCAATCGAGGAAATCGTTCGCGACGGGCTGGCGCATGCCGCGCAGGAGGCGCACGCAAGGCGAGCGCGCAAAGCCGCCGCCTGATCCATCCTCCGCTCGCAGCCCGCCGCGGCCGTGCGGCAAGAGGCACCCGACCACTCAGACCCTATGGTTCTTCATCCAGGACTGACGGCCGATGATGGCGGCCGGTGCACAACATCGAGAAGCTCGGGCACCATGGATGCACGAAACAGTCTTTGCGTGCGACGCGTATTCATGGGAGAGCGGGCATGGGCACTCAACGTGTATTCAAGTCGGACCATTACATGCAGGTTTCGCCCACCGAGCCGATACGCTCGGTGATCACCGAATCGACGCATTCGGTCGTCGTGGCCTGGCATGTCGAGCGGGGGCAGGTCATCGCACCGCATATCCATCCCGATGGCCAGGACTCATGGACTGTGCTGTCCGGACAGGGACGGTATCAGATCGATGAACAGGGCAACACGATAGACATCGTGCCCGGCGATGTCGTGATCGCGGAAAGAGGCCAGGTTCATGGCGTACGCTGCACGAGCGCCGAGCCACTGCGCATCATTTCGGTGGTCGCCCCGTTCGAGGCCGGATTCGAGCCATTGCCCTCCTGTGAATGATTGGGCAGGCCGCGGGCTACGTTCCAGGCTGCATCGCGGGCAAGCCCGCTCCCACTAAACATCGGCTGCGTTCGTGTTTGTCGCGAGCTTTCGTGGGAGCAGCCTCTGGCCGCGATGCGGCGTGGACAGGCCGCGGGCTTCGTTCGAAGCCGTATCGCGGGCAAGCCCGCTCCCACCAAATCCCGGCTCCGATGCCGGTTTGAGCGAGTTCTTGTGGGAGCGGCCTCTGGCCGCGATGCGACGGATGCGGGCCGCTGGCTTCGTTTGAAGCTGCATCGCGGGCAAGCCCGCTCCCACCAAACATCGGCTCCGTTCGTGTTTGTCGCGAGCTTTCGTGGGAGCGGCCTCTGGCCGCGATGTGGCGTGGGCAGGCCGCGGGCTACGTTCCAGGCCGTATCGCGGGCAAGCCCGCGCCCACTAAACATCGGCTGCGTTCGTGTTTGTCGCGAGCTTTCGTGGGAGCGGCCTCTGGCCGCGATGCGTCGGATGCCGGCCGTGGGCTTCGTTCGAAGCCGCATCGCGGGCAAGCCCGCTCCCACCAAACATCGGCTCCGTTCGTGTTTGTCGCGAGCTTTCGTGGGAGCGGCCTCTGGCCGCGATGCGTCGGATGCGGGCCGCCGGCTTCGTTCGAAGCTGCATCGCGGGGCAAGCCCGCGCCCACAAAGCCGGGCGCCGGGCGTGATCGGGTGACGCTGTTCACCTCCGCGATCTCACATGCCGTTGTAGATCGGCCCTTCCCCGCCTTGCGGTGTCACCCAGCGGATGTTCTGCGTCGGGTCCTTGATGTCGCAGGTCTTGCAGTGCACGCAGTTCTGGCCATTGATCTGCAGTCGCGGGCCTTCCGCCTCGCGCACGATTTCGTAGACGCCGGCCGGGCAGTAGCGCTGTTCCGGCGCGTCGTAGGCCGCGAGGTTGACGGTGATGGCGACGGCGGGATCCCGCAGTTGCAGGTGACAGGGCTGGTCCTCTTCATGATTCGTATTGGACAGGAAGACCGAGGACAGCCGGTCGAAGGTGAGCACGCCATCCGGCTTGGGATAGTCGATCGGGGTACAGGCGGCGGCCGGTTTCAACTTGGTGTGGTCGGCTTCGTTGCGCAGCGTCCAGGGTACCTGGCCCTTGAACAGCAGTTGTTCCGCGCCATACAGCAACGCGCCCAGCCGCAGGCCCTTCTTCATGTAGGGCTTGAAGTTGCGGGTGCGATGCAGTTCCTCGCGCAGCCAGCTTGTGCGGAAGGCGGCTGGATAGGCGTCCAGCGTGTCGCCGGCGCGTCCGGCGGCGATCGCGTCCACCGCCGCTTCGGCAGCCAGCATGCCGCTCTTGATCGCGGCGTGACTGCCCTTGATGCGGGCGGCATTGAGGAATCCCGCGTCGTCGCCGACCAGCGCGCCGCCCGGAAACACGAGGCGCGGCAGGCTCTGCAGTCCGCCCGCCGCGATCGCACGCGCGCCATAGGACAGCCGGCGCCCGCCCTCGATGTGGCGGCGGATGGCGGGATGGGTTTTCCAGCGCTGGAACTCCTCGAATGGCGACAGCCAGGGGTTGCTGTAGTCGAGCCCCACGACATGCCCGAGGGCGACGAGATTGTCTTTCAGGTGATAGATGAAACCGCCGCCATAGGTGGCGTTGTCCATCGGCCAGCCCGCGGTGTGCACCACCAGGCCGGGCTCGCTGTTCGCCTCCGGCACTTCCCACAATTCCTTGATGCCCAGGCCATAGGTCTGCGGATCGACGCCTTCGCGCAGATTGAAGCGTTCTTCCAGTTCGCGGCCGAGATGGCCGCGACAGCCTTCGGCGAACAGGGTGTACTTCGCGCGCAGCGCCATGCCGGGCTGGAAATTGGGACCGGGCTGACCGTCGCGGCCCACACCCATGTCACCGGTGATGACGCCGGCCACGCGGTCGTCCTCGACGATGAGGTTCGCGCCGGCGAAACCGGCAAATACGTCAACGCCCAGCGCCTCGGCCTGCTCACCGAGCCACTTCACCACATGGCCCAGGCGCACGATGTAATTGCCTTCGTTGCGGAAGCTGTCAGGCAGCAGTGCGTGCGGCGCCGGCCGCGCGGCCTCGGCCGACAGGAAGAGCACCTCGTCGCGCGCGACCGGCGTGTCCAGCGGCGCGCCCAGCGCCTGCCAGTCGGGCAGCAGTTCGGTCAGCGCGCGCGGATCCATCACCGCGCCGGACAGGATGTGGGCACCGACTTCGGATGCCTTCTCGATCACGCAGACCGACAGTTCGGTGCCCGACTGCTGCGCAAGCTGGCGCGCGCGGATGGCGGCGGCCAGACCGGCCGGGCCGGCGCCGACGATGAGGAGGTCGACCTCCATCGATTCACGTTCGATGTCGTTCATGGGCTGCTTTCAGACAAGAATGGCCGGCCGAGACCTCGCAGGTTCGCCGGAAACAGCCGCAATTGTCGCCCATCGGGCGCGCCGGCGCGCAGTGGCCGGCCGGCATGACAGGATTCCGTCCGGTTCTCGACCGGTGCCGTGTGCCCGCCGGGTTTCCGCCCGGCCGGCCGGTGCGTCAGGACTTGCCGCCCGCTCGCGCGAAAATGCCGGCCACCGCGTCCTGCAGATCGGCCGGCAATACGACGATCTTGGCGTTCGGCGATTCGCCCAGCTTGTTCAACGCCGCGATGTACTTTTCGCCGAGCAAATACATCATCGGCAACTGCTGTTCGCCGAGCGAAACAGTGACGCGGCGTATCGATTCCGCGCTGGCTTCGGCCAGCGTCACCTGCGCGGCCGCATCGCGCTTGGCCGATTCCAGCCGCGCCTCGGCTTCCAGAATCATGGACTGCTTCTGCCCCTCGGCGCGCGTCACCATGGCCTTGCGCTCGCGCTCCGCGCTGGCCTGCTGTTCCATCGCGCGCTGCATGGAATCGGACGGATTGATGTCCTGGATTTCCACCGACTTCACGGTCAGGCCCCAGTCTATTGCCTCGTCGGCGATGCTCTCGCGCAGACGCACCTTGATCTTGTCGCGACTGGACAGCGCCTGGTCGAGATCCATTTCGCCGACGATGGAACGCAGCGTGGTCATGATGAGATTGCGGATGGCCTCGGAAAAGTCGGTCACGCCATATGCCGCCTTCACCGGGTCGGTCACCTTGATGAAGGCGACCGCATTGGTGCGGATGACCGCGTTGTCGCGCGTGATCACCTCCTGCTCCTGCACGTCGAGGATGATGTCCTTGGTCACCATCTTGTAGGCGACATCGTCGACATACGGAATGATGACGCGCAGGCCGGGCAGCAGCGTGCCCTGGTACTTGCCCAGCCGCTGCACGATCCACTCCTCGCCCTGCGGCACGATGCGCAGGCCCTTGGCCAGCGTGATGGCGATGAAGACCAGTATCGCGACGGCAACGACCAGACCTGCATTCATGCGTGTTCTCCCCGGGAGTGGTGTATGCGGGCAACCTTGAGCAGCGACCCTTCGATCGCCGCCACCTTGACGCGCTCGCCGGCGGCCAGCGGCTCGTCGGCGATGCAGTCCCACAGGTCGGCGCCAAGCAGAGGTTTCTGGAACCGCACCTGGCCCCGTCCGAAGGCGGCGATGTCACGCGTGAGCAGCCCGATCTCGCCGAGCACGTCGCCGGACGAGGTGCCGGCCAGCGTGCGCGCGCGACTGTTGCGGAACACGCGGAACCACAGCACAAGCAGCGCGCACGACGTGGCGCTCCAGATCAGAAGCTGGGCCACCAGTGACAGAGCGGGTATCAGCGCCAGCAAAAGGGCGACGCCGAGCGCGCCGACGCCGAACCACAGCAGCACCATGCCGGGCGCGGTAATTTCTATCGCGATCAGTGCCAGGCCGATGACCAGCCAGTACCACCATTCCATGTGCGGCTCCCTTGCGCGGTGCGTTGTTCAGGCCCGGGCGATGCAGTCGCCCAGCGCCATCAGGTGAGCGGCCACCGCGCCGCCGATGGCCGGCAGGCCGTAGCCGCCTTCCAGGGTCGACACGATGCGCCCGTCCCCGTGGGCTTCGGCGACGTCGCGCAGTTCGTGCGTGAGCCAGCGGTAATCCGCAGGTTCCAGTTCGATCTGCGCCAGCGGGTCGCCGCGCAATGCATCGAAACCCGCCGACACGAACACCATCTGCGGACGGAAGCTGCGCAGCCGAGGCAGCGCGTCTGACCACAGCGCGCGAAAGGCAGCGGAACCCTCGCCCGCCTGCAAGCGCAGTGGAATATAGCCGGAACGCTCGGGAAAGTCGCCGCGCGGATAGTAGGGATGCTGGAAACTGTCCGCCATGAGCACGCGGGCGTCGCGCCGGAACATGAGTTCGGTGCCATTGCCGCGGTGTACGTCGAAATCGGCGATGACGATGCGTTCCAGTCCGTGCGCGGCCATGGCGTGCGCGGCACCGACCGCGACATTGCCGTAGATGCAGAAACCCATCGCGTCGCCGGGCTTCGCGTGGTGGCCCGGCGGTCTCGTGGCGCAGAAGGCCGAGCGGGCCTGCCCGCTCATGATCAGGTCGACCGCATGCACCACGGCACCGGCGGCGCGCTGTGCCGCCGCCAGGCTTCCAGGCGACATATAGGTGTCGTTCTCGAGGCGGTAGACGCCGCTGGCGGGCGCCACGCGCTCCACCTCGTCCAGATAGGCGGCGGTATGCACGCGCTCGAGCTGGGCGCGCGTCACCCGGGGCGCGTCGACCCGGCGCCAACTGCGGTCCAGACCCAGCCTGCCCAGCTCTGCCATGACCGCCTCCAGGCGCGCGGGAGATTCGGGATGGCGCTCTCCGGGCTGATGGGCGAGGCAGTCAGGGTGGGAAATCAGTATGCAGCTCATCGCTGCAGTGTAGAGGCAGATGCAGCGGACGAGAAAATGCCGGAGCACCGACCGGCGCTCCGGCGTGAGCCCGCCCTGCGGTATCGGCGGGCGTGAGCGGGCAGCAGGCTTACTTCTTCTGCGATGCCTTGGCTTTCTCGTAGTTCAGCATTTCATCGGGGGTGATATGGCCGTCACGGTCCACATCCATCTTGACCCAGTCTCGGGCCAGTTCCGGCTGGCCGCCGTCGGCCTTCCGGGTATCTGCAGCGTGGACGGAGGCTGCCATCAGGGCGAAGGCAGCAAACACGGGCGCGATCTTGTGCATGGCGAACTCCTCAATGGTCAACAAGGTTGAAAGCGCGCACTGGTGCGACAAAAAGCTTTTTGCTTAGCGCACTCATGAACGCATCGCATTGACCGAAGACCGTCCCGCCAGGTTCCGCGCGCCGAAAAAAAACAAGCCCCGCTCGTGGCGGGGCCGTTCATCGCGACCCGGCACGGTCGGCCGGGCCTGCGCGCGTCGATCACTTCTTGGATTCGGCGCGCTTCTTTTCCCAGTTCACCATTTCGTCCGGAGTGATGAAACCATCCTTGTTGGCATCCATTTCGACCCAGTCGCGGGCCAGTTCGGGTTTTTCCGACGAGGCGGGCTTCTTCGCATCGGCCGCCAGGACCGGAGCGCTCAGCAGGGCGAGCGCGCAGAGCAGTGCAGTTCTTTTCATGGTGACCATCTCCTCTTGGCCGGTCGCTCACATGGCAACCGTGCGCACACTATCGGTGATTGCAACCCGCGGCTGACAGGGGCGAAATCCCGCAAACATATGGGAACCCGTCCCGACCCGGGCGAGGGCGCATGCGCAGCACGGGATGATTTCCCGATGGTCTTCGCATTACGATGCCCGATCCCCAATCTTCCGGATCGCTCGCATGAGTCTGCGCTTCAGACTCACCCTGATCATCGGGTCGCTGATGACCCTCCTCGTCGTGGCCGACAGTGTCCGGCGCCTGTATGACGCCCAGGACGATGCGGTGGCCGAAATCAATTCCGTCGCACGGCTGGCGCAGGCCCTGCTGCCCAGCGTGCTGTCGCCCGCGCCCCCGGGTGTGACGGCGGAAGCCCTGCTCGGACGCATCGAGCTCACGCGCGAACTCAGTCATCTGCGCCATCTCACGGTCGAGGTGCACGCGCTGTCCGGCCAGGTGGTACTCACCTCGCGCCCGGACGCGAGCGGCAACGAAAGCATTCCGCTGGGCTGGCTGGAACAGCGTCTGCGCAGTCTGCCGCCGCTGCGCAAGGACATCTACATGTCAGGTCGGGTGATCGGTTACTACCTGCTGGTGCCCAATGCAGACGACGAGCTGGCCGAGATCTGGGACGACTACATCAAGCAGACCACCATGGTGGCCGCCATCGGACTGATCGCATGCATCATGGTGTTCTGGGCAGTGGGCCGCGCATTGCAGCCGCTGGACCGCGTGATGCAGGCTCTGCGCTCGATCGGCGAGGGGCGGCTGGAGGCGCGCCTGGAAAACGTCGGTCCGGGCGATCTGGCGCCGTTGTCGGCGTCGTTCAACAATATGGCGGCGGAACTGGAAATCGCCGTGGCCGAGCGCGCGCGGCTGCTGCGCAAGCTCATCACGCACGAAGAGGAAATCCGCCAGTCGCTGGCGCGCGATCTGCACGACGAACTGAGTCCCTATCTGGTGGCCATCCATCCGCACGCGCGGCTGCTCGCCGCCGCCTGCGCCGACAAGCCGGAACTGGCCGAACATCGCGAGGCGGCGCACTGGATGTCGGAACAGGTCGGCCATCTTCTGCGCCTTGTGCGCAATCTGCTGGAACATCTGCGGCCGCCCGACATCGAGGAACTGGGGCTGCGTCACGCATTGCAGGAACTGTGCACCCAGCGTGGCTGCGCTTCCGACCCGGCCCAGGTGGCGCTGCGCATCGACCCGGATCTGAGCGAGCTGTCGTCGATGCACGACATCACGCTGTATCGCATCGTGCAGGAGTGCCTGACCAATACGGTCAAGCATGCGCGATGCACCCGCATCGACATCGCTCTGCGCATCGATCGCGCGGCACAGCGGGTCATCCTCGAGGTGACCGACGATGGCGAACCGATGCCGAACAGTCTGCCGGAAAGCGGCTTCGGGCTGGTCGGCATGCGCGAACGCGCGCTCGCGCTGGGCGGCGATTGCCGCGCCGGCCCGCGCGCCGAGGGCGGCTGGAGGGTCAGCGCCTGGCTTCCACTGAAAACATCGCTACAGGAAGATTGACATGTCATCGAACCATCCGATCCGCGTCCTGCTGGTTGACGATCACGCCGTCGTGCGGGCCGGCTACCGCCGCTTCCTCGAACACAGCCGCATGATGGAAGTGGTGGGCGAAGCCGGTACCGCGGACGAGGCCTACCAGTTGTTCCGCCTGATGAAGCCGGACGTGGTGGTGATGGACATATCGCTGCCCGGGCCGAGCGGCATCGAGGCGGCCCGCCGCATGCTGGCGCTCGACGGCCGCGCCCGCGTGCTCATGTTCTCGATGCACGCGCAGCCGGCTTTCGCGCGACAGGCGCTGGAAGCCGGCGCGATCGGCTTCCTGACCAAGGACACCGAGCCGGATGCACTCGTGCAGGCGGTGCTCGCGGCCGCCCAGGGGCGCCGTACGCTCAGTCCGCGCGTGGCCGAACAACTGGCGCTGCACAATGTGATGCCGGACGAGCGCCGGCTCGATGTGCTGACGCCGCGCGAATTCGAAATCTGCCGCCTGCTGCTGGCCGGCATGACGCTCGAGGAAATTGCCGAGGCGCTCAAGCTGAGCCCGAAAACCATTTCCAACCGCATGAGCGAAATCCGGCAGAAGCTCGATGTGCGCAGCGATGTGGAACTGGTCCGGCTGGCGAGCGCTGCCGGACTGGTGCCCTGGGCCGCCAAGCCGGGCGAGCCGACGAACTGACCCCTCGCCCGCGCGCCGGGGTGCGGCGCCGCATGTTCAGCCGCGTCGCTGGCGCGCCTGTTCGAACAGGCACACGGTGCCGGCCATCGCCACGTTCAGCGATTCCGCCGAGCCCGGCATGGGAATGATGATCGCGTCGGTGGCCAGCACGCTGACCGCGGCAGACAGCCCGGCGCCTTCATTGCCGAACAGCCAGGCCACCGGGCCGCGCAGGTCCAGGTCGTAGAGGCTGGCGCGCGCGTCCAGGCGGGTGGCGACGATGCGTCCCGGATAGTCGCGCAGGCGTGCCGCGACATCGCAATGTTCCTCGATGCGCAGAGAGAAATGGGCGCCCTGCCCCGCGCGCAATACCTTGGGGCTCCACGCCTGTGCGCAGCCGCGCGTGAGCAGCACGTCGCGCACGCCGGTCGCCCACGCCGCGCGCAGCAAGGTGCCCAGATTACCGGTGTCCTGCACCGCGTCGAGCACCAGACAGTCCGCATCGAGCCGCGTCGACTCCGGCCGCGGAATGTCGATGAGTCCGAGCAAGCCGGCCGGCGTCTCGGCCGGACTCAGTTCGTCGAACAGTGCATCCGGCAGCAGCAATGCGGTCACGCCGTCGGCCGAGCGCAGCGCCGTCACTTCCGGTTTGTCCAGTGCCCGCTCGGCGACGATGGCGAGCTTGGGACGCACTCCTGCGTCGAGTGCGCTGCGGAACAGGTGCGGCCCGTCGATCAGGGTCTCGCCGGCGTCGCGTCGGGCCTGGGACGAGGTTGCGAGACGACGGAGCTGCTTGTACTGCGCGTTGTCGCGCGACTGGATGTGCTTCATCCGGCCAGCAGTCGGCCCAGCGTCGCCACCGCGATCACGACGAAGCCCAGCGCGGTGTTCAGTCCGACGAGACTGCGTATCTGTCCGAGCGCGGCGCCGCCCGCCGGCCAGTCGCTCGCCGTGACCGCGCGCGACAGCCGCCGGTAGGGCGCGAAGAACACGTGCATGAAGATGAACATCATGAGCAGGCCGAGACCGAACATGATGTGCCAGTGCACCGGTGCCGCCTTCATGCCGACCGCCAGCATCATGGCCAGGCCGGATGCAAGGATGAGCGCCACCATGCCCCACACCAGCGGCAGGAAGCGCGCGAACACGCCGGCCCACAGCGTCAGCCGCTGTGGCGGTTCGAGCTGTGCGGCCGCCACCGGGCGCAGGCAGACATACGCGAAGAACATGCCGCCGACCCAGATCACGACGCCGGCGATATGCAGGAAAAGCAGCAGGGGCGAGACGGTCATGGCAGGCGGACGGACGCGGAGGATGAGCGACAGAAGGCCCGCATGTCGCAGGACACGCGGGCCTGGCGATTATAAGCGGCCTCAGTCAGGTGCCGACGTGCGGATCAGATAGTCGAAGGCGGAGATCGCGGCCTTCGCGCCCTCGCCCATCGCGATGATGATCTGCTTGTACGGCACGGTGGTCACGTCGCCGGCGGCGAACACGCCGTGGGTCGCGGTCTCGCCGCGCGCATCGACCGGAATCTCGCCATAGCGGGTGAGTTCCAGCGTGCCCTTGAGCCACTCGGTATTCGGCACCAGACCGATCTGCACGAAAATGCCCTCGAGTTCCACGGTATGCGACTCACCGCTCGCGCGATCGGTGTATTTCAGCGCATTCACCTTGCCGTCGGCACCACCGGTCACTTCGGTCGTCTGCGCCTCGAGGATCACCTTCACATTGGGCAGACTCAGCAGCTTGCGCTGAAGCACGGCATCAGCGCGCATCTGCTTGTCGAATTCGAGCAGCGTGACATGACCGACGATGCCGGCGAGATCGATGGCGGCCTCGACCCCCGAATTGCCGCCGCCGATCACCGCGACGCGCTTGCCCTTGAACAGCGGACCGTCGCAATGCGGGCAGTAGGCCACGCCCTTGTTGCGGTACTCGCGTTCGCCAGGCACATTCATTTCGCGCCAGCGCGCGCCGGTGGCGACGATGACCGCGCGCGACTTCAACTGCGCGCCATTCGCGAGCTGCAGCGTGACCAGACCGCCTGGTTGTTCTGCCGGCACCAGCTTCTCGACCCGCTGCAGCGGCATGACGTCCACGTCATAGGTCTTCACGTGTTCTTCCAGCGCCGCGGTGAGCTTGGGGCCTTCGGTTTCCTTGACCGAAATGAAGTTCTCGATGCCCAGCGTATCCATGAGCTGGCCACCGAAGCGTTCCGCGACGATGCCGGTGCGTATGCCCTTGCGCGCGGCGTAGATCGCGGCCGCCGAACCGGCCGGACCACCGCCCACCACCAGCACGTCGAACGGTGCGCGCGCGCTGATCTTCTCGGCGTCGCGCTTCGCGGCGCCGGTATCGACCTTGGCCAGGATTTCCTCGATGGTCATGCGCCCGGAGCCGAACAGTTCTCCGTTCAGGAACACCATGGGCACGGCCATGACCTGACGCTCCTCGACTTCCTTCTGGAACAAGGCGCCGTCTATGGTGACCACCTTCACCCGCGGGTTGAGCACCGCCATCAGGTTCAGCGCCTGCACCACGTCGGGGCAGTTGTGGCAGGACAGCGACATGAACACTTCGAAGCTGAAATCGCCATCCAGCCCCTTGATCTGTTCGATCACCTCGTCGGACACGCGCGGCGGATGTCCACCCGCCTGCAGCAGCGCGAGCACCAGCGACGTGAATTCGTGGCCGAGCGGAATCGCCGCGAAGCGCAGCGACATGTCTCCGCCCTTGCGATTGATCGCGAACGACGGGGTACGCACGCCCTCGCCCGCCTGCTCGGTCACGGTGATCTTGTCCGACAGCGATGCGATATCGGACAGCAGCCCGCGCAGTTCGCCCGAGCTTGCGCCGTCGTCGAGCGCGGCGCTCAGTTCTATCGGGTACTGCAGCTTCTCGAGGTAGGCCTTCAACTGGGCCTTGAGGGTATCGTCCAGCATGGTGTGCTCAGCTTTCCAGACAGGTGAAGCGGGAAACAAAACGCCCGGGACGGGCGCGGTACGCGACCTGACCCGGGCGTCCCGGCGGACGCGCCGGCCGGAGGGTGATCCGGCCGGTGCCCCGCAGAGCCGAGAAGGCTCTTAGATCTTGCCGACCAGATCCAGCGACGGGGTCAGCGTGGCGGCACCTTCCTTCCACTTGGCCGGGCAGACCTGGCCCGGGTTGTTCGCGACGAACTGGGCAGCCTTCAGCTTGCGCAGCGTTTCATTCATGTCGCGGGCGATCGCGTTGTCGTGGATCTCGGCGGTCTTGACCACGCCTTCCGGGTTGATGATGAAGGTGCCGCGCAGCGCCAGGCCTTCTTCATCGATATGCACGTCAAACGCACGGGTCAGTTGGTGGGTCGGGTCGCCAACCAGCGGGAACTGGGCCTTGCCGACAGCCGGCGAGGTTTCGTGCCACACCTTGTGGGAGAAATGGGTGTCGGTGGTGACGATATAGACTTCGGCGCCCGCCTTCTGGAACTCGGCGTAGTTGTTCGCTGCATCTTCGACTTCGGTCGGGCAGTTGAAGGTGAAGGCGGCCGGCATGAACACGATCACCGACCACTTGCCCTTCAGGCTTTCTTCGGTCACGGTGATGAACTTGCCGTTGTGGAATGCATTGGCCTTGAACGGCTGGACGGCGGTGTTGATGATCGACATCTCAGAGTCCTCTGTTGTTGAGTTGCGGGGGGGTGAAGAAGCTTCATGATAATCCGAAAGAAGCCGTTTGTTTAGACTTGATCTAAAAAATTTCATGCGTAGGCCGGAAACAGCCGGCCGAAGCGACGCATCAACGCCACCAGCGACAGCATGACCGGGACCTCGACCAGCACGCCGACCACGGTGGCGAGCGCGGCGCCCGAATGCAGGCCGAACAGGGAGATCGCGACGGCGACCGCAAGTTCGAAAAAATTGGAAGTGCCGATCAGGCAGGCGGGCGCGGCGACCGGATACGGAAGCCGCATGCGCCTGGCCAGCACGAAGGTGATCGCGAAGATGCCGTAGGTCTGGATGATCAGCGGAATCGCGATCAGCGCGATCACCACCGGTTGTGCGACCAGTGTTTCCGCCTGCAGCGCGAACAGCATGAGTACCGTGGCCAGCAGGCCGACGACGGAGGCGGGCTTCAGTCGTGCGACGAAAGTCGCGACAGCGCCAGGCGAACTCAGTGCGCGGCGCGTCAGCACCCCGGCAAGCAGCGGCAGCACGACGTAGAGCACGGTGGACAGCAGCAGCGTCTGCCAGGGGACGACGATGTCGGTGACGCCCAGCAGGAAAGCCGCGATCGGTGCGAAGGCGACAATCATGACCAGATCGTTCACCGAAACCTGCACCAGGGTGTAGTTCGGATCGCCACGCGTGAGCTGGCTCCAGACGAATACCATGGCGGTACATGGCGCGACGCCGAGCAGGATCATGCCGGCGATGTATTCATCGGCGGAGGCCGGATCGACCCAGGGCGCGAACAGGTGGTGGAAAAACAGTACGCCCAGCGCGGCCATCGTGAAGGGCTTGATGAGCCAGTTCACCACCAGGGTGAGCGCGAGGCCCTGCGGCCGTCGCCCGACGTCGCGCACCGAGGCGAAGTCGATCTGGATCATCATCGGATAGATCATGACCCAGATGAGCACCGCCACCACCAGATTGACATGCGCCACTTCGAGCGCGGCGACGACGGCGAAGGCGCCGGGTGCGGTCAAGCCGAGCCCGATGCCGACGACAATGGCCAGACCCACCCAGACGGTGAGCCAGCGTTCGAACATGCCCATGCGAAGCTCTCAGTCTGCCGCCAGATCGCGGGCGGTCTGTTGCAGGGCCAGCGCATGCAGGCGTTCGTCGGGCATGGCCACCAGTATTTCGATGCGTCGCCGCATCAGCGCAAGCGTGTCGCGGAAGGCGGCGAGTTTTGCGGCTTCGCTGCCCTGCGTCGTCGACGGATCGGCATAGCCCCAGTGCGCGGTGGCCGGGTGACCCGGCCATATCGGGCATACCTCACCGGCGGCGGCGTCGCACACCGTGATGATGAGATCCATCCGTGGTGCGCCCGCAGATGCGAATTCGTCCCAGGACTTGCTGCGCACGCTTTCAGTGGCGATGCCCTGTTCGTTCAGCGCCTGCAGCGCCAGGGGATTGACGCGACCCGATGGCGTACTGCCGGCGGAAAAGGCACGGAAGCGCTCGCCGCCCAGATGGTTCAGCAGACATTCGGCCAACACGCTGCGAGCGGAATTGTGAGTGCACAGAAACAGCACGTGGATGGGCGCGCTCATGTCAGCAGCAACCCGAACCCGTCGTACCTGTCGTCTTCACGCCTATCGCGAGCGGCTTGCCACGCGTGACCGGCGCCTTGGGCGTGCAGCAGGCGCTGCCCTCGCCCGCCGTCTGCGCGCTTTCGTTGAATACCGGAATGTTGGCCAGCGTGTGGAAGTGTTCCCAGGCGATGCCTTGCGGATCGGTCACCCAGTGCTTTTCGCTGCGCGCATAGCAACAGGTGGTTTCGCCCTCGTCCAGCAGCGCCATGTCGGCCGATTCGGCGCGCGCCTTCATGGCCGCGAGCTCTTCGGGGTCGTCGGTCTGGATGCCCAGGTGATCAATGCCGGCCTGACTGCCACGGGTGGAAATGGCGAAATTGACCGGCGGGTCATCCAGCATCCATTTCGCGTAATCCGCTTCCTGCCGCGCCGGCCGGGCGTCGAACAGGCGGTTGTAGAAGGCGATGCTGCGGGCCAGATCGTCGACATGCAGATGGACATGAAAGCGTTTCATCGTGGTTCTCCGTTCAACATTGCGTGCAGGAAGGCGGCGCTGCGGTGCACGGGGCACCGGCGCAACAGTTCTCGGTGAGATAGGCGAGCAGATCGCCCATGCAGGCGTAATCAGCTCGATAGATCAGGTTGCGGCCGCTGCGCGATTGCTGCAGCAGACCGGCCTGGGTCAGCTCCTTCAGATGGAAGGACAGCGTGGTCGGCGCGACACCCAGTTGTTCGCCGAGTGTGCCTGGCGTCATGCCCTCCGGACCCGCGACAACCAGGGCGCGGAACACACGCAGACGTACTTCCTGCGCCAGCGCCGCGAGGGCACGAATGACAAGTTTCTCTTCCATTGTTCGATTATTGTCGAATATTGGAATAAATGCCAGAACCTTTTTGTTTCGCACGGTGCGGCGCTGAAGAAGCGCACCGGGACGGCGGCGCCGTCTCGCCGCTTACAGCGTGCGGAAAGCCAGAATGGCGACGATGGTGGGCGGCACAGCGGTGACGAACAGACCGAGCGGATTGATCGACTCGTCGTCGAAATAGCCACGCAGGATGGAAAACCCGGCCGGATTCGGCGCGTTGGCAATCACCGTCAGGCCACCGCCGGTGACGGCGCCGGCGACCAGCGAATGCCGGAACGCGTCGTCAGTGCCGTCGACCAGCGAACCGAGATAGGTCAGCGCCGCGTTGTCCGTGATCGCGGTGAGCGCGGTCGCGCCGAAATACAGCGCCGTGCTGTCCATGCCGGCCAGCGCTCCCTGCAACCACCATTGCTGCAGCGTGCCCAGCGTGACCAGGCCAGCCAGGAAAAAGCCGACCATGAGGCCCTCGCGCAGCATGAGCCTGTCGTGATGATGCTTGTAGCCCTCGGCCACACCGAGGAAGAGCAGGAACAGACCGACGAACACGACCGGGTGGTGGGCGAAATAGACGATGCCGGCCAGGAAGAACACATGCAGCAGGATGAGCGCGCCCGGTACCGTGCGGTCGCTGTCGCGCGCATTCACGTCCAGCGCCTTCAATTCGCGCGCGAACAGGAAAGTGGCGATGCCCGCGTTGGCGAACACCGCGAGTGCCGATTTCCAGCCGAAGTGGCCGAGCATGTACCACATGTCCCAGTTCCACTTGCCGGCCACCATGAGTACCGGCGGTGCGGCGAAATGGGTGAGCGTCCCGCCTATCGATACATTGACGAACAGCGCGCCCAGCGTCACGTACTTCAGGCGGTGCGAAATGCTCCGGCGGTAGAAGTTGTCGCGCAGCATCAGCGCGGCCAGTGTCATCGCAGCCGGTTCGGTGACGAAGGAGCCGAGCAGCGGCAGCACGGACAGGCAGACGAAGTAGAAGGACAGGCTGTCGTTGAGCGGAATGTAGCGAGCCAGTGCGCGGGCGCCCGCCTTGCACAGCTCGAGTATGGGACGGCTGGCGGCCACCACCATGATGACGAACACGAAGGCCGGCTCGGTGAAATCGAGTCGCTCGAGGTAGCCGGCGGCGGCGTCGGCGCCGGATGCGATCGCCATCCAGGCCAGCAGTACGAAGGCCCAGAAGCCGAATACCACCTCGACTTCGCCGAGCAGATGCCATATTCCAGCGTGGCCGGGTTGAAGATGGGCGAGGTGTTCGAAGTACTTGGTCAGGAAAGTGTGCGCGACGGCGACCACGAACAGACCGGTGCCGACCACCTCCAGCGCGCTTGGGTTCATTTCGGATCCTTGTTCCGGCAGATGTTGATCGGACAGGGCTGCCGGGGATTTGCGTCTCGCTCGAGACGGGACAGGGTGCCGCGCTCGAGGCGCGATGCGGACGGATTCCGGCAGTGCCGGGGCGCAGTCTAACCGCGCCGGAAAGCAGTGTCGGATCGGTCGGCGGGCAGCTCGCCGAAATCCAGGCTGTGCTGGGCAACCGGCGCGAAGCTGCGGCGATGGATGGGCGACGGCCCGTGCTCGCGCAATGCCGCCAGATGCGCCGCCGTGGGGTAGCCCTTGTGCCGGGCGATGCCGTACTGCGGATACAGCACCGCCAGGCGCAGCATTTCGTGGTCGCGGTCGGTCTTGGCCAGTATCGACGCGGCGGAGATTGCGGCATCCAGCGCGTCGCCGCCGACCAGGGCACGCGCCGGCACGGTGAGACCGGGCGGCACGCGGTTGCCATCCACCCTCACCTCGTCGGGCGCGATGGTCAGCCCCTCGATGGCGCGCCGCATGGCCAGCATGCTCGCGTGCAGGATGTTCAGCCGATCGATTTCTTCCACTGTCGCGATACCGACCGCCCACGCGAGCGCCCGCTCACGGATCAATGGCGCCAGCAGTTCGCGCTTCTTTTCCGACAGTTTCTTGGAGTCGTCCAATCCTTCGATCGGGCGCAGCGGATCGAGGATGACGGCGGCGGCATAGACCGGACCGCACAGAGGCCCCCTGCCCGCTTCATCGACGCCGGCGATCTTCACGGCGGTGGCAGGTGCGGCAGGATGGCTTCGGCTGCGCGTGCCGCCGTGTCCTGGCGCAGCGTGTGATGAATCTGTTCGAATTCGTCGAGCTGGGCGCGTCGCGCCACCGCGTCGCCGAGCAAGGCGTCGAGCGCGTCAGCCAGCCTGTCCGGCGTCGCATCGTGCTGCAGCAGCTCGGGCACGACGTCCTTGCCGGCCAGGATGTTGGGCAGACCGATCCAGGGCTGATACGCCATGCGCTTCATGAGCAGATAGCTCAGCTTGTGGATGCGGTAGGCCACGACATGCGGAGCGCGGCACAGGGCGGCTTCCAGCGTTGCGGTGCCGCTGGCTACCAGCGCCACATCGCAGGCCATCAACGCATCGCGCGCGTGGCCGAACAGGATGGACAGCGGCAGGTCCGTCGCGTCGCAGTCCCACAAGGCCTGCTCGAACCGGTTACGGGTTTCGCGCGTGGTGAGCGGCACCAGGAAGCGCAGATCGGGATGGCGTTCGTGCAGCAATTTGGCGGCACCTATCCACGCGTGCGCGTTGTACTGCAGTTCGGACTGACGGCTCCCCGGCAGCAAGGCCACGATGCGGGCATCCGCGCGGATCGCCAGCCGTTCGCGTGCGGCAAAGCGCTGCGGCGCCGGCGATATCTCGTCGGCGAAGGGATGGCCGACATAGCTCACCGGAACGCCGGCTTTTTCATAGAGCGGCGGTTCGAACGGAAACAGGCACAGCATGCGTGACACGCTGCGCGCAATGCCCTTGATGCGCCCGCCGCGCCAGGCCCAGATCGACGGGCTGACATAATGGATGGCCGGTATGCCGGCATTGCGCATGCGCCGTTCCAGCCAGAGGTTGAAATCGGGCGCATCGATGCCGATGAAGGCCGCCGGCCGTTCGCGCAACAGGCGTCGGCACAGTTCGCGCCGTATGCCCGCCAGTTCGCGGTAGTGCCTGAGAACCTCGAAATAGCCGCGCACCGCCAGCTTTTCGGAAGGCCACCAGGCGGTGAAACCCGCGGCGACCATGCGTGGACCGCCGATACCCACGAACTCGATGTCGGGCCGTGACGCCTGCAATGCCCTGATCAGATGTGCCGCCAGCTGGTCGCCTGAAGCCTCGCCGGCAACCATGGCCACCTGGATGCGGTCGGCCATGTCAGTGGGTGCCGTCGGGCTGCGACGCGGCCGGCCGCAGTGTGGGAAAGCCGGGCGGACGGCACGGCCGACCGCGACCGGACCGGCAGACCTGCCAGGAGCCGGAGATGCGCTTCATGTCAGCGGATGATGCCGCGGCCGCCGGCGGTGAGGAATTCAGACAGCAGACTCACTTCGGGCGCTTCTTGCGCCGCTTCGGCGATCAGCGCCTTGGCTTCGTCGAGTTTGAGGCCCTCTCGGTACAGCGTCTTGTAGGCCCGTTTGATCGCCATGATGGCTTCGTTGCTGAAGCCGCGCCGACGCAGACCTTCGGCATTGATGCCATGCGGCGTCGCCGGCACACCATTGGCGAGCACATAGGGCGGTACGTCCTGCAGCACGCTGGAATGCACGCCGCAGAAACTGTGCGCGCCGACGCGCACGAACTGGTGCACGCCGGTGAATCCGCCGAGTATCGCCCAGTCGCCGACGTGCACGTGCCCCGCCAATGCAGTGTTGTTCGCCATGATGGTATGGCTGCCGACCTGGCAGTCGTGCGCCACATGCACATAGGCCATGATCCAGTTGTCGTCGCCGACGCGCGTCACGCCGCCATCCTGAACGGTGCCGCAGTTCATGGTCGCGTACTCGCGCACCGTGTTGCGATCACCGATGATGAGCCGGGTCGGTTCACCGTCGTATTTCTTGTCCTGCGGGTCGCCGCCGATCGAACAGAAGGGATGGAACACGTTGTCGCGACCGATGCGTGTGTGCCCCTGGATCACCACATGCGGATGTACCTTCGTGCCGTCGCCGATCTCCACATTCGGTCCGATGATGCTGAAGGCCCCGATTTCGACGTTGTCGCCGATGCGGGCGGCCGGATCGACCAGCGCGCCGGGATGGATGTGCGTGGCCATCAGGTCGGACGCACCGCGCACAGCAGTTCGGATTCGGCCACCACGCCGCCATCGACGCGGGCGCGCGCCTGGTACTTCCAGATGCCGCGCGAATGCTTCAGCAGATCGACTTCAAGGATGAGCTGGTCGCCGGCCATGACCGGCTTCTTGAAGCGCGTGTTGTCCACGCCACAGAGGTAGTAGACCGAGTCGGCGTCGGGGGTGGTCCCCAGGGTTTCGAAAGACAGGATGGCCGCCGCCTGCGCCAGCGCCTCGACGATGAGCACGCCCGGCATGACCGGATGATTGGGGAAGTGGCCGGGAAAGAACGGTTCGTTGATGGTGACGTTCTTCAGCGCCCTGATGTGTTTGCCCGGCTCGACTTCGAGTACGCGATCGACCAGCAGGAAGGGGAAACGGTGCGGCAGCGATTTCAGCACCGCATGGATGTCCATCGATTTCAATTCACTCATCCTTGTTTTCTTGCATCGACGCAAGTTGTTTTTCGAGCGCACGGATGCGCTCGGCCATCGCATCGAGATGACGCAGGCGCGAATAGTTGCGCGTCCAGTCCTTGTGTTCCATGGACGGCACCGACCCTGTATAGACACCCGGCGCGGTGATGGACTTGGTCGCGAAGCTCACTGCGGACACGACCACATCGTCGACGATGTCGATATGGCCCATGATGCGGGCCGAGCCGCCTATCATGCAGCGCTTGCCTATCGTGGTGCTGCCTGCGACTCCGGAACATCCGGCCATGGCAGTGTGATCACCGATGCGCACGTTGTGGGCGATCTGTATCAGGTTGTCGAGCTTGACGCCGTCGCCGATCACCGTGTCCTCGAGCGCGCCGCGATCCACCGTGGCATTGGCGCCGATTTCCACATCGTTGCCGATGAGCACGCGGCCGATCTGCGGAATCTTGACCCAGCTTCCATCCGCTTCGCGAGCGAAGCCGAAGCCGTCGGCGCCGATCACCGCACCGGAGTGCAGGATGCAGCGATCGCCCACGCGGCATCCCGCATAGATCACCACGTGCGCGTGCAGCAGGCAATCCTCGCCAAGATGGACGCCGTCGCCCAGCACGCTGCCGGCACCGATCACCGAACGCGCGCCGACGACGGCACCCTCGCCGATCACCGCGCCTGCGGCCACTGCAGCATCCGGATGCACCTGCGCACCCGCATGGACGGTCGCTGAGGGATGCACGCCGGCGGCAGGGCGCGCCACCGGATTGAGCAGTTGCGCCACGCGTGCGAAATACAGATAGGGATTCTTGCAGCGCACGTGGGTGCGTGCCAGTCCCTGTCCATCGCGTTCGGTCACGATGACTGCGCCTGCACCGCTGGCCGCCAGCACGCTGCGGTACTTCGGGCTGGAAAGGAAGGAAATATGGGCGGAACCGGCACTGTCGAGCGGCGCCACCTGCTCGATCAGCAGGTCCGCATCACCGTGCAGCTCTCCGCCCAGCCGGGCGACGATGTCGCCAAGACGGGCTGCCATCGGCTTACTTCGTCGCAGCCGCCGCGGGAGGGTCGGCCAGCGCCTTCAGCACCTTTTCGGTGATGTCGATGCGCGCGCTGCGGTACACGACTTCCTGCAGGATGAGATCGTACTTCTCGGCTTCGGCAATCACCTTGATCGCCTTGTTCGCCTTGTCGAGCACGCCGGCCAGCTCCTCGTTGCGGCGCTGGTTCAGATCTTCGCGATATTCGCGCTCGCGGCGCTGCATGTCGCGCGTGAGATCGGCGAATTCGCGTTCCTTTGCGCGCCGGTCGCTGTCCGACAGCGTCACCGCATTCTTTTCCATGTTCTGCTGCATGGATTGCAGTTGCTTGGCCAGCCGCTCCAGTTCCTGCGAGCGCTTCTCGAATTCCTTTTCCAGCTTCTTCTGGGCGCGCACGGCAGGGGCGGCCTCGCGCAGGATGCGCTCGGTGTCGACGAACCCGATCTTCACATCGCTCTCGGCACGAGCCGGTGCGAGCGGCAGCAGCGCGAGAGCGGAAAGCACGGCGATCAATGCGGAACGTGCGGACATACTCGACCTGTTCATTCGGATCGTTGCGGAATCAGAACACATTACCCAACTGGAACTGGAAGCGCTGCAGCCGGTCTGTGGGCTCCTTGCTCAGCGGTTGGGCGATGCTGAACTTCAAGGGACCCATGGGCGAACTCCACGCCACGGAAAGCCCGGCACTATAGCGCAAATCGCCCAGGTTCAGGCTTTCATCCGTCGCCCACACATTGCCGGCATCGACGAAAGTACCCAGCCGCAGCGATCTATCCTGCCCCATTCCGGGAAACGGAAACAGCATTTCGGCATTCATCACGACACGGCGATCCCCGCCTATGGTGGCGCGCAGAAGGTTGCCGTTGCCATCGCGGTCGCGCTGTCCGATGGATGCGGTTTCGAAGCCGCGCACCGATCCGATGCCGCCGACGTAGAAGTTCTTGTAGAACGGCAGCGGCTTGTCGCCGTAACCGCGACCATAGCCCAATTCGCCGTTCAGCATCAGCACGAAATCACCCCACAGCGGGAAGAACTGCTGATGCTGGTAGGAAACCTTCATGTAGCGCAGGTCGCCGGGCGGCGTCGCAATTTCGCCGCTCACGCGACGCACCGCACCCGTGGTCGGCCAGATGAAGCTGTCGCGCGTATCGCGTGCCCAGCCCACGGTCGCCAGCAGCGAGGTATTGCTGTCGCCGAATTCATTGACGAAATCGATGTAGCGCTGCGGACTGTCCTCGTACACATCGATGGACGTCTGATCGACCGCCAGACCGAAATTGATGCGATCGTCCTCGCGGATCGGGAAACCCCAGCGCAAGCCGGCGCCCACCGACGAGGTACGGTAATTGCCCAGGTTGAGCCGGGTCGGATTGACATTGCGCAGATAGAGGTCGTAACCGCGCGAAATGCCATCCGGCGTGTAGTACGGGTCGGTGAAGGACAGCGAATAGGTCTTGTTGATGCTGCCGCTGTTCAGGCTGAGCGACAGCGACTTGCCGCTGCCGAACAGATTCTGCTGCGACACCGATGTGGACAGGATGAGACTTTCCGAACTGGAGAAACCGGCACCGAACATGAGGTTGCCGGTCGGTTTTTCCTTGACCGTCAGGTTCACGTCGACCTGGTCCGTGGTGCCCGGTACGGCCGGCGTTTCCACGGTCACCGCGTCGAAGTAGCCGAGGCGGTCGACGCGCGAGCGAGAGCGGTTGATCTTCTCGCCGTCGTACCACGCCCCTTCCATCTGGCGGAATTCACGGCGCACGACCTGATCCGCCGTCTTGCTGTTGCCCAGCACGTTGATGCGACGGACGTACACCTTGCGGCCCGGGTCGATGAACACGGTAAAGGATACGGTTCGCTTTTCCTTGTCCGGTTCCGGCACGGAATTGACGTTGGCAAAAGCGTAGCCCTCGTTGCCGAGACGATCGCTGATGGCCTTGGTCGTGTCGGTCAGTTTCTTGCGCGAGAACTCGTCGCCCGGCTTCAGCTTCACCAGCTTGACCAGTTCCTCTTCCGGCAGCAGCAGCTCACCCGACAGCTTGATGCCTGACACCGTATATTTCTCGCCCTCGGTGATCGAGATGGTGATGTAGATGTCCTGCTTGTCCGGCGTGATCGACACCTGGGTCGAATCGACATTGAATTCAAGGTAGCCGCGATCCAGATACCAGCTGCGCAGTGTTTCCACGTCGGCGCTGAGCTTCTGCTTGGAATACTGGTCGTTCTTCGTGTACCAGCTCAGCCAGTTCGGCGTGGTCAGCGTGATCAGCTTGAGCAGGTCCTTCTCCTTGAAGGACTTCGCGCCCACGATGTTGATCTGGCGGATCTTGGCGACCTCGCCTTCGTCGATCTGGAAGTTGATGGCCACCCGGTTGCGTTCGAGCGGGGTGACCACCGTCTTGACCTCGACCGAATAGCGACCGCGCGACAGGTACTGTCTCTTCAGTTCCTGCTCGGCGCGATCAAGTACCGAGCGGTCGAAAATGCGGGATTCGGCAAGGCCGACGTCGCGCAGCCCCTTCTTGATCGCTTCCTTGTCGAATTCCTTCATGCCAGTGAATTCGAGTGAAGCGATCGCGGGCCGCTCTTCGAGCACCACGACCAGGACATCGCCCTCGACCTCGATGCGCACATCCTTGAAGAAACCGGTGGCGAACAGCGCCTTGATGGCCTGCGCCGCCTTGTCTTCGTTGAAGCTTTCGCCGACGCGCACCGGCAGGTAGTTGAATACGGTGCCGGCCTCGGTCCGCTGTATGCCTTCCACCCGTATGTCGCGCACGACGAAAGGTTCGAAGGCGTGGACATGAGCCGACATCAGACCCGCGATCAGTGCGGGCAGCAGGAACTTGCGCATGGGGGATTTCAGCGGGGCGTTACCCGAAAAGGCGATTGATATCGTTGTAGAAGGCGAAGGCCATGAGCATCAGCAACAGCGCCAGACCCACCTGCTGTCCGATTTCCATGATGCGCTCGGACACCGGACCGCCCTTCAGAAATTCGATCGTATAGTACATCAAGTGCCCGCCGTCCAGCATCGGGATGGGGAGCAGGTTCAGCACTCCGAGACTGATGCTGATGAGTGCGATGAACTTGATGTAATGGCTGACGCCCATGGCTGCGGACTGACCCGCGTAGTCGGCGATCGTCACCGGGCCGCTCAGGTTTTTCCACGACAGTTCGCCGGTGATCATGCGGCCGAAGGCCTTGAAGCTGAACAGTGCAGTATCCCAGGTCTGGCGAACCGCCAGGACAAAGGATTCGGCGAAGTCATGCCTGACCTCGATGAACATGCGATCGCGCAGGGCGGGATCCGGGCGCGGCGTGATGCCCAGCCGCCCGATGCGTTCGCCGTTGTCGTCCGCCGTCCCGATCACGACCGGCAGATCGAGCGCGCGCCCGTCACGTTCGATCCGGACCGCGGTTTCACGCCCGGGCCGGTCGCGGACGATATCCACCATCGACGTCCAGTCGGTCACCGGCCGTCCATCGACGGCGACAATACGGTCGTCGGGACGGATGCCCGCGCGCGCGGCCGCGCTGTCGTCCTCGACACTGCCGACCACGCTGTCGATGCGCGGACGGAAAATGACGAGGCCTGCGCGCTCCATCAATCCGGCGTCGACATCGCCCAGGCCGGCCAGATCGACCTTGTGTACGGCGATCTCCTGTCTGTCGTTGATTGTTTCGATGTGCAGCGTGCGCTGTTCGATGGCTGCCTTGGCAACATGCCAGCGCAGATCCTGGGCGGAACGGACATCGTCTCCGTCGATGCGGCGTACCAGGTCGCCTTCGCGGATTCCGGCGACCGCGGCCGGTGTGTTTGCCGGCGGCGTGCCCAGCAAGGGCTTCAGTTCGTCCATGCCGTGCATGAACAGACCCCAGTAGACGAGGATGGCCAGCAGGAAATTGGCGATCGGACCGGCGGACACGATGGCGAAGCGCTTGCCCACCGTCTGCCGGTTGAAGGCGCGATGCAGTTCCTGCATCGGCACCGGGGCCTCCCGCTCGTCGAGCATCTTCACGTAGCCGCCCAGCGGAAAGGCCGCGAGCACCCATTCCGTGCGATCGGCACCCGCACGATGCAGCAGCAGGGGCCGCCCGAAGCCGATCGAGAAGCGCAATACCTTTACGCCACACGTGCGCGCAACGATGTAATGGCCGAACTCGTGCACCGTGATCAGGATACCCAGTGCGAGCGCGAAGGCCGCAAGGTAGAACAGGAAATTCAAGCGAGTGCTCCGATGATGCGCCGTGCGATGTCGCGAGCGGCCGCATCCGCTTCGAACACCTCGTCCAGCGAAGCGGCCGACCGGTGCGGCAGCGCGTGCAGTGTGCCGGCGATGACCCGGTGTATGGCACGGAAACCGAGCCGATGTTCCAGGAAGGCTGCGACCGCAACCTCGTTCGCCGCATTCAGCACCGCAGGTGTCGCACCGCCGGCCCGCAGTGCGTCGAAAGCCAGTTGCAGGCAGGGAAAACGGTCCAGATCCGGCGGCTCGAATGCCAGTGCAGGCGAGGTGGCCAGATCGAGTGGACTCACCCCGGAATCAAGGCGTTCGGGCCAGGCAAGGGCGTGCGCGATCGGCGTGCGCATGTCGGGATTTCCCATCTGCGCCAGCACCGACCCGTCGACGTATTCGACCATCGAATGCACGATGCTCTGCGGATGGATCACGACGTCGATGCGTTCGGCCGGGGTGTCGAACAACCAGTGCGCCTCGATCACTTCGAGGCCCTTGTTCATCATGGTCGCTGAATCGACCGAAATCTTGCGCCCCATGTCCCAGTTCGGGTGGGCACAGGCCTGGTCCGGCGTGACGGTCTCGAGCTCGGCCAGTGGTGTGCGCCGGAAAGGTCCTCCGGATGCGGTCAGCAGGATGCGCCTGACGCCGCCCTGCCCGGCTGTCGGCATGCACTGGAAGACCGCGTTGTGCTCGCTGTCTATCGGCAGCAGCGTTGCGCCGTGCGCGCGCACTTCCTGCATGAACAATCCACCGGACATCACCAGGGCTTCCTTGTTGGCGAGCAGGATGCGCTTGCCGGCACGTGCGGCCGCCAGCGTCGGTCGCAGTCCGGCTGCGCCGACGATGGCCGCCATGACCGTGTCCACCTCGTCGAGGGCCGCGATCTGCTCCAGCGCCCCGGCACCCGACAGGACCTCGGTGGCCACCTGACCACGCAGGCGCTCGCGCAAGGCCTGGGCCGCGGCGTCGTCGGCCATCACTGCGTAGCGTGGTTCGAAACGGAGACACTGCTCGGCCAGCCGCTCCACCTGGCGGTGGCCCGCGAGTGCGACCACCTGGAAACGCTCGGGATGCCGGGCAACGACATCCAGCGTGCTTACACCTATCGAGCCGGTCGCCCCGAGCACGGTCAGTCTGCGCATCACAGGCCTCCTTGCGGATGAAAGCTCAGCAGATACAGCCCGACCAGCGGCAGCGTCGCGGTCAGGCTGTCTATCCGGTCGAGTATGCCGCCATGCCCTGGCAGCAACTGACTGCTGTCCTTGCGACCGGCCTGACGCTTCATCATGGATTCAAACAGATCGCCGACGATGCTGATCGCGGTCAGCAGCAAGAGTGTCAGCGACCACACGCCGGGCGAAGGGATGGACAGACCGGCGTCGCGCAGCAGCGGCTGTATCAGGAAGCCATAGGCCTGGACCGCCAGCACCGCGCCGAACGCACCCTCCCATGTCTTCCCCGGACTGATGGCCGGGGCCAGCTTGTGACGTCCGAAGGCGCGCCCGGTGAAATAGGCGGCAATGTCGGCCACCCACACCACCGCCATGAGGGCCAGCAGGGGCTGTACGCCGGCGGCGCGCAACTGTACGAGCGCCAGCGCGGGCGGCAGCAAGAGCACCATGCCTACGGCGAGCAGGATGGGGCGTGGCGGGCGCGACGACGGATGCCGCATCCAGAGCGGCACGGCAAGCAACCAGAACGGCAGGGCACTGCCATGCAGCAACCACAGCACGGAGCTGGCCTCCAGGCGGAGGCCCGTCGCGTCGAAACAGACGAGGGACAGCGCGGCGACCGCTGCAGTGGTGACCAGGCCCCACACGACACAGCGCGCCGCACCGCACGCCGCCAGTCTCGCCCATTCCCAGGCGGCGAGACCGACAATGCCGGCGACCAGAAGCTGCCATGCGTGCAGATCGAAGAAGCGGAGCGCCGCCGACAGACCGGCCAGCAGCAGTATGGCCGTCAGGACGCGCTGCTTAAGCATGTCCGCCCGAGGCGGCGGCCTGCACCTGTTCGCTGGTCCGGCCGAAACGGCGCTCGCGCTGCTGATAGGACGCGATGGCCGCGTCGATGGATTCGGCGTTGAATTCCGGCCACAGCGCCTCGGTGAAGTAAAGCTCGGTGTAGGCAAGTTGCCAGAGCAGGAAATTGCTGATGCGCTGTTCGCCGCCTGTGCGTATGAACAGGTCGGGTTCCGGCGCGAAGGCCATGGACAGATGTGCGGACAGGTCGTCCTCGCTGAAGCCTTCACGACGTTCCGGCTGCGCCTTCATCATGCGCTCGGCCGCCTGCAGGATGTCCCATCGTCCGCCGTAATTGGCGGCAATGGTCAGGTTGAGTCCCGAGTTGGCCGCGGTAAGCGCTTCGGCCTTATGGATGAGTTCGATCAATCGTGGCTCGAAACGCGACAGATCGCCGATCACGCGCAGACGGATGCCGTTCTCGTGCAGACGCGCCACTTCGTCCTCGAGTGCCCGTACGAAAAGCTGCATCAGGAAGTTCACCTCGTCCGCCGGGCGCCGCCAGTTCTCGGAACTGAAGGCGAAAAGCGTGAGGTAACCGACGCCGCGCTCGGCGCAGCGCCGCACCACGGCGCGTACCGCTTCCACGCCCTTGCGATGCCCGGCCACGCGCGGCATGAAACGGCGACGTGCCCAGCGGCCATTGCCATCCATGATGATGGCGATGTGCCGCGGCACTCCGTTCTGTACGGAAGTGGTGGACAAGATGCGCAGCCCGCTCTCAGACGGCCATCAGGTCCTGCTCTTTTTGTGCAAGCTGCTTGTCGACCTCGGCGATGTAGCGATCGGTCAGCTTCTGCACGTCTTCCTGAGCGCGGCGTTCGTCGTCTTCGGAAATTTCCTTGTTCTTGACCGCGTCTTTCAGCGCATTGTTGGCATCGCGGCGCAGATTGCGCACGGCGACCCGCGCGTTCTCGGCTTCGCCGCGCACGACCTTGATCAGTTCCTTGCGGCGCTCCTCGGTCAGCGGCGGCATCGGCACGCGCACGATTTCACCCATGGCGGACGGGTTGAGGCCCAGATCGGAGTCCCGGATGGCCTTCTCGACCACCGGCAGCATCTTCTTTTCCCATGGCTGTACGCCGATGGCCCGCGCATCGATCAGGGTGACGTTCGCCACCTGGGCCAGCGGCACCATGGAACCGTAGTAATCGACCTGGATGTGGTCAAGGATGCCGGTGTGCGCACGTCCGGTGCGCACCTTGCCGAAGTCGGTCTTGAGCGACTCCAGCGTTTTCTGCATCTTCTGTTCGGTGGTTTTCTTCAACTCGGGGATCATGACGTCGCCTCTTGTTGGAAGTACGGCCGCATTCGCGGCCGGTGTCTGAAATCAGCGTGCGGCCATGCGGCGCAACCGGGATCAGATGTGGACCAGCGTTCCTTCGTCTTCGCCCTGCACCACGCGCTTCAGTGCGCCCGGTTTGAAGATGCTGAACACCTTGATCGGCAGTTGCTGATCGCGGCACAGCGCGAGCGCTGTTGCGTCCATCACCTTCAGATCACGGCTGATGGCTTCATCGAAGCTTACGCGATCGTAGCGGGTGGCCGTCGCATCCTTCATCGGATCGGCGTTGTACACGCCGTCGACCTTGGTGGCCTTGAGCACCACCTCGGCCTCGATCTCTCGCCCGCGCAGCGCTGCAGCGGTGTCCGTGGTGAAGAAGGGATTGCCGGTACCCGCCGCGAAGATGACGACCTTGCCTTCTTCGAGATAGCGGATGGCCTTGCCGCGGATGTAGAACTCCACCACCGGCTCTATGCTCAGCGCCGACTGCACGCGCGCCGCCACACCGGCCTGACGCATCGCATCGCCCAGTGCCAGCGCGTTCATCACGGTTGCCAGCATGCCCATGTAGTCGGCGGTGGCGCGATCCATGCCGGCCGCGCCTCCTGCCACGCCGCGGAAGATGTTGCCTCCGCCGATCACAACGCCCACTTCCACGCCCAAAGCGCGGATTTCGGCGATTTCAGCCACGACACGCGACAGCATGTCGCGGCTGATTCCGTAGTCGTCGTCGCCCATGAGGGCTTCGCCCGACAGCTTCAGAAGGATGCGGCGATAGGCAACGGTCATGCAGGCTCCCTGGGCGAGTTCAGCGCGCGGCAGCGGCAGCGGCTGCCTGGGCGGCCACTTCGGCGGCAAAGTCGGTAGTCTTCTTCTCGATGCCTTCGCCGACCACGTACAGCGTGAACGATGCGATCTTCGCAGACTTCGCCTTCAGCAACTGTTCGATCGTCTGCTTGCCGTCTTCGGCCTTTACGAACACCTGACCGAGCAGCGTCACTTCCTTCAGGTACTTCTGCACCGAGCCTTCGGCAATCTTGGTGATCATTTCTTCCGGCTTGCCCGCTTCACGCGCCTTTTCGATGGCGACGCGGCGCTCGGCTTCGATCAGCTCGGCCGACACCCCGGATGCATCCAGCGACTTGGGCTTGGAGGCGGCAATGTGCATCGCCAGGTCCTTGGCGAGCGCTTCGTCGCCGCCGACCAGATCGACCAGTACGCCGATCTTGGAACCACCGTGTACGTAGCTGGCCACCTTGCCTTCGGCCTGCACGCGCACGAAGCGGCGGATGCTCATGTTCTCGCCGATCTTGCCGACCAGCGCGGCGCGGGTGGATTCGACCGTGCCCTCGCCCATCGGCAATGCCGACAGCGCGGCCACGTCGGCCGGGCTGTTTTCCGCAACCAGCCTGGCGCAGCCGTTCACCAGCGCGAGGAAATCGTCGTTCTTGGCGACGAAGTCGGTTTCGCAGTTCACCTCGACCATGGCGGCCGTCTTGCCATCCGCCGCCAGGAACAGGCCGACGACGCCTTCCGCGGTCACGCGCGCCGCCGCCTTGCTGGCCTTGTTGCCCAGCTTCACGCGGAGGATTTCTTCCGCCTTCGCCAGATCGCCACCCGCTTCGGTCAGCGCCTTCTTGCATTCCATCATCGGAGCGTCGGTCTTTTCGCGCAGCTCCTTGACCATACCTGCGGTGATTTCCGCCATGCTCATTCCTGCCTATCTGTGCGTTTCGAAAAATCGAACGGTGAAAACAATCGCGGGCGCCGAGGCGCCCGCATCCCTGGGATCAGGCCTGGGCTTCGCCTTCGCTTTCACCCTCGACCTCGACGAATTCGTCGTCGGACTTGAGCTGGGCAACGAGATCGGCCGCTGCGCTGTTGCGGCCTTCCAGGATGGCGTCCGCCACGCCGGAGGCGTACAGACGGATCGCGCGACTGGAGTCGTCGTTGCCCGGAATGATGTAATCGACGCCATTCGGCGAATGGTTGGTATCGACCACAGCGATGACCGGAATGCCCAGCTTGCTGGCTTCGGTGATGGCGATCTTGTGGTAGCCGACATCGATCACGAACAGCGCATCCGGCAGACCCGCCATGTCCTTGATGCCGCCGATGCTCTTCTGCAGCTTGACCAGTTCGCGCTGAAGAACCAGCGCTTCCTTCTTCGGAAGACGCTCCATCGAGCCATCTTCCACCATGGTTTCCAGATCCTTCAGGCGCTTGACCGAAAGCTTGAGCGTCTTGAAGTTGGTCAGCATGCCGCCGAGCCAGCGCTCGTCAACATAGGGCACACCGGCGCGCTGCGCTTCCTCGGCCACGATTTCACGTGCCTGGCGCTTGGTACCGACCATCAGGATGGTGCCCTTGTTGGCCGACATGCGGCGGATGAAAGCCATCGCCTCGTTGTACTTGGTGACGGTCTTTTCGAGATTGATGATGTGGATCTTGTTGCGATGGCCGAAGATGAAAGGGGCCATCTTGGGATTCCAGAAGCGGGTCTGGTGTCCGAAATGGACACCGGCTTCCAGCATTTCACGCATGGATACGGACATTCTGATGCTCCGAACAGGGTTGGACCTCCGCCCGGCCGTGTCGCAGCCGGACTTCCGGCGGCGCACCCCATCGGTCGTCGCCAGGCGCGCAAGGCGCCGGCGCATGCCGGGCGTGTGGATTTGTCTGACGCACCCACCCGGGCGCTGAAATCAGACAGCCTTCGATTGTATCAGCCGCATTGCAACAAATTCAAGTCAGCCACATGAACCCCGTTTGCCGCATGGCGGCGCTTCCGTTACCCTCGCAGGTCCCGTTTCATCATTTCAGACCGAACCGTTCATGAGCGTCACCATCAAGACCCCCGAAGAGATCGAGCACATGCGCGTCGCCTGCCGGCTCGCATCGGAAGTGCTCGACTTCATCGGCCCGCATGTGCAAGCAGGGGTTACCACGGCCGAGCTGGACCGCCTGTGCCATGACTACATGGTGAATGAGCAGCACACCATTCCCGCGCCCCTGAATTATGCGCCTCCGGGCTACAGCCCCTACCCGAAATCCATCTGCACCTCGGTCAATCATGTGGTGTGCCATGGCGTTCCGGCCGAGAGGCCGCTGAAGAAGGGCGATATCGTCAACCTGGACATCACGGTGATCAAGGACGGTTTCCATGGTGACACCAGCCGGATGTTCATCGTCGGCGGCGAGACGACGAAGCAGGCGTCTCGCCTGTGCGCGATCACCTACGAATGCATGTGGCTGGGCATTTCCCGCGTGAAACCGGGCGCCCATCTCGGCGACATCGGTCATGCGATCCAGCGGCACGCCGAAAGCAACGGCTTTTCCGTGGTGCGCGAATTCTGCGGGCATGGCATCGGTCGCAAGTTCCACGAAGAACCCCAGGTGCTGCACTACGGCAAGCCGAACACCGGCATCGAACTGAAGGAAGGCATGATCTTCACCATCGAGCCCATGATCAACGCCGGTCGCGCGGCCGTGTCCGAACTGCCGGATGGCTGGACCATCGTGACCCGCGACCGCAGTCTGTCGGCGCAATGGGAGCACACGGTGCTGGTCACCGCCGAGGGCTTCGAGGTGCTCACCGTATCGGCCGGCTGTCCGCCTCCGCCCGCATTGATCGGCGACCTCGGCAAGGTGGCCTGAGCGGTGTCCGCGCTTCCCGATACGGATGCGCTGCGCGTGCTGGTTGGCGCGCTGCGCGCCGAGCTGGTCAGCCACCAGCAGTCGCTGCGCAGCCGGTTTGAGGAGGACGGCAACAGCCGTCGCATACTGCTCGCTCGCGCACGGGCCGTCGATGGGGCATTGCGCAGACTGTGGGCGGCCGTCGGCATGCCGCGCGACGCAGCGCTGGTCGCCGTAGGCGGTTACGGTCGCGGTGAGCTGTATCCGGCCTCCGATGTGGACGTGTTGTTCCTCCTGCCGGAGCATGCGCCCGAAGGCGTGGACGCGCGCCTGGAACAGCTCGTCGGCCTGCTCTGGGACGTGGGACTGGACATCGGTCACAGCGTGCGCTCGGTCGAGCAATGTGTGGACGAGGCCGCGCGCGACATCACGGTCGAAACGACGTTGCTGGAAGCGCGCCTGCTTGCCGGTTCGACCCGGCTGTTCCGGTCATTGCGCGACACGCTGGCCGAGCATCGGGACCCGCGTGCGTTCTTCAAGGCCAAGCGACTGGAACAGGACGAGCGGCACCAGCGCTATCAGGAAACACCGTACAGCCTCGAACCGAACTGCAAGGAAAGCCCTGGCGGATTGCGCGACCTGCAGGTGATCCAGTGGATCGCGCGTGCCAGTCAGCTCGGTTCGAGCTGGAACGAGCTGGCCGGGCGCGGCCTGATCACACAGGAAGAAGCTCGCCAGCTCGCGCGGGTCGAGCGTTTCATGCGCGACACGCGCGTGCGCCTGCACCTGATCGCACGTCGCCGCGAGGATCGCCTGATTTTCGATCACCAGGAGGCGGTCGCTGCGGCGTCCGGTTGCCGGGCCACGCCCACGCGACGGGCGTCCGAAGTGTTCATGCAGCAGTATTATCGCAGCGCGAAAACGATCACCCAGCTCAACACCATACTTCTGCAGAACATTTCGGCCGCGCTCTTTCCGTCCGACAATGCGGCGACGCAGCCGATCAACGAGCGCTTCCAGTCCAGTCGTGAACTGCTGGACGTGGTCGATGAACAGGTGTTCGAGCGCGAACCCAGCGCGCTGATCGAGTGCTTCACGCTGCTGCAGCGGCACGGCGAGCTGAAGGGCATGACCGCGCGCACCTTGCGCGCACTGTGGCGTGCACGCCGGCTGATCGATGCCCGTTTCCGGCGCGATCCGAGGAACCGTGCGCTGTTCCTGTCGCTGTTCCAGCAGACGCGCGGACTGGTGCATGAAATCCGCCGCATGAACCAGTACGGCATTCTGGGTCGTTACCTGCCCGCCTTCGGCCGCATCGTCGGCCAGATGCAGCATGACCTGTTCCATGTCTATACCGTGGATCAGCACATCCTGCAGGTGATGCGCAATGTGCGGCGCTTCACCATGGCCGAACACGCGCACGAATATCCGTTGCTGTCGCGGCTGATCACTGGCTTCGAGCGGCGCTGGCTGCTCTACCTGTCCGCGCTGTTCCATGACATCGCGAAGGGCCGCGGCGGCGACCATTCGCAGCTCGGCATGCGCGATGCGCGCACGTTCTGCCGGCAGCACGGTTTGAGCAGCGAGGATGCGCAGCTTGTCGTGTTTCTGGTCGAGCATCACCTGTCGATGTCGTCGGTGGCGCAGAAGCAGGACCTGACCGATCCGGACGTGATCCGCGACTTCGCCCGCATCGTGCGGACGGAGCGCAGGCTCACCGCGCTCTACATCCTGACCCATGCCGATATCCGCGGCACCAGCCCCAAGGTGTGGAATGCCTGGCGCGGCAAGCTACTGGAAGATCTGTACTTCGCCACGCTGCGCCAGTTGCAGGGTGACGGCGCGGGCGCCACCTGCAGCAGCGGCCGCCAGGAAGAAGCGCGTCAGCTTCTGCGCTATTTCGGCCTGCGCGATGGTGTCGAGAACGCGTTCTGGTCCCGTCTGGACACCGTGTACTTCATGCGCCACGACGCCGATGAAATCGCGTGGCACACGCGCATGCTCTATTTCCAGCCGGATGCCGCCACCGCTGTCGTCCGAGCGCGCCCCAACCAGGTGGGAGATGGCCTGCAAGTGATGGTCTATGCGCCGGACCAGATCGATCTGTTCGTTCGGCTGTGCGGGTTCTTCGGACGGCTGGGCTACAGCATTGCCGACGCCAAGATCCACACGACGACCGACGGCCACGCGCTGGACAGTTTCGTGCTGCTCGACCCGAACGGTCATCTGAATTCGCGCGACATGATTGCGCTGATCGAAACCGGTCTGGTCGAGAGGCTTCAGCAGCAGTCCGTGCCCGAGCAGCCGATCGCCGGACGACTGTCACGCGAGGTGAAGCATTTTCCGATCACGCCAACGGTGGTGATCAAGCCGGATGAGCGCAAACAGCATCACATCATGCATGTGACCGCCGCGGACCGACCGGGGCTGCTCTATTCGGTGGCGAGCGTGCTGGCCGCTCACCACATCAAGCTGCACACGGCGAAAATCACCACGCTGGGTGAACGTGCGGAGGACGTGTTCCTGGTTTCGGGCGCGGAGCTGGACAGCAGCAGCACCCTCATCCGGCTCGAGCAGGAACTGCTGGATCAACTGGCGGTAAGCTGACGGCGCGCCGGACAGTCAATCGTCCGACGAGGCCTCGAGACCGGGGAACAGCACATCGGTGTAGCCGAAACGGGTGAAGTCCTTCACCCGCATCGGGTAGAGCACGCCATCCAGGTGGTCGCATTCGTGCTGGACCACCCGCGCATGGAAGCCTTCGGCATCGCGCTCTATCGGTCGACCTTCCGGGTCGAAACCGCTGTAGTGCAGCCGCGTATGGCGCGGCACCATCCCCCGCAAGCCGGGCACGGACAGACAGCCTTCCCAGCCCTCCTCCTGCTCGTCCCCCATCGGCTTGAGCACCGGGTTCACCAGCACCGTAAAGGGCACGACCGGCGCATCCGGATAGCGCGTCGGCGGAGCCCCGCCGAACACGACGACACGCAGGTCAACACCGATCTGCGGTGCCGCAAGACCGGCACCGTTGGCGGCGCGCATGGTGTCGATCAGGTCGCTCACCAGCAGGTGCAGCTCCGGGCTGTCGAGGTCCTGGACCGGCCTGGCGATGCGCAGCAGTCGCGGGTCTCCCATGCGCAGAATTTCCCGGATCATCGGCACACCCCGCTTTCACACACTTTCTCGAGCACATGGCGCACACGCACCATGGCCTCCTGGAGCATCGCTTCGATGTCGGCCATGCGGATGCCGTGTGCGGAATCGCCGCGTCCTGCGGCGTGATTCACCACCACATTGAGTGCAGCATAGGCCAGCCCTGCCTCGCGCGCGAGCGCCGCTTCCGGCATGCCGGTCATGCCCACGACGTCGGCGCCATCCCGTTCGTAGCGGTTGATTTCGGCTGCGGTTTCCAGGCGTGGCCCCTGGGTTGCCGCATAGACGGCACCATCAACCACTGTCTCGCCAGCCAGCGCCGCGGCTTCGATCAGGCGCTCGCGCAGCGCCGCGTCATAAGGTTCGGTGAAATCGATGTGGCGCACCTGTCCGTCGTGCGCATCGAAAAAGGTCGAATGCCGGCCCCAGGTGTAATCGATGATCTGGTCGGGCACCACGAGTGCGCCCGGTCCGAGGTCGGCACGAATGCCTCCGACCGATGCCACCGACACGATGTGGGTGACGCCAGCGCTGCGCAGCGCGGAAATGTTGGCGCGGTAATTCACCCGATGCGGCGGAATGGTGTGGCCATAGCCGTGGCGGGCGATGAACACCAGCTCACGTCCGGCCAGCCGGCCGAAGGTGAGCGGGCCGGAAGGTTCGCCGTACGGCGTCCTGACCACCTCCCGTCGCGTGATGTCGAGATTGGCGAGCTGGGTGAGCCCGCTTCCGCCGATGACGGCCAGCATGCGATGAAGACTCCGGATCAAAGACCCGGAGTATACGGCGCAAACCCCGATACGCCGGTGGCAGGGCGGGACCAGCGATGCGACTCAGCTTGCCTGAATCCGCCTCGCCCAGCGGCCCACCAGGCCCAGACCGGCCAGCAGCATGGCCAACGCCGACGGCTCCGGCACTGCCGCTGCGTATACGCCTGCGAAGGCCGAGACGTCGTACTGCGCCGCTTCGTCGCTCGCATTGACAAGCGCGAATACCAGGCGTCCCTGCCTGATTTCAGAACCGGCATCCTCATCAGCGTAGAGAATGGCTTCGGAGTACGACAGGAAGCCCTCGTTCTGCGCCTCGATGCCGACACGAGTGAACAGCCAGGGAGCCATACCGCCCAGCGGACCCAGGTCGTAGGTGAGCAGGTAATCGAAGGAAACGAGCAGCACCGACTGCGCATCGATTTCCAGCGTGAAATCCCGGAAGACGTTCGCGCCACTCATATCTCCCGACGTGTCGACCCGCGCGTCCAGAGATTCGAGCGGATTCGGAATCAAGCGCCAGTCCGGATCGGTGCCGTCATCGTTCAACGCCTTGTCCGGAAAGGCTGCGCCGGTGATCGAAGCATGGGCACCGAGGGTATGGCTCGACAGATCGGACATCCAGTCGTGGGACTCCTGCCAGTCGCCGATGAAACCCATATTGGTCGAGACGTAGGAGTAGAAGTTGTCTGCGGTGAAGGACGGCGTGATTCCTGAATCGGGATCGAGAGAAAGGTGCTGGAACTCGAGCGAAAACCAGTCCAGCGTCGCCGTCGCGGTTGCGGCCTGCGCGGCTCCGGCCACGCCGATGAGGGTGCCGGTCAGCCATGCTGCGATAAGCGTTCTGTGTTTCATCATGAGCGTTCTCCGTCAGTCGCGGGGCGACCGCTTGCCGTTCGCCCCGCAGGTGGTGCTGGCGTGTCTTACTGGACAACCGGCAGGCTGGTGTGATTGCTGCCGGTATTCAGGCAGGTCGGATGACCGAAACCGCCACTGCTCTTGCCGGTGCCGGGATCGATGTCGAAAACGATGTTGTCCGGTCGCGTCGCGTCGCCCGACACGCCACCGACGGCCGCGAGCTGGTCGAGACCCAGCAGGGCGCGCACGCGCCAGGCGATGTTGTGATCGGCGCACGAGGTGTCGCCGCTCACGCCGACCGCCCCCTTGACCACATTGCCCTTGTACAACCCGAGTCCGCCACCGAACACGTTCACGCCGCCGATGCGACGCCCGATCATCGGGTCGTTGATCTGGCCGTAGCTGGCCGGATTGCCCCGATAGGCGGTTTCGGTATCGACCGGATTGCTGTGCTGCAGCCCGTACAGGCTGCCGCCGGGTTGCACCGCCGAATACAGATTGGCGGTGGACAGGGCCAGCCCGTTCAGGCTGAAGGCATTCGCAGTATTCGCCTTCTGCGCAGAAATGACCCGGCTTCCCGGCCACTGCGCGCCGCGATCGCCACCCGAGAATGCCACCGCACAGACGATGCCGTCGCGGTCGACCAGCGTGGCCCACATGTCGAAATCCAGTCCTTCGGCTTCCGCCGCCACCGCGCCCGTCAGCGCGGACTTCAACTGCGCGTACACCGATCCGCCGGCCGGATTCAGGCCGAGCTCGCCGGCCGAACAACCGGCCTGTGCAGCGCCGGATGCGGCCATCGCCGCGATGACCCACAGTGCTTTCCTGACCTCTTTATGCATTGAAATCTCCTGAAGCAAGGGATGAGGATGTCCCCGGGGCTGCCGCACAAGGCTCGGCGCCCGTTCGGGGTCAGTCTTCAGGCTTCGTCCCGCGCCGGCGAAACGATGTGGCCGGGGACCGCCAGGATTGTGTCCGGACTGTTCTGCGACAGTCGGTTCCGCACGCTGGATCACCCGACGAAAGTACTTTCAGGTCAAGGTGATATGAGAATTCTGAGGGGATGGTTGCGTCATGTCGATGACAAATCGACGAATCATCCTTCTGGATGACCCTTGTGCAACACAGCAAAAACGTCAGGCTTGCGTGTTACGATAGTGGGTTTTGTTCTGAATCTCGCCAAACCACCATGTCCCGCTCCATACGCAACATCGCCATCATCGCCCACGTCGATCATGGCAAGACCACGCTGGTTGACCAGCTGCTGCGCCAGTCCGGCACCTTTGCATCGCACCAGCAGGTGTCGGAGCGGGTGATGGATTCCGGCGATATCGAAAAAGAACGCGGCATCACCATCCTCGCCAAGAACTGCGCGATCGAGTACGAAGGCACGCACATCAACATCGTCGATACCCCGGGTCACGCCGACTTCGGTGGTGAGGTCGAACGCGTGCTGTCCATGGTCGATTCCGTGCTGCTTCTGGTCGATGCGCAGGAAGGTCCGATGCCGCAGACCCGCTTCGTCACGCGCAAGGCGCTGGCGCAGGGCCTCAAGCCCATCGTCGTCGTGAACAAGATCGACCGTCCGGGTGCCCGCCCGGACTGGGTGATCAACCAGACCTTCGATCTGTTCGACAAGCTGGGCGCCAGCGAGGAACAGCTCGATTTTCCGGTGGTGTACGCATCCGGCCTGAATGGTTTCGCGGTGCTCAACGAGAACGACGAACGCAAGGACATGCGCCCGCTGTTCGAAGCCATCCTCAGGCATGTGCCGCAGCCCGAGGTGGATGAAGACGCGCCGCTGCAGTTGCAGATCTGTTCGCTCGACTACTCCACCTATATCGGCCAGCTCGGCATCGGACGCATCAAGCGTGGACGCATCAAGCCGAACCAGGAAATCGCCGTCTATTACGGTGACGAGAACCGCGGCAAAGCCAAGGTCGGCCAGGTGCTCACGTTCAAGGGGCTGGATCGCACGCCCGCCGAATCCGCCAGCGCGGGCGACATCGTGCTGGTGTCGGGCATCGATCAGGTCAATATCGGCGTCACGCTGTGCGACCCGGACAGCCCGAGCCCGATGCCGCCGATTGCGGTGGATGAACCCACGCTGACCATGAATTTCATGGTGAATGGTTCGCCGCTGGCGGGCCGCGAGGGCAAGTTCGTCACCAGCCGCCAGATCCGTGAGCGACTGGAAAAGGAATTGCTGAAGAACGTGGCGCTGCGCGTCGAATACACCGACGATTCCGATGTGTTCCTGGTGTCGGGCCGCGGCGAACTCCACCTGACCATCCTGCTGGAAAACATGCGTCGCGAAGGCTACGAGCTGGCGGTCGGACGTCCGCGCGTGGTGTTCAAGGACATCGACGGCGTGAAATGCGAGCCGTACGAAATGCTCACGGTCGACGTCGAGGAAAACCATCAGGGCGGCGTGATGGAAGAGCTGGGCCGCCGTCGCGGCGAAATGGTCGATATGCAGCCGGATGGCAAGGGCCGCGTACGCATCGAATATCGCATTCCGGCGCGTGGCCTGATCGGCTTCCAGGGCGAGTTCCTGACGCTGACGCGGGGTACCGGCCTGATGAGTCACGTGTTCGACGACTACGCTCCGATGGCGGGCGCGATGTCCGAGCGCCGCAACGGCGTGCTCATTTCGCAGAACGATGGCGAGGCGGTGGCCTATGCGCTGTGGAATCTGCAGGACCGCGGCCGCATGTTCGTCAATCCGGGCGATGTGCTGTACGAAGGCATGATCATCGGCATCCATTCGCGTGACAACGATCTGGTGGTGAACCCGATCAAGGGCAAGCAGCTCACCAATGTACGCGCATCGGGCACCGACGAAGCCGTGCGTCTGGTGCCGCCGATCGCGCTCACGCTTGAATCGGCGATCGAATTCATTGCCGACGACGAACTGGTGGAAATCACGCCGAAGAACATCCGCCTGCGCAAGCGTTTCCTCAAGGAACACGAACGCAAGCGGGCATCGCGCGACGAGGCCTGATCGACGCGCAGCGAAGAGGCAAGGACAGGAAGGCCGGCTGCTCAGCCGGCCTTTTTTTCGCGTGCGTGACGGTGCGCCGCCCGCGCGGCGGCTCAGGCCGCCAGCGGCTCGAACCCGGAAAGATGCGCGAAGGTGGCTTGCAGCACCCGGGCGTCCGAACTGGCGCGATGGCGCATCAGTTGCAGCGAGGCCTGGATGGCCGATTTCGCGTCATGCCAGCGCGCTGCCTGGGCTTCGTCCAGCAGTTCGCGCAGACTGGCGACGCGGAAGCGCTGCAATACCCCGGTTTCGTCATACAGCCGGTTCAGCCAGGCCATGTCCTGGCCCCAGGCGTCGCTGTACACCGTGCGGCCTGCCAGCAGGTCGTTCAGCAGGTGCGCCACCTCGCGCGCATCGCGACCACGCTGGTCCAGCAGTTCGCGGCTGATGCCGTGCACCGACTCCGCGCTGTCGTCCCAGCGCGTCCACCCCTCCATCGGGCGGATCAGGAAACAGTGCGCGCTCAGATCGTCCAGCACGCAGCCGATCTCGATCGGATAGCTGCCGGCACCGAAACCCGAAGCTTCGACATCCAGGAACACCGGCAGCGATCGGCTCATGGCAGCGTCGTCCTCATTCCTTCAGCGCGTGGATGGACGGCAGATTGCGCCAGGCGCCGCGCACATCCATGCCGAAGCCGAACACATAGCGGTCGGGCAGCGCAAGGCCGGTGAAATCGGCCTGTATCGGCTTGTCGCGCCCGATGCGCTTGTCGGCGAACACTGCGGTGAGACAGCGCGCCGCACCCTTGGACAGGACATGCTGACGGATCGCGGCGAGCGTGATGCCCTCGTCCAGGATGTCGTCCATCACCAGCACGGTGCGTCCGGCCAACGGTGTGCGCGGCTCGCTGATCCAGCGCAGCTCGCCACCCGCCGTGGCATCGCCGTAGCGGGTGACATGCAGATAATCGACGTCGAGCGGGAAAGGCAGGCGGGTGAGCAGTTGGCCGGCGAATACCACGGCACCGCCCATGACGGTGAGCAGCAGCGGATAGCTGTCGCCAAGCTGCGCCGTGATGTCGCAGGCCAGGCGGTCCACCGCCGCCTGCACCTCGTCGGCGTCGCAGACCAGGTCCGACTGGTCGAGCAGCGCCCTCGCCTGCGCCACCTGGCTCACGCCGCGTCGGCTTTCTGCCTGGCCGGAGCGGCTGACTTCTTTTCCTGTTCCTGCGCATCCATCCAGGCGGAAAAGTCCGCGCCCACATCCGGGTGCTTGCGCGCCAGCGCAACCGTGGCCTGCAGATAGCCCAGCTTGGAACCGCAGTCGTAGCGCGTGCCCTTGAACGGATAGGCGAGCACCGCTTCGTCGCCGAGCAGAGCGGCGATCGCATCGGTCAGTTGCAGTTCGCCGCCTGCACCCGGCTTGACCGAGCGCAGGTGATCGAAGATGCGCGGGGTCAGCACATAGCGACCGACCACCGCCAGCGTGGAGGGCGCAACATCGGGCTTGGGTTTCTCGACGATGCCGGTCACACCATACAGGCCGCCGACGTCGGCGTCGGTGCTGACGATGCCGTAGCTGCCGGTCTGGCTGCGCGGCACCTGCTGCACGCCCAGGATGGAGCGGCCGAAGCGGTCGAAGATGTCGGTCATCTGCTTCAGGATGGGGGGCTCGCCATCGATCAGGTCATCGGCCAGCACGACCGCGAACGGTTCGTCGCCCACCACCGGCTCCGCGCACAGCACGGCATGTCCGAGGCCCAGCGGCTCGGACTGGCGGATGTAGATGCAGTTCACATGCTTGGGCACCGTGTTGCACAGCGCCAGCAGATCGTGCTTCTTCTTCATTTCGAGCTCGTGCTCGAGCTCGTAGGCCTTGTCGAAATGATCGGCAATCGAACGCTTGGTGCGGCCGGTGATGAAAATGAGGTCGGTGCAGCCGGCGGCGACCGCCTCTTCCACGGCGTACTGGATCAGCGGCTTGTCGACCACCGGCAGCATTTCCTTCGGGTTGGCCTTGGTGGCGGGCAGGAATCGGCTGCCCAGACCGGCGACCGGAAACACGGCTTTGCGTACGGATTTCATCTTTCTACAGCTCCCTGTTGCCGAGCAGCGACAGCAGCCCGGATTCATCGAGAATATTAATGCCGAGTTCTTGCGCTTTTGTGAGCTTGGAACCGGCATCCGTGCCAGCCACCACGAAATCGGTCTTTTTTGACACGCTTCCAGCCACTTTTGCCCCGGCGGCCTCGAGCAGGTCCTTGGCCTGATCGCGCGTGAGCGTCGGCAAGGTACCGGTCAGCACCACTGTCCTGCCGACCAGCGGGCCACTGGCCACCCGCGCCTCGCCCTCTTCCCAGACGATGCCGCAGGCGCGCAATTGCTCGACCACCTCCCGATTGTGCGCTTGCGCGAAAAAAGTGTGGATGCTGGCGGCAACGACCGGTCCCACGTCCGGCACCTGCGACAGCTCCTCGACCGAGGCATCCATGATGCGGTCCATGCTGCCCAGATGCCGCGCCAGATCCTTCGCGGTCGCCTCTCCCACATGACGTATGCCCAGCGCGAACACGAAACGTCCGAGCGTCGTCCGCTTCGACCTTTCCAGCGAAACCACCAGATTCTCGGCGGATTTCTCCGCCATGCGATCCAGCTCGGCCAGCTTCAGCACACCCAGCCGGTACAGGTCGGGCAATGTGCGTATCAGGCCGCCCTCCACCAGTTGATCGACCAGTTTCTCGCCCAGTCCTTCGATATCCATCGCGCGCCGTTGCGCGAAGTGCAGCAGCGCCTGCTTGCGCTGCGCCGAGCAGTACAGCCCGCCGGTACAGCGATGATCCACTTCGCCTTCCTCGCGCACCACGTCGGAAGCGCAGACCGGACAGTGGCTGGGCATTGAGAATGCCCGCGCATCGGCGGGGCGTCTGTCCGACAGCACCGACACGACCTCGGGAATGACATCGCCGGCGCGGCGCACCACCACCGTGTCACCGATGTGCACATCCTTGCGCCGGATTTCCGATTCATTGTGCAAGGTGGCATTGGTGACCGTCACGCCGCCGACGAACACCGGCGCAAGCCGCGCCACCGGCGTGAGCTTGCCGGTACGGCCGACCTGCACCTCGATGTCCTGCACCGTGGTGAGCGCCTCCTGCGCCGGGTATTTGTGCGCCACCGCCCAGCGCGGTTCGCGCGTGACGAAGCCCAGCCTTTGCTGCAGCGCGAGGCTGTTCACCTTGTACACCACGCCGTCGATGTCGAAGGGCAGCGTCGGCCGCGCTTCGGCGATGCGCGCATGGAAGGCGGCCAGCGCCTCAGCACCGGCACATATCTCGCGGTGCGCGCACACCGGCAGGCCGAAGGCGGCCAGCGCATCGAGCACGCCGGCATGCGTTTCCGGCACCGCCCAGCCGCGCACCTCGCCCAGCCCGTAGACGAAAAACGAGAGCGGACGTTTCGCCGCCACCGCCGGATCGAGCTGGCGTATGCTGCCCGCCGCGCCGTTGCGCGGATTGACGAGGGTCTTTTCGCCTGCCGCGATGGCGCGCGCATTGAACGCCTCGAAATCGTCGCGCCGCATGTAGACCTCGCCGCGCACTTCCAGTACCTCCGGCACTGGCGGCGCATCGAACAACGCCCCCTGACCGGGCGGCATGCTCAGGCGCAGCGGCACGTCGCGCAGCGTGCGCACGTTCTGCGTGACGTCCTCGCCGGTCTCGCCGTCGCCGCGTGTGGCGGCCTGCACCAGCACACCGTTCTCGTAGCGCAGATTGATCGCCAGGCCATCGAACTTGAGTTCCGCGGCGTATTCCACCGGCGGTGCATCCTCGGGCAGCGCCAGCTCCCGCCGTACGCGCGCGTCGAAATTGAGGGCACCGCTCGCCTCGGTATCGGTTTCGGTGCGGATGGACAGCATGGGCACGGCGTGACGCACCGGCGCGAAGGCGTCCAGTGGCCGGCCGCCCACCCGCTGCGTCGGCGAATCGGGCGTGCGCAGCGTCGGGTGCTCTGCCTCCAGCGCCTGCAGTTCGCGGAACAGGCGGTCGTACTCGGCGTCCGGAATTTCCGGCGCGTCCTGCTCGTAATACAGGCGGTCGTGACGCGTGATCAGCGCGCGCAGTTCAGCCGCGCGCGCGGCAAGGTCCGCCGTCATCAGCTGAACAGCCGGCGCGCCGTATCACTGCCGGGCGGCACGCCGAACTGGGCCATGCGCGCCTGGAATTCGGCGATCTTGTTGCGGATGAGGCCGAGCGATGCCGGCGACAGCGGCTGCCGGTTGTCATCGACCACGCGCGCGCCCAGCGTGTGCGCGAACTGTTCGGCCAGATGCACCATGCGATCGAACAGGCGCGCGCCATCGGCCACCGTGGGCACATCGAGCAGCAGGGTGACGCCCTGGGTCTGCAGGGTTTTCATGGTGTCGGCCGAAAAGCGCGCGGCATCGAGATTGCCCAGCGTGAACAGCGTGGCCCCGGCATCGTCGCGTGCATGGAACTGGCCGCCGTCCAGCACCAAACCCTGCGCCTCGGCGAGGGCACGCAGCTTGGTGCCGCTGAGGGCCTGTTCGCCCGCCACCAGATTGAGGCCGATCTGTACGTCGACCGCAGCGGCGAACCCATCCAGTTCGCGCGCACG
Source organism: Methyloversatilis thermotolerans (assembly GCF_000372885.1). Taxonomy (GTDB): domain Bacteria; phylum Pseudomonadota; class Gammaproteobacteria; order Burkholderiales; family Rhodocyclaceae; genus Methyloversatilis; species Methyloversatilis thermotolerans. The sequence continues at coordinate 1,083,501 of NZ_KB889967.1, forward strand.
GTTCAGCAGTTCGCGTGCATCGGGCAAGTGCACCACGGCGAGGAAACGGTCGGCCACCGCCTGCAGCGCCTGCATCAGCGCCTCCAGCGTTGCCTCGCTCACCGGGCCGCGCCGGTCGGCCAACTGCAGCGCCAGTTCCAGTCGCGACAGCATGCCGGCGGTCTCCGGCCCCAGATCGAGCCAGCGATCCGCCTGCTCGTCGCGGCCGCGCACGCGCACCGTCGCGTCGACGTTGTGCGCCAGCTCGCGCCAGGCGCGATGGAACTCCGTGGCGGCGACCGGCGAGCCGAACTCGACCACCATGCGTTCGTCGATGCGCTCGTCCAGCCAGCGGTCCACGCTGAGGGGCGACGCGGCATCCCCGGACCGTGGCGACACGACCGGTTCGCGCTGTGCCGACGCAAGCGCGTCCTGTGCGGGCGGCTCGACCGCCGGCGGCAGTTCCGGTGCGATCGGCTCACCCAGATCGATGTCCAGCGTGGGCTCCACCCGCTTCGCTGCGGGCGCCAGCGGGTCGATCAGCACGTCGGGCCGCGCCTCGCCCAGCGCACGCTCGGCGGTACGCCGATGCCGGCGCTCCTGCCACATGTTGTAGCCGATCACCGCGCCAACGCCCACCACGCCCAGCGCGATCAGTCCCATCTGCAGTTCTGTCAGTTGCATGAATGCTGTCCTCTGTACACGGATGGCCGGGTCAGACGCTGAGCGCCTCGTCCCGCAGCTTGAGCGCCGCTTCCATATCGACTTCCACCACGCGCGAGCAGCCCCGCTCCTGCATGGTGACGCCGACCAGCTGTTGCGCCATTTCCATCGTGATCTTGTTGTGGCTGATGAATACGAACTGCGTCGAAGCCGACATGCGCTTCACCATTTCGCAGAATCGCTCGGTATTCGTATCGTCCAGCGGCGCGTCGACTTCGTCCAGCATGCAGAACGGCGCCGGATTGAGCTGGAAGAAGGCAAACACCAGCGCGGTCGCGGTGAGCGCCTTTTCGCCGCCGGACAGCAACTGGATGGATGCATTGCGCTTGCCCGGCGGCTGCGCGAACACCTGCAGGCCGGCATCCAGGATTTCCTCGCCGGTCATCACCAGACGGGCCTCGCCGCCGCCGAAAAGTTCAGGAAAGATGCGCCCGAATTCGGCATTCACCTTTTCGTAAGTGTCCTTCAGCAGCGCGCGGGTTTCGCGGTCCATGCGACGGATGGCGTCCTCCAGCGTGGCAATGGCATCGCGCAGATCGGTCGATTGCGCATCCAGATAGCCCTTGCGTTCGCTGGCCTGGGTCAGCTCATCCAGCGCCGCGAGATTCACCGCGCCCAGTGCCGCGATGTCACGGCCGAGCCGGCCGATCTCGGCATTCAGGCTGGCCTCGCGCACACGCTCGGCGTCGGCCTCCGCCAGCAGCGCATCGAGCCGCCCTTCCGGCAGCTCGATTTCGGCCAGTCGTTGCGCATACTGTTCGGCATTCAGTTCCGCCGCCTGCTGTTTCAGCTTCAGTTCGGCCAGACGATCGCGCGCCGGCGCAAGCTGCTGTTCGGTTTGCGCGCGCTGCGACTCGAGTTCGCGCAACTGTGCCGCCAGCACTTCCTGCGCATCGCGGCAGGTGGCAAGCACCTGTTCGCGCGCGCGCCGGTTGTCCAGCACCTGCTGCAGCCGGCCGTCGATGCTCGCTTCGTCGATCTGTGCGAATTCGTCGCGACGCAGCGCGTGTTCGAGTTCGGCGTTGGCGAGCTGGCTGCGCGCCATGTCGAGATTGCCGGACAGATCGGCGAGCCGGCTGGCGCATTCGCGCTGCGAGAAATTCGCTTCCTGCAGCTCGCGCGCGGCGGTCTGGTCGGCGAAGCGTGCCTCGCGCAACTGCATGTCGGCGTTCTTCTGTGCATCCAGCGCGGCATCCAGCCGCGCGCGCTGCACCTCGATCAGTTCGCGCGCGCGCTCGATCTCGGCGTCGGCGCGTTCGAGGTGCGCCCGTTCCGTCTGTTCCGCATGTTCGACCTCGGCGCGGTCGCGCGCCAGCGCCGCCTTCTGTTCGTCAAAACGCGATACCGCCTGGGCGAGCTTGATCTGCTCGACCTGGGCGGCGTGCGCCGCCTGCGTCAGCGACTGCTGTTCGCGCCGCGCCGCCGCCTGTTCTTCATGCGCGGCATTGAGCGCGGCCTCCGCGTCGCGCAGCGCGTCGCGCGACTCGCCCAGCCGGGCCTCGGCATCGTCCAGCGCCGCCGCCAGTTGTTCGATGTCGCGCGCACGCTCGAGCACGCCATGGGTGCGTGCATCCGGCGTGTAGAGCGTGAGCGAGGCCCCCTGCGACAGGCGCCCCTGCCTATCCACGCTGGCGCCGGCGCGGGCGAAATCCAGGCTGTCTACCGCCGCGACCGGACCCAGCCACAGGTCGAGCAGCGCATTCCAGCGTGCGTCGTGGGTGTGCACGCGATGGCGCAGGCTGTCGTCCGGCACGACGGCTGTGGGGAGGTCGCGGCCGGGCAAGGCGAGCGCGATGTTCTGCGGGGCATTCCCTGCTGCGCAGGCCGCCACCAGTACCTCATCGGCAGGCACCTCGAGCGCGCCGAGCCGCTCGCGCAGCACCGCCTCGACCGCCTGTTCCCAGCCCGGCTCGACCTGCAGCGCCTGCCACAGCGGGCGGGCGTCCTGCAGGCCCAGTGCGGCGAGCCAGGGCGCGAGCTTGCCGTCGCTCTGCGTCTTGCGCTGCAGCTCGACCAGCGCATCGCGACGTGCGCGCAGCTCGGTCAGTGCACGCGTCGCGGTGCGCTCGGCTTCCTGCGCCTCGCGCAGGCAGCCCTGCAGTGCCGGTACCGAGTTCTGTGCCGCAAGCAGGCGCTGCTGCGCAGCCTCCTGCGCCATCTGCAGAGATTCGAGCTTGTCCTGCGCCAGCGCCAGCGCTTCGCGGTCCGGCTCCAGCAGTTGCGCTTCGTCATGCGCAATGCGCTCGCGCCGGCCGGCCAGCGAATTCAGCGTGCGCCCCGCGTTGGCGCGATGCGTTTCCTCGACCTTGAGCAGCTGCTCGACCGTGGCCAGTTCGCGCCGCGCCAGATCCGCCTGCTGTTCCGCTTCGCGGAAGGCGGCTTCCGCCTCGGGCAGCAGTGCGCTGGTCGTTTCGTGCCGCGCCTCGGCCTGCTCGATGCGATGCGCCGCGTGCTCGGCCAGTTCGTTCCAGCGTTCGGCATCGCCCTGCAGACCGTCCATGCGCGCGCGCCAGGTCGCCATGTCCTCCTCGAGCTGGGCGATGCGCGCCTGCAGCTTGAGCCGGTTCTCGCCGGCGCGACGCAGATCGTCCTCCAGCCGGCTGGCTTCGGCATTCGCGGTGAGCAGTTCGGCCTGCGCCGCATGGACTGCCTCAGAACTGGCGTAATGCTCGGCGCGCAGCCGCTCGAGCGCCGCTTCGTGATGGCGCAGCGCCGCGGTGTCACGCTCGATGTCGTTCTCGAGACGAGCGGCGTCCTGCGCCAGCGACTCGGCCTCGACCGAGGCAGCGCGCTGCTTCATCGCCCATTGCAGCGCCTGGCGCTCGGCCAGGCGGCGGTTCAGTTCGGTGTAGCGCGCCGCAACCTCGGCCTGTTTCTGCAGGCGTTCGATGCGGTTGCCCAGCTCGCCGACGATGTCATCCAGGCGCGTCAGGTTGTCGCGCGCATCGTCGAGCCGCCCCTGGGTTTCCTTGCGCCGCTCGCGGTATTTGGTGATGCCCGCCGCCTCTTCGAGAAAGGCGCGCAGCTCTTCCGGCCGCGCCTCGATGATGCGGGTGATCATGCCCTGCTCGATGATGGCATAGGCGCGCGGGCCCAGGCCGGTGCCCAGGAACACGTCGATCACGTCGCGTCGGCGAACGCGTGTGTTGTTGATGAAGTAATCCGACTGCCCGTCGCGCTCCAGCACCCGCTTGACCGCGATTTCGGCGTACTGCGACCACTGTCCGGCCGCCCTGCCCTGCGCGTTGTCGAACACCAGTTCCACGCTGGCACGCCCGACCGGCTTGCGCGTGCCGGAGCCGTTGAAAATGACGTCGGTCATCGCGTCGCCGCGCAGCGCCGAAGCCCGGGATTCGCCGAGCACCCAGCGCACCGCGTCGATGATGTTGGATTTGCCGCAGCCGTTCGGACCCACGATGCCCACCAGTTGGCCGGGCATCTGTATCGAGGTCGGATCGACGAAGGTCTTGAAACCGGCGAGTTTGAGTTTGGACAGTCGCACGGGACGGCGGCGGAAGGGATGGGTTGGGGCGAGAAACGGGGCGAATGATAGCACCGGGGCCGTGTGCCGACCCCGACCGGCAGAGAAGCCGGGACAGCGTTTCGCCGGTACCGCATGACACATGCCTCCGCCCGGCGGTATGAACGTCGCACCGCCAGCGCCCGTCCGCGGTCATGATCGCGGCGGGGGCCTTCCCGTCCACACCCGTCAGCGCGACGGCACGGCCGTGGCGCGGCGGCGCCTGAACGGACCCAGCAGCCCCAGACCGGCGAGCAGCATGGCATAGCTGCCCGGTTCCGGCACCGCGGTGACCAGATAGCTCTGCAGCCAACCGAGCTGCCCATAGACGGAACTGTCGCCAGCATAGGTGCCAAAGCTGCTGTCGGTGGCGCAGCCGTTGCCGGAGCACGCGATGAAGGAGTGCACGCCCACCAGATACCAGTCCTCTTCGCTGAAGAGCAGACTGGCTCCGCCGGAATCGCCCGGCGCGATGATCACCTCTTCCAGGCTTGTGAGACCGGTCGATCCGAACTGGCTGGTCGATCGCGTGCCGTCGTCGAAATCGTACAGATAGACGGCGCTCGAAATGCCGCGGCTGCTGTAGTAGCGAAGACCCGCGTCGTACTGGTTGTAGCCGTAGTAAAGGCGGCCGGCGCTGCCGGTCGCGCCCTCCTCGCCGGTGCCGGTCAGCCCGTAACCGGCGACCAGCACGGTGCTGCCCAGCGCGCTGTCCAGGTAGAGCTGGTAACCGTCGATGCCGGTGACCGGCGTGGACAGCGCGATCAGTGCCAGGTCGTTGCCTTCGGCCAGATCTCCGTCCCAGCCGGGCGCGACGTAATAGGTGGAACTGGTCGCGGTCACTTCGCCGCCGTTCCACGACAGGGTGATCTTGCTCGTGGTTTCATCGCCGTCACCGCCGCTGACGCAGTGGGCGGCGGTCAGCACATAGGCGCCACCGGCGAGCAGACTGCCGGAGCAGGCGAAGGTACCGTCGCTGCGCGTCAGCGTGAGATGGGCGATGGCATCGAGGTAGCTCACCTCATCACCGCTGAGCAAGGTGTCGCTGGCCACGATGGCATGGGCCGGCAGCGACAGGAAACCCAGTGCGGCGGAGCCGCAGAAGGCGAGAAGCGAGCGCAGTGAGTGGTTCATGGCGTCCGGGGGCAAGTGGGGTGTCCCGATTCTTATCGGCCGCCGCAAGCCGGTGTACAGGTCGCCCGCGGGATTTACACAGGATTTACCTGCGCGCTCACATTCCTCGCGAACATGCGGACCCGCGGTCCGGTGTGGCCGTCTCCAGATGCCCGGAAAACAGGCTGGCGGCGATGATCATCGCGCCGCCGATCCATTCCTTGACGCCCATCATCTCGCCCGCCAGCCACCAGGACGAGATCGCGGCGACCACCAGTTCGAACAGGAAGAGCGCGATGGCCGCATTCGCGGCGAGGAAGGTGATGCCGTACTGCACCACCAGATTCACCAGCAGCAGCACGCCGCCCAGGATGAACAGCACGGCCCAGGTGTGCGCATCCGCCTGCGCCATCTGTTCCAGCGGCGATTCGCCGCGCAGCCAGGCGGCGACCGGCGCGACCGCCACCACGCCCAGGAACACGGCCATCACCTTCTGTTCGATCGCGATGTGCGCAGTGCGGCGCACCATCACGTTCACCGCGGCGAAGCACACGCCCGCCATCAGTCCCAGCCATTCCGCCCGGCCCTGCGGCCAGGGCAGGCCGAGCGCCGGCTGCCACAGCATGACCATGGCGCCGCCGAGCGACAGCGCGATCACGCCGGCACCGGTCCGGCTCAGGCGTTCGCCCAGCATGACGCGCGACAGCAGCACGGTCCACAGCGGCGACAGGTAGAACAGCAGCAGCACCCGCATCACCTCGCCATCGAGTGCGCCCAGCACATAGCCCAGATTGGTGCCGGCGGCCATCAGGCCGAGCGCGAACAGCCAGATGCTGGGCCGCGTGCGGCGCAGCACCGGCCACAGCGGAAGCAGTCCCAGCAGAAAGGCCAGGCCGTAGGTGATGAGGGTGGCGGTCACGCCGCCCATGCCGGCCGCCTCGACCACGCGGTAGGGATACCAGATCAGGCCCCACACCACGGCGCCGGCCAGCAAGGCGGCGGACGGCAGACGGCGCGATTTCGGAATGCGGGAGGCGAGCATGCGAGGGAGGCGGAAAGCGGCGCGCGAATCTACTGTGAACCCGCGCTCACGTATACTCGCGCGCTTCTGGACGGTTACCGCGCTGGATGCGGGCACCGGACGACAGACGGATTCCACATGCTGAACGACGCCTTGCCCGCCACACCCCGCCTCGCCCTGCTGCAACCCTATCCATTCGAGCGGCTGAAGGAACTGACCGCCGGCGTGACCGGCCCGGCGCACCTGCCGCCGGTGCGGCTGTCCATCGGCGAGCCGCAGCATGCGACGCCGCAGCTCATCAAGGATGCGCTGGTCGGCGCACTCGACGGGCTGTCGGTCTATCCGACCACCGCCGGCATCGACGCGCTGCGCGAATGCATCGCCGACTGGCTGCAGCGCCGCTACCGGCTCGCCCGCGTCGATGCGGCGACCCAGGTGCTGCCGGTGAATGGATCGCGCGAAGCGCTGTTCTCGTTCGCGCAGAGCGTGATCGACGCCAGCCGGCCGGGCGCGAAGGTGCTGGCCCCCAATCCCTTCTATCAGATCTACGAGGGCGCGGCCCTGCTGGCAGGCGCCGCGATCGGCTTCTACAACCAGTTGCCGGAGGACGGTTTCGCCTGCAATTTCGACCGCATCCCGAGCGCCGACTGGGCCGGCGTGCAACTCGTCTACGTCTGTTCGCCGGCCAATCCCTGCGGCAAGGTGATGACGCTGGACGAGTGGCGCACGCTGTTCGAGCTGGCCGACCGGCACGGCTTCGTGATCGCCTCCGACGAGTGCTATTCGGAAATCTATTTCGACGAATCGGCCCCGCCGCTGGGCGGTCTGGAAGCCGCCCAGGCCCTGGGGCGGCAGGGTTTCGAACGTCTGGTGGTGTTTTCCAGCCTGTCCAAGCGCTCCAACGTGCCCGGCCTGCGCTCGGGCTTCGTCGCCGGCGACGCCCGCCTGCTCAAGCGCTTCCTGCTCTACCGCACCTATCACGGCGGCGCCATGGGCCTGGCGGTACAGCGGGCCAGCATCGCGGCCTGGCGCGACGAGTCGCATGTGCGCGACAACCGCGACCAGTACCGCGCCAAGTTCGCCGCGGTGCAGCCGGTGATCGACGCGGTCATGCCGGCGCCGCTGCCGGATGCGAGCTTCTATCTGTGGGCGCGCACACCGCTGCCGGACGACGAATTCGCCCGCCGCCTGCTGGCCGAATATAATGTTGCGGTCCTGCCGGGCAGCTACCTCGCCCGCACCGCCCACGGCATCAATCCGGGGGCCGGTTTCGTCCGCATTGCGCTGGTGGCACCCGCCGGCGAATGCAGCGAGGCCGCCGAACGCATCGCACAGTTCTGCCGCGCCCTGTGAGCGCGGACACGACCCATTCCATCCACTGAAAACCGATACGGAACCTTTCATGCAGGCCGCTCAGCAGATCATCGAAACCGCCTTTGAAAACCGCACCCAGTACTCGCCCGGCAATTTCCCCGGCGAGGTGCGCGAAGCCATCGAATACGTGCTCGCCCAGCTCGACAGCGGCGCGCTGCGCGTGGCCGAGCGCATCGACGGCGACTGGGTCACCCACCAGTGGATCAAGAAGGCGGTGCTGCTGTCCTTCCGCATGGAAGACAATGTGGTGATGGATGGCGCCGAAACCCGCTACTACGACAAGGTGCCGATGAAGTTCGCCGGCTATGACGAGGCCGCCTTCCGCGCCGGCGGTTTCCGCGTCGTGCCGCCCGCCACCGTGCGCCGCGGCGCCTTCATCGCGAAGAACGCGGTGCTCATGCCGTCCTACGTGAACATCGGCGCCTATGTCGGCGAAGGCACCATGGTGGACACCTGGGCCACCGTCGGTTCCTGCGCCCAGATCGGCAAGAACGTACACCTGTCGGGTGGCGTCGGCATCGGCGGCGTGCTGGAGCCGGTACAGGCCAACCCGACCATCATCGGCGACAACTGCTTCATTGGCGCCCGCTCGGAGGTGGTCGAAGGCGTTATCGTCGAGGACAACTGCGTCATTTCGATGGGCGTGTACATCGGCCAGAGCACCAAGATCTATGACCGCGCTACCGGCGAAGTCATCTACGGCCGCGTGCCCGAAGGTTCGGTCGTCGTTTCCGGCAACCTGCCGTCGGCCGACGGCAAGTACAGCCTTTACTGCGCGGTGATCGTCAAGCGTGTCGATGCGCAGACGCGCGCCAAGACCAGCATCAACGAACTGCTGCGCGCCTGACGCCGTCGCGCGGGCGGCGCTCGCCGCCCGCCCCCGCTCCCGTCCGCTGCCCTGCCCCTGCGCCCCCGCCAGGCAGCGGTCCGCTCGTGCATGCGAGCGGCACAAAATCGCATGCGTGATCGCGCGAAGCACGCCAGAATATCGAAGCGTCAGGCTCGCCCGGCGCTTCGATGGCAACCGGAGGCAACATGATCCTCGACAAGCTGTTCCAGGTGATGGCGGACAAGAACGCCTCCGACATCTTCATTTCGGCGGGCGCGCCGATCGCGATCAAGATCCAGGGCACCACGGTGCCGATCAACCAGCGCGTGATGGATCCGGAAACCATCCAGCGCATGGCCTACGAAATGCTCACGCCCGAACAGCAGGAACGGTTCGAGAAGACGCGCGAACTGAACCTGTCCTTCGGTCGCCGCGACCTGGGCAATTTCCGCGTGAACATGTTCTGGCAGCGCGGCAGCATCGGCATGGTGGTGCGCTACATCCTGGGCGACATTCCGCCGCTGGACACGCTGGGCCTGCCGCCGGTACTGACCGACCTCATCATGGAAAAGCGCGGGCTTGTGCTGGTGGTGGGCGCGACCGGATCCGGCAAGTCGACCACGATGGCGGCGATGATAGACCATCGCAACGCCAACAAATCGGGCCACATCCTGACCGTCGAAGACCCGATCGAATACCTGTTCAAGCACAAGAAATCCATCGTGAACCAGCGCGAGATCGGCATGGATACCGAAGGCTGGGCACCCGCGCTGAAGAACGCGATGCGCCAGGCACCGGACTGCATCCTGATCGGCGAGATCCGCGACCTGGAAACCATGCAGGCCGCGCTGGCCTATGCGCAGACCGGTCATCTGTGTCTGGCCACGCTGCACGCGAACAATGCCCACCATGCGCTGAACCGCATCGTCAATTTCTTCCCGCTGGACAGCCGCCCGCTGCTGTTCCTCGACCTGTCGGTCACGCTCAAGGGCATCATTTCGCAGCGCCTGGTGCGCAAGCCGGACGGCCGGCGCATTCCGGCGGTCGAGGTGCTGCTGAACACGCGCCACATTTCCGAGCTGATCGAGCGCGGCGAGGTGAACAGCGTGAAGGAGGCGATGGAGCGCAGCATGGCACCCGGCTCGCAGACCTTCGAACAGGATCTGTTCCGGCTCTATCGCGAAGGCGACATCACGCTGGAAGAGGCGCTGTCGAATTCCGACTCGCCGACCAACCTGTCCTGGCTCATCAACAATTCGGCCTTCGGCGCACCGGACACGCCGAAGCCCGACCCGGAACTGACCGAACACCGCGACCTGGAGGCCACCGAACCGAGCGGTGCCTCCTTCGCCGAGTTTTCGCTGAATCTGGACGAAGGCGGCCGCTGACGCAGCCGCGTTTTCCGTCAATGAATGGACCTTCCCCGATGTCTGAAGCAACCCTCGAGCTCACGCGACAGCTCATTGCCACGCGTTCGGTCACGCCGACCGATGGCGGCTGTCTGGACACCCTTGGCGCGCGACTGTCCGCCATCGGTTTCACGCTGGAACGCATGGACAGCAACGGCGTATCCAATCTGTGGGCGCGGCGCGGCAGCGCGGCGCCGCTGTTCTGTTTCGCCGGACATACCGACGTGGTGCCCACCGGTCCGCTGGATCAGTGGCAGAGCGACCCGTTCGAGCCGGTCGTGCGCGACGGCATGCTGTACGGCCGCGGCGCATCCGACATGAAAGCTTCGCTCGCCGCCTTCGTCACCGCGACCGAACGCTTCGTGGCCAGCCGGCCGGATCATCGCGGCTCGATCGCCTTCCTGCTCACGTCCGACGAGGAAGGCGATGCCACCGATGGCACGGTGCGCGTGGTCGAGGCGCTGGCGGCGCGCGGCGAGAAGCTGGATTACTGCGTGGTGGGCGAACCCACCTCGGTGACCAAGCTGGGCGACATGATCAAGAATGGTCGCCGCGGCTCGCTGTCCGGCCGGCTCACCGTGAAGGGTGTGCAGGGCCATATCGCCTACCCGCATCTGGCGAAGAATCCCATCCATCTGTTCGGGCCGGCCCTGGCCGAACTGGCGGCCATCACCTGGGATGCCGGCAACGAGTATTTCCCGCCGACGAGCTGGCAGATATCGAACATCAAGGGCGGCACTGGCGCGACCAACGTCATCCCCGGCACGCTGGAAGTGCTGTTCAACTTCCGCTTCTCGACCGCCAGCACGCCGGATTCGCTGAAGGCACGTCTGAGCGCGGTGCTCGATCGCCACGGCCTGGATTACGACCTCGTCTGGACGCTGGGCGGCAAGCCCTATCTGACGCCGCGCGGCACGCTGGTCGATGCGGCCGGGGCGGCCATCGGCGCGGTGACCGGGTTGACGCCCGAGCTGTCGACCACCGGCGGCACCTCGGACGGGCGCTTCATCGCCGATATCTGCGAACAGGTGGTCGAGATCGGTCCAAGCAACGCGACCATACACAAGCTGAACGAATGCGTGGCGGTAGCCGACATCGAGCCGCTGTCGCGCATCTACGAAGGTCTGCTGCAGCGTCTGCTCGGCGTCGAGGCGACGCGATGAGCGCCCCGGCGGAACTGCTCACGGTGCGCGACTGGCTGCGCTACATGGTAAGCCGCATGGGCGAAGCCGATGTGGCATTCGGCCAGGGCTTCATCGAGGCGTGGGACGAAGCGGTCTACCTGGTCATGCATGCGCTGCATCTGCCGTCGGAACGTCTGGACGCCTTCATCGATGCGCGCCTCACGGCCGGCGAGTCGCAACGTCTGGACACCATCGTGCGCCGCCGGGTCGATCAGCGCGAGCCGGCCGCCTACATCACCGGCGAGGCCTGGCTGGGCGGCCTGCGCTTCCGGGTCGATCCGCGCGTCATCATTCCGCGCTCGCACCTGTTCGAACTGATGCAGGACGATTTTTCACCGTGGCTGGATGAGAGCGGCCCGCCGGGGTCAGTGCTCGATCTGTGCACCGGTTCCGGCTGTCTGGCCATCGCCGCCGCCTACAGCTATCCGGACGCGGCCGTGGATGCGGTCGACCTGTCGCCGGATGCGCTGGAGGTCGCCCGCCTCAACGTGGCGGATCACGCTCTGGAGGACCGGATAGAACTGCTGCAGGGCGATCTGTTCGCACCGCTCGCCGGTCGTCGCTACGACCTCATCCTGTCCAATCCGCCCTATGTCACGAGCGATGCCATGGATGCGCTGCCGCCGGAATTCCGCCGCGAACCGGCGATGGCACTCGGGGCCGGCGACGACGGCATGGACATCGTGCGCCGCCTGGTGGCCGAAGCCGGATCGCACCTGAACCCGGGCGGGCTGCTGCTGGTCGAGGTCGGCCGCAATCGGCTGGAGGCGGAAGCCGCCCTGCCCGGCCTGCCGCTGGTCTGGCTGGATACCGACAGCGCCGAAGCGCCTGTTTTCCTGCTGCGGGCGGAAGATCTGATCTGATGGCCGAAGGCAGCAGTGCAGCAGAGCGCGCGAGCAGCGCGCGCCAACGTGTCCTGCCGCAGATCGGCCGACTTTCGGCCTTTGCGCTGTTCGTCGTGGTCGTGGCGCTGGGCATGGCCGCCTTGTCCGGCCGCCACGATCTGGCCCGCGTGCACAGCAACCTGGAACCCGAACTCGCGCAGGCCGTGCTCGTGCACGATCGCGAGGCGATCCAGCGTATTCTCGAATCGGCACGCATTCGCGACCGGATCAGTGAAGCGCGCGTGGTCGACGCGGCGGGCGAGGTCCTGGTCAGCATGGACGAAACGGCGGCCGACAACGGCACGCTGGTCCTGCGCAGCGAGGGAGCGCTTGCGGTCAACGATGCTTACGTCGGCACGCTCGTTCTGGGCAGGACAGGCGAACGGAAATGGACGGAGCAGTCCGCTACCGTGGTGATCGCGCTTCTGCTCGCCGGCTTCTGCATACTGGTGATGCAGGGCATGCGCACCCTCGAGCGCCGGCGCATCCACGCGCCATTGAAGGCGATGCAGGAGGCGCTGGATGCACTTGCGGGCGGCGCCTGGCCCGACACGGCCGCGCTGCGGTCCGCCTCTCCGCTGTGCCAGCCGCTGGCAGACCGGCTGGATACCGCGCGCGAACTGTTCGAAGGACGGCGACAGTCGGAACAGGCGATTTCGCAGCGCATGGCACGCACCCTGAGCGCACACGACGCGGCGCAATGGGAATGGGATCTGCGCAGCGGCCAGAGCGACTACAACGCACGCTTCACGGAACTGCTCGGTTTCAGCGAGGATGAGGGATTCGCCCAGAATTTCAACTGGAGCGCGGCCATACACCCGGACGACGCGAGCGCGCTCAAGCGGGCGCGGGAAAAGCTGCTGGCGCAGCAGATCGCGCGCAGCGACGACCAGGTGCGCCTGCGGGTGCGGGACGGCACCTATCGCTGGTTCCGGCTGCGCGCCGTCGCCGCACACGACGCGGAGGGTGCGCCCATCCTGCTGTCCGGCACGATAGAGGACATTACGCGCGAGCGCATGACGCTGGACGCGCTGCGCGAAAGCGAGGCGCGCCTGTTCCACGCGGTACGCGGTTCGTTCGACGGCGCGTGGGACTGGGACATCGAGGCCGGGCGCTACTATCTGTCGCCGCGGCTGAGCGAAATGCTGGGCCTGCCGCAGTCCATGCAGCCGCAGACCCATGACCAGTTGCTCGAGCGGGTGCATCCGGATGACCTGTCGCGGCTGCAGCATGCGATCGACGAACACTTCCTGCGCCGCGAGTCCTACGACATCGAATACCGCATGCTGCATGAGGAAGGGCACTACCTGTGGGTGCGCGACCGCGGACTTGCCACGCGCAGCGCCAATGGCAAGGTGCTGCGCTTCTCCGGTTCACTGACCGACATCACCGAACGCAAGCAGGCGGAACAGGCGGTGATCGCGCTGGCCAAGGAAAAGCAGGCCCTGCTCGACGACGTGCCGGTGGCCATCGTCTATGTGCGCAACGATCGCATCGCCGACTGCAACCGGCGCTGTGAAGAGATTTTCGGCTATGAACAGGCGCAGCTCATCGGCTGCACCATGGACCTGTTCTTCGAGGACGGCCGCGACCTGCCGCGCCTGCTGGACCGCGCAGCGCGCAGCGCGCCGCAGCCCTATGCGCAGGAATCCACGCTGATGCGCGAGGACGGCAGTTCGCTGCATGTCTATGTGTCGGTGCGCCAGCTCGCCTCCGACAGCGGCGACGACGAAACCATCTGGATCTTCTCGGACGACACGGCACGGCGCCGCGCACTGGATGCCGCACGGCGCGAGGAGCATTTTTCGGCGGCGCTGGTACGCAGCATGCCCGGCGTGTTCTTCCTGCTGGATGCCCGCGGGGCGCTGCGGCGCTGGAACGAGAACCTGCAGGTGCTCACCGGTCGCGCCGCCACCGAACTGATCAGCAAGCCCGCGCTTGACCTGTTCCCGGCCGAAGCGCGCCACATGCTGCGCCGGCAGGCGCGTCGCGCCTTCACCCACCGCGACACCGGTTTCGAAGCCGAATTGCTGTCCGCCCATGGCGAACCGATGGCGCACGCGTTCAGCCTCTATCGCATCGATCTCGACGGCCAGCCGCACCTGCTCGGCACCGGCCTGGACATCCGCGCCCAGAAAGAAGCGGAAAACAATGTGCTGGCCCTGAACCAGCAGCTCGAAACCCGGGTGCGCGAGCGCACGGCCGAACTGCTCAACGCGATGCGCGAGCTGGAAAGCTTCAGTTACTCGGTGTCACATGATCTGGCGGCTCCGTTGCGCGGCATCGACGGTTTCTCGCGCATGATCGAGGAGGACTACGCCGACCGTCTGGACGACCAGGGGCGCGACTACCTGAGGCGCATTCGCGCCGGCACGCAGCGCATGCACCGGCTGATCGACGACCTGCTGGGTCTGGCACGCATCACGCGCAACGAAATGAACCGCCAGCCGGTGGACCTGAGCGCGCTGTGCCAGGACATCGCCGCCGAGCTGGCGCGGGCCGAGCCGGAGCGCCGGGCAGAATTCCTCATCAGTCCTGGCATGCGCGTGTATGCTGATGCCAATCTGTTGCGTATCTGCATGGACAATCTGATGCGCAATGCGTGGAAATTCACCAGCCGGCACGCCAGTGCCCGCATCGAGATCGGTAGCTTGCGACAGGATCGGGAGCTCGTGTATTTTGTAAGGGACGATGGTGCGGGTTTCGACATGCGCTATGCAACAAAGCTGTTCGGCCCCTTCCAGCGGTTGCATTCGGTCGGTGAGTTTTCAGGGAGCGGCATCGGTCTGGCCATTGTGAACCGCATCGTGCAACGACACGGCGGCCGCATCTGGGCCGAAGCAGAGGTCGAGCGTGGAGCCTGCTTCTATTTCACGCTCGAGCCAGGCACATTGACACAGGCGACCTGAACAGGCTGGTTTATGGCAAGCGAACGCCCGATTTTGCTGGTTGAAGACAATCCCGACGACGAAGCGCTCACGCTTCGGGCCTTTCACAAGAACCGCATCGCGAATGAAGTCATCGTCGCCCGCGACGGCGTCGAAGCGCTGGATTACCTGTTCGGTACCGGGCCGCATGCCGGCCGCGACCTGTCGATCGCTCCGGCGGTCATCCTGCTCGACCTGAAGCTGCCGCGCGTCGATGGTCTGGAAGTGCTGCGCCGGGTGCGGGCCGATGCGCGCACCAATCTGCTGCCGGTGGTCATCCTGACCACCTCGCGCGAGCAGCAGGACATCTACGAGGCCTATCAGCTCGGCGCCAACAGCTATATCCGCAAGCCGGTTGATTTCGAGAAGTTCATCTACGCGGTCGGCCAGCTCGGCCTTTACTGGCTGGTGCTGAACGAGCCGGTCGATCCTCCCGGGGTCTGATCCTCCGCGCCGGTCAGCCGGCGCTGGCGATGCTGCGCCGGAACAGGGCCAGCGACGCCAGGAAGAGCGCCAGCGCGATCGCTGCCGTGGCGAGCAGGCTGGGCCACACCACATCCAGCCCCGCGCCCCGGTAGAGCACGGCCTGCGCCAGACTGACGAAATGCGTGGTGGGCGCCAGCAGCATGATGTCCTGCACCGGTCCGGGCATGCTCTCGCGCGGCGTCATGCCGCCGGACAGCATTTCCAGCGGCAGGATGACCAGGATCATGAGCAATCCGAGCTGCGGCATGTTGCGCGCCAGCGTACCCATGAAGATGCCGAGCGAGGTGCTGGCGAGAAGCTGCAGCATGGCGCCCGCCATGAACAGCGCGACCGAACCGCTGACCGGCACGCCGAGCGCGCGCTGCACCACCAGCACGAGCGACAGCCCGGCCGCCACCCACACCACCAGCGCCATCGACCACACCTTGGCGAGCATGATTTCCGCTGCGCCCAGCGGCATCACCAGCAGATGTTCCAGCGTGCCGTGCTCGCGCTCGCGTATCAGCGCCGCCCCGGTCAGGATGACCGACAGCATGGTGATGTTGTTGATGATTTCCATCACGCTGCCGAACCATGCGCTGGTCAGATTGGGATTGAACTTGACGGTCGGCACCAGCGACACCGGCGACACCGCGCCATCGCGCCGGTGCTGCACGAATTCGCTCACCTCGCCCTGGACGATGTTCTGGATGTAGCCTGCGCCGACGAAGGCCTGGCTCATGCGCGTGGCATCGATATTGAGCTGGATGGCGGGCGCTTCGCCGGCCAGCACGTCGCGTTCGAAATCGGGCGGGATGTCGAGCACGAAGGTGTACTCGCCACGATCCAGCGCCGGGTCCACGCGATCGGGGGTGATGATGTCCGGCATCTTGAAGTACGGGCCGTAGAAGGCCGCGGCGAGACGACCGGACAGCACCGAGCGATCCTGGTCCACCAGCGCGATCGGCGCGTTGTGCAGTTCCTGCGACGTGGCGGTGGCCGCGGTATAGATGCCGCCGCTGAACGCCCAGACGATCATGATGAGCAGCACCTTGTCGTGCCACAGGCTGCGCAGTTCCTTGATGCCCAGACGATAGATGTTGAGCAGGTGACGCATCAGCGCGCGTCCTTCGGCACGGCCCGGGCGGCTGCGCTGTCCATGTTCAGTCCTCCTGCTTCTTCAGCAGCCGCACGCTCAGCAGCGTGAGCACCGGCACGAAGGCGGCAAGCGCCGCGAAGTCCCGCCACAGGTCGCGCAGTTCGAGCGCCTTGGTGAACACGCCGCGGCTGATGTTCAGGAAATAGGTCGCCGGGAAGAAGGTGCCCAGCCAGGCCCCCGCCCCTTCCAGCGAAGAGGTCGGGCTGGTGAGACCGGAAAAGCTCACCGTCACCAGCAGCGTGATGACCGCGGTGGCCGCCAGCGCCGCGATCTGCGTGCGCGCGAACGAAGACATGAGCAGACCCAGGCCGGTGGTTGCGGTGACGAAGATGAGGGCGGCCAGCGACAGCGTCGCCAGACTGCCTTTCAGAGGGACATCGAAGCCGTAGACCGCGAGCACCACCAGCCCGAAAAAACTCAGCATGCTCACGCCGACATAGGGCAACTGCTTGCCGAGCAGGAATTCCAGCCGGGTGACCGGCGTGGCATACAGATTGGTGATGGAACCCAGCTCCTTCTCGCGCACCACGCCAACCGCCATCAGGATGGATGGAATGAACACCAGCATGAGCGGAATCACCGCAGGCACCATGGCGTACAGGCTCTTGAAATCCTGGTTGTAGCGGTAGCGCTGCTCAAGGGTCACCAGGGCACCGCTGCCCACGCCCGCCTCGAGCGCCAGCCGTTGCAGCACGCCCAGGTGCACGCCCTGCACATAGCCCAGCGTGGTTTCACCGCGGAACGGCATGGCGCCATCGATCCATACGCCCACCTCCACCGACTGGCCGCGCCGCAGATCGCGTCCGAAATCCGGCGGAATCTCGAATGCCACGCTCAGTTCGCCGGTCTGCATGCGGCGATCCAGATCGGCGGCGTCGCGCAGCGGCGGCTGCTCCAGAAAGTAGCGCGACCCGGACACGCTTTCGATATAGGTGCGGCTTTCCGGCGAGCGGTCGTGATCGAGCACCGCGAAGCGCAGGTCCTCGACATCGAAGGAGATGCCATAGCCCAGTATCGTGGTCAGGATGACCGAGCCGAGCAGCGCGAAGGTCAGGCGCACCGGATCGCGCAGCACCTCCAGCCACTCGCGTCGCGCGTAGGCGAGCAGCCGGCGCAGGCTGAAGGCGGCCGGCACCTCCGGCATGGCCCGCCCGGCCGCGCCGGCCCTCACCGGGTTCGCCACGGGCTCGACCGGCGGCTGTGGCGCGCCCGGGCCGGTCGCCCCCTCGCCCGTTGCCTCCTCCAGCCAGGAAATGAAGGCCTCCTCCAGCGAGGCGGCCCCGCGCGCTTCGATCAGCGCCGCCGGGGTATCGCTCGCCAGCACCCGTCCCGCGTGCATCAGCGATATGCGGTCGCAGCGCTCGCCTTCGTTCATGAAGTGGGTGGACACGAAGATGGTCACGCCGTCGCGGCGCGACAGCTCGACCAGCAGGCGCCAGAATTCATCGCGCGCCACCGGGTCCACGCCGGAGGTCGGCTCGTCGAGGATGAGCATGTCCGGCGCGTGGATGACGGCGACCGCGAGCGACAGGCGCTGGCGTATGCCCAGCGGCAGATCGGCCGCCGTATCGTCGCGGTAGGCGGCCAGATCGAAGCGCTCGACCAGGGCCTGCACGCGCGCCGGAATGTCGGCCGCCGGCAGATGGAAAAGTTGCGCGTGCAGCACCAGGTTCTGCAGCACGCTCAGTTCGCCGTACAGCGAAAAGGCCTGGGTCATGAAGCCCACCCGGCGTCGCGTGTCCATATCGCGCGCATCGACTTCGCGACCGAACAGCAGCGCCCTGCCCTCGGTCGGCGGCAGCAGGCCGGTGAGCATTTTCATGGTGGTGGTCTTGCCACAGCCGTTCGACCCAAGGAAGCCGAAGATTTCCCCGCGCCCGATCTGGAAATCCACATGATCGACCGCGGTGAACTCGCCGAAGCGCATGGTGAGCCCTTCGGCGACGATGGCCGGGCCGTCCCCGCCGGCGGCGCGCGGCGGCACCACCAGCGCCTGGTGGCCACGCCGTTTCTCGGCCGGCAGCAGGCCGATGAAGGCCGCATCGAGATCAGCGGTGCCGGTGCGCGCCATCAGATCGGCCGGACTGCCGCTCGCCAGCACGCGTCCGGCATCCATCGCCACCAGCCAGTCGAACCCGGCCGCCTCGCCCATGTAGGCGCTGGACACCAGCACGCTCATGCCCGGCCGGCGCGCGCGTATGCGGTCGATGAGCTGCCAGAACTGGCGGCGCGACAGCGGATCGACGCCGGTGGTCGGCTCGTCCAGTATCAACAGGTCGGGATCATGGATGAGCGCGCAGCACAGGCCGAGCTTCTGCTTCATGCCACCCGACAGCTTGCCGGCCGGCCGGTCGCGGAAGGGCGTCAGTCCGGTGCTGTCCAGCAGTTCGGCGATGCGGCTTGCGCGCTCGGCATGCGCGTGGCCGAACAGCCGGCCGAAGAAATCGATGTTTTCGAACACCGACAAGGTCATGTACAGATTGCGCCCGAGACCTTGCGGCATGTAGGCGATGCGCGGGCAGGCGCGCGCGCGGTGGCGACGGTCGGCCATGTCGCCGCCCAGCACCTCCACCCTGCCCTCGCGTATCCGCCGCACGCCGGACACCAGCGCCAGCAGGCTGGATTTGCCCACGCCATCCGGGCCGATCAGGCCGACCATGCAGCCGGATGGCAGATCCAGCGTGATGTCATCGAGCGCCCGCGTATCGCCGTATTGCAGCGACACGCCGGACAATCGTGCAACCGGTGCGTCCATGCCGCGGTCAGTCGCCGGACTTCACCGGCGGCGGCAGCCGGGCCGGCCACGGTGCGGCCGGGTCCAGCCGTATCCAGGCCACGCCGGGCAGCCCGGTCTTCACCTGTTTCGCGTAAGCCTTCAGCAGTTCCGGCGCGATCTTCACGCGCACCCGGAACATGAGCTTTTCACGCTCGGCCTGGGTTTCGACCGATTTCGGCGTGAACTGCGCCTGCGGTGACACGAAGCTCACCGTGGCCGGAATCGAGATATCCGGCCGCACGTCGAGCACGATGCGCGCCTCGCTGCCGATCGCCACGCGCCCGGCCTGCGAGGTGGGCAGGAAGATGGTCATGTAGACATCGGTGATGTCGAGCAGCGTAAGCACCTTGCCGCCGGCCGCCAGCACCTCGCCCGGTTCGGCCAGGCGGTACAGCACGCGGCCGTCCGCCGGTGCCTTGATGTCCGCGTCGCGCAGATCCACCTGCAGGCGTTCCACCCGGGCCTGCGCCGCCTCGATGGCCGCGCTCGCCTGCGCCGCCGCGGCGCGCGCCGCATCCACCGCGGAGCGTGCCCCCTGGCGTTGCGACTGCGCGGCGCGTGTCGCATCCTGGGCCGACTGCCGCGCGTTGCGGTCCACATCCAGCTTCTGCGTCGAAATGAAGCCCTTGTCCACCAGACGCTGGGTGCGCTCGATGTCCTTTTCGGCGAGTTGCATCTGGCTTTCCCGCTGCGACACCAGCGCATCCGCGGCGGCGACATCGCTCTGCCTCTGCGCGATCGCCGCCTGCGCCGCGTCGCGATTGGCGCGCGCCTGGATGAGCTGCGCTTCGGCGGCATGCAGATCCGCTTCGAGCGCCGCGGTATCCACGCGCGCCAGCACCTGGCCGCTGCTCACGTCGTCGCCCTCGCGCACGCTCACCGCGTCCAGCCGGCCGCCGATCTTGGTCGCGACATCGATCTCGGTGGCTTCGATCCGCCCGTTGCCGGACGCGAAGCCGTCATCGCCCGTGGCGGGAAAGAAATGCTGCCAGCCGGCATAGCCCGCGGCCGCCACGGCGGCCAGGGCAATCAGTAGCGGCAGGGTTCGGCGAGAAGTGCTCATGCGGCAGACAATCCGTACGTGTATGGCCGCAATTGTGCCGTGCAGCAGCCCGCCCGTATTGACCTGCCGCAAGCCACGAGGCGCCGCATCGCCGTCATGCGGTGAAAGCCATGGCCAATTGCAGCGCCAGCAACACCGCGTGCGGAAACGCCACGGTGGGCCGGAGCGCGCTGCCCAGGTATTCGGCGATCAAGCCGGCGCCGCCCGGGCGACCGGCCTGCCATTCGCTGTGGAAGCGGAAAGCGCCGGCGCCCTCGCCGCCGCCTTCCAGCAGCCCCTCGACACGCAGGATGCGCTGCGCCAGCCGCGCCTGCACCGTGCGCAGCATGGCTTCGATCAGCCAAACCACGGCCAGCAACGTGCCGGACAGCTCGATGGGAAAGCCGAACAGCGTGCAGAAAGCGGCCAACGCCACCGCCGCCAGCTTGATACCGACCGCGCAACGCTCATGGCGCTCGTGGTCCTGCTGCAGCGTGGTCCATTCGACCTGGAGGGGAGATGGATAGTGGGTATTCATCGGCTGCCCGCCTCCGCGGTCAGCTCACCTCGAACGTTCAGCAACATGGCGCCTCATGGATGTTTCGTACGCAGATACGTACCGTGTTGGCTCTCTGGAGAGCGGGACGACGAGAACCACAGCAAGCGGCGCGAGGACCCACCCGTGTCGCCTCATCGATCAGGCTGCGGAGTGTAAACAACCCATCCCGTCGCCAGCGAATGCGCCAACGCCGGTGCGCCCGGTCAGCGACCCGTTTCAGCGCAGACAGCGCGTTGAAACGCCGGAATCGGATAAATGGCCGATATGCGCCCGCAAGATGCCAGCGCTAGAGTCGCGCAGGCGGGTAGCGTAGCGGCGGCGGATCGAACCCGGCGGGCCCCGTAACGTGCCCCCGCGCGAGTGGGTGTCCGGTTTCACGGTTTCTTTCGTACCGCGCGTAAACACAGCAACCACGAGGAGAACAAGAAAGTGCGTACTGAATTTGACGTCCGGTTTGACGGCTTATCCGGACAGAAGCCGGCTTACTCGCCGGATCGGGCGGCGACCTCGCGTTATGTTGCATCATGACCAAGCGTAGAAAATTATTCACATGGCTTGGTTTATTTCTTTCGTTACCAGCTGCTGGTTACGCAGGTGTCAGTTTTATTTTCTACTCGTGGCTAAGTGCTGCGGAACCCGAGCGTTGGCCACCTGAGCGAGCTGGGGTTTGGGCATTCGGTGCATTAGCACTCGCAATTATTTTTTTGGGCTTGTTCGTTTATTGCATCGTCTGCCTGATCCGTGAAGCAAACCGGAGGTATCGTGAATCTCAAAAAACAACATAACCCGGCGCTCAAAGGGACGCTCCGCTTCGCTGCGCGCCCCTTAGCTCAGCGTTGAGGCTGTAGAAAAACCCCTCCTTCCGCCCCACCGTTCACATGCCGTTGTTATGATTGCGCATCGCCTCTGCGGAGCCCTGCGATGCCGCGATTCAAGACCCCCGACTACGGCCTGAAGCTCATCCCGGTCGATTTCGCGCAACAGGTGCTGCCCGGCACCTTCGAGTTCGCGCTCTGCCACCTGGTCGACAACGACCTCGATCTTTCCGTCCTCCGTGCCCGCTACGCCAACGACGCCGGCGGTGCCCCGGCCTTCGATCCGGCGGTGCTGCTCAAGATCGTGCTGCTCGCCTACTCGCGCGGCGTGCTCAGTTCCCGCTCCATCGCCACCGCCTGCCGCCACAACGTGCTGTTCATGGCCGTCTCCGGCGACAGCGCCCCGCACTTCACCACGGTTGCGCACTTCATCAGCACGCTGGGTGACGAGGCCCAGGCGCTGTTCACCCAGGTGCTGCTGGTATGCGACCGCCAGGGCCTGATCGGCCGCGAGCTCTTTGCCATCGACGGCGTGAAGCTGCCGTCGAACGCATCGAAGGCCAAGAGCGGCACGCGTGCCGATTTCGAGCGCGAGGCGGCGAAGATGGACGCGGCCGTGCAGCGCATGATCGAGGAGCAGAAGGCGCGCGATGCCGCCGGTTGCGACGACGAGGCCGCCCGCGCACAGCGCACCCGCGAACGCTTGAGTCACGAAGCGGCAAAGATACGCGACTGGCTCGCGCTCAATCCGGACGAGCGGCGCGGCGCCAAGGGCGGGGTGCGCCTGAGTAACCGCACCGACAACGACTCGGCCAAGATGGCCACCGCCAAGGGCGTGATCCAGGGCTATACCGGCGTAGCGGCGGTCGATGCCGCGCACCAGATCGTGGTCGATGCGCAGGCGCACGGCACGGGCTCGGAACAGGAACTGCTGCTGCCGGTGATCGATGCCTGCGCACCACAGCGCCACACCGACACGGCGATCTGCGCCGACGCCGGCTATCACTCCGAGAAGAATCTCGCTGGACTGGATAGCCGAAACATTCCAGCCTGGATCTGTGACAACGGCTACCGGCAGCGCGACCCGAGGTACGCCGATCAGGCGAAGCACAGAGCCAAGCCCGATGCGCTGTGGGATAAGAGTGACAAGGCGAAGGCAGCGCGCAGCGCCAGCAAGAACAAGCGCTACGCCAATACCGACTTCACCGAAGCGGACGACCGCAGCCACTGCATCTGCCCGGCGGGCAAGCGGCTGTATCGCAACGGCGGCGACTGCACGATCAACGGCTACGCCGCCACGAAGTACACCGGCGCCGAGCGCGACTGCGTGCCGTGCGCGCTGCGCACCCGTTGCCTGCGCACGCCGGAGACGACGAAGGTGCGACAGGTCGCCTTCTTCCGCGGCAAGCGCGATGGCATCGAATCACACACCGAGCGGATGAAGCGGCGCATCGATTCAATTGAGGGCAAACGGATGATCGCCGCGCGCTTCGCCACCGTCGAACCCGTGTTCGGCAATCTGCGCCACAACAAGCGGCTCACCCGCTTCACGCTGCGCGGACGCAGCAAGGTCGATGGGCAATGGAAGCTGTACTGCCTGGTGCACAACATCGAAAAGCTCGGGCACCATGGCTACGCGAACTAGGTAAGCTGGCGGCCGACACCGACGCCATTCGAGTGCGCCGGGCAGCGGCCGAGGCAGACCTCAGGAGACGACGATGAAGCGAAGATCGCGAGACTGAAATGAGGAAGAACGACTTCGAACCGGCGAGGGCCGGAAGCAACTGCTTGCCCCGGAATGGGGTTTTTCTACAGCGTCGTTAGCTCTCAAGGACCACTATGAAGCTGCACTCCCTACAGATCGATGGTTTCAAAAGAATTCAATCAACAAAGATTTTTTTTGGTGATGCAACATTTCTAATCGGGCCAAACAACGCGGGCAAGAGTACAGTTCTGAAGGCAATTGAATGGTTACTGTCTGCGAAAAAAGCCATTCCAAGTTCTGAGTATTTTTCCATTGTTGACGAAGAGACAGGGGAAACCAAGCCCGCCGTCAACACTATTACGCTGGTAGCCGAGTTCAGAAATCTTCCCGTTGAAGCGAAAGAGTGGCGCGGATTCAAGGGCCGAATCTTTTCCTACCCTACTGACGACGCTTCCGATTCTGGGCTATCAGTTACATACAAGAAAACATATACGCTCGGTCAGGACGCCATCATCGAGTTCAGATCTAAGGAACGCGCCATCAAGCCTGAATTCGCAGGATACAAGACAGGGCAAGACTTGATCGACAAGGGAGCCCCCGCCGCTGAGGTTCAAGACCTTTTCCCCGCCTTGGCGGCCAATATTGGGGCAAGCAAGGCGGCACAGGAAAAGCTTGACCAGCTAGACGCGATTTGGGATACAAATGATTCGGAGATTTGGTTTCAGAATCCAGGTGGTATTCCAGGCGTTGTTCTAAAAATGTTGCCGCGTTTTTTGCTCATACCGGCTGATACCTCGGTTGGCGAAATTGAAGGCTCTCCTTCTGGAGTTCTCGGAAAGACATTGAACGAATTGTTTGAAGATGTGCGCGGTGCATCGGAAAACTATTCCCAAGCGCAGGAGTATCTGGACAAACTCGCTGAGGAACTCGATCCAGAGGACAGTGACTCCGAATTCGGAAAAATGATTTCTGAGTTGAATTCGGTGCTGGCAAGTGTATTTCCTGATTCCCAGCTTCACGCCACAGCCAGCTTGAATGATCCAAAGACTGCGCTGAAACCGACATTCAATGTTGAGATGTCCAGCAACGTCAGGACAGCAGTGAGCCACCAAGGCTCTGGAATGATTCGGGCAGCCGCGTTTGGCATGCTTCGTTTCCGCCAAAAATGGCTTTCAAAGAGAGAAGATGATCATATTCGATCTCTAATCGTCTGCTTTGAAGAACCTGAGATTTATCTGCATCCCAGTGCGGCGAATCAGATGCGTGACACGATCTACGAACTTAGTGGTCATGAGTCACAGATTGTTGCCACTACACACTCGCCGTTCATCATTGACCTAGCACGGAAGCCGAAGCAGATATTGAACTGAACCGCCCCGGGTTTCGCGGAGGCCCGTTGGGTTAAGTCAGGCTGGCACGAGGTCGGCCCGACGGGTGAGTTGCCGATAGTAGTTCGCCTCTGCCTCGGCAGGCGGAATGTAGCCGATGGAACTGAGCAGGCGATGGTGGTTGAACCAGGACACCCATTCGAGGGTGGCCAGTTCCACCGCCTCCCGTGTCTTCCACGGCGCACGGCGATGGATCAGCTCAGTCTTGTACAACCCGTTGATGGTCTCGGCCAGCGCGTTGTCGTAGCTGTCGCCCTTGCTGCCCACCGAAGGCTCGATGCCTGCTTCTGCCAGTCGTTCGCTGTAGCGGATCGACACGTATTGCGAGCCGCGGTCCGAGTGATGAATCAGGCTGCTGTCGCGCTCGGGCTGACGCGCGTACAGCGCCTGTTCCAGCGCATCGAGCACGAAGTCGGTACTCATCGAAGTGCTTACGCGCCAGCCCACGATGCGTCGGGCAAACACATCCACCACGAAAGCCACATACAACCAGCCCTGCCAGGTTGAGACGTAGGTGAAATCCGAGACCCAGAGCTGATTCGGCCGCTCGGCACTGAACTGCCGATTGACCTTGTCCAGCGGGCACGCCACTTTGGGGTCTGCGACCGTGGTACGCACCTTCCTGCCACGTACGACACCTCGCAGGCCGAGCCTGCGCATCAGACGTTCGACCGTGCAGCGCGCAACCTCTACGTCCTCGCGGTTCATCTGCTTCCAGACCTTGTCCGCGCCATAGACCTGCAGATTCGCATCCCACACCTGTTTGATCGCAGGCTGCAACGCAGCATCCCGTTTCGCTCTGGCACTGAGCAGAGAAGCATCTCTGCAGCGCGCCGCATGGCGCCGATAGGCCGACGGGGCGATCTGCAGAACCTTGCACATCGGCTCGACCCCGTGGCGGTCGCGGTGCTCATCGACCAGCCCGTACATCACTTCAAACGGCGGTCGAGCTCCGCCTGGGCGAAAAACGCGCTGGCAAGTTTCAGGATCTCGTTGGCGCGGCGAAGCTCCTTGACCTCGCGTTCCAGATCCTTGATGCGCTGCGCATCCGCCGTCGTCACGCCCGGACGCGCGCCCGCGTCGACTTCCGCCTGCTTGACCCAATCCAGCAGCGTCTGCGGCACGCAACCAATCTTCGGTGCGATCGATTCGACCGCCGCCCACAACGACGGGTACTCCCCGCGGTGCTCATGCACCAGCCGGACAGCACGCTCGCGAACCTCAGGTGAGAACTTCGATGATTTCTTCATGGCTCCATCTTCTCAAGACTTGGAGCCTCCGCAAAATCCGGGGCGGTTCACTCGCCGCAGGTCCGGGGTTTGCAGCGTCCGGCACGTCCACATCGACACAGTGGTCCTTCGGGCTGCTGACCGACACGCAGGGTGGCGGCGATCCGCGCGGCGTATCCGTCCGTTTGATGCAACCGGTGGTGGACCGCTTCGTCAATAGCCACGATATCGACCTCGTCATTTCGATCGGCGATCTGACCGAGCGCGGCACTGCGGCCGAATTCGAAACCTGGAAACAGACCGCCCAGCCCTTGATCGACGCCGGCATTTCCGTGTACGCAACGCGCGGCAATCACGATGTGAAGGCAGAAAGCACCACGCCGGGCATCGATCCGCTGCTCGGGCCGTCGGACTATCGTGGCACCAGCATCTGGTCGGCCGCCCTGCCCGGCATGAGCGCGCCGACGGTAGTCGCCGGCCCCGGTGCGTCGTACTCGTTCTCGTACAACAACACGCGCTTTGTCGCACTCGATCTGTATGGCGCGTTGCCGAGCGAGCTCATCGGCTGGGTGACCAGCCAGGAAAAGGGCAGCAACGAACACATGTTCGTCTACGCCCATGAGCCCTTCTTCGGCCGCGCCCGCGAAGGTGTGCTGGAAGACAGCCCCTTGCGCATGCAGATACTGGCCCAGCTTGGCGCCAATGGCGCCGATGCCTACCTCAGCGGCCACGACCATCAGTACAGCCGCTCGGCAGCCGTCGACGGCAAGGACGTGCTGCTGCACCACATCGTTTCAGGGTCGAACGCGGAAAAATACTATCGCTTCGAAAATGAATTCAACGATGGCGAGGAAGTCGGCGTCGCGCTGACCAGCAACGAGGTCGGCTACAGCATCGTTGATATCGACGGACCCTTCGTGACCTTCACGCACTACTCGGCGACTCCGCCGGCCTCGTCGAACTACGACGAAACATGGGTTCCGGAGTGGCGTGTGGCTGACCGCACCACGTTCTCGACCAATGGCAAATCCTATGGCATTGGCGTTGGTGAGTCGTACGCAGGCCTGAAGAGCGAGATTGCCGCGGGCAATGGTTTTGTCGGCACGGCTGCGGAAATCGTCGCCGGCGAAAACCTTGATGGCCGCTCGGTCACGACCCAACCCGATTCGGGACCGGGCATCACCCAGCAACTGGGCAACATCGTCAATTTCGGCTGGATGACGAAGACCCATGATCTGGCGAGTGACATCCTCTACCTGGGCGGCATGGACGACAAACTCGACAACATCGCCGACCCCTTCGTGCTCACGCTGAGCTATGACGAAGGCCAGGTGCTGGATGAGGCGCTGCTTCGCCTGATGTATCAGCTCGATGGCAAGTGGGTGCTCGCAGTCGAAGCCAATAGCGAAGGCACGGTGACATTTGTTGCCGGTGCCTGGCAGGCCGGGTACGGCCTCGGTACCTACGGTGTCGATACCGCCACCAACGTGGTGTGGGCCGTGGTCGACCGCAATGGTCGCTTCGCCGTGGCCGCCGTGCCGGAGCCCTCGGCGCTCGCCTTGATGCTGGGTGGCCTCGTCGTACTGGTGCCGCTGGCAGCCCGTCGCCGCCGCGCCTGAGCGTCGCATCGTCAGGTTGGGCTGCAAAGGCCGGATGCCCACGGGCGTCCGGCCTTTTTTCATCGGGTCGGCGGTTGGGCGCCTGCAGGGCCGTCGCACCCGGAAGTCGCAACGGTTTGACCCCCAATTATTGGGGTCAGACCTCATATATTTCCCCAAAGATGCGGGCCTGGGTCGCGAAAGCCTCTATAAGGCGCTGGCGCCAGGCGCGAAACCACGTTTCGAAACCGTGATGAAGGTGGCTCGCGCGCTCGGCGTCAAATTCACGGCCCAACCGGCTTGATCATCAAGTGCGCGGGGCGCGGTCTTACCCCTCGGTCAAAGCGGACTGAGCGGCCCTGGAAGGCGCTCACCGCTTCTCGTGAATTCCGCGGGCTCTGCTGCCGCTTATCCACACGCACCTGAACCGCCCACCGCACCGCGACGTCCAGACCGGCGACACAAACAAAAACGGCGGACCCGAAGGTCCGCCGTTTTCATCCACCCGCAGAACTTAGCGGTTGGCGACGTACATGGTGATTTCGAAGCCGAAACGCAGGTCGGTGGCCTTCGGGGTTTCCCAGTTCATGTTGATCTCCTCGTTGATGATTGGACAGTGCGAACCTTGCAGCTCCCGGGATTGCTTGGTGCGCACTGTCAGTATCGACAAACGTCCCGGCCGGGGCGTCAGGGACGATTTGAACCGGGTCTAAGGATATTCATGAAGCGGGGCGGGACAGTCGCCCGTCGCTGGCCGGCACCGGCTCGTCCTCACGCGCGCGTCCGGCCAGGAGCACCGGCAGCACCAGCAGCGTGAGCGCGGTCGAGGACAGGATGCCGCCGATCACCACGGTGGCCAGTGGACGCTGCACTTCGGCGCCGGTGCCAGTGGCGATGGCCATGGGCACGAAGCCGAGCGAGGCGACCAGCGCGGTCATGAGCACCGGGCGCAGGCGCTGCAAGGCGCCTTCGCGTATCGCCTCCATCAGCGGCCGGCCCTCATCGATCAGGCCGCGTATGCAGGCGATCATGACCAGACCGTTCAGCACCGCCACGCCGGACAGCGCGATGAAGCCCACCGCGGCGGAAATGGACAGCGGAATGTCGCGCAGCCACAGCGCCAGCACGCCGCCGGTGAGCGCGAACGGAATGCCGGTGAACACCACCAGGCCATCGCGCGCATTGCCGAACATCATGAACAGCAGCAGGAATACCAGACCCAGCGCCGCCGGCACGACGATGCGCAGCCGTCCGGACGCCGATTGCAGGTTTTCGAACTGGCCGCCCCAGGCGGTCCAGTAGCCGGGCGGCAGTGCCAGTTCCGCGGCGATGCGCCGCTGCGCCTCGGCGACGAAGGAGCCAAGGTCGCGATCGCGCACGTTGGCGGTCACCACCACGCGACGCTTGCCGTTCTCGCGGCTCACCTGGTTCGGGCCGGGCTGCAGGTCCAGCGATGCCAGTTCGGACAGCGGCACGAAGCGCGCGCCGTCACCGCCGGTCGATGGCAGCGCGATCGGCAGGCGGGCGAAGGCGTCCAGATCGGTGCGCACCGCGTCGGCGAAGCGCACCACGATGTCGAAGCGGCGGTCGCCCTCGAACACGGTGCCGGCGCCGCGTCCGCCCATCGCGGTGGCGACCGCGTCCTGGATGTCGCCCACGTTCACGCCATAGCGCGCTGCCCGGGCGCGGTCGATGCGCACCGTGAGCACCGGCAGCCCGGTGGTCTGTTCCACCTTGGCCTCGGCCGCGCCGGGCACCGATTGCAGGATGGCGAGGATGCGTCCGGCACTGCGCTCCAGTGCGTCCATGTCGTCGCCGAACACCTTCACCGCCACATCGCTGCGCACGCCGGAAATGAGCTCATTGAAGCGAAGCTGGATGGGCTGCGAGAACTCGTAGGCCTGGCCGGGCAGCGACTCGACCGTTTCGCGCACCGCTGCGATCAGCTCGGCACGGCTGCGCCGCGGCTGCGGCCACTGGTCCACCGGTTTCAGCATCACATAGGCATCGGAAATGTTCGGTGGCATCGGGTCGGACGCCACCTCGGCCGTGCCGGTGCGCGCGAACACGCGTTCGATCTCCGGAAAGCGCGCCTTCAGCGTGGCTTCGATCTGCTGCTGCATGGCCACCGACTGGCTCAGGCTGGTACCGGGAATGCGCAGCGCCTGGATGGCGAAGTCGCCTTCGTTGAGGCTGGGCACGAACTCGCTGCCCAGGCGCGAAGCCAGCACGCCGGCGCCTGCCACCGCCAGTGCGGCGGCCAGCAATACCCCGCCGCGACGGGCGAAGGCCCAGGCCAGCAGGCGGGCGTAACCGCGCCGCGCCGCCGCCATGACACGGCCGTCGCCTTCGTTCACCGGGCGACTCATGCACAGCGCGACCGCCGCCGGCACGAAGGTGATGGACAGGATCATCGCGCCCAGCAGCGCGATCACCACGGTGAAGGCCATCGGGTGGAACATCCTGCCTTCGACGCCGGACAGCGCGAACAGCGGCAGATACACCACCATGATGATGAGCTGGCCGAACAGCAGCGGCCGGCGCGACTCGCGGGCCGCGGCGAACACCTCGTCCAGCCGCTCGCGCAGATCGAGCGGCCGGTTCTCTTCCCGCTGCCGGTGCGCCAGCCGGCGCACGCAGTTCTCGACGATCACCACCGCGCCATCGACGATGATGCCGAAGTCGAGCGCGCCCAGACTCATGAGGTTGGCGCTCACCTTCTGCTGCACCATGCCGGTGAAGGTGAACAGCATGGCCAGCGGGATGACCAGCGCGGTGATCAGCGCGGCGCGGATGTTGCCGAGAAAGACGAAGAGCACCACGATCACCAGCACCGCGCCCTCGAGCAGGTTCTTCTTCACGGTGGCGATGGCCTTGTCGACCAGCACGGTGCGGTCATACACGGTGATCGCACGCACGCCGGGCGGCAGACTGCGGTTGATGTCCTCCATGCGCTTCGCCACCGCCTGCGCGACGCTGCGGCTGTTTTCGCCGATCAGCATGAATACCGTGCCCAGTACCACCTCGCGCCCGTTGTCGGTGGCCGCGCCGGTACGCAGTTCGCGCCCGAAGCCCACCGCGGCCACGTCGCGGATGCGCACCGGCACGCTATCGACCGTGGTCAGCACGATGTCGCCCAGTTCTTCCAGCGAGCCGATCTGGCCGGGCGCGCGGACGAGGTACTGCTCGCCATGGCGCTCGATGTAGCCCGCGCCGACGCTGGCATTGTTGCGCTCCAGCGCATCGATCACCGCATCGAGCGTGAGCCCGTGCGCGCGCAGGCGGTCCGGGTCCGGCGCCACCTGGTATTCGCGCGCGTAGCCGCCGATGGTGTTGATTTCGGTCACGCCGGGCACGGTGCGCAGTTGCGGCTTGATGATCCAGTCCTGGATCTCGCGCAGATCCATCGCCGTCCATTCGCTGCCATCCGGCTTGCGCGCGCCCTCCTCCGCTTCCACCGTCCACAGGAAGATTTCGCCCAGCCCGGTGGAGATCGGCCCCATCTGCGGGCTGATGCCCGCCGGCAGCCGGTCGCGCGCGTCCTGCAGCCGCTCCAGCACGCGCTGGCGCGCGAAGTAGATGTCGGTGCCCTCCTTGAACACCACCGTCACCTGCGACAGACCGTAGCGCGACAGCGAACGGGTCTGTTCGATGCCGGGCAGACCGGCCATCGCTGTCTCGATCGGCCAGCTCACGCGCTGTTCGACTTCCAGCGGCGAGTAGCCGGCCGCCTCGGTGTTGATCTGCACCTGCACATTGGTGATGTCGGGCACGGCGTCGATGGGCAGGCGCTGGAGGCTGTAGAGGCCGAGCAGTGCCATGCCCAGCACCAGCAGCAGCACCAGATGCCGCCGCTCGATGCTGAAGCGGATCAGATGTTCGAACATGTCAGTGCCTCCGCTCAGTGCACGTGCTCGGCGGCGGCCTTGCCGAGTTCCGCCTTCAGCACGAAGCTGTTGCCGCGTGCATAGCGCTCGCCCGGCGCCAGTCCGGCCCGCACTTCGACCTGTCCATCGCCGCGCCGGCCAAGCAGCACCGGACGGGCAACGAAACCGTCGGCGGTGCGCACGAACACCACGTCCTTGCCGTCGACGTTCTGCACCGCCGCCTCATCGACGGCCAGCGCGACCTCGCTGCGTCCGGCCTCGAACACCGCGCTGACGAACAGGCCGGGCCGCCAGGCCCGGTCCGGATTCGGCAGCACCACGCGCGCGAGCGCGGCCCGCGTCTGCTCGCCCAGCAAGGCCCCGACATGCGCGACCGTGCCGTGCGCCACCCGTCCCGAAGACACGGACCGCACGCTCACGCGGCTGCCCGCGCGCACGCGCTCCAGTTCGCGCGCGGGCACGCTGACATCGACCCACACGGTGGCGAGGTCGGACACCGTGAACACCTGGGTGTCCTCGCGCACCGCCTCACCGATGGACAGATGCTTCTCGATCACCTGCCCGTCGAAAGGCGCGCGCAGCACATAGCGGTTCAGCGCGCCGCCTTCGGCCACGGCCTGCGCGCCCAGCGCGGACAGCTTGCCGCGCACGCTGGCCACCGCGATTTCCGCTTCTTTCAGCGCCTGCTGTGCCTGCAGATAATCCAGTTCGGGCGACACCTTCTGCTGCCACAGCGCCCGTTCGCGTTCGTGCGTGACGCGCGCCAGTTCCAGCCTCTTCTGCGCCGCGAGCAGTTCGCTGCGCTGTTCGGCCAGCACCGTGCTGGCGAGGATGGCAAGCACCTGGCCCTTGCGCACGTCGGCGCCGAGGTCCGCGTTCACCTGCTCGACCACGCCGGGCACGCGCGGCACGACGTGGGCGGTACGGTCGGCGTCCAGCCGGATCTCGCCGGGCAGTTCGATGGACGACACCATCGTGGCCGGCCCCGCTTCGCCCAGGGTGATGCCGACCTGTTCGATGCGGTCGGCGCCGAGCGCGATGACGCCGGGCGCCGGCTCGGCATGGGCGCTGTGCGGGCTCGCCGCAGCGGGCGCGGTGCCGTGCGCCGGGTGCGCGTCGCCCCCGGCACCCGGGCCGTGGCCGGCCGACGGCATGAGGGCGAGCACGGTCAATACGGCAGCGACTGCGGTCACCGCGACGGCGCAGGTGACGGCGGACAAGGGTCGCTGGCGGATCAGCGACGACAGTCGGTAAGCGGACATGATGATTCACCCATCAGATCTGTTTCGCGTCGACCACCGCCAGGATGGCGGCCAGCGCGTCATGCATTTCGGAAAGCGCCTGCAGGTACTGCGTGCGCGCCAGGAAGAGGGTGCGCTGGGCGTCGAGCACCTCGAGGAAGCTGAACTTGCCCAGTTCGAAGCCGGTCACCGCGGCTCGGTAGGCGCTGTCGGCGCCCGGCAGGACCTCGGCGTCGAGCAGGCGGACGCGTTCGCGCGCGGTGGTTGCGCGTTCCCAGGCGCCGATGAGCTGGCCGGCAAGCTGCAGCCGTCTTGCCGCCAGTTCGTCGCGCGCCTGGTCGGCGCGCTGCAGCGCCTCGTACAGGGCACCCTGGTTGCGGTCATTGATGGCGAGTGGAATCGAAACGCCGAACAGCACCTGGTTCAGACCCAGCTCCTCGTTGCGGCGTGCGCCGACGCTGAGCGTCACATCCTGCACACTGCGGCTGCGCTCGACTTCCACCACGGCCCGCCGTCGTTCCACCTCGGAGCGCGCGCCGGCCATCGCCGGCGCGTCATCGAGCGCGGCAAGTACGCGCTCAAGCGCGGGCAGTTCGGTGTCATGCCCGACCGGGCCTTCGGCGCGCTCGAACCTCGGTCCGGCATTGCCCCACAGTGCGGACAGCCGGATGCGCGCGACGCGCAGCGCGCTGTCCGCCGCCACCCGCTCGCTGCGGACCGACGCTTCGGCCAGCTTCGCACGCGTTTCCTCGACCGGGGACACCTTGCCCGCCCGCACTCTGCGCGCGGCCGCCGCGCTCGCCTGCTGCGCGAGGGCGAGCGAGTCGCGCGCGATGCGCTGGCTTTCCTGCGCCGCCAGCAGCGCGTGAAAGGCGCTGTACACGGCGGCGACGGTCGCGCGCCTGCGCGCCTGCAGATCGTGCCGCGCCACCGCTCCGGCCAGATCCGCGGCCGCCATGCGCGCTTCGCGCTTGCCGCCCCGCTCGATGCGCTGCGACAGCTCCAGCGTGGTGCTGCGGCTGCGGTCGCGCACATCCTCCACCTGCACGCCCAGCTCCGGGTTCGGGCGCAGCGCGCTCTGGATGCGCGCGCCCTCGCGCGCCTGCACCTCGCGCACGGCCACGCCCAGTTCGGGATTGGCCGCCAGCGCGTAGTCGATGGCCCGCTGCAGTGTCAGCGGCGCCGACGGCTCGACGAAAGCGGCATCGTTTTCGCCGCCCGATGGCGCCCGCGCGAGCGCGCCGGCTTCGGGCATCGCCGTCTGCGCCGGGGCGTCGACCGCCCCTGCGCAGGCGAGCGCCCACACAATGAGTATTCGATACATGAAATCCGCTCCAGGGTTCGACCAGAAAACCCGGCGCGCACCGTGCCAGCCGGAGGGGCGCGGGGCGTCGGGCGTCAACCCGTGCTGGCCCGCCCCGTGCGGCGCGCGCACCGACGGATGTCGATGCGGACGGACTCAGCTCGGAAGCGGGTACAGCCGGGAGGTGTCCCGGTGTGTGGGCGGCCGGTCGAGGCGCGGAGGAAAGAAGGAGCGGAAGTCGGTGCGATCGGCCGATGCGACGCGTTCCCGCGTCAGCGCCGGCGACCAGGTCGACGCGGCCATCAGATGGCCGGGGATGTGCGAGAACTGGTGCGCAGCGCAGCCGTGATGATGCGACTCATCGTCCGCGGTGCCGGCGCAAGGCGGCGCAGGGGACGCCTCATGGCCGTGGGCGTCGAGCGCTGCATGCAGCCCATGTCCTTCGAGCTGCTCGGCCACCATTTCCCAGCCGAAATGCGGACTGAGCAGGGTGACCAGCAGCACTGCGGCAAGCAGTGAGGACAGGATGGGAGGCAGACGGCGCATGCCCGTCCTTATACCACTGCCCCATTGCGCATGGAACCCGTTGCCCGTATCGATGACGCATTCCCGGGGCGAGGGGAACTCGTCATCGCGCGGACTGTCGTCCCACAGCGCACGGCCACGCGCGATGCCCAGGACATCGCGATCCGGCGCGAGCACCGCTGCCGGCCGGTGCCGTCAGCGAAGTCTGATCTAATGCGAAGAACGTCATGCATGCGTCGTTCGCACTTCGTCCGCGTCGTGTGCAGCCGTTGGTCTCCCGGTTGCGCCCCAAGGACGGATGCGGACGATCCACATCCGTCCATCCTTCGCGACGCAGCGCCCGCCTCACGCATCACCCGGCACCCGGGCCTTCATCGGACGGGATGTTTCATACACAACAAGAACCCGCACACATGCCGCACGACATCAACCTCATCGCCACCATTGCCGCAGGCTTCGGGCTCGCCATGGTGTTCGGCCTGATCGCCACCCGCCTCGGCCTGCCGCCCCTGGTGGGCTATCTGCTCGCCGGCATCGCGGTGAGTCCGAGCACCCCCGGTTTCGTTGCCGATGTGAGCCTCGCCGGGCAACTCGCCGAGATCGGCGTCATGCTGCTCATGTTCGGCGTCGGCCTGCACTTCTCGCTGGCCGACCTGATGGCGGTCAAGCGCATCGCGATACCGGGCGCCATCGTGCAGATCGTGGTCGCCACGCTGCTCGGTGCGGGGGTGGCGATGTTCTGGGGCTGGGATGCCGGCGCGGCCGTCGTGTTCGGGCTTTGCCTGTCGGTCGCCAGTACCGTGGTGCTGCTGCGTGCGCTCGAGGCGCGCGGCGTGCTGAAGTCCATCAATGGCCAGATCGCGGTCGGCTGGCTGGTGGTGGAAGATCTGGTGATGGTGCTCGTGCTGGTCTTGCTGCCGGCTCTTTCCGGCGTGCTGGCCGCCGATCCCGGGGCCGTGCATTCCCATGCCGGCGGACTGTGGTCTGCCATGGGCATCACGCTGGCGAAGGTGGTGGCCTTCATCGTGCTGATGCTGGTGGTGGGACGGCGCGTACTGCCACGCATGCTTTGGTGGGTGGCACGTACCGGATCGCAGGAGCTGTTCACGCTCAGCGTCGTGGCCATCGCGGTGGGCGTGGCGTTCGGCGCGGCCGCGCTGTTCGACGTGTCGTTCGCGCTGGGCGCCTTCTTCGCCGGCATGATGATGCGCGAATCCGAATTCAGCCATCGCGCGGCCGATGAGTCGCTGCCCTTGCGCGACGCCTTCGCGGTGCTGTTCTTCGTGTCGGTCGGCATGCTGTTCGACCCGACCGTGATCTGGACCGAGCCGGTCAAGCTGCTCGCGGTGGTGGCCATCATCATGCTGGGCAAGACGCTGGCCGCCGTATTGCTGGTGCTCGCCTTCCGCTATCCGCTGAACACCGCACTCACGGTGGGCGCCAGCCTGGCCCAGATCGGCGAGTTCTCCTTCATCCTGGCCGGTCTGGGCGTGGGCCTGGGACTGCTCCCGCCCGAAGGACAGAGCCTGGTGCTGGCCGGCGCGCTGATTTCCATTGCCGCCAATGCCGCACTGTTCTCGCTGGTCGAGCCGGCACGCAACTGGATCATCGAGCGCTCGGCACTGGCGCGCGAACTCGAGTATCGCAGCGACCCGCTGGCCGAACTGCCGCAGAACACCGACCAGAGCACGCTGAACAGACAGGTCGTGCTGGTGGGCTATGGCCGGGTCGGCCGACGCATCGCCGATTCATTGAGCGAACACAAGATTCCATTCGTGGTTGCCGAACAGAATCGCGAGCGGGTGGACCAGCTCCGGCGAGAGGGCATCGCCGCGGTATTCGGCGATGCGCAGACGCCCGAGGTGCTGATCCAGGCGCACATCGCGCAGGCCGCGCTGCTGGTGATCGCCATCCCGGAAACGGTCAATCTGCGGACGATGATCGATATCGCACGCACCCTCAATCCGCAGATTGAAGTCGTGCTGCGCACGCACAACGAGGAAGAAGCCGAGCTGTTGAGGCGTGAAGGTCTGGGCACGGTGTTCCTGGGCGAACACGAACTGGCGCGCGGCATGGCGGATCACGTCGCGCGCCACTTCGCAAAGGCGACAAGCGGTAACGGCAGTTAGGAGGTTTCAGGCGATGGGCAGCGCACCCGGTGCACGGATGATCGACAACCCGGCATGGCATGCGATGTCCGCAGATGCGGCTGCAGCCGCACTTGCTGTGCAGCCCTCGCGAGGACTCGCGAATGCCGAAGCCGCCGCTCGCCTCACCCTGCATGGCCCGAACAGCCTGCGCTCGGCCACCCGGAAACCCGTGTGGCTGCGTTTCCTGCTGCAGTTTCACAATCCGCTCATCTACGTGCTGTTGCTGGCCGGCATCGTGACGGTCGCGCTCGGCCATGAGGTCGATTCTGCAGTCATCTTCGGCGTTGTGCTCATCAATGCGCTGATCGGCCACATGCAGGAAGGCAAGGCGGAGCGAGCGCTCGATGCGGTACGCGGCATGCTGGCCGCGCGCGCGACCGTACTGCGTGACGGTGAGCGACACCAGATCGACGCGGCAACGCTGGTTCCGGGCGACGTTGTGCTGCTTGAATCCGGCGACAAGGTGCCCGCCGATCTGCGCCTGCTGCGCAGCAAGAATCTGCGGCTGGTCGAAGCGGCACTGACCGGCGAATCGGCCCCTGTGGACAAGGACGTCGCTGCGGTGGCCCCGTCGGCGGCCGTGGCCGACCGCCGCTGCATGTGCCATGCCGGCACGCTGGTCGCGAGTGGTCAGGCGCACGGCCTCGTGGTGGCCACCGGTACGCACACCGAGATCGGGCGCATCGGGGAGCTGGTGGGTGAAGTGGATGTGCTGGCGACTCCGCTGACCCGGCGCCTGGACCAGTTCGCGCGCCAGATCACCGCGGTCATCCTGGTGGTGGCGCTGCTCACCATGGCATACGGGTACTTCGTTGCACGCATGCCGCTGATGGAACTCTTCCTCGCCGTGGTCGGACTGGCGGTCGCCGCCATTCCCGAAGGCATGCCGGCCGTGGTGACCATAGTCCTGGCCATGGGCACGCGCAGGATGGCGCAGCGCAAGGCCATCGTGCGCCGCTTGCCGGCGGTCGAATCGCTGGGATCAGTCACTGTCATCTGCAGTGACAAGACCGGCACGCTCACGCGAAACGAAATGACAGCCGTGCGGCTGACTCTGGCTGATCGCGAATTTGAGGTCAGTGGCAGCGGATACGCCCCGGAAGGCGGCTTTCACCGGCAGGACAAACCGGTCGTTGCGAGCGAGGACGAGGCCATCCTGAGCGCGCTGCGCTGTGCGCTGCTGTGCAACGACGCGCGGCTGCATGCGCAGGACGATGGCGGCTGGGAGCTGGCCGGCGATCCGACCGAAGGCGCGCTGGTGGCATTGGCCATGAAGGCGGGAATCGAACCGCAATCGTGCGCGGCGCAATGGCCTCGCGTGGATGCCCTGCCCTTCGAATCGGAACGGCAGTACATGGCCACGCTGCATCACGACCACGCCGGACGCGCCTGCGTCTTCCTGAAAGGCTCGCCGGAACGCGTGCTGGCACTGTGCGCGACGCAGGCCGGCGGCGCACCGGTGGACCTTTCATACTGGAGCGAAGCCGTCACGCGTGCGGCGGGTTCCGGGCAGCGCGTGCTGGCGCTGGCGCAGGCGGATTTTGAAACCGGCCGCACGCATCTCGACCTGCAGGACATGCGTCGCCGTTTCGAACTGCTGGCTCTGGTCGGCATCATCGATCCGCCGCGCGAGGAGGCGGTGACTGCCATACGTCAGTGTCACCAGGCAGGCATAAGGGTGAAGATGATCACCGGCGATCATGCCGTCACCGCCATGGCGATCGCGAAACAGCTTGGCCTGCAGGCCGATCGCGCGCTGACCGGCGAACAGCTCGACCGGCTGGACGCAAACGCGTTGCGGCGGCAGGCGCTGGATATCGACGTCATCGCCCGGGCGAGTCCGGAGCACAAGCTCAGGCTGATCGCCGCCCTGCAGGCGGAGGGTCAGCAGGTAGCGATGACCGGCGATGGCGTCAACGACGCCCCCGCCCTGAAGCTCGCCGACATCGGCGTGGCCATGGGTAACAAGGGGACCGATGCAGCGCGCGAAGCATCCGATCTGGTGCTGACCGACGACAACTTCGCGACCATCGCCAGCGCGGTGCACGAAGGGCGCGTGGTGTTCGACAACATAAAGAAGTCGCTCATGTACATGCTGCCCACCAATGGCGGCGAAGCGGGCGTCATCCTGCTGGCCATCTTCGCCGGACTGCCGCTGCCGGTCACCGCCGGGCAGATACTGTGGGTGAATACCATCACCTCGGTCACACTGGCGCTGTCGCTCGCCTTCGAACCGGCCGAGCGCAGCGTGATGCGCCATCCTCCTCGCCCACCGGGAGAACCGCTGATCACCCGTGCATTGGCGCTGCGCATCCTCTTCGTGATCGGATTGATGGTAGTCACCACCTTCGGCGTTTTCCATTGGGAGCTTGCGCGCGGCAGCAGCCTGGAAGTGGCGCGCACCGCCGCGGTAAACATGATCGTGGTCGCCGAGCTGTTCTATCTGTTCAACGTGCGCCACTTCACCGCGCATGCCTTCCGTCCGGAAACAGTTGCCGGAAACCGCGCGGCCCTCGTCGTGTGCGTAGTGCTGATCGGTCTGCAGCTTGCTTTCACCTACTCGCTGCCGATGCAGCAGCTCTTCCACAGCCGCGGACTGGACCTGAATTCCTGGCTGATCATCCTCAGCCTGGGGCTGCTCGTGTTCCTGGCTGTCGAGTTCGAGAAAGCCGTCCTGCGCAGACTGGCCATCCATAGACTTTAGGGTGCGGCCATCCGGCTCATGCCTCTTGCGCGAGGCCGGGGCCAACCTCGTCGGGAGACATCCATGTCGAAACTCCATCACATCATCGCCGCCACCGATCTGTCGCCCGCTTCGCTTCAGGCCGTGGATCGCGGCTTCGATCTGGCATCGCGGGCGGATGCGCGCTACACGCTGATCCACGCGCTCGGGCTCGATGCCCTGGGTCCGCTGCGCAACCTGCTGGGCGATGACGCGGAAATCGTTGCCGCCAAAGCGCTGCAGCGTCAGTACGAGGCAATGGCCGCGATCGCCGGCGATGCTGCGCGCAATCGGGGGGTGATCGCGGAACTCAAGGTCGAGGCGGGACTTGCGCAGTTCTTCGTGCCGGCGTTCGCCGCGTCGGTCGCCGCCGATCTGGTCATCGTCGGCGCACACGGCGAAGGCGCCCTGCGCCGGCTTCTGCTCGGTTCGACCGCATCCCACCTGTTGCGCAGAAGTACGTGCCCGGTATTGATCGTGAAGACGCCGTGCTCCTCACACTACACGCGCGCACTGGTCGCAGTGGATTTTTCGCCGGCGTCGCTGGCCGCGATCCGCATGGCACGCAAGATCGCATGCCGGGCGGATCTGCTGCTGCATCACACCTTTGACGTGCCGTTCGAAGGCATGCTGCAGTATGCCGGCGTGTCGCAGGAGGTGATCCACGGATACCGCGCCGAAGCCCGCGAGCGCGCTCTGCACAGGCTGCACGGGCTTGCCGCGGAAGCCGGACTCGATCGCAGTCACTACACGGTCATGGTGGAACACGGGGATGCCGCCCGTCACATCGCCGACGCGCAACGCAGGCATGGCTGCGATCTGCTTGCGATGGGCAAGCACGGTACTCATGTGACCGAGGAACTGCTGATCGGCAGTGTGACCCGGCACGTGCTGGCCGAATGCGATGTCGACACGCTGGTGGTGGTCGATCCGCGTCCGGCGGCGCTACTTCCCGCTGGAGCGGAGGAGGAATTCGTCTGAGTGCCGGACCGGCGCGACCCAGGTGCCGAGGGTTTGAGCTGGATCATGCCGCGCGTCGGAGCGAAAGCCATACTGGAGCCCATTGCTCGACTCCTCCTTGTCCTATTGGGTAGGACATTCACGCCGACTTCGTGTCGGCGTCCTTTTTTGTCGCGCCTTCGTCGATCAGTTCGAGAAACACGTCCGGCAGCATGCAGGTCTGCAGGCTGCGCTGTGCGAACAGGAAGCGGCCGTCGCAGACGAATCCCAGCTCCGACCAGTCGACCGCGTCATTGAGCAGGTCGGTCGCCCGGTGCACATCGCGCACCTGCGGACGCAGGAACAGCGCGAGAACCGAGCCGTCGTAATTGCGGCACGGATGCAGGAAGAACGGACGCGGCTTGCGGGTCTTGCTGTTCACATAGATGCGCGGCGCGTCCGAGCGATGGTGCATGCGCCCCCAGCGCCACCAGTTGCTCTCATCGAAATCACGTACGCGGCGCGCCAGCAGGCGGGGCTTGTGCCGTTCCAGCCAGTCGTTGCGCACGTCGAAAAAGGCGCGCCGGGTGGCGCCGGTATCCAGCGTGGTGGAACAGACGAATTCCATATTGCCATCGGGATGCACGAAAACGTCGTCAGCCCCGGAAACCGCACCCACCCTGACATCGAACAGCGAGGCGAGCGGCACCGAGTAGTCACGGTGCAGGAACATGAGCTGGCCACGCTCGCAATGCAGGCGGCGCCCGTCGCTGAGCGCACGGTCGCGGCGGCCCTTTTCGAAGCGGAAGATGGCGCAGTTCGGGACATAGGGCCCGAACACGCGGCTGTCGCCGGTTTCGATGAAATCGGTGATGCTGCCCTGGTCGAACAGCCACTGGTTCAGCCGGCGTGCGGCGGTGAGCTTGATGAAGTCGCGCGGAACGATGAAAATCAGTTCTCCACCCGGTTTCAGATGACGCACGCACTTTTCGATGAAGAAAAGATAGAGGTTGCTCCGGCGGTCGAACAGATCGCTGTCGAGCAACTGTTTCGTTGCGGGCAGGATGTCCTGGTAGCGCACATAGGGCGGATTGCCGATCACGGTGTCGAACTGCTCGCTGACCGGGTAGGCGAAGAAATCCATCACGCGGGCGCCATCCGGCGCCACCGCCGGATCGATTTCGATGGCGGTGCATCCCGGCAGATGATGCGCAAACGCGCCATCGCCGGCCGAAGGTTCGAGCACGCGGCCGGCGTTCCTGCGCAGTGCGAGCATGGTCTGCACCACGTCGTCGCGCGTGAACACCTGGCCCAGGCGTTCCACCCGGTGAGTCCTGTCATCCATCGCGCGATTGTCCCATGTGCGGCCGCTACATGTGCGCCCGCCGCGCATCGGCTACCATCTGCGCCCCGCCCTTCGCTGCCCAGGCCGATGCTGCATCCCGTTTCAGAACCTTACGACAAGGGCTGGCTTGACGTCGGCCAGGGCCATCGCATCCGCTACGAACAGAGCGGCCGCCGCGACGGCATTCCGGCGCTGTATCTTCACGGCGGCCCGGGATCCGGCTGTTCGCCGCGCCAGCGCGCCCTGTTCAACCCCGCGCTCTACCGCGTGGTGATGTTCGACCAGCGCGGTTGCGGACTGAGCACGCCGGCGGGCGAAACACGTCATAACCATACTGATGCGCTGATATCGGATATCGAAACCCTGCGCGCGCATCTGAACATCGACCGCTGGCTGGTGTTTGGCGGTTCCTGGGGCGCGACGCTTGCCGCGCTGTATGCCGCCCGCCACGCGGGCGCCTGCAGCGGTGTGCTGATGCGCGGGCTTTTCCTGGCCGGACGGGCGGATATCGAGTGGTTCTTCCACGGTGCGGCGGCGCTTGCGCCGGTGGCGCACGAACGCTTCCTGCAATCCTTGCCCGCGCGTTGGCGTCGTCGTGTGGTCGAGGCACTGGCACGCACGTTCGCCTCCGGCGACCGGCAGCGCATCGAAACCGCTACGCAGGCATGGCGGGACTGGGAGCATGCGCTGGGCACCTGGCCGGCGCACGACACATTGCCGGCACCGACCGGCGACGAACTGGCCGCGCTCGGCAACCGTTACCGCATCCAGTCGCACTACCTGCAGCATCGCTGTTTCACGTCGGAAGCGAAGGTGCTGGATGCGATCGCGCGGCTGCGCGGACTGCCGGTCGCTTTCGTCCATGGCACGCGCGACATGGTGTGCCGGCCGCAGAACGCCTGGCGGGCGCACCGCACGCTGAGCGGCAGCGCGCTCTTCTGGGCCCACGACGCGGGGCACGATCCCTACCAACCCGCCAGCCTGGCGGCAATCGACGCCGCGCTGAGCGCCTTCGCGCGGGACGGCGTGTTTCCCGCTGCGTCCGGGATGGAGTAGACATCGATGAGCCTCCGACTCAAGCTCAATCTGCTGATCGCACTGCTCATCCTCACCTTCACCAGCACCATGATGATGCTGGAAATGATGGGTACGCGACGCGCGGTCACCGAGGAGATCGAGGCGGCCAATCGCGTGGCGACGCAACTGCTGTCGCGCGTGGCCATCGTGTACGCCAATACCGGTTCGCCGGCCCTGGTGGATTTCCTGCACCGGCTCGGGCGGGTGCGCGCCACTGAAATTTCGCTGGTGGATGCGCGCGGCGGCATGATCTACACCTCGCCGCCATCGCCCTACAAGGCGGGGCGGGATGCTCCGGACTGGTACGCGGACGCCATCATGCCTTCGCGGCCGCAGCAGGAAATCACGCTG
Source organism: Methyloversatilis thermotolerans (assembly GCF_000372885.1). Classification (GTDB taxonomy): domain Bacteria; phylum Pseudomonadota; class Gammaproteobacteria; order Burkholderiales; family Rhodocyclaceae; genus Methyloversatilis; species Methyloversatilis thermotolerans. The sequence continues at coordinate 1,126,740 of NZ_KB889967.1, forward strand.
ACCGATGGCGCCCGGCTGGTGATCAGCGCCGACGCCTCGCGTGCCATCCTTGATGGCTGGGACGAAGCGATGCAGTTGCTGATCGCCGGATCGATCGCGCTGGTGATCGGCAACGGTCTGGTGTTCTGGCTGGTGAGCCGCGAAATCCGGCCTTTCAGCACGATAGTCCGCGGCCTGGAGCAGATGCGCGCGGGTGACTACCACACGCGGCTGCCGACCCTGCCCGGCGCGGAGGCCGGCACCATGGCGCTGGCCTTCAACCGCATGGCGCAAGCGATCGAGGAAAACATGAATGCGCGGCAGGAGGCACTTGAAGCACGCAGCAATCTGGAAGAGAACCGCGAACTGACGCAGTTCATCCAGAGCCGCCTGGAAGAGGAAAGGCGCGACATCGCGCGCGAACTGCATGACGAAATGGGCCAGGCGGTGACCGCGATCAAGAGCATGGGGCTGTCGATCGCGCGACGCGACGCGCAGTGCGATCCGCGCAGCGCGGAGGCGGCGCAGCTCATCGTCGATACGGCCAATCATCTGTACGACGTCATGCACAGCATTATCCCGCGGCTGCGGCCGCTGGCGCTGGACAATCTGGGCCTGCAGGATGCACTGGAGGATCTGGTGTCGGAATGGCGGCGGCATCATCCTGACATCCAGTTCGAGCTGTGGCTGCACGGGCTGCCCGAGTCGCCCGGAGACTCGTTCAAGCTGGCCGCCTATCGCATCGTGCAGGAGGCGGTGACCAATGCGCTGAAGCACGCGCACGCCGGATCGATCCGCATTTCGCTGACCGGCAACGAACGTACGCTGGCGATCGCGGTCGAGGACGATGGACGCGGACTGGAAGACGGCTGGTCCGCCAAGCGCGGCCATCATGGTGTGCGTGGCATGCGCGAGCGTGCGCAGGCGCTGGGCGGCGAACTGGAACTTTATCCGCGCGACGGCGGCGGCACGCGTGTGTGTGCCCGACTGCCGCTGGACTGAAAAGAACGGGAGGAGGACGACATGGGGCCGATCAAGGTCATGCTGGTGGATGATCATGCCGTGGTGCGCATGGGCTTCAAGCTGCTGCTGGCTGCGTGCGAGGACATCGAGGTGGTGGGCGAGGCGGACAGCGGTGAGGTGGCTTACCAGCGCTACCCCGAGCTGAAACCCGACGTGATCGTGATGGACCTGTCAATGCCGGGCATGGGCGGTATCGAGGCGGTGCGCCGCCTGGTGGCACGCGACAAGGCGGTGCGCGTGCTCGCACTGTCGGCGCACGAGGACACGGCGCATCCCAAGCGCGTGCTGAAGGCAGGCGCCAGCGGTTATCTGTCGAAACGAGGGGCACCCGAGGCCTTGATCGATGCGGTGCGCACGGTGGCCGCAGGACGCATGTACCTCGACGCCGAAATCGCCCAGAAGCTGGCGATGCAGGACGTTACCGGTTCGCAGAACCCGGTCGAGGCGCTGTCGGAACGGGAATTCGAAGTGTTCATCCATCTCGCGCGCGGCGAGTCGGTGAACCAGATCGCGGAAACCCTGCATCTTTCTTCATCGACAGTGGGTACCCATCTTTACAACGTGAAGCAGAAACTCGGCGCCTCCAACCAGGCCGAGCTCACGCTCATCGCGCTGCGCAACGGGCTGATCGAAGCCTGATTGCAGCGTCCCCGGGCGCGGGAACGACCAAGGCCTGCTCACAGGCATCCTGTTTGCACCGCAATGGTGCCTGCGCGCAACGGCACGCACCCGGCGAGGACATCCTCCCGTGTGCGCGCATGCCCGCTCCCCGCATGCACATGCTTCATTTCCCGCGCACTCCTGTTGAGCGGTGAAACATGCCTGACACACCCGAACCTGTTGCGCTGCAACATGCAACGGCCGCGAGGAGGTGCGTATGTCCATCGAACGAACGAGCCATCGCCATTTAACCTTCTGCATCCAATGCATCGATGCGATGCATGAAGGCTGGCACGCTTCGAGCTTTTGATGGTGCAACGCGGCAAAAAAACGGCGCTCGCGCCTTCCATAACGGATTCGCCCATACAGGTTTCCAGCAATGTCCCGTTAGTTCACCTGCCGCCGCCAAGGAGGATCGCTCTCCGGACGCGGACAAAAGGAGAGTCATCATGCGCACCCTTGGCCTGCTTTTCATGCTCACCATGGCTCCAGGCGTACACGCCTACGACGCCGAGCTTTATCTCCAGTTGTCCTCCCACATGGTGAAGGTGATGGCTGCGGATGCCGATGGCCGCATGAGCAGCGGCAGCGGTGTGCTGATCGATGACCACCACATCGTCACCAACTGCCATGTCGTCGGCCGTGCCTCGCACGTGATCGTGGCGCGTGGCAGTTACGGCGTACCGGTCAGCGCGCGCACCGCGGATACGCGGCATGACCTGTGCGTCATGAACAGTGCGACCACCATGGGCAATCCCGCTCCCTTGTCCGCGTCGCGCGAGCTCAAGGTCGGCGACACGGTCCGTGCGGTCGGCTTCTCCGGCGGGCGTGCCCTGTCGATCAGCGAAGGCCGCGTCATCGCGCTGCACGAAATGGATGGTGCCCAGGTCATCGAAACCGACGCCTTCTTCAAGCAGGGCGCATCGGGCGGCGCATTGTTCGACGAACAGAACCGCGTGGTCGGTGTATTGACCTTCTTCGTGCCTGGCCTGCAGCGCAACTTTGCCGTGCCGGTCGAATGGGTGAAGAAGGGGCTGGCCGAAGCCCGCGACATAGAACTTCCGCTGCAGATGGCGGCAGCACCGTTCTGGGCTGCCGAGGATCACGACAAGCCCTTCTTCCTGCGGGCGATACAGCTCGAGAACGAAGGCAACTGGAACGGCCTGCGTGCGGTGGCGCGGGAGTGGGCGGATGCAGAGCCCGACAGCCGGGGCGCCATAGAAGCCGCAGTAAAGGCGAGCCGGTTGCCTCCGCGGTAAAGCTGAACACTCCGGTCCGCCGCTTGACGGCAACGAGGTGCTTCGTCGCAGGCCCCGTCCCCCGTCCGTGTCGACACGGCGGGGGACGGGGTCGCCGCGTCATCGCGCGTCGCTCTGCACCGAAGCGACAGGCGCGGCGGCGGCATCCTGCAGGGCAACCTGCCCTCCGCCCGCCGACGGCAGCAGCGGCACGATGAGCAGTGCCACGATGTTGATGATCTTGATCAGCGGATTCACCGCCGGGCCCGCCGTATCCTTGTACGGATCGCCGACGGTATCGCCGGTCACCGCCGCCTTGTGCGCATCGGACCCCTTGCCGCCATGATGGCCGTCCTCGATGTATTTCTTCGCGTTGTCCCATGCACCACCGCCGGTGGTCATGGAAATCGCGACGAACAGGCCGGTGACGATGGTGCCCATCAGCACCCCGCCGAGGGCCTGCACACCGGCTTCCGCCCCCATCAGGAAGGCCATGCCGAATGCAACGACCACCGGCACCAGCACCGGCAGCAGCGACGGCAGCATCATTTCCTTGATCGCCGCCACGGTGAGCATGTCGACCGCGCGTGAGTAGTCGGGCTTGGCCGTACCTTCCATGATGCCGGGGATTTCCTTGAACTGGCGGCGCACTTCAACCACCACCGCGCCGGCCGAACGCCCTACCGCTTCCATCGCCATCGCACCGAACAGGTAGGGAATCAGGCCACCGATGAACAGGCCGATGATGACTGCGGGATTCGCGAGATCGAAAGCCACGCTGTGTCCGACCGCCTCCAGCGCGTGCGTGTAGTCGGCAAACAGAACCAGTGCGGCAAGACCGGCCGAGCCGATGGCATAGCCCTTGGTCACCGCCTTGGTGGTGTTGCCCACGGCATCGAGCGGATCGGTCACGGCCCGCACAGAATCGGGCAATTCCGACATTTCCGCGATACCGCCCGCGTTGTCGGTGATCGGACCGTAGGCATCGAGTGCCACCACGATGCCGGACATGCTGAGCATGGAGGTGGCCGCAATCGCGATGCCATACAGGCCGCCCAGCGTGTAGGCCGCCCAGATCGCCGCGCACACGGCCAGAACCGGCCAGGCGCATGACTTCATGGACACGCCCAGGCCGGCGATGATGTTGGTGCCGTGACCGGTGGTGGAGGCCTGCGCGATATGCTTGACCGGATCGAAGTCGGTGCCGGTGTAGTACTCGGTGATCACCACCATCAGACCGGTCAGCACCAGCCCCACCACCGCCGCACCATAGAGCCGCCACTGCGCGCCGTCGGCGATGCCCATCGATGCGCTCAGTGCGTCGTCGGGCATGAGCAGCGTGGTCAGCGGATAGAAGGCGATGAGCGCCAGCACACCGGCGACGATGAGGCCGCGGTAAAGGCCGTTCATGATCTTCTGGCCGGGCGCGGTCTTCACGAACAGGCAGCCGATGATGGACGCAATGATGGAGAACCCGCCCAGCGCCAGCGGATAGATCACCGCCGCCTCGGCGTGGTCCTTCAGCATCAGCGCGCCCAGCAGCATGGTGGCCACCGTGGTGACGGCATAGGTTTCGAACAGGTCGGCCGCCATGCCGGCGCAATCGCCGACGTTGTCGCCGACATTGTCGGCGATCACCGCCGGGTTGCGCGGGTCATCCTCCGGAATGCCGGCCTCGACCTTGCCCACCAGGTCGGCGCCCACATCCGCGCCCTTGGTGAAAATGCCGCCCCCCAGTCGCGCGAAGATGGAAATGAGCGACGAGCCGAATCCCAGCCCGATCAGTGGATGGATGATGTGGTCCATCGCATCGCCCGGCGCGGCACCGCTGCGCAGCACGGCGAAATAGCCGGCCACGCCGAGCAGACCCAGCCCGACCACCAGCATGCCGGTGATGGCGCCACCGCGGAAAGCCACATCGAATGCTTCGGAAATGCCTTTGCGCGCCGCCTCGGCGGTTCTTACGTTGGCACGCACCGACACATTCATGCCGATGTATCCCGCCGCACCGGACAGCACGGCGCCGATGACGAAGCCGGCGGCGGTGGAGACGCCCAGCGTCAGCGCGAGCACGACCGCCAGCACCACGCCAACCAGCGCGATGGTGCGGTACTGCCTGTTCAGATACGCCTTTGCCCCCTCCTGCACCGCATCGGCAATTTCCCGCATTCGCGGATTGCCGGTGGGCTGGGCAAGTATCCACCTGCTGGACAAGGCGCCGTAAAGAATGGCCAGAACGGCGCAAGCGAGTGCGAACCACAGACCGTAAGTCGACATCACCCCTCCTCTTGTACTGACTGCAACAAAAGGGCGGCGCCAGAACACCGCCCCGGACGCTGCAAGCAGCCTGGTGGGCTGCCCGATCGGCCTGCCTTGCGCAGCCGATCCGGTAAGTCACCCGTGCGCGGCCAGGCGCACGGTCACAAGTTCAGCCGGCGAAGGGAGCCAGCACCGCCGGCACCCCGACATTTCGCAGCTTCACATAGACGGGCAAGCCATCGACATAGGGCGGGACATCCTCACCGACGATGAGCGGCCGGATGTAATCCCGGCATGCGTCGGTGATGCTGAAGCCATCGTCCGATATGAAGTGCCGTGGCATCATCTTCTCGTGGTTCGCGACATCCTGAAGTTGCGCCACGTCAATCTTCCACGCATACGGACGGTCGGACACGCGCGTGATGGCGGGCATGACCGCGTTGCGCTCTGCCAGCGCCAGTTCCACCGCGCGCCGGCCCAGCGCGTACGCCTGCTCGACGTCGGTCGCGGACGCGACATGACGGGCACTGCGCTGCAGATAGTCCGGCAGCGCCCAGTGATACTTGTGGCCCAGTGTCGACTTGATCAGCTCGGCCACCTGCAGGCCCACGCCACCCAGTTGCGCGTGGCCGAACGCGTCGCGTACGCCGGACTCGGCAAGCAGTCGCCCGTCCTGACCGCGCAAACCTTCCGACACCGCGATCGCGCAGAAGCCGTGATCGCGCACGCAGGCATCGACGCGGGCGAGGAAGGCCGGCTCATCAAACGGAATTTCGGGGAACAGCAGCAGGTGCGGCGCGTCGCCGGGCGCACGTGCGGCCAGTCCGGCGGCGGCGGTGATCCAGCCAGCGTGACGGCCCATGACTTCCATGACGAAGATGCGGGTGGACGTGCGCGCCATCGACGCGACATCGAGCCCGGCTTCCATCATGGACACGGCGACATACTTCGCGACCGAGCCGAAGCCCGGGCAGTTGTCGGTGTGCACCAGATCGTTGTCTATGGTCTTGGGAATGCCGATGCATACCAGCGGATAATGCATGCGTTCGGCAATCTGCGACACCTTCCATGCGGTATCCATGGAATCGTTGCCGCCGTTGTAAAGGAACCAGCGGATGTCGTGCGCGCGGAAGACTTCGATCAGCCGTTCGTAGGACGCGCGATCCTCATCGGGGGCTTTCAGCTTGAAACGGCACGAACCGAAGGCGCCGCCCGGCGTGTGCCGCAGCGCCGCGATGGCCTCATCGCTTTCGTGCGAGGTATCGATCAGGTCCTCGTGCAGGGCGCCGAGGATGCCGTTGCGACCGGCCAGCACGCGGCCGATCCGGTCGGGGTGTTCGCGTGCCGCCTGGATGACGCCGCAGGCGGACGCATTGATCACCGAAGTGACGCCGCCGGACTGTGCATAGAACAGATTGGCGGCCATCGCGTCGGTCAGCTCAGCGCGTCGAACGCCCGCTGCATCACCTCGTCCACCGGCCCCACGCCGGATATGGCGCGATACTTCGGCGCCCCGGCTTCGCCGCGGGCGGCCCAGCCCGAGTAGTACTCGACCAGCGGCCGGGTCTGCGAATGGTAGACGTCGAGGCGCTTGCGCACGACCTCTTCGCGGTCATCGTCGCGCTGGACCAGCGCTTCGCCGGTCACATCGTCCTTGCCTTCGACCTTGGGCGGATTGAACACCACATGATAGGTGCGACCGGATGCGATGTGGGCCCGGCGCCCGCTCATGCGGGTGATGATGTCCTGGTCAGGCACCTGGATCTCGAGCACGTAATCGATGGGTACGCCGGCGGCCTTCATCGCGTCGGCCTGCGGAATCGTGCGCGGGAAGCCGTCGAACATGTAGCCGGCCTTGCAGTCGTCCTGCTTCAGGCGGTCCTTCACGAGATCGATGATCAGATCGTCGGACACCAGTCCGCCCGCATCCATCACCTTCTTCGCCTCGATACCCAGCGGCGTGCCCGCCTTCACGGCGGCACGCAGCATGTCGCCGGTGGAAATCTGCGGGATGTTGAAGCGTTCCTTGATGAAGGTCGCCTGGGTTCCCTTGCCTGCGCCCGGCGGGCCCAGCAGTATGAGACGCATGTGCTCTCCTGAAGTGAGTCGGTATTTCGGAATCTGCAGACCACTCTGCCCGGCGGGCGCATGGTCGGAGGCCGCGACCTTACCGCCAACTGCGGGTAGGGGTCAAACCGCAGCGCGTCACAGCGCGCTCTGTTCGAATACGGCGCGTATGCGCTCCAGGTCTTCCGGGGTATCCACGCCGGGGTGAGGCATCGGCACATCGCGCACGACGCGGATGCGGTAGCCATGCCACAGGGCACGCAACTGTTCGAGTGCCTCGACCTGTTCCACCGGTGCCGGTTGCAGGCGTGCGTTGCGCTGCAGGAAGCGCACGCGGTAGGCATAGATGCCGATGTGGCGCTGTGCGCCCAGGTCGGCCGGCAGCGTCCGGCTGTCGGCGGCGAACGCGTCGCGCGCCCACGGGATCGGCGCACGCGAAAAGTAAAGGGCGCGGCCATGGACGTCGCAAATCACCTTCACCACCGCCGGATTGAAGAAATCGGACGCGTCGTCTATCGCGCTGCTGGCGGTCGCGATCGATGACTCCGGATCCTGGTCCAGCGCCGTGGCAACCCGGTGTATCAGATCCGGATCGATCAGCGGTTCGTCACCCTGCACATTCACCACGACGGTCGCTGGCGACCAGCCCATGATGTCCGCCACCTCGGCGATGCGGTCGGTTCCGGTCGCATGGTCGCTGCGCGTCATGACTGCATCGAAGCCGTGGCTGCGCACGACATCGGCGATCTGTTCGTGGTCGGTCGCCACGACCAGCGATTCGGCGCCACTGCTTGCCGCGCGCTGGGCCACCCGCACGATCATGGGCAGACCGGCGATATCGACCAGCGGCTTGCCGGGCAAGCGGGTCGAGGCGTGGCGCGCGGGGATGACCACCTTGAACATGGGGATTCTCCGTGGCGGTTCAGGCGCTGCGGCCCGGTGCCTCGCGCAGGGCCGCCACCTCGTCCTCGCTCATTTCACGCGCCTCGTCCTCCAGCATGACCGGTATGCCATCCCGGATCGGATAGGCCAGCCGGCTCGCCTTGCATTGCAGCTCATTGCGGCTGCGATCGAACACGAGCGGCGCTTTGGTGACGGGACAGACAAGAATTTCAAGAAGACGGGGGTCCATTCATCCACTCCGTGAGGCGAACCGAAATGACGGCCGCCAGATCAGGGTCGAGATGAGCCTCGACCGGCAACACCCACATGGGGATGTCCGACAAACCATGACATTTTACCGCGTCCTTCTCGGTCAGCAGTATCGCGTCGCAGTCGGCGAATTCCAGATCGGCCGCCGAATAGGCGTGATGATCCGGAAAAGGATGTTCGACGACGGCAAGTCCCAGCATGCGCAGATGATCGAAGAAGCGCGCGGGCTCGCCGATGCCGGCCACCGCGTGCAGACGCAGTCCGGCCAGGCCCTCCGCCATGCAGCGCACGGAACGGTCGTCGAGCCGCTCGAACAGCTCGCCATGCAGGGTCATGCGGAACACCGCTGCGCCCCCGGGCGGTGCGTGAGCCGTCCCGTTCAGCACCACGGCATCGACGGCCGACAGGCGCGACATCGGCTCGCGCAGCGGCCCGGCAGGAAGATGGAAGCCATTCATGATGCCCCGCCGGTCGAACACCACGATCTCGATATCGCGTACCAGGGCATAGTGCTGCAATCCGTCATCGCACAGCACGACATTGCACTCCGGATGGGCAGCGAGCCCGGCAGCGGCGGCGGCGGCGCGCGCTCTGCCCGTCCACACCGGCACGCCGCTGCGCCTCGCCAGCAGCAGCGCCTCGTCGCCGCACTGCGCGGCATCATCGGAGGACCCCACCTCTCGCGGCGAAGATGCGGACCCTCCGTGTCCTCGCGTCACGATCAGCGGATGCCAGCCGAGCCGCGACAGCTCGCGCGCCAGATGGAGGGTGAGCGGCGTCTTGCCCGCGCCTCCCGCAATCAGGTTGCCGATTACCACCACCGGAACCGGCAGGCGCGAAGCACGCAGCACTCCTGCGGCAAACATGCGGCGCCGGATGCGGACGACAGCGGCAAACAGGAGGGACAGGGGCCACAACAACCAGGCCCGCGGGCCGCGGTGGCGCCACCAGGACGGCGCCGAGCTCATCGCCCGGGAGCCGCGTCCGACTGAGTGGCAAAGGACACGCCGGCTATGCCGGCTTTCTGGGCCGCCTGCATCACGTCGATCGAGGACTGCAGCCGTGCATCCTTGTCCGAAGAAATGATGACCACGGGTTCCTGCTTTCCGGCGGCCGCCGTCGCGATGGCCGTCGCCAGCGCATCCGCGTTTCCTGCGGCCACCTGCTCCCGATTCACCAGGATGTCGCCCCGTGCGGTGATGAGCACATTGATCTCGCGATCCTTCTGCTCGGACGCGGATGCGTCCGCGCTTGGCAGCGTGATGTCCAGTCCGGCTGTCTTCGAATACGTGGTGGTCACCATGAGGAAGATCAGTATGACCAGCAGCACGTCGATCAGCGGGATCAGATTGATCTCCAGTTCCTCGCGGCTGCGTCCACGGCGGAAATTCATGCTGTGTCCTTACTTCACCAGGCGTTCGCCGTGCACGATCTCGACCAGCTTGACCGCCTGCTGCTCCATGTCGACGATGAAGTCGTCGACGCGGCCGCGAAAGTAGCGATAGAAGATGAGGGCGGGAATGGCGACGAGAAGACCAAAACCGGTGTTGTACAAGGCGATCGAAATGCCGCTCGCCAGTTGCTGGGGATTGCTGCCGCTGGCGGTTTGCGACGCGAAGATCTCTATCATGCCGACCACCGTGCCGAACAGGCCCATGAGCGGTGCCGCGGCGGCAATCGTACCCAGCGTCGTGAGATAGCGCTCGAGGTGGTGCGCCACCGCGCGCCCCTCCTCCTCGATCGCTTCCTTCATCACCTCGCGCGAGCTGCGCACATTGCGCAGGCCGGCGGCCAGGACACGCCCGAGCGGCGAATGCGCGGCCACCCGGCGTATCATGTCGTCCGAAGGCTGACCGCCTTTGAGGTCGGCCGCCAGCGATTCGATCAGGCCGGCCGGTACGACCTTCACGCGGCGCAGGCTGGCCAGGCGTTCGATGATCAGCGCAACGGCAATGACGGAAGCAGCAAGCAACGGCCAGATCGGCCAACCGGCGGCGCGAATGATGTCAAACACGTGAAGTCCCTTCGCTTTACAGGCGGCGAACTGTAGCGTGCGTGGGCACGAGCGGCAACCCTGGCCTTCTGCCGGTGGCGCCGGTCCCGCGCTTCTCTCGGCTTATCCACAGAAAGTGTGGATAACCGTGTGGGTTTCGCGGGTCCAGCGCTTGTAAGCCGCCATCACGTAAGTGATTTTCTTACAACGTACAAAAATTAAGCTTCGATGAAAAACCTGCAAAACCGGTCCGAGCGGCGCTTGCCGGCAAGGTGGCGATGACCGTGCCAGCGCCCGCAGCGGACGCATCGGCCAGCATCCCCGTGTCCGAGCTGGCGCGCCGCGCCCGCCTGATGCTCGAACGCGAATTTCCGGTCGCCTGGGTGAGCGGCGAGTTGTCCGGTGTGACGCGTGCCGCGTCCGGACATCTCTATTTTTCGCTGAAGGATGAAGCCGCCCAGGTGCGCTGCGTCATGTTCCGCACGCGCGCGCAATTGCTGCCTTTCGAAGCGCGGGCGGGTCTGCGTGTCGAGGTGCGCGCGCAGGTATCGCTGTACGAGGCGCGCGGAGATTTCCAGCTCAACGTCGAGGCGATGCGTACCGCCGGTGTCGGCAGCCTGTACGAAGCTTTCCTGCGGCTCAAGTCCCGGCTGGCCGAGGAGGGGCTGTTCGAGACAGAACGCAAACGGCCCTTGCCGCGCCTGCCTTCGAGCGTGGCCATCGTCACCTCACCGGCCGCGGCCGCTTTGCGCGATGTATTGATCACCCTTTCGCGGCGCGCGCCGCAGATCAGACTCACCTTGCTGCCCTGTCCGGTGCAGGGCCCGGACGCTCCCCCGCGCATCGCGGCCGCGCTCCACCGGATTGTCGACACCGGCTGCGAACTTGTCCTGCTGGTGCGCGGCGGCGGTTCGGTGGAGGATCTCGCGGCTTTCAACGACGAAGCCGTGGCACGCGCCATCGCGGCCTGTGCGGTGCCGGTGGTCACCGGGATCGGGCACGAGACGGATTTCTCGATCGCCGATTTCGTCGCCGACCTGCGGGCGCCAACCCCCACTGCCGCTGCCGAAATGATCAGCGCCGGCCATGTGGAACTGCGCGCGAAGCTGGCTGCGCTGCATGAGCATCTGCAACGACGCATGCGCGAACGCCTCGATCGGCAAGGCAGACGCCTGGACGATGCGGCCAGCCGCCTGATCGCGCCTTCCCGCCGTCTCGAACTGGCGCGCGAGCGACTGGACGGGCTGCAGCAACGGCTGTTCCGCGCCACCGCCGTGGCTGCCCGCAGGCGGCGGGATGGCATCACGGCGCTTGGGCTGCGTCTGGGCGCCACGCGTCCGGACCTGCCGCTGCGCCGAGCCACGCTGGCCCGTCTCGAACGCGCTCTGGCCCGCGGCGCGGAACAGGCTTTGAGCCATGCCGCGCAGCGGCTGCAACTTGCCGCATCGTCATTGCATGCGCTGGACCCGGATGCCGTGCTGATGCGCGGCTTTGCCATCGTACGGGACGAAGCCGGCCACATCGTCGGGCGAGCCGATGAACTTCGATGCGGCCAGCCGGTTCTACTTCAATTCGCGGAAGGGCGCGCGCGTGCCGACATCACCGGTTTTCCGGGCGATACTGTCGCTGGCGATGGCGGCTGATGTCGCCTTGTGCGGCCCTGCTGCGAAGCCCTACACTCATGTGCTTGTTTTTTTGAACCGACTGACGGGAGAACACAATATGGAACATACGCTGCCCCCCCTGCCCTACGCGATGGATGCGCTTGCACCGCACATTTCGCGCGAAACGCTGGAATTCCACTATGGCAAGCATCATCAGGCCTATGCCACCAACCTGAACAACCTGATCAAGGGTACCGAGTACGAAAGTCTGGACCTGGAAGCCATCATCAAGAAGGCGCCCGCGGGTGGCGTGTTCAACAACTCGGCCCAGATCTGGAACCACACCTTTTTCTGGAACAGCATGAAGCCGAATGGCGGCGGTGCGCCGACCGGCGCGCTGGCAGCGGCGATCGATGCGAAGTGGGGCAATTTCGACGAATTCAAGAAGGCGTTCAAGACCTCCGCCGTCGGCAATTTCGGCTCCGGCTGGACCTGGCTGGTCAAGAAGGGCGACGGTTCGCTGGACATCGTGAACACCACCGGTGCCGGCACGCCCCTGACGTCTGACGCCAAGGCGCTGCTGACCATCGATGTGTGGGAGCACGCCTATTACATCGACTATCGCAACCGTCGTCCGGACTTCGTGGACACCTTCCTCGCGAGCCTGGCGAACTGGGATTTCGCGGCCGCGAATTTCACGTCCTGAGCGATCGCCGGAGATCACCTCCGGCATTGCCCGCAGCGCGCCGCCGCGCGCATGCCACGGCGGCATGAGCGCGACGGACTTCATTCAGGAGAACAGCATGTCGCAATGGAGAAAGGCCGGGCCGAACGAAACCTTCACCGCCGAGGAAATCGATGCCCGGCTGAAGGCAGAACTGCCCAAATGGACCTACGAGGACGGCTGGATACGCCGCAAGTACAGGACCAGCGGCTGGAAGGGCACCCTCATGGTGGTCAATACGGTCGGCCATCTGGCTGAAGCGGCTTTCCACCACCCGGACCTGACGGTGTCCTATGCCTTCGTGATCGTGAAGCTCGTGAATCACGAAGCCAAGGGCGTCACCGAACGCGATTTCCAGCTTGCCCGCAAGATCGAGGATGTGATCATGTGGCAGCCCGCCGGGGAGGAAGGCAGTGCTCTCGCCGGAACTCCGGACGATCCCCGCTTCAAGTACATCAAGTACGACTGACACCTTTGTAGCGCCGCCCGTGCGTATCGAATATCCGAGTTCCATCGATGCCATTCCGGCGGCGCAGTGGAATGCCCTTGTCGGCCTCTGCACGCCGGTCACGCACGCCTTCCTGTCCGCGCTCGAACGCAGCGGCTGCGTACGGGCGGAGACAGGCTGGGTTCCGGATCACGTCGCGCTGTATGACGGTGATCGCCTGGCGGGCGCCTTGCCGGGCTACCGCAAGTTCCACAGCTACGGCGAATATGTTTTCGACTGGGCATGGGCGGAAGCGCTGGAACGCAGCGGACGCGCCTACTACCCCAAGCTGCTCTGCGCAAGCCCGTTCACGCCGGTGCCAGGTCCTCGCCTGCTCGCGATCGACGCGGCTGCACGCACCGGATTGCTTGACGCATGGCTCGAGCACGCCCGTACGCAGGGTGTGTCTTCCGCGCATCTGCTGTTTCCGGACGCGGAATCGCTCGACGCCGTCAGCCGGGCCGGCATGCTTCTGCGAACGTCGGTGCAGTTCCATTGGCATAACCATGGGTATCGCGATTTCGACGATTTCCTTGCCTCGCTGAGTGCCTCCAAGCGCAAGAAGATCCGCCAGGAAAGACGCCGGGTCGCCGAGCTTGGCGTCACTGTCCGCATTGTGGAAGGGCGCGATATCACCGATTCGGAACTTGAGCTTTTCGTGCGGTGCTATCGCAACACCTATCGTGTGCGGGCGCAGCGTCCCTATCTCAACCAGACCTTCTTCGAAGCGCTGAGGCAGGACATGCCCGAGGGTCTGGTGCTGTTCGTGGCGTCGCGGCAAGGACGCGATTTCGCGTGTGCGATGAACCTGCGCGACCGGGAGCGGCTGTATGGGCGCTGGTGGGGGGAAATCGAACATCACCCCTTCGTCCACTTCGAAGTCTGCTATTACCAGGGCATCGCCTATTCCATCGAGCACGGCATGAAAGTCTTCGAAGGGGGTGCGCAAGGCGAGCACAAGATGGCGCGCGGCTTCACACCGGTCGAAACCTTTTCCGCTCACTGGCTGAGGGACCCGGACATGCGAGAGGCGGTGGCCGACTACCTGGCACGGGAACGGGCCGGCGTGGCGCGGCATATCGACGAACTGGAGGATCGCAGTCCATTCCGGCAAAGATGCGCGAGCGAGGATGCCGCGCCCACCCCCGGCGACCGGGTCTGAATCAAGGCGGCGCGCGGCCCGCGCGCCGCCAGGGCATCAGTAGTTGGGCTTCGAATCGGACTGCAGGAAGCGGTCGACGCCGGCCATGATTTCGGCCTTGGCATCCTCGATATCGCCCCAACCCTCGACCTTCACGAACTTGCCCGGTTCGAGATCCTTGTAATGCTCGAAGAAATGGGAAATCTGGTCGAGCAGGATCTGCGGCAGATCGGACGGGCTCTTGACCGAACGGTACATGGGAGTGAGCTTGTCCACCGGAACGGCAAGCAGCTTTGCGTCCTGGCCGGCCTCGTCGACCATCTTCAGCATGCCGATCGGGCGGCAGCGCACGACCACCCCGGGCGGCAACGCGAACTGGGTCAGCACCAGCACGTCCACCGGGTCACCGTCGCCGGCGATGGTGTGCGGAATGTAGCCGTAGTTGCACGGATAGTGCATGGCGGTCGACATGAAGCGGTCGACGAAAATCGCGCCGGATTCCTTGTCCACTTCGTACTTGACCGGGTCCGAATGCATCGGGATTTCGATCACAACGTTGAAATCGTTGGGCAGATCCTTGCCCGACGGAACTCGCTCCAGACCCATTTAGATGCGCTCCTATTGAAAAGCCGCGGATTATAGCGATTGGTGCGATGCAGCAGAAGTGCGCTGATCACGCTTCACGTCGACAGTGATGTGCGCCAGCGCTGAATCCGCTTCCAGCATGGCGCGCAGTACCTCCGGATCGCCATCGGACGGCGCCGCGCTTACCGTCAGGGAAAGAGCATGGCGGCCGGGCGCGAGCAACCACACATGCAGATCGAGCGTCCTCCCGCCCCACGCGGCGACCTTCGCCATCACCCGGTCGGTCAGCGCGCCTTCCATCTGTCGGTCGAGCAACACGGCCGAACTGTCCCGCGCGAGATTGGCAGCCCAGCGCAGGATGACGATGCCGCCGACGCAGGCCACAACGGGATCCATCCAGTCCATGCCGGCCCATTTACCCCCCATCAGGGCGGCGATGGCGGCGATCGAGGTCAGGGCATCCGCCACCACATGCAGATAGGCCGCCCTCAGATTGTGATCATGATGGTGATCGTCGTGGCTGTCTTCATGGTCGTGATCGCCCTGCGCATGATGATGATGATCGTGCAACAACAGCGCGCTGAGCAGGTTCACCGCCAGCCCCAGCACCGCTACCAGCAAGGCCTCGTCATACTGGATGGCCCGGGGTTCGAAAAGGCGGGTTACCGCTTCGAAAATCATCAGCGCAGAGGCGCCTGCCAGCAGCAGACTGGACGAATACGCGGCGAGATAGGACACCTTGCCAGGGCCGAAGCTGTAGTACGCGCTGGCGGCATGAGCGCGCATGTAGCGATAGGCAAAGGCGCTGATCGCCATGGCGGCCACATGGGTACCCATGTGCCAGCCGTCGGCCAGCAAGGCCATCGACCCCGATACATAGCCGGTCACGATCTCGACCAGCATGGCGATGCAACTGATCCAGAAGACCCGTGTGACCGCCCGTTCGGCGCCCTCGGGTTGCATCAGGAAATCCGGGTGTGCCGTCGGACAGTGTGCGCGCGGACAAGAGTCCGCTGAATTCGGGAGTGTGTGCCGGTCCATGCGGCACATTGTAAGTGCTGCCGCAGCGGCTGTCGCCGAGGCCGGATTGAACAGGGAATACCGGCCGCTTTTCGCGCATTGCTGCAAAAGCACTTGACATCGCTGCGAATCCACGAATAATACGAACCATTCTCATTACTAACTCTGTTGGCGAATGGACCGTCCGGAAACATCGCAGTCTCAGGCGCCCGTGGCCACCAAGACACCGGCCTCGCAAGCGCCTGTCGTGCTCGACTCGAATCAGCTATTGGCCGGTCGGAAGCAGGTATCGATCAGTCATGGCGGCGAGCTGTACTCATTGCGACTGACCCGCAACGGCAAACTCATTCTGACCAAATAAGCGCCATGTACATCTGTCTTTGCGAGCCGGTAACCGAACGGGACATAAAGACCGCAGTCCAGGAACGCGGATGCCGCACAGTGCGCGACATCGCGGGCGAACTTGGATGCTGCCGCGATTGCGGCCGCTGTGTGCGCGCCGCCAAGGAAGTGATCGAAGCAGCAAGAACGGAAGGCAAGGTGCTCACACTTCACCGGGATCCGGTTCTTCAAGGCATTGCGGCCTGAACATCGAGAAAGGGAATGAGAGCAGTTGCTAACACCGTTCCCATCTGGCTCTGGGAAAGGCTTTCCGGCTTGTCGCATCGGCTCGAACAGGGCCTAGAATGTCGCCAAGACGCCAACTTCGTGGCGTCGTCTGACCGGGAGAATTCTCATGAAGGGCGACAAGAAAGTCCTGCAGTTCCTGAACAAGCAGCTTGTCAATGAACTGACTGCGATCAACCAGTATTTCCTGCATGCGCGCATGTACAGGAACTGGGGACTGAAAAAGCTGGGCGATCACGAGTACCACGAATCGATCGAGGAAATGAAGCATGCGGATGTGTTGATCGAGCGCATCCTGCTGCTCGAAGGCATTCCCAACCTCCAGGATCTGCACAAGCTCATGATCGGCGAGAATGCGCCGGAAATGCTTGCCTGTGACCTGAAGCTCGAACAGGTGTCGCATGCCACACTGAAGGACGCGATCACGTGTTGCGAAACGGCCGGTGACTACGTCTCCCGTGATCTGTTCCGGAAGATTCTCGCCGACACCGAAGAACATATTGACTGGCTTGAAACCCAGCTCGACCTCGTGGACAAGATGGGCTTGCAGAACTATCTGCAGTCCGCGATGGGCGAAGTGGGTAGCTGATCGAAGTGCGCGGCTCCGGTCCCGCCTTCGGATATACCGACCTGCCGGAGCTGCGCCATGAATTCCCGCCAACCGCCTGCGCCTCTGTTTTCGCACCGCCGCATGGCTGCGGGCATGGGCAGAACCGTTCTGTCGGCGCTGATCAGCGCAGGTATACTTTGGATGCTCATTGCGCTGCCGGGAACCTAGCCCTGTTGCCTCAAGCGCGCATGTATCACCGTTTCAACCTGGGGCGACACACCCGATGTCCGGCGCAGCCACTGATCGAATACCGGAAATTCCTCAGCAGACCTTGGCCGTGAACACGACGGGACATGTCCCGCATGGGCGGGAACATGCCTACTCGCATTCCCGTTTCGGCTACCGATCCTGCGCGCTCCTCCTTGCCGCCATGCTGCATGCGCTGGCCGTGTTCTGGGCAATGCGCATGCCGGCGCCCGAAGCGCTTCAACCGCCCGTCATTCTGCAGGCTGCACTCATCGCCCCCGAGCCACTGCCGATGGCGCCGCCCGAACCGCCCAAGGAAAAGCCCAGGGTGGAGCCGGAACAGCCCAAGGCAAAACCGAAGCCACAACCCCGGACGCGTCAGGAGCACGCCCTGCCGCAACTCGTGAGCCCGAGTGACGCGCCCAGCCCGGTCAGTGCGCCGCCTCAGCCGCCGGCCCCGCCAGAGCCGGTCGCGATCGACGCCCCGCCTGCGCCGCCGGCACGTGAGTCCAGTCCGGCACCCGCGCCGGTCGCGGCCTCAGCCCCGGTGGCTGAACCGCCTCCTCCTGCCCCACCCAGGTTCAATGCGGCCTATCTGCAGAACCCGCGTCCGCCCTATCCCGCGATGTCGCGGCGTCTGGGAGAGGTCGGGCGGGTGGTGTTGCGGGTCATGGTCGAGGCGGACGGCCTGCCATCCAGGGTTGAAGTCCGACGTTCCAGCGGTTTCCCGCGTCTGGACGACGCCGCGCTTGAAGCGGTGAAGAAGTGGAAGTTCGTTCCGGCGAAGCGCGGCGACGAAGCGGTTGCCGGCGCGGTGGATGTGCCGATCGACTTCAGTCTCAGTTCATAATCCACACACGACAGGCGCGCTCGTACTACACTGCGGCGCGATCTGGCAACCGGCTTTCCACAGGAGAACCACAGAATGAATGAAACCCTCGGTTTTGCCCACTTTCTTTCCAATGCGGATGGCGTGGCAAAGACGATCCTCGTGCTCATGGTGATCGCTTCGGTCGGCACCTGGTTCCTGATCGTGCTCAAGGGCATCGTCGCGCTGCGCCAGCGCAGCGCGAGCGGCAACTTCCTTGACCGCTTCTGGAATGCATCCTCGCTCGAGGACGTCGCACGCGACATGCGCTCCAATGGCGTCACCGATCCGTTCTCGCACCTCGTGCACGAGGGGTTCAGCGCGGTGGAGACATTGCGCAGTGGCAGCGCGGGCACGCGTGGCCTGATCGCGACCGGCAGCGCCGACGAATTCCTGACGCGTGCGCTCAAGCGTTCGATCGAACGTGACCGGAGCCGGATGGAGTACGGACAGACCTTCCTGGCGTCGGTCGCCTCCAGCGCGCCCTTCATCGGCCTGCTGGGTACCGTGTGGGGCATCTATCACGCCCTGCTGGCTATCGGTGCATCGGGTCAGGGTACGCTGGACAAGGTGGCCGGCCCGGTGGGCGAGGCGCTCATCATGACCGCCATCGGCCTGGCCACCGCCATCCCGGCGGCACTTGCCTTCAACTTCTTCGCCCGTTCGACGCGCAATGTGATGGCCGAACTGAACAGTTTTGCGCACGACGTATTCGTCATGCTGTCCACCGGCGTCAAGGACAGCGGTTCAAACGATCCGCGCGCTACGGGTGATCGCGTGCTGTCGCTGGTCGAACGCAACCGCGGCACGCACTGAACGGAGTCCCCATCATGGCATTTGCGAGTTTCGAGCAGGATGACGACGGTCCGATGGCGGAAATCAACATGATTCCGTTGATCGACGTGATGCTGGTGCTGCTCATCATATTCATGGTGACCGCGCCCTTGCTGACGCATGCGGTGAAGGTTGACCTGCCGAAGGAGTCGACCAGCGCCAACCAGCTTCCTCCCGAGAACATCCAGATCGCGATCGGGCCCGACGAACAGCTTTACTGGGCCGGCGAGAAGGTCGATTCCGCCACGCTGACGGCACGTCTGCAGGAAGCGGCCGCCAAGGACAAGAGCACCGAAGTGCAGTTGCGCGCGGACCAGGGTGTGGCCTACCGCGCAGTAGCCCATGTCATGAGCGAAGCCGCGCGCCTGGGCTTGACGCGCATCGGCTTCGTGACCGATCCGAGCGCTGCGAAATAGGCGTTGCCGGGTCGGTAGCGCTGCTGTGCAGATCGCCTCTTGCTGCGGAAACGATTGCATTGGCGATAAAATGTTTCGTGTCCAGGCCTCACTTGCTTGACAGAGCGTGCGCCCGCTGTTGTAATGCGAATTGTTCTCATCGCGTCCCACGACGGGAACAATAGCCAGCCCCGCTCTGCTCCCCCGTCCGCAGATCAACGCCAGCCACCGCTTCATTCACGCGGGCGCGCCCTGGAGCTTTTCCAGGACGGTTGGCGTGAACACTCAAGACGGAGGATGCACATGAGTACGGACTGCAGCGAGAACGCAGAGGCTAGCCCGAGCACGCTTGCCGCCGCCACGCTGTTCGTGATGACCCGCTTTGCCGAGCGTCCGTGCCCGGAAGTGGCTCAGATGGTCATCCGGCATCTGGAAGTCGTCGCCGACGACGAACGCGCCGATCCACTGATGCGCGAAGTCTGCGGCGCGCTGATCAACCGCTGGACCTTGCATGCCGTCGGCGATATATCGCCCCGGCCCGCACACTGAAACAACACGGAGTTCCCATGTCCCGTTACACCGGCCCCCGACTGCGCGTACTGCGCGCCCTCGGCACCGAGCTTCCCGGCCTGACCCGCAAATCGGCGGAAAACCGTACTTCGCCTCCGGGCCAGCACGGCGCACGTCCCAACCGTCGCAAGTCGGAATTCGGCGCCCAGTTGATGGAAAAGCAGAAGCTGCGCTACAACTACGGCCTGACCGAAACCCAGTTGCGCGCGGTGTTCAAGGAAGCTGAACGCTCCAAGCTGCCGACCGGTGAAAAGCTGGTCGAGCTGCTGGAGCGCCGCCTCGACAACATCGTGTTCCGCGGAGGCCTGGCGCCGACCATTCCCGCCGCGCGTCAGCTTGTGCGTCACCGTCACGTACTGCTGAATGGTCGCAAGGTCAATATCCCGTCCATCCGTGTCCGCGTGGGCGACACCATCACGCTGACCGAGAAGGGCCGCAAGGTGCAGAGCGTGGTCGATGCGCTCGCCACTCCTTCACTTGAACGCGCGGAATGGATCGCCTTCGACGAGGCTTCGCTCACCCTTCGGCTGGCGCATTTGCCGCCGGGCGACGCCACACCCTTTCCGTTCGAATCGCAGAAGGTCGTCGAGTTCTACGCCTTGCGCGTGTAACGCGGATCGCCGTCACCGCGCCATGCGGCGGACGGCGGAATCTGCGCGGCTGTCCGCTTGACGCGAACAGCCGGTACGGAATCAATCCACCGGTGATGCTGCACATGTTGTCCTTCCTCTCTCCTTTCCAGATCCTGCCTGCCGCAGGCCAGGGCACGTCCTGTACGAACTGCTGATCGGCATTCCGGCGCTCAGGGTGCGCGGCGCCGACAGCAGACCCTGGTAATCCGTCGTTCGACGGATTCACGACAGAAAGATCGCATGCGCTGACGACGCGGGGTCGTGGCTGATCCGTGAGGCCTTTCATGTGCCTTTCACGGAAGCGATCGATGCAGAGCTCGAAAGGACGATCATGCATCTGAAGAAGACTCTGGCGACCGCGTTCGCCGGTGGCATCCTGGCCATTTCCTCGATGGCCGCCCATGCCGAAAGCTGGTATTCCAGCTACACCACCTCGTTCGATGTCAGCGGCTACGCCGAGTGGGACGTGTTCTCGACGGCCAGCGGTCAGAATGCGCCGGACGTGGCGACCAATCTGAGCGGCGCCTGGGTGCAGGAACACTCCGGTACCAGCTTCATCACCGGTGGCGGCAACATCTACAGCTTCGCGATGCCGACCGACTTCACGCTCTATGCGCCAACCGCAAGCGGCACTGGCACACGCGACGTCGTGCTGCGCATCATGACCCTGGGCACAGCGCTCGATCTCAGTTCCATCACGCTGGGCGGTCTGACCTATGACAGCTATTCGCTGCTCGGGTCAGAAACGCTTGGCGGCATGGGCGGCGAAGGTCAGGAGCTGGTATTCGTCTGGAATGACGTCGCGAATGCCGACGGACTGACTTTCGACTTCAACGCACTGGGCAGCAGCATGAGTCTTGCCCGCGCCTCGGTGTATTACAGCTCCCTCGAATCGCTGCCGGCCGTTCCCGAGCCTTCGACATGGGCAACCATGATCGCCGGCCTCGGTCTGCTCGCAGCCATCGGACGTCGCCGCCTCGGCTGATCTTCGGCCTGCCCGTCGGCCGTCGGCCGACGGGCGCCCTCGTACCATGACCCATTCCGTTTCCGGGCCCTCCTTCGGGCGGCTCGTGTTCGCTTTCGCCCTTGCGCTGGGCACGTCCGCGTCCGTCGCGCAGGTGGTCAGCGACGACGATGCAGCCGACAACGCAGAGAACGTCGTCGAACTGCCGGACGTGAAAGTCCAGGACACCCGCATCGATGATCGCATCGACCGCTCGCGTTCCATTACGCGGATCGACAGCGAAGAAATGCAGAAGCGCATGCCCGGCAATATTTTCGACGCGGTGCGCGATGTGCCCGGCGTGCAGATCAATGGTGGCGTGCGCGCCAGCGGCATGACCTTCGAAATCCGCGGATTCAGCGATACCGAGGACGTACGCGTCAGCGTGGACGGGGTGTCCAAGGGCTTCGAGAAATACCGCTTCGGCGGCACCTTCATCGAGCCCGAGCTGTTGAAATCCATCGAAATCCAGCGCGGCCCGCAGATCGATGCGATGGCGGGTGCCGTCGGCGGCGCGGTCAAGGCGGAAACCAAGAATGCATCCGATCTGCTCGATCCCGGTCAACGGGTGGGCGCGACGGTGCGGACCAGCTTCGCGACCAATAACAGCGAGCGCATGCGCTCGGCCGCCTTGTATGGCCGTCCGCACGACAGGCTGGATCTGCTGTTCAATACGCTGGAAAGGGATTCGCAGAACATCAAGCTGCCCGATGGCAGCCGATACGCGAATTCGGCAGTGCAGACCGACAGCGCACTGCTCAAGACGTCCTGGTGGGTGACCGACGAACTGATCTGGAGCTATTCGCTCACCCGCTACAAGGACGCGGGCCTGCAACCTTACGATGCCGCGACCGGCAACCCGGGGGTCGGCGGCATCGTGAGGAGACAGATCGACGATACGACGCATGCCCACACTATCCGTTACCAGCCGGCCGACAATCCGCTGATCAACACACGTGCCAGCTTCGGCTACAGCGCTACGGAACTGGTCGATCAGCACCGCCTCGGCCTGTCCACTCTGGTCAGTTCGAGCAATCCGTCGCGCGACGATTTCTGGACTTACCGGCATACCACCCTGGGCCTGTCCAACCTGTCCGATTTCGGCCCGGGCTTCGGGCTGGACAGCCGCAAGCTGCTCATCGGCATCCAGTACGACAAGAACCGGCGCGAATCGCTTACTTTCGTCGCCAATGCCTTGACACAACAGAACCAGTTTCCGGGTGGATACAACCCGCAACAACCGCCCGGCACCCGGGTTGCACACGGTGTCTACGTCCAGCCTCAACTCACGGCAGGCATCGTCACGCTGATGCCCGGCCTGCGCTATGACTACAGCAAGGTGATCGCGGAAGGTCCGGCCGCCGTGACGCTGGCCAATGCGGGCGAAGCGGACCGCATCACCGTGAAGCGCTACAGTCCGAGTCTGGGCATCCTGGTCGATCCCGTGCGCGGCTGGACGCTGTTCTACAACTACGCGGAGTCCTTTCGTCCCCCATTGGTCGACGAGTACTTTTCATCGGGCATCTACAGCCGCTGCCTGGCCGGCTACGTGGGCGCTGCACGCCGGTCAACGGACATGTGCGGAGACGCCTACCTGCCGCAACTGAACACGACGCGGGAGTTCGGGACATCCTGGCGTTACGCTGATCCGCTCACGGCGCGTTCGCTGTCGGCCAAACTCACCTACTTCGACATCCGCTCGACCCAGTTGCTTGATTCCATTACCGCGGTCGGTACCGAAATCGTGCAACCCGGTCATTCCGAGCGTCACGGCGTCGAGCTCGAATTGAATGCCGCCTACGGACGCTACTTCGGCAGCTTCAGCTACAGCTATCTGCGCGGTGACATGTTTACCTGCTATGGCAGCGGCATCTGCTACGTGACCGGCTCCCGCCCCAACCTGCCGCAATCGGCACCGCTCAGAGGCGCTGGCGAAAGTGCATCGCTGCGCGTCGGCGCAGGTTTCCTGGACGGTATGCTGGAGCTGGCCTACACACTGCGTATCGTGTCCGGACGCGAAGCCTATGGCGCAGTCATGGTCGGCGGCAGCGCCGAAGTACTTGAACTTGACGGCTACCGCCTGCACGGCGTGCAGATGTCGGTTCGCCCGAATCGCCACGTCGAGTTCCAGGTCGCGGGGGAAAACCTGGGCAACGCCTCCTATTACACGATGGCCGGCCAGTCGCGCGGCATCCCGGCGGCCGGACGCAATGTGCGATTCGCGCTCACGCTGCGCTATTGAGCCAGGATTCGCGCGGATTCCCGCACGTTTCATCGCATGCCGGTCCGGACCCGGCTCACGATGCCCGCGACGCGTCGCGGCAATGCGATGGCCAGCAGGCGCTTCATGCGGCTTTCGCTGCCGGGCTGACGCCCTGCATGGCGCCGGATGCATAGGCAGGTCGCGGTTAACATTCTCCGGGTTGACGCATAACTGCGAATCATTATCATTCATAAAGTCGGCTTTTGTCTTTTCAATGTGGATCGAATTCATGACAGACACCGGCCAGAACGCCCAGGCACTGAAAGCGCGCCTCGGTACCTTGCTCGATGAGCTGATACGCCATGACGGCTTCGGTTCGCTCAAGGTCGAGGTGCGCCTGCTCAAGCGCGGGCAGAAGGAAGTGATCATCGACTGCGGCAAGCAGTATCGATACGTGATCGACTTCGTACCGGGTTGACCTGCAATCGTCCAGCGGCGCGAGGCCGCGGACAGTCAACCTTTTCCCTACATACAGACTTGCCTTCGCGGGGAAGGAAGCATCTGATCCAGGACATCACCAGAATGCTCATCCGTCCCTTTCTCGGCGCACTGCTGATCAGTGCCCTCCCCTTGCAAGCCCATGCGCTCAGCGGCAGTTGGGACAGCCCCCTGGCTGGCCTGTCCGGTACGGGCAGTTCCGCATCCACCGCATGGATTGCCGACGGCATCGGCGCAGAGTGGAACCGCTTCGACAATCCGCTCACCGACAACAGTCCGGATATCGCCGGTAGCGGCACGCTCAGCCAGACGCTTCCAGGCGCCGGCAGCTTCCTCACCAGCACCGGCAATCTATACAGTTCAGGGGGACCGGCCAGTTTCAGCGTCGCCCTCGATGCGGCCCTCAGCGGCACCTGGACGATATGGCTGCGGGTCGCCACCCAGGGTACCGTGGCGGACGACATCGCCACGCTCAATGGCGTCACCGCCAGCAAGACCGTGAGTTACAGCTCGACGCTCGGCGGCTTCGGCGGCAGTGAAGAGGAAGCATGGTGGAGCTGGACGGTGACCAGTCCGCTGTCGCTCGATTTCCTCTTCACCAGTTCCGCCGCCCATATGAGTCTGGACCAACTTGCGATTCTCGCCGCGCCGGTGCCCGAACCGCGCGCCTGGATGCTGCTTGCATCCGGTCTGGCGCTGCTCGGACTGGCCCCGCTTCGCAGACGCTGACAGGAACCCGCCATGACTGGATACGCCACCCCCCAGGACCTTCACAAGGCTTTTCACGCGCTGAAAGCGGAACGCCGTCTGCGCAATCGCGATGCCGCGCAGGCGATGGGCATCACGGAATGCGAGGCCATCGCCAGTGGCGTCGGTGTGGACGCAGTACGGCTGGCCGCCCCGCTCGATGCATTGTTCCGCCGCATGCCCGAATTGGGCGAAGTGATGGTACTGACCCGCAATGAAGCGGCCGTGCACGAGAAGACCGGCCGCTTCGAGCAGGTCTCCGGCGATGCGAAGGTGGGTCTCACGCTCGGCGTGATCGACCTGCGCATATTCTTCGGCCGCTGGGCCCATGGCTATGCGGTGGTCGAACAGACCCCGCGCGGCGAATCGCGCAGCTTCCAGTTCTTCGACGCGCACGGGGAGGCGGTGCACAAGGTGTACTCGCGCGCCGACACCCGGCTCGATGCCTGGGACACCCTGGTGCGTGAACACGCTGACAGCAATCAGTCTCCCGGCGAGACCGTGGTCGCGAAGGACGCTCCGGTGGCCGAAAAGCCGGCGGAACAGATCGACGTCGAGCGCTTCCGTCAGGACTGGCTGGCGATGAAGGACACGCACGAGTTCTTTCCGCTGCTCGGCCGTCATGGCGTGTCGCGCCGGCAGGCGCTGCAGTTCGCGCCGGCCGGGCATGCGGAACGCATCGGCAACGAGCGCATCCAGCAGATGCTGGACAGCGCGGCGCGCGATGGCACATCCATCATGTGCTTTGTCGGCAATCCGGGCATGATCCAGATCCACACCGGCCCGGTGCACCGGATCGAAGTGATGGGGCCATGGCTCAATGTGCTGGACCCGGGATTCAATCTGCATCTGCGCACCGACCTGGTCGAGCAGGCGTGGATCGTGCGCAAGCCGACGTCGGATGGTGTCGTCACATCGGTCGAACTGCTCGACGCCGCCGGGGAAACGATCGCGCTGTTCTTCGGCGAACGCAAGCCCGGCAAGCCGGAACGGGAAGACTGGCGTGCGCTGGTCGCCACGCTGTCGTCCCCGGCCAGCCTCGCCGCATGATGCGCTGGCTGCTGTCCTTTGCCCTGGCATGGTGTGCTGCCGCTCACGCGACCGCCGACAGGCTGGTGACCGTGGGCGGTGCGGTAACGGAAATCGTCCACGCGCTGGGCGCCTCGGATCGCATCGTCGCGACCGACACCACCAGCACCTGGCCGCCCTCGCTGCAGCACCTGCCGCGGATAGGCTATCAGCGCACGCTGGCCGCCGAGGGCGTGCTGTCGGTGCGCCCCACGCGCCTGATCGCCACTGCCGATGCCGGCCCGCCCGCCGTGCTGACGCAGTTGCGCGGCGCTGGCGTGAACATCGTGCAACTGCCGCAGACGCACAGCGCGGAGGCCGTTGCCGAAGCGATACGTCGGGTGGCCGATGCGCTGGGGGAGCGCGAAGCCGGCGAGAAGCTGCTGACGTCCTATCGACGCGAATGGGAAGCCAGTCAGCGCGCCATCGCTGCACAGCCGACCCATCCGCGCGCGCTGTTCATTCTCGATCACGGCGGCGGCAGTCCGATGGTGGCGGGCGACGATACCGCCGCCAGTGCGATGCTGCGCTACGCTGGCGCAACCAATGTGCTGGCCGGGCGCTTCAGCGGCTACCGCCCGCTCACTGCTGAAGCCGCTCTGGCGGCAGATCCTGAGGTGATCGTGACCACCGACGAGGCGGTGCAGGCAGCCGGCGGCCGCACTGCCTTCCTGGCCCGTCCCGCGCTGGCGGCCCTGCCCGCTGCGCGCGCAGGGCGCCTGGTGTCGCTCGATGCCCTTCGCATGCTCGGATTCGGCCCCCGCCTGCCGGAAGCCGTGAGCGAACTGGCGCGAAAGATGCGCACACCGTGAACGCCCCTGCCCTGCCCCTGCGTCGACCGGCCTTCGTGTTCGGATGCATCGGCACGCTGTCACTCGCGGTGATGGCGATTGCCATCCTGTCCCTGGGTGCGGGCGCGGTGCCCATTCCGGCGCACCAGGTGCTGCGCGCACTGCTCGGGCTCGAACCCGGCACCCAGGCGGAACTGGTAGTAAAGACCCTGCGTCTGCCCCGCGTTCTCCTTGGTCTGGTGACCGGAGCGGGTCTGGGCATGGCGGGCGCCACCCTGCAGGGTCTGATGCGCAATCCGCTGGCCGACCCCGGTCTGGTCGGCGTGAGCAGCGGCGCGGCACTGGCAGCCGCCTTCGTCGTGGTGCTCGGCAGCGCGCTCATCGTGCCGGGAAGCTGGCTGGCCAGTGCTGCCTTGCCGCTTGCCGCGTTCGCCGGGGCCGCCGCAACCACCGCCCTGGTCTACGCAGCATCGCGTCGCGACGGCCGCAGTTCGGTCACGCTCATGCTGCTGTCGGGTATCGCGATCAACGCACTCGCGCTCGCCGGCATCGGCCTGCTGCTGTTCATGGGCAGCGATGCACAGGTCAGGCAGTTCACGTTCTGGACACTGGGCAGTCTTGCGTCCGCCACCTGGCCGGGCGTGGTCGTGACCGGCTGCATCGTGATGCTCGCACTCATGCTGCTTCTGCGCAGCGCCGGTCCGCTCGACGCGCTGGCGCTGGGCGAGGCGCAGGCGCAGCACCTGGGCGTCGACACCTCGCGGCTCAATCGCAACAGCATCGTGCTGATCGCACTGTCGGTCGGCGCGACGACGGCATTGACCGGTACGCTCGGCTTCATCGGCCTGATCGCACCGCATGTGGCCCGCCGTCTGGTCGGTCCGTCACATGCCTTGCTGCTGCCTGCCAGCGCACTGAGCGGTGCCGGACTGGTGATGCTCGCCGACAGCGCTGCACGCACCTGGGCCGCGCCGGCCGAACTTCCGGTGGGCGTGCTGACCGCCCTGCTGGGGGCCCCCTTTTTCATCATGCTGTTGCGCCGACGCGGCCCGCACTAGTCATGCTGTCCACTCACCACCTGACGATCACCGTTCCCGGTCGCACCCTGCTGGATGCGGTGAGCATGAGCGTGCGCCCGGGCGAACTGCTGTGCATCATCGGCCCGAATGGCGCGGGGAAAACCACGCTGCTGCGGTCGCTGGCAGGGGAAATCGACGCTGCGCGCGACCAGGTGCGGTTGGCCGGGCGCCTGCTGCGCGACATGTCGCCCACCGCGTGCGGGCCGTCTACGCCCAGCATCAGCGCAGCGATCTGGACTTCGCTGCGATCGACGTCGTGCTGCTGGGACGTTTCCCGCAGCACGGCGGTCGTCCCGGGCGCGACGACCGGGCGATCGCGCTTGCCGCGATGACGCTGACCGGATCGCTGGAACTGGCCCACAGGCGTTGTGCCACGTTGTCCGGCGGCGAACAGGCGCGCGTGCATCTGGCGCGCGCGCTGGCGCAACTATGGACCGCGCCGGACGGGGGGCAGGCACTTCTTCTCGATGAGCCAGCCGCCGCGCTCGACCCGCACTGGCAGCATCGCGTGCTTCATGTGGCGCGCGAATTCGCGCGCCAGCGCGGCTGCGCCGTCATGGCCATCGTGCACGACCTGAACCTTGCAGCGCGTTACGCCGACCGCATGCTGCTGCTCGACCATGGCCGCGTGCTGGCCGAAGGCGAGCCGGAGCAGGTATTGCGCTCGCCCTGTCTCGCCAGCGCTTTCGGATTGCGCTGCCGGCTGATCAACGACGCCGGAAGCGGACGCCCGGTATTGCTGACCGAAGCGGCGTTCTGACTTGACGCGCTGCGTGCGCTTCAGCGCCGCGTGCCCTGTGCGCCGCCTTCCGCACCATCGCCGCATGCGGCGGTTTTCGATGCCGGCGAGCAATGGTTGCAGCCACCACACCCGGTGCCCGCAGCGCCCTGGCGCAAAGCCGACAGCCAGCGCCAGGCACGACGGCCGACGACCGCGGCGCAGAAAGCCACCAGGCACAGCGCGATCAGGTCGGTCAGTCCGCTCATGAGCAGCAACTCGACGCGATGCGGAAAGTCGCGAACGACGCCAGCCAGGCCAGACCGAACAGATAGCCGGCCATCAGCAGCGGTGCGCGCCAGCCGCCGGTTTCCCGGCGTACGGTCGCCAGCGTGGACAGGCACTGCGGCGCAAACACGAACCACGCGAGCAGCGAAAGCGCGGTGGGCAGACCCCAGCTCGCGGCGATCAGCGGCGCCAGCGCTTCAGCGGTATCGTCGCCGGTGGCCGACAGCGCGTACACGGTTCCCAGCGCGCTCACCGCAACCTCTCGTGCCGCCATGCCGGGCACCAGCGAAATCGCGATCTGCCAGTTGAAGCCCAGCGGCTCGAACAGCGGCAGCATGAAGCTGCCCAGCATGCCGGCGAAGCTGTATTCGATGGCCGGACCGGCAGCCCCCTCGGGTGGCGCCGGAAAGGTCGCCAGGAACCACAGCAGTACGGTCAGCGCCAGAATGATGCCGCCGACGCGGCGCAGGAAGATCATCACCCTCTGCCACAGCCCGATGGCGATGTTCCGCATGGAGGGCCAGTGATAGTCGGGCAGTTCCATCATGAGGGTCTGCGTGCGGTCGCGCGCGCCGAAGTGCTTCACCAGCCAGGCAATCGCGATGGCCGACACGATGCCGGCGATATACAGAGCGAACAGCACCAGACCCTGCAGTTCAAGTCCTCCGGCCACTTCCCGGGCAGGAATGAAGGCACCGATGAGCAATGCATATACCGGCAAGCGCGCAGAACACGTCATCAGCGGCGCGATCATGATGGTGACCCAGCGGTCACGCGGATTCTGTATGGTGCGTGTGGCCATGATGCCCGGGATGGCACAGGCGAAACTGGACAACAACGGAATGAAGGAGCGGCCGGACAGGCCTACACCGCCCATGAGCCGGTCAAGCAGAAAGGCTGCGCGCGGCAGATACCCCGATTCCTCAAGCAGAAGAATGAAGAAGAACAGGATGACGATCTGCGGCAGGAACACCAGCACACCTCCGAGGCCGGCGACGATGCCATCCACCAGCAGGCTGCGCAGCAGGCCTTCCGGCAGCAGGCCTCCGACGAGATCGCCGACCGCACCGGTGGCCGCCTCGATCCAGCCCATGGGCGCTTCCGCCCACGCAAACACCGCCTGGAAGATGAGGAACAACAGCGCCACCAGCACGACCGGCCCGAGCACCGGATTGAGCAGCAACTGGTCGGCGCGCATGGTGAACGTGTGAGCCTGCAGTGCGTCCAGACCGAGTGCCGTCAGAATTTCGCGCACCCGGCGATGATCCTCCCGCGGGTCGCCCGCCGCAGCCGCCACGGCCTGTGCCGGAATGCGCAGCGCGACATCCTTTGCGACGCCCTGTTCCAGCTCCGCCAGCAACGCCTCCGCTCCACGCGCCTTGACCGCCACCGTCGACACCACCGGCACGCCCAGTTCCCGCGACAGTTTTGCGGCATCGACCTCGAAGCCGCGCGCACGCGCCAGATCCGTCATGTTCAGAGCGACCACCACCGGCAGCCCCATGCGTATCAATCCCAGCACCAGACGCAGTTGCCGCGGCAGATGGGTCGCGTCCACCACGGCGATGATCATGTCCGGGCGACGCTCTCCCTGCAGGCGTCCGGACAGCACATCGCAGGTCACCTGCTCGTCCGGAGAATGCGGCACCAGGCTGTAGGTGCCCGGCAGATCGAGCACCGCGAGGCGGCGGCCCGATCGCGTACGCAACACCCCCTCCTTGCGCTCGACCGTCACGCCCGCGTAATTCGCCACCTTCTGCCGGCTGCCGGTCAGCAGGTTGAACAGCGCGGTCTTGCCGCAATTCGGATTGCCGACCAGCGCAACCAGCGGTGGCGCGAGATGGCTCATATCGACCGGAACGGCTGTACTCATGTCACCGCCCCTCCGCGGCCGGGCGCACCCGCACGCAGGCGGCTTCCGCCTTGCGCAGCGCGAAGGTCGACACGCCCACCCGCACGGCCAGCGGTTCACCGCCAGGCTGGCCGCGCCGCAGCACGGCGACCGGCTCACCTTCGATGAAACCCAGCTCCCTCAGGCGGGTCGCCCACTCGGGCGCGTCGGCAATCGACGACACGGCTGAAACGATCATGGCTTGTCCGACAGGCGCTGCGTGAAGCGGGATTTCATCGGCAATGGCAGGAATGTGAGGCGTGCTGGGGGAATTCAAGCGACGAATCCATGGCAAAAGTGAGAACGGTTATCATCTTACAGAAACTGTCCGCTGCAACGGCAGATCTGTGCGCCCGCCGCCCGCATCTACCGGCGCTCATCGGCGCCGGGATCGGTTCCCCCACCGCGCCATCAACGCGAAGGCGGCGCCACGCCGGCACCGCTGAGCGTGACACGCTGCCAGCCGGCGGGCGATTCGCACATGCCGTACCGGAAGGGCGTGCCGTCCCGCCCCGGTGTTTCGAAACGCAGATCGCGGAAGGCCGCGCATCGTGCGCCCGCGATATGAACCACCGATTCCAGCACCGGAAACTGCGCGAACCAGCGGAACACGGCCAGGTCTGGCGCATGCCAGGCGCGGCGAGCGAAAACCGCGTCGTCAGCGTCGCCGAAGCGCGCACGCACCATCCATTGCGCGTGCGTAACCGGGCGGTAGTGGCTGGACAGACGCGCGAGGAAACCGTCTTCGGGTGACGCCAGCGCCACCGCCTGTCGCCGCGTATTGATGTGGGCCACATGAAAGCGTTCGCCATCATCGATGACCGCGGTCCAGTTGAAGGGCGATGCCGGGCGTGGAATCGCATCGATTGATCGTGCCTCGATGCCCGCATCACGCGCATGCTGTCGCGCCGCATCCAGTGCCTCGGCCTTGCCGAGCGCACCCACGCCAACCCAGGCGACCATGGCCAGCAGCGCTGCCAGCGACGGCAGCCGACTGCGCGGCATCAGGGCGCTCACGACCAGACCCGCCAGCAGCAAGCCGGTCAGCGGCAGATCGATGATGAAAGTGGTGCCCCACCCGAAGCGGCGATCCGACAACGGCGCCAGAATCATGGTGCCGAACTGGGTGATCAGGTCGCCCAGGATGTGGATGGCGATGCCGCCACAGGCCACGCCATAGAACGCGCGCCAGCCCGCCTGTCGCGCGCGCAGCAGTCGAGGCATCAGGGCGGCGAGCAGCAGTGCCCACAAGGGCAGCAGGAGCACGGAATGCGTCACACCGCGATGGCCTTGCAGATAAGCCAGATCCGACACATAGCCGAGCACGAAATCGCTGTCCGGAAAGGCGGCGCTCAGGCCTCCGGCCAGCACCGCCTGCCACACGCGCGGCTGCGCAGCGGTATCCGGAGCGCGCGTCATCAGACGACCCAGCAGCGCCCCAGACAGCGCGTGAGTCAAGGTATCCAGATAAAGTCCTCGTGGTTCATGTGGTCACTCGCGGCGCACAACGCAACGATTCTGGCGCAGTGCACAAGAAAAGCGGCGTATACTGCCGCCTCGCTTGTTTGATGGCTTGTTGATGGAATCCGCTACCGCGCTCATCGATGTACAAGCTTCGCGCGACCCTACCCGACTGCGCGAAATCCCTTACAACTACACCTCGCTGTCGGACCGCGAAATCGTCATCCGGTTGCTCGGCGAGTCGATGTGGGACACCTTGTGCCGGCTGCGCGACGAGCGCATGACCGGTCGTTCCGCTCGCATGCTGTACGAGGTGCTCGGCGACATCTGGGTGGTCAGGCGCAATCCCTATCTCGAGGATGACCTGCTCGACAACCCGCCACGCCAGAGAGCGCTGGTCGACGCACTGCACCATCGTCTGAACGAGATCGACCGCCGGCGACGTCCGGCCGACGGCGCAGCCGGTGCCCGCGAACGCGAACAGGCGGTCGAAGCGCTGCTGACCGCCACGCGTGCCGCAGTCGACGACTTCGCGGCCTCCTTCGATGCCACCCGCCAGTTGCGCCGGCGCATCGTGCGTGTGCTCGGGCGCCACACACGGGCGCACAACATCGCCTTCGACGGCCTCGCACGCGTCGCCCACGTGACCGATGCCACCGACTGGCGCGTCGAATATCCGGCGGTGGTGCTGTATCCGGACAGCGAAGACGAGGTCGGTCCACTGGTGCGCGGTTGCATCGAGCTGGGACTGACCATCGTTCCGCGCGGCGGTGGCACCGGCTATACCGGTTCCGCCGTGCCGCTGTCCGCGCATTCAGCGGTGATCAACACCGAAAAGCTGATCGACCTCGGTCCGGTGGAACCCGTGGTGCTGCCCGGTCTGGCCGAGCCGTACGCCACGATACGCACCGGCGCCGGCGTGGTAACCCGGCGAGTGATGGACGCGGCGGAGGCCGCCGGCCTGGTGTTCGCCTGCGATCCGACGTCGGCTGACGCTTCCTGTGTCGGCGGCAATATCGCCACCAATGCCGGCGGCAAGAAGGCGGTGCTATGGGGCACGGCGCTGGACAATCTGGCGAGCTGGCGCATGGTGGATGCCGATGGCTGGCCGATGGAAATCACGCGCCTGGACCACAATCTGGGCAAGATCCACGACGCGGAGCGGGTACGTTTTTCAATTCAGCGCTTCGAACCGGACGGGCGCACGCCGCGTGGCGAGTGCGAGTACCTGGAGGTGCCGGGTTCGAGCTTCCGCAAGGTGGGCCTGGGCAAGGACGTGACCGACAAGTTCCTGGCCGGTCTGCCGGGCGTGCAGAAGGAAGGATGCGACGGCCTGATCACCTCGGCGCGCTGGATACTGCACCGCATGCCGCCGGTCACGCGCACCGTCTGCCTTGAATTCTTCGGACAGGTACGTGAAGCGGTGCCCGCCATCGTCGAGATCAAGGACTATCTGGACGGTCTGCCCAAGAATGGCGACGCACGCGTCATGCTGGCCGGCCTGGAACATCTGGACGAGCGCTATGTGCGCGCGGTCGGCTATGCCACCAAGGCACGGCGGCACGGCCGTCCCAAGATGGTGCTGATCGGTGACATCGTCGGCGACGACGCCGCCGCGGTCATGCTCGCCGCGTCGGAGGTGGTGCGCCTGTGCAACCAGCGCGGCGCCGAAGGCTTCATCGCGGTATCCGCCGACACGCGCAAGACCTTCTGGCTGGACCGCGCGCGGACCGCTGCCATCGCGCGCCACACCAACGCGTTCAAGATCAACGAGGACGTGGTGATCCCGCTGCCGCGCATGGGCGACTACTGCGATGGCATCGAGCGCATCAACATCGAGCTGTCCATCGCCAGCAAGCTGCG
Organism: Methyloversatilis thermotolerans; assembly: GCF_000372885.1. Classification (GTDB taxonomy): domain Bacteria; phylum Pseudomonadota; class Gammaproteobacteria; order Burkholderiales; family Rhodocyclaceae; genus Methyloversatilis; species Methyloversatilis thermotolerans. The sequence goes on from NZ_KB889967.1 coordinate 1,161,004, forward strand.
CCTGTGCGATGCGCTGATCGCTTTCCTGCAGGGTGATCTGCCCTTGCACGAAGGCGATGCGAATGTCGACAGCGAACAGTTGATCGGCGACCGTCGCACCCAGGCGCTGCAGCAGATCGCCGCCGTGCGCGGCCGCTGGAAGTGGCTGCGGGACAATCTGGACATGCCGCTCGCGCGCGCCGAACCGCTCATGATGTCGATAGGCGTGGAACTCGGCGTACTGGCCAATCGCGCGCCGCACCCCACGGTGTTCCACCGGCTGCAGGACTATTCGGTACGCGTGTCGTGGAAGCGCGAACTGAAGCCGCTGCTCGACGAAATCTTCGATGGCGCGACCTACCGGCCCATCCTCGGGCGCATCGAAACGATACGCCGCGAGGTGCTGCGCGGTCGCGTATTCGTCGCGCTGCACATGCATGCCGGCGACGGCAACGTGCACACCAACATTCCGGTGAACTCGGACGACTACGGCATGCTGCAGGAAGCCAATGCGGCGGTGGCGCGCATCATGGCACTCGCGCGTTCACTCGGTGGCGTCATTTCCGGCGAGCACGGCATCGGCATCACCAAGCTGGAATTCCTGACGCCGGACGAACTGGCGCCCTTCGTCGAATACAAGCGGCGCATCGACCCGCACGGCCATTTCAATGCCGGCAAGCTGCTGCCGGGTGGCGATCTGGCGCGTGCCTACACGCCTTCGTTCTCGCTGCTCGGCACCGAATCGCTCATCATGGAAATGAGCGACATCGGCGGCATCGCCGCATCGATCAAGGATTGCCTGCGCTGCGGCAAGTGCAAGCCGGTATGTTCGACCCATGTGCCACGCGCCAATCTCCTGTATTCGCCGCGCAACAAGATCCTCGCCACCTCGCTGCTGATCGAGGCCTTCCTGTACGAGGAACAGACCCGGCGCGGGGTGTCGCTGCGCCACTTCGACGAATTCGGTGACGTGGCCGACCACTGCACCGTATGCCACCGCTGCGAGAAACCCTGTCCGGTGGACATCGACTTCGGTGACGTATCGATCGCCATGCGCAACGCGCTGCGTCGCCAGGGCAAGCGCACGTTCAACCCGGGCACCGCCGCATCGATGGCCTTCCTGAACGCCACCGATCCGGCCACCATCAAGGCGCTGCGCGTGGCGATGATGGGCGCAGGCTACACCGCGCAACGCCTGGCGTACCGCGTCGGCAAGGCGCTCGGTGTGGTCGGCCGTCAGACGCAGGCGCCTCCACCGACGCTGGGCAAGCCATCGGTCAAGGCTCAGGTGATCCATTTCATCAACAAACCGATGCCCGGCAAGCTGCCGAAACGCACTTCGCGCGCGCTGCTGGACATCGAGGACGCAGCCATCGTGCCAGTCATCCGGGACCCGAAACGCGCGTCCGAGGACCAGGAAGCGGTGTTCTACTTCCCCGGCTGTGGCTCGGAGCGCCTGTTCTCTCAGGTGGGACTGGCCACCCAGGCCATGCTTTATCACGTCGGCGCCCAGACCGTGCTGCCGCCCGGCTATCTGTGCTGCGGCTACCCGCAGACCGCCGGCGGCGACGCCGAGAAAGGGCAGCAGATCAGCACCGCCAATCGCGTGCTGTTCCACCGCGTCGCCAATACGCTGAACTATCTCGACATCAGGACCGTGATCGTGTCCTGCGGCACCTGCATGGACCAACTGCAGCAGTACGAATTCGAACGCATCTTCCCGGGTTGCCGGCTGCTCGACATCCACGAATACCTGATGGAAAAGGGTGTCAGACTCGAGGGCGTGAATGGCGTGCGCTACATGTACCACGACCCCTGCCACACGCCGATGAAGACACATGCGCCGATCAAGGTGGTGAACCAGTTGCTCTCCACCGCGGATGGCACGCAGGTGACCTTGAACGATCGCTGCTGCGGCGAAAGCGGCACGCTGGCCGTGAGCCGGCCGGACATTTCCACCCAGGTACGCTTCCGCAAGGAAGAGGAAATGCGCAAGGGGGCCGATGCGCTGCGCGCCGACGGCTTCGCCGGTGACGTGAAGATACTCACCTCCTGTCCCTCATGTCTTCAGGGGCTGTCGCGCTACGACGAGGACAGCGCGACGCAGGCCGACTACATCGTGGTCGAGATGGCGCGCCACCTGCTCGGCGAGGACTGGGCCGAGCGCTATGTGAGCGAAGCGAACGCCGGCGGCATAGAACGCGTGCTGCTGTGAGCGGCGCGCTCAGCGGCGTTGCGCCGCGGCCGCGCCCTCGCGCAACTGCTGCATGAAATCGTCCAGCACGCGGTACTCGGCCGCCGCACCCGGTGCGACTTCCAGCCTCATGGCGCCCTTGCCGGCGGCGCTCTGGTCACGTGCACACGCCATGGTGGCCAGCATGCTGCCGAAGCGTTCGCTCCGGCCCTCCTGCTGCAGATAGCGGTTCTGCGCGCGATAGGCCTCGCGCTCGGACTGCAGCGTGGTTTCGCAGTCGGTCTGGTAGGCCGCCCCCTTCTGCCGCGCTTCGAGCACGTGCACGAATTCGTGCACGAGGAAGGAGTTGTCGGTCGCGTCATCCAGATCCAGGTCGTCGCGGATCAGGATCTGCTGCCTGTCCTGGTCGTAGAAGGCGACCAGCCGCTCGCACTGTGCAGGCTGGTCCGGACAGGCCTCGGCCATCAATGCCTGCTGCGGCACGATGCGCAGCAATGGCGCATCGTCCGCGGGCAACTCCGGATAGCCCGACAAGGCGGCGGCGACGCTCATCAGATAGCTCAGCAAGGCGGTATCGGGCATGGCACGGTCCAGTCATTCCGGCGGTCTTGCAGTGGATTGTCACCGCGCCCGGCAGTTCCTGGCCGCCGCTCAGTCCGCCTGCCTCTGCCGAAACTTGCGCCGGCGCCGCCGGTCGGATACCCGGCATTCACAGCAAGCGTTCATTCAGCGCATGCGCGCCCCATCATGCTCCACTCGCCGCCAGGAGTTCTCCATGAAGTCGTTCTGCCCTGCCCTGTTCGCCCTGTCTCTTCTCGTATCCAGTGCGGCGCTGGCACTGCCCGATGCTTCGCCGGCCAGCCCGCCGCACCTGGTCGGAAGCTGGAGCTGGAGCGACCCGCGGCAGTGCAGCGAAACCTACGAGTACGCCGACGATGGCAGCGGGCGGGTCGCCAGCGGCGAGGAACGTGCCGAAATGGCCTACATCTTCGATCCTGCGCCGCTCGTGAACGGCTTCCATCGGCTGGATGCGACCATCACCCGCGATAACGGCATGACCGACTGCGCAGGCGCCGCGAACGATGACACGCGTGCGCGCTACACCGTGTTCATCAAGTTCAGCCAGGATGGCGAGCAGCACATCGTCTGCATGGAACCCGATCTGGAACACTGTTTCGGCCCGCTGCAACGGCAGCGCGCAGGTCGCGGCATCTAGGGCAGGCAGGCGGTCGCGGCAGCGCGGCCACCGCGATGCGCTGCGGTCAGGTGCTCAGGCCGGTCCGAGCAGATCGGCAACCCGCGGGCTTTCGTCCGGGCCGACCAGTCGGCGCGCCACTTCGCGCAGATCGGGCGTATCGACATACTCGGCGGCGCGACGGGCGACGATGTCGCGACGGACCACGCCGCCAAAGCCGATCACATGCGCGCTGGCTTCGGCCGCTTCGAGATCGGTGATGCCGTCGCCGACCATCACCAGCCGCTCGGCGCCCGCGCCGAGCAGGCGCGCAATCACCGCCTTGCCGCCACTGCGCGCAAGCGGGCTGGCGGTATCGAAACCGGCGTAGTGCCCGTGCGCATCGAACCGCAGGTCCACCGCGTGCACATGATCGTCGGGCACCCCGAGAAAGCGGGCGATGACCAGCACCGCCTGGCGGATGCCGCCACTGACCACATGCACCTGCCAACCCAGCCGTTGCAGTGCGGCGATCGCCTCCACCGCGCCGGCGACCCGGGTATCGATGTAGAGCTGGCCGATGCCGGCCAGCGTGGAGGCGTCGGGACGTATCAGGTCGAGGCGTGCGGCATAGGCCTCCTCGAGCCTGAGCCGGCCGTCCATCGCGGCATTGGTGAGCGGCACCACCTGGTCGACCACGCCCGCCTGTTCCGCCAGAACGTCTATGCCCTCTATCGTCGACAGCGTGCTGTCGCAGTCGAACAGCACGACCCGCTTCATGCGTCGGCCCCGGCCTTCACGGTGGCGTAGCCCCAGTCCAGCCAGGGCGTGAGCGCCACCACGTCCTCGGTATTGACGGTCGCGCCACACCAGATGCGCAGCCCCGGTGGCGCATCGCGATAGGCCGAAATGTCGAACGCCGCGTTCTCGCGTTCGAGCAGCGCACACAGTCGCTGCACGATGGCCCAGCGCGCCTCCAGCGACTGCGACTCGAACCACGGATCGGTGATCCTCAGACACACCGAGGTATGCGAGCGGGTGTCGGCGCGATCGGCCAGAAAGTCCACCCAGCCGGTGCGCGCCACCCAGCTTTCCAGCGCGGCAAAACTGGCCTTGCTGCGCGCGATCAGCGCGGGCAGCCCGCCAATGGATTCGGCCCAGCGCAGCACGTCGATCTGGTCCTCGACGCAGATCATCGACGGCGTGTTGATGGTGTTGCCTTCGAACAGATCCTCGGTGAGTCGCCCCTTGTTCATGAGCCGGAACAGCTTGGGCACCGGCCACGGCGGCGTATGCCGGTACAGGCGCTCGACCGCGCGCGGGCTCAGCACGATCATGCCGTGCGCCGCCTCGCCGCCCATCACCTTCTGCCATGACCAGGTGGTCACATCCAGCTTGTGCCAGGGCAGGTCCATCGCGAAAGCGGCCGAGGTCGCATCGCAGATCGACAGGCCTGCGCGGTCGTCGGCGATCCAGTCGCCGTCCGGCACGCGCACACCGCCCGATGTGCCGTTCCAGGTGAACACCACGTCGCGCGTCCAGTCCACCGCCGACAGATCGGGCAGGCTGCCGTAGGGCGCGACCACCAGTCGGGCATTCGCGAGCTTGAGTACCGGGCCCACATCGGTCACCCAGTTCGCGCCGAAAGCCTCCCATGCCAGACAATCCACCTCGCGCTCGCCCAGCAGGGTCCACAGCGCCATCTCGACCGCGCCGGTATCCGAGCCAGGCACGATGGCGATGCGGTAATCCGCGGGCACACCGAGCAATTGACGGCTGCGGTCTATCACTTCCTTCAGCTTCGCCAGCCCCTCCTTCGCGCGGTGCGAACGGCCGAGGAAGGCGTCCTGCAGCACATCCAGCGTCCAGCCCGGACGCTTGACGCAGGGACCGGAGGAAAAATACGGACGGGCCGGACGTATTTCGGGCTTGGCGACAGTCATGGCAAGTGCGGGGAAATCGGGAAAAAGCGGATGAGTATAGCGGCGCGCCACGCGCGAGCGCGCGTGGCGGCGTCCGTCACGAATGTTTTGTGCCGGTGCGGCCGGATGACAGTCCGGCCGTCGGCAACCGGTGGCCGCGACGGTCCGATCAGCCGCGGATCAGCATTTCGCCGCGGCCGGTCGCACCCATGTCGCCCATGAAACGGCGTACCGTGCATGCGCTGGCATCGAGCGCGCCAAAGGCGCCCGGCAGCCCCTTCCAGCTCGCGTACAGCAGGCTCAGGAAGCCCAGACGGTGCGCACCGCAATCCACCATGCCCGGCAGCATCTGCACCGGCAGCGCGTTAAGGATGAGGGTGCCACGCTTCATCAGGTAGCCCGGATAGGCACCGACCGTACCGGCCACCGCGATGGTGCCGGCGATCATGCGCGACGCGCAGTAGTCGCCCGCATTGCCGCTGACCAGGATCTGGCCGCGCCGCATGCGATCGCCGAGGCGTTCCCCGGCATTGCCGGCGACCAGCAGCAGGCCGCCCGCCATGCCCTTCATGTCGCCGGGCACGGCGCCACCGGCGTAATCGCCGACATTCCCGCGCACCTCGACCCGGCCACCCTTCATGCCGGAGGCGCAGAACGCGCCGGTGCTGCCGGTCACGATGACTTCGCCGCCCAGCATGCGCTGCGCGACATAGCCGCCAGCATCGCCTTCTACCGTCACGCGTCCGGATTTCATGCCGGCGCCGATGCGTTCGAAGCGGCTGCAGTCGCCGCGGAACACGATGTCGCCCGGATCGTCGCCGGACAGATCGAACAGCGCATCGACACGCACGACATTCTTGCCGACCTGGAGCGTCAGTGCCGCCACATCGGCCGGCGTCATGCCGGCCAGCGCCGTCGGATTCAGCGCGCCCGCGTCCACGCGTTGCGCCGGCGCGCTGCGCAGGGTCAGGACCAGTGCACTCATTTCAGGATCTCCCGCAGGTGGTACTGGAACTGCCCCAGCTTGCCACCGTAGTTGCCGGCGGACAGACGACGGATGCCGCCGGCCGCGCCGATCTTGCACACTTCGCGCATGCCCACTTCCATCGCCTTCTTGACCGATGCATCGGTCAGCCCGTCGATCACGATCTCCAGCACCGCGCCGATGCGCTCGTCCAGTTCGGACTTCGTGGCGCCGCGCAGGGTGGGGCAGAAGGCATCGTTGGTCGATGCCGACAGCGCCTTGTATTTCGATCCGACCTTGGAGCCGGAGCGCACAACGCCCCCCGGAAAGGGCATCACGACATCGGGCAGCTTGCGCATTTCGCGGATCGCCGCTTCGCAGGCCTCCAGTGCCTGTACCTGGCTGTCGGCCAGCACGAGGAAATTGCCCCCGCCCACCGACTTCACCATGCGCGCGGTATCCTGCACCAGGAACTCGCCATCCATGACCGGCACGCGCCAGTAGCGCTTGCCGGCGATCTGCTTGGACGTCTGGAAGCCATCGCCGAAGAAGCGCAACGTCTTGCCCAGCGGCACCGGATCGCCTTCGTCCAGACCGGCGAAGATGGCACTGGTCGGACTGGTGAGCACGCACTGACCGACGCGTCGCTCGATCTGCTTGATCAGTTCCTTGCTCGATACCGCGAATACCAGCACCGACACGCCGGGCCGGCCATCGGGCGTTTCCGACGGCGACAGCACGCGTTCGATGCCCGCTTCCGCACCGCAGGCGATGACCGAAGTCGCGAAGCCGGTCATCGCAGCGGCCGAATTCATGGCCCAGGTTTCGTTGTAGGCGGTGATGATGAGGCGTATGCCCCGCATGCCGAACGCTTCGGCGAAGGTATCGTCGATCGATACACCGTTGATGATCATGTGCTCAGCTCCGCTTGCGGCAGGCGTGGGGAATCAGCTTCGAACCGCCGCCGCATTCGCACAGCTCGTCGTCACTGATCTTGAAATTGTTCATGCGCACCGAGTGGTACTGGCGGAAGTAGGGTTCGATCTTCTTCTCGATGCCGCGATCGAATTCCGGCTTCACCACATGCGTGTTGCCACGCACCACCTTCACCACCTTGCCGTCGCGCACCACCAGCTCGCCGTCCTTGAACACCAGTTCCGGCTTTTCGAACATGCGCTCGCGGTCGGCGTCCTCCTTGTAGACGACGATGTCGGCTGCCGCGCCCGGTGCCAGATGGCCGCGGTCGGTCAGTCCGAGGATGCGCGCCGGCGCGGCGCGCGTCATGATGGCGATCTCGTAGAGCGAGTACTCGCGCTCGAGGCTGGCCAGATTGCTCATGGCCTTCGCATCGGCGTTGATCGTGTCCAGCATGGAATTGCGGAAGCTGCGGTCGGTGAGCAGCTTGATCAGATGCGGATAGGTGGTGAACGGCGCGCCATTCGGGTGATCCGTGGTCAGGAAGATGCGCCACGGATCGTCGACCATCAGGAAGATTTCCAGACCGATCGCCCACTGCAGCGCATTGACGAAATTCTGGTCCTTGTACTTGAACGGCACCACGCCGCAGCCGGCTTCCATCTCGATGTCCATCACCGCCGACTTCTTCGGCGACGCCAGACCGGAGTTCCGGTACTGCGACATGTTGTCGCCGGACGCGGTGACGGTCTGGCCGAACAGCACCTGGCCGACGTCCGCGGTCACGTTCTTGTGCCGGTTGATCGCCTCGGCGATGCGCGCGGCGCCGGACGAGAACTTGCGGTCACCCTCGCTGCCGTAGCTGTGGAACTGGATGTGCGTCAGGTGGATGGGCAGACCTTCGGCCGCATCCATCGTCGCCAGCGTGGAATCCACATTGCCCGCCACGCCCAGATTGCTCGCATGCACGTGCAGCGGGTGCGGCACGCCCAGTTCATGCACCGCACGCGACAGCGTGCGCAGAATCTGGCGCGGTGTCACGCCGTAGTATGCGTTCTGTTCATCGACATCCAGCTTGCGCTGGTTGAACTTGAACGCCGAAATGCCGCCCGGGTTCACCACCTTGATGCCCAGCGTCTGCGTGGAATGCAGGATCCACGCAACATAGTCGTTGATGGTCTGCTGGTCTTCCTTCGCCACCAGCATGCGCAGCAGGAAGTCGTCGCTGCCCAGCATGGCGTAGCCGCCGGTATCGACGATGGGCGTGTCGCCCATTTCCATGTGCGCCTGACGCGCATTCATCGGGATGATGGCCGGCTCGAAACACGAGGTATAGCCCATCTCCGCATAGCGGTAGCCCGCCGCCAGCGTGCCGGGTGCGCAGTAGCCGCAGCTCGAGCGGGTGATTTCAGTGCGCGCCACCGGATCGTCGCGATGATCCTCGGGCAGCATTTCGCGCGCGATGTTGACCTTGCCGCCGCCGATGTGGGTGTGCATGTCGATCGCACCCGACATGACGATGCGACCCGACACATTGTATTCGGCGCTCACCTTGTCGCCGTCGGCGAGCGAGGCGACGATGCGGCCATCCTTCACGTAGATGTCGCGCACCTGGTCGTCGACGCCATTCGCCGGGTCGATCACCCGGCCTCCTGTCAGCTTGATGACGCTCACGCGCTCACCTCCTTCAGTTTTGCGGTGATCGCGGCCGCGACGGTCGCTGCGGACGGCAGGCCGGTGGCACGCAGGGCGCGCAGCGGCAGCGTGGCGCCCTTGTCGCCGCGGAAGAAATGACCGACATGATGCACGCCGGGCGTGGATACCGGAATGAATACTTCCGGCTCGCGCTCGAGCTTCAGTGTCGGCGGGGCGATCACCACGCAGGCTTCGGCCGGCGGCTGTTTCGTGTCGTTCAGTGCGCTCACCCAGACCACGGTGTCGGTTTCGCCTTCGGCGATCAGACGCGCGCTGCCGTTGTGCACCGGGTCGTACAGCGGAATGCCGCTCGCGAAACTGGTGCGCATCGGATAGCCGGTCTGCCAGGCATGCACCATGGATGCGTTCAGTTCGCCGTCCGCACCGCCCAGACCCAGACCGTTGCAGCGCGTGCTGACATTCAGTGTGCGCACCACGGCCATGATGGCGTTGATGTTCAGGTCCACCTGGGATGGCTGGAAATCGCCGGCCATCCAGACCAGTACCGAGTACTTCGCGGCGCGCAAGGCATCCGCCAGTGCCTGCCAGCGGGCAATCTCGATGCCCAGCGGCGCGGCGTCGCGCACCGGCTGCTTCGCCAGCAGCGCATTCAGTGTCGACAGCGCCTCCGGCATGCGGCTGCAGTCGAAATCGAATACCTCGGGTTCGCGCCCGTCCGGCGAACGACCGGGTGCCGTATTCAGGTCGCCACCCAGATAGACGATGCGTCGCGCCGACGGTGCCGGCTCGAACATCGCTTCGTCGTTCCACACATAGCGCTCGAAGAAACGGGACGACTTGGTCACCACGTCGGTACCCACCAGCACGATCAGGTCGGCGCGGTTCTTCACCTCGGCCAGCGTGGTGGTGACATAGCCGATGTCCTGTACGACACGCGTCGAACGCCAACCGATTTCGGAATACAGGTGATCGACCACACCACCGGCGGCATCCGCCAGATCCATCACTCCGCGCATGCCATTCACATCGAGCGCCATGCCGCTGAATACCGGCAGCGCCGAGGTCTTCACGCGTCGCGCGACTTCCGCGTACGCCTCCTCGAAGCTGACCGCCTTGCCTGCGATACGCGCGCCGGCGCCGGCATGCGCGACGCCCATGCGGGCAAAACCCGCCTGCGCCTTCGGGCATCCTCCCGCCACCACCGCGAGCGCATCGCCGCCGGTGTCCACGCTCAAGTCGTCACATGCCAGCCCACAGAAGGGACAGGCGACTTCGGCGACGACGCTTGAAGTCGCTTCATTCGTCATGAGTCATCCGTTTCATCAGCTTGATTGAACCCGCAATCCGCAACGATACAACAAGCCTCAAAGCCCGTCGGAACTCGCGTTCTCTTGTCGCAACGCAGCATCCAGAGCCGGCCTGAGGACCACGATCAGACTGTTACACAAGCGTAACAGCACGATCCGTAAACGACCGCGAGCGCGGCCGCTTGAACGGCCCGCATCCGATTGCAAGGGTAACTTGCCTTCACGGCGCGCTATTTTGGGATAATCGCAGACTTTTCCACGAGTACCTCCATTGATGAACACAGCGCATGCGACCGCCGCCACCCTGGAAGTCAGGGCACCCGCTCGCCTGCACATGGGCTTCATCGACCTGGATGGCAGCCTCGGGCGCCGCTTCGGCAGCATAGGGCTGACGCTGGAGGGCCTGAACACCACTCTGCGCATCCGGCCTTCGGCCGCGCTCGAGGTCAATGGTCATGATGCGGATCGCGCCGGACGCTACGCGCGTACCCTGATTGATCACTACGCACTGCCGCCGGTCCGGATCGACATCGTCGGAGCCATCCCCCCGCACTCCGGTCTCGGCTCCGGTACCCAGCTCGCGCTGGCAACCGGCATGGGTCTATCCCGCCTGTTCGGTCTGGGTCTGACCGCGCGCGACGTCGCCGCCCTGCTCGACCGCGGCGCGCGCTCCGGCATCGGCATCTGCGGTTTCGACAGCGGCGGCTTCATCGTCGATGCCGGCCGTGGCGCCGTCGACGCGCCGCCGCCCATCGTGGCGCACATGCCCTTCCCGGACGCCTGGCGCATGGTGCTCATATTCGATCACGCGTGCCGTGGTCTGCATGGCGCGGCCGAGAAAGAGGCTTTCCGCGTGCTGCCGCCGTACGCGCCCGGCGTGGCCGACCGGCTCTGCCGCCTCGTGCTGATGCGCGCCCTGCCCGCGCTCGCCGAATGCGACATCGACATGTTCGGCGCGGCCATCAACGAAATCCAGCGCAGCGTCGGCGACTATTTCGCACCGGCACAGGGGGGGCGCTATACCAGTTCGCTGGTCAGTTCGGTGGCGGAACACATGGCGGCGAACGGCGCGGCCTGCATAGGTCAGAGTTCCTGGGGTCCGACCGGCTTTGCGCTGGCGGCGTCGCCGGACGAGGCCGCCGCACTGGTCGCGTCGGCACGCGAACGCTTCCCCGGACATGACGGACTGGAATTGATGATTTGCGCTGCGCGCAACCAGGGCGCGCAGTGGGAGGAAACGCCGGCCTGACTCACCCGGTCCGGTCAGCAACAGAGGAGAGGTGCTCCGGCACCACACAAGGACGTCACTTCGACGAGAACATGCAGCCCTAGGGCGGAAAGAGCGAGAACGACCATGGAAAACCCGTACATCCTGCACATGTTCAGCCCCACCAACAACATCAGTCCCTTCGATGTGAACATGGCGTGCGACGCCGGTTTCCAGGTGCTGATGCCCTACTCCGGTGTCGGTCTGGACCAGATCTATGGCCTTACGCAGGATGCGATCTTTTCGCGCGGCCCCAATGGCGTGAAGCGCACCGGCATCTTCATCGGCGGCCGCGACATCGGTCTGGCGGCCGACATGCTGGATGCCTGCCGTGGTGCCATGGTGCCGCCGTTCGAAGTGTCGGTGTTCGCCGATCCGAGCGGCGCCTTCACCACCGCGGCCGCGCTGGTGGCCTGCGTGGAACGCCAGTTGCGCAAGGCACACAACACCGGTCTCGAAGGCAAGACGGTTCTCGTGCTCGGAGGCACCGGACCGGTGGGCACCGCGGCTGCGGTACTGGCTTCGGGCGCCGGCGCCAAGGTGCTGGTCGGCAGCCATTCCAGCGCGATGCGTGCACGCGTGGCGTCGGAAGTGGTGAATGCGCGCTACGGCTCTTCGGTGGAACCGGTTGAAGCCGGCTCGAACGAACAGAAGATGGGCCTGCTGCCGCAGGCCAACGTGATCTTCTGCACCGCCAAGGCCGGCATCCAGGTGCTCAGCAAGGAACAGCTCAAGCGCGCCAGTTCGCTGCTGGTCGCGGCGGACGTGAACGCAGTGCCGCCGGCCGGCATCGAAGGACTGGGCGTGATGGATGACGGCACGCCGCTGGAAGCCGGTTCGGGCAAGGCGGTCGGCATCGGCGCGCTCGCCATCGGCAACGTGAAGTACCTCTGCCAGCGCGGTCTTTTCCAGCGCATGATCAACACCGAGAAGCCGGTCTACCTCGATTTCCGCGACGCCTTCGCAACCGCCCGCGAACTGGTTGCGTGAGTGGATGCGCCGGGCCTCGCCCGGCGCAATGAGCGATGCCGCACTGGCTCATCGTTGCCGCGAACGCCGGGCCGCTTGCGCGCGCTTGCGTCGACGCGGGCCACGGTTGTGACCTGATCGAACCGTTCGGCGACGTCGATACCTGCGCGCTGGCCGACCGGCATGTTCGCGTGGATGTCGGCATGTACGGCTTCACCACCCGCGTGGTCGAGGCCGCCGCCTCGCTGCGCGGCGACTGGGACGGCATCGTGCTCGGTTCCGGTTTCGAGGCGCGGCCCGGACTGATCGATGACATGGCCCGCCTCGGCACGGTGTTCGGCAACGATGCGGCAACGGTCCGCAGGTGCAAGGATCCGGTCGTGCTCGCGGCGGTGGCCCGGGACAGCGCATTGCCAATGGCCGAACCCCGCACATGCGGGGCGCTGGACCGGAGCTGGCTGGTAAAACCGATCGGCGCTTGCGGCGGTCTGGGCATCCGGCAGGCGGACGACGGCGAACATATGGCCCCCGGCTGGTACGGCCAGCGCTTCGTACGCGGGATGCCGGCGTCGGTGCTTTTCCTCGCCGATGGAGCACGCGTGCGCATCGTCGGCTTGAGCGAACAGCGTCCCGGCGGCAAGGCCGGTCCGTTCGCGTGGCGCGAGGCGATCAGCCATGCGCCGGTCGCCGCCGAGGTCGAGGCAGGCATTGCGCAGGCGCTCGCCATGCTTGTCGCACGGCTCGGCTTGCGCGGCCTCAATGGAGCGGACCTCGTGTTTGACGGTGCCACGCCGATATTGCTGGAGATCAACCCGCGCCCGACGGCAACGATGGCGCTGTACGATCACGAGGTGGACGGCGGGCTGTTCGCCGCGCACATCGCGGCCTGCACCGGACGACTGGACCCGGTGCCGCCTTCGCGGCGCTGCGGACGGCGTGGATTGCGCGTGGTCTATGCAGAACGCGAGACGGACATTCCGGCTGCAGCCGGCTGGCCAACGGGCACCACCGACCTGCCGGCGGCCGGCAGCCGCATCGCGGCTGGCGCCCCGATATGTACCGTCTACGCGGCGGGAGAGGACAATGAATCGATTCGCGCCGGCCTCGACCGGCACGAACGAGCAGTGCTGTACATGTCCGCATCGTCGAACGAACGCGGGCAGACGACGACAACAGTCTTTACGTGAGGAGCAAGGCCTATGAGCAATCCCGAACACGGCCCGGTGCTGACCGGCGCACAGCCCAGCGTGGGCAAGCATGTGATGGCAATCGTCGAGGGTCTGGTCCGCGACGCCGATGCATTGCGCATCAAGGTCGATGCCCTGCCCGGTGGTGGCCGCGTGATCGACGCCGGCATCAACGTGCCCGGTGGCATGGAAGCGGGTCGCCGCATCACCGAAATCTGCATGGGCGGCCTCGGCACCGCGACCTTCAACACGCGCGAAGCACACTGGCCGCTCATCATCAATGTGCATTCGACGCACCCTGTGGTCGCCTGCCTGGCCAGCCAGTACGCCGGCTGGAGCCTGTCTCACGGCGAAGGCAAGGAAGCTTTCCATGCTCTGGGTTCCGGTCCGGGCCGTGCGCTGGCGGTCAAGGAACCGCTGTACCAGGAACTGGGCTACAAGGATGACGCGAAGCACGCCGTGCTGGTGCTCGAGGTCGATCGCCAGCCGCCAGCGGAAATCCTGGCCAAGATCCGCCGCGACTGCAATGTGCCGGACGACGGGGTCACCCTCATCCTGACGCCGACGCGCAGCCTGGCCGGCACCGTGCAGGTGGTCGGCCGCGTGCTGGAAGTGGCGCTGCACAAGGTGCATGCACTCGGATTCCCGCTGCAGGACATCATTGACGGCTCGGCCAGCGCGCCGATCGCTCCGCCGGCACCGGACTTCCTGAACGCGATGGGCCGCACCAACGACGCCATCCTGTTCGGCGGCGTGGCTCAGCTCTACGTCGATTGCGAGGACGACGCAGCCGCCGATCTGGCGCAGAAGCTTCCGTCGTCGGCCTCGCGCGATTACGGCCGTCCGTTCGCCGAAGTGTTCAAGGAAGTGAAGTACGACTTCTACAAGATCGATCCGATGCTGTTCGCGCCGGCCCGCGTGGTGGTGAGCAATCTGCGCACCGGCAAGAGCTTCCGCGGCGGCCAGATCAATACCGAGCTGCTCGCGAAGTCCTTCGGCGAATCCAGGTAAGTCGTGCAGTCGCATCCACCCGCCGCACCGGCGGACATCGCCATCGTCACCGATGAACCGGGTTGGCACGGCAAGCGGCTGGTCGAGGCTTTCCGCGCGCGCGGGTACACCGCGCGTTACGTGAGCCTCGGCGACTGCCATATCGACCTGCCCCGCGGCGTGTCCGGCATCGTCATGCCCGGCTTCGAACAGAAGCTGCCGCAGGCGGTGTTCGTGCGCGGCGTGGCCGGCGGTTCGCTGCAGCAGGTCGTGCTGCGCATGGACTTCCTGCACTACGTCGGCGAACTGGGCATCCCGGTGTACAACCACGCACGCGCGATCGAGAAGAGCGTGGACAAGGCCATGACCAGCGTGCTGCTGCATCGCGCAGGCATTCCCACCCCGCCGACCTGGGTCACCGAGCAGGAAGCCGAGGCACGCGCGGTGCTCATGCGCGAGTTCGCCGCCGGACACGATGTACTGGTGAAACCGCTGTTCGGCTCCCAGGGCGAAGGCATCGTCCGGCTGAGGCCCGGCGACGCCTTGCCGGCGGCCGAGCTGGTGGGCCATGTCTGGTACATGCAGCGTTACGCGGCACGCTCGCGCGATACGGTCGGCGAGTGGTCGGACTGGCGTGTCATGGTGATCGACGGCAAGGCCGTGGCAGCCATGCTGCGCCGGGGCAAGAGCTGGCTCAACAATGTCGCGCAGGGCGGCGTGTGCGAGCCGATCTCGGTATCGCCGGACGACGCGCTGATGCGGCTGGCGGTCGACGCCTCGCGTGCCTGCGGCATGGATTACGCCGGCATAGACATCCTGCGCGACGACCACGGTCAGCTCACCGTGCTCGAGGTCAACAGCATTCCGGCCTGGAAGGGCCTGCAGGGCGTGACCCCGTTCAGCATCGCACAGACGCTGGCCGACGATCTGTTGCGGCGCATTCCGAGCGCGGGCGAAATCGCGTGCTGAGTGCGCCGCCATGGCTGGAGCGGGCCTATCTGGACGCCTGCCGCATCGACGTCGAGGCACTCAAGCCGGGCAATGTCGGCATGCATGGCGACGGGCATCGCATGCAGGTGAGCGATTTCCTGCGCAGCGCCGAAGTGTCGTCAGAGGCCTTGTGTCGCGCCGATGCGACGGTCGGCCAACGCATTGAAGGCGCCATGCGAGCGACATGGCGGGCGGTGGGATGCAACACCAATCTGGGCATCGTGCTCGGCTGCGCGCCCATCGCCCATGCTGCACTGCATCGAGACGAAACTGAAACGCTGGCGACATCGTTGCAGCGCACACTGCACGGGCTGGATGTGGAGGACGCGCGACATGCCTATGCCGCCATCCACCTCGTCCAGCCGGCGGGAATCGGGGAACGTTCCGAACACGACGTTGCCGAAGCGCCGTCGATCACGCTGCTCGACGCGATGCGCATCGCCGCGCATCGCGACAGTATCGCGGCGCTGTACGCACACGATTACGCGCTGGTGCTCAAGCATCTGCTGCCGGTTCATGCTGCAGCGCGTCGTCGATGGTGCAGTGAAACATGGGCGGCGACCACAGTGTTTCTGTTCTGTCTCGCTCTGATTCCCGACACCCATGTTGCGCGCAAACATGGTGCGGAAACGGCGCGCTCCACACGCGAAAAAGGCGTCCAGATGTACTTTCAGCTTGAACAATGCGCTGATCCGGTTATGATGCAAGACGCGCTGTTGCAGTGGGATGCCGACCTCAAGCAGGCGGGCATCAACCCCGGTACGAGTGCAGACCTCACGGTCATCACGGCCTTCATGGCCACGGTGCTCGAACAGACGGCGATCCGCAACTGAAGTAGTTTCGATCCTGTGTTTCGAACCCCGGAACATGGGTTATCCACCGGGGGGGGAAACCCCCTATAACTGCCTTGTATGAGGAGAATCAATATGGCGAAGATTAACGGTCTGTGCGTCGGTGAATCCCTGGTTGGTGACGGCAACGAAGTTGCTCACATCGACCTGCTGATTGGCCCGCGCGGCAGCGCTGCTGAAACCGCTTTCGCGAATGCCCTGGTCAATAACAAGGATGGTTTCACCTCCCTGCTGGCCGTCGTCGCCCCGAACCTGGTCTGCAAGCCGGCCACCGTCATGTTCAACAAGGTGACCATCAAGGGCGCCAAGCAGGCTGTCCAGATGTTCGGCCCGGCCCAGCGCGGTGTCGCGATGGCTGTTGCTGACAGCGTTGCTGACGGCACCATCCCGGCCGACGAAGCCGACAACCTGTTCATTTGCGTTGGTGTGTTCATTCACTGGCTGGCCGACGACGACGCCAAGATCCAGGACTTCAACTACCGCGCGACCAAGGAATCGATCGCACGCGCAGTGGCCGGCACCCCGACCGCTGCCGAAGTGGTTGCCAAGAAGGGTTCGGCGACCCACCCGTTCGCTGCCAACTAAGCTTTCGAGCTTCGTTGCGAACGACGCCTCCGGCCGCAAGGCCGGGGGCGTTTTTGTTTGTGCGCCACACACCGGATCGCGACTTTGGGTCGCTCTTGCAGAACCGCACGCCAACCGCGAACGGAGCCCGGCTTTGTGCGAGCTGGCGTGCCCGCCGATGCAGCCTGGAACGAAGCCCGCCCGCATCAGCCGCATCGCGGCCAGAGGCCGCTCCCACAAAAGCTCGCCCATGCCACGAACGCGGCCGGTTGTCAGGCCCACCGAGATCACCCGGGCCACGAGCGAGCAGGAGTCGGGTGGGAGCGGGCTTGCCCGCGATGCAGCTTCGAACGAAGCCGGCGGCCGACATGCGCCGCGTCGCGACCTTTGGGTCTCTCGTACCGAAGCGCGCACTGACTTCAAGCGGAGCCACGATTTTGCAGAAGCGGACAGCCCTCAGAGCTGATCCGCCAATTCGATCAGCTTGCCAACCTCGACGTCGACGCTTACCGACGCCGTCCGCTCGCCCTGCCCTGCGCCATATTCATCGGGTCGTGCGATGAATGCCGTACGCAGTCCGGCCATCGCCGCCGCCTCAAGATCCGATGAGTGTGCGGCCACCATCATCACTTCGTCCGGCGCGAGATCGAAAGCGCTCGCGGCGCACAGATACACCGTCGGCCGCGGCTTGTAGTCGCGCGCCAGTTCGGCGCCGGTGATCGCATCCCATATGAATCCGTTGTGCCGCGCCAGATTCACCATCAACGCGATATGTCCGTTCGAGCATGGTGCCAGGCGGTACTTCTCGCGCAGTCGCAGCAAGCCTGGCCGTACATCCGGCCAGGCATCCAGCCGGTGCCAGACACGATTCAGTTCGTCGCGCGTGGCGTCGTCGCAGTCCAGTGCGAAGTGCTCCAGCACGATATCCAGATTGCGCCTGTGCAGGACATCCAGCTTGCAATAGGGCAGACGCCCCGCCCTCACTTCTTCCATCGCCGGCTGGTACTGCGCCCGCCAGGCGTCGGCGAATGCCGCGCCATCCACCTGTCCGCCGAACCGTGCATCAACTTCGCGTGCAATGGATGATCGCCAGTCGACCAGCGTGCCGAACACATCGAACACCAGTGCCTTCACATGCATCGCCTCATCTCCCCTCGCCGTGCGGCGTCGCCTGCCGCGGCCCGCCCCGGCATCTGGCTTAACATGATGCCGTCCATTCACCCCACACGCTCCGGAGTCCGAATTGAACGTCCCGCACATGGCCTGCGCGCTGCTGCTGACCGGCATCCTGTCGGTCGCGCACGCGGCCCCGCCCCCCGATTTCAGCGGCCAGTATGACTGCACCGGCCAGGACCACCACGAAGGCCACTACACCGGCCGCGTCACGCTCGAGCGCGTGCCAGGACAGAGCCGCGGGCAGTACGGTGCCTACCGCTTCACGCTCGAGGTGCCCGGTTACGGCGAGTACCTGGGACACGCCGCATCGGAAGGACGACAGATGGCCATCCATTTCGCGCTGTCCGACCAGAGCACACGCGACCATGGCACCGGCATTGCCCGCTTCTCCCGCAACAAGGACGGCAAGTGGTCTTTCCGCAAGTTCTATTACGAGCCGGAATTCAAGGGCGGCAACCACGGCTTCGAACAGTGCACGCAGCGATGACCTCGCACGGTCCGGCCATGTACGAACGACCTTAGCGATCGGACATCGGCCAGACGGAGGCCGCGCACGGCAGGTCGGCGCAGCCGTTCAGATCTGTCCGGCGCGACGCGCCGCGGTACGTGACAGCGCTGCCCAATCCAGGTGGCCCTCGTGGTGGGCCAGGCTTTCGATATGCGCATCGCGCAGCACGCTGGCGAGCGACATCGGAACATTCACCTGTGCCGCCGCATCCAGCGCCAGCCTGACGTCCTTCAGCCCGAGCTCGAGCCGGAAGCCGGCGGGCTCGAACTGCCGGTCGGCGATCGCCTTGCCATAGCCCTTGTAGACCGGGGCGGCAAAAGCGGTCGAGGTGATCATGTCGAGGAACTGAGCCGCGTCCACACCATGCCCCTGGGCGAGCGCGACGGCCTCGCTCATCGCGCCGATCGCGGCAGCGATCATGAAGTTCGCGGCAAGCTTGGCCGCATTGGCCTGTTCCGGTCGTTCGCCCACCCTCCAGGTTTTCTGTCCCATGGCGCCGAAAACGGGCTGCAAGATCACCAGCGCATCGTCAGGGCCGGCGGCAAGGATGTTGAGTTGTCCAGCCTCGGCGACATTCACGCGCCCAAGCACCGGCGCCGCGACGTAATGCAGCCCGCGCGCCCGGTGCAAGCGCGCGAATTCGCACGCCAGATCAACCGATACGGTGGCCATGTTCGCATGCACCGCAGCGCGCGGCAGCGCATCGAGCGCGCCACCATCGAGCAGCGCGAACCGCGTCGCCGCATCGTCCGCCAGCATGGAAATGAGCACCTCGGCATCCTGTGCCGCCTCCGCCGGCGTGGCGGCCGGCTTCGCACCCAGCGACGCCAGCCGGTCGACCGGTGCGGGAGAACGGTTCCAGGCACTCACGGAGTGGCCGGCCTTGAGGAGATTGGCGGCCATCGGAAAACCCATGGTGCCCAGTCCCAGAAACGCGATTTTCATCATCAAGCTCCTGCGGTCGGCGCCGGCTGCGGGCGCCGGATTCAGAATGCCTCGGCCTCCGCGCCCAGCATGGCCTGGGTGGTATGGCAGGCCGATTTTTCGCCCGAACCGCAGCGCGCCTGACCGTCGCTGCGGCCGCCCAGTATGGGGCAGCGGCCGAACAGTTCGGCCACCCAGTCGACGAAGGCACGCACCTTGGGCGACAAATGCCTGTTGTGTGGATACACCACCGAAATCGGCATGGCAGAGGGTCGCCACTGCGGCAATACCTCGCGCAGCGCCCCGGATTCCAGATGTGGCTGCACCATGAAACGCGGCGGCTGTATCAGGCCGAAGCCCTGCAGGCCGCACGCGACATAGGCATCGCCATCGTTGACCGACACCCGGCTGGCCACCTTCACTTCGGTGACCTCCCCCTCGACCACGAAATCGAGCTCATAAAGACGTCCGGTGCGACTGGAGAAGTAATGCACCACGCGATGCCGGGGCAACTCGTCGAGCGACATCGGCTCGCCATAGCGCTCGATATAGCCCGGCGAGGCGCAGGTGACCGTATCCAGCGTGCCGATGCGGCGCGCCACCAGCGAGGAATCCTGCAGTTCGCCGATGCGGATGACGCAATCGACGCTTTCACGGATGAGGTCGACCGGTCGGTCGCCCATGCCGATGGCCAGTTCGATATCCGGGTAGCGATGGTTGAACTCGCACAGCCGGGGAATGAGCACCTGCCGGCCTATCGGCGGTGGCACATCGATGCGCAGCTTGCCGCGCGGGCCGCGCGACACGTCGCGGAAGGAGGACTCGGCGTCCTCGACGTCGGCCAGGATGCGCGCGCAGCGCTCGTAATAGGCCGCGCCATCCGGCGTGAGGCTGATGCGACGCGTCGTGCGGTTGAGCAGCCTGACCTGCAGCAGGCTTTCCAGTTGCTGCACGGCGGTGGTCACGGTCGCACGCGGAAGGCCGAGGCTGTCGGCGGCACGCGAAAAACTGTTCGAATCGACGACGCGAACGAACACCTGCATGGCCTGAAATCTGTCCATGGGATTCCCTGAAGGAGACGCGGACACAGCATACCGCGAAGATTGTTCGTTGGAAACGAATAGTGTTATCAGATCACCCTAGTTTATCCATCCAAGGCTAACACCGAAAATGCGGTCACGTCACCAGGCGATGACCGATGAAAAGCACTCACACCGACACCCTGCATATCCGCAATCTGGACATTGCCGGCCCCAACGGCCGGCTGCCCTTGCGGCTGTACCAGCCCGAAGCCGACACGCTGCGGCCGCTGGTGCTCTATCTGCACGGCGGGCGCTTCGTCGGCGGAACGCTGGACGACGCCGATGCGATGGCACGGCACCTCGCGCTGGGTGTGCCCGCCGTCGTCGTATCGGTGGATTACGCGCTCGCGCCCGACCATCCCTTTCCCGCGGCGCCCGAGGACGCCTATGCCGCACTGTGCTGGGCCACAGCCCATGCCGCCACGCTGGGCGCCGACGATCTGCGCGTCGCGGTCGCCGGAGAGGAAGCCGGCGGCAATCTTGCCGCGTCCCTGGCGCTGATCGCACGCGATCGCGGCGAGGTCGACCTTGCCGCGCAGGTGCTCATCGGTCCGATGCTCGATCCCAGCATGACGCTGAGTGGATCTTTGAAGACGCCGGACGATGTCCGCGCGGAGGACTTCGCCGACAGTTATCGCAAGTATCTGCCGCTGCTCGCGCAACGGCTGCACCCCTACGCCGCGCCGCTCGAGTCCTGCCGCCAGGCCAGTCTGCCCGCCGCCTACATCGCCACCGCCGAGCGCGATCTGCTGCACGGCGAGGGCGAGCGCTACGCGAATGCGCTCATAGCGGCTGGCGTGCACACCCAGGTCGAACGCTATGCCGGCGTGGCCCCGGCGGCGCTGAGCGCGCATCCGCTGCTGCGCGAATGCGTGCTGCAGTTCCTGCGCTGCCGGCTCGGCGCGTGCACCGACCTCGCCCTCTCCGAACGCCCCTGACCCCGGCCCCGACAACCCTCCTGCCCAATCAATCTCTCGAGGAAAAACGCCATGTCACTCCCCTACAAGCGCACCACCCTCGCCCTCCTGATGATCGCCGCGCTCGCCGGTGGCGGCCTGGCCGTCATGCGCGCGCAGGCCGATGCGCCGCAGAGCGCGGCACCCGCCGCGCCGACGGTCGAAGTGGCCGAAGTGAAGCCGCAGACCATCATCGACTGGCAGGACTATTCCGGCCGGCTGGAAGCGGTGGACCGCGTGGATATCCGGCCGCTGGTTTCCGGCACGCTGACCGCCGTTCATTTTCACGACGGTGCCTACGTGAAGAAGGGCGACGTGCTGTTCACCATCGATCCGCGGCCCTATGCCGCGGAGGTGGACCGTGCGCAGGCGCAGCTTGCCGCCGCCCAGACACGCGCGGCCTACGCGGCAACCGAGCTCGCGCGCGGCCAGCGCCTCGCTGCCGACAACGCGATCGCCAAACGCGATCTGGACGAGAAGCAGAACGCCGCACGCGAAGCCGATGCCCAGGTGCAGGCGGCACAAGCCGCGCTGACTTCGGCCCGGCTCAATCTCGAATACACCCGCATCGTCGCGCCGGTAGCCGGACGCATATCGCGTGCCGAAGTGACGGTAGGCAATATCGTCGCCGCCGGTGCCGGCACGCCGCCGCTGACCACGCTGGTGTCGGTGGATCGCATCTACGCGGCCTTCGATGTCGATGAACAGAGCTTCCTGAAGTACGTGAATCCGGCCCAGCGCACGAAATCCGAAGCGGTTCCGGTCTATCTGGGGCTGGCCGACGAAGATGGCTATTCGCGCCGCGGCGGCATCTCCTCGGTGGACAACCGTCTGGATACCTCGTCCGGCACCATCCGCGTGCGCGCCGTGTTCGACAACGCCGACGGCCGGCTGTTGCCCGGCCTCTATGCGCGCATCCGGCTCGGCGGCGGTTCGCCGCGCGAAGCGGTGCTGATAGACGAACGCGCGATCGGTACCGACCAGGACAAGCGCTTCGTGCTGGTGGTCGACCACGACAACCGCACCGCCTACCGCGAAGTGCGTCTCGGCGCGCGCCAGAACGGTCTGCGCGTGATCGAAAGCGGGCTGGCCGGCGGCGAGCGCATCGTCGTGAGCGGCCTGCAGCGTACCCGTCCGGGCGACACGGTATCGCCCAAGGATGTCCCGATGAACCGGGAAGCACTGGTCGATGGACCAGCCCAGCCGCCCCGTTCCAAGCCCGTCGTGAAGGCCTGATGTCATGAACATATCCCGATTCTTCATCGACCGACCCATCTTCGCAGGGGTGCTGTCGGTCATCATCCTGCTGGCCGGCGCGCTGTCGCTGTTCCAGCTTCCGATTTCCGAATATCCGGAAGTGGTGCCGCCCTCGGTCGTCGTGCGCGCCCAGTTCCCGGGCGCCAACCCCAAGGTGATCGCGGAAACCGTGGCGTCGCCGCTGGAAGAGGCGATCAATGGCGTGGAGGACATGCTGTACATGCAGTCGCAGGCGAACAGCGACGGCAACCTCACGCTGACCGTGTACTTCAACCTCGGCATGGATCCGGACAAGGCACAGCAACTGGTGCAGAACCGCGTCGCCCAGGCCATGCCGCGGCTGCCTGAGGACGTGCAGCGACTGGGCGTGACCACGCTCAAGAGCTCGCCCACGCTCACCATGGTGGTGCACCTGATTTCGCCGGACGACCGCTACGACACCACCTATCTGCGCAACTATGCGGTGATCAACGTGAAGGACCGCCTGGCGCGCATCAAGGGCGTGGGCGAAGTCGGCCTGTTCGGCGCCGGCAATTACGCCATGCGCGTGTGGCTGGATCCGCAGAAGGTGGCCCAGCGCGGCATGACCGCCACCGACGTGGTGCGCGCGATACGCGAGCAGAACGTGCAGGTGGCGGCCGGCGTGATCGGCGCATCCCCCAGCGGGCGCGACGTGCCGCTGCAGTTGTCGGTCAATGCGCAGGGGCGCCTGCAGAGCGAGGAAGAGTTCGCCGACATCATCCTGAAGTCCTCGCCCGATGGCAGTGTCACGCGCCTGGCCGACGTCGCGCGGGTGGAACTGGCCGCATCGGAATACGGCTTGCGCGCGCTGCTCGACAACAAGCCGGCGGTCGCGCTGCCGATTCGTCAGGCACCGGGCGCGAATGCGCTCGACGTGTCGGCGGCAGTGCGCGAAACCATGGCCGAACTGGCCAAGGACTTCCCGCCCTCGGTCGAGTACCGCATCGTCTATGACCCGACGCAGTTCGTGCGCGCGTCGATCAAGGCGGTCATCACGACGCTGCTGGAAGCCATCGCGCTGGTGGTGCTGGTGGTCATCGTGTTCCTGCAGACCTGGCGCGCATCCGTCATCCCGCTGCTGGCGGTGCCGGTATCCATCGTCGGCACTTTCTCGCTCATGCTGGGTTTCGGCTACTCGATCAACGCGCTGTCGCTGTTCGGCATGGTGCTCGCCATCGGCATCGTGGTGGATGACGCCATCGTGGTGGTCGAGAACGTCGAGCGCAACATCGCCGCCGGCCTGTCGGCGCGCGAAGCGACCTATCGCGCGATGCAGGAAGTGAGCGGCCCCATCATCGCGATCGCGCTCACGCTGGTGGCGGTGTTCGTGCCGCTGGCTTTCATGACCGGCCTGACCGGACAGTTCTACAAGCAGTTCGCGATGACCATCGCGATTTCCACCGTCATTTCGGCGTTCAACTCGCTGACCTTGTCGCCGGCGCTGGCCGCCATGCTGCTGAAGGGACACGACGCGAAGCCGGATGCACT
This sequence comes from Methyloversatilis thermotolerans, assembly GCF_000372885.1. Lineage (GTDB taxonomy): Bacteria > Pseudomonadota > Gammaproteobacteria > Burkholderiales > Rhodocyclaceae > Methyloversatilis > Methyloversatilis thermotolerans. The sequence goes on from NZ_KB889967.1 coordinate 1,185,345, forward strand.
GACTCGCGTCATGAACCGCGTGCTCGGCGGATTCTTCGCGCGCTTCAACCGCTTCTTCAACCGCAGTTCGGAAAGCTACGGTCGCGGCGTGCATGGCGTGATCCGGCACAAGGGCACGGCCATGGGCGTGTATGCACTGCTCATCGGCGCGACGGTCGGCCTGTCGTATCTGGTGCCCGGCGGCTTCGTGCCGGCGCAGGACAAGCAGTACCTCATCAGCTTCACGCAGCTTCCCGCGGGCGCATCGCTCGATCGCACCGAGGACGTGATCCGCCGCATGGGCGAAATCGCGCTGGCGCAGCCGGGCGTGGAAAGCGCGGTGGCCTTCCCCGGACTGTCCATCAATGGCTTCACCAACAGTTCGAGCGCCGGCATCGTGTTCGCCACGCTCAAGCCCTTCGCCGAACGCAGGAGCCCGGAACTGTCGGCCGGCGCCATCGCCGCGTCGCTGAACAAGCAGTTCGCCAGCATTCCGGACGCCTATATCGCGGTATTCCCGCCGCCGCCGGTCATGGGTCTGGGCACGCTGGGCGGCTTCAAGCTGCAGTTGCAGGACCGCGGCGCAATCGGCTATGCCGAACTGGACGCGGCGAAGGAGGCCTTCATTGCGGCAGCAGCCAAGGCGCCGGAACTGGGTCCCACCTTCTCCAGCTACCAGATCAACGTGCCGCAGCTCGATGTCGACCTCGACCGCGTGAAGGCCAAGCAACTCGGAGTCGGCATCACCGACGTGTTCGACACCATGCAGATCTACCTCGGCTCGCTGTACGTGAATGACTTCAACCGCTTCGGCCGGGTCTATCAGGTGCGTGCCCAGGCCGACGCACCCTTCCGCGCGGAAGCCGCGGACATCCTGGCGCTGAAGACGCGCAATGCCAACGGCGACATGGTGCCGCTGTCCTCGCTGGTGAAGGTGAAACAGAGCTTCGGTCCGGAAATGGTGGTGCGCTACAACGGCTACACGGCGGCCGACATCAACGGCGGGCCGGCGCCGGGCTATTCGTCGGACCAGGCGCAGGCCGCCGCGGAACGCATCGCCGCCGAGGTGTTGCCGCGCGGGGTGAAGTACGAATGGACCGACCTCATCTACCAGAAAATACTGGCCGGCAACGCCGGGGTGTGGGTGTTCCCGATCAGCGTGCTGCTGGTGTTCCTGGTGCTCGCCGCGCAGTACGAAAGCCTCACCCTGCCGCTGGCGGTCATCCTCATCGTGCCGATGAGCATCCTGGCGGCACTGGCTGGCGTATGGCTCACCGCCGGCGACAACAACATCTTCACGCAGATCGGCCTGATGGTGCTGGTCGGGCTGTCGGCGAAGAACGCCATCCTCATCGTCGAATTCGCGCGCGAACTGGAACTGCGCGGACACGGCATCGTCGAGGCCGCGATCGAAGCCAGCCGGCTGCGACTGCGTCCCATCCTGATGACCTCCATCGCCTTCATCATGGGCGTGGTGCCGCTGGTCACCTCGTCCGGCGCCGGCTCGGAAATGCGTCATGCCATGGGCGTGGCGGTGTTCTCCGGCATGCTCGGCGTCACCTTCTTCGGCCTCTTCCTGACACCGGTGTTCTACGTGCTGCTGCGCAAGGCCTCCGGCCGCAAGCTCACCCATGCCGGCCACACGCCGCTGCCCGATGTGGCAGCCGCTGCCCACTGATCGGAGTATGGACATGAGAATCCCATCCAATACAAACGCGGCCCCGTTCGATGCGGCCGTCGCGAGCAGGCTCGCACTCGCTGATTCCGCGCCGGCAAGCCGTGGGAGCGACCTCTGGTCGCGATTGCAGCCATTGCAACAGGACCGCTCGCGCGACCGGCGCATCGCGAGCAGGCGCGCTGCCAGCGCTGCCTGCCACCCGCTGCGCACCGGAGCCGTGCTGCTGTCCAGCCTGCTGGTGCTGGCTGGCTGCTCGGTGATGCAGACCTACGAGCGCCCGGCGGTCGACACGCCGGTCGCCTTCAAGGAGGCGCCCGCCGGCAATGCCGACTGGAAGCCGGCGCAGCCGTCGGAAGAGCTGGCGCGCGGCGCATGGTGGACCGTATTCGGCGACGGTCGCCTGAACACGCTGGTTGCCCAGGCCATGGATGCCAACCAGGACCTCAGGGCGGCGGCAGCGCGCCTCAATCAGGCGCGTGCGCTGGTGCGCGACGCACGGTCGCAGCAATCGCCGCAGATCGGGCTCGGTTTCGGCCCCACCCGTCAGCGCCAGTCGCCCGCCGCGACCGGCGCCGATGACGGTGCCGAAGGCAATGCCGTCACCTTGTGGCGCGCGCAGGCCACCGTTGCCTACGAAGTCGACCTGTTCGGCCGCGTGGCGGCCGCTGTCGACGCCGCCAGCTTCACCGCACAGCAGCGCGAAGCCCTGTTCCGGTCGGTGCTGCTCGCCTTGCAGGCCGACGTTGCGCAGACCTATTTCCTGATCGGCGAACTGGACGCGGAACAGGCGCTTTACGCCAGCACCGTGCAGTTGCGCAGCGACACGCTGCGGCTGATGCAGCGGCGCTATGACGAAGGCGATGTGAGCGAGCTGGAACTGGCGCGCGCGAAAACCGAACTGGCGTCCGCGCAGTCCGAATCGCTGGGCATCGCACGTCGTCGTGCCAATGCCGAACACGCGCTGGCCCTGCTTCTGGGGCGCTCGCCGGCCGACTTCTCGCTGGCGCCGCAGCCGCTGCAGTCCGTGACCCTCGCGGTGCCGGCAGGGCTGCCGTCGGCGCTGCTCGAACGCCGGCCCGACATCGCGGCCGCCGAGCGCGCCATGGCGGCGGCGAATGCGCGCGTCGGCATCGCGCAGGCCGCGTGGTTCCCGCGCCTCAACCTCACCGGTGCGCTCGGTTACGAGTCGTCCGAACTGGGCAATCTGTTCCAGTGGAGCACGCGCGCCTTCGTGCTCGGCCCGCTGGTCGGCACGGCGCTCACGCTGCCCGTGTTCGATGGCGGTGCGCGCGAAGCCGGTCTGCAGCGCGCCCGCGCGGTCTGGGATGAGGAAGTGGCGAACTACCGGCAGACCGTGCTGACCGCCTTCCGTGATGTCGAAGACCAACTGGCGGCGCTGCGCATACTGGCCGAACAGACGCGCACTCAGGGCGAAGCCGTGAACGCGGCCGCTCGCGCGGCGGAACTGTCGCAGATCCGCTATCGCGAAGGCTCCATCAGCCAGCTTGACGTGATCGATGCCGACCGCAGCGTGCTTCTGCAGCGCCGGGTCGCCACCCAGCTCGAAGGCGAACGGGCACGTGCCGCCGTCGGTCTTATCCGTGCATTGGGGGGCGGATGGGATGTCGCGCCACCGATCGCTTCATCCGACACAGGCCCGGACGTGCGCCTGTATTCCAACGTTCAAGTCACCGAGTAAGGAGATTGCAGATGAACACATCGCAGAAGGTCGCTTTCATCACCGGCGGCAATCGCGGCATCGGACTGGAAACCGCGCGTGGCCTCGGCAAGCTCGGTATCGACGTGGTGATAGGCGTGCGCGACCCGGACAAGGGCGAAGAAGCGGTCGCCGCCTTGCGTGCGGAAGGCATCCACGCCTCGGCCATCCACTTCGACGCCGAAAAACCGGCCAGTTTCGCAAGCATCCGCGATCATTTCGAGCGCGCCTACGGTCGACTCGACATCCTGGTCAACAACGCAGGCATTGCTCTCGCCGACTTCTTCGCGCCCAATGCGAGCACGGTTTCGCAGGATGTACTGCGCCGCACCTTCGACATCAATTTCTTCGCGGTGATCGAACTGACCCAGACCTTGCTGCCCCTCATCCGCAAGGCCCCCGCCGGCCGCATCGTGAACCTGTCCTCCATCCTCGGATCGCTCGGCGCACACAGCGCCCCGGATTCGCCGATCGGCCCGGCCAAGGAACTGGCCTACAACGCGTCGAAAACCGCGCTGAATGCCTTCACCGTGCATCTGGCCGCGGAACTGAAGGACACGCCGATCAAGGTGAATTCGGCGCATCCGGGCTGGGTGAAAACCGATATGGGCGGGCCGAATGCGCCGATGGATCTGGCCGATGGCGGCAAGACCAGCGTGCAGCTCGCCACGCTTCCGGCGGACGGGCCGACCGGCGGTTACTTCCATCTTGGCGAAGCGCTGCCGTGGTGATCCGTCACCGACGAAATCCGGCTCTGTGACGGTACAGAATCGCATGCGACCCAAGTGTGCTGGGCGGCACAGCGGCACACTTGGGCGCAGCCGGATTCGCAGAGCGGCCGCATCGCGATAGATTCGAAATGAATCCCGTTTCACTGGAGTCCGTCGTGCCGCGTCCCGAAATTCTCGTCGCCCGTTACGTCCTGCCCGAACTGCTCACCCGCCTGCAGGAACACTTCGATGTCGATGCCAACCAGGAGGATCGCCTGCTCGACCGGCGCGAACTGTGCGCGCGCCTCAAGGGCAAGGCAGGCGTTTTCATCACCTCGAACGAGCGCTTCGACGCCGAGCTGATAGGCTGTTGCACCGACCTTGCGGTGGTCAGCACGATGGCGGTCGGCTACAACAACATCGATGTCATGGCCTGCACCGAACACGGCATCTTGGTCACCAACACGCCCGATGTGCTGACCGAATCCACCGCGGATTTCGGTTTCGGTCTCATGATGGCGGCCGCCCGCCGCATCACTGAAAGCGAGCGCTTCCTGCGCGCCGGAGAATGGACGCACTGGACCTACTCGCTGATGAATGGGCAGGACATCCACGGCAAGACGCTGGGCATACTGGGCATGGGCCGCATCGGCCAGGCCATCGCCCGGCGCGGCGCACTCGGCTTCGGCATGAAGGTGATCTACCACAACCGCAATCCGCTGCCGGCCGACATCGCCGATCCGCTCGGCGCCCGCTGGGTGGACAAGAGCACACTCATGAAGCAGGCCGATCACCTGATCGTGGTGGTCCCCTACTCGGCCGCCGTGCATCACATCATCGGCGCCGACGAACTGGCGCTGATGAAGCCGACGGCCACCCTCACCAATATCGCGCGCGGCGGCGTGGTCGATGACGCAGCGCTGGCCGAGGCGCTCAAGCAGCGCCGCATCGCCGCCGCCGCGCTCGATGTGTACGAAGGCGAACCCAAGGTGAACGCCGCCCTGCTCGACGTGCCGAACATCGTGCTCACGCCGCACATCGCGAGCGCCACCGGCGACACCCGCCGCGCCATGGCCAACCTCGCCGCCGACAACCTGATCGCAGCCCTGACCGGCGGCACACCGCCCACGCCGGTGAACCCCGAAGTGCTCGCCGCCGCCGTGTAGCGCCGCATCGCGACCTTGGGGTCGCTCCTGCAGAAGCGCGCCCCGCCTACGAATGGAGCGCGACCTTTCGCAGGAGCGAGCCCCGCTCGCAACCCCACCCTCGAACGAAGCCCGCGGCCGGCGTACGCCGCGTCGCGACCTTTGGGTCGCTCCTGCAACAGCCTGCCCAAACCACGAACGGAGCCAGGATTTCGCAGGAGCGAGCCCCGCTCGCGACCCCACCCTCGAACGAAGCCCGCGGCCGGCGTACGCCGCGTCGCGACCGTTGGGTCGCTCCTACAACAGCCCGCCCAAACCACGAACGGAGCCAGGATTTCGCAGGAGCGAGCCCCGCTCGCGACCCCACCCGCGAACGAGCCGCGGACCGGAGGCGCGCGCCGGCACACGGCCGCGTCGCGACCGTTGGGTCGCTCCCTGAACAGCCCGCCCAAACCCACGAACGGAGCCAGGATTTCGCAGGAGCGAGCCCCGCTCGCGACCCCCACCCGCGAACGAAGCCCGCGGCCGGCACACGCCGCGTCGCGACCGTTGGGTCGCTCCTACCAAAGCGGCGCCCCGACCACGAATGGAGCGCGGCCTTTTCGTAGGAGCGAGCCCCGCTCGCGACCCCACCCTCGAACGAAGCCCGCGGCCCGTCATTCCGGAGTGTCCTTCAACCAGACGGCATCCCAGTGTGAATAGCCGCCCACGTGATCGACCAGACCTTTGCGCAGAGGATTTGCCACGACATAACGCGCCATATGCAGAAGGTCGTTCTCCTTGCGCACTGCCCGGTCATGAAATCCTCGTTGCCAAAGTGCTGTACCGACCTTCCGGGCGCTCGAGGCTTTTACCGACTGCACCACACGTGACAACGACCGGTTTTCGCCCAGAACCATGAGCCAATGAAGATGATCCGGCATCAGCACATACGCCAGAGTTCGCGCATCACCTCTGTTGTCAGCCTCCCGCATTACGCGGATAACAACTCGCGCGGTACGCAGATCAAGAAAGAAGGGAAGCCGGTTCCGCGTAACGGTCGTGATCAGATAGGCACATCCGGCAATTGATGTCCGGCCGATGCGCAGGCGGCGATGACCTGACTTCTTCATTCCTACATCATAATTTAAACCACATCCTTCGGTATCGACATACACGAACGAGCCCCGCTCGCGACGCCGCCCTCGAACGAAGCCCGCGGCCAGCGCACGCCGCGTCGCGACCTTTGGGTCGCTCCTACAACAGCCCGCCCAAACCACGAACGGAGCCAGGATTTCGTAGGAGCGAGCCCCGCTCGCGACCCCACCCTCGAACGAAGCCCGCGGCTGGCGTACGCCGCGTCGCGACCTTTGGGTCGCTCCTACCAAAGCGCGCCCCGACCACGAATGGAGCGCGGCCTTTTCGTAGGAGCGAGCCCCGCTCGCGACCCCACCCTCGAACGAAGCCCGCGGCCAGCGCACGCCGCGGTCGCGAGCCTTTGGGTCGACTCCTACAACGAGCACCGCCCAACCACGAACGGAGCCAGGATTTCGTAGGAGCGAGCCCCGCTCGCGACCCCACCCTCGAACGAAGCCCGCGGCCGGCGTACGGCCGGCGTCGCGGACCTTTGAGCTCGCTCTACCCGCCACAAGCGGCGCCCCGACCACGGAATGGAGCGCGGCCTTTCGTAGGAGCGAGGCCCGCGCTCGCCGCGACCGCACCTCGAACGAAGCGCGCGCCCGCGGCCGCGCATACGCCGCGTCGCGGACCCTTTGGGGGTCGCTCCTATACCAAAGCGCGGCGCGCCGACCAACGAATGGAGCGCGGCCTTTCTAGGAGCGAGCCCCGCTCGCGACCCCACCCTCGAACGAAGCCCGCGGCCGGCATACGCCGCGTCGCGACCTTTGGGTCGCTCCTACCAAAGCGCGCCCCGACCACGAATGGAGCGCGGCCTTTTCGTAGGAGCGAGCCCCGCTCGCGACCCCACCCTCGAACGAAGCCCGCGGCCAGCGCACGCCGCGTCGCGACCTTTGGGTCGCTCCTACAACAGCCCGCCCAAACCACGAACTGAGCCAGGATTTCGTAGGAGCGAGCCCCGCTCGCGACCACACCCTCGAACGAAGCCCGCGGCCGGCGTACGCCGCGTCGCGACCTGGGGCCGCTCCTGCGCGGGGGGTCTTGAAACCGGGGGCGCCTGACCTGACATGTGGGCCATGCAGAATGCCGGCTCACTGATCGCCCTGACCGTGTTCATCGCGCTTGCGATGGGCTTCGCCCTGTGGACCGCATCGGCATCGCTGCGCAGCCGCTGGCGTCGCGCGCGCATCGCGGCCGCACCTTTCCCGCCGGCGTGGCGCCGCATGCTGCAGACCGCCATGCCGGCATGGCGCCGCCTGCCCGCCGACATCCAGGACATCCTGCGCCGGCACATCCTCATCTTCGTCGCCGAAAAGCGCTTCATCGGTGCAGACGGCCTCGCAATCAGCGAAGAGATGAAGGTGCTGATCGCGGCACAGGCCAGCCTGCTGTCGGTACGCCGCGGGCCCGGCTGTTTCGACGATGTGCGCGAAGTCCTGGTCTATCCCGGCGCCTTCGCCGTGACGCGGCCGGACGTGGATGCGGCAGGCGTCGAACACGTCGCGCCACGCATCCATCTGGGCGAATCGTCTTCGCGCGGGCAGGTGGTGCTGGCCTGGGACGCGGTGCTGGCGGGTGCGGCGGATCCGGATGACGGTCACAATGTCGTGCTGCACGAATTCGCACATCAGCTCGACCAGCGCAAGGGCGCGGCCAACGGCGCACCTTCGCGCGTCGGCGCGAAACGCGTGGCGCGCTGGGCCGCAACCATGGGTGCGGCCTACGCGCTGCTGCATCAGCAGGTCCTGGCAAATGAGGTGCCGACGCTGGACCCCTACGCGCTGCACAGCCCGGCCGAGTTCTTCGCGGTGGCCACCGAAAACTTCTTCGAGCGCCCGGATCACCTCGCGCGCGCCATGCCCGCGGTCTATCGCGAGCTCGCGGGCTACTACCACGTCGACCCGCTCAGTTGGCATTGAATCGGTCGGGTAGCGGGCGGCATCCGCCGTTCCGTGCTTTCCCGCCGCATCCGTGCGAAATGACACGCCGCTGACCCGGTAACGCACACCGCCCGGGCAGCGACTTTAGATATCATCGCCCGCTGTGCAGCGCGTCCGGCCATGCGTCCGCGCCACAGTCCCCACGCCCCTCCGCCGAACGACACGGCAACGAACTGACATGAATCCGGTCAGCTGGCTTCCCCCGCTGCTTGCACTCTTCGCCGCAATCGCGACGGCCTATGCGTTGTCCCTGCGTTTCGAGCCGCCCTCCACCGATGGCCGCTACGCATCGATCGACGGATTGCGGGGCTATCTGGCTTTCTTCGTATTCCTTCATCACGCCTGCGTCTGGTACTTCTACCTGCAGGCAGGTGTCTGGCAGGAGCCGCCATCCAATCTGTATGCCAATTTCGGGCAGGCCAGCGTGGCCATGTTCTTCATGATCACCGGCTTTCTTTTCTTCTCCAAGATCCTCCGGCAAGGAAACCGCATCGACTGGCTTCAACTGTTCGTTTCCAGAATCCTCAGATTGACGCCGCTCTACCTTTTCATGCTCTGCGTTCTGGTCGTGATCGTTCTCGTCCTGACCCGGTTCACGATGAACGAGAGCGCGCACGTGATCGCGGGCGAACTGGCGCGCTGGGCCTCATTCACGATACTTGGGGACCCCGACATCAACGGTGCCGGTTCGACCTGGACCGTGGTTGCAGGGGTGACCTGGTCACTTCCCTACGAGTGGTTCTTCTATCTGTCCCTGCCCCTGCTGGCGCTTGGCGCGAGAACTGTCGCGCCCTGGCCATGGCTGATCGCCAGCATGCTGGCCATGCTTGCGTTCTGGATCTGGCGGCCGGAAGCCATCCACCTCATGCCTTTTGCATGGGGACTGCTTGCGGCGCTTCTCGTCAGAACCCCTGCCTTCGTAAGATTCAGCGAAGGCCGCTTCAGCTCGCCTGTCGCGCTGGCTGCGCTCGCCGGAGAATTCCTTCTGTTCGATTCAAGCCACGGCATCGTCCAGCATGCGTTGCTCGGCATCGCCTTTGCGCTGATCGCAGGTGGCTGCACGCTGTTCGGCATGCTGCACAGCCGTTCGTCCCGCTTTCTGGGCGAGCTGGCCTACAGCATCTACCTGCTGCACGGCATCGCCTTGTTCGTGCTGTTCAGGTTCCTGCTCGTGGGTCCGCACTCGCCGGAGGGACACTGGCTCGCGGTGATCGCTGCGGTGCCCGTGTTGCTCGGAACCAGCTATCTGACCTTCCGGCTGATCGAACGTCCGGCCATGAACCGATGCGGCGCACTGACCGCGTCGATCCGGCGTCGGCTTGGCACCGACCGCGCCGCTCGACAGGCGATCAGCCCGCGCTCGTAAGCGCCGCTCGTGGCGTTCGCACTACGGCAGGCGTCCGTCGTGCAGTGCGCTGGCCACCAGCACGGCGGCCACGCCTTCGCGTGCCAGCACGGCCAGATCGTCGGCTCCGCGCACGCCACCGGCCGCAACCCACTGCACATCCGGGCGCGAGGCGCTCAGTCGGCGCATGAGATCGAGAGCCGGGCCCTCGCCCGAGCCTACGCGCGCGAGTTCCATCGCGATCACCCGCTCCGGCCAGACCGCCGGATCCTGCAGCCAGGCGGCGCCCATGAACTGACCGTTGCGATGATCCAGTGACAGCACGGCCGGCAGGCCGGCTTCCGCCAGCAACCGGAAAGCGGCCGGATCGGTCAGACTTTCGCTGCCCAGCACCGGCCGTACACCGCTGGCCAGGCACACGGCAAGCGCCGCCTCGGCATCGACGAAGCCGGCGTCCAGCCATATCTCCACCTCGGGATGACGCCGTGCCAACTCACCCACCACCGCGGCGTGCGACGCCTGACCGCGGATCGCATCGAGGTCGGCGATGTACAGACGGCGCGCCGAGGTCAGCGCGATCAACGCATCCGCGACCGCGTCCGGCGCACAGCCGGCCACGCGTGACGATTGCAGCGGCTGGTAAGCTTGGCGATCGCCGCGCTTCGCATGGACCACGCATCCGCCCATCAGGTCCATGACCGGTATCAGTTCTGGCAGCAAAGAAATTCCATATGCATCAAAGTATTTTCGTATTCGAGTTTATCACCGGCGGCGGCCTGGCCGGAGCACCGCTGCCGCCGTCACTGACGCGCGAGGGCGCAATGATGCGTGACGCACTGTTGCGCGATGCGCTGGAGCTGCCGAACAGCGAAGTCATCCTGCTGCACGACGTGCGCTGTCCGCCGCCCCGCCCCGGCGCCACCACGATCACGGTCGCCGACGCAGCCTCGTTCAACGCCGCATTCGATCATGCCCTCGTGCGTTGCGACCGCGCACTGCTGGTGGCGCCTGAGACCGGTGACGTGCTCGCTTCGCTGGCCGCCCGTGTCGAACGCGCCGGACGCGGACTGCTGGGCTGCGATGCCGAAAGCAGCCGGATCGCCGCATCCAAGTCAGCCACCGCGGAAAGATTGCGCGCATCGGGCATCGCGGTCATCCCGCACTACCGGGATGCCGGCACCCTGCCAGCCCTGCCCGGCGCGTGGGCGGTCAAGCCGGATGACGGCGCCGGCTGCGAAGGTCTGCTCAAGCTCGCCGATCACGTGGCCGCCCGCGCGGCGCTGCAGGCCGCCGGTCCGGGAGCGATCGCCCAGCCGTGGCTGGACGGCGAGGCATGCAGCATGAACCTGCTGTGCGCGCGCGGTCGCGCGGCCGTGCTGTCGGTGAATCGCCAGCGGCTGCAGGCCGGCGATGGCGGGCACATCAAGCTCGCCGCGCTGGACGTTGGCGCCATCGCGCCCACGCCCGCCCACGTCGCGCTCGCATCGCGCATCGCCGCCACGCTGCCGGGGCTGCTCGGACCGGTCGGCGTCGACTTCATCGAAAGCGGGGACGGACCGGTCGTGGTTGAGATCAATCCGCGCATGAGCACGTCGGCCTGCGCCTTGCGCGATGGGCTGGGCCTGAATCTGATCGCGGCGACGCTGGACGCGCTCGAACACGGCACCTTGCCTTCTCTGGATGGCAGCGGCGCGCGGGAAATCGTGCTCCAACTCGAAACAGGAAAAGAGACAGGATGATAGGTTGGGACATCGGTGGCGCGCACGTGAAGGCCGCGCGCATCGACAACGGTCAGGTGATCGACGTGGTGCAGTGCGTATGCCCGCTGTGGCAGGGGCTGGACAAGCTCGACGCGGCGGTGGCCGATGCGCTGCGCCGGCTCGGCCCGGACACGCGCCACGCGCTGACCATGACAGGCGAAATGACCGACCTGTTCGCGTCGCGCGCCGACGGCGTTGCGGGCATCGCGCGGCACATGCGAGCTCTGCTCGCAGGTGAGCTGAAACTGTATGGCGGGCGCCGCGGCTGGCTGGCGATGGACGGCGCAGGCGACGCGCTGCGCGACTGGGCCGACGACATCGCCTCGGCCAACTGGCTGGCCACCGCGCACTGGGTCGCGCGCATGCTGCCGCAGGCGCTGCTGGTCGATGTGGGCAGCACCACCAGCGACCTCATCGTGATCGACCGCGGTGTGCACACGGCGAGTCGCAGCGACGCCGACCGCCTCATGTCGGGCGAGCTGGTCTATGCCGGCGTGGTGCGTACGCCTTTGATGGCGCTGGCGCCGCGCATCGAGTTCCGCGGCCGCATGCACCGCCTGATGGCCGAACACTTCGCCACCACGGCCGATGTCTGGCGCCTGCTGGGCGAACTCGACGAACGCAACGACCACTACCCCGCGGCCGACAACGGCGACAAGACCGCACAGGCCAGCGCACGCCGGCTGGCGCGCATGATAGGACGCGATCTGGACGAAGGATCGATGGACGACTGGCGGGCGCTGGCGGCGCGCTTCGCCGACGCGCAGACCGGCGCCCTGATCGACGCCTGCCGCGATCTGCCCGGACTGGCCGCCCTGCCTGTCGACGCGCCCGTGGTGTGCGCGGGCGCCGGTCACCATGTCGCACAGCGACTGGCGATTGCGCTGGGACGACCGTGGCTCACGCTCGGCGACTGCATGACGAGCGGTGCATCGTCGCCTCTGGCTGGCGACTGCCAGGACGCGGCCACCACCTGCGCGCCGGCGGTCGCCGTGGCCCTGCTCGCGGACATCGCCTGACATGCGCGCGCCGCTGGTCATCAAGCTGGGCGGCAGCCTGCTGTCGCAACCGGAGGACGGACGGCTGCGCCGCTGGTGCGATGCCATCGCATGCGGCCGCTTCGGGCGCTGCATCGTCGTGCCGGGCGGCGGGCCCTTTGCCGACGCGGTGCGCGATGCCCAGGCGCGCTGGCGCTTTTCCGACGACGCAGCGCACCGCATGGCGCTGCTGGCGATGGACCAGGTGGGCCGCCTGCTGGCCGACCTGCAGCCGGCCTTGGCCACGGTGGATGACATGGCGCGGCTGGCCGCTGGCGAAGTGGATGGCCGGGCGCAGATCTGGCTGCCGCATGCCGCACTCGCCGACAGCAGTGCGCTGCCGCGCGACTGGAGCGTCACTTCCGACAGCATCGCCGCCTGGCTTGCGGCCGAGCTGGGTGGTCGCGCACGCCTGGTGAAATCCTGCGCCGTGCCCGACCGTCCGCTCGCCGAACTGGCCACCCTGGGCATCGTCGATCGCCATCTGCCGGTGCTCGCCGCATCCCGTGGCGTGGTGATCGAACTCGTGCACGCCGACCCGCTCGATCCATGATGCGGCGCGGCCACGGTAGCATCGCCATCCGGTCTTGCTATGCTGCAGGTGAACAATCCGAGGACGTGCCGCCATGTCTCTGCCCGCATCTCCTGAAGCCCTGCTGATCGATCTGGCGGGCGTGCTGCACATCGGCGACCAGCTCATCCCCGGCGCCGACGAGTCCCTGGCAAAGCTGCGCGCAGCCGGCTTGAAACTCGTTTTCCTGACCAATACCACCCGCACGCCGCGCAGCACGCTGGTGACGAAAATGCGGGCGCTCGGCCTTGATGTGCGCGACGAAGAACTGCTCACCGCCCCCGGCGCAACGATGAATCTGGTGCGCAGTCGCGGTCTGCATCCGCTGTGGATCGTGCATCCCGACCTGCGCGCCGAGGTCGGTCCGGATGCCACGTCCCCGGACGCCGTCGTACTGGGCGATGCCGGTGCGCATTTCGACTACCCGACGCTGAACATCGCCTTCCGTCACATCATGCGCGGCCTGCCCTTCGTCGCCATGGCGCGCAACCGCCACTTCAAGGAAGAGGACGGCCTGTCGCTGGACATGGGTGCCTTCGTCGCCGGCCTGGAGTACAGCACCGGCGTGAAGGCGGACATCGCCGGCAAGCCCGCCGCACCCTTCTTCCAGGCCGCGCTCGACCTGGCCGGCGTGAGTGCCGGGCAGGCCATCATGATAGGCGACGACCTGCGCGACGACATCGGCGGCGCCCAGGCGCTCGGCATCCCCGCGGTACTGGTGCGCACCGGCAAGTATTCGCCCGCCGACGAGAACGACCCGGACATGCGCCCCGACGCGGTCATGGATGACTTCAAGACCTTTGCCGATGTCCTGCTGAGCCCGCCCTGACCCTCAACGAAGCCGTCGGCCCACCGACGCCACATCGCGACCTTGGGGGCGCTCCTACAGCAGCTCGCGACAAACACGAGCGGAGCAAATTATCAGGCCCACAAAAGCTCGCCCGGACCACGAACGGAGCCGGGGTTTGGTGGGAGCGGGCTTGCCCGCGATTCAGCTTCGAATGAGGCCGGCGGCCCGTGGAGGCCGCTGACCCTCACCCGGCGCCGCGCGCCACCCTCTCCCGCTGATGCGGGCGAGGGTCACATCGACGACGGCGCCCGACTCCCCTCGCCCACATCAGTGGGAGAGGGGCCGGGGGTGAGGGCGAACGGGCTTGCCCGCGATTGCAGCCTTGAACGAAGCCCGCGGCCCGCACACGCCGCATCGCGGCCAGAGGCCGCTCCCACAACACAGCGCGCTCAAACAGGCGTCAGAGCCGGGGTTTCGTGGGATCGGGGCTTGCCCGCGACCCTATTTTCGAACAGACCCGCCGCCTGCGCCTGAGCTGCTTCAGCAGCGAAACCGGTACGCCAAAACCGTTCACTTGAATTACCATGACCAGAATTTCGTAATTCAAAGGAACCGCCATGCGTAGCACCATCACCGAACGGGGCCAGACGGTCGTTCCAGTCGAAATCAGGCGTCGTTTCAATCTCACGCCCTCACAACGGCTCGAATGGGTCGTCGACGAGAGTGGCATACGGGTCATCCCGGTCTGCGAAGATCCGGTGCAGGCTTTTCGCGGACAGGGCAAGGGCGGCGCAACGGCGCGCCTGCTCGAAACACGCAATCGGGACCGCGAGCGCGAATGAAGCACTACGTGCTGGACACGTCTGCCTTGCTCACGCTGCGCGACGATGAACCGGGCGCAGACCGTGTCGCTGCACTGCTGACGCAGGCACGCCAGAAAAAGGCGCACTGCGCCGCCTCGTTCATGACCTTGATGGAAGTGCTCTACCGGGTCTGGAAAGATGAGGGCGAGGCCGCGGGTCGATTGGCTTATGAACAATGCCAGGCCTTGCCCATCGTCTGGATGCATGAAACGCCCGAAATGCTGGAAGCGGCTGCATCGATCAAGGCCCGCTACGCCCTGTCGCTGGCGGATGCGTGGATTGCCGCGTGCGCACAACTGACGACTGGAATTCTGGTGCACAAGGACCCCGAGTTCGAGCCGCTGCCCATCGAAACCGAGTGCCTTCCATACAAACCCGGCCGGACGTGATCTCGTCCAGATTCCGCAGGAGCGAGCAAAGCTCGCGATCCACCTTCGAACCAAGCCCGCGGCCGACATAGGCCGCGTCGCGACCTTGGGGCCGCTCCCGCACAGACGCGCCGTGCCTACTTCCCCCGCCACTGGGCCACGCCCAGCAATTCCGCCAGCAGAGCCCGTACCGAGGCTGCACTCATGGCGTACGGATCGAATTCGGCGTGCGGGCAATACTTCAGGAAGAGCGCGCGGTTATCCGGCGTGTGCCCTACATAACCCATCGCCCAATCTCCGAACTCGCGCGCCACGATCTCCTCGAAGCTGAGAAGGGCCGGATCGCGATGGCGTGGATCGCCGGCGATGCGGTGATACACCTCGTTCACCGCCTGACGCCCGCCTTCCAGACACTGCAGGAACATGGTGCCGGTGAAGCAGAGCGCACCCGTCACGCCAACACGGGCGTTGTTCCGCTGCGAACAAGCGAGGATGGCGTCAACATCGGCGCGCGTGACGCTGGACGCGACACGGCTGGCATAGATCAGGCGGACAAGCATGCGGGCGCTCCGGGGCTGGGTTTGCGACTTCGACCTCATCCATCGCCGGGCGTTTCGCCCGTCCGGGCTGCGCATCCGCACACGAACCGACACGAAGGCAGGCGCTCTCACCGCGCGCACGCTCGCCAACAACAGCCGCATGACAGCGATACACGCGCGGCGCGGTTGCCCATCGCCGCCCGCATCCTGCGACGAACATCGTGGCGGACTCAGTCATTGGCTATCCGGCGCGCAGTCCAGTAAGCATCCGCCCGCTTTGTCGGTCTGCTGGTCATACACTGACCGGGAGCTGCTCATGTGGATGTCTCGCCATACCGGCGTGCTGTGCTGCGCCGTACTTCTTTCGCCGCTATCCCACGCCGGTCAATGCGCAAGCGCAGCGGACTGGCTTCCAGTCATCGAGCTGTACACCTCAGAGGGCTGCAGCAGTTGCCCGCCGGCTGACGCCTGGCTTTCCACGTTCGCGCAACCTGGCGGCGCACAACGCGCCGTAGCGCTCGCCTTTCACGTGGATTACTGGAATTCACCTGGCTGGCGCGACCCCTACTCGAGCCCGGATCATTCGGCACGACAACGACGCCTGGCGCGCGCGGAAGGCGGCAGCGTGGTGTACACGCCGCAGGTACGCATCGCGGGGGCAGACTTCCGCGGCTGGCGATCAACCGCTTCGGTGGACGGTGCGCTGGCGGACGCCGGCATCCGGCGGGCAGCGCCCATCCGCATCCAGCAGACCGTCGACGGCAATCAGCTCCGCATCAGTGCGGCGCTCGATCTTCCGCCGTCGCGCGCGCTCTATCTCGCCCTGTATGAAATGCATCTGTCCAGTTCGGTCACAGGCGGCGAGAACACCGGGCGGCGACTGACACACGACTTCGTGGTGCGGCAGTTCATCGGCCCCTTCAACACCGGTCGCGGCGCGACGGACTTCGCACACACGTTGGATCTGCCTGCCACGCCTGCCGGGCGCCGCTTCGGCATCGCGCTCGTCCAGGCAGACGCGCGGTCCGGTGCGGCCCTCAGCGCCGCCGCCGCGCCGCTGTGCGGCTCGTGATCCGGTTCCCTGTCTGTCCGCACACACCCTGCGCACCGCGCCTGCGGGGCCGATGACGACAGGCCGGCATCGGCCCCGGCGCGCGGGCCGGCGCCATGGGCCGGTACAATAGGCGGCTTTCCGCCGCGCAGCCGCCTCACATGTCCATCCAGTGGTTTCCCGGTCACATGACCGCCGCACGCAAGCACGCGACCGACGCGATGAAGTCGGTCGACGTGGTGGTCGAGGTGCTCGACGCGCGGCTGCCCGAAGCCAGCAGCAATCCGATGATCCACGCGATACGCACGCACCGGAACCGTCCCTGTCTGAAGCTGCTGAACAAGGCCGACCTGGCCGACCCGGACGTGACCGCAGCGTGGCTCAAGCATTTCAACAGCCTGCCCAACACGAAGGCGGTCGCCATCTCGGCGCGCAAGCCGGGCGAAGCCAGCCGCATCCCGCAACTTGCCCAGTCGCTGGCGCCGCACCGCGACGACAACCTCAAGCCGCTGCGCCTCATCATCATGGGCATCCCCAACGTCGGCAAATCCACGCTGATGAACGCGCTGGTGAAGAAAAAGGTGGCCGCCACCGGCGACGAACCGGCCATCACCAAAAGCATCCAGCGCATCCACCTGAATCCGCGGCTCACGCTGTACGACACCCCTGGCCTGATGTGGCCGAAGATCGAGCACGAAAGCGACGGACTCATGCTCGCCGCCAGCCATGCCATCGGCCGCAACGCCATCATCGATGAAGAGGTCGCCACCTTCCTCGGCAACCTGCTGCAGCAGCGCTATCCGCACTACCTCACCGCGCGCTACGGCTGCACGCCCGACATGGACGGCGTGTCGGTGATCGAGCACATCGCCGCCCGCCGCGGCTATCGCATCAAGGGCGGCACACCCGACATCGAAAAGGCCTCGTTCACCCTGTTGCAGGACTACCGCGACGGCCTGCTCGGCCGCATCAGCCTAGAAACCCCGGCGTCTCGCGCGCAAATGCTGGCCGAGGCGAAAGCGAAGGCAGCCGATAAAGCCGACGAAATGGCCAGTGACGGGGCGGATTGAGCGCAAAAACGCGCCCTGCCCACGACCGGAGCCAGTTTGTCGTAGGAGCGAGCCCCGCTCGCGACCCCACCTCGAACGAAGCCCCGCGGCCCGCATGCGCCGCATCGCGGCCAGAGGCCGCTCCCACAACAGCTCGCACGGACCGCGAACGGAGCCCGGGTTTGTGGGAGCGGGCTTGCCCGCGATTCAGTCTCGAACGAAGCCGGCGGCCCGCATGAGCCGCATCGCGGCCAGAGGCCGCTCCCACAAGAACCCACGACAAACACGAGCGGCGCCCGGGTCTGGTGGGAGCGGGCTTGCCCACGATGCAGCCTGAAACGAAGCCGGCGACCCGCATGCACCGCATCGCGGCCAGAGGCCGCTCCCACAAGAACTCGCGACAAACACGAGCGGAGCCCGGGTCTGGTGGGAGCGGGCTTGCCCCGCGATGCGGCTTCAAACGAAGCCCGCGACCCGCGTCAGCCGCATCGCGGCCAGAGGCCGCTCCCACGAGCTCGCCTCAGCGGCCGCTCCCGCAACCGCTCGCCTGAATCACGAACGCCGCTCACAGCGTGTCGAACACCTCGCACTCGGCCAGCGGCTTGCCCGCCAGGTCCTTGGCCGACAGCAGCGGCTCGCCCTGCAGCGGCCAGTGCACGCCCACCGTCGCGTCGTTCCACGCCAGGCTGCGTTCGTGTTCCGGGGCGTAGTAGTCGGTCGTCTTGTACAGAAAGTCCGCGCTCTCGCTCATCACGTAGAAGCCGTGCGCGAAACCGGCCGGTACCCAGAACTGCCGGTGGTTCTCGCCGCTCAGTTCCACCCCGTACCACTTGCCGAAGGTGGGCGAGGCGCGGCGCAGATCGACCGCCACGTCGAACACCCGCCCCTGCGCCACCCGCACCAGCTTGCCCTGCGGCTGGCGCACCTGGTAGTGCAGCCCGCGCAGCACGCCCTGTTGGCTGCGCGAGTGGTTGTCCTGCACGAACTCGACCCCGCTCAGCCCGGTCACTTCGGCAAAGGTGCGCGCATTGAAACTTTCCATGAAGAAGCCGCGCGCATCCCCGAACACCTTCGGTTCGAGCACCAGCAGCCCCGCTATACCGGTTTCGGTCACTTTCATCGTCATCTCACTTTTTCTCGGCGGCATGGCGCCAATAGATGGCTTGCTGGTCTTCGATGATGCGCAGCAGGTATTGCCCGTAGCCGCTCTTGGCCAGCGGCGTGGCGATCTTCTTCAACTGCTCGGCATCGATCCAGCCCTGCCGCCACGCGATCTCTTCCGGGCACGATATCTTCAGGCCCTGTCTCTTTTCCAGCGTCTGGATGAACTGTGCGGCCTCGATCAGCGAGTCGTGCGTGCCGGTGTCCAGCCACGCGTGCCCGCGCCCCATCACCTGCACGTCCAGCTTGCCGCGTTCCAGATACACGCGGTTCAGATCGGTGATTTCCAGCTCTCCGCGCGGCGAGGGCTTCAGCCCCTTGGCGATCGTGCTCGCCTCGCCGTCGTAGAAGTACAGCCCGGTCACCGCGTAGCGGCTGCGCGGCTTCGCAGGCTTCTCTTCCAGGCTGATCGCGCGCCCGCTTGCATCGAACTCGACCACGCCATAGCGCTCCGGGTCATGCACCGGATAGGCGAACACCGTGGCCCCGCCCTCGCGCGCGTTCGCCGCCTTCAGGTCGTCGGCGAATTCGTGGCCGTAGAACAGGTTGTCACCGAGCACCAGCGCCGATGCGGCGCCACCGATGAAGTCCTCGCCAATGATGAAGGCCTGCGCCAGTCCGT
>NZ_KB889967.1:1204885-1608554 GCF_000372885.1 Methyloversatilis thermotolerans
TACACCGGCAGCGGCTTGCCCGCCAGCGCGTTGACGATGATGAGCGGGATGAGCTTCTCGGGGAAGTGATAGGGGCCGTAGTTGTTCGAGCAGTTGGTGGTCACCACCGGCAGACCGTAGGTGTGGTGCCAGGCGCGCACCAGGTGGTCGCTCGCGGCCTTGCTCGCCGAATACGGGCTGTTCGGCTCGTAGGCGTTCGTCTCGCAAAACGGCGGATCGGTGGGCGAGAGCGAGCCATAGACCTCGTCGGTGCTCACTTGGTGGAAGCGGAAAGCCGCCTTCTCCTCGCCCTCGAGCGTGCCCCAGTAGGCGCGCGCAGCCTCCAGCAAGGTGAAGGTGCCGGTCACGTTGGTGCGCATGAATTCGCCCGGGCCGTGGATCGAGCGATCCACATGCGATTCGGCCGCGAAGTGCACCACGGCGCGCGGGCGGTGCGTACTCAGCAGTCGGTCAACGAGTTCGCGGTCGCAGATGTCGCCCTGCACGAACACATGCCGCGCATCGCCGGCCAGCGACGCCAGATTCTGCAGATTGCCCGCGTAGGTGAGCGCATCCAGATTGACCACCGGCTCGTCGCTGCCCGCCAGCCAGTCCAGTACAAAGTTGCTGCCTATGAAGCCGGCTCCGCCGGTGACCAAGATCGTCATGCTTTCTCCTGCGTTTGTTGCGGTGCAGGGTAACTCACGAACGAAGAGAAAACATTACAGACCACGAAACACTTGCGTGACATTTCACGCAACTCATAGGGAATGATCGCCAAGCAGAACCTTCACGGAACGCTCGACTCCTCTCAGGAGAATATTCCCAGTGCAATCGGGTCGAACCCCGGAAGTATGCTGGCTACAGACGAAACGCCCATGCGACTCTTCAGCGCCTCTGCAAAAAGCGACCGATAATCTATCGTTGCCTTGAGGTAACGGCTGTTCGCCAATTGCGTCGCCGACAGCCCCGGCCATCCACCCGGGCAATAAACGCCTCCCTTCAGACTGCCTCCTATCGCCATCCATGTTGTCGCCATGCCGTGATCCGTCCCGCCGCTGCCGTTCTGGGCAGCGGTACGTCCAAACTCACTCATTGCGATGACGGTTACATTTCCGGAAAGCCCTCCGATGTCCGTGAAGAACGCCGACATGGAGTCAGAAAAGTTCATGAGCAGCGTGGACATGCGTCCACTCGCTTCGGCGCCCCCTTCCTGGCTATGGGTGTCCCAGCCACCCAAAGACAGGGTAATCAACTCGACGCCGAGGCCCGATTTGATCAAGGACGCTCCCTGGCGCAACTGGCGGCCAAAATTCGAGCTCGGGTAAGTGGCGTTGTTCTGAACCGGAATGCTCGCAGCCGACTCGAGTTCGACCAGATTGCTCACGAGCTGACTGCCAATGACTCGAAGCGTTGTCGAGTTCGGATTATTGACGGGAAGCTCGTACCGGTAGGCATCGCTGATGACAGTCGAGATGGCCGCATGATCATCGGGCGAGCTTGCAAGGTTCAAAGAGGCGATGTCAGGAAACGCGGACGCTGGCGTGGATGCTCCAGCAAGGCTGCGTGGCAGTACATCACTCAGCGCTATCGCTCGCTGAACGCCACTATCCGGCGTTTCGTTCAGATAGCGCGCAAGCCATCCTGTGAGCTCCTCCCCTGCCATCGAATGCTCGATCATGTCCTGGCCGGCGAAGTGAGACTGGTACGGATTCGGATAATGAACCGCGGGCATGACGGCGACCATTCCCTTCGAATACAAGGCGTGCAGCGATGCCATGGAAGGGTGAAAGCCGAAGTAACCGTTCAGGTCCAGCACCTTACGGCTCTGTGAGGAATCAGGCCGCGGGATCGCTATGCTGGAACGCAAGGCATAGTAGTTCGCATCGCCGTAGGGAACCGCGACATTCAAACCATCCCATCCGCCACGCAGGAACACGATGACGAGCGTATGACCCGCCCCAGCCGCGCCGGCCGGAGTGGAGAGAAGCGCGCTGCCTGCGCCCAACAAAGAGGATGCACCCGCGCCGCCGATCGCCTTGAGCAGATGCTCCAAAAAAACTCTGCGCTTCATGAGAGCTCCTTACTGCAACTGATACTCGGGCAAGACCATCAGCAGCTTGCCAAGCCGGCGAACGCGTATTTCGGCATCCGGCCAATCAGGTTTGAATGGATAGGTTCCGCCGTCTGTGAGCAGATCCTTTGCAAGCTGCACATGCCTCGCGGTAAAGGTCGGGCCCAAGAGGCGCTCCAGCATCAGGGCGGCAACTCCCTCCGCAGTCACACCACCACCGGCGGCCATGGTGTTCGAGAGAGAAAATGATGTTCGTCCCTCTTCCGGCGCGTACGAAAGCAGGCGATCTGAAAACCTGGACCGCATCAGGAGCATGCCGCTGCTGACCCAGTCCTCACCGGAATCGGAATACCCGGTCGGCACGGAGTTAAGGTAGATCGGCATTCCTTGAATCTGCAGTTCGGACGCCAGATCGTTACCGCTTGAAACGCCGTCCATCTGTCTGACCGCCCCTATCACAAACTCAAGAGGCGTCTTCACCTTTGCGCGACGATACTGCTCACCAAGGAACTCGGTCGAATTGAGAATGGTGCCAACAACTTGAGCTATCTGGTCGGAAGCGCCGCTTTGCTCGATAAACTTCTCGGCACATCTATCAATCAAGCCCCCAGCCGGTACATCCGAAACAAGGAACGCGACAAGCTTCTGGCAGACGAAACGGGCCGTCGAAGGGTTGCGCGCCAGTATGTCGAGCACCGCGTCGCCCGCGCTCACCCCTGAGGCACTTATAGTCGTTCCAAGGACAACCTTGCTGGTCGAGTCATGCTTCGACGTGTCAAAGAAGAACGCACCATCCTTCACTCCCCAGCCGGTAAATGCACGCGCCACCTCTTCGACATCCTTCTGGGTGTAGCCACCATTGATTCCAAGGGTGTGAAGCTCCAGAAGCTCGCGCGCATAATTCTCGTTCGGTGAGTTCTTCATGTTGCTCACGCCATCCAGCGTGTACAGCATGGCCGGACTCCGGGCACTGATGCCCATGAGACGGCGAAAACTCCCCAGCGCCTCAGAACGGAAACCGGACATTTCGGCTGTCTCGTATGCGGCAACGAGGTGCGCGTTGTAGTTCGTGTTGAAGTGGTTATCCCAGAACCACGTCATCACCTCTCTGAGCTGACGTTTCGAGTAGGTTGCCCGGCGCAGGAACTCGGATGCGACTTGCACATCCTCTGTCGATGTATTGGCCTTGGCTTCTGCATTCGAATCTTCGATAAGCGCGGGCCTGAGCTGCTCGGCAATGAACGCCGATACCCCTTGGGCGACCACCTCATTGAATCTCATCGCGCCAAAGCTGGTTCGTTGCAAAACATGCCACGCCTGCTCAAAGACATCATCCGGCATCAAACTAAGAGTCTTAACAACCTCATTTCCGGCCGTGTCTTTGGCCTTCAGAACAATCTGCAATGTCTGGGGTTGGAAGCTCTCCTCCGGCGCTATGGCATAGGCCCAGCGTCCTGACGACTCGTCGACCTCAACAGCCTGCTCCGCTACTGCCGTCAATCCAGCTCCAGAAACAGTGATTCGGAGGGTCGGAGAAAGCGTGTTGTCCTTGACGACACCGCGGAGCACGAAACCCCTAAGGGGTACTTTGCCCCCATCAACATGACTGTCGACGGACAAGGTCGGAGGCGTCACGTCTTCCACAAGATCGAGCGCCAGCGATGCCCTTGTTTCGTTGCTACCTTGGTCGACCGCTGTCACTGTCACCTTTACAGCACCAGGCTTTTCTTCGCCGAAGGAGATGGCATCAAGATGCCAAGTTCCGGCGGTGGAGTGGTGAGTTGCGGCTGCGTGCAGCGTTTTACCGGAGGGCAGACCTATGACGACTTTGACGGTCTTGATCATTCGGTCGTCACTCGCCAGACCATACAGACTAAAGCCGTTCTTGCTTACAGCCTTGCCCGCTCCAGGTTGAAGAATGGAAACGGTAGGCGGTACGCGGTCATGCTCCGCACCGACCCTGAAGACGAAAGCACCAGGGGAAGAGATGACTGTGCTTACCTCCCAGTTCTCATAGAAGGTACCACCGAGCTTGAAGAGCTTCCCGCCCCCAAGCCCTTCAAGATCAAACGAAAGCGTGCCGGTTGCATCAGTAACGTTCTTCGCGCGCCACGTCATTCCGCCCGCGGCATCCGTTTCGTAGGCGTTTACTTCCTGATTCGCGAGAGGCGCACCTGTCACCACATCCAACACGGTGACGTTGAGCGCTGGATTGCCGACAGTGAATGTGTAAGCACCCGCATTCACATACGCTGCACTGTCCTTCTGGCTGCCATCGATCAGACTCGCCGCCCTCACCACGTAACGCTTCGTCCCAAGACCCGCAGGGTCCAGCTTCAGCATCCCCTGCGCGTCCGTCACGAATGTCCCCGCTCCAGCCAGCGCACCCGTACCGCTGTCACCCTCCAGCAGATACACACTGCGCCCCGCGTACGCACTGCCGTCACGACCATCCACAACCTTCACCTGCAACTTCCCGGCCTGGATAACCACCTCGCCAGACTGCGTGATCTCCGGACTGTCCAGCGAGCTCAGGAACGGCTTCGTGCGCAGCACATACTTGCGACCCGACGCCAGACCATCCAGATCGAACGACACCGCACCCGAGGCATTCGTCGTCCTCTGCATCAGCCAGCTCAGCGTGCCGTCCGACTTCTTCTCATAGACCACCACCTCCTTGCCCGGCAGCCCCGCCTGGCTTACGCCATCCACCAGTTTGGCCACCACCGGCGCATTGCCCAGCACGAACTTGTGCGGTCCATTTCCCCAATACACCGCACTCGTCTTCAACTGACCGTCCGTCGGACTCACCGCCTGCAGCACATACGGATCCGTCCCTATCGTCGGCGGATCCAGCTTCAACCACCCCTGGCTATCCGTCTGCACACTCGTCACCGCAACGTGATTGCCATCCGACTGCCATTTCCTTAGCGACACCAGTTGCCCCGCTCGCGGCTGGCCCGTCTGTCCATCCATCACCTGTACCTGCAGCTTGCCCACACGTACCGTCTTCCACCCCGTCTCGCTCACCTCCGCGAAGGTCACCCACTGCGCGAACGGCTGACCCTCCAGCACATAGCTCTTGCCTGCGCCAAGACCCTCCAGATCGAATGCCGCCTGACCGTCCGCATTCAGCGTCCGCTTCGCCTTCCACTCCTTGCTTCCGTCCGACTTCTTCTCGTACGCATTCACCACCAGCCCCGCCAGACCCGCGCCCGTCACATCATCGAGCACCTGCACCGTCAGCGACGCATTACCCACCCTGAACGTGTAGCTGCCTTCGGCCACGTAACCCGGGCTGTCCTTCTGGCTGCCATCCACCAGACTCGAGGCGCGGATCACATACACGCTGCTGCCCAGCCCCGCCGGATCCAGCCTCAAACGACCTTCCGCATCCGTGCGGAACTTCCCTATCCCCTTCGCTGTCGACGCGCTCGCCCCTTCCAGCAGAAACACGTCGCGCAAACCGTACGGCTGCCCGTTGCGTCCATCCAGCAACTGCACGTGCAGCTTGCCCGCCCTGAGCCGGACCTCGCCCGCCTGCGTCACCTCCGCACTGTCGACCGAATGAACGTACGGCTTCGTCCGGAGAATGTAGCGTCTCCCTTCCGACAGACCGTCCAGATCAAACGAAACCGTTCCGTTCGCGTCCGTCGTCCTCTTGCCCACCGACACCAGCGTGCCATCCGCCTTCTTCTCGTACGCCGTCACTTCCTTGCCCGCTAGCACCGCCTGACTGCTCGCATCGACCAGCCGGCCTACCACCGGGGCGTTACCCAGCACGAACTTGTGCGGACCCTTGTTCAGATACACCGCGCTCGTCTTCAACTGACCATCGGTCGGGCTCGTCGCCTGCGCAACGTATGGATCCGTTCCCACCGCCGGCGGATCCAGCTTCAACCACCCTTGCGCGTCCGTCGTCGCACTCATCACCGATACATGATTGCCGTCCGACTGCCACTTCCTCAACGAAACAAGCTGCCCAGCCTTCGGCTGACCCGTCTGACCATCCACAACCTGCACCTGAAGCTTGCCAACGCGCACCTCACGGCTTCCCGTCTGCGACGCCTCCGCAAACGTCAGCCACTGCCCGAACGGCTGGCCTTCCAGCGTGTAGTTGCGCCCGCTGCCCAGACCATCCAGATCGAACGTCGCCAGACCATCCGAACCCAGCGACTTCTTCGCCCTCCACACCTTGCTGCCATCGGCCAGCTTCTCGTAGGCATTCACCTCCAGCCCCGACATCGCCGCGCCCGTCACATCGTCAACAACCTTCAGCTTCAGACCTGCCGTACCCACCGTGAACACATACGCGCCCGCGCTCACATACGCTGCACTGTCCTTCTGGCTGCCATCGATCAGACTCGCCGCCCTCACCACGTAACGCTTCGTCCCAAGACCCGCAGGGTCCAGCTTCAGCATCCCCTGCGCGTCCGTCACGAATGTCCCCGCTCCAGCCAGCGCACCCGTACCGCTGTCACCCTCCCAGCAGATACACGCTGCGCCCCGCGTACGCACTGCCGTCACGACCATCCACAACCTTCACCTGCAGCTTCCCGGCCTGAATCACCACCTCGCCGGGCTGGGATACCACCTCACTGCTGAAACTGCTCAGAAAGGGCTTCAGGTCGAACTGGTAGGAGCGCCCCGCACCAAGACCTTCGAGTTGAAATGTGGTGCTGCCCGCAGAGTCGGTAGTCTGCTTGGCCCGCCACGTGCGTTTGCCGTCGGCAGCCACTTCATAGGCCTGAACATCAACACCGGCCAGACCTGCGGTCGAGACAGCGTCGACCACCCGGACCTGTAGCGGTGCCGGTGCTGTACGTGCGGAGATGGGTAGGACGAGGAAAAAAAGAATGAGACTGAGTGTTGCGTTGCGCGTTACGAACACACGTTGCGCAAGTGCTGAAAGAAACATGGTCGGGCTCTCACCATCAGTTCGTGTGCCGGGTCGCGAACGAGACTAGACGAACGCAGGACCCGACAGCCGCTATTTCTAACGACTGTCGTGACACAGTATTTAACGCAAGGTGAAACAACCTGTTTCAGCGTCTGGGAACTTTTCCTTCGTGCGCACCGGAGCAGCGCTTCCAGGGATCGTCGCGGGCAGCCCCAGAGGACAGATCAGGCGTGATCGGCCCGATAGGCGCGCTCGACACGGAGCGCAAGCTCACGAAAGTAGGCAGATCGATCATAACCATCGCATGCGGCGCGCGCGCTGATGCTCAGCGCGCGACGCGCTTGCGCGTCGGAAAGCAGTTGCTCAACCTGATTCCGCAGAGCCACGGAATCGCCTGCGGGAAAGGCCAATGCATTCACGCCGTGTCGCAGATACCCCTTCAGTCCCTCGACCTCCGAGGCTACGACCGGAACATCAAGCTCGATCGCCGCACCCAGACGGACCTGACCGGAACTCTTGTGATCCTCGCGCAGGCTGATGACACAGACCGCCGCGCCCGCCAGCAGGCGGTCGTGCTCATCCTTGCCGATCTCGGAAAGGATCTCGGCACCGACGCGCCTGTTCAGGGCGTGAACCTGGGCAAGGTCAGATCGACTGCACACGACGACAAGCCGCCACCCTTGATCAGCGGCGGCTGCAAACAAGGTGGGCCAGTCGCAGGACGCCCGCCCGGAGGAAAAGACGTAGTCACCGTCACGGTCCGGCCGCAGCGACGCCGACCCCGATGCCTGCGTCCACCCGAGCAAAGGCCATGGAATGACCTGGACCACCTCGCGATCCAGACCGTACAAGCGGGCGAACCTCGCGCGCTCGTACTCGGTCATGACATGCATGAAGGTCAAGGTACGGCGCATTGCGGGGCCAAGCACCGCCCTCACGAAGAGCCGGTACAACCGGCCCCTCCAGTCATCGCGCGACACTACGCTATAGTCGATCACCTCGAACAGCATGACGCGGCGGGGTCGGGGCAACAACGCATTCAGCACGACGACGAGGCGCCCCCAGTCATACCAGTTGGGCACCACGTAATCGAAACTGTCCGCGCTCCGAAGTATGGACAACGCCGACAACAGGCCCATTACCCGGCCCGGCAGGCCACCACGCCGAATCCTCGAGAACGGCGTCGCAATGCTCTCGAGTTCGGCCGCGTACCAGAAGTCGACAAGGAGCCTGGGCCTTGCGCTTGAATCAGGCGGGCAGGACGGCATCTGCATCAGCCGTTCGCGAAACCGGAAGGCTCGCCCGAAAACACCTTTTCGTGGGCCGCGGTGACTGCCGTCCATGAAAAGGTCTTCATCGCGCGCGCACGCCCTTTCTGTCCCAGCTGCTGCAGACCGGCGGGGTCGCTGACCGCCTCAGTCAGCGCTCGCAGACAGTCATCGACATCTCCCTTGCGGAACTGCAACGCGCAGTCCGCGACGACATATCTGTTTTCCACGATATCGCTGCACAGGATGGGCGTTCCAAGCGCCATGTTCTCGAGTATCACCGGAGACAGGCCTTCCACGTCCGATGGCTGCACATAGCAGTAAGCAGATTTCATCAGCGCGTGAGTGCGCTTGCCGTACACGAAACCGGGAAACACAATGCGCGGGTCGGACGTCGCCTTGATGCTCTTCTCGAAGTCCGAGGGATTGGGCGAGCCACCGACGAGCACCAGCTTCTTGTCGGTGTTCAGCCGTTCGAATGCCGGCACGAGATACTGCAGGCCCTTGTCCGGAATGAAGCGCCCGACGAAAAGAAAGTACTCGCCCGGCTTCAGGCCAAGCTCGTCGAGGATCGAGTGATCCAGGTCGGTCTCGGAAACCTCGCTTCCAAAAGGAATGAACTCGTAGCTGCGGCGGAACTTCTCCTCGAACAGCTTCTTCACGAAAACATTGTCGAAAATGACCTGTGTCGCGGCGATCGCCGTCAGATGCGACGACAGGCGGAGATAGAGCTTGCCGTACCACGGCCATTTGTCCCGCTTCCAGTCCACACCATCCTGACTGATGAATACCCGCTTGCCAAAGAGCCGCAGAACAAGCCCGAAGATCGAGTTGCCTCCGTTCTGGATATGCACGATATCTGCCGTGTTGTGCACGATGATGTCCCAGGTGCATTTCGCCGAATGCAACAAGGTGTCGAAACCCTTTTTCGCAACGGTACGAAAATGCTTGAACCTCACTCCGTCGACCACATCGGCCAACGCGTCCTCGCCGGGATAGAGCCGGTTGTAGCCGATCACCTCGTGTCCATTTCGGGCAAGACGCGGCAGCAGTTCGGAAGCGAACTTGTCGGCGCCGGCACAACCGGGACGAAGCGGGACCGAGCGAAAGCCGAAGGCCGCGATACGCATCGGAAGCACCGTCCTGTCAGAGGTAGTCGCGATAATCGCGGTCGATGTAAGCCTTCAGCGCGACGCGCCAGTCGGACATGATGTTCAGTCCGCGCAGATGAAGCTTGCGATTGATGAGGCGTTCGGAATCCGGGCGCGGCGCGAAGAACTCCTGCTTGAAGAAGTCCGAACTGACCGGGTTCACCTTCACCTGGTCGGCGATGCCCAGCTCCACCACGAGCTGCTGCGCCACCTCGAGGCGACTGGTCACGCCCTCGCACACCATGTTGTACAGCCCCCAGTAGCGCTTTTCCATCAGCGCCTTCACCGAGCGCGCGAAATCGAAGGTGTAGGTCGGCGTGCCGAGCTTGTCATGCACCACGTTCAGTTCGGTCTTGCCTTCCTTCAACTGCTTCATTAGCTTCTGGATGAACTTCTTGTCCTTGCGCGGCCCGCCACCCATCATCCAGCCGGCACGGCATACCAGATGCTCGCGCACGTTCTGGGTGACGAACAATTCACCCATGTACTTCGAGCGCGCGTAGTGGCCCATCGGATTCGGGCGGTCCCAGTCGTCGAACGTGTCCTGCGAACCGTCGAAAATGCCTGCGGTGCTGATGTACAGCAGCGGAATGCCGAGCTCATTCGCGATATAGGTCGCGTTCTCGACCGAGGTCGTGTTGGTCAGGTAGGCGTCTTCGATATTGTCCTCGCAGTACTCGAGGCTGGTATGCGCACCGAGGTGAAACAGGAAATCCGGCTTGAAGCGCTGCACGTCCTCGCGGTAGGCCTCGAGATCGCGAAAATCGAGGAAGGACAACCACTCCTCGTTCACGTCCTTGTCAGTGCAGCGCAGCTCATGCCCTTCGCGGAACGTGTGATAGAACGCCTCACCCAGCATGCCGCCGCAACCTGCGATATAGATCTTTGCCATGATTGTCCTCAGTTGACTGATATTGATCCTACGAAACCTGCGCAACAGACGGCGTCGCCGACTGCACACCTACCGATTCATATACCGCCTGCATCGCGCGCGTATAACGCTCCGGTGAAAAATCGGATTCAACCCACGCTCGCGCCTGCCGCCCCATCGCCGCGATCTGTTCATCGGCCATTTGCTGGAACTCGCTCAGGACGCGCGCGCAATCCGACACGTCACCCGACGTGAAACAAGCCCCGGTGGCGCCTTCGCGCACCAGCTCAGGTATTCCGCCGATGCGGGCGCCGATCACCGGCTTGCCGAACGCATAAGCCTCGAGCACGCTCATCGGCGCGTTCTCATACCACTCCGACGGCAGTACCACAGCCCGCGCACTGGCGATGAGCTGATGCAGATCCGCACCGGACCTGAAACCCACAAACTCGACACGGGCGCCCGACGCCGAAGCAAGCGCCTTGAGGTTAGCCTCCAGCGGACCAGTACCCGCCACCTTCACCTGAACACCTGACTGCGCGGCTGCGCGAATGAGCGTTGCGACGCCCTTCTCCGTGGACAAGCGCCCGAAATACAGAAAATGACTGCCGGGTGCAAACACCGGCGCGAACGCCGATGCATCAACAAAATTCGGCACCACCGCAAACCGCTCGGCCGGCCAACCCCAGCGCACGAAAGTGTCGCGATAGAAAACGCTGGGCGCAACCACACGTGTCACGTAGCGACGATACGAATGCAGCAGACGGTCGTGCAGCGCGCTTTCAATCCCGACCACGAGACTGGCGCCCAGAGAGTCGCGCACGCAACGATGACGCACGACATTGAAAACGCTGCCATCCCGGCAACGCTCGCACACACCCGTTGCATTGAGCATCTTGTAGGCCGGACACGCGATCTTCAGATCGTGAGTGGTCAGCACCACCGGCACCTTGCGCGCGTGCAGAAGCTGAAGAACGGATGGCGAAATGTGGTGGTAGATGTTGTGCAGATGCGCGACATCGGGGCGGAACTCATCGAGCAGGCGCGCGAGCCGGTTTCGCGCCTCGAACGAATAGATCACCTTCCCGGCCATCGAAAGCTTCTGAACCGCCGAGTAATCCCCGCCGAACTCAAGGCCTTCGATGAAGAAGCGAGACCATTCGCTCGGAATGTTCCGCTCGTGCTTCATCGAGAAAAAAGCGCATGACCAGCCGAGGCGTTCGAACAGCGCCGCGTGATCCAGATAGACCGCGTCCGCGCCACCCCTTCGGTAGTGGTAGTTATTGATATTCAGCAGTCGAGGCATCACGAATCCGGGTTGCAGGCAAAAAAATTGTCATCGCGCCTCATGCCTCGTGCTCAAGCGAACGAACGAACTCATCGTAGCGTTGCGCAATGCGATCCCATCGGAAATCATCGGCATGCCGAGCGCCTTGCTCGAAAAGCTCCGCACCACGATCCCGCGCCATGAGCAGCTTCGCCACCAGATCATCGACCAAGCGCTCGCTATCGACCATCAGTCCGGGCCAGCTCTCGAGCGTTTCCGGAAAATCGCCGATGTCCGTGCAGATGATGGGCTTGCCGAAAGCCATCGCAAGCTTCAGAACGCCGCTCGTCGTTCCTTCCAGATAGGGCAGAACCACCACATCACACGCGGCAAAGTAACGCTGAACGTCTTCGTGCGGAATCATGAAATCGTGAACCAGCACGTTGCCGGCGGTACGCGCCCGCTCCAGCGCGTCAAGTACTACAGGTCGCTGCTCCGCCTTCCCCGCAACAACAAACTGGAAGTCTTCTGATTCACGCAATCTGACGGCCGCATCGATGAACTCCGCGATGCCCTTGCGATGATCGAGAAATCCGAAGAACAAGGCGGTGAACCTGTCGGCGGACAACTCGGGCAACTCTCTCCGCGCCTCAGCCTGGGTCAGACCTCGCGTATTGAACAGGTCATAGACGCCGTGCGGCACCACGAGTAGAGGCATATCAAGCCCCAGCGCCCGCATACCCTCGGCCTGACGTTTCGAATGCACCACTGCGCCGTCGAAGGAGCGGTAGAAGAACCTCATTTCCAACTTGCTCCACCGGCGAGGGTAATGAGGCAGCAGGTCATGCACCGTAATGACACAACAGATCCCGAACAGCCGAAAGAGCCGGACGATGAGCGCATCAAGAAACGCAACCTTGAGCCATGACTGAAAGACAACAAGCCGAGGCCGCCTGTTAAGAACCGTCCATGCAAGACGAAAAATATCAAGCGGGTAATGACGCGTGCGGCGAAATACTTTCAGGACAGGAATTTCTGAACCGTACTTTCCCTCGTCGAAGGAGTCAGCGGTAAGAAAAAAAACATTTCTCAGCCGCATGAGCTCACGAAGAAGAGAAACCGAGTAATCGGTCAGCCCCGAGTTTCCAGTAAAACAAACAAAGGCAGCTCTTGGGTTCAACATTACATAAAATAAACTTCAAAAAAGAAGCGAATCAACTCAAATTACGATTAATCTTTGAAATCATATCAAGCTGATAAGAACGAGCACCCGATTTGGTGACAGACCAGTCGTTAGCCATCGGTGAATAATCAAAGACCCACAGGGCACCTCTACGCACCCCAGAATCTAACATGCCATTCAAAAGCCGCTCATAGGAAGCCTTCTCTTGCACAGAGTAAAAACCTGATTTTACACCGAACTCCCCCACAAAAATCTCTTTTGACAGCGCCTTTGAAACACTTATAAGGAGTTGCAACTGTCGAAAATAATCATCCCTCAACATAACATCTGATCCGCGATCACCGGACGGATAAAGATGTACCGACAAGAGATCCATACCCTCATTCAACCGTCTCTGGTTAGCCAAGATTTCGTCGGCGGTATCTGCAGAACCCCTAGCAAGTGACAGGTTGAATGCATTTTTGCGGGGCGCATCAAATCCGCCACTTAGCACAGCCGTCGGCACCAGCGCTCTCACGCTTCTTGCGAAGCGCGCGATCACGCGGGATATCAGCAGGGAAGACACCAGATCGGCGTCCGTTCTCTGTGCGGGTGTACCACGGGATGCATCGGTTTTAGGCCACCACTTGTATCCGTTCGGCAAATCAGCGTAGGTATTCAGCTCATTGGCGAATTCCCACGCGACAAAGGCCGGGCTGGAACGATATCTGCCTACCACGTCGGCGATGAAGCGATCGGCGAACAGCGCTGTGGCCGATTTATCGTCAGCCCATGCCGAAACCGGTTCACCGTGAAGATCGGACACCGAAGACACATTCCAGATCAGCGTCGGTACCAGCTTCACTCCGTGCTTCTCGGCCGCCCAGACCACCTCGTCGAGCAGGTCAAAGTAGCGGTTGCGACCGGCGGTGTAGTGCCGCCATTCATCAGGCCAGAAGACGGATACCGGAAAGCGAACGAAGGGAATGCCGAGATCGGCGAGTTCGTGCAGCCTTACACCGGGCGATCTGACGCCTGCATGGTTCAACAGGCGTCCGAGGAAGAGATCGAAGCAATTCACTCCGAATCCGCGCGGTCCCGCGGCCCGCTCGGTCTGGGCCTGGACAGGCTCCGGACGGGCGGCCATGAAAGGCACGCACGCGCACACGCGGACGAAGTCTCTCCGCGTGCGGTCGGGCAAAGTCATGCGGACACACCCGTGACGCCGCGCAAGCCATCAGACAGCGCACGCAGCGTGACGCGAGCCAACGCGAACTCTCTGCGATAGCAACACCGGAGGAGTTCACGTGTGACCCGCATGACGGCAACGAAGGCCAGCCAGGGAAAGAATTTGCGGTAGAACACCACCAGGTTGCGATTCAGGTAGTACTGCGAAAGACGTGATCGACTGCTTCTTGTCGATGTCCCTATCGTTCCGCCTTCCTTGTGATACACCACGCTTTCAGACGCGATGGCCTGCCGCCACCTGCCTGATGCACGCACCGCCCAGTCGATTTCTTCGTAGTAGAGGAAATAGTGTTCTTCCATCAGGCCGACCTCCTCGACGAAGCGGGCCGGTACGAACAGGGAGGCGCCGGAAATGTACGCGGGCTGCTCTCCGGAAAATGACGCGAGCGTCGCGGAATCGAATGGCTGGCCTTGGGCAATCTGATCGCCGCGCGCCGTGTACTTGTTGAACGTGGCGCCGCCGTATGCTTGTATGCGCGTCCGGTCGTCGTAGTACACGAGCACAGAACCTACGATGCCGATCGAGGCGTCCTCCGTCGCGACTTTTTCGAGAGCAACGAGCGCATCCGGATGCACAGCCGTGTCGTTGTTAAGTATCCAGAGATACTTTGCACCACACTGCATGCCCAGGCGGAGACCGAGGTTGTTGCCGCGGGCGTATCCGCCATTGACCGCAGCCCTGACCAGGACAACATCAAGGTGGCCGAGGCGATGCGAAAAGGTCGCCATCGCCCCCTCATCGAGGACCGTGAATCTGCCCGTCCGGCCGGACTGATCGGCCCAGCCCGATATGCGCGCCACGGAGTCATCCGTGGATGCGTTATCCACGACGATGACGCAGAAGGACCGGTGATTCAATACGGTAAGGCTTTCAAGGCACTCGACAGTGTCCGTCCAGCCATTCCAGTTGAGCACCACTATGGCAACCGTCGCCTCGCCTCGCATGTTCATGCCGCGTGCTCTTCCTTGGGCTGGCAGGCAGCCAGAGCTATTGCGACCATCATGAACACGATGGCCATATTGTAGGGAATCCACAATATCGCCCGGAACATGAAGACCACCGACAGCGCGCCCGCCGTTGCCGCGACGAATCTCGGGTTGGTCAACGTGCCGGACAGCATTTTTTCAAGAATCACCCAGGCTGGATAAAGAAAGATGAGCATGAATACAATCAGCGCCGGCACACCGGATTCCACGGTCAGCGCAAGCAAATGACTGTCGAGTGTGGTGACACCGCTTCCGGTCTTAATGCCGGCTACCGCACCAGCAGTACCTGCACCACTACCCAAGAGCGGAGACTCCTTGATCGCGGGCCTAGCGAGTTCGATCATCATCATTCTGACCTGAGTGCTCGACCCCTCTGCGGCAGACCTTCCTTGGGCAATTAGAAGCACCGTCGGCGTTACAACCGCTAAAGCACCTGCCGCCACCATGAAAAACGCAAACTTGCGCATTGATTTTTCGTACTTGTTTGATTTCTTTCGGGTGGAAAAAAACCTCAACAGCAACACCACGCCTAATCCCGCACCCAGAGCAAGCAACCCCGCTCTGGTGCCGCTAAACCAAATGCAGATCGGCGCAGCAAAAATCACAATCCATCCAAGAAATTTTTCAAACCGAGGACCAGGCCACAAAACCGCAGCCATACCAAAGCAAAAGGCCATAGCCATGAACTCAGCCATTACAAGTGGATGTTCGAATGTTCCTTGGGTTCGAAACTGGCCGTCGCGCACACGACCTTGCTGCATGGCGAGGCTAAGATCTTCTAGGCCCTGAGTTTCCGGCGCAATATCGGCGAGAAAATTTCTCTCGAGCACCCGCTCGACAAACACGTAAAAGCCGATCAAAAGCACAAGAACCAAAGTAGTCCGAAGAAAGCGGCCCTGAAAATTCTCGCCAGTAAAGAACAATGCAGAAATAAAATAGATCGAATAAAAATAGAAAATTTCCCATGCAACGGTGACCACAGAATATATTTCTGACTTGGATACAAAACACGAAGCCAACCGCAGCAGCATGAGCACGGTGATGATCCAGAATCCCGTTTTCAACGGACCTGGCTGCGGACGGAGCAATGCCTTTGCAACAAAGCCTCTGCTCACCA
This sequence comes from Methyloversatilis thermotolerans, assembly GCF_000372885.1. Taxonomy (GTDB): domain Bacteria; phylum Pseudomonadota; class Gammaproteobacteria; order Burkholderiales; family Rhodocyclaceae; genus Methyloversatilis; species Methyloversatilis thermotolerans. The sequence goes on from NZ_KB889967.1 coordinate 1,220,910, forward strand.
GCAGATAGAAGGTCAGTACGATGCTCAAACCCACAATGACTCGTCGGCCATCAAGCGCAGGGAGCTTGCCGACCTTGATGATCATGTAGGTCGGCCACAGCGCAAAGATGACCAGCAAGGCGGTCATCCACCACAACCGGAATCGCTCACTGATAGGCGTATCGCGCGACGCCAGCAAGGCAACGAAAAACACCACGCCTATTGCGAGGAACGGGGCCAATCTGGCTGAAAACTGCGGAAACAGCGCACTCGCAACACCAAAAAGGAACAGGATGAATCCGAAGCCCGCAAGCAAGACTGCTTTTCCCAGCAACACAGGGGTACGTTGCAGCAGTGTTCGTGGGTGGGTCGTTTGGATCATGGATGGAATTTCCTGTTGTGCTGTATCAGGGCCTTGAATCAAGGTCCGACGTGCCGACCGTCATGGATGTCGGCCTCATGTGCGCGTGAGGACTGCGCGCATGTTCGCATCGCTTCGGCAAGATGGGCCTGGTAGCGGCCGATCTTCTCGCGGGCGATGGCGTTGCCGCACTCGATTTCGGCCTTGAGTTCCTGCCTTCGCGCAAGCCCTTGTTCGATCTTCTCGAACGCCTCGTCGGTGCTCAGCCGCGCGCCATCGGCGACCCAGTCGTAGCCGAGCGACGAGAAAAGGCCTTCGAACTTGCGGCTGTAGGCGAGCGGCACGACCGGTACGCCGGACGAGAACGCGGCGATGCAGGCGTGCATGCGCGCACCGGTGAGGAAATCGAGGCCCGCGATGAAAGTCTTGGCGTCGCTCGGACTTTTGAATTCCGGCGCCACGCGAGCAGCCGGAAACTCAGCAGCCAGCGCCCGTATCGCAATCCTGTCGTCGTCCGCCGGAAGCGCATCGGGTATGACGTGCGGTACGAGCCACACCTCGATATCGCTCCTGTGGGTCCACGCCGCAAGAAGCTTGCGCATGAGCGCCGGGTAGTCGAGGGTCAGACCGAACTGGTTGCCACCGGTGTAGCCGCCGGAGAACATCAGCCCGGAGACATTGAGCCCCACTCTCAAGCGGCCGTCCGTGTGCGCGGGCAGCGAGGTATAGGGCAGGCGGAAGGCCACATCGATGACTTCATCGGTATTTCCAGTGACCGCAAGCTTGACCAGATAGTCGGCCGACAGCGTATCGCGGGCAAAAACACGGGCGCAGCGTCGCATCACGGCCGCGGCGATGATGCGTGCCCAAGCTTGCTTGAACGGCCCTATGGTCTGCGGGCTCAGGATCAGCGGCTTGCGCTTTGCGATGACGGCGATCTTGCTCGCGATCTGGAAGATGAAACGCGTGTTGCCGTAGATGTCGGCAAAACTGTCGCCTTCACCGATGTCGAGTACGAGATCGCACTGTTCCACCTGCCGGAGGAAGCCGGAGCGACCGGTCAGCATCCGCTTGATGGATACTCGCTCGCCTATCGTGATGTCCGAACCGGCAGGCGCGTAGCTGCTGCCGCCCTGGGTACCGAACACGATGAACCTGACGCGTACGTCAGCGGCGAGGGCCGCAGCCTCACAAATGGCGATCTGCGATTCGGTCAGCGCGCCTACGCCGAGATTGTCGGATGAGAGGGAATGCCACAACAAACCGATCGTCAAGACGGGCTGATGAGCATGTGCGTCGTGCTTCATTATTGTTTTTCTCCCTTCGCGCGCCGGAATGTACCAATGGCGTCACGAAGCGCTGATACCGGCCGCGCGGAGAGCGCTGCGCGGAAAAGGCCCATATTCGTGTAGGCCGGTGCGGAGCCTCGGGCGAGCCTCGCAGCAAGCCGGCGTCCCCATACCACTTGTTTTCTGTAAACCTGATACGGCTGCATCTGGGCGATGTCATCGACCGGAAGGTCGTCAGCTTCGATCGCACCCGATTCGATCGCCCGACGGACGAGTTCTTCGCCGGTGCGGGTTCGCGAGAGCAGGAGGCTGCGCCCGTCACGCTCGGTGAAGTCCGGGTAGCCGTCCTTACCGTACCACGCGTCGGCACACACGATGTCCGCGAATTCACCGGTGCCGTCGGGGCAAATCTTGCAGCGGAACTGCAGGTGGCGATTCAGTACCGTTCCCCAGGAGCTGTTGTAGTCGGTCTGGAAGAAGCGGCCGTCGCGGGTGACCGCCCGGGCCATGCCCGGCCATCCGTCGCCGCGGTAACGGAAGGTTTTCAGCTCGTCTGCCGAAGTGCCGAGCTTCTTGAGCAGTTCATGCGTTCCCAGAATGCTGGGAACGCCTGCACACATGAATGAAATGGCGCACACGAGATTGGCCTTGAGCCGCGCGTCGTGCAGGGCGTAGCGGCGCAGCGCGGCGATGTCGCATGGCTTGCCCACGAAGGCAAACGGTTGATCGAGTGCGATGATCTCGCGCAGTCGGCCAAGCGGCGCGGACGGCGCGTAGCGCGATCCGGCTGCGCGGAGGATGTCGGCGCGATTGCGGCTGATCTGCAGTTCGTTCGCCAACGGGTCGGTGCGACTGACCGCGATCTGCGCGACGAAGGCGACCTTGCCGGATTCGAGCAGATGCAGTGCGATCGCCGAGATGCCACCTCCGGACGAACCCTGACGACGCAGGGCCGGATCCGTCGAATGCCCGGCCCTGACCGCCACGAGCGGCCCCCAGAGCAGATGATGCCCCGCCTCGATGCGCTCGTGCCGCACGGTCATGCCCGGACAAACGTCGCGAATGACGGCGCGCGCATGCTCCGACAAAGGTTTGAGCACCGTCGGCCGCAGCCATCCGCCACGGCTTGTGCGCATGGTTATCGTGTCGCTGCCCGCGATCGATTCGCACGCGCCGCAACCTGTGCAGTAGCCGTTTCGAGCCACTTGCATGACAGGTTCAGCGGGGTCTGCGACCGGAGAGGCGTCGTGTATCGCTTGATTCATCAACTGAAACCGAGTGCCGGGAAATGCAGGAACGGATAGAAGGCGAAAGCGGCCGCGCCCGCGGCGGCGGGTTGGGTCACGCCAACGCCGGTAAGCGCATAGCCGCGTAGCAGATAAGTGATCGACAGGAAGAGGTTGCCCACGATCAGAGCGCACACCCAGCCGACGACCCCCATCTGCGGGACCGACCATATAGCGACGCCCATGACGAGAAGCCACTGCACGACGTTCATCCAGGCGCGAAAGGTCTGGGCCCCGGCGGACGTCAACACGACGCCCCAGGACGCCGCGAAGAAGCGGACGAAGAACAACAAGCCCAACCAGGGCAATACCGTCTTCAGAGTCTCGTATTGCTCACCGTAGAGAAGCGGCACGATCAGGCCGGAACCGACGGCCAGGCACAAGCCGAACACCAGGCCGACGCCGATAAAGGCCCACTGGACCCGCACGGACTCGCGGCGGAAGCGTTCGCCGTCCGAGGATGCGGCGGCGGCTCGCGGAAGGAAGACGTTTGCCAGCACGCTGGCCGCCTGCGCGCCGCCCGTGAACAAGCGCATGCCGGCCTGGAAAACGCCCACCGCAGCAGCGCCGAGAAAGCTGTTGAGCACGACGCTGTCGATCTGGCCGAACAGGCTCTGCAGCGCGAAATCGCTGCCGTAGGAGAAGGTCGCCCGCAGCTTGGAAACGACCCGTGCCATCGAGAGGGGTCCAAGCGATGCGAGGTAGCTGCGCTGGACGCCGGCCACCATCAACAAGGCGATGAAACGTGAGAGGCAGAAGCCGCATGCCGCAACGACCGCGGAAGCGTCGATGTAGAGCGCGGTCGCCACTATGACGAACTGCAGCCCAGCGATCACCGTGGCGAGGCGGGTTTCTGCCGCGAAGCGGTCCGTGGCACGAAAACCGACGTTGAAAACCTCGCTCAAGCCATCGGCAAGCACGGCAGCCAGCAGCAACGCCAGAAGCATGCATGACGGGAAACCGAAGAACACCGCGACGATCAGCGTCGCGCCGACGAACAGCAGCAGCGACAGCACGCCTCGCACCATCAGTACTTCGGCGATGAGCGCGCCCGCCTGCGATGGCTGGCCGCCGATCTCCTTGAGCAGATAGGACGTGTGGCCAAAGTTCGCCAGCAAGGACAGCAGGGTTGCGACCGACAACCACAGCATCAGCTGCCCGAACGCTTCCGGGCCGAGCATGCGCGCCATCACCACGAAAGTGAGCATGCCGAAGCCCAGCCGCATGACTGTGCTCGTGCCCATCAAGGCGATGTTTTTCCCGAGAGACACGAGTTCTCCTGTGCAAACCCGACGTCTTGTGACTGCCGCTGGGTGATGGATCAGAGGCCGGCGACGCGAGGTCTGATGTCCGGGGCGATGTGAGTGACGAGCGCGTTCACGAACTCGGTTTGCAAGGCGAAGGCCGTCTCCGAGTCGCGGTCGATGGAAGAAACGCGGAACAGCAGCCCGTCCGGTACCTCGCCCTTCAACCCGTAGCGCATCTCCGCAATCTTCTTGGCGGCGCCCCCGGTCAGCGCTTCACTACCGACCGTCGTCCAGTAAGTGATCGGCTCGAAACGATTCTGGGAAAGATTGGATTCCAGCCGCTTCACCGGAATCTGCCCCAGGGGGGTGTCCAGAACACCTTTGCGATTGCTCGTGACCTGGAAGCCCTGCGCGGGGTAGCACACCTCCGGGTAATGGAGCTGGTTGCCGTCGCGCTGATCTTCGCCGTAGGCGATGGACAGCATGATGCGATAGCCCTTGGAGTTGTAATAGGTGCGGGTGACGATCTGGCTGTAGAGCTTGTTCAGCAGTTCGGATTGCTGCGGGTTGACCACGCCACCGGTTGCGCGGGTGTCCAGCGTCCAGTCGCCGAACTGCTTTGGAATGGAGGCTTCGAGATCCAACTTGGGCAGCTTGTCTACGATGCGCTGTGTCGGCGTCATCACGGTGGCCACGGCCGCTGCCGAGGCCATCAGGGCTGCAGCGACCAGCGCCGGAATCAGGGGTTTCTTCATGGATGCGAGCTCGGATGCGTCTGGACAGAATTCGAAATTGTGACTCACAGGCTGTCAGGCACGCTGACGACCTTCTCACGAATTGTGACAGAGCCGAAAATAGCTTGAAGGCATGCTGCAGTGCAACCTTGCACAGCCTACTACGTCACGGTTGCAGAGAGGTGACCCGAAAGCGGTTCCCTGCACGATGCGGCAACGCATCGGGGCCGTGAAACCGGGTCTGCGTCGCAACTCCGGCCGGAGGTTACAGGACAGTGAAGGCGGACTGCGCGCTTTGTTACACGCGCACTCATTCGGATTTCGTGGTCGCGCGCGCTGCCAGGGATTGCGCGTGGATTGAGGCAGGCATGAGACGGCCCCGGCCCGACGGGCGGGCGCGGGGTGTCGTCTGGCAAGCGAGCCATCCGACCGGGGCCGGACAGCTCGAACGCTTCAGGACTTGCGCCGGCTCACACCCGCCACCAGCGCCAGCCCGGCTCCCAGCAGAGCCCAGCCAGCGGGTTCCGGCACCGGCGGGGTATAGCCCAGTTCGGCGCCGGTGGCACGATAGGCGTACAGCACGCCGGGAATCAGTTCGAAGCCCTCGGTGCTGCCGGCGTAGGGTGTGGTGCTGCCGTGCAGCGTGCAGCCCTCGGTCGAGCCGAGCGGGCACTGGATGCGCTGCTGCGTGGCCGGGTTGAACAGCACGTCGAACTGCACGGCGCTGCCGTTCTGGGTGACCGAGTAGTCGTTGTCGTTGCCGGCCACGATGAGCCACGAACCGTCGTCCAGTTGCGGGCCGATCGCCAGGCCTTCCCATTTCTCGGGCGACAGCCCGCCGGTCTCCGGCAGCGCGTTGGCGGCGAGATCGATGAAGGGCGTGCTGTTCTTGCTGACGGCGGTGAAGCTCGCGCCCGCGGCGTCGAGGTCCATGCCGGTCACGTCGGTCGCGCCGGTCAGGTCTATCAGGTAGACGTTCTTGTTGCCGGCTGCGCCGTCGAGCACCGCGTCGGCGCCGAGGCCGCGGTTGTTGCGTTCGAGCACCGCGAATTCATGGTCGTTGAGCGCCACCAGCGCGGAAATGCCCCGGCCCTGCGCGGCGGTTTCCATCTTGTAGGCGTACTGCGCGACGGCCTCGCCGCTGGTGTTGTCGAACTTCACGATGCGGTTGTAGACGCCGTTCGCGCCGCCCTCGTCCACCATGGCGCTCTGCAACATGGCATAGGTGTACTGACCGTCCGGCGAGATCGCGAGACCTTCGAAACCGCGATTGGTACGGCGGCCGACATTGCCGTCGCCGTCGTAGTTGTAGCCGCCTGCGTTCAGCGCCGGACGCAGGGCTTCCGGCGTGTTGTAGGCGCGCAGCAGATTGCCGTTGCGGTCGAATTCATACAGCGAGGGACCGTATTCGTCGGACACCAGCAGGGTGCCGGTGTGCGGGTTGATCACGATGCCTTCCGGGTCGAACGCGGTGCCGAGATTGCTGGCCGAGCCGCTTAGCGTGCTGGGGAACTGGCCGCCCATGGTGACGCCGCCCGCGCTGAACTTGATGGTCTGTACGACCTGGAAGTTGGAAATGGCGCCGGTGCTCTTGTCCACATCCAGCGTGAAGCGCTGGACGCGCACGTCGTAGGCGAGTGTGCCGCCGCCCGGACCACGGTCCGACAGGCCCCACCATTCGTTGCGGTTGGGGTCGTAGTAGATGTCGGAAAACATGCCCAGCCGGCCGTCATTGACGCTGCTGCCGTACTGGTCGCCGGTGGCGCCGGGAATGGTGATGCCATTGATGAAGGACACCGCCGAAGCCGGCGCCGCAGCCGCCGCGAGCATGAGCGCGGCGCAGAGGGTTTTCAGTTTCATGTCTGACCTCGTTTGTTGTGGTTGTGTTACGAGGCCAGCGTAACGACGGTGTATTACGGTCTTGTGTACGCAAGGCCAGCGGCATGCCCACGCCGCGTCGCGACCTGGGGTCGCTCCTACAAAAGCACGCGCTGACCGCGAACGGAGCCGAGGTTCTGTAGGAGCGAGCCCCGCTCGCGACAACACCCCCGAACGGGGCCGGCGGCTTGCTAAGGCCGCGTCGCGACCGGGGGTCGCTCCTACGAAAGCGCGCGGTGACCCCGAACGGAGCCGGGTTGTCGTAGGAGCGAGCCAAGCTCGCGACCTCACCCTCGAACGAAGCCGGTGGCCCGCCGAGGCCGCGTCGCGACCTGGGGGTCGCTCCTACAAGAGCTCGCCCTGGACTGCGAACGGAGCCCGGGTTTGGTGGGAGCGGGCTTGCCCGCGATTCAGCTTCGGACGAAACCCGCGGCCCCGATACCTGGCCCGGCAGCTCAGACCAGCCTGACGCGTGCGGGTTTGGCAATGACTGCGGAGGGCTGCAGCGCGTCGGCACCCGGCCAGCGCGCAATGAAGTCGGGCAGTACTTCGGCGGGCAAGGGGCGCGACAGCAGGAAGCCTTGCGCGAAGGTGCAGGCCTGGCCGGCCAGCACCTCCCATTCGGACCACTGCTCCACGCCTTCGGCGGTGGTTTCCAGCCCGAGCGCTTCGGCGAGCTGGATGATGGCGCGCACGATGGCTTCGTCGCCGCCCCGGCTGGTGAGCCGGTTCACGAATGAGCGGTCGATCTTGATCTTGGTCATCGGGAAGCTGCGCAGATAGGCGAGCGAGGAATAGCCGGTGCCGAAATCGTCCAGCGCCACGCCGATGCCGATGTCGCGCAGCGCGACCAGCGCTTCGCGGGCCGAGGCGCTGTCGTGGATGAGCAGCGACTCGGTGATTTCGATCTCCAGCCTGTGCGCATCCAGTCCGCTGGACTTGAGCGCCTCGCCCACCTGTCCGACCACCGCGCCATTCGCGAACTGCACCGCCGACACATTGACCGCCACATGCAGGCCCTGCGGCCATTCGCTGGCCACGCGACAGGCTTGCTCGAGCGCCCACTGGCCGATCGGCAGGATGAGCCCGGTCTCTTCCGCCAGCGAAATGAACTCGGCCGGTGACACCATGCCGCGCTGCGGGTGGTGCCAGCGTATCAGTGCCTCGAAGCCGGCGATGCGACCGGTCTGCATGCAGATCTGCGGCTGGAAATGCAGCTCGAATTCGCCCCGTTCGACCGCCGACAGCAGATCGCTGTGCAGGCTCAGGCGGTGACGGGCACGTTCGTCCATGGCCGATTCGAAGAAGCGCCAGGTGTTGCGGCCCGCAGCCTTGGCGGCATACAGCGCCATGTCGGCGTTCTTCAGCAGCACATCCGGCTCGTCGCCGTGCTGTGGCGCAAGCGCGATGCCTATGCTGCTGCCCACCTTCACGCTGACGCCATCGATCATGACAGGCGTCGCGAAGGCATCAAGCAGGCGCGCAGCGATTTCGGACGCGCACTCGACGCTCTGGCAACCGCGGCACAGCAGTGCGAATTCGTCCCCGCCAAGGCGCGCCAGCACGTCGCCTTCGCGGATGCGCATCTGCATCCGGCTGGCCATGGTTTTCAGCACCAGATCGCCGGCATCGTGCCCAAGCGAATCGTTCACATTCTTGAAGTCGTCCAGATCGAACATGAACATCGCACAGCCAGCCACCTGACCGCCCGGCACGCGTGCCGCCTCGAGCCGGGCACGGAAGTGATGTCTGTTCGCCAGGCCGGTGAGCGAATCGTAGTTGGCGAGTCGCGTCATTTCGCGGGCCGCGATGCGGCTTTCGGTGATGTCGGTGCAGACGCCGCGCCAACCGGCATGGGCGCCCGCCGGATCGACCAGTGGCTTGGCGGTGAGCGACCACCACACCGTATCGCCGCGCAGACGCAGGCACACCGCGTGATCTCGGAAAGGCTGTGCGGTGCCCAGCAGCGCCTCCAGGGTGGCGATGGCACGTGTGGCGTCCTCGCTGTCGTCCACGGCATCCTTCAACAGACCGATCAGGGTGCGGCTGCGCAGTTCGTCAACCGGCCGCCCGAAGTGCTGTGACATGCGCGCGGACGGGTTCTGCAGGAAGCCGCGTGCATCGGTTTCCCACAGCCAGTCGCTGGCGTGTGCCTCGAAGTCACGCAACAGCAGGCCCACCACTTCGCGCTGCCGTTCCGCCTCGGCTTCGGCACGCAGCCGGGCCACGAAGCTGCGCGTACTCGCCAGGGCGAAGGCGGCAATCAGCACCACGTAGAGGGTGAACAGCGCGATCAGGTCGAAGTTGACCAGCGGATCGTCCAGCAGGAACGCGGTCAGCATGCCGGCCCACATCGCAAAAACGTAGGGCACGGCGGCGCTCGCCATACCGGCGAGGATGAAGCCACCCGAGCACAGCATGCCGCCGGTCACCACGATGTGCAGCATGGCCTGGTCGGCCTGCGAGCGATCGAACAGCGCGATGATGGGAAGAACCCAGATCACGCCCACCAGCGTGGAGTGCATGCTGGCCCGCCGCAACGTGCGGCGCGAGATGCGTTCGAACGGTTTGGCGCGATTGCGCAGCCAGGCCTTTACATTCAGCCGCATCGCCAGCAGCACCAGCGCGAACCACAGCGCGGATGCCCACACCGGTGCGCTGTGGCCGAAGAAAACGAGGATGAGCGTCGCGTTGCAGATGTTGGAGAACACCGACAATGGCGCAAAGCGCACCACCGAGCGCAATTGCTGCGCGCGGATCGAGGCGGAATACTCGTCGTCGACGACGCTTTCCGTGACGGGTGAGTCGCTGTAAGCCATGTTCTATCGGAGCCGGGGGCGCACGCCCGCGACTTCACGGTTTATCGATGCGTGACTGCGCATATCGGCGCTGCTCAGACATTCCTGAAGTTCTTTTGCGCAAACCCTTCACCGAACATGACTTTTTCCCGGACTCGGCGGGCGTGGGACAATGCGCGACCGTTCCGTTTCCGTTCCGACCGACCCGGGTCATGAAAATCGAACTTTGCGGCGAACAGCTCGAACTGCTGGCCGAGCGCGCCCTGTGGTGGCCCGCGCAGTCGGCCCTGCTGGTCGCCGACGCACACGTCGGCAAGGGCAGCAGCTTCCGCGCGCTCGGCGTCCCGGTGCCGGATGGCAGCTCGAGCGACACGCTCGCGCGCCTGGCCGCCCTGCTCCATCGCACCGGCGCCCGCCGGCTCGTGTTCCTGGGCGACCTGCTGCACGCCCGCAACGGCTGTACGCCCGCGCTGATGGCGCAGCTCGCCGCGCTGCATCGGGACGGTTGCGACTGGCTGCTGGTGCGCGGCAATCACGATGCACATGCCGGCATCCCTCAGGGCTTGCCGCTGTCGGTGGTGGACGAAGGCTGGCGCATCGGCCCGTTCGCGCTGTGCCATCATCCGGAGCCCGTCGCGGGCGCTTATGTGCTCGCTGGCCATGTGCATCCGGCGGTGCGTATCGAGGCAGCCGGTGACCGGCTGCGCCTGCCCTGCTTCGCCCTCGGGCAGGACGTGGGTCTGCTGCCCGCCTTCGGCAGCTTCACCGGCCACGCCACTCTGGAACACGACGGCACGACACGCCTCTACGCCTGCGCCGGCGACCATGTGTTCGAGGTTCCCGCCACCCCGCCCCGGCGGCGCGGCAACGGAATGCGACCGCGTCCGCCCCGAGCGGAGACGCGTTTCCCGTAGGGAGCGAGCGCAGATCGCGATTCCGCCTTGGAACGAAGCCCGCGGTCCGCATCCGCCGCATCGCGGCCAGAGGCCGCTCCCACAACAGCTCGCCCTGACCGCTATCGGAGCCAGGATAGCGGTGAGCTCGCGGCAAACACGAACGGAGCCGGGGTTTGGTGGGCGCGGGCTTGCCCCGCGATGCAGCTTCAAACGAAGCCACCGGGCAGTGGAGGCCGCTGGCCCTCACCCGGCGCTGCGCGCCACCCTCTCCCGCTGATGCGGGCGAGGGTCACATCGGCGACGGCGCCTGCCTTACCTCTCCCACACATTGGCCACGGCGCCTCGCCCACGCATCGGCGACGGCACCTGTCTCCCCTCTCCCACATCAGTGGGAGAGGGGCCGGGGGTGAGGGCGAATCCGCTTGCCCGCGATGCAGCTTCAAACGAAGCCACCGGGCAGTGGAGGCCGCTGGCCCTCACCCGGCGCTGCGCGCCACCCTCTCCCGCTGATGCGGGCGAGGGTCACATCGGCGACGGCGCCTGCCTTACCTCTCCCACACATCGGCGACGGCACCTGTCTCCCCTCTCCCACATCAGTGGGAGAGGGGCCGGGGGTGAGGGCGAATCGGCTTGCCCGCGATAGAGCTTCGAACAATGTCCGCAGCCTGCGTACGCCGCGTCGCGACCTGGGGGTCGCTCCTGCGAGCGCTCACCCTGACCGCGAGCGGCGCGGGATTGAGGCATGAAGAGGCGACGCGCGCGGCGAGCCCGCGTGGCGGCATCGCGCGCTGCCAGTGCCGGCGCGGAATCCCTTGCGCAGGCCGGCTGTCAAGCCTGTTACGACTTTGTGTCGCGGCCTAGAATTGAAGATTGACGTCAGCAGGAGCCCCGCACCATGCAACAGATAGACCTTGTCCCACTGACCGAAGAGGAAAAGATCGCCTGCCTGCCGGACCAGGAAATTTCCGGCGAGGTGCTGGTCGAGAAGTACGCCAAGGGCGGCGAATCCACGGTGGCCGAGGTACGTCGCCGCGTGGCGAAGGCGCTGGCCCAGGCCGAAGCGGAAGATCGCCGCGCGCATTGGGAAGCGAAGTTCCTGGATGCGCAGGAGCGCGGCTTCGTACCCGCCGGACGCATCAGTTCGGCCGCCGGCACCCAGCTCACCGCCACGCTGATCAACTGTTTCGTGCAGCCGGTGGGCGATTCGATCACCGAAATCGAGGACGAGCGTCCCGGCATCTACACCGCGCTCGCGCAGGCGGCCGAAACCATGCGTCGCGGCGGCGGCGTGGGGTACGACTTTTCCAGCATCCGCCCGGTCGGTGCGCGCGTGCGCGGCACGCAGTCGCGCGCCTCCGGCCCGGTGAGCTATATGCGCGTGTTCGACCGCTCGTGCGAAACGGTGGAATCCGCCGGCAGCCGTCGCGGCGCGCAGATGGGCGTGCTGCGCTGCGACCACCCGGACATCGAACAATTCATCCACGCCAAGGACGGCGGCGATCTCACCAATTTCAATGTGTCGGTCGGCGTGACCGATGTATTCATGAAGGCGGTGGAAGCCGACGGCACCGTGGAACTGGTGCACAAGGCCGAACCCGCGCCCGACCTGAAGGCGGCCGGCGCCTACCAGCGCGAGGACGGGCTGTGGGTCTATGCCAAGCCGCGCGCGCGCGATCTGTGGGAACAGATCATGCGCTCGACCTATGACCACGCCGAGCCGGGCATCCTCTTCCTCGACCGCATCAACCGCGACAACAATCTGTATTACTGCGAACGCATCGAAGCCACCAACCCCTGCGCCGAACAGCCGCTGCCGCCCTATGGCTGCTGCGATCTCGGATCGATCAATCTGACGCGCTTCGTGAAGCGGCCATTCTCGGAAGCGAGCGAATTCGATTTCGACGGCTTCCGCGAAGTGGTGGCGGTGGCCATCCGCATGCTGGACAACGTGCTCGACGTGACCCACTGGCCGCTCGTCCAGCAGCGCGACGAGGCGATGGCCAAGCGCCGCGTCGGCCTCGGCTTCACCGGCCTGGGCGACACCCTCATCATGCTGCGGCTGCGCTACGACTCGCAGGAAGCGCGCCTGATGGCCTCGCGCATTTCCGAAGTGATGCGCGACGCTGCCTATCTCGCGTCAGTGGATCTGGCGAAGGAACGCGGCAGCTTCCCGCTGTTCAATGCCGACCTCTACCTGTCCGGCGGCAATTTCGCGTCGCGCCTGCCGGCCGACATCAAGGATGCGATCCGCAAGCACGGCCTGCGCAATTCGCACCTGCTGTCGATCGCGCCCACCGGCACGATATCGCTGGCTTTCGCCGACAACGCCAGCAATGGCATCGAGCCGCCGTTCTCGTGGACCTATACCCGCAAGAAGCGCATGCCGGACGGCACCTTCAAGGAATATGCGGTCGAGGACTACGCCTGGCGCCTGTACAAGCATCTGGGCGGCGACACCGAGCGCCTGCCGTCCTGGTTCGTCACCGCGCTGGAAATTTCCGCCGCCGCCCACAAGGACATGGTGGCCGCGGTCGCACCCTATGTGGACACGTCGATCTCGAAGACCGTGAACGTGCCGGAAGACTATCCCTACGCCGACTTCGAGGATCTCTATCTCGCCGCCTGGAAGTCCGGGCTCAAGGGCCTCGCCACCTATCGCCCGAACAGCGTGCTGGGCAGCGTGCTGTCGGTGGATACGCCCAAGGCCGAGGAGAAGAAGCAGCCGCACGACGTGGAGCTGACCGCCGGCGGCGCGAACCAGCGCCTGTCCATCGGCGCGCTGCCGGCGCCGGTGCTGTCCAGCCTGCGTTGGCCGGGTCGGCCCGACCTGTCGGACGGCAATCCGAGCTGGACCTATATGCTGAAGACGCCCGGCGGCGAATTCGCATTGTTCGTCGGCCACACCGAAAACGAGGGGCAGGATGGTCGCATCCAGTTGCTGCCTTTCGAAGTGTGGGTCAATGGCGCCAACCAGCCGCGCGGCCTGGGCGCGGTGGCCAAGACATTGTCGATGGACATGCGCGCCAATGATCCGGCCTGGCTCAAGCTCAAGCTGGACGTGCTCGCGAAAACCGTGGGCGACGCCTTCGATCTGGCCATGCCGCCCACCGGCGAACCGCGCCGCATGCCCGGCGTGGTGGCGGCCTTCGCCCATGTCATCCGCTATCGCTGCGACAAGCTGGGTGCGCTCGACCGCGACGCACCGTCGCCGGTGCTCGATACCCTGTTCGCGGTGCAGGAACCGCGCACCGGTACCGACGGCACCTTGAGCTGGACGGTGGATGTGAGCAATGCCGCCACCGGCGACGACTTCGTGCTGGGCCTGAAGGAAATCACCCTGCCCGGCGGCGAGACGCGCCCCTACTCGGTCTGGCTGTCAGGCAACTATCCGCGCGCGCTGGACGGACTCACCCGCGTGCTGTCGCTCGACATGCGCGTGATGGACCCGGCCTGGATAGGCATGAAGCTGCGCAAGCTCATCCAGTACCCGGAACCGCTGGGCGATTTCATGGCCTTCGTGCCCGGCACCCGCCGCCAGCAGACCTGGCCCTCGACCGTCGCCTACGTCGCCCGCCTCATCATCCACCGCTACGCCATGCTGGGCATACTCGACGAGAGCGGCTACCCCACCCGCGAAATGGGCATCCTCGAAGCCCCGCGCGGCGACGACGAACCCAAGCTCATGCAGGGCGCGCTGTGCAACGAATGCGGCAACCAGTCGGTGATCCGCAAGGACGGCTGCGATTTCTGCACCGCCTGCGGCGCAGTGGGGAGTTGCGGCTGAGAGGTTCTGCCTGCGAAGGCCGGCCGGCGGCTCCGTTCGAGGATGAGGTCGCGAGCAGGGCTCGCTCCTACGACAACCCGGCTGCGTTCGTAGTCAGGGCGTGCTTCTGTAGGAGCGACCCCCAGGTCGCGACGCGGCGCATGCGGGCCGCCGGCTTCGTTCGATAGTGGTGTCGCGAGCGGTGCTCGCTCCTACGGGAAGCGGGCTTCGTTCGTGGTCAGGGGGCTCATCTGAAGCGCCCCATGTTTGCCCGCCCGATCCAGCGCGGCTTCAATCGTCGCGGCACTCCATGGCTTTCGCCACTTCGCGCGCGGCCAGGGCGCGCCATCGCTGTTCCACGTATTGGCATACCGCGTCGCCGCGCGTGCCGGCGCAGTCATAGCGCAGCGGCAGTTCGCCGGTCGCCGCGCGCCGGATATCGCGCTGCAGCGTGGCGTCCGGACTGGCGAGCACGCTTTCCGCATCGCGATCGGACAGTTCGGCCTGTTCGTAGCTGGCCCGTATGGCCGCGGCACGATCAAACCCCGCGCGCCGGGCGCGCGTCACCGTGTCGTCGATCGATGTGCCGAGAATCTGCGCGCGCAGTCGCGACAGGCGCGCGGCCTGGTAAGCCGGCATGCGGCTCGACAGTGACGCCAGCGATGCCGGGCAGCTCACCATCTGGAGCGCGACGCTGCGCCCTTCGCCAAGATCGAGCACCGGCCGGGTGAGCTCGAGGAAGTCGGGGTCGACCACCCGCAACTGACCGCTGAGCGTGGTCACCGCCCGGCCTTCGAGCTGCCGCGCCTGTTCGGGCGGCACGAGCAGGCCGAATTTCATGCCGCGATAGCGCACGTCGAGCCTGCTGCGGTCGGCGTCGTACGCGACAAGTTCGACCTGCAGCGCATGCGGGAGCGTCGTCTTTTCCTGTCGTTTGTGGAACGCTTCGGTGGTTTCGTAGCTGCCTTTGACCGCGCGCGCCAGCATGTCGTCCAGCGCGGGATTGCGCATGAGGTTCGGCGGCCACAGCCGGGACGTCCAGAGCTGCGCCGCGGCGTCGTAGTCCACTCGCTGCCCCCAGCCGCCCGGCGCCACAGGGGCGGGCAGTTCCGCCAGCCGGGCGCCGCTGCGGATATCGAACACGGGTATCGGGCCATCGCCTTGGCCCGAAGAGGATGCCGTCAGCGTGTTCGATTCCGCATCGAACTGTGCCAGGATGAAGTAGCTGTCGTTTCCATCGGATTTCGGCGCACGGCCGAGCCCGGTGTTCACGGTCAGGGCCGGCTTGCCCGCCGCATCCAGCAGCGTGACTTCGCCACTGCGTGCATCGGTCACGATCGCCCGGTCTCCGGCGACGATCAGGTGGGATGCGGGGCTACCCAGCGACCTGAAGGTGCACGACTGCAGATTCAGTTCGCCCGCCGGCGTGAAGCTGTAAAGCCGTTCGCCGACGGCGATCACGTGCAGGTACCCGCCGACCGCGAAGCGGCAAACGCTTGCCCCGCTCTGCGGCGTCCAGAGCACTGCCGCGGTCCCGCTTTCGCCGCCGCCCCAATTGAAGTTCCAGCGCGTGGTCAGTGCGTGGGACGTCGCCCCGACCCAGGTGACGCCCGGCGCCTGCTCGCCACCGCCATCCGCGTGCTGGGTGCGACGCAGCGCCTCGTTCCCGCGGTAATAGGTGACCGCATCCGGCGTTGTCGCGAGCACTTCCAGCGCACCGTTCACGTAGCGTGCCGTGCAATCCGGCGGTGCGTTCGCGCTGAGGTCGGTGTGCGCGAGCACGGCGCCGGAGCTGTCGTAGGCGACCACCCGCGTGCAGCGCTTGGCGTCGCCCTCCATGACCACCAGGGGCTGACCCTGCGCGCCCGACTGCAACTGCCTTACTGCGGTCCAGCGCTGGACGCTGGTGCCCTGCAGATCCAGCAGTTCGGCGGGGCCGCCATAGCGCATGTCGCGCGCGATCAGCCGCGCTGCACCGAAGAACCACACCTGATCGAAGGCCGATTGCGCGCGCAGCACCTTGCCCTCGGGCCAGATCACGACATCGCCGTTGCGCGCAACCCATGCCATGTGCTTTCCGTCGGGCGAAATGGCGACCGCGGAACGTCCGACGAGGGTGAGCCCGGGAGGCGTGTCGGCCGATGACTGCAACAACGCGCGGTGCAGCACCAGACGGCCGGCGTAGCGGCCCGGCGCGCGCAAGGCCTCCATGCGGGCGGCTTCGCTGGCGCGGGCGGCATCGGCGGCAAGCTGCTGCTGCGCCTGACGCCGCTCCGTCTCGGCAAACTGTTGCGCGGCGTCCTGCGCCTGGCGCCGCTGCGCCTCCGCCTGCTGCCGCTGCTGTGCCGCCTCGGCCCGTCGCTCGCGTGCCTCCTGTTGCTGCATCCACTGGTTCACACCCTGCATTGCGCGCCCCCAGGCCGCCGCGTCGTTGGCCCGGGCAGCGGGCACGGCGGCAATGCAGGTGACCGCAAGAACCAGCCAGAGGCGTTTCGTGCGCTGCGCGATCGATGTCATCGGTTCAGTCCTCGTGAATCTTTGTCCGCTGGCGATCGGCCCGTCGCGCATCTTCCACGGCGCGGATGGAACGCACGGTGCCGCAGCCGCTGGTGCCCACCACATGCCAGGCATCGGCACCGCGCGGGCTGCTGCGACCAAGGCAGATGTAGACCGTCTTGCCGACACACACCTGGGTTTCCGGATCGTGGCGCTCCTTCTCGTCGCTGACGAAGCGGCAGAACGGCGTGGGGAAGGCACTTTCGGTCCCGCCGCCGCTACCGCTGCCGTTGCCATCCGCGAAAGGCAGAAAGGCGGCCGCTCCGCGCCCTGCGGCGCCGCCCTTGCCGCCGGACGCACCCGCGCCGCCGTCGCCCTTCGCCCCCGTCTTGTCGCCGAAACCGAGAAAAGCGTTGGCATCCTTTGCGGCCGCGGCGGGTGGTGAACCCGGTCGATCGCCGCTCGCACCACCTGCCTTGCCCGGCACGGCCGGGGGCTGTCTCTCTTCCGCCGCGGCGTGACATTCCAGCGCGCGGACGGTGTCCTGCCATACGCGCAGATTCTCTTCACAGGTCTGCCGTTCGCTGCCGAAGTCGCTGCAAGAGCCCTGGCTGGTGATGCTTGCCAGTGTCTGGCGCGCCGCACGCAGCGCGTTGGCCGCGCCACCCTGGGCTTCGATCGGGTCGATGATCGATACCCGCCGCCCGTTCGCTGTGATGTCCATCGGACATCCGGCAGCGCGGCCCGCGTCACCGGCCGCCTGTCTGCGCAACGAGCTGCCGCCGTTCCCGCAGGCGGCGCGGGCTGCGGCGGCATGTTCGGTCACGCTCTGATCGGTTTCGACCGTGCGCCAGTCGGCCGTCTCGCCACAGGCGCGCTTGGTGGCGACCAGATCCTGCGCCACCGCGAGCGTCTTGCGCGCGCGCGCGCAGGCATCGGGCTGGCGTGGCAGAGTCCCCCAGAACTGCAGCACCTGCTCGCGTCGCTGGGCGCACGGCATGTTCTCGAAAGCGGGCCGGCCGGGCCAGGCGCTGGCATCGGGTGTCTGGGCAAACGCGGCGACCGGCGGCAGCAGCGCGACGCCGACGACGCAAAGACCGAACAAGAAGTCCTTGAACGCGCGCACGCGGCGCATGATGGAAAGCGGGAGTGAAGTCGCCAAGCGGAAGTCCCTTCGGGTGGTCGAGGGCATTCCGTGAGGTGGCGGCCCATCGCATCCATTATGAGGGGAATTTCTGTCCTGTCATGCGCACCAGCATGACAGGATCACGAAGGCGTCTGCAGCACCGCGGGAAGCGCCCGCACCCTACCCCGCAGCTTGCGCGCCGCGCCGGCCTCGTGCTGCTCCGCCGGCTCTGCCGGTCGGCGTCAGCGCTCCCAATCCGATATGTATGCGGCCTATGCCGGCCGCAGGCTTCGTTCGAGGGTGGAATCGCGAGCCGGGCTCGCTCCTACATGAACCCGCTTCGTTCGCGGCCTGGGCGAGCTTTTGTGGGAGCGGCCTCTGGCCGCGATGCGGCGCATGCCGGCCGTGGGCTTCGTTCGGGGTCCGTTATCGGGGTCAGACCCCGCTATCAGCGCATTCGTACAGATTCCGCGCTTATCCTTAGGGCGAGCGACCCCTTGAACTGAACCCATTCGTCGATCCCACCGACAGGCATCCCGAACAGACCATGACGACCCGCATCCCTGAAGCAGATTGGCGACGGCTCAGCACGCTGAAGCCGGTTGCGCTTGAGCGCCTGTGCAACCGTATCCTGGAAGAACTGATGCTCGTGGCCCAAAGCGAGGACACGAGCCATGAACGCTACTCGAACATCTTCGAGCTGATACAGGACCGCGACAAGCAGATCGCGCTTGCATTCGACGGGCTGAGCCGCTCCAACGCGCTGTACAAGCTGACCGAGATGCGACGGGAAAATCTGCTTACGGATCAGGAGTTTGCCGAGTTCAGCGACGAAACGCAGCGCATCGTGTCGCGCATGCTGTAAAGCGCTCAAGCGTGGTCCGCACACACACCGGATGACACGCCCGAAGGAACCGGGGCGGGTCAGAACTTCGGCACCGTCCCCTGCCCCTTCAGCTTGCGCACCGCGTCGGCCTTGAGTTGTTCCACCCACTCGGCCGACCGGCGGCTGCTGGCGACCATGCCGCCCTGATCGACCAGCCAGGCTTCGAAGTTCTGCACCGGTTCGCTGTTCCATTCGTAGCGCAGCACGATGCCGCAACGGGCGACGTCCGGCGTGGGGCCGAGCGCCTCGACCAGATGCGGCACGCGCTGCCGCGCGTACTGTTCCAGCACCTTCACCGCCCCCGGCTGCAGCAGCGTGCCCATGGCGTTATGCCAGGGGATGCGCTGGCCCTTTCGATCCTTGTCCACGCTGCACTGGGGTTTGCCTTCCTCGCTCCAGTGCACGACGGCGCGGCCACCGGCGACAGGCGGTGTGCGCGCGGCGTAAGGACCGTAGCGGCCGACCAGGGACGACATCATCTGTTCGCTGCCCGGCGGCTGCGGCGCCGAAGCGCGTCTCATCACCGCGATGACGCGCGGCTCGGCCGGCGGGCTGGCGAACCAGATGCCGATGCCCGATCCATTGTTCATCGTCGCGCCAATGTGGTCGAGGAATTCCGGCGACTGCAGCGAACTGACGCCATCGAAATAGGGGAAGGTGGCGACGGTGCGCTTCAGCTTCGCGCTGGCGTCGAAGGCCTGCACGGCCTTGACGGCTTCGGCTTCGGTCATGCCGATGCGCACGCCGGCGATGTCGAGTTTCGCGGCAGGGGTGGTGGCGTTCTGCGACTGCACGGGCGCCGCACCGGCGATCAGCGCGACGGCCAGTGCGAGGCGGGAAAGAACGGCTCGTGTCTGCATGGAAAAGCTCCTGTCATTTGATCCCGGCGGTCGTATCGCCGCCGGTGCAGTCCCGACTGATGCACCTGGGACATTAGGTTTCCGGTCGTGCGCCGCCCGTGCGCTATGGTAGAAACCGGCACGGGGCGCTTGCGCCCCCCAAACAGGGGAGAAACCCGCACACGGAGGCGCCACCCATGTCCTCACCGGAACTTGCCGACGCCCGCCTGTCGGCGCTGATCGCGCATTACTACGACGCTGCGCTGGACAGCAGCCTGTGGCCCGGCACGGCGACGCGCACCGCACAGGCGCTCGATTCCACCAGCACGGTCATCAAGCTGCATGGCGACGGCGCGCAGGTGGATCTGCTCGAATGCACCGACAATCTGGTGGTCGCGGAGCGCGACCGGGCCTGGGCCGAGGACTGGCACCGGCGCGACCTGTGGGTCGAGCGCTCGGTCGCCCACGGCCTGTCGCGCGTCATCACCGACGAGGATCTGGTGACACCCGAAGAGCAGGCGCGCAGCGGCTTCTACCGGGAATGGCTGCACCATCTCGACATCCACCACATGCTGGGCGCGGTGTTCCAGGCGGCCGATGGCGTCATCGGCGTGCTGGGCATCCATCGCGCGCGCGAAGCCGGCGCGTATTCCGAGGTCGAGCGCAGCAAGGTTGCGCTGCTGTTGCCGCACCTTCAGCGCGCGCTGCGGCTGGGTCGCCGCCTGTCGGCGCTGTCGCAGGCACACACCGCCGCCCTGCAGGCGCTCGACCGCGTCGATACCGGGGTGATCGTGGTCGATGCGCGCTGCCGCGTCATGATGTCCAGCGCGATGGCGGACACCCTGTTGCGCGGGAATACCGAACTTGCGGTACAGGGCGGGTGCCTCGTACTGCGACAAGCTGCGCTGCGCGATGCGCTGTCGGCGCGGGTGCGCGCGGCGATCGCTGTCGCCCGGGGCGAGCCGGGCGATGCCGGAGCCGCGCTGTGCATTCCACGCCGCGACCGGCTGCCGCTGTTGCTGGAAATCGTGCCGCTGCGCCCCTCGCTGTCGGTATTCGGCGATCAGGAGCCGGCCGCGCTGCTGTTCATCCGTGACCCGGAAGCGCCGGCCGATCTGGACAAGCTGCGCGCGCTGTTCGACCTCACGCGGACCGAAGCCGCGGTCGCCGCCGCGCTGGCACAGGGGCGTTCGCTGGAAGGCATCGCGTCCGGGCTGGGCATCGGCCTGGCGACCGTCCGTTCCCACCTCAAGCGCATCCTGGCCAAGACCGGCACGCACCGTCAGGCCGAAGCCGTCGCCCTGCTCGCCCGCAGCGTGTAAGGCTGCCAGCAGGCCCTCAGCGTGCGCCGGCGGAGGGCGTACCCGCCGCGGCTTCGCGCGTCACCGCGGCGCGGATGTCGCGCAGCCTGGCTTTCACCTTCGCGGCATTGTCCGGGCCCATGCGCAGCAGTATCTTGCGTCCTTCCGACAGCTTTTCCAGTTCCGGATCGGCAAAGGTGTACAGCACCCTGGGTTGCGCCACACGCAATGGCACAGCGGGCTCCGGGGTCGCCAGCAGGTGGTCGATCACCTCCACCAGACGATTGTTGAAATAGCCCTGCGGATAGCCCAGTTCGACATAGCGCGCCTGGAAGGCGTCGTAGTTCCGGACATAGGCATCGACCAGCGTCGCAGTCGGCACCCGTTCCATCAGTTCGACATAGGGCCGGTAGCGCTCGGCATTCGAAGCGTCGATCACGCGCTCGTCGCCGCTACCCGCGATCACCATCGGTCCCGGCACCGGCTTGACCGGCATCAGGCGGCGCGAAACGCGTTCGCGCGGCAGATTGTCCACCGTCACCACGATACGTCGCACGATATCAGTGGTGTTGAACATGGTGTCGAGCGACGCACCGAACAGCGCGCGCAATGCGATCAGCAGCCGGGCATCGAGGTCCGCCTCGGCAGCCGGCGCATCCGCCGCAGCCGGCACGTCTATCGGGTAATGCGGCGCGACATCCGGTGCCGGCGACGGACTTTCGGGCAGCGTCGCCACCGGCGGAGGATCGGCGGGCAATTCCGCGGGCGGTGGCGCGGCTGGCGGCTGCACATAAAAGAGATATCCACCGACAGCGATCGCCAGCGCGATCAGCACGGATATCACGGCGGTCGATTTCTTCATGGCGCCCTCCTCCCTTCGCGGTGAATGAAGATGGACAGAACCCTCGCCGGGGATATCCGGCCGCAAACATTTCCGGATGTTGCTCTGACATGGCCCCCAAGCAACCCCGCTTCTTTCGCCGATTGAGCGAGCTGTTGTGGGCGGCCGCGGGCCGCGATGCGGCGCATGCCGGCCGTGGGCTTCGTTCGAAGCTCTATCGCGGGCGAGCCCGCTCCCACCAAACCCCGGCGCCGTTCGTGATCGGCGAAAGCTTTTGTGGGAGCGGCCTCTGGCCGCGATGCGGGCCATGCCGGCCGCAGGCTTCGTTCAAGGCCGCATCGCGGGCAAGCCCGCTCCCACGAAACCTTGGCTCCGTTCTCGGCCTGGCCGAGCTTTTGTGGGCGGCCTCTGGCCGCGATGCGGGCTATGCCGGCCGCAGGCTTCGTTCAAGGCTGCATCGCGGGCAAGCCCGCTCCCACGAAACCTTGGCTCCGTTCTCGGCCTGGCCGAGCTTTTGTGGGCGGCCTCTGGCCGCGATGCGGGCTATGCCGGCCGCAGGCTTCGTTCAAGGCTGCATCGCGGGCNAGCCCGCTCCCACCAAACCCCGGCTCCGTTCGTGTCTGTCGCGAGTTTTTGTGGGAGCGGCCTCTGGCCGCGATGCGGCGCATGCCGGCCGCAGGCTGCGTTCGAAGCTGCATCGCGGGCAAGCCCGCTCCCACGAAACCTTGGCTCCGTTCTCGGCCTGGCCGAGCTTTTGTGGGCGCGATCGCGGGCGGCGGCGAGGGTCAGGCCATTGCGTCGGCGATGGCGCAGGCGGCGAGGAAGGATGCGCGCAAGGCGTCGGCCGGCAGATGCCGGCCGATCAGCACGATGCGGCTGGTGCGGGCTTCGTTTTCGTCCCAGGGGCGACCGTAGTCGAAGCCGGCGATGCGGTGCACGCCCTGGAAGATGAGCCTGCGCGGTTCGCCGGCGATCGACAGCACGCCCTTGTAGCGCAGCAGGTCGACCGAGTAGTCGGCGATGAGCGCATCGACGAAGCTTGCGATGCGATCAAGGTCGAGCGCCCGGTCGGTTTCCAGCAGCAGCGAGCCGACCGCATCATCCCAGGACTTGCGCAGCGTGCCGCCGAAACCGGACAGCGCACGCGGCGACACCGGCTGCCAGCCGGCAACCGGCAGGCCCTTCTCGTCCAGCGTGAAACCGCCGATGGCGAGCAGGTCACGCCAGTGCTCGTCGGCGCTGCCGGCAACGATGATGGGCGCGCGCGCATTCACGCGCTGCAGCCGGGCACACAGTTCGTAAAGTTGCTCCGGCGTCACCAGATCGGCGCGGCTCACCACGAGCCGGTCGGCAAACGCGACCTGGGAGGCGGCGACGCGCTCGCCGCGGAACTGCTGGTCGAAATGTACGGCGTCGACCACCGTGATGACGCCATCGAGGCGGTAACGCTCGCGCAGCACCGGGTCGTTGAAGAAGGTCTGTACCACCGGTGCCGGATCGGCCAGGCCGGTGCTTTCGATCACCAGCCGGTCGAAAGCCAGTTCGCCGGCATCGCGCCGCGCCATCAGAGCGCGCAAGGCCTCGCCCAGTTCGCCCTGCACGCTGCAGCAGATGCAGCCATTGGACAGTTCCACGACCGACACTGCAGCGCGGTCCACCAGTCCGCCGTCGATGCCGACCGCGCCGAACTCGTTCTCGATCACCGCGATGCGCTGGCCGTGATCGGCCGCGAGAAGCCGGTTCAGCAAGGTGGTCTTGCCCGCGCCAAGAAAGCCGCTCAGCAAGGTGGTCGGAATCGGGTCCATCGGATTCACGGCAGGCATTCCAAAAAAATGCCGGGGAAGGCTTGCGCCGACCCCGGCCAATAAGGAGGAGGTGGTACATCGGCGAAGGACGCTGCCGCGATCGACAAGGTCCTAACAACATTTGCCGGAAGCGCCGCCGAAGCGCGCTTCCTGGCGTTCACGGAAAAACTCTTCATAGGTCATCGGCGCCCGGTCCGGGTGCTTCATGCGCATGTGCTGCACATAGGTATCGTAATCCGGCAGACCGACCATCAGGCGGGCCGCCTGACCCAGATATTCGCCCATGCGCGCAATGTCCTTAAACATGATGACACCCCGGGGCGCCCGACCCGTCGCGCGGCTGCGCGGTCGGCAGCAGCGTGACGGGCCCGGTGCGCACTTCTTCTGGAAGATGCGCCCGCATCGAGCACCCGTTTGCCATCACGCCCTGCCCGCCTCGGCGTGCAGGCCGTGATGCGATTCGCGCACGCTCGGCCGGTCGTCGCGCAGTGCCTGCATCACCTTGCGGATACCGAAGAAGGTGATGGACAGCACCACCAGCACGAACAGCGATGCGAGCGCGGCATCGACATAGTCGTTGAAAATGACCTGCTGCATCTGTTCGATGCTCTTGGCCGGCGCCAGTACTTCGCCGTTCTCCGCGGCGGCGCTGAACTTGGCGGCGTGGGCCAGGAAACCGATCTTCGGGTTCTCGCTGAATACCTTCTGCCAGCCGGCGGTCAGCGTGCAGGCGAGCAGCCACACCGTGGGCAGCACGGTCACCCACATGTAGCGCTGCTTCTTCATCTTCACCAGCACCACGGTGGCGAGCACCAGCGCGACCGCAGCCAGCATCTGGTTGGCCACGCCGAACAGCGGCCACAGCGTGTTGATGCCGCCCAGCGGATCGACCACGCCCTGGTACAGGAAGTAGCCCCAGGCGGCGACGCACAGGCCGGTGGCGACCAGGTTGGGCACCAGCGCCTCGGTGCGCTTGAACGACGGCACGAAGGTGCCCATCAGATCCTGCAGCATGAAACGGCCAGCACGCGTACCGGCGTCGACCGCGGTCAGGATGAACAGCGCCTCGAACAGGATGGCGAAGTGGTACCAGAACGCCATCATGGCCTGACCGCCTATCACCTGGTGCAGGATGTGCGCCATGCCGACGGCGAGCGTCGGCGCGCCGCCGGCACGCGAAATGATGCTGGTTTCGCCGACGTCGGCCGCGGTCTGCGTCAGCATTTCCGGCGTCACCACGAAGCCCCACTGGGAAATCACCGTGGCCGCTTCCTGCGCGGTCTTGCCGATCAGCGCTGCCGGGCTGTTCATCGCGAAGTACACGCCGGGATCGATGACCGAGGCGGCCACCAGCGCCATGATGGCGACGAAGGACTCCATCAGCATGCCGCCGTAGCCGATCAGTGGCGCATCGGTTTCACGATCGAGCAGCTTGGGCGTGGTGCCGGAAGAGATCAGCGCATGGAAGCCGGATACCGCGCCGCAGGCGATGGTGATGAACAGGAAGGGGAACAGATTGCCCGACCATACGGGACCGCTGCCATCGATGAACTTCGTTACCGCCGGCATTTCGAGCTGGGGTGCGACGATGAGGATGCCGAGCGCCAGACCGACGATGGTGCCGATCTTGAGGAAGGTCGACAGGTAGTCGCGCGGGGCGAGCAGCAACCAGACCGGCAGCACCGATGCGACGAAACCGTAGCCGATGAGCATCCAGGTAAGCTGCTTGCCGTCGAAGGTGAGCAGCGGGCCCCACACCGGATCGGCCGCCACCCAGCCACCGGCGACAATGGCCAGCATGAGCAGCACGAAACCGGCGATGGACACCTCGCCGATGCGGCCGGGCCGGACATAGCGCATGTACAGACCCATCAGGATGGCGATCGGGATGGTCGCGGCGACCGTGAAGAAGCCCCAGGGCGAGTGCGCCAGCGCCTTGACCACGATGAGCGCCAGCACGGCCAGGATGATCACCATGATCATGAAAGCGCCAAACAGCGCGATCACGCCGGGCACCTCGCCCAGTTCGGACTTGATCAGATCGCCCAGCGAGCGCCCGTCGCGGCGCGTGGAAATGAACAGCACCATGAAATCCTGCACCGCGCCGGCGAACACCACGCCGGCGAGGATCCACAGCATGCCCGGCAGGTAGCCCATCTGCGCCGCCAGTACCGGTCCGACCAGCGGGCCGGCACCGGCAATCGCCGCGAAGTGGTGACCGAACAGGATGTTGCGGTTGGTGGGTACGTAGTCCAGGCCGTCATTCCTGGCCCACGCCGGCGTGATGCGGCGGGCGTCCAGCTCCATGACACGGGTGGCGATGAAGCGCGCGTAGAAACGGTAGGCGATCAGGTAGACCGATAGTGCGGCCAGCACGATCCAGAGGGCGCTGATGCTCTCGCCGCGCGACAGCGCGACCACGCCGAGACAGGCGGCGCCGGTCACCGACAGCGCGGCCCAGCCGAGCTTGGAAATCAGGGGGTTCATGTGTCTCCTCGGGCGCCCGGTGGTCCGGGCTGCAGCGACCGCGACCGCGCGGCCTCGTGTCGCCAGCGCTCCGCTGGCCGCCGCCGCCCGCTGACGGGAGCGAACGCGGGCATGCACGGACGCGACGACTGTCGACCTCCTGCCCTGCGACAGCGCATGTCTGCGCTGCAAGCGGGTGGAGTACCGGGAGTATGGTTGGCCGGGCAAAGCCCCCGCATCGGTGCGATTACGCAGTGGCACTCCGCGCCAACACCTAGCGGTAAACCCTGAGTGCTGCGTCAATCCTGCAAAAGACCCGGGGCGGGTCCTGTACAGGACCCGCCCCGGACAAGGACGACGCGTGCCGGACACGCGTCGCCACCTCGCCACGCCGGGACATGCGCACGCCGCCCCGTCCCCGGGGGGCGGAATGCGCCGGCACCGTCAGCCGTGCATGCGGCGTTCCCAATCCTTCACCTGCCGCTCGGCTTCGTCGCGTGCGACGCCATAACGTTCCTGGATCTTGCCCGCGAGCTGCTCGCGATGGCCTTCGATCACATCCAGTTCGTCATCGGTGAGCTTGCCCCACTGTTCCTTCACCTTCCCCTTCAGTTGCTTCCAGTTGCCTTCGATACGGTCGCTGTTCATGGCGCTTCCTTTCTATCGGTGGTTGGAAATCACTGCACAGGCCCGCTCGCTCACTGTTCGAGCAGGTCCGCCAGTTCGTCGGCGTGCTCCTCCTCGTCATGCAGGATGTCCTCGAGCAGACGCCGGGTGGTCGGGTCCTTGTCGCCGATGAGCGAAATCATCTGGCGGTAGCTCTCTACCGCGATGCGCTCGGCGACCAGATTGGCCCGGACCATGGACTTCAGGTCGGTTGCTTCGTCGTAGTCCGCATGACTGCGATCGAGCAGCCGCGACGGGTCGAAATCGGGCTCGCCGCCCAGTTGCACGATGCGTCGCGCCAGCAGGTCGGCATGCGCCGCCTCCTCGTCGGCGTGCTCGCGGAACTCGTCGGCGATGGCCGGCGAATTCATGCCATGCGCGGTGAAATGATGGCGCTTGTAGCGCAACACACAGACCAGCTCGGTGGCCAGCGCATGGTTGAGCAGATGAACGATGTCCTCGCTCCAGGCGCTGTTCGCGGGCGTGACCGCGCCTTTGTCCAGGTCCTCGCTGGCTCGGCGGAGGGCATCGTGATCCAGCGTCATCGCCCCCTTCTCGTCGTTCTTGCGCAGGGTCGCTATGGTCATGGTCATCTCCTTGTCCGGGTATGGCGTGTCAGTTCAGTGCCTTGATGCCGAGCAGTCCCAGCACCAGGAAGATGACGAACACAGCCACACAGATGAAGAAAAGAATCTTGGCGATGCCGGCGGCACCGGCGGCGATGCCGGTAAAGCCGAACACGCCGGCCACGAGCGATATCAGTGCGAATATGAGAGCCCACTTCAGCATGACGTTCTCCTTGTCTGAGGGATGATGGAATGCGATCGCAGGCGGGCGCCGAAGATCGCTGCGGCATGGGATGAATGATCCGGGAGGGCGACCAAACGGCGTATCGGCGATCCGGCAGCGCCGTGTAGGCGGATGACACCGCCTTGTGGGTGCCGTCCGACAGTGGCGCACCCGGCACCCCGGAAACGCCGTTATCCGGGCGCGACGCACGCGGCTGAAACGCCTTATCATCCGGGCTTCCTTACCGCCATCGCGCCATGCAACTGCGCCTGAAATTCGTGCTGCTCGCCGTCGTACCGCTGCTGCTCGCGATCGCCGCGGTCGCCGCCGTAGTGAAGCTGCAGGGGCGCGCGCTGGCCGACGCCGAACATGCCATCGTCGAGCCCGCACTGACCGAGGCGCGGCGCGCCGAACTGCGCAACTACGTACTGCTCGCGCTGGCCAGCATCAGCCATCTCAGCGGGCGTCAGGATGAAGCCGCGCGCCGTCAGGCGCTCGATCTGCTCGGCCGGCTCGAATTCGGCGACGACGGCTATTTCTTCGTCTATGACTATCGTGGCCGCGTGCTCATGCACCCGCGCCAGCCCGAACTGGTCGGCCGTACGCTGTGGGACATGAAGGATCCGCTCGGCCGCCCGACCATCCAGAACCTGATCGCCACCGCGCGCGATGGCGGCGGCTATGTCGACTTCATCTGGCGCCGGCCGTCTTCCGGCCGCCCGGAGAACAAGCTGGGTTACGTGGCGTCCCTGCCCGGGTGGGAATGGATGCTCGGCACCGGGCTGTACACCGACGACATCGTGGCCGCGCGTCAGCGCATGGAACAGCAGGCGCAGCTCGCCATCCGCAATACGCTGGGCGTGATCGCGGCCATCGCCGTGGTGGCGACCGTGCTGGTGGCGCTGGGGGGCATGGCGCTCAATCTGTCCGACCGTCGCGTGGCCGAACAGAAAATGCGCGAACTGGCCCGCCAGGTTGTGCGCTCGCAGGAAACCGAACGCACCCGGGTGGCGGGCGAACTGCATGACGGCGTGAGTCAGAGCCTGGTGTCGGTGAAATTCCTGCTCGAATCGGCCCAGGCGCGGCTGGAAGCGCCGGACACCGAGGCGGTCGAGGCCGCCCGGCGCAGTCTGGGACGGGGCATCGCCGCCATGGAGGATGTGCTGGGCGATGTGCGGCGCATTTCGCACGGCCTGCGGCCCACACTGCTCGACACGCTGGGTCTGCAGGCAGCGATGAAGCAGGTGCTGGACGAGTTTTCGGCGCGCACGGGCATCGCCTGTTCCATGCAGACGGACGCCGACGAACAGCGCGGCGCCGGCGGAGACGTGGCAACCGCGCTGTTCCGCCTGTTGCAGGAAGCATTGAACAATGTCGAACGCCACGCGACCGCCTCACGGGTGACGCTCAGCCTGCGTCGGGATGGCGCGCATCGCGTGCTGGAACTGGCGGATGACGGGCATGGCTTCGATGTCGACGCGGTGGCCGCATCGCCACGCCGCGGCCTTGGATTGTCCAGCATGCGCGAACGCATCGAGGCGCTGGGCGGAAGTTTCCGGATCGAATCCGGTCCGCGCGGCACGACCCTGACCGCCCGCCTGCCGGAGCAGGATGCATGAAGCCTGCGCTGCGCCTCCTGCTGGTCGACGATCACCCACTGGTGCGCGACGGACTGCGCGCGCGGCTGGAAGCGGTCGGCCACTTCACGGTGGTGGCCGAAGCCGGATCCGCCGCCGAGGCGCTGGAGGCGATCGCGCGCCACGCACCGGACTGCGTGCTGATGGACATTTCGATGCGCGACATGCACGGCATCGAATTGACGCGGCGGCTGCAGCACAGCGATCCCGGACTGCAGGTCATCATGCTCACCATGCACGACGAGCCGCAATACGTGGTCGAGGCCTTCCGCGCCGGCGCCCGGGGCTATGTACTGAAAGACAGCCCGTCCGCGGAAATCGTCGCCGCCATCGACGCGGTGAGCGCGGGCCGGCGCTATTTCAGCGCCCGCGTGGCCGACGCCCTGGTCAATGCCAGTCTGCCGGAGCCCGAGCTGACGCCACGCGAACGGGAGGTGCTGAAACTGATCGCGGATGGCCTCGGCAACAAGGAAATCGCCGCCCGTCTGGCGCTGTCGGTACGGACTGTGGAAACGCACCGCATCAACATCAAACGCAAATTCGATCTCGACAGCACCGCCGCCCTGGTGAAGTTCGCGCTCGACCATTGCCGGGACAGGACCTGACGCGATGCAGTGGCCCGGGCTGAACAAGGATGCGCCGCTGGCGCGCGAGCTGCGCAATCACCACGCGCTGAGCGGACTGCTGTGCAGCGCCGGTGTGCTGCTCATCACTGTGCTCACCTGGCTCGCCTTCGGCACACAGGTCGCGATACCGGTATCCGCCGGTGCACTCATCGTCAGCCTGACCGATATCGCGGTACCGCGCCGCAACAAGCTGCCGCTGCTGCTCGCCAATCTGGTGCAGATGCCACTGGTGTCGCTCGCCGTGCTGCTGTCGCACGATTCGGTCTGGCTGCTCGGTGCGGTCGTGCTGCTCATCGCCTTCGCCTCCGCCATGGCCACCGCCTGGGGGCGTGCCGGCCTGCCGCTGGGTTACGGCATGACCATGGTGATGGCGTTCTCGCTGGCGCTGCCGGAACTGCCGGTCGAACAGCAGATGATGCACGTGCTGCAGGAATGTGCGGGCGGCATGCTCTACCTGGGCTACGGGCTGCTCATGGCGCGCGCGGTGGATGTGGACATGCGGCGACGCGTGCTGGTGGACGCCATGCACGCCTTCGCCGATTACATGAACGACAAGGCCCGGTTGTTCGATCCGGCCATTCCGATCGACCAGGTGTATGCCGATCTGGTGCGCCGTCAGGCGGTGCTGGCGGAAAAGCTGCAGACCGCGCGCGACTTCCTGCTCGACGAGCGGCGCACGCCGGAGCGCCAGGCCATGGCCGACGGCCTGTTCGCGATGATCGATGCGCACGAGGCGGTGCTCGCCAGCCAGGGCGACTATTCGCCGCTGCGCGATGCCTTCCGCGAGCACCGCGTGCTCGGCCTGCTCGCCGACATGACGCGCGCCGCCGCGAAAGACGTGATCCGCATCGCCGAATCCGATCTGTCCTCTCGCGAGCCGGTGCTGACCGAGGCGCCCTACCGCGCGATGCGGCCCGCGCTTGCGCATGCGGTCGACACGCTGCGGCAACAGCAGCCTCCTGCCGACGACATCGCGCTCGCTTCGCTGCTGGCGGCGCGCCAGAAGATTTTCGATACGGTGGATGCGCTGCGGCGCGTCGATCGTGTCCTGCGCGATCCGGCACCGAAGAAGGTGTCGGTGATGGCCATGGGCCGCTTCCTGTCGCGCTCGAGCTTCGCACCGCGCGCGCTGTGGCTGGCGCTGCGCATGGATTCGCCGGTGCTGCGCTACGCGATCCGCCTCACGCTGGCCATGGCCGCCGCCTACCTGCTGTCGCGGTGGCTGCCGTGGGCGGGACACGGTTACTGGATCCTGCTCACGGTGTCGCTGGTGATGCGCGCCAGTTTCAGCCAGACCCGGCAGCGCCAGACCGACCGCATGATAGGCAATGCGCTGGGCTGCCTGTTCGTCGCCGCACTGTTGCGCTTCGTACCGCAGCCGGTGGTGCTGCTGTCCGTCATTTTCATCAGCATCGGCATTGCGCACACCTTCCTGACCGTGCGCTACCGGGTCACGGTCACCGCCATGTGCGTCATGGCGCTGCTGCAGTTGCACCTGATCGCACCCGGCAGCTTCCATGTATCGGAACGTTTTCTCGATACGCTGGCCGGCGTCGCCATCGCCTGGGCGTTCAGCCGTGTGCTGCCGAGCTGGGAACGCAACTCGGTGCCGGCCCTGGTACGCCGGCTGCAGCAGTCGCTGGTCGAGTACATCGAACGGGCGCTCACGCCGGGCACGCGCGATGTGAACTACCGGCTTGCCCGGCGGCATGCGCAGGAAGCGCTCGCCGCGCTGTCCGATGCCGCCGCCCGCATGGTGAACGAACCCAGTTCCAAGCAACTGCCGCTGGCCACCCTGAACATCCTGACTACCCGCGGTTACCTGCTGCTCGCCCATGTCGCCGCCGCGCGCCGCCTCGGTGCGCAGGGCGACTCAGCGGCTGCCGCCCTCGCGCTCGAGCAGGCCCGCGTCGATCTGCGCAATGCGCTCGGCACCGGCATCGTGTTCGCGGTCGGTCACGAAAGCGACGCGCTGCGCCGCCGGCTCGACGCCGCACGCGAGGACGCGCAGGCGATCATGAGCGCGGCGCGGGAACTGCTTGCGCCGACCAGCTCAGTCCAGGCGCCGGCCGCACCCGCTGCGCGGCGAGCAGACTCAAGCTGAGCACGCGCTGCGCGCCAGGCAGACGCGCACGCTCGGCGGCATCGTCGATCACCTCGGCGCGCACCGACAACTGCAGCATGTCACCGCGCGCGAAATCGATGAACAGCAGCCCGGCCCGCGGCTCCACAAGCAGATTGCCCAGCGTGTTGAAAAACAGGTTGCCCGCGTAATCGGGCACGGTGAGCACGTCGCCGTCGATGTGCACGAAGCCGGGCTCGCCACCGCGGTGCGATACATCGACGCCGCCGTACGCCGCGCTGGCGATGAAGAAGGTGTCGGCGCGAGCGATTAGTCGCCGCGCCGCGTCGTCCAGCCCGGACAGCGCCTGCACGGCGGGCGGACTGTGTGGCCCCGGGGCGAAACGCGCCTCGCGCGGCCGGATGTATTTCGGACAGTTGCCGAAACTCTGTTCGATGGCGATATCGAAGCCCGCCGCATCGACGCCGCTCACCCGGCCATTGGCGCGATTGCGCCGCCTCGTGTGCGGCTGTATGCCGAGCAGACCGAGCGGCGCGCCCGGCGCGACATGCGCCGCCAGTGGCTGACCGCCGGCGGGCAGGCCTTCGATGCGCAGGCGCGTCGGTTCCGGCGAGCGGATGAAACCCGGCGGGCCGGACAGCAGCGTCGCCCAGGGCTGACCTGCGCCGTCCACGCTGCCGATCAGCACGAAGGGCAGCTCCGCGAAAAAGGCCCGGTGCTGTTCCGGCATGTGGCCGCGGATGACGCGGGCGCCGACCTCGGCCATGCGCTGACGCACGCCGGCGTGTGCCTGCAGCGCACGCTCGCCGGGATGGAAGGGATCGCCCGGCAGGGCGGATGGCAGACGGTCGATGGGCGCACTCATGGCGGGCTCAGGCGCGCAGGCCGGCGCGTGTCACCGGCATCGGCACGAAGCCGGGCAGCGCTTCGACCCGCGCCAGCCACGCCCTCACCCGGGGATAGGCATCGAGCGACACATTGCCTTCCGGCGCGTGTGCGACATAGGTGTAGACCGCGATGTCGGCCAGCGTCGGCACCGCTGCCGCCAGCCATTCGCGTTGCGCCAGTCCGTTTTCCATCACCGCCAGCAGGCGATGCGCGCGCGCGATCACCTCATCCGGATTGAAATCCGCGCCGAACACGGTCACCAGCCGTGCTGCGCACGGTCCGAAAGCGACCGGGCCGGAGGCGGCGGACAGCCAGCGCTGGACCTCGGCCGCGCCCGCCGCGTCCTGCGGCATCCAGCGTCCCGGCGCGTAGCGCTGCGCCAGATAGACCAGGATGGCGGTGGAATCGGCCACCACGGTATCGCCATCCTCGATCACCGGCACCTGCCTGAAGGCATTGAGCGCAAGAAAGGCCGGCGACTTCTGTTCGCCGCCCGCCAGATCGACCTGGCGGAAGGTATAGGGCAAGCCGAGCAGTTCCAGGAACAGTTCGGCGCGGTGGCTGTGGCCGGACAGCTTGAATCCGTGCAGCAGGATGGGTGTTTCCGGGCGGGAAGTGGCAGTCAGGTTCATCGCGGCGTCCTTGCAGTGTGGAGGGAAGCGCTGCCCCGACATCGGGCAGCACGCACACTATCCACCGACCGGCGGACGCAATAAATGGGCTATTGCTGATAAATCAAATGCGAAAACCGGTTTAGTTGCCCATGGAAACGGGCGCGTCCTTGACTGCGGTACGCGCCCTTCCTTCACGCTCGGGCCGACGCCCGGCCGTGGTGCAAGGTCCGCGATGTCCGGCGCGTGGCCCGGGCTGCCCGGATCAAGCGGTCCGGCGCCTGATGGCGCGGCGGCTGATCGCGCCCACGATCGCCAGGCCACCCAGCAGCATCGCGTAGGTGTCGGGTTCCGGCACCGGTGCCAGCAACTGGATGTCGATGCGGCCGATGGCCTGCAGGGACGTGAATTGCAGCGGCGTGAAGTCGTAGCCGGCCGGCACCAGGGCCGCACTCAGGAAGCTGGCGTAGGGAAGGTCATCGACATGACGCACCACGCCGTTCTCGGCCATGCCCTGGTTGGCCATGCTCTGACCGCCACCGATGCCGAACGCCCCGTTCGCCAGCGAATTGGCGAAGTCGTTCACCTCGGTGCCGGCGTCCCACACGTCGCCATTGCCGCCGACGTAGAAGCTGAGCATGCCGCCATTGCTCAGCAGCACCGACAGGTCGTGCTCCATCGCATTGTCGTTGCCGATGAAGAAGTCATTGCTCAGCACGACCATGGATGCGTAGCTGAACCAGCGGTTGTCGCCGGCCAGGTCGAGGCCGGTGAATTCCAGCGAGCGCACGGCACCCGGAAACGCCGGGCCTTCCGGCAGCGTGCCCTGGATGCCGGTTTCGGTCGTGGCGGCGAACAGCGTGCTCAGCGGCGCCGTGTTGCCGTCCTCGGCAATGCGCTCCACGCCCAGCGAAGCGGCGGAGCCGGCATCGAACAGATCGAAGCTGGTGTTGTGGAAACCGACCCACAAGGGCGAGGTACCGACGCTGCCGGCCGGACTGACGTTGGTGAACGTGACGCGAACGTCGGCTGCGGTAGCCAGCAAGGGCATTGCAAGGGTAACGGCGCCGGCAAGCAGCGGCAGGCTCATGCGAAGGACAGTGTTCATGCGAAGGGTCTCCTGTGGATTGACGAACACGCGGTGACGGAATGCGTCTGCGCATGCCGCATGCTGAGGAGCGCTGCTCGCGAGACGGTCACGCAATGATCACGATGTCGTGATGTTTGCTGCCTGCCGCGGTCGGTGCGGCAAGTTGCCGGCGCTCAGGCGTGCCGGGCGACGGCGGCAGGCAGGACGAAGCGGAAGCGCGTACCGCGCTCCGGGGCACTGTCGACGGCGATGGAGGTCCGGTGCAGCGTCAGGATGCGATGCACGATGAGCAGGCCAAGTCCGCCACGCGAAGGATCGCCGTCACGCCGGCGCAGCGGCGAATAGCGCGCAAACAGCGTCGGCAGCAGTTCCGGCGCGATGCCGCGGCCACTGTCGGCCACGTCAACCTCCACCGCGTCGCCGATACGCCTGGCGTCGAGACGCACGATGCCGCCGCGAGGCGTGCAGCGCACCGCGTTGTCGATCAGATTGGTCAGCACGCGCTCGATCAGGCCGATGTCGGCGTGCACCATCAGGCGGTCGCCGGCGGCGCCCGCATCCAGGTCCACGCCGGCGGCATCGGCGGCAAAGGCCATCTTGTGCCGGACGTCCTGCAGCAGTTCGTTGATGCAGAAGTCCTCCGCCTGGGGCGGTGACTCCTCGCACTCGAGCCGCGCCAGCTCGAACAGTTGCTGCGCCAGCCGGGCCACGCCCAGGCTCTGCCGCACGGCACGCTCGATGTAATCGCTGCGCGCGTCCGGTGTGAGCCGATCGGCGTGCAACTGCAGGGTTTCCAGATAGTTGTGCAGCGCCGTGAGCGGCGTGCGCAAGTCGTGCGACACGTTGGCGACCAGTTCGCGGCGCAGACTGTCCTGCCGCTTCAGTTCATCGATCTGACGGGCGATGGTGGCCGACATGCGGCTGAAGCTGGCCTGCAGACGGCCGATCTCATCCTTGCCGCCGTCAGCGTGCGTGCGCGGGTCGGCCGCTTCCGGCGGCAGGAAGGCGTCGACCTGTTCGGCCAGCCGGTTGATGCGCCGCGTGATGCCGCGGAACACGAGCAATCCGGCCACCAGCGCCCCGCACAGCACCGCCAGGCCGAGCCAGAGCCCGGCGCTCAGCGCATAGCCGAGCCCTGCGGATTCGCTCATCTGCGCGTACGCCTCGCCGGCCAGCACCACGTAGAGGTAGCCGGGCTCCCCATTGGCCCGCCGGATGGGCGCGACGCTGAACACGTCCTGGCGGTCAGGACGGCGAGGGTTGTCCGCGAAGATCGGCAGTCGGGCCCCGTCCAGATAGGCCCGCAGGGGCGCCAACCCCACTTTCCGCTGGAGCAGATGGCCATCCGGCGCCGAATGCATCAGGATCCGGCCCGCAGCGTCCAGCAGATACACCTCGATCTGCGGATTGACCGCCATGAGCATATGGAAGAGCTCTTCCACGTCGGCCCGACCGACCAGTCTGTTGTGGGACGCGATGTGGGCCGCGAGACCGCGGCTGAGCGACTGCGACACCTCTTGCTGGTGGGTACGCGCGGCGTTGTAGCCCAGCCCGCCAAGAACGCCGCCGAAACATGCGAGGATGACCGCAAAACTCACCGCGATCCGCGCATAGAGGCTGTTCAGCATGTGGACGCGTCGCCGCGCAGGAATCGATAGCCGACGCCCCACACGGTCTGGATGAAGCGCGGTCGCGACGGCTGCGCCTCGATCTTTGCGCGCAACCGGTTGATGTGGGAGTTCACCGTGTGTTCATAGCCGTCATGGTTGTACCCCCACACGTGGTCCAGAAGCTGGGCCCGGGTGAACACGCGCTCCGGGTGACGCGCGAAAAAGAACAGCAGTTCGAACTCACGTACCGTCATCGCCACCGGCACCCCGCCGATGCGCACCTCGCGCGCGATCGGGTCGATCTGCAGTTCGCCGACGCGGATCAGGCCAGGCAGCGCGGCAAGCTGTGCGTCGGCCGCATGCATCCGGCGCATGACGGAGCGCATGCGCGCATGAAGTTCGACGAAGGAGAACGGCTTGGTGAGATAGTCGTCCGCCCCCAGTTCCAGTCCGAGCACGCGGTGCACTTCGGTCGACCGCGCGCTGAGCATGATGATGGGCAGATAGACGGGCTCTGTCCGCACGCTGCGGCACAGGTCGTAGCCGTCGCCGTCGGGCAGCGCGAGGTCGAGCAGCAGCAGCGCATAGTGACCGGCCTTCAGGCGGGCGAGCGCGGTCGCGCCGTCGCCCGCCAGGTCCACCCGATAGCCTTCGGCGTCGAGATTCAGTTCGATCATGCGGGCGATTTCCGGATCGTCCTCGACCACCAGCACGCGCCTCGACGGCTGCGTTCCCGCCGCAGGGCGGAGCGATTCGTGAAGTCGCGAGGGCACCTGGGCAGACACTTCGGCAGACATCGGCATGATAGGGCTCCGTGTGCGGACGGACCCTGCCACGGTGCGGGCGTGAGTACCCGCCGGCTCGGGTCCGGACACGTCGGAGGACCGGGCGGGACACCTCGACCTTACATCGCCCACCGGATACTGCAGGCCCACGCATGTCGCGCGCATCGCATGACCGCGGCAGCCGGGGCCCTTGGCGTCGAAGCGCGAAGCGCGTTTGCAGCGCGCGTGACGCGAGCCGCCCGCGGCCTGCTGGCCCGATCCGGACGCACGGGCATTCGCGCGCGGCCGCCGATTCACCGTCAACAGCCCCTAGAATGCGGCATGGATCTGATTCGCGCGATGCGCACCTTCGTCGAAATCGCCGACCGCGGCAGCCTGACTGCGGCAGCCCGTGCGCTGGACAGCTCGCTCGCCGCGGTGGTGCGCACGCTGGCCGCGCTGGAGGCGCATCTGGACGTGCGCCTGATGAACCGCACCACGCGCCGGGTCGCGCTCACCGACGACGGACGCCATTACCTCGAACACTGCCGGCACATTCTGTCCTCGGTGCAGGATGCGGAAGACGCTCTGAAAGAAGGCGCAGCCGAGCCGGTCGGTCCGATCACGATCACCGCACCGGTACAGTTCGGCCAGATGTACGTCGCCCCCGCGGTCACCCGCTTTGCGCTGCAACATCCGCGCGTGAAGCTGCGCGTGCTGCTGCATGACCGCGTGGTGAATCTGGTCGAGGAAGGCGTGGATGTCGGTGTGCGCATCGGCGCGCTGGATGATTCCGGCCTGGTCGCGCAGCCGCTGGGAACGATACGGCGCGTGGTGGTCGCCAGCCCTGCCCTGCTCGCCGCACGAGGCGAGCCGATGCACCCGCACGATCTGTGCGATGCGCCCTGCGTGCGCTTTTCCGGCGCAGCCGCCCTGGCCTGGAGCTTCCGCGCCGAGGGCCGCACGCTGCAGGTGAGCGTCGGCGGCAATCTGGAGTTCAATCACATCGCACCGGCCGTGGACGCCTGTGTGGCCGGAGCCGGCTTCGGCCTTTTTCTGAGTTATCAAGTGCGGCCACACGTCGCGGCGGGCAGACTCAATGTGGTGCTCGGCGCATTCGAGCCGCCGCCGCGTCCGGTGCATGTGGTCTATCCACATGCACGGCTGCTGCCCGGACGTACCCGTTTGCTGATCGACTGGCTCAAGCGCGAGCTGGGCGCGGAGGGCCCGGCCTTCGCCGGCGAACACTGAAACATGGCCGAGGCACAATCGCGATGCCCCAGAACTTGAACGACGAGCGGACGTCAGACGCGCGTGCCCCGGCGGGCGCAGTTGTCAGCCCGGAGGCCGGCCCCTTCCACTCGACGGAGCAGAACAAGAACATGAATGCCCATCAGGACACCCTCTTCCCGCGCACCCCTCGCCTCGACGGCCTCGATCCGCAGGCCATGCGCGACACCTTGCGCGATTACTTCCATGCGACCTGCACGCGCTACGAGCAGTTGTTCGAAGTGCTGGCGTGCGACGAGGCGTGGACGCGCAAGCCGATTTCCCTGCGTCATCCGCTCATTTTCTATTTCGGCCACACCGCCACCTTTTTCGTGAACAAGCTGCTGCTCGCCGGGCTCATCGATGCGCGCATCGATCCGCGGATGGAATCGATGTTCGCGGTGGGTGTGGACGAAATGAGCTGGGACGACCTGAACGAGGCGAACTACGACTGGCCGTCGGTGCAGGCGGTACGCGACTACCGCAACGAAGTGCGCCGCACGGTCGACCGCGTCATCCGCGAAGCGCCGCTCACCCTGCCCATAGGCTGGAATCACCCGTGGTGGAGCATCGTGATGGGCATCGAGCACGAACGCATCCATCTGGAAACCTCGTCGGTGCTGATCCGTCAGAGCCGGCTCGATTTCGTGCGCCCGCACCCGGCCTGGGCGCCCTGTCGCGATGCCGGCGAACCACCGGCGAATACCCTGGTCGCCGTGCCGTCAGGTCGCACGCAGCTCGGCAAGCGCCGCGATGACCCGCTTTACGGCTGGGACAACGAGTACGAAACCCGCGCCATCGACGTGACCGGTTTCGAAGCGGCCCGTCAGCTCACCAGCAACCGCGAGTTCCTCGAGTTCGTCGACGACGGCGGCTATCGCGACGATGCGTGGTGGGACGAAGAAGGCCGTCAGTGGCGCGACTTCCGGCTGCAGGCGGGCATCGACCATCCCGAGTTCTGGGTGCGCCGGCCGGATGGCTGGCATCTGCGGCTCATGCTGCAGGAGGTGGCGATGCCGTGGAACTGGCCGGTCGAAACCAACTGCCACGAGGCGCGCGCCTTCTGCCGCTGGAAGGCCGCCCGGCTCGGCCGTCCGGTCAGGCTGCCGACGGAGGACGAGTGGTACCGCCTGTACGACGTGGCCGGCGTGGCGGAGATTCCGGCCGATGCCAGGGCCAGCGCCAATCTGCATCTCGATCACTGGGCATCATCCTGCCCGGTCGATCGCTTCGCCCAGGGCGACTTCTTCGATGTGGCGGGCAATGTGTGGCAATGGACCGAAACCCCGATCTACCCGTTCGAAGGTTTCGATGTGCATCCCATCTATGACGATTTCTCGACCCCCACTTTCGACGCCCGTCACAACCTGATGAAGGGCGGATCGTGGATATCCTGCGGCAACGAGGCGATCCGCGCGTCGCGCTATGCCTTCCGCCGTCATTTCTTCCAGCATGCGGGGTTCCGTTACGTGATCAGCGATGCACCGGCCAGCGCGCCCAATGTGTATTACGAAAGCGATCGCCAGTTGTCCGAGTACGCCGAATTCCATTATGGCGACGAGTACTACGGCGTGGCGAATTTCCCGCGCGCGCTGGCGCACATGGCGATCGAGGCGATGGGTGAGCGTCCGGCGCGCCATGCGCTGGATCTGGGATGCGCCACCGGACGCGCAACTTTTGAACTGGCCCGTCACTTCGACCGCGTGACCGGCGTCGATTTTTCCGCGCGCTTCATCAACGCAGGCGTGCAACTGGCCGAACAGGGTGTGCTGCGCTACACCCTCGTCGATGAGGGCGAACTGGTGTCCTATCGCACGCGCAGGCTGGCGGACCTCGGCCTGGACGGGGTGCGCGGCAAGGTGGATTTCGTGCAGGGGGATGCCTGCAATCTGAAGAGCGTGCTGACCGGGTACGACCTCATCCTCGCCGCCAACCTGATCGACCGGCTGTATGACCCGAAAGCCTTCCTGGCAAGCGTGCATGCACGGCTGAACACCGGCGGCCTGCTGCTCATCGCCTCGCCCTACACCTGGCTCGAGGAACACACCCGGCGCGAAGACTGGCTGGGCGGATTCAAGAAGGATGGCGAGAGCTGGACCACACTGGACGGGCTGCGCGAGGCGCTGGCGCCCGGTTTCCGGCTGCTCGGCGCCGCGCGCGATGTGCCCTTCGTCATCCGCGAGACGCGGCGCAAGTTCCAGCACACGCTGTCCGAGGTCACCATCTGGGAGAAGCTGAGCTGAAGCCCGAACATCCGTCCTTCGATTTCGATCTGCCGCTGCGCCGCGACGGTACGGCCAGCGTGAAGCACGATGGCCGTACCGAGGTATTCGGTACCGATGCGGTGGTGCCGCTGTGGGTGGCCGACATGGATTTCGCGGCGCCGCCGGCGGTGACCGAAGCGCTGCTGGCACGCGCGCGCCATCCGGTCTACGGCTACACGCTATACCCCGACGCGGCGTTCGATGCGCTGATGCGCTGGCTGGCCGCACGCCATGGCTGGAATGTCGCGCGCGAGCACATCCATTTCTGCCCCGGTGTCGTGCCCACGCTTTACGCGGCGGTGCAGGCCTTCACCCGGCCGGGCGATCTGGTCATCGTGCAGCCGCCGGTCTATCCGCCCTTTTTCTCGGCCGTGCGCGACACCGGCCGGCGCGTCGCGGAAAACCCGCTGATCGAGCGCGACGGCCGCTGGACCATGGATTTCGATCATCTGGAAGGCTGCGCCGCGCGCGCCGGCGCGAAGCTGCTGCTGCTGTGCTCGCCGCACAATCCGGTCGGCCGCGTGTGGAGCCACGAAGAACTGGATCGCCTGCTGGAGATCGCGCGCCGGCACGATCTGGTCGTGCTGTCCGACGAAATCCACGCCGACCTGCTGTACCCGGGCGTGCGCCATGTGCCGCTGGCCACGCTCACCCGCCCCGGAGACCGGGTGCTCACCGCAGTTGCGCCCAGCAAGACCTTCAACATTCCTGGCCTGGGCCTGTCGGCGCTGATCGCTGACGATGCCGAGCGCAAGGCGGTCGAGGCCGCCTTCGGGCAGTTGCACGTGGGTGCGTCGAATCCATTCAGCCTGGCCGCGCTGGAAGCCGCCTATCGCGACGGCGGGCCGTGGCTGGATGCGCTGATGCGCTATCTCGAAGCCACGCGCGACGAGGTGATCAACACGCTCGCGCACCGGCTGCCGCGCATCCACGCCTACGCGCCGGAAGGCACTTACCTGATGTGGCTGGATTGCCGCGCACTGGGCCTGGACGACGCGGCCCTGCGCGACCTGTTCGTGCACGACGCAGGTCTGGGCCTGAATGCCGGCATCAGCTTCGGCAGCGGCGGCAGCGGCCACATGCGGCTCAATCTCGCCTCGCCGCGCGCCGTCATCCGCGACGCGCTGGAACGCCTGCGCCGCGCGACCGCGCACCTGTAGAACGCCGCACGAAGCCGGCCGGCGGCGCTGTCACGCTGCGGTCACGGCGCCGTCATAGTCTGCGCGGCGATGCGAACA
This sequence comes from Methyloversatilis thermotolerans, assembly GCF_000372885.1. Taxonomy (GTDB): domain Bacteria; phylum Pseudomonadota; class Gammaproteobacteria; order Burkholderiales; family Rhodocyclaceae; genus Methyloversatilis; species Methyloversatilis thermotolerans. Next base: position 1,262,436 of record NZ_KB889967.1, read on the forward strand.
TGTACGCTGCCCCTGCTCGATCGCACGATCGACGTTCTTCTGTGGCCCGCACTGTTGTGCGGCTGCGCCTTCGTCACCGCCATCGGTATCGCCCATGGCGAACGCGCCGGCGGCTTCCTGCTCGCCTACGCGCTGCTGGCGGTCGCGCTGTGGCGGCTTGAGCGGGTCCGCCCGCACGAGCCGGCGTGGCTGCGCGACGACGGCCAGATGTGGCCTGACCTGTTGCACACCGCGGCATCGAAGGCGCTGGTGTTCGCGCTCGTGGTCGTCGGCGGTAGCCAGGGCTGGTTCGATCTGCTGCGCCCGCGCCACGCGCTGTGGCCCCTGCACTGGCCGATGGCGCTGCAGGTGGCTCTGGCGCTGGTCATCGCCGAATTCGGCTTCTACTGGGCACATCGGGTTTCGCACGAATGGAGCGTCATGTGGCCCTGGCACGCCATCCACCACAGCGTGCGCCGGCTCTGGTTCTTCAACACCGGACGCTTCCACATGGTCGATACCTTGCGCAGCCTGCTGTTCTCGCTGCCCCTGCTGCTTGCCGCCGGCGTGCCACAGGCGGTGCTGGACTGGGTCAGCGCCCTCACCGCCTTCGTCGGCCTGCTCACCCACTGCAATGTACGCATGCGCACCGGCCTGCTGGACCATGTGTTCACCACGCCGCACATGCACCGCTGGCACCATGCACCGAACGCCGACGAGGGCAACACCAACTATGGCGAGAACCTGCTGCTGTGGGATCGGCTGTTCGGCACCTGGTACCGCCCGGCGAACCGCCCGCCGCCGCGCGTGATCGGCATTGCCGATCATGTTCCGGACGACTACCCGGGCCAGGTCCTGGCGCCGTTCCGCTGGCGCACGCTGCAGGCCGCGCAGCACCCTCGCGATCGATGCTGACCCGGCGTCGCCCCGGACGTCACAGCGGTCCCGGCGCGCCATGCGGAGCGAAACCGGCCTCTGCGCGCACGTTGCAGCACCGGCACAGCGCGCGAACGCACCCTAGCTGCGGCGCGTTCGCGCGATCTGGCGCGACAGCGCGATCAGCGGCAGCAGTCCCACGGCGACGATGGCCAGCGCCGAGGTCGATGCTTCCTGCAGTCTTTCGTCGCTGGCCAGCGTATAGGCCTGGGTCGCCAGGGTGTCGAAATTGAACGGGCGCATGACCAGCGTGGCCGGCAGTTCCTTCATCACATCAACGAACACGAGCAGCGCCGCGGTCCACAGGCTGCCCCGCAACATGGGCCAGTGCACCCGCCACAGCGTGGCCGACGGTCCCAGCCCGAGACTGCGCGAAGCCTCATCCATGCTCGGCGTGATGCGGGCGAGACCCGATTCGACCGCTTGCAGCGAAACGGTGAGGAAGCGCGCCAGATAGGCGTAGATGAGTGCCGCCACGCCACCGGTCAGCAGCAAGCCGGGATTGTGGCCGGTCCATTGCAACCACTGCGCGGACAGCAGATGGTCCAGCCGGGTGACCGGAATCAGGATGCCGACCGCGATCACCGCGCCGGGCACGGCATAGCCCAGCCCGACCACGCCGCGCGCCAGCGACACCAGCGGCGAACGGCTGACGCGCACCGCGTAGGCGAGGAGCAGCGCCAGCACCACCGCGCACGCGCTCGCCATGGCCGCCAGCATGAAACTGTTGCCGGCGAGCCGGATGAAGCGCTGGCCGAACTGCGCATCCCCCTCGGACAGCGCCCAATGCAAAAGCACGCCGGCCGGCAGCAGGAATCCGAACAGCAAAGGCAGCAGGCACAGCGCACAGACCGCCCAGCCAGCCGCCGGTCCCAGCGCGTACCGGCGCGCACTGCCGCCCGCGCGACCGCTGTCGTGGAAACGCGCGCCGCCGCGGCTCAGCCGTTCCAGCAGCAGCAGGCTGGCCACCACGCCGAGCAGCACGGCGGCGAGCTGGGCGGCGGCGACCCGGTCGCCAAGCGAGAACCACGCGCGATAGATGCCGGTGGTGAAGGTGTGCACGCCGAAATAGCTCACCGCACCGTAGTCGGCCAGGGTTTCCATCAGCGCGAGCGAAACACCGGCGACGATGGCCGGCCGGGCCAGCGGCAGCGTGACGCGGAAGAAGGCCGCCCATGCGCCCAGACCCAGCATGCGTGCCGCCTCGTTGAGGCCCGCCGCGCGTTCGATCAGGGATTGCCGGGTCAGCAGATAGACATAGGGATAGAGCACCGCGACGAACATGCAGGCCGCGCCGCCCACGCTGCGCACGTCGGGAAACCAGTAGTCGCCCCGCTCCCAGCCGAAGGATTCGCGCAAGGCTGTCTGCACCGGGCCGATGAACTGCAGCAGATCGGTGTAGGTGTAGGCCATCACATAGGCGGGCGTGGCCAGCGGCAGCACCAGCGCCCACTCCAGCACACGGCGGCCCGGAAACTGCCACATGACCGTCGCCCAGGCAGTGGACACGCCCACCACCGCCGTGCCGGCGCCGACCCCAAGGCACAGCCACAGCGTATTGCGCACATACTCGCCCAGCACCGTGGACACCAGGTGGGACCAGGTATCGGCGGTGCCCCCCAGCGACAGGTTGTACAGCACGGACAGCACCGGTGCGGCGACGAGGGCAGCCAAGGCCAGCGCCACCGGCACCAGCGGTCGCAAGCTCGGAATGACGGACCGACCGGCGGCAGTAGGGGACAAGGCGAACATGGAAGTCGGAGGATACAGGGGCGGGCGGGCGAGGTGCCACCGGCCACGGCGGCACGCATCGCAGGGGCGGATTATAATTGCGACCGATTATCGCTCTCGCTCACGCACGGCCTGCGACGCACCTTCCCGTCATGGCATCGCTCCCCTCATCTTCGCAACTGCTGGTGGAATCGCTGCGCATCGCCTATGGCACGGTCGAGGTGGTGCATGACCTTGCGCTGACGCTGACGCGCGGCGACATCGCCTGCCTGCTCGGTCCATCCGGCTGCGGCAAGACCACGGTGCTGCGGGCGATCGCCGGATTCGAGCGCGTGGCGGGCGGCGCCATTTCGATACACGGCGTCCAGGTGGCGTCGCCGACGCTGCACCGTGCGCCGGAACAGCGCCGCGTCGGCATGGTGTTCCAGGATTTCGCGCTGTTTCCGCATCTCAGCGTGGCCGACAACGTGGCGTTCGGGCTGCGCGGACTGCCGCGCCAGGCGCGCGCGGAACGCGTGGACGACATGCTCGGCCTGGTCGGTCTCGCCGCGCACGCGACGAAGTTTCCGCACCAGCTTTCCGGTGGCCAGCAGCAGCGGGTCGCGCTGGCGCGCGCGCTGGCTCCCGACCCGGAACTGCTGCTTCTGGACGAGCCGTTCTCCAGTCTGGATGTCGACCTGCGCAGCCGTCTTGCCGGGGAGTTGCGCGACATCCTGAAGAGACGCGGCATCACCGCCATCCTGGTCACTCACGACCAGCAGGAAGCGTTCGCGATGGCGGACAAGATCGGCGTCATGGAGGCGGGACGCCTGCTGCAATGGGACAGCGCCTACAACCTCTATCATCGCCCGGCCTCGCGTTTCGTCGCGGATTTCATCGGCCAGGGCGCGTTCCTGCCCGGTAGGGTGCGCGGCGAACGCGAGGTGGACACCGAGATGGGCGTGCTGCGCAGCGCCGCGCCCTTCGAGTGTTGCGGCGACTGTCCGCATTGCCTGCCGGACGGACGGGTGGACGTACTGCTGCGCCCGGATGACGTGATCCACGACGACGCCGCGCCCCTGCGCGCCGAAGTGCTCGCCCGGTGCTTCCGTGGCGCGGATTTCCTGTACACCTTGCGGCTGGCATCCGGGCACACCGTGCTGTCTCTGGTGCCTTCCCACCACAACCATGCGATCGGCGAATGGATAGGCGTGCGGCTGCAGGCCGATCACGTGGTGGCCTTCCGCCATCCGGATGGCGCGCCGGAAGGTCGCGTGCCCACCGCGCACGTAGTCGCCGCGTGATTCCCTGGCTGCAACCGGGAGAACCCTTCCCGCCGGTCGACAGCGCGCTGCGCGAACCGGACGGTCTGCTGGCGGCCGGGCATGAATTGACCCCGCAGCGCATTCTGCAGGCTTACCGGCTGGGTATTTTCCCCTGGTATTCGGAAGGTCAGCCGGTGCTGTGGTGGTCGCCCGATCCGCGCATGGTGCTGGTGCCGTCGGACATCCGCGTCACGCGTTCGCTGGACAAGGTGCTGCGCAACCGGTCGTACGAGGTGCGCTGCGACTCTGCGTTCGCGGCGGTGATGCGCGCCTGTGCGGAACCGCGAGACGGTCAGGCCGGCACCTGGATCGGCGAGGACATGATCGCCGCCTATTGCGCACTGCACCAAGCCGGCTGGGCGCACAGCGTGGAAACCTGGATCGACGGACGACTGGCGGGCGGGCTGTACGGCATGGCGATCGGCCGCGTGTTCTACGGCGAATCGATGTTTTCGCGTGAACGTGACGCATCCAAGATTGCGCTGGTGCATCTCGCACGCTATCTTGAAGCGCAGGCCTATGCGCTGATCGACTGCCAGATGAACACCGCCCACCTCGCATCCATGGGCGGTCGTGAAATCGCCCGCAGCGAATTCTGCCGCATCCTGTCACAGTCCACGGCGCTGGACGCCCGTCCGCGCCGCTGGGCGGACGACGAGATTCCGGCGTTTTTCCGACGCACTCCGACCGACCCGCACCTGCCGACCGCATCGAATCGCTGAATCATGGCGCTGCTCAAGGACTTGCCCTTCACCACGCTGCAGTTCTATGCAACGGCCCCCTATGCCTGTTCCTATCTGCAGGGCCGCACCGCGCGTTCGCAGGTCGCCACACCTTCCAACCTGATCGACGCACGGCTGTACAGCGATCTGGTGCGCGCCGGATTCCGACGCAGCGGGGTATTCACCTACCGCCCCTATTGCGATGCCTGCCGCGCGTGCACGCCGGTGCGCCTGCCGGTCGCGCGCTTCTCGCCGACCCGGGCGCAGCGGCGCGCGGAGAAAAAGCACGATGCCCTGGTGGCTCGCGAAGCACCGCTGTCCTTCCGCGAGGAGCACTACGCGCTGTACCAGCGCTACCAGTCGACCCGGCACAGCGGCGGCGGCATGGACCAGGATTCGCGTGAGCAGTACTCGCACTTCCTGCTGCAGAGCCATGTCGATACCCGGCTGATCGAATTCCGCGACGGTTCGGACGCGACATCCCCGCTGCGCATCGTGAGCATCATCGACATCCTCGACGACGGCCTGTCCTCGGTCTATACCTACTACGATCCCGATGTCGAGGGCGCGAGCTACGGCACCTACAACATCCTCTGGCAGATCGGGCTGGCCCGCCTGCTCGACCTGCCCTATCTGTATCTGGGCTACTGGATCCGCGACAGCGACAAGATGGCCTACAAGGCGCGCTTCCGTCCGCTGGAAGGCCGCATGAACAGCATCTGGCGCGAACTCGAGGATCACGAGCTGGGCTGAAGCCTCGCCCGGCCGCGCCCCGCATCAGCGGCACGGCGCTTTTTTCGGGATAATGCGCGGTTTTCGCCGCTGCGCCAGCGGCCGTACCCGGAAATCCTTCCATGCTCTACCCCCTGCTGCGCCCCCTGCTGTTCAAGCTTGACGCGGAACACGCCCACGAACTGACCCTCGGCGCGCTGGCGCGCACGGGCGCGCTGATGCCGCATCGCCGCATTCCGGACAATCCGGTGCGCTGCATGGGCCTGCAGCTTCCCAACCCGGTCGGACTGGCCGCCGGCCTGGACAAGAACGGCGCGGCGATCGACGGCCTTGCGCGGCTGGGCTTCGGATTCATCGAGATCGGCACGGTCACGCCGCGCCCGCAGCCGGGCAATCCGCGGCCACGCGTGTTCCGCCTGCCCGCGGCACAGGCCATCATCAACCGCATGGGCTTCAACAATCTCGGCCTGCAGGTGATGATGGACAACGTGAAGAGGTCGCGCTTCGTGCGCGACGGCGGCATCCTCGGCATCAATATCGGCAAGAACGCCGACACGCCGATCGAACGCGCCCTCGACGATTACCTGATATGCCTGCGCGGCGCCCATCCGTACGCAAGCTACATCACGGTCAACATTTCCAGTCCGAACACCCGGAATCTGCGCCAGCTCCAGGGCGCGGACGAACTCAACAGCCTGCTCGCCGCCATCGATGCGGAGCGTCGCACGCTGGATGCGACCTCGGGCCGGTGCGTTCCGCTGGCGCTCAAGATTGCGCCCGATCTCGATGGCGAACAGATAGACGCCATCGCCGACGCCGCGATCGCGCATCGCATCGATGCGCTCATCGCCACCAATACCACCTTGTCGCGCGAAGGCGTCGAACATCTGCCGAACGGACAGGAAGGTGGCGGGCTTTCCGGCGCACCGGTGTTCGAGCGTTCGACCGAAGTGCTGCGCACGCTGTCCGCACGGCTGGCCGGCAAGGTCGACCTGATAGGTGTAGGCGGCATCACCGGCGCGAAGCAGGCACGCGCGAAGATCGATGCGGGTGCTGTCGCGGTGCAGTTGTACAGCGGCCTGATCTACCGTGGTCCGGGCCTTGTGGCTGACGTGGCCCGCGCGCTGGCGACGCGTTGAAGCCTCCGGCCGGAGTGCGGCCACGCTCCGGCACGGCAGCGGACATCCTCGCACTGTCGCTGCCCATGCTGGTGTCGCAGCTCGCGGGCATCGGCACGCATATCGCCGACACGATCATCACGGCACGGCACGATACGCTGGATGTGGCGGCGGTGGCAGTCGGCAGCGGTCTGTTCATGTCGGTGGCCATCGCGCTGATCGGCGTGCTGTATGCGGCGGCGCCCATCGTCGCCCATCACATGGGGGCCGGACAGCGCGAGGACATCGCGCCGGCTTTCCAGCAGGCGGTGTGGCTGGCCCTCTTCCTGTCGATACCGGGCGTGCTGCTGCTGGCCTATCCGTCGCCGCTGCTGTCCCTGTCCGCGCTCGATGCCGAGGTCGATCGCCGTACCCGCGAATATCTGCTGGCGCTCGCGGCGGCGCTGCCCGCATCGCTGCTGTTCCGCGCCTTCCAGGCGACCCTGAGTGGCCTCGGCCAGCCGCGCCCGGTCATGGTCATCATGCTCGCCTGCCTGGCGCTGCATGTGCCGCTGGCCTGGTGTCTGACCACCGGCGCCTTCGGCCTGCCGGCACTCGGTGCGCTTGGCTGCGGGGTGTCTACGCTGTGCGTGAACTGGCTGTCGGCACTGTGCGCACTGGCCTGCCTGCTGCGCCAACCCTCCTTGCGCTCGCTGGATCTGCTCGGCAACTGGCAGGCACCGCGTGCCCGCGCGCAGCGCGAATTGCTCCGGCTGGGCGGACCGATGGGCATATCGAATTTCGTCGAGGTCACGAGCTTTGCGCTGATCGCGCTGTTCGTCGCCCGCCTGGGCGCCGATGTCGTGGCCGGTCATCGCATCGTCGGCAATCTGAATGGTCTGTGTTTCATGCTGCCACTCGCACTGGGCAGCGGCACTCTGGTCCGTGTCGGTCAGGCCGCAGGTGGCCGCGACTGGCGCGCGGCACGTCATGCCGCCCTCACCGGCTTCACTCTGGCATGCAGCCTGGCCGCGTTGCTCGCAGCGCTGCTGTGGTGGCAGCGCGACGTCCTGCTTGCGCTGTTCGGCGGATCGACCGAAGTGCGCGAAGTGGCGGCAGCACTGATGCCTTATGTGGCGCTCTTCGTGGTGGTCGATGCCAGCCATACGCTGGCGTCCTTTGCGCTTCGCGGCTACAAGGTCACGCTGCAACCCATGCTCATCCACACGGTGTGCTTCTGGGGCATCGGCCTGGGGCTGGGCTATGTTCTCGCTTTCCACGGGATGGAATTTGCAGGCACCGAGCTGCATCGGGCGCCCATGGGGGCGGCCGGTTTCTGGCTTGCCACGCTGCTGTCCACCGTGTGCGCCGGCCTGGCGATCGGCGCATTGCTCTGGCGCACCGTGCAGCGGTCCATGAAGGACTGAGCAGCCCTCGTGAGCCGCGCCGCGCGATCAGGATTTTTTCCCGGAGGTGCACCGCGGCTTTCAATTCAAGTAAAGTCGCGCACTGCATCCGGACACGTACAAATCAATCAGCCGGATATGCCCACGTCCTGACGATGAATTCGAACTTCGTACTTCGTCCGCCCTATATCGAGTACTTCCGCGATTTTTCCCGATTCCGCTCCGGATGGTGGTTGATCGCCCTCGTCGCCTCGGTGCTCATCCACGCCTTCTTCGTATGGCGTGCGTCCATCTATGTGCCGCGTGCGCCGCTCGAGGAACTGCGCGTCGAAGTACGCATGATCAAACCGGAGCCGCCGCCCCCTCCGCCGCCGCCACCGCCCAAGGTGATCGAGCCACCGCCGCCGCCACCGCCACCGCCGAAGCCGGTTCCCAAGCCGCCGAAGGAGGTGGTGCGCCAGCCACCGCCGCCGGTGCTCGCCGCGCCCCCTGCGCCGACCCCGCCCGCCCCGTCGGAACCGGTGGTGGCACCGCAACCCAAGGTGTCCGAACTGCCGCCCATCGACGCGCCGCCGCCGCCACCCGGTCCGCCGACGCCGGCCCCGGTTGCGCCGAGCGCACCGGTCGCGCCCGGTCCGGTCAGCAATGCGGCACCGGTGAGCGACAACTTCGATTCCCTGCTGAGCGGCTTCGGGCGCGAGCTGTCGCGCAGCTTCGAGAAGAACAAGCGCTATCCGCGCGTGGCGCAGATGCGCGGGCTGCAGGGCAAGCTCGAACTGCTGTTCGAGTTCGAGAACGGCGAACTGGTGAATGTGAGCGTGAAGAAATCCAGTGGCCACTCGGTACTGGACGAGGCGGCGATCGAGGTCGCGCGCAAGCTCACCTTGCCCGCACTGGCCGGCGCCCTGGCGCAGCGCAAGTTCAGCTTCACGCTGCCGGTGGACTACAAGCTGCAATGAACCGGCGCCGCACCGGCCGGCCCGGCGCGGCAGTCAGGTGAGGGTTCAGACCCGGTAGTACTCGCGATACCAGGCAACGAAGCGCGACACGCCCTCGTCGATCGAGGTGTTCGGCAAAAACCCGGTCCACGCGGTCAGTTCGGACACATCGGCATAGGTCGCCGGCACGTCGCCCGGCTGCATCGGCAGCAGGTTCTTCTGTGCAGTGACACCCAGCGCGCGTTCGATGGCTTCGATGAAAGCCATCAGTTTCACCGGCCCCTGGTTGCCGATATTGAACACGCGGAACGGTGCCTTCGAACGTCCGGGATGCGGATGTTCACCATCGAAAGCCGGATCGGCCTCCGCCACGCGATCGAGCGTGCGGATCACGCCTTCGACGATGTCGTCGATATAGGTGAAGTCGCGCTGCATGTCGCCGCGATTGAACACGTCTATCGCCCGCCCTTCCACCATGGCCCGGGTGAACAGGAACAGCGCCATGTCGGGACGACCCCACGGACCGTACACCGTGAAGAAGCGCAGGCCGGTGGTGGGCAGTCCGTACAGATGGCTGTAGGTGTGCGCCATCAGTTCGTTGGCTTTCTTGGTCGCCGCGTACAGGCTGACCGGGTGGTCAACGCTGTCGGCTTCGGCGAACGGCATCCTGGTGTTGCCGCCATACACGCTTGAACTGCTGGCATACACCAGATGCTGCACGCCGGCGTGGCGGCAGCCTTCGAGAATGTTCATGAAGCCGACGATGTTGGCGTCGATATAGGCGTGCGGATTCTGCAGCGAATAGCGCACGCCGGCCTGGGCCGCCAGATGTACCACGCGGTCGAAGCGCTCCCCGGCGAACAGGGCTGACATGCCCGCGCGGTCCTCGACATCCATCTTCACGAAGCGGAAGCCGGCCTGCGGCGTGAGGCGCGCCAGACGCGCCTCCTTCAGGCTCACCTCGTAATAGTCATTCAGGTTATCCAGCCCGACCACCTCGTCGCCCCGCGCCAGCAGGCGTTGCGCGACATGCATGCCGATGAATCCGGCGGCGCCGGTCAGCAATACCTTCATGCCCGCCCCTCAGCGCCGGCCGATGGCCGAGTACTCGATGCCGAAGCCGCGCACCACCGACGGTTCGTACAGATTGCGCCCGTCGAACACCACCGGCTGCTTCAGCGCACTCTTCATCCGCTCGAAGTCCGGACTGCGGAATTCCTTCCACTCCGTCACGATCACCAGCGCGTCCGCCCCCTCCAGCGCATCCATCGGCTTGTCCGCATACGTCAGCCGCGGCTCCTCTCCGAAGATGCGCTTCGTTTCCGTCATCGCAACCGGGTCATACGCCGTCACCGTCGCGCCCCGCTTGAACAGCTCGCCGATGATCACCCGGCTCGGCGCCTCGCGCATGTCGTCCGTGTTCGGCTTGAACGCCAGTCCCCACAGCGCGAAACGCCGACCCGACAGATCCTCGCCGAAGCGCGCCACGATCTTGTCCACCAGCACCATCTTCTGCACGTCGTTCGCGTCCTCCACCGCCTGCAGCACCTGCAGCGCCTGGCCGTTCTCGCGCGCGGTGCGGATCAGTGCCTTCACGTCCTTCGGGAAGCAGCTCCCGCCATAGCCGCAGCCGGCATACAGAAAGTGGTAGCCGATGCGCGGGTCCGAACCGATGCCCTGGCGCACCATTTCGATGTCCGCTCCCATGCGGTCGGCCAGCAGCGCCAGTTCGTTCATGAAGCTGATGCGCGTGGCCAGCATCGCGTTCGCCGCGTACTTGGTCAGTTCCGCGCTGCGCACATCCATCACCACCAGCTTGTCCCGGTTGCGCTGGAACGGCGCGTACAGCGCGCGCATCAGGTGGATCGCACGTTCGTCCTCCGCGCCCACCACGATGCGGTCCGGACGCATGAAGTCCTCCACCGCCGCGCCTTCCTTCAGGAATTCCGGGTTGGACACCACTGCGAATTCCATCTCCTGGCCGCGCTTGGCCAGCTCGTCGGCAATCGCGGCCTTGACCTTGTCCGCCGTGCCCACCGGCACCGTGCTCTTGTCCACCACCACCTTGTAATCGGTCATCAGCCGGCCGATATTGCGCGCCGCCGACAGCACGTACTGCAGGTCCGCAGAGCCGTCCTCGTCCGGCGGCGTCCCCACCGCGATGAACTGTATCGTGCCGAAACGCACCGCTTCGGCCACTTCCGTCGTGAAGTGCAGCCGGCCCGCCTCCACGTTGCGCGCAACCACCGCGTCCAGTCCCGGCTCGTGGATCGGTATGCCCCCCTCCTTCAGGATCCGGATCTTCTCCGGATCAAGGTCCAGGCACAGCACGTCATTGCCCATCTCGGCCAGGCAGGCCCCGGATACCAGCCCTACGTAGCCAGTGCCGATTACGGTGATCTTCATGCGGAAAGGTCCGTTGAAAGGTTGATTCGGTATGCGCGGCGTCGGCCTCGCCTACCGACGGGAAGGGGTCAGTTGTCGGGTTCGAGGTTCAGCACGGCGAGCAGCGCCTGCAGCGATGCGGCGCCCAGATTGCGACTGCGCGCGGCGCTCCAGCCGAACAGGCCGTCGGGTAGCTGGGCGTTGTCCTTGAAAGGCATCTCCAGAGTCAGCGCCAGACAACCGAACTGGTGGAATACCCATTTGGATGCCAGCGTGAGCAGTTCATCGGTGAAGCGGTCGGGCGCATAGCCTTCACGGTCCTGGAAATCGGGACTGGCCGCCAGCAGCGCATCGATGAAACAGCGCTCGCGCCGCGCGTCCTGTTCGCCAAAGCCCGGCACCATGCCGTTTCCATCCACGAACACGAACGGTAGGGTTTCGTCGCCGTGGATGTCGAGGAAAAGGTCCACACCGGTGCTCAACATGCGCGCGCGCACCAGCGCCACTTCCGGGCTGACATCCATGTCCGGCTCTCGCCAGGCGCGGTTCAGATTGCAGCCACGCGCGTTGGTGCGCAGATTGCCGCGCACCGAGCCATCCGGATTCATGTTCGGAACCACGCGGAAACAGGCGCGTTCCAGCAGACGGCGCGACAGCGGATCCGAGGTGTCGTACAGGCGCTCGAGCAAGCCCTCGACGTAGAACTCCGCCATGGTTTCGCCCGGATGCTGACGCGCGGTGATCCAGACATTGCGCTTGCCGGGCGACGGCCGGCCCACGGTAATGAGGTTCAGGTCACGCCCGTCCGGCGTGACGCCCAGATCGCTGACCGAAGCCACCGGGCTGGAATCGGCCGCACCCAGCAGTTCGAGATGGCGTTCCCACGAATACGGTTCGAAATAGGCCAGATAAAGGCTGTCGAAATCGGGCGTCACCGAAAACCGGTAGCGCCGGCCATCGTACTGGCCGGCCGGCAGCCGGAACCAGTTGCGGCGATCATGGGATGCCACCACGCGATAGCCCTCCCAGCCGCCGGGATAAGCCGATTCGCCGGCGTTCTCGAAACTGAGCACGCAAGGCTTGCCGCCCGCCCCCTGCAGCCGGAAATGGAACCATTGCCGGAAGCCGGCCGCGTTGTCGGCGCGCAGATTGAGACGGATATCGGACGGATCGCTGCAATCGATCACCTCGATCGCACCGCTGTCGAACTGGTTGCTGATTCGGATCACGCGTCGGCCCGCAGTATTCGCAATGGGCCGAAGTATACCGGCCATGCCGTGGAAATCGCTCCGGGCACCATCCGTTCATCCGGACCGGCGGCCCCAGGGCATGGATGAATCGCCCGGCGCACGCATTGGGCGCAAAGACCTGCGACCGGCGCACTTGCCCGCGCCGAGCGACCAGGCCGCTGCCGGGCACGACGGCGAGGCGGCGCATGAGCGGTCGGCCCGCGGGCATTTCGCGGTGGACCGGGATGCCCGCGCCCCCCGCGCATGTTCACGGGGACGGGAAAGCTCGCACCAGGGCGAGCATGAGCGGGGTGGTGAGCGAGGCCAGCGCGGTGGACATCAGCAGACTGCTGGCCACCGGACCCTGCAGCGCATCGAACTGGCGCGACATGAGATACACGTTGGCACCGACCGACAGCGAGGCCAGCAGCACCACCGCCTGGGTTTCCACCGCCGGCAGTGCCAGCGCCCGCGCCAGCAGCCACACGACGAGCGGATGCACGAAAAGCTTCAGCACGCTGATGCTGGCACTGAGATGCCAGCCCTTGCGCATTCCGAATTCGGCCAGCCCCATGCCCAGCGCCACCAGCGACATGGGCAGCGCCGCATCGCCCAGCATGCGGACCGGCTGGTCGACCAGGGGTGGCAGGCGCAGTCCGAGCAGCCCGAATACCGTGCCGCTCAGAATGGATGCCACCAGCGGATTGGTCAGCACGCCACGCGCGGTCTTGCCGAAGCCGGCCAGCGTCAGCGCGCCCTGGCGCGCCCATTCGACCGACACCGTCACCAGGGTCCACAGGATGAGCGCATTGAACACGATGACCAGCGCGGCCGCCGGAAGCGCTTCCTCGCCCAGCAGTACGCGGGTCAGCGGCAGGCCCAGCAGCACATTGTTGGAAAAGACCCCGCCGAGTGCGAACACCGACTGCGACACCCCGTCCAGACGGAACACCGCCGACGACAGCAGGCGACCGAACACGAACACGACGAGGCAGCCACCGAAGAACGCGGCCAGCAGGCGCATGTCGACCGGCGGCAGATCGCCGAAACCGCTCATCAGGCGGAACAGCATGGCCGGCAGCGCGATCGAGAACACGAATCGGGCCAGTGCGTCGCCGGCCGCCTTGGGCCAGCCGCCCCAGCGCGATATCGCGTAGCCGACGAATACCAGAACGAACAGCGGTGCCGCCAGAGCGATCTGCTGCAGGATGGCGGTCACGATGCGCGATCCGCCCTGTCCGGCGCGTCGATGGCCTGCAGCGCGTCACTGTCCGCCCGCTCGATGCGACCGAACTGGGTGGTGATGCGACGGCTGGACACGGCCACGTCCTGCACGTCCTCGTGCGCCTGGCGGATGTGGGTGGCGAGCTTTTCCATGCGCTTGTCGAACAGTACGAAATCCTTGGCCAGGCGACCCAGCGCATCGCGTATCAGATGGATCTGCCGCCGCGTCTCGACGTCCTTGAGCACGGCGCGCGCAGTATTGAGCACCGCCATCAGCGTGGTGGGCGACACGATCCACACCCGCTTCGTCTGGGCGTAGGCGATCACCTCGGCGTGATGCGCATGCAGTTCGGCGAATACCGCCTCGGCCGGCAGGAACATGACCGCACCATCGGATGTTTCGTCGGCCAGGATGTATTTCGTGGCGATATCGTCCACGTGCTTGCGCACGTCGGCCCGGAACGCCGCCTGTGCCTGCCGGCGCTCGACCTCGCCCGCGTCGGCGGCGAACATGCGGTGGTAGTTCTCGAGCGGAAACTTTGCATCCACCGCCACCCGGCCTGTCGGCTCGGGCAAGCTGAGCAGACAGTCGACGCGCGCGCCATTGCCCAGTGTGGCCTGGAAGGCATAGGCATCGGGCGGCAAGGCATTGCGCACCAGCGCCTCGAGCTGCACTTCGCCGAAGGCGCCGCGCGCCTTCTTGTCTCCGAGCAGTTCGCGCAGGCTCACGACGCTGGACGACAGACCTTCGATCTTCTTCTGCGCCTCGTCTATCGTGGCCAGCCGCGCCATCACGCTGGCGAAGGTTTCATTGGTCTTGCGGAAGCCCTCTTCCAGCCTTTCGTGCACGCGACCTCCCAGCGCTTCCAGCCGCTCGTTCACGGTCCGCGTCAAGGATTCCATGGAAGCGGTGAGCTGCACCGATGCATTCTGCAATCCCTGCTGCAAGGCGTCCTGCTGACGCTGCGTATGTTCGGCCTGGGAATGCTGCTGGGCGAGTTGCAGAGCGGCAATGGCGTCGCGCGCCGCCTGCAGTTCCTGGTGCGTGGCGCGCAGCAGACGCTCGTTCGCCTGCGCCTGCATGCCGGCCGTACGTTCGGTCTGGCGCTGCAGCCCCTCGTGCAGCGCCTGCAGGATCCGATGCTCGTCGTCCCGCCCCCCGTCGCGCCGGACAGCGCGCCAGACGATGGCGGCCAGCACGGCCAGGCCGGCCAGATCCAGCAGCAGCAGGGACAGCAGAACAGTGAAATCCGTCACGGAATCGGGTAACTAAATGGACGCGTACAGTTACAGCAATTGGGGCCGCTTCGAAGTATAGCAGGCGGCGGAAAACGGCTTGCATACGTGCTTTGGAACCGACACCCCGGACGCGCCATGAAATGCCATCGTACTTGACCGTCGATTGTGCAGCACAACAAAGCGGGGTGAGCCGGGAAATCCTGCTCAAGCGGCTGTGGCGCGGGCCGATACTTCGAGACAGATCATTCATTGAGCGTCGTCATGGCCCACGCAATGTTGTCAGCCGCCGCGGAAGCCGACCAAAGACCCGGCGCCGACATCGTCCATCACGCCCAGGGCGTGCTGGCCCGATACCAGGGCTTGACCCTGACCAGTCACTTCCAGCCGATTTTCAGTGTGTCCCATTGCCGTGCCATCGGACACGAAGGCCTGCTGCGCGCCACTGATGCGGAAGGTACGCCGGTCGCGCCGACGCGCGTCATCAGCAGCCCGCGCAGCTACGAGGACCTGCGCTATCTCGACCAGTTGTGCCGCTATCTTCACGTGAGCAATCACGCCGCCACCGCTCCGAGTGGCGGCTGGCTGTTCCTGAACATCCATCCCGAGGTATTCCGCCGCGGCCCGGACGAAGACCTGAGCGACTTCCTGCCGGAGCTGACCGACCACCCGGAGATCGATCCGCGCCACATCGTGATCGAAGTGATGGAACAGGCCGTGTCCGAGAACGAGGGCTTTGCGCGGACCGTGGAATATCTGCGCGGGCTGGGTTGCATGATCGCGCTCGACGATTTCGGCGCCGGACATTCGAACTTCGACCGGATCTGGACGCTGCAGCCTGAAATCGTCAAGCTCGACCGCTCCTTCGCAACCAAATCGGTCGAGGATCCGTCCGCGCGCCGCCTGCTGCCGCAGATCGTGAGCCTGATCCACGAAGCCGGATCGCTGGTGCTGCTCGAAGGTGTCGAAACCGAGGCTCAGGCGGTGGCCGCGCTCGACGCCGACATCGATTTCATCCAGGGTTTCTATTTCGCGATGCCACAGGCGAGGCCGGTCGACACGCGCGAAATGAATGTCGTGCTGAATACGCTGTGGGAACGTTTCGACCTGACGCGCGGCCACGGCGCTGCGCGCTACCGCGAACTGATCGCGCCCTACATCCACGCGCTGGGCAGCAGCGCCGTACTGATGGAAGAAGGTGCGCCGATGGACGACGCCTGTCGCAGCTTTCTCGACCTGGAGCGCGCCGACTGCTGCTTCCTGCTCGATGCCGAAGGCCGTCAGGTCGGGCGCAATGTGCGGGCAAGCAGCGCGCACGGTCGTCCGGACAGTCAGTACCGCGAACTTTCGATGAACCGCCACGCCCGCTGGTCGCGCCGCCCCTACTTCAGGCGCGCGATCGAGAACGTCGGCAAGGTGCAGGTGACCCGTCCCTATCTGTCCATTTCGTCGGGGCTGCTGTGCGTCACCGTATCCATCGCCTATCGCGCCTGGAACGACGAACTGCGCGTACTGTGCGGCGATCTGCACTGGCCGCAGGTGGTGTAAGCCCGTTGACGCTTGCCCGCCCGCCGGAATTGCGGCACGCTTGCCCGATGCGCGCTGTTTCCTCCCCGTCCTTGCGTCGCCTTTTCGCACTGCTGATGCTGTGTGCGCTGCCGCTGCACGCATACGCCATGCAGTGCAGCACGCAGTGCGCCCTGGCTGATGCACTTGCAAAGATCGACATGCCCGGTCACGACTGCGATTGCACTGACGACTGCCCGCAGGCAGCGCTGTGCGATGCTGCGCACGCGGTCGCCATACCGAACGCCCTGCCCGGTGCGAGCGGGGCCGGCATGCCGGTCCATGCTGCGCCAATCGACGCGCCCGCCTTTTCCCGTACCGACGGGCCTGCGGAAAGACCTCCCCGCACAGCCTGAACCGAACGCACGACCTTACTTTCGTACGCATCCGTTCAGGAGTTGTCCATGTTCCAGCACTGTCCTCCGCCATGGCGCGGCAGGCAGCCGGCAGCGCATGCGCGCCGGCTCGCGGCCCTTGCGCTCGCCACCTCGTCGGCACAGGCCGCCGCCGGGTTCTTCATCCCGCGCGACATCACGATGTTCATGTTCTCGGCTTCACCCGACAGCCAGATGGTCGAGGTCGCCCATGGCCTGCGACCCGACCTCGCGATCGCCACAGGCCAGTCGCGCTACCTGTCCGACGACGGTCGCATCGATCGCCGCTACACGACGCTGCAGGCAAACTGGCTGGTCCATCGCCACTATGGCAACGATGGCATCACCAACGCATATCTTTACGGCGGACCGCTGTGGGCGCGCAGCAGCGAATACGGCGCGTCCGGCGAGGATACGCGCAGCGGGCTGCACGGCGGATTCTGGGTCGATCACGAGACACGCCGCATCTACGCTCGCCTGTCTTCCCATGCCTATCGCGCGGGCGGCCATGACCAGTTGGTCACCACCGCACAGGCACTGTGGGCTCCCTATGCGGCTGATTACGAGGATGTCGCCACCTGGATTGGCGTGCAACTGGAACCGCGCAGCGGCCTGACCGGCGCCACCCAGGTGACTCCGCTGCTGCGGCTGTTCCAGCGCCGGTGGTGGGTCGATGCCGGCGTCAGCGTCAACAGCGAACACCGCGGTGACGCCTTCGTGAATCTCATGTTCCTGTTCTGAATTGAAGGATACTCACATGAAACAGATCAGACTTCTCTTCGCATCCATTCTGCTGCCCCTGCTTTCCTCACTTCCGGCGCACGCCGCGACCACGATCAAGATGCAGGTGGAAGGCCTGGTATGCGCATTCTGCGGATCGGCAATCGAGAAAAAGCTGCGCAGCCATGCCGCGACTGCCGACGTGCTGGTGAGCCTGGAACACAAGGTGGTCGCGCTCAGCCTGAAGGACGGGCTGGACATTCCAGACGACACCCTGCGCGCGCAGATCACCGACGCCGGATACCGGGTCCGGCGCATGGAACGCGTGCCGGAATCCCTGGACAGCCTGCGCGCGACACTCAAGGGGACATCCGATGGCGGACGCTGAACGCAGCCTGCGTGCAACGCTGGGAAGCAGCGGACTTTCGCTGCTGGCAAGCAGTTCCACCTTGGTGTGCTGTGCGCTGCCGGCCCTGCTGGTCGCGTTGGGCGCAGGCGCGACGCTGGTCACCCTGACGACCCGCTTTCCCCAGCTCATCTGGCTCTCCGAGCACAAGCTCGCGGTGTTCGGCGGCGCGGCCACAATGCTCGTTCTGGCCACCATCGCGCAGTGGCGGGCTCGTGCCCTGCCCTGCCCGGTCGATCCAGCCTCAGCTCTGGCCTGCGCCCGCGCACGACGCGTGTCCGCTTGCGTACATGCCCTGTCTGTCCTGCTGTTCGCGGTCGGAACCTTCTTTGCGTTCATTGCCCCATGGCTGCTTCGGGACGGATGATCCGCACTTGACGCGGCATCGGCGCGGGCGGATGCGGATTCGTCCGCATCCGCCCGCGTCACCGCGATACCACTCAGCTCAGAGCGCGCGCAGGCTGGCCAATGCCGAAGAGCGCAAGGCACCGCGCAGCCCCAGCATGCCGGTGGCCAGCACTGCGGCGACACTGCAGGCAAAGCCCAGCGCAGGCAGCCCCAGCGACGGCACATAGGGAAGCTGGAAGGCTTCGCGCGCCAGCAGCATGGTCAGCGCAAGCGCCCCGATCGCGGCGAGCAGACCGGCCACGCCGCCAAGTATCGCAAATTCCGATGCCAGCGAGCCGCGCAACTGCCGGTCGCGCGCGCCCAGCGTGCGCAGCACGGCGAGTTCGAATCGCCGCTCGTCATGGGTCGATTCGATGGCCGCGAACAGCACGACCACGCCTGCCAGCAGGGCGAAGCCGAACACCACGCTGACCGCGGCGGCGAGCTGGTCCATCAGCGCGCGGAACTGGCGCAGGATGGCATCGACGTCGATCACGGTCAGATTGGGGAAGCGCGCCACCAGATCATTCGCGAAAGCGGAGTGCGATGCCGGCAGATGGAAGGACGTGATGTAGCTGGCCGGGTAGCTGTCGAGTACGCCCGGCGTGGCGACGACGAAGAAATTCACGTTCATGGAGTCCCATTCCAGTTCGCGCAGGCTGCCGACCTCGGCCTCCACCCGCTCGCCCGCGATCTCGAAACCCATGCGGTCGCCGACCTTGATGCCCAGCGTGCGCGCCAGACCCGCCTCGACCGAAAAGCCGGGACGCCCGGCCTGCCAGGCCCCCTCGACAATACGATTGCCCACCTGCACGTGATCCGACCATGACAGATTGAATTCGCGTTCGACCAGGCGTCGTGCGCGTGCGTCCTCGTAGTCGTCGGGCGACACTGGCCGGCCATCGATCGACAGCAGACGCGCGCGCGACATCGGCAGCAACTCGGGTGCCGCCAGGCCAGCCTGCGCGAACAGCGCGCTCACCGGCTCGCGCTGGTCCGGCTGGATATTCAGGATGAAGCGGTTGGGGGCATCGGCGGGCAGCTTGTTCTTCCACGCATCCAGCAGATCACCTCGCACGATGACCAGCAGCAGGACGGCGGTCAGGCCGATGCCCAAAGCCGCGATCTGCAGCGTCGAGGCAGCACGGCGACGGGTCAGGCTGGCCACGCCATAGCGCCAGCCACCGCTGAGCCGGTGCCGCAGGCGTGCCAGCAGCCCGAGACACACCCAGGCCAGTACCGCATAGACACCGCAGGCGACGACGAAGCCGCCCACCACGATGAGGCCGAGTTGCAGGTCGGCCGCCATCAACACGATGAGCACGCCCAGGCACAGCACGCCGAAGGCATAGGCGCCCCAGGACACGACATCGCCCGCCTCCAGTTCCCGGCGCAGCACGCGCAGCGTGGACACGCGGCGCAGGCGCAGCAACTGCGGCCACACGAAACCCAGCATCAAGGTCATGCCGACCGCGAAGCCATAGACGACGGGCAAGGGACCGGGCTGCGGCAGGCGAGTCGCGAACAAGCCGGACAGCAGCGCTTCGACGCCGAACTGGGTCAGGTAGCCGATCGCGCATCCGCCCACGCAGGCGACGATGCCGACCAGCGCGAATTCGATCAGGAACAGCCGCGTGAGCCTGGACTGGGTGGCACCCAGGCAGCGCATGACCGCGCAGCCGTCGAGATGGCGCTGCATGTAGCGGCGCGCCGCCAGACCGACCGCTACGGCGGCGAACACGACCGCCAGCATGGCGGCCAGCCGCAGGAATTTCTGTGCGCGGTCGAGCGCTCCGCGCACCTCGGGCTGCGCATCGTCCACGCTCTCGATGCGCTGGCCGCGCGCGAGCAGAGGCTTGAGCCAGCCGGCGAATGCGCGCACTGCCGCATCCTCGCCGGCCACATGCAGCCGGTAGGCAATGCGGCTGCCCGGTTGCAGCAAGCCGCTGGCGGACAGATCGGATGCGTGCATCATGAGTCGCGGCACGAAGGCAAAAAAATTGGCTCCGCGGTCGGATTCGAAAGTGAGCACGCCGGCCACACGCAGCCGCAACTGGCCGATGTTCACGCCGTCGCCGCTGCGCAGGCCCAGCGCGGCGCTGGCGCGCTCGTCCAGCCAGGCGCTGCCGGCCTCGGGACCATTGTCGACAAGACGGTCCGGGGCATTGAGCTGTGGCGCGACACGCAAGGTGCCGCGCAGCGGATAGCCGTCGGACACCGCTTTCACGCCCACCAGTTGCGCCCCGTCCGGCGACGACGCCATGCTGGTGAAGGTCCACGTCAGTGCGGTGCGCAGGCCGCGCCGCGCGGCTTCGCGCTGCCACGCGTCGTCCAGCGGCTGATCGGACGCCACCAGCAGGTCTCCGCCCAGCAACTGGTTCGCTTCATCGACCAGCGAGCGCGACACGCGGTCGGTGAAGAAGGCGACCGAGGTCAGTGCCGCGACTGCGAGCACCAGCGCGAGCCCCAGTATGCGCAGCTCGCCGGCGCGGAAATCCCGCACCGCCATGCGCCATCCCAGCTTGATGTCCGATTTCATCATCCGCCTTTCGAGCACTTCATCATTCGTATCCCAACGGCGCGCGATGCAACGGCGACTCGTGGCAGGCACAATGCGCGCCTCGAGCCCTGCTTGCAGCGATCACCCGACCCCATGTCCGCGCCACTTCTCGACCGATTCATCCGCATACTCTGTGCCGGCGATCTGATCCCCGACCGATCGCTCATGTTCAATCCCTGGGGCGATCACGACGCCGCGCACGACCTGACGGCCGCTGCGCCGCGCATCCGCGCCGACCACCTGCATCGCTACCTTGCCGCGCGCCTCGGCCGGGCACGGGTGCTGCTGATCGCCGAAGCCCCCAGTTACAGCGGCGCCAAATTCTCCGGCATGGCCATGACCAGCGAACGCGAAGTGCTGGCCGCCTTTGCCACCGGGCGCGGCGCCGACTACTTCGACGGCTGTTTCCAGCGCACCAGCCGTCCGCTGCCGCAGCTCAGGAACGCGGACGGCATGCTGGAACGCACCGCGAGCATCGTCTGGTCCGCCATGACCGGCCATGGCTGGGTCCCGAACGAATTCGTGCTGTGGAACGCGGTGGCCTACCACCCGCACGACGCCGGAAATGTGCTCAGCAACCGCGCGCCCGGCGTGGCGGAAAGACGCGCACTGCGTCCGCTGCTCGAACATTTCCTCGAACTGTTCCCGGGCGTACCGCGCATGGCCATCGGCCGCATCTGCCAGCACAGCCTGGCCGACATGGGCATCGCGGCGATACCGGCACGCCATCCGAGCTATGGCGGCGCGCCGGAGTTCCGCGCAGCGGTCGCCGGACTGCGCCGCCAGATCGATGGCTGAACGCTACTGCCTCGCCAGTTTGACGAAACTGTCATCGGGCTGTTCGAAACTGCTGCGCCAGGGATTGATGTCCAGTCCGCCCCGTCGCGTGTAGTACGCCGCCACGGTAAGCCGTTCCGGATGGCAGCGCGCCATCAGGTCGGTATGGATGCGCTCGACGCAGTGTTCGTGGAAATCCGCGTGGTTGCGGAACGATACGATGTAGCGCAACAAAGCTGCGCGATCCAGCGCCGGGCCGCGGTAGCGCAGCACCAGCGTGGCCCAGTCCGGCTGCTGCGTCACCGGGCAGTTCGATTTCAGCAGATCGGAAAACAGCGTTTCCTCGACCAGTTCGTCACGCACGGCCAGCAGAGAGGCGTCGGGCTGATAGACGCTGCATTCCACCTCCTGTCCGTCGATGCACTCACCGACCGGCCGGATCACCGGCGCAGCCAGCGCATCGGGCGCATACAGCTCGACCCGCACGCCTGACCGGCAGGCGGCAGACAGATCGGTTTCGATCAATGCGCGCACCGCTTCCAGCGACACCATGCGCTCGTTGTTGTACCCGTTCAGGTAGAGCTTGAGCGACTTCGACTCGACCATGTGCGAGCTGTCGGCCGGAATGTCGAAGCGACCGATGGCCACCTGCGGCTTGCCGCGGGGATCCAGCCAGGAAATCTCCCACGCATGCCAGCGATCGACGCCGACAAAAGGCAGCGCGCCTGGCTGCAGGCCGAGCGCCTGGCGCGAGGCGTCACGCGGCATCGGAAAAAGAAGGCCGGCGTCGTAACGGTCCGGATACTCGGTACCGCGCCCCAGTCCGGAACCGCTGGCCGGGTGACTCATCACTGCGCCTGCGCCGCGCGTATCAGTGCGGCTGCATCGGTGTTGCCGGCCTTGATCGCCCAGTCCAGCGCAGTCTCCCCTTCGCGGCCGCGGATGCGCACATCGGCACGCGCGCCCAGAAGCACCTTCACCGTTTCGGTCGATGCGCGCGCCGCCAGCATGAGCGCTGTCGCACCATTCGGTGCAAGCGCGTCCACCGGTGCGCCGCGCGCGATCAGCGCGCGCAGTGCAGCCGAATGCCCCTGCATGGCGGCATAGTGCAGCGCGGACCAGCCATGAGGGTTCACCGGATTGGCACCCGCGGCGAGCAGCTGTTCGACGATGTCCGCATGACCGCTGAAGGCGGCCACCGCGAGCGCCGTCTCGCCCACCGCATTGACCGCCTCGATGCGCGCGCGGCGGGCGAGCAGCGCCTTCACCATATCGCCGTACCCATTGCGCGCGGCGATGATGAGCAGGGTTTCGCCGCGCAGATCCACCGAATTGACATCCAGCCCGCGGTCGATGAAAGCGCTCACGGCAGGGACATCACCCATATTGGCCGCATTGATCAGATCGTCATAGGCCGCGGCGGATGCGCCACTCGCTGCGGCCATGGACAAGGACAGAAGTACTGCGCTCACCATCCTCATGCGCTCACCGCCTGATCAGTGCGGCCGGCCAGACGGGCCGCGTCGCGGAACAACCGGAAGAAGTTGGCGGTGGTGCTGCGCGCGATCGCCTCGACCGAGGCTTCGCGCACGCGTGCGAGTTCGGCCGCCACATGCGGTACGTAAGCCGGTTCGTTCATCTTGCCACGGTAGGGCACCGGTGCCAGATACGGCGAATCGGTCTCGATCAGCAGCGCATGCTCCGGCAGCACCCGCGCCACCTCGCGCAGTGGCTGGGCATTCTTGAAGGTGACGATGCCGGAAAAGGAAATGCAGAACCCCATGTCGATCGCCGCCTTCGCAACGTCCAGCGATTCGGTGAAACAGTGCATGACGCCGCCGGCCTCATGCGCCTTTTCCTCGCGCATGAGGGCGAGCGTGTCTTCGGCCGCCGCACGGGTGTGGATGATGAGCGGCTTGCCGCACTCACGCGCGGCACGGATGTGGGTGCGGAAGCGCCGACGCTGCCATTCCAGATCGCCGGTGAGACGGAAGTAGTCCAGACCGGTCTCCCCTATCGCGACGACGCGCGGATGGGCTGCCATCTCGACCAGTTGTGCGACGTCCGGTTCGGTCACGTCCTCGTAATCCGGATGCACACCGAGCGACGCGAACACATTGTCGTGCCGCTCAGCCATCGCGGTCACGCGTGGCCACTGCTCGATATTGACCGACACGCACAGCGCGTGGCTCACCTGCTGCGCATCCATATTGGACAGCACTTCATCCTCGCGCACCGCGAGGTCCGGAAAATCGATATGACAATGTGAATCGACGAACATCGGAATAGACGGAAGAATGAAAGACGATGAACTGCAGCCGGCGGATCAAAGCGTATGGGTCTGGCGGGACGAACCCAGGTAGCTTCCGATCACCGATTCGATCTTGGCCCGCGCCGACTTGCTGCTGTCGTCCTCGCCGAAGCGCAGTCCTATGCCCTGCTGCTTGCCCCCCTGGGCATCGGCCGGCGTCACCCACGCCACCGTGCCCTGTATCGGCAACTTGGCTGGATCGTCCATCAATTGCAACAGCAGGAACACCTCGTCGCCGATGCGATAGCTGCGATTGGTCGGAAGGAAGATGCCCCCTCCCTTGAGGAAGGGCATGTAGGCGGCATACAGCACCGACTTGGAACTGACGGCCAGCGACAGCACCGCCCGACGGCTGCCGGCCTGCATCTGCGTGTCGCTCATCCTGCCTCCTTCTTCACATCGCTGCCCGTTCAGCGGGATGCCTGGAACAGACGGGCATAGCGCATCAGCAGATCCTCGAGGAACAGCCGCGCATTCAGCGGATGATGCGCCAGCGCCCTCACCTTCAACAATTCATTGTAACCACGCAGCACGGTTGCCACGTCGCTGCGTTCGGCCAGCTTCTTCAACTGCTCACCGCGGCCCAGGAATACACGCGCCTGACCGGTCTGCATGATCAGCACCAGATCGGCCATCCAGCGCTGCAACCAGGTCACCAGGGTCGCCATGTCGGTCAGGCCGGCCTCGCCCTTCTTGCGGCCGCGCAGCCAGCCTTCCCAGCGCGCGGCCACTTCCAGTGGCGCTTCCAGCGCGCGCCTGGATACATCATCGACAAACTGGCCCTGTATCTGAGCTTCCTTCGAACCGGCCAGATCGCGCGCACGCAATGGCGAGCCGGCACACAGCGCGAGGGCGTCGACAGCATCGGACACGCCCTGCGCCTTCAGCCAGGCAAGCGCCTCGTCACGTGCCGGCTGCTGGAAGGACAGCACACGACACCGGCTCCGTATCGTGGGCAACAAATTTCTCGGATGATCAGAAATCAATAAAAACAACGTTCTTGGCGGCGGTTCTTCAAGTGATTTGAGAAGTGAATTCGCCGCATCGACGTTCATGGCCTCGGCCGGATACAGCAGCACCACGCGGTAACCGCCCTGATGCGCGCCAACGCCAAGCCGCTCGGTCACTGCGCGAATCTGCGCGATGCGGATCTGCGTCGACTTCGCCTTGCCCTCGCCTTCGTCGCCCGCCTCATCCGCATCCTCCGCCGCGTCCTCGAGCGCTTCCGGCCGCACCACCAGCCAGTCCGGATGATTGTCGGACGCGATCAGCAGGCAGGCCGGGCAATGCCCGCAGGCCTGCTGGTCCGCACGCGCCTCGTGGCACAGCACGCGAGCAGCGAGCGCTTCGGCGAATTCCCGCTTGCCCAGCCCTTCCGGCCCGACGAGAAGAAGCGCGTGCGGCAATCGCTCACCGAGGGCGAGCAATTGCGACCACTGAGGGGAGCACCAGTCGTAAATCATTCAATAACAGTAATTTGAAAGAATTTCTTCGAGTTCATTCGAAACACCGTCCGCAGGTCGCGAAGCATCCAGCACGCGGATGCGTGCCGGCTCCGCCCGGGCGCGTTCAAGATAGGCCGCACGCACGCGATTGAAGAAAGCGGACTGTTCGCGTTCGAAACGATCGGGATCGCTGCCGGTGGTCGCCAGACGTCGGGCAGCCACCTCGCACGGCAAATCGAAAAGCAGCGTGAGCCCGGGCTTCAGGTCGCCGTGCACCCACTGTTCCAGTATGCCCAGCCGCTCCGCGGTCAGACCCCGGCCGCCGCCCTGATAGGCGAAACTCGCGTCGGTGAAGCGGTCGCACAACACCCATTCACCGCGCGCCAGCGCCGGTTCGATCACCTGCGCGAGATGCTCGCGTCGGGCAGCGAACATGAGCAGCGCTTCGGTCTCCGCGTGCATGGCCTCATGCAGCAGCAGCGCGCGCAAGGATTCGCCCAGCGGCGTACCGCCGGGCTCGCGCGTCAGCAGGACCGCGTGACCGCGACTGCGCAGCCAGTCGGCGGTCCGTGCGATCTGCGTGCTCTTGCCGGCGCCGTCCATGCCCTCGAAAGTGATGAAATGCCTGTGATTCATGATTCCGTCATTTGCGCGCCATCTTCGCCGGACGTCGCTGGTAGCGGTCGACGGCGCTGTTGTGTTCGGCGAGCGTACGCGAGAATACGCTGCTGCCATCGCCGCGGGCGACGAAGTAAAGATAGTCGGTGCGGGCGGGATTCAGGGCCGCCTCGATCGACGCCCGACCCGGGGCGGAAATCGCGCTCGGCGGAAGGCCTCTCCGCATATAGGTGTTGAACGGACCGTCGGTGTTCAGATGGGCGCGCGTCAGATTGCCGTCGAAACGTTCGCCCAGACCGTAGATCACCGCCGGATCGGTCTGCAGGGGCATGCCGGCGCGCAGGCGGTTCACGAAGACCGACGCCACGGTTGCCCGGTCGGCTTCGATGCCGGTTTCCTTCTCGACGATGGAGGCCATGATCAGCGCCTGCTCCGGCGAGGCATAGGGCAGGTCCGGCGCACGTTTCTGCCACGCCGCGTCGAGCTGGCGCCGCATTGCGTGATGGGCGCGCTTCAGGATGTCCAGATCGCTGTCGCCGGCCGGGAAAAGATAGGTATCGGGAAAGAACCAACCTTCGGCCCATTGCGCATCGCTGCCCAGCCGCGTCATCAATGTCCGGTCGTCCATACCGGCCACCACCTGTTTCACATCCGGATGCGCGGCGAGCACTGCACGCATCTGCCGCAGCGTCCATCCTTCGATGAAACGGATTTCACGCAGGCTCACGTCACCGCGCGTCATCTGCTCGAGCAACTGCAACGGCGTGTGCCCGGCCTCGAAGGCATAGCTCCCCGCCTGCAGACGGGTGCCATCGACCGCGAAGCGACCGATCAGACCGAGCAGGCGGCCATCGACCGGAACGCCGGCGCTCTCGATCTGCAGCGCCGCCTGGCGCAGCGAAGTTCCGGGCCGCAGCGTGTACTCGATCGCATCGCCCGTCCAGTGCAGGGGCCGCGTTGCATACCAGGCCAGCGCCGCGATCGCCAACGCGGCGCACAGCAGGGCAAGGACGAGCAAACGGACGAACAGACGGATCATCGGGTGCAGGAGTGACGCTGTGAGCGGGGACGAAGGAAGGCGGGCGCGAAGTCAGCACGGCGTTTCCCGTATGTTACCTTTTCGACAGCGTTCAACTTTCGGGATTCGCAACATCATGATGCTCATGGACCTCCCCCCTGCAGGCACCCTGACCGAGGACGGACAGTTCGCCGCCGTCGTCGACGCCAGCGAGGAAATGCGCGCCGCGCGCGAAGGCACGGTGCTGGTGCCGCTGACCCATCTGGCGCGTTTGCGCGCCGAGGGCGAGGATGCGGCCACCTTCCTGCACAATCTGATGACCAACGATGTGAAGTCGCTGAGCGCGGACGACGTGCGGTACGCCGGTTTCTGCACCGCGAAGGGTCGCATGCTGGCGAGTTTCCTGATCTGGCGCGACAGCGCCGGCATCGTGCTGCAACTGCCGCAGGGACTGGCGGAAGCCCTGCGCAAGAAGCTCGCCATGTACATCCTGCGGGCGAAAGCGACCCTCACCGATGGCAGCGCCGCGCTGCCCGCTCTGGGGCTGGCCGGCCGCGGTGCCGAAGCCGCATTGAGCGCCGCCGGCCTGCCGGTCCCCGCAGTCGCGATGACGCAGGCGCAGGCGGACGGTGTCGCCGTGCTGCGGCTGGCCTCCGACCGCTTCGAAATCCTTCCGCCGCCGGAGCGGCTCGAATCCGTATGGCGCGCGCTGGCCGCTCACGCAACGCCGGCAGGATCGCCCGCCTGGCGCTGGTTCGACATCCGCGATGGCCTGGCGAGCATATGGCCGGCCACGCAGGAAGAGTTCGTTCCACAGATGGTGAATTTCGAGCTGAGTGGTGGCGTGAGTTTCAAGAAGGGTTGCTATCCGGGGCAGGAGATCGTCGCCCGCACGCAGTACCTCGGCAAACTCAAGCGCCGCATGTATCGCGCGTCCGCCGATTGCGCGCCGCCGGCGCCCGGTACGCCGGTGTACGGCCGGGACACGAAGGACCAGGCCTGCGGGGCGGTGGTCGACGCGGTGGCGCTGCCGGACGGCGGATGCGAACTGCTGGCGGTCGTACAGATGTCCAGCACCGAAGCCGGACCGGTGACGCTGGGCAGCCTGTCCGGCAGCCCGCTTTCCTTTCTGCCCCTGCCGTACGCGCTCGGCGAAAACGAAGGTTGATGACACCCATCGACTACTACATCTACTACCGCATCGATCCGCATCGCGAAGCGGCCCTGCGCGCAGCGGTCGCGAGCATGCAGGCGTCGCTGCGCGCGGCAACGGGTGTAG
This sequence comes from Methyloversatilis thermotolerans, assembly GCF_000372885.1. Classification (GTDB taxonomy): domain Bacteria; phylum Pseudomonadota; class Gammaproteobacteria; order Burkholderiales; family Rhodocyclaceae; genus Methyloversatilis; species Methyloversatilis thermotolerans. The sequence goes on from NZ_KB889967.1 coordinate 1,290,816, forward strand.
CCGGTCGCCTGCGGCGCAGGCTGGATGATCCGTCGACCTGGATGGAGGTGTATGAAGGGGTGACCGATCCGCGCCGATTCGAGATCGAACTCGGGCTGCACGTGCTGCGCCACGGGCTGGTCGAGTATCTGAAGCAGGATGGCGTGCGTCATCTGGAACGATTCCGGGTCGCCTAGCCCGGCACCGGGGATCCGCATGTGCCTCATCGTATTCGCCTGGTCACCGGATACGCCGCAGCGGCTGTTGCTGGCGGCGAACCGCGATGAGTTCCACGCGCGACCGACGCGGCCTCTGGATGTGTGGGCAGGCTTGCCGTGGCTGATCGCCGGGCAGGATCTCGAATCCGGCGGCACCTGGCTGGGCTTCACGCGCAATGGTCGTTTCGCCGCACTGACCAATTTCCGCGATCCCGCGCGTGCGCGCGCCGCGGCCCGGTCACGCGGGCGACTCGTGCTCGATTTCCTGGCCGGGCAACGCGAAGCCCGTGCTTACGCACGGGATGCCGCAGCGGTCGCCGCCGGCTACAACGGCTTCAATCTGCTGCTCGGCGATGGCCGCGCACTATGGTGGGTTGGCCACAGAAACGGCGAAGCGCCCGCGGTCGCATGCCTGCCCCCCGGCATTCATGCGGTATCCAATCATCGTCCGGGTACGCCCTGGCCCAAACTGGTGCTGGCCCGGGATGGCCTGGGCGACATCATGCGCACCTGCCGGAGCGGCGGCCCGCAGTACGAAGCGCTGTTCAGGATGCTGCTGGACCGCCGGCCCGCCTCCGACGAGGCCTTGCCCGATACCGGCGTGGGGCTGGAGCGAGAACGGCAACTTTCATCGGTGTTCGTGGTCGGCGAGGAGTACGGCACTCGCTGCAGCACGATCGCGGAAATCAGCGATGGCCGGCTGTATGTCGAGGAGCGACGGTTTTCCCCGGATGGCGGGGTATCGGGCCGCACTCGCGTCGATCTGCCAGTGGCGGGCATGTGATCGATGTCGCGGCCGGAGGACGCCTGCCCGGTCAAGTTCGCAGCAGCATGGTCGATGACAGACGGCATTCAGACGACATGACACTCATGACAATTGCCACCCTGCTCCCGGAGGACGAGGACGCCCGACTGCGCGCGCTGCAGGACAGCGGCCTGCTCGATACTGGGCCGGAACAGGCCTACGACGACCTCACGATGCTTGCGTCGCAACTGTGCGGCACACCGGTGGCGCTGGTGAGCCTGGTGGACCGGGATCGCCAGTGGTTCAAGTCGCGCGTGGGGTTTGCGGCCGAGCAGACGCCGCGCGAACTGGCCTTCTGCGCACATGCCATCCTGCAGCGGGACGTCATGATCGTGGCGGATGCGCGGACCGATCCGCGTTTCGCCGACAATCCGCTGGTGACGGGCAGTCCTGGTATCCGCTTCTATGCCGGCGCTCCGCTCGAGGTGTCGTCCGGCCATCGCATCGGCACGCTGTGCGTCATTGACACCGCGCCACGGCAGCTGACCGACACGCAGCGCGCTGCGCTCGAGGCATTGAGCCGGCAGGTCGTCGCGCAGATCGAACTTCGGCGCAAGGTAGTCGAACTGGAACGGGCACGACGTCGGCAGGCCGCCTTCGAGCGGCAGTTGCAGGATTTCAACAAGGAGCTGACGTCCCAGGTGAGCGAGCGCACCCAGGCGCTGCTTGCCCAGCTCGACCGCGCCAACCTCTACTTCGATGCGGTCGGCAGCATGATGGTGATCGCCGATCGCGAGGGCCGCATCGTGCGCGCCAACAACGCTGCCGGAAAGGTGCTCGGCCACGCGCCGGACGCGCTGGTCGGCGAGGACTGGTTCGCGCTGTGCTTTCCGCCGGACGAGGAAGCGGCGGGACGGCGCTTCTTCGCATCGCTGATCGGCGGCGAGCATGGCAAGGAAAGACGATTCCGCGGTCATGTCATGACCGCCGACGGCCGGCGCCGCATCATAGGCTGGCATACCACGCTGCTGGACGATGACACCGGCCTGCCGGGCGAACTGCTGGGCGTGGGCGAGGACATGACAGACCGGCTCGCCGCCGAGGAGCAGTTGCTGCAGACCCTGCAGCAACTGGAACACAGCAATATCGCGCTGCAGCAGTTCGTGCACGTTGCTTCGCACGATCTGCGTGAACCGATCAACTCGATACTCAATTTCGCGCGCCTGCTCGCGCGCGAGGGCTCGTCGCTGGATGCGGATCGTCGCGCCCGCTTCGTCGAATTCATCGTGCGCGGCGGCGAGCGTCTGCGAGCGCTGGTCGACGACCTGCTCGCCTATGTGCGACTGGACAGCGCCGAACTGCACTGCGCGCCGGTCGCCCTCGGCGAACTGGTGGACGACATCCGGCATGCATTGAGTGATGCGCTGCTGCGCAGCGGCGCCGAACTTCGGGTCGGTGCGCTGCCGGTCACGCTGGGCGACCGCAGCCTGCTCGGTCTGGTACTGCAGAACCTGATCGGCAATGCGCTCAAGTTCCAGCCCGCCGATGGCACGCCACGCGTGACGGTGGAGGCCGAGTCGCTGAAGCAGGAAATCCGGGTATCGGTCCGGGACAATGGAATCGGCATCGCGCCAGAATACCAGGAACGCATTTTCCAGACCTTCCAGCGCCTGCACAGTCGCAGCGAGTACGAAGGGACCGGCCTGGGTCTGGCCTTGTGCCGGCGCATCGCCGAAATGCACGGCGGCCGGCTGCAGGTGGAATCCGCGGTCGGCATGGGGAGCCGCTTCATCCTCACACTGCCCCGGCATGAGGGTGCTCGCGATCCGTCTCGACATGAGGAGGATGCAGGATGACTCCGCCGCTGCGCGCGATCGCGCTGATCGACGACAACGACGCCGACAACTTCTTCCATGGCATGCTGCTCGAGCGCTCCGGCATCACCGGCCGGGTCGACGTGTTCGAATCGGCCGAAAGAGCGCTGGCATGGTTTGTCGCGAGCCCGGACCACGATATCGACCTCATACTGCTCGACATCAATATGCCGCGCATGGATGGCTTCGAATTCCTCGACGCTTTCCATCTTCTGCCCGCGGACAGCATCCGCGGCACGCGGATCTACATGCTCAGTTCATCGCCCATGGATGCCGACCGCAACCGCGCCATGGCCTACGCCCGGGTAGACGGGTTCATCGTCAAACCGCTGGATGAGGCTGCAATCCGCGCACTGAGCATGCACATCGCCGTCCCCGACAACGGAGAAGCCGCCGAACGCTAGAGCTCACGTCGCATCGTCAGGTGCGGAATACCCGCCTCGTCGAATACCTCGCCCTCAGCGCGAAAGCCTTCCTTCTCGTAGAAGCCGAGCGCATGCGTCTGCGCGTGCAACACGATGCACCTCATGCCGCGGCGTACCGCCTCATCCAGCAGCGCCCGCAACACGGCGCGCCCGGCCCCGCGGCCACGCCGGTGAGCCCGCACCGCGAGGCGTCCGACCTGGCCGTCCGGCAGCAGACGGCCGCAGGCCACCGCCTCATCGGCCAGCCACGCCAGCGCGTGCACGCTGCGTGCGTCATCTTCGTCCCATTCCAGTTCTTCGGGCACCGACTGCTCGACGATGAACACCTCGCGGCGCAAGGTCTCGAGCCAGGGCCGAAGCACGTCCCAGGAGCCAAGCACAAGGCGGACAGGTGGATCATCGGAAGGCGACATGGCAGGGACGGACGCCGGTCAGTGCAGGTATCGGAATCCCGCCGATGCGATCATCAGCCGCGGATGAATACTTCGGTGCCTGCCGCGACCAGATCGAACAGTTCGACGATGTCGCGGTTGCGCATGCGCACACAGCCGATCGAACCCGGCACGCCCATCTCGACCGTATCGGGACTGCCATGCAGATAGACATAGCGCCGCATGGTATCCACCTCGCCCAGACGGTTGACACCCGGTTCGCAGCCGGACAGCCAGAGGATGCGGGTCAGTATCCAGTCCCGTCCGGGATGGGCCGCCGCCAGTTCGGGGGACCAGATCTCGCCGGTTGGCCGGCGTCGCACGAACACGGTGCCAAGCGGCTGGCCGGCACCGATGCACGCGCGGACGATATGCCGGCCACGCGGCGTGCGATAGCTGCCGCGCTGTTCGCCGACGCCGTTACGGGCGGTCGATACACGGTAACGACGCATCAGCACGTCCGCCTCGTCATGCAGGGACAGCCACTGTGAGGGCACATCGATGACGATGCGCATCACGCGACCCCGGTCTGACGGCGGCGCGCGGCAAAGAAATCGCTGAGCACGCGACCGCACTCTTCAGCCAGCACGCCGGATTCCACCTCCGCGTGGTGATTGAGCCGAGGTTCCGCGAACAGATCGGTCACACTGCCACAGCAGCCGGTCTTGGGGTCGCGCGCACCGAACACCACGCGGGCGATGCGCGCGTGCTGTATCGCACCGCTGCACATGGCGCAGGGTTCCAGCGTGACATAGAGCGTGCAACCGGGCATGCGGTAGTTGCCGAGCGTCTGACCCGCCGCGCGCAGGGCCATGATTTCGGCATGCGCGGTCGGATCGTTCGCCATGATGGGGCGGTTGAAACCACGTCCGATCACGTCCCCGTCGCGCACCACCAGTGCTCCGACCGGTACCTCACCCAGCGAACCGGCTTCTCGTGCGAGCGACAGTGCCTGCTGCATGAAAAAGATGTCAGTATCGCAAGCCATCCGGGGCGTCCTCCCCGCCACCTCAGACGCGAACGTCGGTCTGGCGAACGCCGAAGCGCAGCATCGAATCGACACCGATGATCAGGATGAGCGCGCTGATGAACAGCACCATGCCGGCAAATCCGTGCAGGAATCCCTGCCCCGCTTCGTCACCGAAATAGTAGGTGATCAAGGTCAGCACGATGACACGGATCACGTTGGCGGTGAAGGAGATAGGCACGATCAGGATGGCCAGCGTAATGTTGCGCGCCAGCGAGTCATGGCGCACGAGATTCAGATAGAGCAGGCCGAGTGCCTCAAGCGTGAACAGCGAATGCAGGCCGGCGCAGGCATCCGCGACCAGCAACTGGTACTGGCCGATCACCAGTATCACGCCGGTGCGGGCAATCGGATAGCCGAGCGCATAAAGGAGATGTTCTGCCGCCCACGACACCGCCATTTTCATCGGCTGAGTGATCGTATCCACCAGCACTCCGGGCAGCGGAATCATGAACAGCATGAAGAACAACGGAAACCACAGGCTCATCAGCGTGCGCCGTCCGAAGAAAACCAACATCAACCCGGCCAGCATCGGGATGATGGATCCGATCTCGAAGATCAGGATGTCCTGCGAACGACCGATGATGTACAGCAGCAGCGCAAACACCACGAGCGGCCAACCGGCGGAGGGCAGTGGCGCAGGCTCCAGACTGTCGGCATGTTCGTTCCACTTCGTATAGAGCAGCCACAGCGATACGGCGAACACGATGGGACCGTGCGCATTCTCGTCGGTCGCCCAGATGCCGGTGAACAGGTCATGGAAGCTGGGACCGTACATGGCCGCAAGTCCGGCAACCACGATCCAGAAAGGCGCCCACGCACCCGACAGTGCATGGCTACCCAGACGCATTGATTGAGGCGTGTTCATGCGGACATTCAGACTGAAACCGTGATGCGGGATAGGACAGTACGCATCACGGCTCGTTCATCACCGATCCGACCAGCGTCGCGCTGGCGGTCACCAGTTCGTCGGCCAGCCGACGCAGCCGGGAAGCCCGGCTCACGTTCTTGCGGGCCACCATGAGCGCGCCACTCGCGCGCACCGCAATGGTCTGCGCGTCCGCGTACTCGGCGCCCGCGGGCGTATCGATGAGGATGACGTCGAAATCCTTGGAGAGCTGAGCGAGCAACTGGCTGAACACCGGACGCGACAGGAGTTCCTGCGGATTGGGTGGAACCGCGCCCGCTGGCATGACGCACAGGTCGAGCAGCGCGGGCACACGCTGCACTGCCTCGGGGCCGCCGCGACCGGCCAGCGTTTCGGAAAGCCCGACGCGGTTGTTGATGGAAAAGAGATGATGCTGGCGCGGGTTGCGCATGTCGGCATCGATCAGCAGCGTGCGTTCGCCGAGCTGTGAAAACACCACCGCCAGATTGGCCGCGATGAAGCTGCGCCCCTCGCCACGCTCGGGGCTGACGATGGCCAGTGTCTTGCGCTCGGCCTCGGCATCGAACCAGCGCAGCATGAGCTGGCTGCGCAGCGCACGCAGTTCCTCGACCTGATGGGTGAACGGACGGTAGGCGGCAATCACCTCGTCGCTCACCGCGCTCTCGCCGGGCTGCAGGAAGGGATAATCGAACTGGCGCGACAGCGCGAACTGGATGTCCGATTCCTTCAGCAGACCGAGCGAAATGGCGGCATCGCCAAAACGCAACCCGCGTTCGCGCTGCAGACGCAGGATACGTTCGGCACCATCCGGGCTCAGGCGGCCGGCGTCGATCAGGATGGCGCCAATGGCGCGGCCGGATCCGGAATCCAGGGTAGTGGGTGCATTCATCTGTCTGTCCTTCAGGCCGCTGCCGCACGCGCGCGCTTCGCGCTCTTGTTGAATTTCACCGCCGAAACCAGGCCAAGCACCGGCACGCCCAGAAGCTGCTGCAGATCGTCGTCGCCGCGCACGCGCTGGTCGAGCAGTTCGAGCAGCAGCACCGTCCCGACCGCAAGCAGGGTACCCAGGAATATGGACACCAGCGTATTCAGCAGAATATTCGGGCTCGAGGGCTCGATCGGCGGAATGGCGGGCGTCAGCACCACGATATTGGTCTGTGTGGTCTGGCTTTCCAGAGTGGTCTGGGTGAAGCGCTGCGCCACCGCGTCATAGGCACGCTGCGCGCTTTCGACCTCGCGCTGCAGCACGGCCAGGTCATCGCGCTGCTTCTTCAGCTCCAGCACGCGCGCCTTCTGGGCACTGAGCGCGGCACGCACTTCGGCTTCGCGCTGCACGTTCACGCGGTTGCTGGTACCCAGCGTACTGGCCACCTTTTTCATTTCCGCTTCGAGCTTGGCCTTCATCACGTCGACCTCGCCCTGGGCGCGCTGGTATTCAGGGTGATTGCGGCCGTAACGCTGGCTCATTTCGTTCAGCCTCGCTTCACCGCGCGCCAGTTCGGACTTCAGGCCGATGATGAGCGAGTTCTGCTGCACCTCGGGCAGGCTGTCGAGCTGCTGCGCATTGCCGACCTGGGCCTGGCGCGATGCGGTATCGCTGCGCTGGGCCTGGATGGCCGTGTACTGGCTGGACAGCTCGGCCAGCCGCGCATTCTCGATGTCGAGGCGCTCGTCGGTGGCGACGATGCCGCTTTCCATCTGGAAGGCCGACAGCTTGTTCTGCGCCTTCTCGAGTTCCTCGCGCAGGGCCTTCGACTGGCCGGCGAACCAGCTCGCGTACTGCTTGGCAGGCTCGATCTTCAGTTCCAGATTGGTATCGATATAGGCCTGGGCAAAGGCGTTGGCCACCGCGGCGGAAAAAGCCGGATCCTGGCCGTCGAAGCCGATGGCCAGCACATTCGATTCGCGCGATGGCTTCACGTCGAGCTTTTTCTTCAGCAATTCGGCGTAATAGGCCTCGATAGACCCCTGGCCTTCGGTCGCCTGCCGCCACTGCTCGATGGCCTGCGGGCTCTTTTCGAAGCCGAGCATGCGCACCACGCGCTGTGCGACGCGATCGGAAGTCACGATATCGACCTGGGTCGCCATGTAGCCCGGTGTGACCAGGGCGGGCAAGGTGACGCCGAGAATGGGGTCGGGCGACTTCACGTCGATCAGCACCGACGTGGTCGACGTGTATTGCTTGGGCAGCACCAGACTGACCGCGACCGTGGTCGCGACCACGATGAACAGCACGGCAACGCCGACCAGCCAGCGCGCGCGGAGGATAAGCAGGAATTGCTGGAATGTCATGAATCCATCCGATCAGAAAAGGCTTTCGCGCACATAGATCACATCGTCGCTCTGCAGCAACATCGTCATTTCCGGGTCCAGCGTCTCGACGCCACCCGAAGCGTCGCGCCGGTGCAGGCGCATGCGCCTGTCGGTGCCGCGCAGCGTGACGCCGCCACCCTGGGCCAGACCCTGCATGACGGTCATGCCGCGTTCGAGGCGGTAAGCGCCGGGGCGATTCACCTCGCCATAGATGTAGAACACCGGCGCCCGGTGCACATACAGCACATCGCCACCCTGCACCGGAATGTCGTTCTTCACGCCATCCGGCTGCAGGAACAGGGCCGGTACGTCGATCTCGACACGGAAAGGCTCGCCATTGCGGGTGCCCACCAGCGTTACGATGTCGGCGCCACTGACCGCCATGCCACCGGCGGTCGCGAGCATGTCACTGACACGGGTATTGGCGATTTCTATCGGATAACGCCCGGGACGGTTCACCTGGCCGAGCACGGCAACCTGGGTGCCACGGATCTGCAGCAGCAGGACGTTGACCTGCGGCTTGAGCACGAAGCCGCCTTCGCGCAGCTTGTCCGCCACCATCTTTTCCGCCGCCGGCAGAGTCAGTCCACCCACACTCACCGCTCCGATCAGCGGATAGGTGATGGTGCCGCTTTCGGTCACCCGCGTTTCCACCGTCAGGTCTGGATTCTGGAACACGGTAATGCGGATGATGTCACCCGCGCCCAGCACGTATTCGCGCGTATCGGCCGCCTGCCCGGCGGGCAGCAGCATCAGTCCGAAAATGAATCCGAGCAGAAGACGTCCGAACTTCGTCATATTTGTAAGCATCCGGTTGGTCGGTCAGAAAACCGGAGAACCCGGGTCGCCGGGCCCTCCGGGTGCGGCGACACCGCTGTTTACTTCAGGCCGGAAAGGCCCTTTTCGACAGGCGAAGCCGAGTCAGCCGGCGCGGGGTCCGCGGCCGGTGCCGCAACGGAGGCGGGCGCCGATTCCGCAGCGGCCGGAGCCGGCGCAGCAGCACCGGCGAATTCGCCCATGTACTCGATCTTGCCGCCTTCGCGCAGCTTCTTGACTTCCGCCTTGGCGATCTCGGCCTTGCGCTGATTCAGCAGGAACTGCTCGATCACCGGTTTGGCCGCGCTCTCCTCGACCGGAGCGCTGCGCGAGGCCACCAGTTCCAGCACGATGATGCCGGAGTTGGTGGCGATCAGGCCCATCTGGCCATCCTTGAGCTTGTGGATGTTCTTCACCATTTCCAGCGGAAGCTGTTCCGCCGGCTTGGTCACCGCATTGGCATTGAAACGGATGTTCTGGCTGCGCAGCCATTCGGCGATCTGCTGCAGGCTGCGCGGCTGCCCCATGAATTCCTCGAGCTTGGGCTTGAAGTCGGGGCCCGCGGCGATGGACAGTTCGCGCAGGTTGAAGATGCGCCGCTCGGAGAACAGTTCGGGATGCTCGGTGTAATAGGTCTTGATTTCGGCATCGGTCGGCTTGGTCGCCGCCGATGCAACCTGTTCGAGGTAGGCGCGGGACAGCACTTCGCGGCGCGCCGCCTCGATCGCCTGCAGCGTGCGCGGATCCCGATCCAGTTTCTTGTCCATGGCCTGCTGCACCAGCAGTTCCTGATCGATGAGGCGCTCCAGCACCTGACGGCTGGCCGCCTTGGCCTGTTCAGGGCTGGACACATTCGTGCGCTGCATGACCTGATTGATCTGATGCACCGACACTTCACCCCCGTTGACCTTGGCTGCAACCTGTGTCGCCGTCTTCTTCTCTTCGCCGCCGCCGCAGGCGGACAGGAGGGCCGCTGCGAGTACGGTCAGTGCGATGGTTCGGCTCGTGTGACGTGGCATGTTTTCCCCGGAGATTGATGGATGACTGAGTGCTGTTCCGTAGCGGCGGCACCGGACAGGACGGTGGCCGGCCAAAGTCGAACAGTATAGGACGCGTATTACGGCGCGGTTGCGTGAAATGTTTCCGTAATGCAACAAGGCTGTGGAGAGTGCCACGACTGCCGCTCCATGGCTAGATGAGAATTACACGCATTTGGATGCGCCGACGCACCGTCAGGCGCGGAGTGTGCCGTCCGGACGCGATAGAATCCGGTTTCCGCGCAAGCCACCTCCTCAGCCATGCCCTGTCCTCCCGCCGCCTTTGCTGACGCGCTCCAGGTATTCAGGCGCCACGAGCGCATGGACGCGCCCATGCTCATGTGCAAGCTGACCGAAGAGGCGGGCGAGTTGGCCGAAGCCGTACTGGTCGCGCAGGGGTTCAAGCCGCACAAGACGCTGCCCGCCGATGCGGCGCTGGGCGAGGCCGCCGATGTGATGCTGTGCCTGCTGCTTGTGCTCAGCCGTGTCTATCCGGAACAGACAGCTCACGCGCTGGCTGGCGCGCTGGCGGGACAGATCGACGCCAGGCTGGCTCGCTACGTCGCCCGTCAGCCCGCTGCGGACGGCGCGAACTGAAATGCCCACCTTTGAACTCGTTTCGCTGGCGTTCATCGTCAGCCTCATCTGGTTCTGGCTGGACAGCCTGAATGCGCGCGAAGCCGGCATGGAAGCCAGCCGCGCGGCCTGCCGGTCGGAGGGTGCGCAACTGCTGGACGACACGGTGGCCATCCGCTCCACCTCGTTTGCCCGCGACGAGGACGGGCAGATGCGCATCAAACGAACCTATGCATTCGAATACAGCGATACCGGGAACAATCGGCGCCAGGGTTCGGTCACCCTGCTCGGAAAACGGGTGATTGCACTTTACATCGCCCCCCACATCGTCTGACGCAGCGGCGGAACGACCGGCTGCCATCCGCTTTCACCATGAAATTCATACTCGACTTTTCGTCCGCCGGCCATCTTCCCCGGCGGCTGGTATTCGGCGAGCCACGCGAGGTGATACGCGCCGACACGCCCGACGAGGTGCGTGACGCGCTGCGTCGCGTGGCCGATGCGGCCGCGGCAGGACGGCATGCCGTCGGCTTCGTCGCCTACGAGGCGGCACCTGCCTTCGACCGCGCTGCCCGGGTACGCACCGGCGGTACGCTCCCGCTGGTCTGGTTCGGCGTGCATGAACGCCCGCTCGACTGTGGGCCGGATCGACTGCAGAAATTCGATGTATCGGAATGGTCGCTGGACACCGACCATGTCCGCTACCAGCAGGCGATAGCCGCCATCCATGCGGCAATACGACGCGGCGACGCCTACCAGATGAATTACACGATACGCGCCCGCGCACGGCTGGACGGCGATGCCCTCGCCTTCTACGAGAACCTGCGCCTGGCACAGCAGGCCGACTTCTGTGCCTATATCGACACCGGCGCGCATCGCATCCTGTCGGCATCGCCCGAACTGTTCTTTTCCTGGCAAGACGGCCTGCTGACCACGCGCCCGATGAAGGGCACGGCGCGGCGCGGACAGATGCCGGAAGAGGATGCGGAACTGGCGCGCTGGCTGCGCAGTTCGGAAAAGAACCGCGCCGAGAACCTGATGATCGTGGACCTGCTGCGCAACGATCTGTCGCGGCTGTCCATGCCCGGAGGCGTACAGGTGCCCCACCTGTTCTCGATCGAGAACTACCCCACCGTGCTGCAGATGACCTCAACCATCACCGCACGCACACGCACGGACGTCACGCTGGAACAGGTGTTCGAAGCGCTCTTCCCGTGCGGCTCCATCACCGGCGCGCCCAAGCTGAAGTCCATGGACATCATCGCCGACCTTGAAACATCGCCGCGCGGCGTGTATTGCGGCGCGATCGGCCATGTGGCGCCGGGCGGTGCGGCGCGCTTCAACGTGGCGATACGCACGGTCACCCAGGACGTGGCCAGCGGACGGCTCGAATGCGGTCTGGGGGGTGGCATCACCTGGGATTCCGAGGCAGCCGACGAATACAACGAGGTGCTGACGAAAAGCCGCTTCCTCACGCGGGCGGCACGCGGTTTCGAACTATTCGAAACACTGCTGCTGGCGGACGGGCACTATGTATTGCGCGAGCGGCATCTCGCCCGGATCACGGCTTCGGCGCGCCATTTCGGCTTTGCCGAACCGCGCGCAGCAATCTCCCTGCTTGATGCGCACGCGGCCGCCCATCCTGCCGGCCGTTACCGGGTGCGCCTGCTGAGCGATCAGGCCGGCACCGTGCGCATCGAAAGTTCGGCCGCCGACGAGCCCGACGGCAGCCGACAAACGGTGCGCCTTGCGGCCGAGCCGGTTTCGCGGGCCGAACCCTTTCTGTACCACAAGACCACCCGGCGGGCGATCTACGACGCCCATGTCGCACGGGCCGCGGGCAAGGCCTTCGACGTGCTGCTGTGGAACGATGCCGGCGAACTGACCGAATTCACGCGCGGCAATCTGGTGCTGGACATCGAGGGCACACGCTTCACGCCGCCAGTCACCAGCGGCCTGCTCGATGGCACGCTCAGGCGGGAACTGGTCGAGCGCGGCGAACTGGTCGAGCGGGTGCTCACCTGTGACGACATCGGACGCGCGCAGGCGATGTGGTTCATCAACAGCGTGCGCGGGTGGATTCCGGTCGAGCTGGACTCGACTCCGCTGGATGTCGAACCGGCTCCGGTACCGGCCTATGCCGATCCCTATGCCGGTGACCGGTCGTCGTCCTGAAGCGGCATGCGGTCGTTTCCCGCGGTCCTGCTGAGTGCCTTGCTCACCGGCTGCAGCAGTGGCATCACACCCTACTACTACTGGCAGACGGCACGCGGCCAGATGGAACTGTGGCGCAGCGCGCAGGACGTGAGCGCCGTCATCGCCGACCCCGGCACGCCGGAAGCGCTGCGTCTGCGCCTGGCAGAGGCGCAGCGCATACGCGACTGGGCCAGCCAGGCCCTTTCGCTGCCCGACAACGGCAGTTACCGGCGCTATGCGGACATCGGACGGCCATTCGTCGTGTGGAACGTGTTCGCCACACAAGCCCTTTCGATACGACCTGAACAATCGTGTTTCCCGATCGCCGGCTGTGTCAGTTATCGCGGCTTTTTCGCAGAGGAGGACGCGCGCGCCTATGCCGACACGCTGTCGCGACGCGGTCTCGATGTTCATGTGTCGGGCATCCCCGCCTACTCGACGCTGGGCTGGTTCGACGATCCGCTGCTCAGTACCTTCATTCACTATCCGGACACCGAGCTGGTGCGTCTCATCGTGCATGAGCTGGCGCACCAGGTGGTGTATGTGCGTGACGATACGGAATTCAACGAGTCATTCGCCAGCGCGGTGGAAGAGGAAGGCGTGCGACGCTGGCTGGCCCTGCCGGACCGCCAGGCGCTGGCGGAGAGGTTCGAGCGCGCGCAGGAGATGCGCGCCGGTTTCGCGGCACTGGTCACGCGCTATCGCGAGGCACTGGACGCGCTCTATGCGAGCGAGGCAAGCGAGGCGGAAAAACTCGTGGACAAGAAGCGCCTGATCGACGCCCTCGGCGCGGATTATCGCGCGATGCGCGACCATCGCTGGAACGGCTTCCGTGGCTACGACCGCTGGTTCGCCCAGGACATCAACAACGCCACGCTCGCATCCATCGGCCTCTATACCGGCGCGAAGCCGGCGTTCGCACGGCTCATCGCCGAATGTGACGGCGACATGCCGCGCGTGTGGGAACGCATGCGCGCACTGGCTGCACTGCCCCGCGACGAACGCCGCGCCGCCCTGGGATTGCCCCCTCATCCGGAGAACCACACACCATGAACGCCCAGCAATCGTTGGACCTGAAGGCCCGCATCCGCACCATCCCGGATTTCCCGTCGCCCGGCATACAGTTCCGCGACATGATGCCGCTGCTGGCGGACGCGCAAGGCCATGCGCAGGCCATCGCCGGCCTGATCGAAGGCCTGGCACCTGGCAGCATAGACGCCGTGGCCGCCATCGAGGCGCGCGGCTTCCTGCTGGCGGGCGGCGTCGCGCGTGCGCTGGGCTGCGGCCTGGTACCGGTGCGCAAGCCGGGCAAGCTGCCGGGTTTCACGCTGGGACTGAACTATGCGCTGGAATATGGCACCGACCGGCTGGAAATCCAGCAGGACGCACTGAAGCCGGGCGACAGGGTATTGCTGGTGGATGACCTGATCGCCACCGGCGGCACCGCCGAGGCGGCCGCCCGACTGATAGGCCAGACCGGCGCCCGCCTGGAGGCGATACGCTTCCTCATCGATCTGCCCGCGCTCGGGGGCATGACGACGCTGAAGGCGCAGGGCTGGGACTGCGCCGCGCTGATCGCCTTCGACTGACGGGACTCAGAACTGGTATTGCACCGTCGCCGACGCGCTGTTCACCTTGTACTGGTAGAAGGCGCTGTTGGAGTCGCGCTCGTCGCGGCGCAGTTCCGCGCTCAGGCTCAGATTGCGCTGGATGGACCAGGTCGCACCGATGCTGACTATTGTGATGTCCTCCTGCCGGGCGTTCTGCGCAAGCTGTGGAAGCAGTTCGGTGAATGCGGTCTGGCCGCTGCCGTCGCGGGAGACGCGCTGGACTCGGCCATCGAAACGCAATTTTGCTGTGGGCTGCCAGCTCGGAGCGAGCGTGTAGGTGGTTGTCCGGAAGTAGCTCGAGAAGGTGTCCTCGAGCGCCGCGATCTGCCGCTCCGCACTCACGGTCAATTGCAGATGGCCGGTGGGCTGCCAGTCCCAGCTCATACGTCCATACACGTCCTGATAGTCGCGCGCCGGCACATTCGCGTGCTTGCGATCGGATTGCCCGATCGATGCGGACAGGCGCGAATGCCCCACCGGTTGCCACCGCACACGCGCCTCGATGTCTTTCTGGGTATATGAGTTCGTGACATTCAGAGACGGCAGACGGTTGGGATAGTCGCCGTCCGAATCGCGCACCAGCAGTTCGAATGCGGTGCCGCCGCGCGTCGTGTAGCGCCCGCCGAACTCGGCGCGATCGATTTCGTAGTCGCTCGCCCGGCGAACGGTCAGACCGTTCTCGAAGGTATCGCGCGACACGCCGCCGAACAGGGCCCAGTAGGGGTTGATCCGGTAGTTGGCGTCGAAGCGGTAGGACTCGGCGTTGACCAGGTTCTTGGCGGGATTCGTCGTCCGGAAATCGCCGAAGCCCTGCAGATAGCGCCGCGAGGTGTATCTCAACTGGCCCGACAGATTGTTGCCGATTTCCCACTTCCAGCCGGCCGCCGCGTTGTAGCCGTCGTAGTCCAGATCGGTGATGGCGTTGTAGCGCACCATGTTCTGCACATAGCTCGCCGACAGTTCCTGCCGGCTGATGCGCTTCTGGAAGGTGAGCCCGGCACTGGCCGTGTAACTGTGATCGCCGCGCGGCGTGTCCGGACCGAATGCGGTCGAACGCTGACCATCCGGCAGGTAGAGCACGTTGTCGACGTACTGCCAGGAAGCCGACGTGATCAGACCGAAGGCGTCATTCTCGTCGGCCTTGACCACGGCACTGAGTGGCAGCAGGCACAGCAGGCACAGCAGGGAGCGACTTTTCTGGGTGTTATTGTTCATCGATGACAGTATGGCGACAGGCCGTGACGCTTTTCTTTCCGAAATGCAAATCGTGAAAAACCGCAAAACAAAGTCCGGTATTCTATCCGCGCTGCCGTATTCACGTTTTCAGTTCATTGCACTCACCGGTTCCTTCTTCGATGCTCGCCAAGTTTGAGCGTAACACTTCCGTATTGCGGGCACCGCTCAGTCTCTCCGGCATGGTCGAAATGTTCCTCGACCCGCTGTCGTTGATCGTGTCGCTGATCGCCTGCGCACTGTATTACGGCGACGCGGTTGACGCGCGTTACGTCGTGCTGTCCCTCGTGGTGTTCTCGCTGTCCTTCCCCGGCTCGTCGCTGCTGAGCATGCAGCCGCGACGGGTGATCCGGCAGACCGTGATCGGCTGGCTGCTGATCGCCTTCATCCTGCTTTTCTTCGGCTATGCCAGCCAGTACATCGAGAACTTTCCGCAGGACGTGGTGCTGGCCTGGCTGATCGCCGCACCGCTGACCCAGCTTGCCGCGCACTTTGCCGCGCGCGGCTACCTGCAGCGCGCCGCCGCGCAGGAAGCCAACCAGACCAAGGTGATTATCGTCGGCTGCAACGACATCGGCGCATCGCTGGCGGAGCAGTTTGCAAGCAATCCTTACCTCGGCGTGCGCTGCGTCGGCTACTTCGACGATCGCTCGCCGGAACGCATCACCCAGCTCAACGGCATGCCTCTGCTGGGCCGGCTGCGCGATCTGGCCGCCTATGTCAAGGCCAATGGCATAGACCAGATCTACATCTCCCTGCCCATGGCCAGCCAGCCGCGCATCCTCGCACTGCTGGACGACCTGAAGGACACCACGGTGAGCATCTTCTTCGCGCCGGACATCTTCGTGACCGACCTCATCCAGGGGCGTATGGACTATGTCGCAGGTGTACCGGTGGTGGCGGTGTGCGACACGCCGTTCACAGGCATCAACGGACTGGTCAAGCGTGCCAGCGACATTGCACTGTCGCTGCTCATCCTGATCATCATTTCGCCGTTGCTGCTGGGTATCGCCATCGGCGTGAAAATGTCCTCGCCCGGCCCGGCGCTGTTCCGGCAACGCCGCTACGGCCTCGACGGCAAGGAAATCGTGGTCTACAAGTTCCGCTCCATGACCGTGCAGGAAGACGGCAAGGAGGTGAAGCAGGCCACACGCAACGACCAGCGCATCACGCGCTTCGGCGGCTTCCTTCGGCGCACTTCGCTGGACGAACTTCCGCAGTTCATCAATGTGCTCCAGGGGCGCATGAGCATCGTCGGACCGCGGCCGCATGCCGTGTCGCACAATGAAACCTACCGCAAGCTCATCAAGGGCTATATGGTGCGGCACAAGGTAAAACCGGGCATCACCGGCTGGGCCCAGGTGAATGGCTATCGCGGCGAAACGGAAACCGTCGACAAGATGCAGAAGCGCATCGAGTACGATCTGGAATATCTGCGCACCTGGTCGCTCGGCCTGGACCTGTGGATCATCGTCAAGACCATCGCCGTCGTGTTCCGCGACCGCAACGCCTACTGAGCGGCCATGCGTGCTCCACGCGTGCTGCATTGGGCGGCGGCTGCCGCGGCGCTGTTCATGATCGCCGGCCTGCTCCGGCTCGGCGAAACCGAACTGGCGGTCGGACTCGTCCCGTCGCCCTGGGACAAGCTGGTACACGCCGCGACCTTCGGCGCCATGGCCTTCCTGGTGTGGCTGGGTAGCGGTCAGCGCTGGCTGGTGATGTGTGCAACAGCGGTGTTCGCGCTGGCCTGTTACGATGAATGGCGTCAGCAGATGCTGCCCGGTCGGGAAGCGGATCTGCTGGACCTGAGCGCGAACGCCGTGGGCATCGTGCTTGCCGCCCTCATCGCACGCCGCCTGTCGCCCCCGGAAATCTGAATGACCCTGCTGCATCCGCTGTGTCTGCTTGCCATGTGTCTGCTGCCGCTCGCCGGGGCGCAGGCAGCCGACGCTCGCGCCTACCGGCTCGACCCTGCCGCGCTTTCCGACTATCGCCTCGACCCGCCCGAAGCGGAGCGCATCGTTGACGCCGAAGTGCAGCGCGCACGCAGGGAAGCTCTGGACAATCTGCCATTCTCGTCACAGATCGAAATGGCGGCGCGCGAGGGGGGCATAGACCCCGAACTGCTGCACGCCGTCGTGCAGGCGGAATCGGCCTACAACCCGCAGGCCGTATCGCCGAAAGGCGCGCTGGGTCTGGCACAGCTCATGCCTTCGACCGCCCTGCAGTACGGCGTGCGCGACGCGATGAAACCGGCCGACAATCTGAAAGCGGGCGCCCGTCATCTGCGCGACCTGCTGGACGAATTCGGCTCGCTCGAACTGGCGCTCTCGGCCTATAACGCCGGAGCCGGTGCGGTACGTCGCTATGGCGGCATTCCGCCCTATCCGGAAACCCTGGCCTATGTGCCCAAGGTATCCGAACGCTACGAAACGCTGAAAAAGCGCGCCGAAGCGAAGACCCCCTCTCCTCCTCCCAGCCCCTACCGGCTGCGGACTGACCTGCCGGCCCTGCGCCTGCAATCCGGCATCCAGTGAATGGCAAGGTCGCCGCGACGGACCGGGCACTCGACACGCGCTGCATGAAAGACATCCGGAGCGATGTGGTGGCGGTCATCGGCGGCGGTCCGGCCGGCCTCATGGCCGCAGAATACCTGTCGGCGGCCGGTGCAAGCGTGGACCTGTTCGAAGGCAAGCCTTCGGTCGGCCGCAAGTTCCTGCTCGCAGGCAAGGGCGGACTGAACCTGACGCATGCCGAGCCACGCCCCGCTTTCGACGATCGATATCGCGAGCGCAGCGCCGAGCTGGCACGCTGGCTGGACGAATTCGATGGTGAGGCAGTGCGCGCCTGGTGCCATGGATTGGGACTGGACACCTTCGTCGGTACGTCGGGCCGTGTGTTCCCGCGCGACATGAAGGCGGCGCCACTGCTGCGCGCATGGTTGTCCCGGCTGCGGCGGCAAGGCGTGCGCATCCATGTGCGCCATCGCTGGACCGGCTGGACGCAGGACGGCGCATTGCGCTTCGAGACACCAGCCGGTGAGGCCTGCATGGATGCCCGCGCCACGCTGCTCGCATTGGGCGGGGCAAGCTGGCCACAGCTCGGCTCTGACGGTCGCTGGGTCGACACGCTGAACGCATGGGCCGACATCGCCCCGCTGCGCGCCGCCAACTGCGGCTTCGACGTGCCATGGAGCCCGCATCTGGTCGACCGCCATGCCGGCGCCCCGCTCAAGACCGTCACGCTGGGTCTCGTCGATGCACATGGACAATCGATATCGCGGCGCGGCGAGTGCGTGATCGGCGAACACGGGCTGGAAGGCAGTCTCATCTATGCGCTGTCGGCCGATATCCGCAGGGTCATCGAAGCGCGGGGGCGATGCGCGGTCCATATCGATCTGCTGCCGGACCGCGATTTCGCGCGCGTGCTGCATGAAATCGAGCATCCGCGCGGATCGCGCTCGATGTCGGCCCACCTGTCCAGCCGCCTCGGTCTGGACGCGACGAAGCGGGCGCTGCTGAACGAGGTGCTGGACCGGACGCGGCTGGCCGACAGCCCTTATGTCGCAGCCACCATCAAGGCACTGCCGCTCACCCTGCTGCATCCGCGCCCGATGGCCGAAGCCATCAGCACCGCAGGGGGCGTGCGCCTGGAATCGCTGGATGCCGGTCTGATGCTGAAATCGCGGCCCGGCGTGTTCTGTGCCGGCGAAATGCTGGACTGGGAAGCGCCGACCGGCGGCTACCTGCTGACCGCCTGCATGGCGAGCGGCCGCGTCGCCGCCCGCGCCATGCAGGCCTGGCTGCGCGGCGATCAGCCGGCCTGATGATAGGCGGCCACGCGCTCCACCTCGTTCTTCGACCCCAGAATGACCGGCACCCGCTGATGAAGTTTTTCCGGCTGCACATCGAGGATGCGCTGGTGGCCGGTGCTGGCCGCGCCGCCGGCCTGCTCGATGATCAGCGACATCGGGTTCGCTTCGTACATGAGGCGCAGCTTGCCGGCCTTGGCCGGATCCTTGGTGTCCTTCGGATACATGAAGATGCCGCCGCGGGTCAGGATGCGGTGCACATCCGCCACCATGGAACCCACCCAGCGCATGTTGAAATCGCGGCCGCGCGGGCCGCTCTTGCCTGCCACCAGCTCCTCGACATAGCGCTGCACCGGCGGCTCCCACCAGCGCGCATTCGACGCGTTGATCGCGTATTCGCCGGTGTCCTCGGGCACGCGCATGAATTCGGTCGTGAGCACGAAGCTGCCGGTTTCCCGGTCCAGCGTGAAGGCATGCACGCCATGTCCGACGGTCAGCACAAGCTGGGTGGCGGCACCATAGACTGCGTAGCCGGCGGCGAGCTGACGGCTGCCGGCCTGCAGGAAGGCCTGTTCACCGATCTCGGCGGCCGAGCTCGCGCCTTCCGGACAGCGCAACACCGAAAAGATGGTGCCGACCGAAATGTTCACGTCGATGTTCGACGACCCGTCCAGCGGATCGAACAGCAGCAGGAACTCGCCCTTCGGATAGCGGTGCGGAATCTGGTGCGGCAGATCCATTTCCTCGGACGCCATGGCCGCGAGATGGCCGCCCCATTCGTTCGCTTCGAGCAGGATGTCGTTGGCGATCACGTCGAGCTTTTTCTGCACTTCGCCCTGCACATTCTCACCGCCCGCCTCACCCAGCGAATTGGTCAGGCCGCCCTTGCCCACCGCATTGCCAATGGCCTTGATGGCACGCGCGACAACTTCGATCAGGAAGCGCAGATCAGCGCTGATACGCTCTCCGTCGCGTTGCTGCTGGATCAGGAACTGGCTCAGGGTGATACGGGACATGTGCGGAAACTCCGGAATGACAGGAAATGCATTATCGTGCACAGCACCACGATTCGACACCCATCGATTTCACGTCGGGGCGCTTTCCGGCCCGTGACCATGTCGCGCTGACGGAACCGGCGCACGGCTGTGACAGTCCTCAGTCGAATCGTAAATAAATCAAACTCCATGCACATTCTTGTTCTCGGTGCCGGCGTCATCGGCATCACGTCGGCCTGGTATCTGCGACAGGCCGGCCACACGGTCATCGTCGTCGATCGCCAGCCGCAAGCGGCCATGGAAACCAGCTTTGCCAACGGCGGGCAGATTTCGGTCAGTCACGCCGGACCATGGGCCTCGCCACAAGCACCGGCCATCGGTCTGCGCACCCTTTTCGAGAAGAACGCACCGATCCGCTTTTCCCCCACGGTCAATCATCGGCAGTGGCGGTGGATGAGCGCATTCCTGCGCGAATGCACGCCCGGACGCACACGCCGCAACACGCGCTCGCTGGCTGCGCTGGCCGTCAGCAGCCATGCGGAACTGCAGTCGCTGCGCCGCCAGCTTGCGCTCGAGTACGACCAGGCGGCCTGCGGCATCCTGCATCTGTTCACCGAACGCAAGGAGCTGGATCGCGCGCAGGCACGCGCGCACTGGCTGGCACCTTTCGGCATCCGGCTGGATGCCTGCACGCCCGAACAGTGCGCAGCCATCGAGCCGGCCCTGGCAAACAGCCGTCGCCCGCTGATCGGTGGTCTGTACGCGCCGAACGACGAAGTCGGCGACGCGCACCGATTCACGCAGGCACTGGCACGTGCCTGCGTCGATGCGGGCGTGCAGTTCCACTACGAAACGACGGCGGATGCACTGGATCTGCATGAAGGTGCGGTACGTGGTGTGGCGGTGCGCGACGCGCGCGGCGTGCGCGGGTTGCTGCGTGCCGACCAGGTGGTGTGCTCGCTGGGCACCCACAGCCGCATGCTGGTCGAACAGCACGGGCCACGTCCCGCGCTGTATCCGATCAAGGGCTATTCCCTCACCCTGCCCGCCGGTGCCGGTGCGCCGCGCGTCAGCCTCACCGACGAAGAAAACCGCATCGTGCTGTCGCGGCTCGGGGATCGTCTGCGCGTCGCAGGCATGGCCGAACTGGGGGGCATGACGGTCACCGTGGAAGCGGACCGGGTCGATCTGCTCAAGCGCCTGGTCCGCGAATGGCTGCCTGACATCGGCGACTTCGATCAGGCCGAGGCCTGGTCGGGACTCAGACCGTGCACCCCGGGCAACGTGCCGCTGATCGGGCCGAGCCGGCTGCGCGGCCTCTGGTACAACACCGGTCATGGTTCATTGGGGTGGACGCTGGCTTGCGGTTCGGCGCGCCTGCTGAGCGAACTGATGGCCGGGCGCGACGCGGCCATCGACTTTCCCGCCCTTACCGGCCGTCGTCACTGATCACGCGAAACCGCGTTCGCCGCGCCGGTCAGGTCGGCCTGCTCTGCCGCTCAAGCACGGTGAGCAGTGCAGACGTGTCCTGCATGCCGCCGCCCTGTCCGATCAGGGCATTCAACTGCTGCCACACCGCGGCCGACAGCGGCATGGCCAGACCCATGCCGACCGCCTCGCCCATCACGATGCCCATATCCTTGTGATGCAGCCTCGACTGGACGCCCGCGGTGAAGTCGCGCAGCGCCATCTTGCCGCCGAACAGATCGAGCGCGCGCGACGCAGCCGATCCGTGCAGCATGGCCTCGCGTACCTTCGCAAAATCGACCCCGCTGGCGGATGCCAGGCGGGCCGCCTCCGCGGCGGCTTCGATGAAGGCGCACAGGATGAGCTGATTGCAGGCCTTGGTCACCTGTCCGGCACCGATCGGACCGACGTGGACCAGGGTGCGACCGACCGCGGACAACAGCGGCTTCATGCGTGCAAACACGTCCGCATCGCCACCGGCCATGATGGACAGCGTGGCATCGATCGCCCCCCGCTCACCGCCGGATACCGGCGCGTCCAGCATGTGCACGCCGCAACCTGCGAGCGCGCTGGCGATGTCGCGCGCCACCGATGGCGGAATGGTCGAATGATCGATCACCACGCTGCCTGCCCGCGCGCCTTCGATGACGCCGCGCGGGCCGAGCACCACTTGCCGCACATCGTCGCCGGTGGTGACGATGGTGCAGATCACGTCGACGTCGGCCGCGCATTCCGCGGGTGAACCGGTGGCACGCGCGCCCAGCGCCAAGAGCGGCTGCATGGCTTCGGGGCGGCGCGCCCACACCGCCACCTCGTGTCCGGCGCGCAGCAGATTGGCCGCCATCGCACGGCCCATGGCGCCCAGACCGATGTATCCGACCTTCATGTCAGCGGACTCAGCGTTCCACGCCGCCCAGGTCCTCGAGCACCTTGAGCACGGCGATCGAATCCTCCTCGCCCAGCCCCTGGCCCACCATGGCATTGAGCATCTGGGCTGCCGCCGCGGCCGACGGCAGCGCCAGTCCCATGCGATGCGCCTCGTTCATCACGATGCGCAGATCCTTCTGGTGCATCCAGGACTTGAAGCCGGGCTTGAAATTGCGATCCAGCATGCGCTGGCCGTGATTCTCCAGGATGCGGCTGTAGGCAAAGCCACCGAGCAGCGCCTCGCGCACGCGGGCGGCGTCCACCCCGCTCTTTTCCGCGAAGGCAAAAGCCTCGGCCAGCGCCAGCACGCCCACGCCGGTCAATATCTGGTTGCAGGCCTTGGCCACCTGGCCGGCGCCGCTGTCGCCGACCCGGGTGACGTTCTTGCCCATCAACTGGAACAGCGGCAGCACGCGGTCGAATGCGTCCTGAGGACCTCCGGCCATGATGGTCAGCGCAGCATTGATCGCGCCGACCTCTCCACCCGACACCGGTGCATCGATCATCGCAACACCCTTGGCTGCGAGCTGACCGGCGATGTTGCGCGCCGAATCCGGCGCGATGGTACTCATGTCCACGAACACGAGATCGGTGCGTCCGGCCGCGCCCTCCGCCACACCCTGCGGCCCGAGCGCTACCTGTTCGACGTCCGGCGCATCCGCCACCATGGAGAACACGACGTCCGCTTCACGTGCCACATCGGCAATGCTGGAATGGAAGGCCGCACCGCTGTCGCGGAAAGGTTCCAGCGAGTCCGGGCGGCGCGCCCACAGGTGCAGGCTGTGACCGCCCTTCGCCAGATGACCCGCCATCGGGCGTCCCATGAGCCCCAATCCGATGAATCCGACCTTCATGTCTCGTCTCCTTGATTTTTCAACGTATAACTTGCGCGTACGGAATCGCAGGATGTCCGACCCGGATGCGCGGGCGCCGTCCGCCCGGTGAATCCGACTATAACCCAGCCGGCACGCCATTCCGGCGCAGGCATAATCGTGTACCCATGGATTACGCGAAACAGATCAAGGAAATAGGACGTGGCGCCAAGGGCGCACGTTCGCTGTCGCGCGACGACGCACGCGCGCTGTTCGGCGACATGCTGGACGGCCGGGTGCCGCCGCTGCAACTGGGCGCCATCGTGATTGCGCTGCGCGTCAAGAGCGAATCGCTGGACGAACTGCTCGGCTTCCAGGACGCGCTGCGTGAGCGCGTGACGCGGATCGACGCGCCGGGCGGGATGCGCACGGTGGTGCTGCCGACCTACAACGGCGCACGACGGCGTCCGAATCTGATGCCTCTGGTCGCACTGCTGCTGGCACGCGCCGGTGTGCCGGTGCTGATACACGGCCGCTTCGATTTCGACAGCCGGGCCGACCCGTTCGCACTGCTGCGCGAGCTGGACATGCCCATGGCGACCGATGCGGCGCACGCCGCCGCGCTGCTGTCAGAGCGGCGCATCGCCTGCATCGGCGTCGACGCGCTTGCACCGGGTCTGGATGCGCTGCTGTCGCTGCGTCCGCAGCTCGGGGTGCGCAATTCGGCGCATTCGATGACCAAGATGATCGATCCTCTGCCTGGCCGCAGTGTGCGCGTGGTGCCGGTCACCCACCCTGAGTACCTGGAGCGCATGAGTCACTTCCTGCGCGAGGACGGAGGCCGCTCCATCCTGATGCGCGGCACCGAGGGAGAAGCCTACGCCAATCCGGCCCGGCGGCCGGTCATGACCGGTTTCGTCGACGGGCGCGAGGAAAGACTGTTCGAACAGGAGGACGGGGAGCCACTCGGTTCGCCCGAGCCGGCCATCGTCGCCGACATGAATGCCCGGGTCGTGCTCGACATGTACGAAGGACGTGCAGCGGTGCCGGCCCCGCTGGCCGACCAGGTCACCGCCTGCATCCGGCTCGCACGGGAGCGCTGAGCGCAACACCGTCGCACCAGTTCGGACAGATCCGCACCAATTCCGTGCCGACCCATGGGGTCGCACAGGCATCACGGCATCGACAGGCAACGGCCATTGCCTTGGCTGACAAGGCTTTCACGACGGCGCCATGGTACTCACCCGGCTTGGCAATATTTTTGCTTTGCTCCATTCGCGTCACGCTGCATGGCGTGCCGCTTGAATCGATTCAAGTCCGTTCCATCACCCGCCCGCGCCCGCAAATGTCTGCGGCGAGGGCAACGTGATCAAGGCCTGAGCACATTCGACGCAAAGACGTGTCGTGCTCCCGCCGGTCCGGTACCGCTGTATGGATTCGAAACTCATCGTGGCGTAGAGCCACTGCATTCGATGCACTGTCCGGCGGGACCTCGACCCGCCTCAGTCGTGTCGTCATCCGGGCCGTGAGCACTTTGTTTTCGCGGCCCGTCGGAAGTCATCGGTTCCGAAGCCCAATGCAGGGCCCGGGCCGACAGGTATGAACATCGCCGGAACGATCCGGCACGACAAGGTTTTTCCCTTAGCGGCATCAGCGCTGGAGCAGATGTCGGTTTTCGCTCGTCCGTACTCCGTGCGGCCGCGCCGCCGGGGGAATCGTCGGTCGCACGACTTGCGGCCAGTTCTTGCGGGAATCGGGACATGGAAAAGAAACGTCTGGTCATGGTGGGCAACGGGATGGCCGGTTGCCGCACGCTGGAAGAGCTGCTGAAGATCGCTCCGGACATGTATGACATCACGGTGTTCGGTGCCGAGCCCCATCCGAATTACAACCGCATCCTGCTTTCGCCGGTGCTGGCCGGAGAAATGACCATACAGGACATCATCCTGAATGACCGGGACTGGTATCGCGACAATGGCATCACGCTGCACACCGGCCGCCGCATCGTGAAACTGGATCGCGTCGCCCGCAAGGTGATCGCGGACGACGGCAGCGAGGCGAGCTACGACAGACTGCTGCTGGCGACCGGCTCCAACCCCTTCATCCTGCCGGTGCCGGGCAAGGATCTGCCGGGCGTCATCGCCTATCGCGACATCGCCGACACCGACGCGATGATAGAGGCGGCCGCCACACGCCGGCACGCGGTGGTGATCGGCGCCGGCCTGCTCGGTCTGGAAGCGGCCAACGGCCTGGCGCTGCGCGGCATGCAGGTGACGGTGGTGCACATCGGCGCCTGGATCATGGAACGCCAGCTCGACAAGCCTTCGGCCGACATGCTTCAGGCTTCGCTGGAGCGGAAGGGACTCACCTTCCTGCTCGAGAAGCAGACCGAATCGCTGATCGCGGGCAGCGACGGCCGGGTGTCGGCGATACGCTTCAAGAGCGGCGAAACGATTCCGGCCGATCTGGTGGTGATGGCGGCCGGCATACGCCCGAACACCGCGCTCGCCGAGTCAGCCGGCCTGCACTGCAATCGCGGCATCGTGGTCAATGACACCCTGCAGACCTTCGACCCCAAGATCTATGCCGTCGGTGAGTGCGTGAACCACCGCGGCATCGCCTATGGTCTGGTCGCCCCGCTGTTCGAGCAGGCCAAGGTGTGTGCCAATCATCTCGCGCAGTACGGCATCGGTACCTACAAGGGTTCGGTCACCTCGACCAAGCTCAAGGTGACCGGCATCGATGTGTTCTCGGCCGGCAACTTCATGGGCGGACCCGGATGCGACGACATCGTGCTGCACGACCCGGCGGGCGGCGTCTACAAGAAGCTGGTGCTCGAAGGCGATCGTCTGGTGGGCGCCTGTCTGTATGGCGACACGGCCGACGGTGCCTGGTATTTCCAGCTCATCAAGGACGGACAGGACATCCACGAACTGCGCGACCACCTCATGTTCGGCCAGAACCACCTGGGCGATGTCGGGCACAAGGGTCAGACCCAGGCAGCCGCCATGCCGGATACAGCCGAGGTGTGCGGCTGCAATGGCGTGTGCAAGGGCAGCATCGTCAAGGCGATCAAGGAACAGGGCCTGTTCACGCTGGATGACGTGCGCAAGCACACCAAGGCATCCTCGTCCTGCGGTTCATGCACCGGGCTGGTCGAACAGATCCTCGCTTCGTGCATAGGCGGCGCCTACACGCCTGCCGATTCGTCGAGCAAGGCCCTCTGCGGCTGTACCGACCTGAACCACGGCGAGGTGCGCGCCGCCATCCGCGAACGCCACCTCATCGACATCCCGTCGGTGATGCGCGAATTGAAGTGGAAGACGCCGAACGGCTGCGCGAGCTGTCGCCCGGCCCTGAACTACTACCTGATCTCCACCTGGCCGCACGAGGCGAAGGACGATCCGCAGAGCCGCTTCATCAATGAGCGCGCGCACGCCAACATCCAGAAGGACGGAACCTATTCTGTGGTGCCGCGCATGTGGGGCGGGCTGACCACGCCGGACGAATTGCGGGCGATCGCCGATGCGGCCGAGAAGTACAAGGTGCCCACGGTCAAGGTGACCGGCGGCCAGCGCATCGATCTGCTGGGTGTGAAGAAGGACGACCTGCCGGCGATGTGGGCGGATTTCGCGAAGGCCGGCATGGTGTCCGGTCACGCGTATGGCAAGAGCCTGCGTACCGTCAAGACCTGCGTCGGCGCCGAACACTGCCGCTTCGGCACGCAGTTGTCGATGAGCATGGGCGTGAAGCTCGAGAAGATGCTGTTCGGCATGTGGAGCCCGCACAAGGTGAAGCTGGCGGTATCGGGCTGCCCGCGCAATTGCGCCGAAGCCGGCATCAAGGACGTCGGCGTGATCGGTGTCGAGTCGGGCTATGAGCTCTATGTCGCCGGCAATGGCGGCATCAAGACCGAGGTGGCGCAGTTCTTCTGCAAGGTGGGCAGCGACGAGGAGGTGATGGAGTACGCCGGCGCCTTCCTGCAGCTCTACCGCGAAGAGGGCTACTACCTCGAGCGCACCGTGCACTATGTCGAACGCGTCGGTCTGGACCATGTGAAGGGCAAGGTGGTCGAGGACGCCGACAACCGCCGCGCGCTGTACGAACGCCTGCTGTTCGCCCTGCAGGACTACAAGGACCCGTGGCTGGAGCGCGCCGAAGCCGAGGCGAAATCCGAACTGGGCCGCGAATTCCGCAGCATCGCCATCAAACAGGCGATGAAGGCCTGATCAAGGGATGAGGGGCTAGGGGCTGGAGGCCAGGGGCTGGCAACAGCACCACCTCTCGCGCGGCAAAGCCGCGCCTGTTCCCTAGCCCCTGCCCCCTGGCCCCCCCAGCCCCTACAGATACACATACAGGAACCCTCATGAGCACCGAAACCACCCCCTGGGCGCCGGTCTGCGCGCTCGACGACATTCCGCTGCTCGGCTCGCGCGTCGTGCGCGCCGATTCCGGCGACATCGCCCTCTTCCGCACCGACGGTGACGTGGTGTTCGCCGTGCATGACAAGTGCCCTCACAAGGGCGGGCCGCTGTCCCAGGGCATCGTGCACGGTCACACCGTCACCTGTCCGCTGCACGGCTGGAAGATACAGCTTGAATCTGGCGAAGCGGTTGCGCCCGACGTCGGCTGCGCCCGACGTTTCGATGTGAAGGTGGAGCACGGCCAGGTGTGGCTGCGCACCTGAATACTCGCACCACACACTTTCCCTGAACCCTTCATTTCCCGGACAGGTCCCGCCCGCAAGGATGTGCGCAGGACCCGGCTGCACGGGGAGGTCATCCACCGATGGACAAGAAAGCCTTTCTCAAGGCCGGACACGCACCCACGCTGTTCGCCGCCTTTCTCTACTTCGATCTCGCCTTCATGGTGTGGGTGCTGCTCGGTCCTCTGGGTGTGCAGATTGCGCAGGACCTTCAACTCACCCACGCGCAGAAGGGATTCATGGTGGCGGTACCGGTCCTGGCCGGCGCCGTACTGCGGCTGTTCATGGGTGTGCTGGTGGATCATCTCCAGCCCAAGAAGGCCGGTGCAATAGGCCAGATCATCGTCATCGCCGCATTGTTCGCCGCCTGGCAGTTCGGCATCCACAGCTATGACCAGGCACTGTTGCTGGGATGCTTTCTTGGCTTCGCCGGGGCGGCGTTTGCCGTCGCGCTGCCGCTGGCGTCGCGCTGGTATCCGCCCGAGCATCAAGGCACCGCCCTGGGGATTGCCGGCGCAGGCAACTCGGGGACTGCACTGGCCGCCCTGTTCGCACCCGGCCTGGCGGCGGCTTTCGGCTGGACCCAGGTGTTCGGGCTGGCTCTGATTCCGCTGGTCGCGGTGTTCGTGCTCTACCTGCTGGTTGCCAGGGACGCACCGGAGTGTCCGCCGCCGAAAACGCTCTCCGAATACCTGAAGGTGCTGCAGGATCGGGACGCCTGGTGGTTCATGTTCTTCTACAGCGTCACCTTCGGCGGCTTCGTCGGTCTCGCCTCCTCGCTCACCATCTACTTCAACACCCAGTACGGCCTCGACGCCAAGGTGGCTGGCTATTTCACCGCCGCCTGCGTATTTGCCGGCTCGCTGGTGCGTCCGGTTGGCGGCAATCTGGCGGACCGCATCGGCGGCATCCGCACGCTGAGCTGCATGTACATACTGGCCGCCGTCTTCCTGTTCGTCGCGAGTTTCGGCCTGCCGCAGGCCTGGATGGCGGTGATCGCCTTCGTGGCGGCCATGCTCGCGCTCGGCATGGGCAATGGCGCGGTGTTCCAGCTCGTGCCGCAGCGCTTCCGCCGGGAGATCGGTGTCATGACCGGCCTGGTCGGCATGGCCGGTGGCGTGGGCGGCTTCTATCTCGCCTCGTCGCTGGGCTGGTCGCGCGAAGTGAGCGGCAGCTATCAGGCCGGTTTCGTCGTGTTCGCGCTGCTCGCCGTGGCCGCGCTGATCGGCCTCACCCGCGTCAAGACGCGCTGGCGCACCACCTGGGGCGCCGCCCACCTTACGTCCGCCCGCATCTGAGCGGCGCCGATCATGGCACTGGAAGTCGCGATAAGCCAGCACAGCAGCGCCGGCGCACGCAGTCGCAACGAGGATTTCGCCGGCGCCGTCACGCCCGCTGGCCAGAGCCTCGATGCCCGGGGCGTGCTCTGTGCGGTGGCCGATGGAGTGGGTGGGCATGCCAAGGGACGGGAGGCCGCGGAGTACACGGTGCGCGGCCTGCTGAACGACTACTACGCAACACCCGAAACCTGGCGCGTCGCGGATGCGCTGGATACCGTGCTGTGCGCACTGAACCGCTGGCTGCTCGCGCACGCCGCACACAGCCGCGAAAGCTGCGGCATGGCCACCACGCTGTCAGCGCTGGTATTGCGCGGTACGCGCTGGCACGTCGCCCATGTCGGCGATTCGCGCATCTACCTCTACCGGGACGGCCTGCTGAGCCGTCTGACCGATGACCACACGTGGCCGCATCCGGAACTCGACAATGTGCTGCACCGCGCGGTGGGTCTGGATCCGCGCCTCAATATCGATCATTTCGATGGAGAACTGCAGGCAGGCGACATTTTCGTGCTGGTGACCGACGGCGTATGGAACACCCTGCTGGATGCCGGCATCCAGCGCACGATCGGGCGCGCGCACCTGGACATGGACGCACTGGCCACCGAACTGGTGATGCAATCGGAAGCGCGCGGCGCCCAGGACAACTGCACGGCATTGGTCGCGAAAGTCACCGCCCTGCCCCACGCGGCGCTGCGCGACCGCCTGGCGGAATCGGAACGCTTGCCACTGCCGCCTGCATTGTCGCCAGGCCAGACGCTGGATGGATTCGTGGTCGAGGCCGTGCTGCATGCCTCGCGCGAAACCCTGCTCTATCGCGTGCGCGATCCGGTCAGCGACGAATTGCGCGTATTGAAAACCTTGCGCACGAACTGTGGTCCTGACGCGATTGCGGCGCTGGTACACGAGGAATGGCTGGCACGCAGCGTGGTGTCGCCGCATTTCCCGTCGGTCATCCGCAATGGCTCTCGCAGTCACCTGTACTACCTGATGAGCTGGCATGAGGGATGCAGCCTGCGCCAGCGCCTCGATGCCGGTGGACACTTCACGATCGACGAAGTGGTCAGACTGGCTGGCACCACCTTGCGAGCGCTGTCTGTGCTGCATCGCCGCAGCATCGTGCATCGCGACATCAAGCCGGACAACCTGCACCTCGATCTCCACGGTACGCTACGCATCCTGGATCTGGGGGTGGCGGCGAGCGACAGTGAAGCGTTCCGCGAGATCAACAATCCCGGTACACCGAGCTATATGGCACCCGAGCTGTTCTCAGGCCAGCTCGCAAGCGAATCGAGCGACCTGTTTGCGCTGGGCGTCACGCTGTACGAACTGCTGACGCGCCATTACCCGTGGGGGGAAATCGAGCCGTTCCAGCGTCCGCGTTTCGGAGAACCCATACCACCGACGCGCTACCGGCCCGACATTCCGGCCTGGCTGGAAGCGCTCCTGCTCAAGGCGATCGCCCGCTCTCCGGAAGCCCGTTTCGAAACTGCGGAAGAATTCCTGCTGGCTCTGGAGCGCGGCGCGCATCGCCCGCTGGCAATGCCGCGGCCGTTGCCACTGGTCCAGCGCATGCCGGAGCGCGTACTGCGTGCATTGCTCATGTTGTCGCTGCTCGGCAACCTTCTGCTGGCCGGCGCCCTGTTCGCATGACGCCGGCCCGCCCAACCCCATCGGCCGGACACGCGCACCACAGCCATGCACACCTCGTCCACGCGCGCCCCTTGGCGGAGCGTAGGTCAGGACGATCGGGGAGATTCGCGTCACATGCGCGCCGCATGGACGTGGCACACCCCTTGCTAAAGATCGAGCGGAGACTCTTATGACCGGCACGCATCAACACACCCGCTCGACCTGCTGCTACTGCGGCGTCGGGTGCGGCGTCATCATCCAGCATGACGGCGAACGCATCGTCGATGTACGCGGCGACCCGGACCACCCGGCCAATTTCGGCCGGCTGTGCACCAAGGGTGCGACGCTGCATCTGACCACGCGTCGCGAACTGCGCGCGCTGCATCCAGAGATGCGCGGCTCGCGCGCACTGCCGCGGGAGCGGACCAGCTGGGAGGGTGCGCTCGATCACGCAGCGGCGCGCTTCGCCGACATCATCCGCAGCCACGGGCCCGATGCCGTCGCCTTCTATGTGTCCGGTCAGTTGCTGACCGAGGACTACTACGTCTTCAACAAGCTGGCCAAGGGACTGATAGGCACCAACAACATCGACACCAATTCGCGACTGTGCATGAGCTCGGCCGTGATGGCCTACAAGCAGACACTGGGTGCCGATGCGCCTCCGTGCAGTTACCAGGACATCGACCACACCGACTGTCTGCTCATCGCAGGCGGCAATCCGGCCTACGCGCACCCCATCGTCTATCGCCGCATCGAAGCCGCACGCGCAGCGAAACCCCGGATGAAGATGATCGTGGTCGATCCGCGCCGCACCGACACCGCATCGGACGCCGATCTGCACCTGCCTCTGCTGCCGGGTACGGACATATGGCTGTACAACGCAATGCTGCACGTGATGCTGTGGGAAGGTCTGATCGATGAAGATTTCATCGCGCAGCACACCACCGGATTTGCCGCGCTGCGCTCGCATGTACGAGAAGTGACGCCAGCGGTTGCCGCCGAAGTGTGCGGCCTGCGCGCCGATGACATCGTCACGGCAGCGCGCTGGTTCGGTGAAGCGGACGCAGCGATGTCCATGTGGTGCCAGGGCCTCAACCAGTCGCATCACGGCACGCACAGTGGCGCTGCACTCATTGCGCTGCACCTGGCCACCGGCCAGATCGGACGCGCGGGCGCCGGTCCTTTCTCGCTGACCGGCCAACCGAATGCCATGGGCGGACGCGAAGTGGGCGGCATGTCCACACTGCTGTCGGCGCACCGCGACCTGGCGAATCCTGACCATCGCGCCGAAGTAGCCCGGCTGTGGGGGGTCCCGGAGGTACCCGCGCAACCAGGGTTGACCGCGGTCGAGTTGTTCGACGCGCTGCACGAAGGAAAGGTGAAGGCGGTTTGGGTCGCTTGTACCAATCCGGCCCATTCCATGCCTGATCAGAGCCGCATCGTCGAGGCATTGCGAAAGGCCGATTTCGTGGTCGTGCAGGATGCCTGCCGCAATACCGAAACGGCGGGTTTCGCGGACGTGCTGTTGCCGGCAAGCGCCTGGGGCGAAAAGGACGGTACGGTGACCAATTCGGAACGGAGAATCACGCGTGTACAGGCAGCGGTGCCGGCTCCGGGCGAAGCACGCCCCGACTGGATGATCGCGCGCGATTTCGCGCGCCGGCTCGGCACGCACCTCGGCCGTGACGCATCGTCACTGTTCCCGTACGAATGCACCGCACAGATATTCGCCGAGCACGCGGAAAGCACGCGTGGGCGGGATCTGGACATCACCGGGCTGAGCCACGCCTTGCTCGAGACGCATGGCCCGCAGCAGTGGCCCTACCCGGAAGGTGCCTCGTCCGGCCGCCAGCGCCTGTACCAGGACCGCATATTCGCAACGCCGGATGGCCGCGCCCGCTTCGTAGTGCCGGCCAGCGGCACCACGGCGGAAAGGATAGATGCGCGTCACCCCCTGCATCTGAACACCGGCCGCTTGCGCGACCACTGGCACTGCATGAGTCGCACCGGACAGGTAGCGCGGCTGTACAGCCATGTGGACGAACCACGCGTCGAGGTGCATGCCGACGACCTCGCGCGTCGCGGGCTGAAGGACGGCGATCTGGTGAAGCTGCGCAGCCGGCGCGGCGAGATCGTGCTGCGCGCGCGCGCAAGCGAGGCCCAGCGCCCGGGCAGCGTTTTCGTGGCCATGCATTGGGGCCGCAACATGCTGTCGAACAGCGGCGCGAATGCGCTGATCGCCGGACGTACCGATCCGTTCTCGAAACAGCCTGAGCTCAAGCACGCTGCGATACAGGTCGCGCGCGCCGATCTTCCGTTCCAGGCCTTGCTCATGCGTACCGAAGCGGACGACGAGCGCGCGTGCGCGAAGGCCCTGCTCAGAATGGATGCGCTCGCGCCTGTGCTGTCGCGCTTCGGCTACGCATCGGTCGCACTGGCCGGCCGCGAACGTCCGGCCGTGGTGCTGCGCATCGCCCATGCCGACGCAATTCCGCAGGACTGGCTGGCGGAACTGGACCACCTGTTCGGGCTGAACGACGGCCGCTGCCTCGTCTATCGCGATGCGCGACGGGATATCACCAAGCGCGCGCTGATCGAGGATGGTCTGCTGACCGGCATCCGGCTGACCGGCGAAACCGCGGCGGCCGACTGGTTGCGCGACGTGATGGTGGAACAGCGACCGACCGCCGACCTGAGACGCTGGATTTTCGCACCGCTCACCACGCCGCCGGTCGCCGCCGAAAAGCGGGGGCGCATCGTCTGCAACTGTCTGAACGTGGCCGAGCCGGACATTCTGGCGGCCATTGCGCGCGGCGCGGAGCTGAGCGAACTGCAGGACACGCTGCGCTGCGGCACCTCATGCGGATCCTGCGTACCGGAAATCAAGAGAATGCTGGAGGCCGGGCGGCGGGCGGCCTGATCACGGCGACAGAGGGGAGTTTGCGGGAATGTTGAGCCAACAGAAGCTGACCGACATGCTGTCCGCGCTCGGACGCGGCGGCAAGGAGACGCGCGATCTCGCGGAATCCGAGGCCTACAGCCTGTTCGCCGACATGCTGGATGGAAGGATTCCGGCTCTGGAACTGGGTGCACTGCTGGCCAGCCTGCGCTGGAAGCACGAGAGCGCAGACGAACTTGCGGGATTCGCACGCGCCCTGAATGAACGGATTCCCACGCTTGAACTGCCGCCTCACTTGCCGCGTACCGTCGTCATACCCAGCTATGCGTGCGCGGGTCGCGCGCCCAACCTGATGCCGCTGCTCGCCATGATGCTTGCCCGCATGGGCGTACCGGTCATGGTGCATGGGCTTTACGGACGCGGGGCTCCAGCGGGCAATATGGAAGTGTTCGAGCGGCTGGGATTGACGGCATGCAGCACGCTGTCCGAAGCGGCGAACAGCCTGCACGCCGGGCGTTGTGCCCTGGTCCCGACCGAAGTGCTGAATCCGGCGCTGGACAGTCTGGTGCGCTTGCGCGACCGCATGGGCCATCGCAATACGGCGCACGTGGCCGCCAAGCTGCTGGACCCGGCCCCACTGCACAGCCTGCGGCTGATCTGCCTGGCTGACGCGCATCTGATGTCGCGACTGCACGAAGTCCTGCTGCGCGGACCGGAGCGCGCGCTGCTCATGCGGGCACCCGATGAAGATTCGTTCACCGACCCGCTGCGCCGCCCGCGCATCGATCTTTTCGAGCGCATGAGCGTGCGCACACTGTTCGCAGCCGAGAGCGGAACGCCGCCACAAAGTCATCCGCTGCCCCCGGCGGATGATATCGACGCCACATCGCGCTGCATCAGTGAAATGCTCGAGGGGCATCGCGCCATTCCGCACCCGGTCCAGAACCAGCTGGCCGCCTGCCTGTACGGAAGCGGGGCGGCGCGCGACATGACGCATGCCAAGGCTGCAGTGTCCCTGGGTCTGGCGCACACCGCTCACTGAAATCGGGCCGCGGCGCACGCAAGCCACCCCCTCGCGCGGCAGTCCGTTCGCGACGCGGTGCTGGTGGGCGACCGGCTTCAGTCAGCCGTCGTGCCGCTGCATCCAGTCCAGGCAGCGCTTCCAGCCGTCCTGAGCTTCAGCGGCACGATAGCTCGGACGATAGTCGGCATGGAAGGCATGCGGTGCGTCGGGATAGAGCACGATTTCGGATGCGCGCGCGGCCGCGGGCGCCGTGCCTTGCGCCAGCGCCGCCCGCATGGCATCGACATCGCTGACCGGAATACCCTGGTCCTTGCCGCCGTAAAGTCCCAGTACGGGCGCCTTGATGCTCGCGACGATGTCCAGCGGATGTTCCGGCGTGACATCGTTGGGTACGCCATCCAGCCTCCCGTACCAGGCCACGCCGGAGCGCAGTCCTGCGCGATGTGCAGCGTACAGCCAGGTCACCCGGCCCCCCCAGCAGAAACCGGTCACATGCACGCGCTTCGCATCGCCGCCCTGCCCATCGGCCCATGCCACGCAGGCATCGAGGTCCGACATGACCTGGGCATCGGGCACACGCGACACGATGCGTTCAAGAATGTCCTGCACACTGGCCAGCGAAGACGGGTCACCCTGACGGAAATACAGCTCCGGGGCGATGGCCAGATAGCCTGCCCGGGCGAAGCGGCGGCACACATCGCGAATGTGCTCATGCACGCCGAATATTTCCTGTACCACCAGGACCACTGCGCTTCTTTCGCCGTTATCGGGGCGCGCGAAATAGACCGGCAAGGTCTTGCCATCGGCCGCACGCACCGAGGCATCGCCCACCTTCAGACCGGTGGCGGGCGTCGTGATCACCTGTTGCGCAACCACCGGCTGCACCGCCAGCGCAAAACCGGAGGCGCCGGCATGCAACAGGAAGTCTCTTCGCGTCAGGATTGCTCTGTCATCCATGTGACCTCCTCCGTGCTGTCGATTCAAGGCTTGATGAAGGCAGGCTCGGGTGCCGGCGACTCCTCCACATACTTGAGCAATTGCCTGGCCATGTCCTGCCGCCCTGCGCTCGCCGCCTGCGGCACATAGTTGCGGAATATCTCGCTGACCGCAGACCGTTCGCGCCCCTGGAACTGGTCGGCAACCGGCAGCAGCCGCTCGAGGGTCTTGAGACCTTCGGGCCACTTGTCCTGCGCGGCATAGGCGATGGACAGTTCGGCAAGCCGCCTGGCATAGGGCAGATCGAGCGGCTTGCCGGCAATGCGTACGTCCTCCAGCGCGAGCGACTCAAGGAGCAATTCCTCGGCCGCCTCCCAGTTGCCTATCATCCGCTTGAGCTGGGCGTAGTTGTAGATGCGGAGTGAACGCGATTCCGCCGGCACCTCCTTGAAGTCGGATGCGGTCAGCGACTTGTAGCACAGCTCGTCGGCCGACCCGATCTGGTTGTTCGCCCAGGCGGCCCTGCATTCACGGAAGAAGCGATCGGATTCGCCTTCCCCGGCATGCGCCCCCGCTGTCAGCAGCAGCAGCGCCAGCCCCACGCCCTGCACGATCCCTCTTGTTGTCATGGTCCGCTCTCCTCGGTCGTTGTCATGTGTCACTCGACACGTCTTCTGAATATCCATTCCGAGGCGGTCGACACCGAGGCGTCGAAGGCATAGCCCTCGACATCGAAGCCGCGCAACGCCTCCGGATCGGTGATGTGCCGCTGCGCCGCGTAACGCGCCATCAGTCCGCGTGCACGCTTTGCGAAGAAGCTGATCACCTTGTAGCCCTCGCCCTTCCAGTCCTGGAACACCGGCTGTATCACCTCGGCCCGCAGTACCTTGCGTCGCACCGACTTGAAGTACTCGTCGCTGGCGAGGTTGACCAGGACCTGAGCGTTTTCGTTCGCAAGCGCCTCGTTCAGCGCCTGCGCAGGCAGATCCCCCCAGAATGCGTACAGATCCTTGCCACGCGCGTTGGAGAGGCGGGTACCCATCTCGAGCCGGTAAGGCAGCATCAGGTCAAGCGGCCGCAACACGCCATACAGACCGGACAGGATGCGTACATGTCCCTGCAGCCAGTCCACCGCGGCTGCATCCAGCGTGCGCACATTCAGTCCCTCGTAGACGTCGCCGTTGAAGGCATACGCCGCCTGGCGTCCGCGCTCCGGGCCGTAGTCCGCGGTCCATGACGCGAAACGCTCGAAGTTGAGCGCGGCCAGCGCATCGGATATCGACATGAGGGAAGCGATCTCCGCCGGGGACCGGCGTCGCAGCATCTCGATCAGTTCCGCCGAATGCGCGAGGAAATCCGGGCGTGTATATGCGCTGACCGGCAAGGGCGTTTCGTAATCGAGCGACTTCGCGGGAGACAGTGCGATGATCATGGCAGGACAGCTGAATGCGGAATCGCGATGGTAACGTGGCTCGCCGCAACTGCGCTCGCCACGCCATTCGCACGGTCGCGGGAATGCGCCGTGCCACATCGGGACGCTGCCAGCCACGGCCTGATGGTGGGCACGTGGCCGGAAAACAGAACGGGCAGGTCGCTGCCGACCTGCCCGTTCCGCTCTTTCTGCCCGGGGCGCGCCTTGAAGCAGGTCGCTCCGGTCCGGAATTCCTTCAATTACTTCTTGTTGATCGCCTTCTTCAGCGCAGCGCCCGCGGTGAATTTGGCGGTCTTCGCCGCCGGGATCTTGATGGTGGCGCCGGTGCGCGGGTTGCGGCCGGTACGGGCCGCGCGCTTGCCGGTGGCGAAAGTGCCGAAGCCGACCAGGGTGACCTTGCCGCCCTTCTTCAGTTCAGTGGTGACGGACTCGAGGAAGCCGTCGAGCATACGGCCTGCCGCAGCCTTGGATACATCAGCTTTCTTCGCGAGTGCTTCAATCAGTTCTGCTTTGTTCATCTACGTCTCCTACTTGGTTGTACGCTAGGGCGCGCGGGAAAACCTGTCGCGATGATAGTGAGGCCGGGCGCGCTCCACAAGCGGGTATCCGGACTTTCTTCATGAATTCGCGCGCTTTGCCGGGCAATTGTGCCCGTGAAGCGTGCGCCGACCGGGGTGTGCACCGCAACACAGTCCCATTTGCACATCTTTTGGGGCGACCCGTGCATAATCAGTGTCCATGAAATTCCTGTTCGACCTGCTGCCGGTCATCCTTTTTTTCGCAGCGTACAAGATCGCCGGCGGTTCGCCGGATGCCTCGGCTGACCTCGCCATGCGGGTACTGGGTGACAGCATCGTGGCCAGCCAGGCACCCATACTGATCGCCACCGCGGTCGCCATACTGGCTACCCTGGGTCAGGTGATCTGGCTGCTCGCCCGCGGGCGCAAGGTCGATACGATGTTGTGGATCAGCCTCGCACTCATCGTCGTGTTCGGTGGCGCGACTCTGGTACTGCACGATGCGACCTTCATCAAGTGGAAACCCACCGTGCTTTACTGGCTGTTTGCAGGCACCCTTCTCGTATCCGCGCTGGTTTTCAGGCGCAATCTGATCCGTGCCCTGATGGAACAGCAGGTGCAATTGCCCGAACCGGTCTGGGCGCGACTCAACCTGTCGTGGATCGCATTCTTCGCGGTGATGGGCGCCTTGAACCTCTATGTCGCCTTTTCATACAGCGAGGATACCTGGGTCGATTTCAAGCTGTACGGCGGCATGGGCCTCATGCTTCTGTTCGTGATCGGCCAGGGTTTCATGCTGTCCCGTCACATCGAAGAAACGAATTCCTGATTTAATCGAGGGCTTCATGTTTTACGCAATCATCGGAGAGGACGTTCCATCCAGTCTGGAAAGGCGGATGGAGATACGTCCGGAACATCTCGCCCGCCTGCAGGCGCTTCAGGATGAAGGCCGCCTGCTGCTTGCCGGTCCGCTGCCCGCTGTCGATTCACCGGACCCTGGCAGCGCCGGGTTCACCGGCAGTCTGGTTGTTGCGGAATTCGATTCGCTCGAGGACGCGCAGGACTGGGCTGATGCCGACCCTTACGCGACCGGCGGCGTGTTCGCACGCATCACGGTGAAACCTTTCCGCAAGGTGTTTCCATCATGAGCGATCCCTCCGCAGTGGAAACCCTGCTGCGGGAAAGACTGTCGACGCTGTCTCCCGTCGCGCTGGAGCTGGTCGACGAGTCGCATCTGCATGCCGGCCACGCCGGCGCTCGTTCGGGTGGCAGGCACTACCGGCTGGACATCGTGTCCGGCTCGTTTGCCGGCCTGCGCACCATGGAGCGGCACAGGCTCGTGTATGCCGCACTGGGCGACCTGATGCAGCGCGACATCCATGCATTGTCCATCACGGCGCGCTCTCCCGATGAAACCACGCGATGACACGTCATCGCCCCTGAAAGCAGCCACCGGACCCCAACCGAAAGGTATATCAATGAAGAAGACGCTTCCCGTACTGACTGTTGCGCTGCTCACTGCGCTGTCCTCCCCTGCCTTCGCCCAGCAGAAGGCCAAGGAAAAGGCTGCGGCGCCTGCCGCGGCGAGCGAGGGCGGAGTGATGGCGACGGTCAATGGCAAGCCCATTCCGCAAGGCCGTGCCGATGTGATGATCCGAAACCAGGTCGCACAGGGCCAGCAGGACGGCGAGCAGTTGCGTACAGCAGTCCGTGAGGAACTGATCCGCCGCGAAGTGCTGACGCAGGCAGCCACTTCCAAGGGCCTGGACAAGAACGCCGCGCTGATGGCGCAGGCAGACCTGGCCCGTCAGGCGGTGCTGATCCAGGCCTATCTGCAGGACTACATGCGCAACCATCCGATCAGCGAAGACACCATCAAGGCCGAGTACGAAAAGATCAAGGCCGGCCTGGGCAACAAGGAATACAAGGCGCGCCACATCCTGGTGAAGACCGAGGACAAGGCGAAGGAAATCATCGGCAAGCTGCAGGCGGGCGAGAAGTTCGAGGATCTGGCCAAGGAATCGGAAGATCCGGGTTCCAAGGACCGCGGTGGCGAACTGGGCTGGAGCGCCCCCGCCCAATACGTGAAGCCGTTTGCGGAAGCGCTTACCAAGCTGGAGAAGGGCAAGTTCACGCCGCAGCCCATCCGCACCGACTTCGGCTACCACGTGATCAAGCTGGAAGACGTGCGCGACCTGAAGCTTCCGTCCTATGATGAGGCCAAGCCTCAGATCGCGCAGCGCCTGGAACAGCAGGCGATCGCCGCACACGTGAACGAACTGCGCCAGAAGGCGACCGTGAAGTAATCCGGGCGCGCTCGCCTGCGGGCGCGTCCGCCTCAATCTCCGGGATCATTCGACCGTAATCACGGTCAGTGCCCTGATGAAGGAGGAACACGCCATGCAGCGCGAAAAGCCATCCGGAGGTGCCCGTGTCATCCAGGCGCAGGAGCCCATGCTGCGCCTGTGGTGGCGCTACATCTGGCCCTTCGTCTATTTTCGCGACTGCACGCGCGGCAGCACGCTGGAACGCGTGCAGAGCTACCGTCACAACCGGTCGATGCGCCGCCACCTGCCGGGCTTCATCGTCAAGTGGCTGGTGTTTACCGCATTCTGGTTCAGCTTCGGGCTCATGTTCGATGCCGCCGCCGGTCTGGTGATTCCGGCGGCGTGCTGCTTCGTGACCGGCACATGGAGCGGCATCGTGGCGGTGCTGCTGTTCATTGCATGGACCTGGCTGGAGCGGTTTCCCGAACTGCACTGAATCGCAGTCGGGGAACCGGGTGTTTCCGTCAGCCGCGGCTCACCCTGACCGCCTGCTGCGCCACCCGTTCGCCGAACAGCGTGGCCGTCCTGAGATCGCCTTCCAGCATTTCGTCGACCGAAGCGTCCGACGGCGTTGCCGCCATCGCCCCGCTGAAGGACGCGACATAGTTGATATCGTTACGGGTGGCCGCCTTGCTGTTGCTCGGCATGAGACCGGTACCGGTCCACAGCATGCTGTGCTGCATCGCGAAAGTCATCAGATAGTGCAGGGTCGACAGCTTGTCACCGTTCATCGAGGCGGAATTGGTGAAACCGGCTGCGAGCTTGTCCTTCCATTGCTGCGTGAACCAGGCCTTTGAGCTGGCGTCGGCAAACTTCTTGAACTGCCAGGACACGCTGCCCATATAGGTCGGACTGCCGAAAACGATGGCATCCGCCTGCTGCAAGGTCTGCCATGCCGCCTCCGGCACATTGCCCTCGGCATCGATTTCGATGTCGTGCACCTGGGCATGACGGGCGGCGCCTTCGGCAACCGCTTTCGCCATGCGGCGTGTATGTCCGTAACCGCTGTGATAGACGATGGCAATCTGGGCCATGTGATTTCTCCTTGATCTGATTCAGGTCGGATGAGCGGACCGTCCGCAACATCCGCAACGCACGACGCATTCTTGCAAAGCGCGCCCGCCGGATGATCCAGCCGCGCTGATATCATCATTCGAATAATTTGAATGATGTGCCCGAGTGAATCCCGATCATCCGTTGACACCTGATGCGATCCGACTGATCGCCGCCATCGACGAAGCGGGCAGCTTCGCCGCCGCGGCGCGCGCGCTCGGAAAGGTACCGTCTGCATTGAGCTACAGCGTGCGCCAGCTCGAGGAAGCGCTCGATGTGCTGCTGTTTGACCGCGCCAGCCGCAATGCGGTACTGACCGCCGCCGGGCGTGAATTGCTGCAGGAGGGCAGACGGCTGCTGTTCGAACTCGACGCCGTCACGAGTCGCGTCAGGCGGGTGGCCGGCGGCTGGGAGGGGCAGTTCGCGATCGCCGCCAATGGCCTCATGTGTCCGCGGGCCTTGCTGGACCTGATCGCCGCCTTCTACGCGCAGCGCGACAGCGAGCAGCGCCCTCCCCCGACCCGGGTGCGGCTGCGCCAGGAGGTGCTGGCGGGTACCTGGGAAGCGCTGCTGAGCGGCGGCGCCGATCTGGCGATAGGCATCGATGCCGACGACCGGCGTGCCGAAGGCATACAGCGTGAGGAACTCGGTTCGGTGCGCTTCGTGTTCGCGGTAGCACCTCACCATCCGCTCGCGCGCGTGCGCGGACCGCTCGACCCCTCGCAGATCCGCGCCCATCGCGCGGTGGCGATTGCAGACAGTGCGTCACGACTGTCACCGGTATCGCGCAATCTGCTGCCCGGTCAGGACGTTCTTACCGTGCCGAGCCTGGACCTGAAGATCGCCGCGCAACTGCGCGGGCTGGGCTGTGGTTTCCTGCCGGAATCGCGGGTGCGCCGTCACATCGAATCCGGCGAACTGGTGGTCAAGGACACCGGCGAGCAGCGCATCGCACATTTCGCCATCGCCTGGCGCAGCGCAGGCTCACGCGGCCGTGCGCTGGACTGGTGGCTGCAGCAGTTGGCCAGCCCCCGCACGC
Organism: Methyloversatilis thermotolerans; assembly: GCF_000372885.1. Taxonomy (GTDB): domain Bacteria; phylum Pseudomonadota; class Gammaproteobacteria; order Burkholderiales; family Rhodocyclaceae; genus Methyloversatilis; species Methyloversatilis thermotolerans. Next base: position 1,333,099 of record NZ_KB889967.1, read on the forward strand.
GACTGGCCCTGCTGGAAGGAGCGGATGCATGAGCGGCGAACGCGTTCCTCTGGTGCTGCTCACCGGCTTTCTCGGCGCCGGCAAGACCACCTTGCTCAATGCATGGCTGGCAGCGCCGGACATGCAGGACAGCCTGGTCATCATCAACGAGTATGGCGAGGTGTCGCTCGATCACCGGCTGGTCAGCCATGTACCCGAACAGGCTGTGGTGGAACTGGCCAGCGGATGCGTGTGCTGCACGCTGCGCGGCGATCTGGCACGTACGCTGCGCGAAGCGCCTTGGCGGTTCGCGCGAGGTGGCGTGCGGCAATTCCGGCGCGTGATCGTTGAAACCACCGGACTGGCGGATCCAGCGCCGATACTGCGCACCCTGGTCAAGGACGAGCAGGTCGCGCGTCACTACCGTCTGGCGTGCACGCTGACTGTTGTCGATACGCCGCTGGCCGGACGCACACTGGAACATCACACCGAGGCGCTGCGCCAGATCGTGGTGGCGGACCGCCTGCTGCTGAACAAGACCAAGCACGCGAATCCGGACGCGCTGACCTCTCTTCAGGCGAGACTGGCAGCGCTGAATCCCTGGGCCGACGTGATCGACAGCGCAGCGGCGCCATCGCTCGACGCACTCATGCGACCGCTGCCGCCACCCCGTTTCAGACCGGTCCCGGCGTGCGAGGCACGGCCCCATTCCGTACGCACTGACAGCATCGCGCTGCCATCGCCGATTCCACGCGCTCGCTATGAAGCGTGGCTGGCGGCCTGGCCCGAAGTCGCGGACAGTGCGCTGCTGCGCATGAAAGCCATCCTTCATGTCGATGCGCTCGGATGGGTCGTCGTACATGGCGTACAGCACCTGCTGTACCCGGCGCAGTCACTGGACGAGGCGTTCGCCACGGGCGACTCGGTGGCTGTCTGCATCAGCCTGCACGGCGAAGAAGGACACGAGGGCCGCGCTCGCCGCTGGCTGGAGCGGCTGCGTGACGGTTGAACCCACGGGCGGCGCCATGGATCACAATGCAGTCAGACAGAATTCCAGGTATTCCGACATGTCCACTCCACCGCGACGCCTCGAGGAAATCGAGTTCGACAATCTGTTCGTACGCAGCCTGCCGGCGGATCCATCCCCGGACATCCGTCCGCGACAGGTACGCCACGCCGCCTACACCTTTACGCCACCAACGCCGGTGAGCGCGCCGCAGCTTCTTGCCTGGTCAGAACGGCTGGCCGATCAACTGGGGCTGCGGCGCCCGGCACCTCGCGATGCCGCCGTCGAGGCTCTGGCGGGCAATCGTGTTCTTGCAGGCATGCAGCCTTACGCAGCACGCTACGGCGGTCACCAGTTCGGCAACTGGGCGGGGCAGCTCGGCGACGGGCGCGCGATCACGCTGGGCGAAATGATGGACCGGCATGGGCAACGGCAGGAACTGCAGCTCAAGGGTGCCGGCCCGACACCTTATTCGCGCCATGCCGACGGCCGCGCGGTCCTGCGCTCATCGGTGCGCGAATTCCTCTGCAGCGAGGCCATGTTCCACCTGGGCATCCCCACCACGCGTGCCCTGAGCCTGGTGGCGACCGGCGATACGGTGGTGCGCGACATGTTCTATGACGGCCGCCCGGAACACGAGCCGGGTGCCATCGTGTGCCGTGTCGCCCCCAGCTTCGTGCGCTTCGGCCACTTCGAGATACTGACGGCCAACGACGAACCCGGACTGTTGAAGCAACTGGTGGACTGGGTCATGCATCATCACTATCCCGGACTGAGCGATCCCGCCGACTGGTTCGCCGAAATCTGCTGCCGCACGGCCCGCCTGATGGTGGACTGGATGCGTGTGGGCTTCGTGCATGGGGTGATGAATACCGACAACATGTCCATCCTCGGTCTGACCATCGATTACGGCCCCTATGGCTGGCTCGAGGGTGTTGACATGATGTGGACGCCGAACACCACCGATGCCCAGGGTCGCCGCTATTGCTACGGCCGACAGCCGCAGATCGCCTACTGGAACCTCACCCGGCTTGCGGGCGCACTGGCACCGCTGATCAATGACCGCGATGCGCTCGACGCGGCGCTGGCAGGCTATGAACAGACCTTTGCCGAAGGCTGGTCGCGCATGTTGTCCGACAAGCTCGGCCTGCCTCTGCCGACGCCTGAGGACGAGCAGGAACAGGCGTTGCGCAGCCAGCTTTTCGTGCTTCTCCAGCAGGAAGAAACCGACTTCACGATCTTCTTCCGGCGGCTCGCGCAGGTCGATGTGGACGCCGCGCTGAGCGGCGAGGTGTCCGCCCTCGACCCGCTGCTCGAAGCCTTCTACAGCCCCGGCAGCCCCTCGCCCGAGCATGCGCGTGCCTGGCTTGCATGGCTGCAGCAATGGGCGCAACGCATACGCGCAGGCGGCGAAACCGATGTGTCGCGACGGACGCGCATGAATGCCACCAATCCGAAGTACATCGTCCGCAACTGGCTGGCGCAGCGCGCCATCGACGATGCGGCGGCCGGCGACACGGCCATGCTGGAGCGCCTGCTCGTCATGATGCGCACGCCCTACGACGAACAGCCCGGATTCGACGATCTGGCCGGAAAGCGGCCGGAATGGGCGCGCCACAAGCCGGGCTGTTCCGCCTTGTCATGCAGCTCATGATGCCGACCCACCTGCACGCGCAGACCTTTCACGGACTCGCGCCCGGCCCCCGCCTCATCGTGCTGGGCGGAGTGCACGGCAACGAGACCTGCGGCACGCTCGGCATAGAGCGAGCACTGGACGAACTGCAGCGCAACAGGCTCGGCATCGTGCGCGGGACGGTCACCTTCGTGGCGCGCGCCAATCCGCTCGCCTGCGCGAAGGGAGAACGTGCAGGTGAACGCAATCTGAACCGCAATCTCGGACCGAAGGCGCATCCGCAGGACTTCGAGGATGGTGTGGCCAATGTGTTGTGCCGGCTGCTGGCAGCGCACGACATACTGCTGGATCTGCACTCCTTCCACACACCGGGCGAACCGTTCGCGATGATAGGTCCGCCCGATAACCAGGGGACACTCGAGCCCTTTTCACGCGCAGCGGAGGAAGAGGCTCTCGCCTTGCGCCTGGGTGCGCGACGCCTGGTCGAGGGCTGGCTGGATACCTATGCCGAAGGCGTCAGGCAGCGTCTCGCGCGCACGCGGCCGGACGCACGTGCGGGCCTGCTCGGCACCGATCCGGATTACGGGGTAGGCACGACCGAGTACATGCGGCGTGTCGGCGGTTGCGGCATCACGCTGGAGTGTGGTCAACACGATGATCCGATGGCCCCTGAGTTCGCCTGGCGCGCCATCCACAACACGCTGGCCCATCTCGGGCTGAGTGACGAGGCCCCCCCTGCGGCGCGCGACGACCACCGGTTGCTCAGGATGTGCGAGGTGGTCGACCGCCTGCACGAACAGGACCGTTTCGTGCGCGACTGGCACAGCTTCGATCCGGTGCGGGCCGGCGAAACGATAGGACTGCGCGCGGATGGCAGCGAAGTCCGGGCCGGACAGGACGGCTTCATCCTGTTTCCGCATCCGGACGCCACGCCGGGCAATGAGTGGTTCTACTTCGCCCGGCCCAGCGAGCGTCGCCTGCGCGGATAACGCCGGTCCGGCTGCGGCGATGCCGGGGTGAGCGGCAGGACCGACGGGGACAAGGTATCGTGGCTCAGCCTCGCGGCTCGAGATTCAGTACGGTGGCGCCCGCGCTGCGCGCAATGTGCTCGTCATGCGTCACCAGCACCAGCGCCATGCCCCGCTCTCCCGAAATGCGGAACAGCAACTCCATGGCAGTGCGCTGCATCAGCGGGTCGAGACGGGAACTGGGTTCATCCGCGACCAGCAGTGCGGGTTCGACGAGCAGCACACGCACCAGTGCGATGCGCTGCAATTGCCCCCCCGACACCTGGTGCGGCAGACGTTGCAGCAGGTCACGCTCAAGTTCCAGTTCATCGAGCAAGTGGTCGAGCACCTGACGATTGCGTCCTCTAAGCCGCAGCACGTCGTCGAGCGCCGCACCAAGACGGCGCCCGGGCGCAAATGCTGAAGCCGGTTCCTGGTGGAGCTTCTGGAAGGCCACTGGCGACAGACCGCTGCGCCGCTTTATCTGCCCCGCATCCGGTGCGAGCAGCCCGAGCAGAATATTGCCCAGCGTGGTCTTGCCGGCCCCGCTCGGTCCCATCAGCGCCACCCGCTCTCCGGCGCGGACAGTCAGCGACACCGACTGCAGCACGGCGCGACCGTCAAAGGACTTGGAAATGTCCAGCGCCTCGAGCAGCGGCTGACCCGGCGTCGGCGGGACATGTTCGGGCCAGCGTGAGGTCTGGCTTTCCAGCAGCGTGCGCGTTGCCTCATGCGCAGGGCGTGCAAATACCTGGCGTGCCGGTCCGGTCTCGACGCAACGACCGCCCTGCAGTATGCGCACGTCACAGTCCAGTTCGAGTGCCAGGTCGACATCATGTGTCACCACCAGCAGTGCGAGGCCCGCTTCAAGCGCGGTGCGGAACTGTTCGACAACGGCCGAACGGATGACGCCATCCAGACCCTTGGTGGGCTCGTCCACCAACAGGAGTGGCGCGTCGGCGGACAGGGCGGCCGCATAGGCCGCGCGCTGTGCCATGCCGCCCGACAACTCGTGAGCGAAATGGCGTGTCACGTCGCCCAGCCCGAAGCGCGCCAGCAGTCGTGCACTCTGTTCCCGCGCGGCCCGCCACGGCAGATGCTGGAGATAATGCGGCGCCTCCGCGATCTGACTGCCGATGCGCATGGTCGGATCCAGGGCCAGTCCGGGTTCCTGGGGTAACCATGCGATCCGCCGTCCCCACAGCCGGGCGCGTCCTTCGACATCGTCGGCGGCAAATACCTGGCCATCGATCTCGACCTCGCCGGATGCACGAAGGCCGTCCGGCACCTGCCCGAGCACGCTGCGCAGCAGCAGTGACTTGCCGGCGCCGCTCGCACCGAGAACCGCCAGCGCCCGCCCGGGCTCCAGCCTGAGGTCGATGTCATCCAGCAAGGCATGCGGGCCCACCCGCACGGTAAGGCCACGTACGACGCAACGTGGGCTCATGCTTCGCGCTCCCGGCGGACCGCACTGTCCCGCCCACCCCTTTCGGTCAACATGACCAGGGAAAGCAGCAGCAAGGCCAGTACCACGACCGGGGACAGCACCAGCCAGGGCGCTTCATCGTAATAGGGCAGGAGTTCCACCATCATGACACCGAGCTCCGGCGTCGGCGGACGGATGCCGACGCCGATGAAACCGAGCGCGGCGACGGCCAGGATGGCGTTGGCAACCCCGAGACAGAACAATGCGGAAGCGACCGGCCACAACGCCGGCAACACATGAACACGAGCGATGTAGGCAGCTCCGAAACCGAGCAGACGCGACGCTTCGACCGCAGGACTTGCCAGTACGCTGCGTGCTCCCGCCCGCAGCACGCGGAAGTACTCCACCCATGCGGCGAGCGCCAATCCGACGTAGAGCGGCCATTTTTCGCCCTGCGCGAAGGCAGCAAACAGCAGCACCAGCAGCAGTGCCGGCAGGGCGAGCACCGCGTCGGCCAGCAGCCCGAACAGGCGATCGACCCAGCCCCCCTGCCAGGCTGCGATCAAGGCGGCCACCGTACCGAACAGTGCGGCGCTGAGCACGCTCAGCATGGCAAGCCCGATGGACAGCCTCATGGCATAGGCCAGCCGGAGCGCCATATCGCGCCCGAGATGATCGAATCCAAGGGGCGTCTGCAGCGACGGGGGTTCCAGGAAACGGAGCAATTGCTGACTGGCAGGGTCGCCTCCGGCGAACAGGGGCCAGCCGAAAGCGAATACGGCGAGAGCGGCGAGCAGTATCCACGCGAGCAGATGTCGGGTCGTGGACGATGACGGCTCTCCCGCGGACGAAGACAGTCTCATGGCTGTTCCACCCTCTTCCGCCGCGGATCGAGAAGCCGGCACAACCAGTCGACCAGCGCGTGGAACAGGACGAAGGCCAGCGCCAGCACCAGTACGCTGGCCTGCAGCGTCGGCACGTCACGCCAGAACAGCGCGTGCACCAGCGCGTGACCAAGCCCGGGCCAGGCGAACAGGGTCTCCACCACCACCACGCCTTCGACCAGCAGCACCAGTTGCATGCCGCCATACTCAAGCAATGGCAGCGCCGCATTGCGCAAACCGTGCCGCCACAGCGCCTGCCGCGACGACAAACCGCGGCTGAGGGCGAAATCGAAATACGGGCTGCGGATGACATCGACCACCGCCTCGCGCGCAACGCGTGCGGTGCCACCGGCCAGCGCGAGCGCAAGGGCGAGTGCCGGCAGCAGAACATGGCTCGGCGCGCGATGACCGGCGGCCGGCAGCGCACCGAGCTGCACCGAAAAGACGACGACCAGCGCGATCGCAATGAGGAAAGGCGGCGCCGCGCGCAGCAGCACGGTGATCAGCAGACAGGCGCGGTCAATCCAGCCCCCCGGACGCAGTCCGGCCAGAATGCCGAACGGCAGTCCGATCAGCCACGCCAGCACGGTGGCCAACGCGGCCAGCCAGAGGGTATGCCCGAGATGGTGCACCAGCTCGTCCATGACCGGCTCACCGGTCACCATGGACAGACCGAAATCGAGTGAGGCAACGCGCCCCCACCAATCGATCAGCGCCTCCGGCCACGGGCGATCGAGCGCAAGTTCTGCACGCACCGCTTCGGCCGCACGAACCGATACATTGTCGTAGCCATAGCGGCCGGCCGCCACGCGATAGGCGGGATCGCCCGGCAAGGTGCGCAGCATCGCGAAACACGCGGTGGAGACGACAAGCGCCAGCACAAGCGCCTGAAGCACATGACGTCCCAGTCCGGAGAAGAAAGTTCTGATCACGTCCACCTCACGCGACTGATGAAGTATGAACGCTCGAACGGATCGACCAGGGCGCCGCTTACCCGCGACCCAGCGGCGGCGTGCGCACGATAGCCACAGATCGGAATGACCGGCAGTGCGTCGGCCAGGCGACGACCTATCGTGAAGCGAGCCGACCGTGCGGCCTCCTCTCCGCTTGCATCAGGTGCGATCCGCTGCAGTTCCGTCAGCGCCGCCTCGAGTTCCGCATCCCTCCAGTTCATCGCCCCCCAGTCACCACCGCCCACGTCATAATCCTGCAGCAGCGTAAGCAGCGGATCGGGCACCAATGCGAAATTGCGCGCAACCAGGGCAAGTTCAAGAGACCCATCCTGATGCGCAAGCGGCACGTCGCCCGAATTCCCGATCGAAACCGCGAGCGCGATGCCGATCTGCCGGAACTGCTCCTGGATGGCCGCCGCGATCACCGGCAGTTCAGGACGGTCGGGAAAGGTGATGAGCTTCAGCGTCAGTCGTTCGAGCGCCCCTTCATGCGTGCGCGAAAGTCCGCCGTCGTCGCCGGGTAACCAACCTGCTTCCGCCAGCAAGGCGCGCGCGCCCTCGACATCCTGCGTCGGCAGCCCCTCGTCCTTGCCGTGCTGGGGATGCCAGTCCGGAAAGCTCATCGGCAGCAGGCGGTCAGTGGCAAGCAGCGCATCGCGCATCACCGCGGTCGCAATCCCGCGCCGGTCGAGCGCCAGACTGAGCGCGCGTCGCACCCGCTCATCCTGCAGCCAGCGATGGCCCGAATTCACCTTCAGATAGAGGGTTCGCGGAAGCCGGACCGACAGCAGGCCACGATGCCCTGCACGGCGCATGCGAGCCACACTGGGCGCGTCCAGCCCATAGACCAGGTCGGCCTCCCCGCTTTCCGCCATCAGGGCGCGCGATTCGGCGCGCCCGACCGCCAGATACTCGAACACCTCGATCTGCGGCCGCTCGCCCGACCAGGTGTCGGCGAGCACCGCCTTGAGATAGGACGAAGCATCGATGCGCTCGACCCGATAGGGCCCGCTGCCGACCAGCTTGCGCACGCGACCGTCCTGCGCGTAAGCCGAGGGCGCAAGTATCTGGGTGCTGTAATGAGACAGGACGGCAGGCAACAGGCCATAAGGCCGATCCAGTTCCAGGTCGAGGTGCAGATCATCCCTTGCGCGTATGGCTCGCAGCGGCGTGCGGCCAAGCACACCGGGTTGCAGTCGCACGCGCTCCAGGCACTGCTTCACCGCCTCCGCGTCTACCGCGCGGCCATCGTGAAAGCGTCGATCGTCGCGCAGGCGGATGCTCAATACGCGTCCATCGTTGCGATATTCCCAGTACTTTGCCAGCCCGCCGCTGATGTGCCCGGCTGCATCGCAATCGAACAGGGTTTCGCTGATTTCGAGCCGGGTAAACATGTAGCCCGCACGTGACGGCTCCAGGCCGGTCAGCTCCCACGGGCCGACAACGCGCAGCGTGCGTCCGGCCGGCGCGTCCAGACGCCTCCCGGGCGAACGGTGCAACAGCGCTGCGAGACTGCCGAGTGCAGCCACACCTGCTCCCCACAGCAGCGTACGACGTCCGATCGACAGACCTGCCCGCTTCAAGCCGGGCTCCGTTCAATCAACCGGGCGAGGTCCGCCATCCGCTTCTCGCGGCCGGCGTCCGCCGCGCGCTGCGGGTCCGGACAGGGCGTCACGCCGGCGCGGACGGTCGCTGACCGACGCACCCGATGCAACCAGACCTGAATCAACATCATTCGACTTTGCGCCCTTTGGTCGCGCGCACACCCTTCCATGGCTGCAGCGTCGCCTCGTCCAGTGCGAGCGTACGACTGCGCCCGCGCACTCCCGGAACGACCACCGTGACGCGATCGCGCAGCACCTGCAGCGAACGCACGGTTTCGCCTTCCGGCAGCGTCATGAGCTTGACGCCCTTGCCGCCGGACAGCACTTTCATTTCATCGAGCGGGAAAGCCAGCAGACGATCGGCCGCCTGCACCACCACCCAGCGGTCGGTGTCATGCAGACGTATCGGCGGCAGCGCCGTTCCACCATCGGTGTTGAGGAAGGCCTTGCCCGCCCGCTGACGCGTCACCATGTCCTCCAGCGTGCAGATGAAGCCATAGCCCGCATCCGATGCCACCAGGAAGCGGCTGCCCGGCTCTGCGCTCAACGCCGCCACCAGCTTCTTGCCCGCGAGATCGGCGAGCGAGGACACCGGCACGCCATCGCCCTTGCCCGTCGGCAGGTCGGTCGGCTTGATGGTGTAACTGCGGCCGTCGCCATCGATCAGGATGACCGGCCAGACGGTGCGGCACTTGAGCACCGCCAGCGGGCCGTCATCCGCTTTCCAGTTCAGCGCTGCCTCGTCGACATCGTGACCGGAGCGCAGGCGGCCGAAGCCGCCGCGCGACACGATGACGGTCACTGCTTCATCGACCTGCGGCACTTCGCGCGCGCGCGTGGCCTGGACATCGGCATTGATGAGCGTGCGCCGTTCGTCGCCGAAACGCTGGACATCGGCCGCCACTTCATCGCGCACGAAGGCACGCAGCGCCGCATCGCTGCCCAGCACCTTGAGCAGGCCGGTGCGCTCGGCATCCAGCGCATCGCGCTCGCCCTGCAGCTTGATGGCTTCCAGCCGGGCCAACTGGCGCAACCGGATTTCCAGCACATCCTCCGCCTGGCGCTCGGTAATGCCGAAGCCCGCCATCAGGTCGACCTTTGGATCATCGGCGGCGCGGATGATGGCGATCGCGCGGTCGATGTCCAGCAGGATGGCCAGGCGACCGTCCAGGATGTGCATGCGCTCGTCGATGTCGGCGATGCGCTGCGTGAGCCGCCGCGTCACCGCGCCGAGCCGGTAGTCACACCACTGGCGCAGCAGCGCCGGCAGACCGATCTGGCCCGGCCGTCGCCGGGTGTCCAGCAGGGTAAGGTTCAGACTGGCGTTGCACTCGAGATCGGTATAGGCGAACAGGAACGCAAGCAGGTCTTCCTGGCTGACCGCCCGCGATTTCGGTTCGATCACCAGCCGCACCGGATGCCGCGCATCCGATTCGTCGCGCACCGAATCGATCAGCGACGTCGCCAGCGTCTTGGTGCGCGCCTGGTCGTCGCTGATCTTCTTCTTGTCGCCCTTCGGTTTGGGATTGGCCAGATCATCGATGCGGCTCATGACGCCGCCGGTGCTTACGCCCGGCGGCAGTGCGGTCACGACGATCTGCCACTGACCACGAGCCAGCGCCTCGATCTCGTAATTCGCGCGCATGCGGAAGGCGCCGCGTCCCTCCTTGTAGGCCGCCACCACGGTTTCGCGCGGCGAAATGAGGGTGGCGCCATTCGGGAAATCGGGACCCTGTATGCAGTCGATGATGTCGTCGTCCGGCATGCGCGGATCGACCAGCAGCCGGCATGTGGCTTCGCCCAGTTCACGCAGGTTGTGCGGCGGAATTTCGCAGGCCATGCCCACCGCGATGCCGGACGCACCATTGGCCAGCACGACTGGCAGCCGCGCCGGCAACAGCGCCGGCTCCTGCTGGGTGCCGTCGTAATTCGGCTGGAACTCGACCACACCGGCGTTCAGCTCCGACAGCAGCACATGGCGCGCGAAAGACGTGAGCCGGCACTCGGTATAGCGCATCGCGGCGGCGTTGTCGCCATCCATGGATCCGAAATTGCCCTGGCCATCGATCAGCGGATAACGCAGCGTGAACGGCTGGGCCAGACGCACCATCGCTTCATACACCGACGAGTCGCCATGCGGGTGGTACTTGCCGATCACGTCGCCCACGACGCGCGCGGACTTCTTGTGCGCGGCATCCGGTCGGGCAAAGCCGTCCATCGCGAACAGGATGCGACGCTGTACCGGCTTCATGCCGTCCTCAAGGCCGGGCAGCGCACGCGCGGTCACGACCGACATGGCATAGGTCAGGTAAGCCTGGGACGCATGCGCATCGACCGGTACGTCGGCGATGTCAGGTTCGAACAGATTGTCAGTCAACGGAGTGCTCCGGGTGTTTCGTTGTTTGTCTGGAGGGGCCAGGGGTCAGGGATGAGGGGCCGGGGAAGAGGTGTGGCTTCGCCTCACGGAATGAACGCAACACCGCGCGGCGCTCCAGTTCCTGGCCCCTGGCTCCTAGCCTCTGTCCTCAAGCATCCGGCACCACCTTGTCGCCTTCGCTTTCCATCCAGCGGCGCCGGCGTTCCGCCTCCTTCTTGCCCATCAGCATGGTGAAGGTGTTCAGCACGAGGTCCGGATCGTGGCCGGGCGTGATGCGGATCAGGCGGCGCGTTTCCGGATTCATCGCGGTTTCCTTGAGTTCGTCCGGATTCATTTCACCGAGCCCCTTGAAACGGCTCACGGTGAGCGCACTTTCGGCGATGCCGTCAGCGATCAGGTTCTGCAGGATGCTGTCGCGCTCGGCCTCGTCCAGCGCATAGAGCCGGCGTGCCGGTCTTGTCTTGGTCGGCGCGATCTTGACGCAATACAGCGGCGGCTGGCCGATGAATACGTGGCCGCGTTCGATCAGTTTGGGGAAATGGCGCAGGAAAAGGGTGAGCTGCAGGGTCTGGATGTGCGCGCCATCGACGTCGGCATCCGACAGGATGATGATCTTGTGATAGCGCAAGCCGTCCAGCACGGCATCGGGTGCATCCGGCTTGTGCGGATCGATGCCCAACGCCACCGCGATGTCGTGCACTTCGTTGTTGGCGAAGATTTCGGTGGAATCGATCTCGAAGGTGTTCAGCACCTTGCCGCGCAGCGGCAGTACCGCCTGGAACTGCCGGTCGCGCGCCTGCTTGGCACTGCCGCCCGCGGAATCGCCCTCCACCAGGAACAGTTCGTTGTCCTGTGGCGAAGTGCCGGTGGCGTCGGTGAGCTTGCCGGGCAGCAGCGTGACGCCGGAACCGGTGCGCTTCTCCACCACCTTGCCCGCGCGCGCGCGGGTCTGTGCGCTTCTGATGGCCAGACCGCAGATGCGCTGCGCTTCGGCGGCATGGTCGTTGAGCCAGCGATCCAGCGTGTCCTTGATGCATTCATAGACCAGCTTGACCGCCTCGCGGTTGTTCAGCTTGTCCTTGGTCTGCCCCTGGAAGCGCGGCTCCAGTACCTTGGCACTGAGCACATAGCTGGCGTGCTGCGATACATCCTCGGACTGAAGCGCGAGTTTGGCCGGCATCAGGCCGTGGTGGGTCGCGTAGTCCTTGACCGATTCGAACAGCGCCTGCCGCATGCCGGATTCGTGCATGCCGCCACCCGGCGTCGGTATCAGGTTCACGAAGGATTCGCGCACCGAAACGCCTTCCGGGAAGGCGATGGCCCACTCGGCGCCTTCGCCCTCGTCATAGCCGGCTATCGCGGTGCGTGCGCCGCAGAACAATTCGCACTTCACGTCCGCCAGTTCTTCCCGCAGATAGTCGCGCAGGCCCTCCGGATACACCCATTCCTGGACCGCACCGCTCTCTTCGTCCTCGAAGCGGATGCGCACACCGGGCAGCATGGCGCTGCGCGCCCGCAACAGACGCTCGATGTCGGCACGTCGTATCTTTGCACTGGCGAAATACTTCGGGTCCGGCCAGGCGCGCACCCGCGTGCCGGTATGCGATTTCGTACAACTGCCGACCTCGCTCAGCCCCTGTGACACGCCCTTCTCGAAGGCGATCGCATATTCGCGCCCGCCTCGTTTCACGGTCGCCTCGAGCCGGGTCGATAGCGCGTTGGTCACCGTGACGCCGACGCCATGCAGGCCACCGGCAATCTTGTACGCCTTGCCCTCGAACTTGCCGCCCGAATGGGGGATGGTGAAGATGACCTCGATCGCCGGCACGCCCTTGGTGGGATGGATGTCCACCGGAATGCCCCGGCCGTTGTCCTCCACCGATACCGAACCATCGCCATGCAGCACCACGCGCAGGCCGGTCGCGAATCCGCCCTGCGCCTCGTCGCAGGCGTTGTCGATCATTTCCTGCACGATATGGTTGGGACTGTCGGTCCGGGTGTACATGTCCGGACGCTTCTGGATGGGCGCAATGCCCTCCAGCACCTGGATTTCGGAAGCGTTGTAACTGCTGGCTTTGCTCATCGTCGGGTGGATTCGTGCTTCGGCGCGCGGCGAAGGCCGCGCGAACGGGCGTTAGTGTGCAGCGCGCGAGCGCTGCCGTCGAGATTGACAAGGGCGAGCGCGCCGGGCATGCGAGGGGCGGATACGGCAGCGTGCTCATGTACACTCACGCCCTTTTTGCCCCGACCCTCACCATGTGGTTCAAGAATCTGCAGATCTACCGACTCACCGAACCGTTCGCGCTGGCGGTCGAACAGCTTGACGAGAAACTCGCTGCAAAGGCCTTCCAGCCGGGCAGCAGCATCGAGATGCAACGCATGGGCTGGATGTCGCCGCGCGACAACGACCGCCTGGTTCATGGCGTGGGCGGACACATGCTGATGACACTGCGTACCGAAAAGAAGCTCCTGCCGGCCACCGTGATCAACCAGGTCACCCGTGCGCGTGCGCAGGACATCGAGGAAAAGCAGGGCTACAAGCCCGGCCGCAAGGAAATGCGCGAACTGAAGGACGCCGTCACCAACGAGCTGCTGCCGCGCGCTTTCGCAATCTGGCGCGACACCTCTGTGTGGATCGATCCGGTCAGGGGTCGCATCGTGGTCGACGCCGCGGCAAGCGCCAAGGGCGACGAGGTCATGCAGTTGCTGAACGAGTGCGTCGAACATCTCGGCGCGCGTCCTCTGCAGACGGCGCTGTCGCCGGTATCTGCCATGACCGCATGGCTGGCGTCCGACGAAGCCCCATCCGGCTTCAGCATAGACCAGGACACTGAACTGCGTTCCAGCACCCAGTCCAAGGCGACGGTGCGCTACGTGCGCCATGCGCTGGAAGCGGACGACCTGCGCCGCCACATCGAGGCCGGCAAGCAGTGCACCCGGCTCGCGCTGACCTGGATGGAACGCGTGTCCTTCACGCTGACCGAGAACCTTGCGGTGAAGCGCGTGGCACCGCTGGATGTGCTGACCGAAAACAGCGATGGCAGCGGCGACGAGGCGGAGCGGTTCGACGCCGATTTCGCACTCATGACCGGCGAGCTGAGTCGCCTGATCGACCATCTCGAAGAGGCGCTTGGCGGCGTCGCACGCTGACGTGACATGCATGCGCTCCTGCGCACGGCACAGAGATTGCGAACGAAAATGGTTCGCAACCCCGCTACGTGAAACACGCTGAAACCCAGCACTGAAGCCAGAAAAGGTGCATCATCCATCTGTTTTCGCCTCCGGCGAACCGCAATCTGGAGAACAGTGCCATGCAGGGAAAGAAAGTCATCCTCGATCAGCTCAACGCCCTCCTCGTCTATGAACTGGCCGCGCGCGACCAGTACTTCATCCACTCGCGCATGCTGGACGAATGGGGCTTCAGCAAGGCCGCCGCCCGCATCGCCCACGAGATGGAGGATGAAACCGGCCACGCCGACGCGCTGATCCGCCGCATCCTGATGCTCAGCGGCACGCCCGACATGAAGCCGGCAGCGCTGAACGTGGGTCACGACGTGATCAGCATTTTCGAGAATGACCTCGCGGTCGAACTGTCCGTCGTCAAGCACCTGCGCGAAGTGATGGCGCTTGCCGAGAAGGAGAAGGACTACGTCACGCGCGACCTCCTGCTGCCCATGCTCAAGGACACGGAAGAGGATCACGCGCACTGGCTGGAACAGCAGTTGCGCCTGATCAAGCTGCTGGGCGAACAGAACTACCTGCAGAGCGCGGCGGGCTGAGAACCGGCGAAGAGCGAGAACGTCCCGCTTCCATCGTGCTTGCCATCGCGATGGCGCATCAAACCTGCTTGCGCGCTCTGCGCCACCCGCACGCGACCGGCGCCGGATCGCCGAGCGACATGCAGGCAGGCCTCGTGACAGGCGCCCCGACGGCGCCTCGTCCACGCTGCCCCGCCTCCGCTGAGGGCAGTCACGCCCGCACATGGTGAAGCACGCCAGAGCCAGATATCTCGATATCCCGTTTCCTGGACGCACCGGAAGCGGTCGCGCGACGGCACAGGCGCACGCATGAGAACCCGCAAAAGCCGGCATCAGGACGCAACGATGCCGAGGCAACGCAACGGAAGCAGTACCGACACAGCAGCGGGAAAAACGAAATCTGTGGGGTGGCTGATGGGACTCGAACCCACGACAACCGGAATCACAATCCGGGACTCTACCAACTGAGCTACAGCCACCACTTGAACAGCCGTCGAACGACGGATGCTTGAAACTTGCAGGCCCCGGATGGCCTGCCCGGCAGGAATCGAACCCGCAACCTACGGCTTAGAAGGCCGTTGCTCTATCCAGTTGAGCTACGGGCAGGTACTAAGTACGGCGTTGCGGACCGATATTCTGGTCGGGGTGGAGGGATTCGAACCCCCGACATCTTGCTCCCAAAGCAAGCGCGCTACCGGGCTGCGCTACACCCCGAGAGGCCGAGATATTACAGAGCCCCCGGGGTGCGGTCAATGCTTGCGGCAGGGTTGCGAAGATATTTTTTTGCCTGCCGCCCTGCCTCAGCCCTGCTGGTCGCCGCTCGCTTCCGGCGGATTCAGCAGCGCCTTCATCGACAGGCGGATGCGGCCCTTCTCGTCGGTCTCGAGCACCTTCACCTTGACCTGCTGGCCTTCCTTCAGATGGTCGGCCACGTTGGCGATGCGCTCATTGGCGATCTGCGAGATATGGAGCAGACCGTCCTTGCCGGGCAGCACACTCACGATGGCGCCGAAATCGAGCAGACGAAGCACCGTACCGTCATACACCTTGCCCACTTCCACCTCTGCCGTGATGGCTTCGATGCGGCGCTTGGCGTGCTCGGCCGCTTCGGCGTTCACCGAGGCGATGGTGATGGTGCCGTCGTCGCCGATGTCGATCGTGGCACCGGTCTCCTCGGTCAGGGCGCGGATCACCGCACCGCCCTTGCCGATCACGTCGCGGATCTTTTCCGGATTGATCTTCATGGTCAGCAGACGCGGTGCATAGGCGGACACGCCTTCACGTGCGCCACTGACCGATTCCTTCATGATGCCCAGGATGTGCTTGCGGGCTTCGCTGGCCTGCGCAAGGGCGACCTGCATGATTTCCCGGGTAATGCCCTGGATCTTGATGTCCATCTGCAGCGCAGTGATGCCGGAATCCGTACCCGCCACCTTGAAATCCATGTCGCCGAGGTGGTCCTCGTCGCCCAGGATGTCGGTCAGCACGGCAAAGCGGTTGCCTTCCTTGATCAGACCCATGGCGATGCCAGCGACATGCGCCTTCAGCGGCACACCGGCATCCATCAGCGCGAGCGAACCGCCGCACACCGAAGCCATCGACGACGAACCGTTCGATTCGGTGATTTCCGACACCACGCGCATGGAATAGCTGAATTCCTCTGCCGACGGCAGCACCGCAATCAGCGCGCGCTTGGCCAGGCGGCCATGGCCGATCTCGCGGCGCTTGGGCGCGCCAAAGCGGCCGGTTTCGCCGGTCGCGAACGGCGGCATGTTGTAGTGGAGCATGAAGCGGTCGCGGTATTCGCCGCCCAGCGCATCGATGATCTGTTCGTCACGGCCGGTGCCCAGCGTCGCAATGACCAGTGCCTGGGTTTCGCCGCGGGTGAACAGCGCCGAACCGTGCGTGCGCGGCATCACGCTGTTGCGGATCGCGATCGGGCGGACGGTGCGCGTATCGCGGCCGTCGATGCGCGGTTCGCCGTTCAGTATGCGGCCGCGCACGATGCGGGCTTCCATCTCGAAGAAGTAGTTCTTGACGGTGTTCACGTCCGGCGCGTTGTCGGCATCGGCGGTCAGCGCAGCGATCACTTCGTCGCGGATCTCGTCCACGCGCTGACTGCGCTGCTGCTTCTGCGTGATGCGATAGGCCTCCTGCAGCTTGGCATCGGCAATGCCGGCCATGCGGTTCCACAAGGCCTCATCGCGAGCCGGTGCCTGCCAGTCCCATTCCGGCTTGCCGGCCACTTCGACCAGTTCGTTGATCGCATTGATCGCCGCCTGCATCTGTTCGTGGCCATACACAACGGCGCCCAGCATGACCTCTTCGGACAGTTCCATCGCTTCCGACTCGACCATCAGCACGGCGGCTTCGGTACCGGCAACCACCAGATTGAGCTGGCTGTCCTTGAGCTGCGAGGCGGTCGGGTTCAGGATGTGCTGGCCGTTGGCGTAACCGACACGGGCGGCCCCGATCGGGCCGTTGAACGGGATGCCGGAAATGGCCAGCGCAGCGGAGGCGCCGATCATCGCCGGGATGTCGGCATCGACTTCAGGGTTCAGCGAAAGCACCTGAACGATGACCTGGACTTCGTTGTAGAAACCGTCCGGGAACAGCGGACGGATCGGGCGATCGATCAGGCGAGAAGTAAGCGTTTCCTTTTCGGAAGGGCGACCTTCACGCTTGAAGAAACCGCCGGGGATACGGCCGGCCGCGTAGAACTTTTCGGCGTAGTCCACGGTAAGCGGAAAGAAATCCTGTCCGGGCTTGGCCGACTTCTGCGCGACAACCGTGGCCAGCACGACTGTTTCCTCGATATTCACGATGACCGCACCGCTGGACTGTCGGGCGATCTCTCCGGTTTCGAGCACCACCTTCTGGGTGCCGAACATGAATTCCTTGCGTATTGCGTTGAGCAAGTTCATTCCTTTCGATTCGATGGGTGGCAGGCATCGTCCGCCCGCCACAAAAAACAAACCGGCGGGAGTCGCCAGGACTCACGCCGGTATGGGTGTCAAGCCTCGATGGGCCTGGACATTGCCTGTGGCAGCAATTACTTGCGAAGACCCAGGCGACCGATCAGCGAACGGTAGCTGTCGGCATTGGTGCGCTTCAGGTAGTCGAGCAGCTTGCGGCGCTGGCTGACCATCTTGAGCAGACCACGACGCGAGTGGTGGTCCTTGACATGCTCCTTGAAGTGACCGGTCAGGTCATTGATGCGTGCGGTCAGCAGGGCGACTTGAACTTCGGGCGACCCCGTATCGCCAGCCGCGCGCTGGTATTCGGCAACGATGCGGGCTTTATCGGCGGTAACGATAGCCATTGATCTAAACTCTCTCGTTTGGAAAACACGAAATTATACGCCAGACTTGAGCAAGCTCAAGTACTTTCCGGCTTGTGGATTGCATTTGTGGGCATCAGCCGCTTCGCGCGCAGGCATCCGGACTGCACGCTCGCGAGCCCAAGAAAACCGGCCGGCCCGTAGGCCCGCAGCGTCATGCCTTCACGCAGCTCACCGGGTCCGGCCAGCAGTGCGTCCAGTGCAACGGTCTGTCCATTGCCCAACCGAAGCGCTGCACTGTCGGGAAGCGCGCAGTGCGGCATGTCGCGAACCAGCAGGTCGGCAGGTTGCAGCCGAGCCAGCCGAGCCGCCTCATCCATGCCGGCGAGGGTTTCGAGCGTCAAGGCGTCCTGCAGCGTCAATCCGCCGGTGCCAGTGCGACGCAGACCGGTCAGATGCGCACCGCAACCAAGCGATTCGCCGATGTCCTCGGCCAGCGTGCGGATATAGGTGCCCTTGCTGCATAGCACGCGCATCGAAAAATCCGGCAGATCGGTCGACAGCCGGTCGATACGGCGGACGATGACATGACGCGGCTCGCGCTCGACCGTGATACCCGCGCGTGCGTACTCATAAAGCGGCTTGCCGTCGCGCTTCAGCGCCGAATGCATGGGGGGAAGCTGACAGATCTCGCCGGTGTGCGCCTTGATGGCCGCATCCAGTGCGGCGACATCACACAGTACCGGACGCACCGACAGCACCTCGCCCTCTGCATCGCCGGTGGCGGTACGAACGCCCAGGCGCACATCGGCGATGTACTCCTTGTCCGCGTCGAGCATCAGTCCGGCAAAGCGCGTCGCATCACCGAAACAGATCGGCAAGAGCCCGCTGGCAAGCGGATCCAGCGTGCCGGTGTGGCCCGCCCTGGCCGCCTGGAACAGACGGCGGGCCTTCTGCAACGCGTCGTTCGAACTGAGACCGACCGGCTTGTCGAGCAGCAGTACGCCGTGTATCGCCTTCCAGCGCGATCGGGTCTGCAACTCAGTCCTCTGCGCCGGAAGGTCCCGAATGCAGCGCCTTGTCGATCAGGCGCGACAGCTGGTCGGCACGCTCCATGGTCTGGTCATGCACGAAATGAAGCTGGGGCGTCGTGTGGATGCGCACGCGGCGACCGATCTCACGACGGAGGAAACCCGACGCGCGCACCAGACCCTCGTGAATCTGCTTCTGCGCGTCGCCTTCGGCCAGCGTGCTGTAATACACCTTGGCATGCGCGTAATCCGGCGTGATGTCGACCGCGGTGAGCGACACCATGCCGACCCGCGGGTCCTTCAGTTCGGTGGCGATCAACTGCGCCAGTTCGCGCCGGATCGCCTCCGAAACACGGTCGCTGCGGGAGTAACGTTCGCTCATCGTCTACGGCGTTCCGGCTCAGGCGAGCTTGCGCGCCACTTCCTGGATCTCGAAGATTTCGAGCTGATCGCCCTCTTCGATCTCATTGAAGCCGCGCAGCGACAGCCCGCACTCGTAGCTTTCCTTCACTTCCTTCACATCGTCCTTGAACCGCTTGAGCGAATCGAGCTCGCCGGTCCAGATGACCACGTTGTTGCGCAACAGACGCGCGCTGGCCGAACGCTTCACCATGCCGGAGGTGACCATGCAGCCGGCCACCGTGCCGACCTTGGAAATACGGAACACCTGACGGATTTCCACGGTACCGAGCACATGCTCGCGCTTCTCCGGCGCAAGCATGCCGGACAGTGCCGCCTTCACCTCATCCACAGCCTCATAGATGATGGTGTAGTAACGCAGATCAACACCGAAATTCTCGGCCAGTTTGCGCGCGCCGACGTCGGCCCGCACATTGAAGCCGATGACCACCGCCTTGGATGCCTGGGCGAGGTTGACGTCGGTTTCCGAAATCGCACCGACCGCAGCATGAATCACCTGCACCCGCACCTCGCTGGTGGACAGCTTGGTAAGCGACTGCACCAGCGCTTCCTGCGAACCCTGCACATCGGCCTTGATGATGAGCGGGAGCACCTTCACCTCGCCCTCGCCCATCTGCTCGAACATCGATTCCAGCTTGGCAGCCTGCTGCTTGGCCAGTTTCACATCACGGAACTTGCCCTGACGGAACAGCGCGATCTCGCGTGCCTTGCGCTCGTCGGCGAGTGCCAGCGCCTCATCTCCGGCTGCCGGCACATCGGACAGGCCCTGTATCTCAACCGGGATGGACGGACCGGCTTCACTGACCGCCTTGCCCGACTCATCCAGCATCGCACGCACCCGGCCGAACACCTGGCCGCACAGCAGGATGTCGCCGCGCTTGAGCGTGCCCTGCTGCACCAGCACCGACGCCACCGGGCCCTTGCCCTTGTCCAGTCGCGCTTCGATCACGAGACCGCGCGCGGGCGCATCCTTGGGCGCCTTCAGTTCCAGCACTTCCGCCTGCAGCAACACGTTCTCGAGCAGGTCGTCAATGCCGGTTCCCTTCTTGGCCGACACCGGGATGAAGGGCGAATCGCCGCCGTATTCTTCCGGCACCACACCTTCGGCCACCAGTTCCTGCTTCACGCGGTCCGGATTGGCTTCCGGCTTGTCGATCTTGTTGATGGCCACCACGATGGGCACATTGGCCGCCTTCGCGTGATGGATGGCTTCGCGCGTCTGCGGCATCACGCCGTCGTCCGCCGCCACCACCAGGATGACGATGTCGGTCGCCTTGGCCCCGCGCGCACGCATCGCCGTGAACGCCTCGTGACCCGGTGTATCGAGGAAAGTGATCATGCCGCGCGGCGTATCGACGTGATAGGCGCCGATATGCTGCGTGATGCCACCCGCTTCGCCCGCGGCCACCCGGGCTCGGCGGATGTAGTCGAGCAGCGAGGTCTTGCCGTGGTCGACGTGACCCATGACCGTAACTACCGGTGCACGCGGCAGCAACTCGACATCCTTGTGCGCGTCATCGGCCTCGCCGAGGAAGGCTTCCGGATCATCCAGCTTGGCCGGCTTGGCGACATGGCCCATTTCCTCGACCAGGATCATCGCAGTTTCCTGATCGAGCACCTGGTTGATGGTGACCATCTGACCCAGCTTCATCAGCGCCTTGATCACCTCGGTGGCCTTGATCGACATCTTGTGAGCCAGATCGGCGACCGAAATGGTTTCCGGCACCAGAACCTCGCGCACCACGGCCTCCGCAGGCGCGGCCTGCGCCTGATCGTGGTCTCGGTGATGGCGACCTTTCGGACCCGCGCGCCAGCCGCCGGTACCGGCATCGCCGCGCGTCTTGATCTGGCGGCGCTTGGCGGCGTCGTCCTTCCAGTTGGTGCCCGGCTTGCCCTTGGCCGGCGCGGCGGCCGGCTTGGCCGTCTTGGCTGCCCCCTTGTCATCGGCCTTGGCCGGCTTGTGCAGGGTGCCCGCAGGCGCCTTCGCGGCAGCCGCCTTGGCATCCTCTTCCGCCTTTGCCTTGGCTTCCGCCTCCGCCTGCGCCTTGGCCAGTCGCGCCTCCATCTCATGGCGCATGCGCACCTCGCGCTCCTGCTTCTCCTTCAGTTCGCGCGCCTGGATGGCAAGAAGTTCTGCGTGACGCTTGGCCTCGCGTTCGCGCGCCGACATCGGACGCTCGACCGCCGGCGCCGGCTCGGCAGCCTCGACCTCTGCCGCGGGAGCCGACTCTGCAACCTCGGGCTCAGCCACAGCGACCGCTTCCGGCATGATTTCGAGCGGAGGCTCCGGTTCCGGAACCACCTCAGGCTCGGGCGCAAGCTCGACCACCACCGGCTCGGGTGCAATCGCCTCGACTACCGGCTCAGGCTCGCGCAAAGGGGTCCTGTCCTCTTCAGCCGGCGGCGAAACCTCGGATACGCCAGCGGCCTGCGCGGCTTCTTCCGCCAGGATGTCCGCCGGATCGCGCTTGACCAGCACACGCTTCTTGCGCACTTCGACCTGGACGGTACGCGCCTGACCGGACGAATTGGTGGCCTTGATCTCGGTGGTCTGGCGACGCGTCAGCGTGATCTTGGTCTTTCCCGCCGTTTCACCGTGCTGTCGACGCAAGTAGTCGAGCAGACGTGCCTTGTCCTGCTCGGTCAGCGAATCGCCTTCGCTCTTCTTGTCCACGCCGGCCTGCCTCAGCTGTTCAAGCAGGGCCGACGCCGGGATTTTCAGCTCGGTTGCAAACTGGGAAACACTCATCAACGCCATACCGTCCTCAATTATTCAAACCAGTGCGCTCGCGCAGTGGTGATCAGCGATGTCGCACGCGCGGCATCGATGCCCGCGATCTCCACCAGTTCGTCCACCGCCAGATCGGCCAGATCGTCACGCGTGCGCACATTCGCACGCGCCAGCTGGGCGGCCAGCTGCTTGTCCATGCCATCGAGCGCAAGCAGCGCATCATCCACCTGCTCGAGCTGTTCCTCGTCCACGATGGCCTCGGTCAGCAGCACATTTCGCGCACGGGTGCGCAGCTCATTGACCGTGTCCTCATCGAAGGCCTCGATCTCCAGCATTTCGGCGAGTGGCACATAGGCCACCTCCTCCAGCGTCGAGAAACCTTCGTCGATCAGGATGTTCGCAACCTCCTCGTCCACGTCCAGCTTGGACATGAACAGCAGGCGGATGGCGGCATTCTCGGCATCGGACTTCGCCGCCGACTGCTCGACCGTCATCAGGTTGATCTTCCAGCCGGTCAGTTCGGAAGCGAGACGCACGTTCTGCCCGCTGCGGCCGATGGCGATCGCGAGATTATCTTCATTCACCACGACATCCATGCAGTGCGCATCCTCATCAACGACGATGGAAGCGACTTCCGCCGGCGCCAGCGCACCGATCACGAACTGCGCAGGATCGGGCGACCACAGGATGATATCGACCCGCTCGCCGCCCAGCTCATTGGTCACCGCCTGCACGCGTGAGCCGCGCATGCCTATGCAGGTACCTTGCGGATCCACGCGTGAGTCGTTCGACTTGACGGCGATCTTGGCGCGTATGCCCGGATCACGGGCCGCCCCCTTTATCTCGATCAGACCGTCCTCGATTTCGGGCACTTCCAGTTCGAACAGCTTGATGATGAATTCCGGTGCGGTACGCGACAGGATGATCTGCGGGCCGCGCGCCTGACGGTCGACACGCAGCAGGACCGCCTTCACGCGGTCGCCCACGCGCAGGTTCTCGCGCGGAATGATGTGCTCGCGCGGCAGCAGCGCTTCGAGGCGACCGACTTCGATGATGGCGTTGCCACGCTCGATGCGCTTGATCGTTCCGGTGACCAGATGATCCTTGCGCTCCAGGAAATCGTTGAGGATCTGCTCGCGTTCAGCGTCGCGGATGCGCTGCAGGATGACCTGCTTGGCCGCCTGCGCACCGATACGACCGAAATCGACCGGCTCCAGCGCCTCTTCGATGTACTCATCGACCTGGATATCGGGAATCTGATCACGGGCATCGATGATGCCGATCTGCGCCTCGTCGTTCTCGACCAGCTCATCCGGCAGCACGTGCCAGCGCCGGAAAGCCTCGTATTCGCCCGTCTCCCGATCAATGGACACGCGCACGTCGGCATCGTCATGAATGCGCTTCTTGGTCGCAGAAGCCAGCGCCGTTTCGAGCGCTCCGAACACCACTTCGCGGGCCACGTTCTTTTCGCGTGCCAGTGCGTCGACCAGCAACAGAATCTCGCGACTCATCGTTTCAACTCCTGCTTGCGTTCAAAGTCCGGCACCAGCCTTGCACGCTCGATCTTGGAAAGCTCGAACTCATAGGCTTCGCCCTTCACGTCCAGCGTCAGCCGATCATCCGCAACCCCCGCCAGACGGCCGGTGAAATTGCGTTGATTGCCGACCGGCACGCGCAGACGCACCTGCGCCTCCTGGCCTGTGAAGCGGACAAAATCGGAAGTCGTGCGCAGGGGACGATCAAGCCCAGGAGAGGACACTTCCAGCCGGTCGTAATCGACGTTCTCGACCATGAACAGGCGGGTAAGGTGATTGCTCACCGTTACGCAGTCGTCCACCGTGATGCCCTTCGGGATATCGATGAACACGCGCAAAAGACGGCCCCTGGGCGATGTTTCGAGGTCGACGAACTCGTAGCCCAGTCCGCTCACTGCCTGTTCGATCAGTTCCGCGACATTCATTCCTGCGACAACTTCCGGAAATACAAATAAAAAATGGGCGGACCGCCCATCGAAACGCGCCAAAACTGCCAGCGCAGCAAGAACGCGAGTGTAACAGAGGGCGACACTCCCTTCAAGCCGGAAGGAAGGTCGCCCCCTGGATGACCACAGCCATCAAGCCTCGCCCTGCCCGGCAGGACGCGTGGCCGGACGTCGGCGCCGGCGCGGCGGGCGCTTGCGCGCGGTCCCTTCCGCCTCGACCGGCCCACCGTCGGCACGGACAGCCTGCGGCGCCGGCGCAGCCCCCTCTCCAGCCACGCGAGGTTTGCGTGGCCCACGCCGGCGACCGCGCCGGGCAGCGGATGGCGCATCGGCCGCACCGGCCCCTTCGGCCTCGACGGCGGGAGATGCGCCGCCCTTGCGAGGCTTGCCCTTGCCCGGCACAACCGACATGAGGCGTGTCACCTCCTCGGCCTTCAGCTCCAGGGTCTTGCCACGCGCCAGGTGCTTGGGCAATTCGAAAGGGCCATAGCGCACACGCATGAGGCGGCTCACCGTGAGCCCGATGGCTTCGAACATCCTGCGCACCTCGCGGTTGCGACCTTCCGAGAGCGTGACGCGATACCAGTGATTGGCCCCTTCACCACCGCCGTCGACCAGCGAGTTGAACTTTGCGATGCCATCCTCGAGCTCCATGCCGTCGACCAGCTGCTTCGCCTGCTCAGGGGTCAGCTCACCCAGCAGACGCACCGCGTACTCGCGTTCCAGCTCGAAACTCGGATGCATCAGCTTGTTGGCCAGCTCGCCATTGGTGGTGAATACCAGTAGGCCTGAAGTGTTGAAGTCGAGACGACCGACCGCGATCCAGCGACCGGCACTCACCTTGGGCAGCTTGTCGAAAACCGAAGGACGGCCTTCCGGATCGTCGCGCGACACGATCTCGCCTTCCGGCTTGTGGTAGAGCATGACGCGCGGCGCACGCTGCGCGAAGTGGATCTGTATCAGCTTGCCATTGACCCTGACCTTGTCTTCGGGACCGATGCGCTGCCCGACGTGAGCCGGCATCGAATTGACGCTGACGCGGCCGGCGATGATCCACTCCTCGAGCTCACGCCGCGAACCCAGCCCCATGTCCGCCAGCATCTTGTGCAGCTTCTGCGGCTCCTTGAACACCACCGGCCCGCGGCGTTTCGACTTGCTGTCCGGCGATCGGTAGTTGGCAACATTGCCATTCACATCGCCACCCGGTCTGCGTCTACCTTGCATCATTGAATTCCATCACCTTCTGTAGTTCGGCCAGCGGCGGCAGCTCCGCGAGCGTGCGCAGGCCCAGATCGTCGAGAAAACGTCTTGTCGTTGCATACAGCGCCGGACGGCCGGGGACTTCGCGGTAACCCACGCTGTCTATCCAG
Organism: Methyloversatilis thermotolerans; assembly: GCF_000372885.1. Classification (GTDB taxonomy): domain Bacteria; phylum Pseudomonadota; class Gammaproteobacteria; order Burkholderiales; family Rhodocyclaceae; genus Methyloversatilis; species Methyloversatilis thermotolerans. Next base: position 1,358,539 of record NZ_KB889967.1, read on the forward strand.
CCGCGACCTTCGAGCGCCTTGATGATGCCCGGCGACACCGCGACACCACGGATGTCCTCGATGTCACCGCGGGTCACTGGCTGGCGGTATGCGATGATCGCCAGTGTTTCCAGCACAGCCCGCGAATACTTCGCCGGCTTTTCGTTCCTCATCCTGTCCAGATAGGGCTGCATGTCCGCCGTAGTGCGGAAGCGCCAGCCGGAAGCCACCTGGACCAGTTCGATGCCGCGACCCGACCACTCTTCGCGCAATTCGTCGAGCAAGCGCCGCAGCAGCGCGTGATCCAGATCCTGCTCGAACAACTTCCGGAGATCGGCGGTGCCCAGCGCATCCTGCGACGCAAGCAAGGCCGCTTCCAGCACGCGCTTGATGTCAGCCGGGCTCGGCGACGACGTCGGCTGTGTCGTTTCGGGCAGTTCTGACATAGATCGGCGCAAAAGCTTCGAGCTGAAGCAGTTCTATCAGGTTCTCGCGTGCCAGTTCGAGCACGGCAAGAAAGTTCACAACCATGTGCGCAGCGGTCGGGTTGCGCTCGAAAAGCTGATCGAAACGCAGATCACCCTCCTCCTGCAGCCGGCGCAGGATGCCGGACATGAATTCACGCACCGACAGGGCCTCACGGCTCACCTTGTGATGGCGAGTCATGTCCGCCCGTCTCATCAACGCCAGCCAGGCGAGCTGAAGATCGGTTGCGCTGACATCCGGCTGGATTTCGGCCAGCCTTTCCGCCACCTGCACCCCGACCCACTCGTGTTCGCGCTGGATGCGCGGAATCCCGTCCAGCGCGAGGGCGGCGGCCTTCATCTGCTCGTACTCGATGAGCCGGCGCACCAGTTCGGCACGCGGATCCTCGACGTCTTCCCCGGATTCGCGCGGCGGCCGCGGCAAAAGCATGCGCGACTTGATTTCCAGCAACATGGCCGCCATCAGCAGATACTCGGCAGCAAGCTCGAGCCGGTGTGTGCGCATGGCGTCGACATAGGCCAGATACTGGGCCGTCAGCGGCGCCATGGGAATGTCGAGGATATCGACGTTCGCCTTGCGTATCAGGTACAGCAGCAGATCGAGCGGCCCCTGGAAAGCATCCAGGAACACTTCGAGCGCGTCGGGCGGAATGTACAGGTCGAGCGGAAGTTTTTCCAGCGTCTCGCCATACAAGCGCGCCGTGGGATGGGGCAGGACCGCCTCGTCACCCTCCCCCGCAATGACGGTCTGCGCGACCATCAGGCGTAATTCAGCCCCATGGCTTCACGCACGTCGCGCATGGTTTCCGACGCAAGCTTGCGGGCACGCTCGCAGCCATCGGCAACGATATTGCGCAACAGCATGGGATCCTCCTCGTACTGTCGCGCCCGCTCGTGGATCGGCGCCTGCTCCTTCAGCACGGCGTCGATCACCGGTTGCTTGCATTCAAGACAGCCGATTCCGGCCGAACGGCAACCTTCCTGCACCCATTGCCGCGTGGAATCGTCGGAATAGATCACGTGGAACTGCCACACCGGGCATCGTTCCGGTTCCCCCGGATCAGTCCGGCGCACGCGCTGGGTGTCGGTCTTCATGCCACGGATCTTCTTGGTCACGACCTCCGGATCCTCCCGCAGCATGAGCGTATTGTTGTAGGACTTGGACATCTTCTGCCCGTCCAGGCCCGGCATGCGGGCAGCCTCGGTCAGCAGCGCGCCCGGCTCGGCGAGAATCATCTTGCCACCGCCCTCCAGATAGCCGTACAGGCGTTCGCGGTCGCCAAGGCTGAGGCTCTGCGCCTCCTCGAGCAGGGCCTTGGCCTGGGCCAGCGCCTCTTCACGCCCCTCCTGCTGGTACAGCGTGCGCAGTTCGTCATACAGCTTGCCGCGCTTGCCGCCCAGCTTCTTGACCGCCTCGCGTGCCTTGTCCTCGAAACCCGGCTCCCGGCCGTAGAGATGATTGAAGCGGCGCGCCACCTCGCGTGTCAGTTCGACGTGCGGCACCTGATCCTCACCTACCGGCACCAGATTGGCCCGATAAATCAGGATGTCGGCGGACTGCAGCAAGGGGTAACCGAGAAAACCGTAGGTAGACAGATCCCTGTCGGTGAGCTTTTCCTGCTGGTCCTTGTAGGTCGGTACGCGTTCCAGCCAGCCCAGCGGACACATCATGGACAGCAGCAGGTGCAGTTCTGCGTGTTCCGGCACGCGCGACTGGATGAACAGCGTGGCCTGAGTCGGATCCACGCCTGCGGCGAGCCAGTCGATCAGCATGTCCCATACGCTGCGTTCGATCACCTGCGTGTCCTCGTAGCTGGTGGTCAGTGCGTGCCAGTCGGCAACGAAGAACAGACAGGGATATTCGTGCTGCAACCTCACCCAGTTCTTGAGCACGCCGTGGTAGTGGCCGAGGTGCAGGCGACCGGTGGGCCGCATGCCGGAAAGAACGCGTTCTGCGTACATATTCAAAGTGTCCGATTCAGAAGAACAGCGAAAGCAACAGCGACTTCGACACCTGCAGCATGGGCGCCAGGATCAGGTCCAGGCCGCCCAGAACAAGCAGCCCCAGCAGGATGAACAATCCGTAGCGCTCGATCCGGGCAAATGCCATCGCAGCCCGCCCCGGCAGCAGACTGATCATGATGCGTCCGCCGTCCAGCGGCGGAATGGGCAGCAGGTTGAGCAGCATGAGCACCAGGTTGATGGCCACGCCCGCTTCCGCCATGCGTCGCAGCGGTTCACCGAACAGCGCCTCGGGCGGCTGCACCAACGACATCTTGAACGCCAGCATCCAGCCGATTGCCATGAGCAGGTTCGCGCCCGGTCCCGCTGCCGCCACCCACAGCATGTCGCGCTTGGGATTTCGCAGACGTGAGAAGTTGACCGGCACCGGTCTGGCCCAACCGAACAGCAGGCCTTCATGTCCGGCAAGCGCGCTGCCGAAGTACATGAGCAGAGGTACCGCTATCGTGCCGACCGGATCGATATGCCGCAAGGGATTCAGCGAAATGCGCCCGGCCAGCGCGGCGGTCGGATCCCCGAACAGCCTTGCCATGTATCCATGAGCAGCTTCGTGCAGAGTGATCGCCAACACGATCGGCAGCACGATGACCGCCAGTCGCGCGATGCTTTCGTCCATAAGCCGCGGGATGCTAACAGAAGGCGGGCATGGCGTCAGTCAAGCCCGAAACGCGCGAGATCGCCACCCCCGGCGCGAACCAGTTCGGGGCTGCCGGACGACAGATCGATGACCGATGTGGGCCGGGTGCCGCAATGACCGGCGTCCAGCACCAGATCCAGTTCGTGCTGCAGGCGCTCGCGGATGTCCTCGGCATCGGTCAGCGGCAGTTCCTCGCCCGGAAGCAGCAGGGTCGAACCCAGAAGGGGTTCGCCCAGTTCGGACAGCAGCGCCGACACGACCGGATGATCGGGCACGCGCAGACCTATGGTCTTGCGCTTGGGGTGCAGTATGCGTCGCGGAAGCTCGCGCGTGGCTTCCAGAATGAAGGTATAGGCCCCCGGCGTGGCGCTCTTGAGCAGACGGAACTGGGCGTTGTCCACCCGCGCAAAGGTCGCGATTTCGGACAGATCGCGACACATGAGCGTGAAGTGGTGATGTTCATCGACACCCCGTATGCGACGGATGCGATCAAGTACGCGCGCGTCCCCCATGTGTCCGACCAGCGACCACGCGCAGTCGGTCGGAATGGCGGCCAGCCCTCCGGCACGAAGGATGTCTGCCGCCTGGCGTATCAGTCTGGGTTGGGGATTGTCGGGATGGAGCGAAAAGAGCTGGGCCACGGATACCTGTCGAATAAAGTCAGCCGACGCTGCCTGTCATGCCGGATGCCCCTCGGAGGCGAACCGGAGAGCCGGCGCATGCCACACAGCGGTCAAGCCATCCGGCAGCGGCGCGCCGCGGCCGAGATCGACCGGACTTTCGTCCGGTGCGTGAAAATCGGAAGCACGCGAGGCGTAGAAGCCGAACTCGCGAGCCATTCGTGCAAACGCACGCATTTCCGGCTCGCCGTGCGAACCGGACACCACTTCGATCGCCTCTCCACCAGCGGCCTGGAACTCCGCCAACAGGCGCCGCATCTGGTCACCTGACAGGCGGTAGCGCCCCGGGTGCGCGATCACCGCCACACCTCCGGCGCCACGTATCCACTGCACCGCACAGGCAAGCGAAGTCCACCGATGTTCGACGTAACCCGGTCGTCCTCGCACCAGGTAGCTGCGGAACACTGCATGCACATCCGCAGCATATCCCTGCTCCACCAGCACGCGCGCGAAATGGGAGCGCCCGACCAGCGACGGATTGCCGGCCAGTCGCAGCGCGTTCTGATAGGCATCACGGACGCCGAGCAATTCCAGTGCCTCGGCCATGCGCAACGCCCGCGCATCACGCCCGCTGCGCACCTGCGCCAGGCCTTCCGACAACGGCGCGTGGCGCGGATCGATGGCCAGCCCGACGACGTGTATTGTCATGTCCATCCAGGTGACCGAAATCTCGACGCCGTCGACGAAATCCAGACCGAGCCGCACTGCCTCGGCACGCGCTTCGGCCAGACCGCCGAGATTGTCGTGATCCGTGAGCGCCCAGAGATTCACGCCATTGGCATGAGCCCGGCGCGCCAGTTCGACAGGCGACAACAGGCCATCGGAGTGACAGGAGTGGCAGTGCAGGTCGGCGTTCATTAACCTTCGATTCTATCAGGCCGACGCAGTGCGCCTCGCACCGCTACAATCCACATCATTTGCAACCAGGGAAACGCAATGAATCATCCGGATACGCTGCGCTACGCGGACACGCACGAATGGGTCAGGACCGAGGCGGATGGCACGCTCACCGTCGGCATCACCGATCACGCGCAGGATGCGCTGGGCGACGTGGTATTCCTGCAACTGCCGGACGTCGGCCGCCAGGTCTCGCGCGGCGAGGCGATGGCGGTGATCGAATCGGTCAAGTCCGCTTCTGACATCCATGCACCTGTCGCCGGCACAGTGGTGTCGGTCAACGCCGCATTGAGCGAACAGCCTGAACAGGTGAATCAGGATCCGTATGGCGCATGGATGTTCGTGATCCGCCCTGACAGTGCGTCCGAGATCGATCAACTGCTCGACGCCACGGCCTACAGCGCATCACTCGACTGAGCTCGCCGGGGCGGCTCAGCTCCGGCCACGGCCAATGCGGCGGCCGTGCTTGCGCAGGCTGCTCGACAACTGGTCGATGATTTCGCCGGCGGCACCGACGATCTGGTCGTCGCCGAAACCGGCGGCTTTCATCTCGCGGTAGAAGGATTTCGCAAGCATGCGCGCAAGCTGGGCCGGTTGTGCGAGACCGCTTGCCAACACCTGTGCGAGCGGGTTCCCGCCTTCGGCCTGTACCGCGCGGCGCGCGAACTCCGACTCGAGAAGGAAGGAGAGCTGAGCAGCCTGGACCGCCTTGCCGGCGAACAGGGCGAGGGCATCGAATTCGCGCTCGTCGGATTCGGTGAACGGGGGCTGGCCCTGGCCGCGACGCAAACAGATGACGCCGAGCGCATGACCATCGAGCAGGATGGGTGCGCACATGAAACAGCCCCCCTCGCCGATATGGCCGTGCTCTCCCGAAGGCGTCGCATCTGCATGCTCAACCCGCACGGTGCGACCGCTGCTCATGACGTGGAGCGCGACCGAATCGCCGCCATCGATACGTACATTGTGCAGTTCGTCGCGCAGATCGCCCCGCCACACGGCGAGCGCGAGCGACGCCTGTCCGCCCAGACCATCGGCCATCAGGATGCTCAGACGGCTGGCGGCAAGGCGCTGCCAGCACAGATCGGCGACAGAATCGAGCGCTTGCTGGATGAAACCGGGCGGCAAGCCTTCGACATTCTTTCCCTTCATGACGCGCACCTCCCCGCGGCGGGACTGCCGTCGCGATCCATCCAGCCTGCGATGCGGCCGGCAAGCGAAACGGAAGCACGCGCAAACGCCTGCGCCCCGCCCCGGGCATCCGCCTGCTCCGACGGCTCACGGATCGAAAACCTCATACGATCCAGAATTTCATGTCCTGTCCCGTCCACCAGCGTTGCCATGCCACTGATCAGCGCCGTCGATGACGAAGGACTGTCGAACACCTGGATGAACTCGCTCAGGTCGATCACCAGACGACATCCGCGCCCGTGGCCCTGCACCGAAAGAACGTCGCCGAGACGGGTCTGCAACAATTCGCCAGGGGCCGCCGCCCAGCGACTTTCGGCATAGCGGTGGCGTCGCGTCGGACTGTCGTAGTCGAGCCGGTAAGCCATGGCCGTGCTTTCAAGCCATGTCGGCGCAAACACATCCACTTCCCCCGGCGCGTTGCGCACCGCGATCACCGGCGCTTCGGTACCGAGATCGTGCAGCCCGGGCGCGCGTGCTCGCGGAATCACGCTGCCACAGGCCGTCAGCAGCAGCATCAGTGCGATGCAAAGCAGGCGTCCTGTCATGGTTTCACTCCTCCCTCGCCCGGTGCTTCGAAACCGGATTCGCCCGGACCGGGGCTCACCGCATCGCGGCCCAGCAGGAACATCTGCGGTGAGCTGTCGACATCGTCCAGCATCCTGCGCAAGCGACGCGAATCCCGCACCGCCTCGTCGATCAGGCGATTCAACCTGGGCAGGGTCTCCGCACTCAGCTCGCGGCCAGTGTGCCGACTCAGCTTTTCCAGTTCCGACGACAATGCCCGGATCGAAGCGAGCGACAGGCGCAGTTCGGAAGCCAGCGGCTCACCCGCCGCGGCAAGCGACTCGAGACGGGACAGAATCTCGCTTGCGCGATGGATATTGTCGTCCGACAGCACCGCCTGGATACGCTGCAGCGTGAGCTGCAGATCCTGAGTCAGTCCTGGCAGCGCACCCAGCGTACGATCAAGATGCCCGGTCGCCGACGCGAGATTCCGGACCGTCGCCGATATGTGAGCGGCGTTCTCGTCGTCGAGAAGCACATGCAGCCGGGCCAGCACGTTCCGCAAGGCGTCCATGGTGTCGTTCATATTGCTGCCAAGGGTACCGAACGCCGACCCTCTCATCGGTATCCGCACCTCTCCGTCATCACCCGGCTTCAGCAATGTCGTGTCCGAGCCGTCGTCCGACAGCTCCACCAGCGCCAGACCGGTCACGCCCAGATAGCCCAGTTCCGCGCGCATGGACTGGGTGACCGGAAAACGCTCCGGCAGCGAAATGCGGACATGGATTTCCCTGGGATTCGCCGGATTGATTCCGATCGAGCTGACCTTGCCCGCGCGTATCCCGCGATAGCGCACCTGCGCCTGCGGATTGAGCCCGCCGACATCGGCGGTAGTCACCAGGAGATAGTCGCGACCACTTTCATCACCACTGGACAGATACCACAGCCCGAATACCACCCCTGCACCGAGCACGATCAGGAAAAGCCCGGCGGCCAGGGCATGCGCGCGACTTTCCATCGTCAGCTCCTCGCCCGAGCGAGCGCGCGTTCCATGCGGTCCAGCGCGAAGAACCCGCGAATGAAGGGGTGATCCTGTGCCATGACATGTTCAAGTGTGCCGTAAGCCAGTATACGTCGCTCGCCAAGGACAGCGACACGGGTAGCCAGCGCAGCCAGCGTATCGAGGTCATGCGTCACCAGCACGACGGTCAGTCCAAGCTGTTGCCGCAGCCGCCGGATCAGTTCGACAAAGGCGGCGGATCGATCCGGATCGAGACCGGCGGTCGGTTCGTCCAGCAGCAACAGTTCAGGTTCCAGAGCCAGCGCCCTGGCCAGAGCGACGCGCTTGACCATGCCGCCGGACAATTCTGCCGGCATGAGCCAGGCGTGTTGCGCCTCCAGTTCCACCATGGCGAGCTTCACCATGACGAGATCGCGCACCGTGTCGCGGTCCAGCCAGCGCAGCTCCCGCAAGGGAAAGGCGATGTTCTCGAACACGTTCAGCGCGGAGAACAGTGCCCCCTGCTGGAACAGAACCCCGAAACGACGGCGCAGGGCGCGATCTGCCAGAGGATCTCCTGACAGCACCGGCTGGCCGAGTACCTTCACCTCGCCCGAGGCTGGCCGGAGCAAGCCCACGATCTGACGCAACAGCGTCGTCTTGCCGCTGCCCGACCCGCCGACCAGAGCCACCACTTCGCCTGCCAGGACGGCAAGGTCGAGTCCCGCGTGTATGGTCTGCCTGCCGAAGCGGGTCACCAGCCCCGACACCTCGATGACCGGCTTCATCCAGGCATCCCCATATTGCGTGTCGCGATCGCGAATACGGCATCCACCAGGATGACCAGCGTGATGGCGCTGACCACCGAGCGCGTCGTATTCTCGGACAGGCTTTCGGTGTTCGGCTTCACGTTGAGCCCGAAATGGCAGGCCACCAGCGCGATCGTCATGCCGAACGCCAGCCCCTTCGCCAGACCTATCCAGGCATTGGCGAGCGGCACCACGCGTGGCAGCGTGTCGAGGAAGAAGCCGAAGGACATGTCAAGCTGGAAAGCGGCCGCCACCATGCCGCCGGCAATTGCGGCCGAAGATGTCCACGCGACGAGCAGCGGCATGGTGATGAGCAAGGCCAGCACCTTGGGCAGCACGAGACGCAGCCCGGCCGGCACCCCCATCGTCGCGAGCGCGTCGATTTCTTCGGTTACGCGCATCACCCCGAGCTGTGCGGTCATTGCCGAGCCGGAACGCCCCGCCACCAGAACCGCGACCAGCACAGGGCCGAGCTCCCGCGTGATGCCGATGCCCAGGATGTCGATGATGAACACGTCCGCACCGAAGTTTTTCAATTGCAGAGCGGACAGGTAGGACAGCACGATGCCGATGAGGAAGCCGACCAATGCGGTGATCGGCAGTGCGCTGACACCGGTCTTGTACAGATTGGCCGACAATTCTCGCAGCGGCGCATCCTGCGGCCTTCGTGCGAGATGGACAAGATCCAGCGCCGCCTGCCCGAGCACGCCGACGACGCCCAGCATCTGGGACAGCGCGCCCAGTCCGCGCCGACCCAGTCCGGCGATGCGACCCGGTATCGATGCCCTGTCGGGCGCAGCGGGTGGCCGCGGTCCCAGCACGCTCACCGCCGCGAACATTCCGCGCAGCGCTTCATCGGCGATCAGTGTCTCGGGCAGACGCTCGCCCCAGGTACGCCACAACACGCTCGCGCCCAGCGTGTCGAGGCGCTGCACGCCGGACAGATCCCATGTCCGCGCGCCGGCCGAGGCCCGCGTCAACCGTTGCCGCAGCGACGGCAAGCGTCCCTGCAGACCGGCGAGCGTCCACTCCCCGGCCAGACGCACACTCCCGTCATCGCCCGTCACCTCCACGGATGGCGTCGCGACGTTCATGCGGCGATCAGGCGGCGCTCACGCCCTTGTTGCGCACCGACCTCAACTTGAGGTCCATGCCCAGGGACTGCCATTGCTTCTGTTCGTCCTGAAGGCTGGCGGCGGTCAGCGGTGAAGCCGTGAGCCAGTCGGCGCCGCCGTACAGTACGAAACCGTGCGCACTGGCTTCGAGGCGCACCGGAAGATCGGCAAAATCGTCGCGGCTGCGATGCAACAGCACCGCCAGGCGCAGGCAAAGAATGAGCGGCCAGTCGCGGCCATCGGCCAGCGTGTGCACCTTCTCCAGCTTGCCGCGATGGGCGAGCACCAGTCGGGCCAGGCGCGCCTGGTCCCTGCGAGAAAAGCCTGGCATGTCAGCATTGCCGACGATGTAGGCGCTGTGCTTGTGATACCCCGCGTGGGCGACGGAAATGCCCAGCTCATGCAGCCTGGCCGCCCAGCTCAACAGATGGAGTTCCGCATCGTCGTCGGCGGCATCCAGGTGAAGTTGCCGGAAAAGAGCGAGTGCCGTGTCATGCACGCGCGCGGCCTGCTTCTGGTCGACCTGATAGCGGCGCATGAACTGCAGAACCGTAGCGTCGCGCAGATCCCGGTGGTGGTAGCGGCCCAGCAGGTCGTACAGCACGCCCAGCCTGAGCGCGCCTTCGGAGAAACTCATGCGCTCCAGGCGGAAGGTTTCGAACACCGCGGACATGATGGCAAAGCCGCCTGGCAGCACCGGCAGGCGATCGGAGCGCAAACCGGGAATATCGAGCCTGTTTACGTCACCCGCCCGCAACAGCAGTGCGCGCAACCTCTCCATCCCGTCGCGCGTGAGCGCGCCTTCCGCCCAGCCATTCAGCTCCATGATGTCCAGCAGCGCGCGCGCGGTTCCGCTGGAACCCACCGCCTCGTCCCAACCGTGCGTGCGGTAGTCGTGCTCTATCGTTTCCAGTTCGCGTCGTGCTGCAAGTTCCGCCTCGCGCAGCGACTTCTTGTCCATGCGTCCATCCGGGAAGAAGCGCAGGCTGAACGCAACGCACCCCATGTACAGCGACTCGAGCGCGAGCGGCTCGAAACTGCGGCCGATGATGAATTCGGTCGACCCTCCGCCGATATCGACCACGAGCTGCTGGTTCGCGGGGTTGGGCAGCGTATGTGCGACACCCACGTAGATGAGCCGGGCTTCTTCACGGCCGGCGATCACCTCGATCGGAAAACCCAGCGCCGCTTCTGCCTGGGGCAGGAATTGCGAGGCATTCTTGGCGACGCGCAGCGTGTTGGTCGCCACCGCACGCACCTGGTCGGGAGAAAAACCGCGCAGTCTCTCATTGAAGCGCGACAGCGCCTCGAGCGCCCGCATCTGCGAAGCGGCATCCAGCAATTTGCCCTGACCCAGGCCGGCTGCCAGGCGCACCGTTTCCTTGACGCCATCCAGAGGATAGATCTGGTCGTCGACCACTCGCGCGACCTGGAGCCGGAAACTGTTGGACCCCAGATCGACGGCGGCGAGAAGTTCGTAGCTCATGCGGCAATGCAATAAAGGAATCACGCGGAGTTTAGCAGCGTGCCGACGCTGCGCCGCCCCGCCGCGCGCAGCCGATCACTGTAATAATTCCACAGTACTGATGTCACAAAATGGCGACCCGCCCTCACCCGTGCCGAAACAGCCTTCCTATGCCGTCCATCCTGCCGGTTCCCCGCTACGCACCCGACCACTTCATCAATCGCGAACTGTCGCTGATCGCATTCAACCGGCGCGTACTCGCCCAGGCTGCCGATGAGCGCGTGCCGCTGCTGGAACGGCTGAAGTTCCTGTGCATCGTGTCCAGCAATCTGGACGAGTTCTTCGAGGTGCGGGTCGGCGGACTGCGCGAACAGATACGGCTGGGCGCGCGCGGGGTCACGTCCGATGGCAGGTCGGCACAGGACGCGCTGCGTCTGATCGCGGCCGAAGCGCACCAGCTCATCGCCGAGCAGTACGCCCTGCTCAACGAAGTCATCCTGCCTCTGCTGGAGAAGGAAGGCATCGTGTTCCTGCGGCGCGGCAACTGGACCGAGGCGCAGCATGCCTGGGTGCGCGACTACTTCACGCGCGAGCTCATGCCGGTGCTGACCCCGATCGGTCTGGATCCGTCCCACCCCTTTCCCCGCGTGCTCAACAAGAGCCTTAATTTCGCGGTCGAGCTCGAAGGTCGCGACGCGTTCGGCCGCAGTTCGCGCTTCGCCATTGTCCAGGCCCCGCGCGCGCTGCCGCGCGTGATCAAGCTTCCCAGGGAGCTGACCGGCGTCGATCACGGTTTCATCTTCCTGTCCTCGGCCATGCACCAGAACGTGGGCGACCTGTTCGAAGGCATGAACGTGCTCGGCTGCTACCAGTTCCGCGTCACGCGCAACTCCGATCTTTTCCTCGACGAGGAAGAGGTGAAGAACCTGCGTCAGGCGCTGCAGGGCGAGCTGCCACAACGGCACTACGGGGATGCCGTGCGTCTCGAGGTCGCGGACAACTGCTCGGAGCAGATGGCCGACTTCCTGCTGCAGCAGTTCAGTCTCACCCGCGACGACCTCTATCGCGCACCGGGCATCGTGAATCTGGTGCGCCTCATGCAGGTCCCCGACTGGGTGGACCGCCCCGACCTGAAGTACCCGCCTTTCGTGCCGCTGCTGCCGCGCGCCATGGAAAAGCGTTACGACATCTTCGCGACGATCCGCAAGCAGGACGTGCTGCTGCACCACCCCTTCCAGTCCTTCAAGCCGGTGATCGATCTGGTACAGCAGGCGGTAGATGACCCGGACGTGGTCGCGATCAAGATGACGGTTTATCGCACCGGCACCGATTCGGTGCTGATGGAGGCGCTGGTGCGTGCCGCGCAGAAGGGCAAGGAAGTGACCGTCGTGGTGGAACTGATGGCGCGCTTCGACGAGGAAGCCAATATCAACTGGGCATCGCGTCTGGAGGATGCGGGCGCCCATGTGGTCTATGGCGTGTTCGGCTACAAGACACACGCCAAGATGCTCATGGTGGTGCGCCGGGAACAGATGGACGGCAATATCCACTTCCGCCGCTATGTGCACCTGGGCACCGGCAACTACCATCCGCGCACCGCGCGCTTCTACACCGATTTCGGTCTGATGACCGCGAACGAACAGATCGGCGAGGACGTGAACGAGGTATTCAAGCAGCTCACCGGGCTGGGCCATGCAGGCACGCTCACCCATCTGTGGCAGGCACCGTTCACACTGCACAGCAATGTCATCGCCGCCATCGGCCAGGAAGCGGAAAACGCCCGCGCTGGCCGCAAGGCACGCATCATCGCCAAGATGAACTCGCTGGTGGAAGACGATACGATAGAGGCGCTCTACGCGGCCAGCCAGGCCGGCGTGGATATCGACCTCATCGTGCGCGGCGTGTGCGCGCTGCGCCCGGGCGTCACCGGCCTGTCGGAGCGCATCACGGTAAGGTCAATCGTCGGCCGCTTTCTCGAGCATTCCCGCATCTACCACTTCCATGCGGATGGCGAGGAGAAGCTCTACCTGGCAAGCGCCGACTGGATGGAACGCAACTTCTTCCGGCGCATCGAGGTCGCCTTCCCGATACTCGACGTCAAGCTCAAGCGCCGCATCATGAAAGAAGGTGTGCGTCCCTATCTGCTGGACAACAGCCAATCCTGGGAAATGGAACCGGACGGACGCTATCGCCGCCGGGTATCCCGCGCCGCTCGCCACTGTGCCCAGGAAACCCTGCTGAGCGAGTATTCCAAAGACGCACTCTGACGAGCGTGAAGGGTGTCCCTCAAGCAGGAGGGACACCCGCCGTAAACACCTTGTGTATCGTCAATCCAGAAGTCGTCCAAGGTGAATGTCGCCATCAAAGCATCGTTGATCAGCCTCTGCGCCGTGCTCGCAGCCGCCTGCGATCGGCTGCCCATTCCCGATCCCAACAAGCAGGCAATGCAGAAGGAACAGGACGCGAAAGCCATCGGGGGGGCGTGCCGTCACGCAGGGCGTGCGCTCGAGGATTGCTACAACCTGAATCCCAAGGCTTCGAAGGCGGCCATCTTCGCGGGCTGGCGCGAAATGAACGACTACATGACACAGAACAAGATCGATGTCGTGTTACCGAGCATTCCACCGAATGCCGGGTCGAAGAAAGTGAAGTCGCACCGGCCGCCCGAGGACAGCGAACAGACCGCCGAACCCGCGCCTGACCAGGGTGGCGAGCCGGAAAACCAGCACGGTGACTCCTCCCATCAGAGAAATCCCGCTCTTACGGCCGGGTGAGCGCCGCAACGACGCCGCGCGCGTCAAGTCGCTCGATGTCCCGCCCGTCCAACAGCGCGTGCCCGGCAGACATGAGAACGGGCGCACCCGGCGCCCGTCGTGGCCTGGCGGGGCGGTCCCTCTTCAGCGCCCGGAAACCAGCTCGCTGAGGTCCCGCCCGTCGATCTTCACGCGGGCAACGGTATCGCCACCTTCATTACCCAGCGGTTCTATGCTGACGCGTCCGGAGTCAAGCAGTTGCTGCAGGCGCTGTTTGGCGATGCCCGAGGCGCCCGCCATTTCCAGACTGTCTATACCCGCCGCACGGACCCGTACGCCATCGGCATAGAAGGTCGTGCCATCGACCGCGTAATGCCGCTGCGCGGGCGGCTTGGGCGGACGGAAGACCGGAGCCGCGGCGACAGCGGATGTCCGCTTGGTCTTGGTTGCGGTCGCCACCCGGGTCTTGGAACTGACCTTGGCAGCGGGGCGCACCGCCGACTTCACCTGCTTGCCGCTGGCGACGGTACGCGCCGCCTCGACCTCCGAAACCGGAAACAACACACATCCGAAGAGCACGGAAAGCACAACGGCTCCCCAGCGACTGACTGTCATGCAAATATCTCCACGTTGAGAACGACCGGTGCGCGCGTCCGCGTCAGGCGCCGCCGCAGCATTCCGGTTTCTGGACAAGCAGGGCCCGATCTGAAAAATTCGATCAACATCCTGCGATATTTGTTTGTTTCGGATAATTTTTTCAGATCTTAAACATTGAAACGCGTCGGCGCCACATTTTTGTTCGTTGCAGGCGCCGTCATCTCTGCCGGCGCCGCGCCGGGCGCGCTCACCGTACAATGCCGGATTGCCTGCAAGACCTCGACTTCCCATGCTGCACATCTACGGCATCAAACGCTGCGACACCATGTCAAAGGCCATGGCCTGGCTTCGTGATCGCCATATCGATTTCCGCTTGCACGACTACCAGAAGGACGGTGTCCCCGAGTCCCTGCTGGCCGACTGGATACGGCGCGCCGGCTGGCAGTCGGTGGTGAATGCACGGGGGACCACCTTCCGCAAGCTGCCACCCGCGCTGACTGCGGATCTCGACGACGGCAAGGCACTGGCGCTGCTGAAGGCACATGCGTCCGCGATACGACGCCCCATCGTCGACCTGGGCGACGATCTGCTCATCGGCTTCGATGCCGGGCGATGGAGTAAGGTGTTCGAATGAGCGGAGGCGATTTCGTCCAGCGCTTTCTGTTCGAGGGCCTGGACATACGCGGTGCGCTGGTCCGGTTGACCGACGGCTGGCAGTCGATGCTGCGCGGACGCAGTTACGGGCCAGTCCTGTCGCGCCTGTTCGGCGAAATGACCGTGGTCACGTTGATGATAGGCGGCCAGCTCAAACAACCCGGCCGGCTGACGGCGCAGGTGCGCGGCAATGGTGCCCTCGGCCTGCTGGTTGTGGATTGCGATGAGCGGCTCAGGCTGCGCGGCATGGCCACAGGCGCGCACGATCTCGCCGATGCCCCGCTCCCCGCGTTGCTGGGTGACGGCCAACTGGTCGTGACGGTGCAGACGGACGCATCGCCCACGCCCTATCAGAGCGTGGTGCCGCTCGAAGGCGCCACGGTGACGGAAGTGTTCGAGCGCTTTCTCGAACAGTCGGAACAGCAACCCACCGCACTTTGGCTGTCCGCCGACGAATCCGTTGCATGCGGCCTGTTCCTGCAGAAGCTGCCGGGCGCCGATCAGCGGGATGCGGATGGCTGGGCGCGCATCTGCCATCTCGCCGCCACCCTCACGCCGGCCGAGATGAAGACGCTGGACACCGGGTCGCTGCTGATGCGCCTGTTTCACGAAGACATCGCTGCCGGGGGCATACGCGTGTTCGACCCGGTCGAGCCGCGCCATCATTGCCCGCGCGACGAGGAGAAGGTGCGACGTCTCGTGTTGTCCCTGGGGCGCGCCGAGGTCGAGTCCATCCTTGCCGAGAAGGGCGAAGTGCTGATCCACGACGACATGTGCAATCACGACTATCGTTTCGACGCCGGCGACATTGCACGCCTGTTTGGAGATCCACCTCCGGCGGTCCACTGAGGACCGTCCGCTGAGACCTCCGGCAGGGCGGCACCCGGCGATTGCCCGGGATGCATGCTGTCGGTAAACTTTTGATATTTCTTCCGGATCATTCATGGCGCGCAAGCCCGACACATCGGTCATCGAACTCAAGAGCGCCACGCTGGAAGCGATGCGTGCCATCCTCCGCTCGCCGGACGACGCCACAGTCATCGCGGCGCTGGAAGCCCGGCTGGGAAGCATGCCGGGCTTCTTCTCGGGGGAGCCGGTGGTGATCGATTGCAGCGATTTGCCGGCGGGTACGTCCCCCGATCTTGTTGCGCTGCGCGATGTGCTGGCCAGGCATGAACTGACCGCCGTTGCCCTCCAGACTGCCGACGAACGCCTTGCACAACGCGCACAGTCGCTTGGCTGGGCAGTCATGGCAGCGGAGAGCACGTCGGCACGATCACATGCACGCGCCGAGCCGGGGGAAACCGCCCGCGTCGAACCGGAAGCGGTCGCGCCACACGCGGCGCCGGTCGCCGAGCCGCTGGCGCCGGAGCCGTCGGTGCAGTCCGTGCGACGCACCGAAATCGTCGACAGACCTTTGCGTTCGGGCCAGCGCATCTACGCACGCGGCGGCGATCTGGTGGTGCTCGCCATGGTCAGCGCGGGGGCCGAGGTGATCGCCGACGGCAACATCCACATCTATGCACCGTTGCGCGGACGCGCCCTGGCCGGCGCATCGGGGGACATGGAAGCACGCATCTTCACGACCTGCTTCGAGGCCGAGCTGGTGTCGATTGCCGGGGTGTACCGTACGTTCGAACAGTCCGCCGGCGAACTGCTGCGACGCCCTGCGCACGTACGACTCGAGAGCCATTCCGACAAACAGGTATTGAGTGTCGCCGCTCTGGCGACCAACTGAAACACAAGAGGGAGAACAGAGTGACCCGTATCGTCGTCGTGACATCCGGCAAGGGGGGGGTGGGCAAAACCACGACCAGCGCCGCTTTTTCGTCCGGTCTGGCACTGCGCGGCAAGAAGACCGCAGTGATCGATTTCGACGTCGGTCTGCGCAACCTCGACCTCATCATGGGATGCGAACGGCGCGTGGTCTACGACTTCGTGAACGTGATCCACGGCGAAGCCAATCTGACCCAGGCGCTGATCAAGGACAAGCACTGCGACAACCTGTTCGTGCTGCCTGCCTCGCAGACGCGCGACAAGGATGCGCTGACCGAGGAAGGGGTCGAAAAGGTACTCAAGGACCTGACCGACATGGGTTTCGACTACATCGTGTGCGATTCGCCGGCCGGCATCGAACACGGAGCGGTGATGGCCCTCACCTTCGCCGATGAAGCCATCATCGTGACCAATCCGGAGGTGAGTTCGGTACGCGATTCCGACCGCATCCTGGGCATCCTGCAATCGAAATCGCGCCGCGCGCGCGAAGGCCGCGAGGCGGTCAAGGAGCATCTTGTGGTCACCCGCTACTCGCCGAAGCGGGCGGTGGAAGGTGAAATGCTGAGTCACGGCGACGTGCAGGAAATCCTGCGCATTCCGGTGCTCGGCGTCATTCCCGAATCGGAAGTGGTGTTGCAGGCGTCGAACCAGGGCACGCCGGCCATCCACATGAATGGCACTGACGTCGCCCAGGCCTACGAAGACGTCGTGGCGCGCTTTCTCGGCGAAGACCGTCCGCTGCGCTTCGTCGACTACGAGAAGCCCGGCCTGCTCAAGCGTCTGTTCGGAGGGAAGTGAGCATGTCCCTGCTGTCCCTTCTGTTCGGCCAGAAGCCCAAGACCGCCTCGATCGCGAAGGAACGCCTGCAGCTCATCATCGCGCGCGAACGCGGCGAGAATTCGGCCGGCACGCCGGACTTCCTGCCTGCGCTGCAACAGGAACTGGTGGCCGTCATTTCCAAGTATGTGCGGGTGAATCCGGAAGACATCAAGGTCCAGCTCGAGAAGCAGGACAATTACGAAGTGCTCGAGGTCAACATCGTCCTGCCCGAGCAGCGCCCTTGACGCTGTCGTCGCTGTTCGGTGGCCGCGACCGGCCGCCACGCCACTCGATAGACGTGTCCGAGGCGGCCGGCGTGCGTTACCTGCATTTCGGATCGGAATGGATACAGGGCGCGATGCGCGTCGCCCGGCCCTACGCCCTGGAGCTGGAATACACGCGCGAAATGATGCTGCCGCTGCTGCTCGCGCCGCATGCGGCGTGGCCCGCGCGGGTGCTGGTGATCGGTCTGGGGGCCGCTTCGGTGGTGAAGTTTCTGCACCGCAATTGTCCGCAGAGCCGGCTTACCGTGGTGGAGATCGATCCGCGTATGCCGGCGGTCGCGGCCATGCATTTCCGCCTGCCGGACGAGGACGACAGGCTGCAGATCGTGATCGGCGACGGTGCTCGCTATGTCGCGGCAAGCGATCAACGCTGGGATCTCATCCTGGTGGACGGTTATGACCACCGCGCACGCGCCAACGCGCTGGACAGCGAGACCTTCCATCGCGACTGCCGCGCGCGGCTTGCCTACGAGGGGCGCGCATGCCTGAACCTGTTCGGACGCACGCGCGGATTCAAGGCCAGCGCCAGACGCCTGCTCGATGCGTACGCCGGACATGCCCTCATCCTGCCGTCGCTGGATGAGGGCAATGCGATCTGCGTCACCGGCACCGAACTGGGCACGCGAGTCGACATGATCACGCTGCGCCAGCGCGCCCAGTCGCTGCGCAGTGACACCGGCCTGAATCTGCTGCCCACATTGAGCCGGCTGGAACAGGCGGGTCACTGTCCGGCGGGCGAACTGACCTTCTGACCACGCCGCAGAAGGCTGTCTGCCTCGCTGCGGCACGCTCGGCAAGCCGGGTTTCCCCGGCCCGCCCGAGGTCAGCGCTGGGTGACCAGCGGCCCCTTCTGCGATGCGAAGTAGGCCGCAAGATCCGCCATGTCCTGCTCGCTCAGGGCGGTGACCTGGGCGCCCATGATGGCGTTCTTGCGTGTGCCCTTCTTGTACGCCTTCAGCGCCTGCAGCAGGTAATCCTCGTGCTGCCCGCCGATGCGCGGAAAGGACGGCGCCTTGCTGTTGCCGTCCTCGCCATGGCAGGCCGCACAGGCGGCGGATTTTTCCTTGCCTCGCGCGACATCACCCGCGTGGGCAACGGATGTGCCCAGCAGGAAGGACAGCGCGAACGTGGTGATTGCGATGTGCTTGATCATGCCCCCCTCCTCACTTCTGCGCGCTGTAATACGCGGCGATATCGGCCATGTCCTGCTCGCTGAGGCTGGCTGCGATGCCGTTCATGGTGGGGTGCTTGCGGTCTCCGCTCTTGTAGGCCTGGAGCGCGGACACGATGTACTCAGGATACTGTCCACCGATGCGCGGCACTTTGTAGGTTTTTGGAAAGGCGGTCTGATAGCCGGGGATGCCGTGGCACCCGACACACATCGATACCTTGTCCTTGGCGGCTTCTGCATTGCCTTCAACGGCGAAGGCTACCGTGCTGACGCATACGGCTACGACAGCGACAAGAGTCCTGGCACTCATCGAGTCTCCTCTTCCTGATGGTTGAGTTGCTTGCTGCGGAACCGCGCCGAGTGTAGTCAAGTACTTGACGAGCGTCAAAAATACTGCGCTGCAACAGTAGTATACGCGACCGGGCATTCCCGATGTCATGGACGTCCACCGACGGCAGGCGCATGACGGCCGCCGGTTTGCGCGGAGCAGGCCGCGCCCGGAGGCCGCCCCCCGTCAAGCCCCGGACAGGTCGACAATGATGCGTCCGCGTACGCGTCCTTCGAGGAATATCGGCGCGATATCGATCACCTGCTCGAGAGGCACGGTGGTCGTCATGCGATCCAGCAGATCCAGCGGCATGTCGCGCGCGATGCGGCGCCATGCCTCTTCACGCGGCGCGCGCGGTACGGTAACGCTGTTGATGCCATACAGCGTGACGCCACGCAGGATGAAGGGCGCCACGGTCGCCGGGAAGTCCATGCCCTGGGCCAGACCGCAGGCGGCAACGGCGCCGTTCTCGCGCGTGGCCGCGCAGGCATTCGCCAGGGTATGCGAGCCCACGCTATCGACCACGGCCGACCAGCGCTCGCGTGCCAGCGGCTTGCCGGGCGCGCTCAGCGTCGCGCGGTCGATCACCGACTCCGCACCGAGCGATTTGAGGTAGTCGGCTTCTTCGAGCCGCCCGGTGCTTGCCACGACGCGGTGCCCGAGGCGGGCCAGCAGCGCCACCGCGACCGAGCCGACGCCACCGCTGGCCCCGGTCACCAGCACCTCGCCATCGCCCGGCTGCAGGCCGTGTCTCTCGAGCGCCATGACGCACAACATGGCGGTGAAACCCGCTGTGCCGACCGCCATGGCACGGCGCGCATCCAGCCCCTGCGGCAGTTGCACCAGCCAGTCACCGCGGACCTGGGCCTGTTCCGACAATCCCCCCCAGTGGTTCTCGCCGACACCAAAACCGGTGAGCACCACCTCGTCCCCTGCCTTCCAGAGCGGGTGCGCGCTCTCGAGAACGGTACCGGCGAAGTCGATGCCCGGCACCATGGGCCACTTGCGAACCACCGGACTGCGTCCCGTGATGGCCAGCGCATCCTTGTAGTTGAGGCTGGACCAGCGGACCTGCACGCGCACGTCCGCATCCGGCAGGGATCCGTCGTCAAGCCGCGTCAGACGAGCGATGGTGCGTCCGTCAGCATCCTGTTCCAGCACTATCGCCTTGAACATAGGGTGTCCTCCTCTGAATGGATATCTCGCCTCCGGCAAGGCGCACAGGATACTTGAGGCGGACCGGCGTCACGCATGCCCGGTAACGGGCCCGTCACGGGCAGGCGTGTTCGCGCGCGGCGTCGCAACGGGGAGACGGTCCTGACACGAACCCCCTCAGCGGCGACAATCCGCACCATGAATCATTCCCCGCCCCTACCGCTGGAGCGTGTGGTGCTCGACACCAATGCGGTGCTCGACCTGCTGCTCTGGCACAACACCGACATGCAGCCGCTGGCGCAGGCGCTCGCCTCGGGCAGCGTCACGCTGCTGACCGACGCGGCCTGCCTGCGCGAATTGCGCACTGTGCTGCGCTATGCGAAGTTCGGACTCGACGACCTTGCGGCAGCGACGCTTTACCAGCGCTATCTTGCATTGATCGAAGAGGTCGCCCTGCCCTTGCTGAGCGACTCGGCGCTGCCGCGCTGCCGGGACCGGGAAGATCAGAAGTTCTTTGATCTGGCCGTCCGCGCGCGCGCCGATGCACTGATATCGCGCGACAAGGCGGTCCTGCGACTGGGACGCCACCGGCTCTGCCCCGCCCACCTGAAGATCATTGCGCCCCC
Organism: Methyloversatilis thermotolerans; assembly: GCF_000372885.1. Taxonomy (GTDB): domain Bacteria; phylum Pseudomonadota; class Gammaproteobacteria; order Burkholderiales; family Rhodocyclaceae; genus Methyloversatilis; species Methyloversatilis thermotolerans. The sequence goes on from NZ_KB889967.1 coordinate 1,379,486, forward strand.
CGCGCTTGCAAGCTTGCTGCCGCCGTCCGCCCCGAACTGAGCGGGCAACTCGGCGCGCGCGCCAGCGCGGCCCGGTCCGCCGGCTTGCAGTGCGGGCTGAACCTAACATGCGTGGTCGCGAAACGATGCGCGCGCATCAATGCCCGCCCCCGCCAGCCCGACAGGCATTGGCGCGCACGCAGATTCAAGTTTTTCGTGAGGCTTTGTAAGCCGGCCCCTGCCTATACTCCGCCGTTTTTCGACGAGTGCGCCGAGACGCACACGCCCATACAAGCCTTCCCGGAGAGAGACCCACGTCATGAAGACCTCACGCCATACGCCCCTGGCACTGGCCCTCGCACTGATCGGTGCGCCGGCCGCCGCAGACGAATCGGTGATCGCGCCCACCGTCGTCATCACCGGCACCCGCGTAGAACAGAACTCTTTCGATCTGCCGATGGCGATCGACGCCATCGATGGCGCGACCATCCAGGAACAGCGCGCCAACGTCAATCTGTCGGAAGTGATCAATCGCGTGCCCGGCGTTGCGGCTGCCGGCAAGGAAAACTACACCCAGGAACAGTCGCTCACGATCCGCGGCTTCGGCGCGCGTTCGCAGTTCGGCGTGCGCGGCGTGAAGCTGTTCGCCGACGGTATTCCCGCCAGCACACCGGACGGCCAGGGTGGCACCGGGCTGTTCGATCTCGCTTCGGCGAGCCGCATCGAAGTGCTGCGCGGCCCGTTTTCCGCGCTGTACGGCAACCATTCCGGCGGGGTGGTGCAGATATTCACCGAGGACGGCCCGGAGAACTTCACCCTCACGCCCAGCTTCCAGGCCGGCAGCCCTGGCACCACGCGCTATGGTCTGAAGTTCGGCGACACCGTCGGCAACTTCAACTACAGCGCCAGCGTGTCGGATTTCCATACCGATGGTTATCGCGATTACAGCAGGTCGGAAAAGCAGCAGGCCAACTTCAAGGCGAGGCTTCGGCTCAATGAGCACAGTACACTCACCATGGTGGGGAATTACCTCAGTCAGGAAGGGCAGGACCCGCTCGGTTTGACAATTGATCAATTGAGCTCTGATCGCAGGCAGCAGGGGCAAGCCTCATTGTCCGGTTCAAATGGCCTGCGGACGGCTGAATTCTTCGGCGCCCGCCGTTCGCTCGAGAACAGCCAGGGCGGTTTTGTGTTCGAAACCGCGCTCAGCAGCCAAGACACTTTGCGCGCCATGGTCTATCTCGGCAATCGCAAGAACGCACAGTACCTTGCGCTGAACGCGGTTACCCAGAGCAACGCAACTGCTTCTGGCGGGCTTTCGACCTTCGATCGCGATTACTGGGGTACCAACCTGCGCTGGACGCGCAGGGTGGAAGCCGTCACCTTCACGGTTGGAGCCGAGTATGAACGCGCCGACGAAGCACGTCGCGGCTATCGTAATGGCAGCACGATAGCCACCGACAACACGTCGACAAGCAGCGACTACGGATTCCGCGGCGCCCTGAAGCGGGACGAACGGAATGTCGCGGAACAGACGGCGGCCTTTTTCCAGGGCGAATGGACTCTCCGACCTGACATATCACTGTCCGGTGGCCTGCGTTACACGCGCGTTGACTTCAGTACCGACGACAACTTCATCTGCTCCAGCAACTGCTCCGGTGCAGCAGGCGCGGCGCAGCTCTCACGAGCAAACGGTGACGACAGCGGCTCGACTCATCATGGGGCGTGGACTTCGGCCTTTGGTGCACTCTGGAAAGTCACGCAAACGACGAATCTTTATGCCAACGTAGGCCGCGCTTTCGAAGCCCCGACCTTGGTCGAACTGGCCTACCGCCCCGATGGCGGCAGCGGATTGAATCTCGGCCTACAGCCGTCGACCAGCATGCAGTACGAGATAGGTGCAAAGACCTTCCTGACGGACCGTACGCGACTGGACGCGTCGGTTTTCTATATCGACACCGAAGACGAAATCGTGGTTGGCACGAATAGCGGCGGCCGTGTGTCCTACCAGAACGCGGGCGATACGAGTCGCAAAGGCTTTGAGCTTGCGATCGATTCACGCATCACCGACGCTGTCGGTGCATATGCGTCGCTCACGCTGCTCGACGCGAAGTTCGAAGATAGCTTCCTGACCTGCGGCGCGCCGCCCTGCACTACCCCCAACATCGAGGTTTCCGCTGGCAACAAGCTCGCAAGCGTCGCCAACAAGTCGTTCTATGGTGAGATTACTTATCGTCACACAGCAAGCGGCTTTCTTGGCGGAATCGAATACAGGGCGAGCGGACGCATGTATGCAAACGACACCAATGCAGATCGCGTCGGGGGGTATGGCATCGCGAGCATCCGTGGAGGATTCACGCAGAAATCCGGGAGCTGGACCTTCACCGAATTCGCGCGGATAGACAATCTGTTCGACAAGGAGTACGTCGGCTCCGTGTACGTGAACGACGCAAACGGTCGCTTTTACGCCCCCGCCGCCGAACGTACCTGGCTGATCGGCCTGTCCGCGTCCTACGCGTTGTAAGCCGCCGCCATCCGGGGCAATACGCGCAGCGCGTTTGCCCCGGTCGCGGAGACGAGCTGCTCGACGGAAATGCCGCGCACCTGGGCGAGGATATGCGCGATGCGCGGCAGATGCGCGGGTTCGTTGCGTTCACGGGCGGCGAACTCCGGCGGGATGTCGGGCGCATCGGTTTCCAGCACGATGGACTCGAGCGGAAGCTCGGTCAGCAAGCGACGCAGGTTCAACGCGCGCACCCAGGTAGCGGCGCCACCGAAGCCCAGTACGAAGCCAAGCTTGATGAATTCATCCGCCTGCTGACGACTGCCGTTGAAGGCATGGGCAATGCCGCCGGGTCCGCGGCGACCGAACACCGCGCGCAGATGCTTGAGTATGCGGTCCTGGCTGCGGCGCACATGCAGCAGCACCGGCAGTCCTGTATCCCGCGCGAGTCCGAGCTGGGACACGAAATAGTGCTCCTGCAGCGCGGGATCCATGGTGTCGACGAAAAAATCCAGCCCGATCTCGCCGACGGCCACAACGTCCGGCCGCGTCAGGCCTTCGCTCAGTGCCAGCAGGTCGCTTGCGTGCGCTCGATCGACGTAGAGCGGATGAATACCAAGGGCATAGTGAAGGTCGCGTGCTCCGCCCGCCAGATCACTGACGGCGGAGAAATTGTTCCGCGCCACCGCAGGGATGACGATGCCCGCCACGCCTGCGCCGCGGGCCCGCTCGATCACCAGCGTCCTGTCAGCGTCGAACTCCGGTGCGTCAAGGTGACAGTGCGTATCGATCAACATGGCGTGAAGCATAACGGCCATGCCGGACAAAACAAGGACCCGGGCGGCGGAGTCCGGGCCGGCCGGGTCCCCGGCATGAAGGGATGTACCAGGATGCCGCCCCTACGCAGGGTCTGCGCGGCGCCGTTCGCGGGTGCCGGACGAATCCGGTACATGGCACGGCGGTCTGCAAGGTCAGCGCTTCTTCTTGCCCAGTTCGTTGCCGATGGCGCCGCCAGCGATGGCACCTCCTACCGTGGCAACCGTGCTGCCGCCGGTCAGAACCGAGCCCGCCACGCCGCCTGCAGCGGCGCCGATCATTGCGTTGCGCTCGCTGCGCGTCATGCCGGCGCAGGCACTCATGCTGATGGCCAGGGCGATGATGGCAACCGGTTTGCCCAGCGTGTTCGGGAATTTCATCGATGTTCTCCTGATTCGGGTCGCTCAGCAGGCGCACGCTGCGCCGGTGCGATTCACGATTCCAGTCTAGGGAACCGCCGGAACACCGCCGGTAGGCGGCCTGTCCGAACAGGTGTCGGACGGCGCCGACACGTCGAAGGACACTGGAAGGTGGTGCCCGGAACGGGACTCGAACCCGTAAGCCTTGCGGCGGCGGATTTTAAGTCCGCTGTGTTTACCAGTTTCACCATCCGGGCGGACGGTCGAGGCGGCGAGTATGCCACCGATGTGTGCCGGGCCTCAGCGTACGTACAGCGCCGGCAAAGCCGATGGGTCACCGATGCGGCCGACCGCGGCGGCAGCGTCGAAGCCGTGTGTGCGGAACACCGCGATCACGGCATCCAGGGACTCGGGCGCACACGACACCAGCAGCCCTCCGCTGGTCTGCGGATCGGTGAGCAGCGCGCGATCGGTCGCCGTAAGTCCTTCATCCAGATGCACCCGTTCGCCGTAGCCCGACCAGTTTCGACCGGAAGCACCGGTAACGTGCCCCTGCCCGGCCAGTTCGCGTACGCCGGCGTGCAGGGGTACGGACGCCCAGTCGATGTGGATGTCGCAGCCTGACCCGCGCGCCATTTCAAGCGCGTGCCCGGCGAGTCCGAATCCAGTGACGTCGGTCATCGCATGCACGCCGGGCAGCGCGGCAAGATCGGGGCCCACCCCATTGAGCTGCGTGGTGCTGGCGATCATGCGTGCGTAGCCGGCTTCGTCGAGCACACCCTTCTTCAGCGCGGCCGACATGATGCCTACCCCCAGCGGCTTGCCCAGCACGAGCAGATCGCCGGGTCGCGCATCCGCGTTGCGGCGGATGCGCTCTGGATGGGCGATGCCAAGCGCGACCAGTCCGTAGATGGCCTCCACCGAATCGATGGTGTGGCCTCCGGCGATGACGATGCCGGCCTCGCGGCAGATCGCGCTGCCGCCTTCGAGGATGCGGCCTATCGTCGTAGCGGACAGCACCTTGATCGGCATGCCGACCAGCGCCAGCGCGAGGATGGGCCGCCCCCCCATGGCGTAGACGTCGCTGATGGCATTGGTCGCCGCAATGCGCCCGAAGTCGAACGGGTCGTCGACGATGGGCATGAAGAAGTCGGTGGTGGCGATGAGCGCCTGTTCATCGTTCAGGCGATACACCGCCGCGTCGTCCGACGTTTCGATGCCCACCATCAGCTCCGGCGGCATCGGCAGCGCAGCCGTGCTTTTCAGGATGTCAGACAGCACGCCCGGCGCGATCTTGCAGCCGCAGCCACCGCCGTGCGACAACGAGGTCAGGCGAGGTTCCGGCGCTGCATCGTCAGCCGACATGCTCATTGCTCAGCCGAGCCGACCGGCTCGGCGCAGCACCTCGACCACCTGCTCGATCTGCTCCTCGGCAGCCGCCGGAGCCAGCGAGAGCCGCTGCCCCGATGCGTCGAAGCCGGCTTGACGCACATCCGGATCCAGCCGGAGCTCGATGTGCTCGCCGCCCGGAAGTCCCGCCACGAGGCTGTCCGGCCGGGCCGAGTCGGCGTCGATCACCACGATGAGACCGGCGTCGAGCAGGATGCCGGCAATGCGCGGCAGATCGGCCGTCGCCGCCGGCAAGGTGATCGTGTGATGGCCGAGCGACATGAGCTTCTGCTCCAGCTTGCCGGCATCCAGCCCCTGCCCTGCCCACAACAGCAAGGGCGACTGCTGCTTGAGCGCGGCGCGCGCGGCACGACCGGTGTCCAGCGCGGTCCAGCTCAGATCACGCGGACGGCTGCGCGACGCGTGCAGCAACCCGGCACCCACCGTGTTGTTGCTCAGCCGGTCGATCAGGATGAAGCTGCCGGTGTCGCGCACCGATTCATACGGATCGAAGGCGAGCAGTCGATCGGTCAACAAGGACACGCGCCCGATTTCATTCAGTGCCAGCGTCGAGGCCGGGCTGCGCTCGAGCGTATTGACATTCACACGGTGCTCGATCGCGCTGACCGTGGCGCCGACGGTGCGGGTCGCGCATTTCATGAGATAGCTGCGGCCGGTGGCCATGGCCTCGTCGCTCATCCAGACCAGCGTGGCGTCGAAACTGTCACCGACCAGCGCAGGCACATCCGCCGCCACGATGACGTCGCCGCGGGAGCAATCGATTTCATCGGCAAAGGTGATCGTCACCGACTGGCCGGCGACCGCCTCATCCAGATCCTGCGTGGACAGCACGATGCGCTCGACCGTGGTGTCGCGGCCGGAGGGCTGCACACGCACACGGTCGCCCGGACGCAGCGAGCCGGACGCGATCTGTCCGGAAAAGCCGCGGAAGTCGAGATTGGGACGATTCACCCACTGCACCGGCAGGCGGAAGGGGCGGGCCTGCAGGTCGTCCTCGATCTGCACCGTTTCCAGGTGGTCCATCAGCGCCGGGCCGGCGTACCAGGGGGTGGCTGCGCTCTTCTCGATGATGTTGTCACCCTTGAGCGCCGACATCGGAATGCACAGGATGTCGGTCAGGCCGATCTGTGCCGCGAATTCGCGATAGTCCTTCTCGATGCGATAGAACACATCCTTAGAGTAGCCGACCAGATCCATCTTGTTGATGGCGACGACCACGCGCTTGATGCCGATCAGCGACACCAGGAAGCTGTGGCGGCGTGTCTGCGTCTGCACGCCATGGCGCGCGTCGACCAGGATGATGGCCAGATCGGCGGTCGAGGCGCCGGTCACCATATTGCGCGTGTACTGCTCGTGGCCCGGCGTGTCGGCGACGATGAACTTGCGCCGGTCGGTCGAGAAGAAGCGGTAGGCGACGTCGATGGTGATGCCCTGTTCGCGCTCGGCGGCCAGGCCATCGACCAGCAGCGCGAAATCGAGGTCACCGCCCTGGGTGCCCACCTTCTTCGAGTCCGCTTCGAGCGCGGCCAGCTGGTCCTCGAACAGCATTTTCGACTCGTACAGCAGACGGCCGATCAGCGTGCTCTTGCCGTCATCCACGCTGCCGCAGGTGATGAAGCGCAGCAGGCTCTTGTGTTCGTGCTGCTTCAGATAGGCGCCAATGTCCTGCGCGATGAGGTCGGAAACGTGTGCCATGTCAGCGGGCCTCCTGCTTCACGGTCCCGAACGAGGTCGGAGCGCCCGCGCGGGGCAAGGAACGAATGTGGGAGTGGAGGCACATCAGAAATACCCTTCCTGCTTCTTCTTTTCCATCGAACCGGCGGAATCGTGGTCGATCACGCGCCCCTGGCGCTCGGACGTCGTGGTGAGCAGCATTTCCTGGATGATGTCGGTCAGCGTGGCGGCGGTCGATTCGACCGCACCGGTCAGCGGATAACAGCCCAAGGTGCGGAAGCGCACGCTTTTCATCATCGGCGTCTCGCCCGGGCGCAGCGGCATGCGCTCGTCGTCGACCATGATGAGCGTGCCATCACGCTCCACCACCGGCCGCTCGGCCGCAAAGTACAGCGGCACGATGGGAATGTTCTCGAGATGGATGTACTGCCAGATATCGAGTTCGGTCCAGTTCGAGATCGGGAACACGCGGATCGACTCGCCGGGATGCTTGCGCGCGTTGTACAGCTTCCACAGCTCTGGCCGCTGGCTCTTCGGATCCCAGCGATGCAGGGCAGTACGGAAGGAGAAGATGCGCTCCTTGGCGCGCGACTTTTCCTCGTCGCGGCGCGCACCGCCGAAGGCGGCGTCGAACTTGTACTTGTCCAGCGCCTGTTTCAGGCCTTCGGTCTTCCACATGTCGGTATGCAGCGCCGAGCCGTGATCGAAGGGGTTGATGTTGCGCGCCTTCGCCTCCGGATTGATGTGCACCAGCAGGTCCATGCCCAGCTTGCGCGCCATCGCGTCGCGGAACTCGTACATGGCCCTGAATTTCCACGTCGTATCGACATGCAGCAGCGGAAACGGCGGCACCGAAGGATAGAAGGCCTTGGCCGCCAGATGCAGCATGACGGCGCTGTCCTTGCCGACCGAATAGAGCATGACCGGGTTTTCCGCCTCGGCCACCACCTCGCGCATGATGTGGATGCTCTCGGCCTCCAGCCTTTGCAGATGGGTCAGTGTTGTCATCGTGTTGGGAATCTGGAGCGAATGTGGAGCAATGAAGGTGCGCGACCGGCGATCGCATCCGGCGCGCGCGAAAGCGACGGATTTTATCTTGAAGGCAAGATGTGCGCCGGTAATGGGTGCATGACCAGACCCGGCTGAGTACCGGCTGGCGCGTCCGGCGCCCCGATATCAGCCGGCAGCGCGACGGCGATCCGGAAAACTGATCACGACCGAACGCTGACGGCGTTCGAGCCGGATGGCTGCGGCACCGTCTTCGCCGCTGTCGACCGCCGCCGCGTGGGCAATCATGCTGTCGCAAGCCATGTCTATCGCAGCGCGCTGCAGATCGAGCACCATGTGCGCCGACACGCGCAGGGCTTCGGCGCCGTCCTGCATCAAGCGGGTGCTGAGACGCGACATCTGCGTGCCCATCGGCATCGCCACATCGCCCTGCCCGGCCTCTGCCAGCAAGCCTCCCAGAGCAGCCAGTGACCGGGTCTGGATGCGCATCATGTCGCGACCGCCGTCACTCACGATATCGAGCATCCGTCTCAACGATTCGATCTGCCGGTCGTCGCCTGTCTGATCAGTCATGGTGTGCTCCTGCGGGGGATCCCTTGCCTGGATACAAACGAAGTGAAGCGCGTCACGGCCACATCATGAACGCAAGCGGGGGAAGGTTCAACCGGACAGGGCGTCGCGAGCTGCACGCAAAGTCCAACTAACAAGGTGTTGAGCGCGACCTGCGGCGCAGTTTCATGACGCGTTGATCGCCAGAGAAACACCGATCCAATCCCGTCCCCACAGAATGCGCGACACATCGAGCATTACACAAACTCCCGTAGCGAAGTCAGTGCGGGCGCTGCAAAACGAATGCATACGGCGGATAACTCGGGGCGATGGCCCTGAAAAGGCCTCCGGCCAATGATCCGGGGATGAAGAGAAGGCAAAATTCAGCGTCATGAAAATATCGACTCCAGATTCCTCTCAACCGCGAAAAATCAAGGAGAAGTAGCTTTATCAGTGCTGCCCCAGGATCAGTCACCGCGCAGCAAATTCACTGAACAGGGACGCATATGCTTGCCCCATAACCTCACCGGAGAAATATTCTTCGTATCGTCGCCGAGCCGCAAAACCAAATTTTTCCACCAACCCTTGTTGATCAAGAAGTCTATTCATTGCTGCAGCCAAAGCAGCTGGATCCGCCGGCGGAATAACGAATCCTGTCTCATCATGTGCATTAACGTATGACGTACCGGTTCCAATCTCACAACTGATTAGCGGCCTCCCATACATCGCAGCCTCAACGAGTACCATGCCATACGCCTCAGACCGCAAATGGGACGGCAGAATCAATGCCGTGCATCGTCCAATGAGTGAAATCTTTTCGCCATCCGAAACCTGCCCAGCGAATATCACATTAGATAAACCGAGAGCGCTCGCCTGATTCATCAAAGACCGCGCCATGGGGCCTGAACCTGCGATAACGATCGGGACACGCACACTGGAAGCAGCTTCAATCAAGTACTGCACACCCTTGTAATAGCGAAGCACCCCGACAAATAGAAAATACTGCGACGAACCGTCGAATCCGAGCCGATCAAAAATACTGTCATCACCGCTTTTCGCGTAGGACGCCTCGTCTATACCCAAAGGTATCTGGCGGAGCTTGTCATAAAGCTGTGAATCCGACAAAACTGGACTTGACGTCGCGTAGCGCGGAGCGTTAAAAACAACCGCACGCATGCTCTTTAGTGTCTGCCACATCAATGGCGCATATAGTGTGTTAAGGCTGCGCTGCCTAATCACATCCGAGATATAAGTAAGCACCGACGGTTTGTCATTGCCCGAAGCATGATGAAGCACATCCGCGAACGGCCAAGGAAACATATAGTGAACGAGATCGGCTTGCTGGACAAGGCGGCGAAAAGTCGACACCGCCTCAATCCCGCCTATGTCACACGAAGCTGGGGCAAACCACGACCTCGCGCGCACGACCCTCGCCTCCTCTCGGAGTATAGTTTTTGGCTCAGGGCGCGGAGAAAGCGCAAAAATTGTATTTTCGACCCCATATTTCTTCGTCGTCAGGCAGATCTGACGAATGGCCTCTTGTAGCCCCCCTGGCGGATCCGGATAATACGTTCTATACACATGTAAAACTTTCAAGATCCTGACTTTCTCAATGCGCTGACATAGATATCCGCCGTTGCTTGTGCGCAACGCGGCCATGAATAATTTCTGGATTTAACCAATCCAGCCAAAATCGCTTTAACCCTCCAGGAATCATCCTCAAGAGCGCGCTTTATAGACTCCGTGAGCGCGTCCACATCATTCGCTTCGCACATCAACGCGACTCCCTCAGCCACTTCCGGCAAAGAAGAGGACCGCGAACAAACCACAGGAATGCCCGAGGACATAGCCTCTAGCACGGGCAAACCGAATCCCTCGTAGAGTGAGGGAAATACGAACAGCCAAGCTCCGGCGTAAAGCAAAGGGAGATCCTCGCCATCGACAAATCCAAGATACTTAACCCATCCTGCGCGAACACCTTGCGCTATGCGCGCATGTATCCCCTCACTGCGCCATCCCCTGTATCCTGTCAGCACTAGAGGCCATTGATTGCGTAGCCTTGCGGGCAAGCGCTCGTAGGCGTCAAGCAGTACGAGAAGGTTCTTCCTCGGCTCAATCGTGCCGACAAAAAGGCTATAGCGCTGGTAAGCGAGGCCGTGCTTGTTCAGACAGGCCTCAAGCTGTTTTTTTTCCCGAGGAAAAAAACTGGAAGCGCTAGCTAGAGGAACTGCACGAATCTCGTCGAGAGGTTTTCCGAAATATTTTGCAACCTGCTCGCGAGTGAATTCCGAAACGGTGATCAATAGACTGGCTCTTTCAACCGACCGACCAACTTCCACTTCCATGTAGCGCACCCGTTCTGGGGGATGACACTCAGGCCAGACAAAAGGAGAAAGATCGTGAATGGTAACCACGCTCCGTCCCGGGAAAGGAGGCAGATAGAAGCTGGTGCCGTGGAAGAGGTGATCCTCGAAGTTTCGCAAGACGCGAGTCTGACGGAAAGCAGTAATCTTGCGATACAGGTCGATTGCTCCCGGGGCCGCTAACAAGCGCCGGCCAAAACCTGTCAAACGTCCGGCTTGCCCCTGCACACGAACGAGATCCGTGTCGAACCCAGTACCGCGGAAGTATCGTAAAGATTCGATCTGGGGTAAGTTGCGAAGCGCTTTTACCAACTCGTAAGAATAGCGACCGACCCCAGTGAGGGGTGGCTTAATCTGGTCAATGGAAATGATTACCTTCAAACCCTACTCCTCGCTGCTTCATTTCGCCATCTTTGCACCGGCAACCGCGAACTTGCACCGTAGTGGCAAACGATGGGCAAGTGGTCCGCATCGCAATCAGCCATGGCGAGCCCCAAAATCCAGTAGAAGAGAAAACCGGGCTTGCTCAGAAGCCCAGATGAAAAAAGCCGACGAATAGATAGGCGACGCTAAGGCCGGATATCAAACTGGAGTTAATCGTCCATCGGGAGCCACGGAGCAGATTAGTAGTGCCAGCAAGCCAAAATGGAGCACCAGGCCAACGACACCACAGGCTAGCACGAAGGACAGGTAAACTTTTTGGGGCGACAGGTGTCACCACGCGTTCCATGCCTCGTTTCCGAGGAAAAATGCTGCAGGGCTCCCCCTTCAAAACGCCTCCCGACGCGATCAAATTCCGCATGCCCCCCAAACTTTCAGGCGCTGGTGGACAGATGCATCTCTTTCTATCTGGAGCGTCAACATATTTCTCTTCCGGAATTGAGCATCGCTTTCGTTCCACAAGGTCTCTCCGCAAAAGAATCCAAGATTCCTGCAGGCGTCACGGCAACCGCGATTCCTGCTCAACCGGCACGGCGCTGCCACGCCTTGCCGCTGATGATAGCGACAAGCGATAGAATGGGAAGCACGGCAACCGGTGGACGTTCCGGCAACATCGCGAGGAACAAGCAGGCCGGATCCTTGTTCAGCAGCAACAACTTTTGGCGCCTGACCTGATTCCAGCGGACCCAAGGCAGGATCGGGGCAAGAAGGCATATCGACTGAAAGCGAGAAAATGAACTGCGCGCACCAAAGAGTCTAAAGACGTTTGTCGGATAAACGCTCATCCTGGCAGCACGCATTTTTCATAACTGACGTCCCGGGGCAGCAGCATATCAAGCACGCCGGCGTGCTCCCCTTAAGAAGCGGAAAAAATGTGAAATTGCCAGCGATCGCAATTACGGCGTATTGCCATTTCACCAAACCTCGGTTAGTGCGACGCAAAGCCGTGGCCACACCAACAACCACAAAAAGCGGCAGATTCGCCGACTGGCTTGATCCGGTCGATCAGATTAGAACAGAAAAACAGAAGATGATCGCGAAAGAAAAGAAGTAATCCGTCTTCCAGACGAGCAAAGAAATTTACCCATCCGGCGCACTAGGAGCCGTGCCGTTGAAAACACCAACAATGAAGCGCGATTGGCATAACCTGAAAGGGAGACGAATTGATTCATCATTGTCCCACCGGTGTCGCGATCAGTCATCATGAATAAACGGGGTACCCATCAGAATTCCGTCGCAAATGCAGTCCAGCCCTTTATCGTAACCAGGCTCCAGCTTGGAAATAGGGCCATTGAACGAATAAAGCGGAATACCCGAATTCGAGTCGAAGATATTGACGGGAATCATTCTTCGAAAGAAGAAGTGATAGGCGTACTTTTTAGCCCGCGAAATGAGGTCCCCATCCAACCTGCGTCCCACGGGAAGTGAGGCAAGGATTCGATCATATTCCTCTGGGGACGAGGCATCCGTAGTCACTCCTTTGTTTCTGATCCAAGCCTCGCCGGCGACGATAACAGGGATCCCCGCGCTGGTCAGTTCGACACCAGTCTTGGTGCCGTAGATAATGACTGAGTCACAGAGCTCAGCGAGAACATACGTACTCACGCGGCTCTCTGGCGGAACAACGAAGACGTTCTTCGGCAGCGAGGGAAAAAGTCTCTGTATCTCACCCACCACGGGCTGCTTGGTAGGGACCGCCCCCCTTATCTCCGCAGGGTGCACGCGTATGACAAGTTGTAAATCCGGCCTCGTCTGGAAATAACGTATGGTATGCACCAGCCACTCAAGCATATTGATGAAGGCATTAGCAGGATAGTGCAACTGAGCGTCCCACATGACATTCGTCAGACACCCAATGATCGGCTTATCGGGATCACAGCCGATTTCATCCAGAATTTGCCCCTTTCCAAACTGAGGATTCTCGACAAAGCGAATCCAGTCATTCTCACCCTGCCAGCGACTCCTCAGATAATCTGAAATTCGCTCATCTTCAATTTCGGACCACTTTATATTCTCCCATGCAGCAACCGGCTCGGTCATCAGGGTGTGATGGTAAGTGTCCTCGTGGCTGAAGATGAAACAGTTCTTGCGATAAGCCGGATTCCAATTGACTACGCGCACACCCCGACGCCTCAACACCTCCCCAATTACGCCCTGTGGTACATAGATTCCGTGGTGAAAAACCGCGACGTCAAAATGCTCCTTGCGCAGAAGCCCCTCAACAGCTCTTGCCGTCAGAAGGGCAGCCTTGAAATAACGACGCAGTACGGTTTCCGCGCAGGGCTCGTTGTCAATCGTGGCGCGGGCGAAGAAACGTAACGCACCTGCCTTGGCATGCTCACCCAGAGGCATGCCTTCGAGCATGTAGGGCTCGATGTCGGCTATCGGAATGGTAGATGCAAGCTGTTCTACCCATTGCCGATCTTCGTTGGACAGCAGCTCGGAATAAGCGCAAACCGGAATACCGGCATCCAGATAGGCCTTGCGTCCCGGACAAAAACAGTGCCCACACAGATCCTTGCTGGGCCCGAACTTGGCGAAACGCGCACTACTTGAGAAGAAACGCGGCTCGCACATTTGACAGCCCGGCAAAATGCCATCACACAACAAGGCTTGCACTTTTGCCCCACGCAACGCGAGAGCAACGGCGAGCGTCGTCTCCATTTGCATGGCAGGGACATGGGAACCTATGCTGGTTGCTATCAGGACACGTACAGGTCTTTGTGCCGTTGGATAGGTAGCAGATACCGATTCTGCAAGCATGGTATTCCAGGCAGGATAGGCTCGCCCTCGTGCCAGCATTCTCCGGCGAAACAACTGAAGCCGACTGTCGATTATTGGAAAATGCTTCACTAGCTTGAAGACGAGGGATTTCAGCAATGTAATTTCCTAGGGATTACGAATGGCAGACCAAGGACTAACAGGCGGTGCTCACTCATGTCGATCGCACAGAGCATCCAGCGCTCGCAAACCAACAAATGCTGGCTTTACGTCCCTGCCAAAGGGGCGAACGAATTCGAGAACGAATCGATCCCTCTGCTCCCTACCACGATCCCGCCCCTCCAGAAAAGCCCCTAATTGTTCGAAATGATGTACTTCTGAAGTGACAAGGTGAACCAAGCGGCCATTCAGTAAATGACGAAAATGTAGCGTTCCCTCCTGAGTGAGGTGGGATCGGCTATCACTGAGCATGAGTACAGGCCTTCCGACGATCGCCGATTCGAGCATACCGCTTGTATTGATCGCAACGACGACAGCACAGTGGTGGAGACTGTCGAAATATCGAGATCGCGTCTCGGCATCGATCACTTGTTCTCCCTGCGGCGGCCACACGACTACATTATCGAGCGTCTTGATATCCCCCCATTGCTGAAGGTTACCTGGATGTGGACGTATGAGCACATTGGCGTGACGAATAACGGGATCCGGATGGTTTCGGACCTTCTTAACCCAGCTACTGATCGATTCAGCCTCATTCGCGGCGATGAACTTGGACGAACACAAGTACAAAATTATGGGCTTGGATGGATCCAGACCCAATGCTGCACAGAAACCTTCTCGGGACGCGCGCGGCTTCATGACAAACCAAGGATCGAAAACCGGAGCACCTGTGACAATCACCTTTTCGCGGGAAATACGGTGTAGTCGTTCCAACTCCTCGGCCATTAGCCGATTCCAAACGAAGATCCTGTCCGGCACAAACTGAACCAGGCCCTTGTTGGTAAGATTATCCCAGCTTGCTACTATCAGCGCAGTCTTGTCACCGCGTTGAATAGCACATTTCAAATACTCGCACTCACCTGAATTGGGATCAACCAGCGGCGTTACCAATAGCACATCGAAAGATCTTTTTGCCAGAAAGTCCCGCACCAAAGGGTCACACGGTAGAAACCAATCCAGCGTTCTAAGCAACGATATGAAGAACCATCTGATGCCATGCAACCGGGCTCCCAGCAAATTAAGCGCAGCCCGTAAAAACCACGGAATTGGGGCAGCTGCCCGATTACGCAACGCTTCGCATTCATCGTAGATCGGGTCAAGATATCTCAGGTAGTCCTGGAGCAGGCGAATGGACAACAAGAGACGTCCCCTCCTACCCCCACCAAGCGGAGCTTGAATGATGCTAGCCCCTCCGACAATGGAATGTAGCGCCGCGTTATCCATGACCGTGTCAGCGGACATGGTCGTAACACAAATTTCGAGAGTATCGCCGCGTTCGATCAACCCTCGCACCCAAGGTTCAATCAGACGAAGGAACAATTGATGACGTATGACCAGAAGGACTCTAAGCGGCGATTTTGCAGACATGAAGATACTTGGCCACGGTTAAACCTGCAGAAATAACGACGAGCATGGTGATTTAGACCATAGGCAAAAAGAGTCTCAATTCAATTTCAGGTAGTGCCCAATTCGTTTTCTGAGCACCAAGAATACAGTAGAAAAGTAAAATAGCGCTGACGCAAAAGTCACCACCGCACTGATCGCGAAATTTTGAACACCCAGTGACGCAATAGAATTGATGGTGACCGCAGCCAGACCAAGGCCGAATCCGATGATGGCATAAAAGTGAACCACTTGCTTCATCATCGACGTCTTTCCGATCAGTTGATGCAGCAAGAGGCTCACCGCAATTGTGCAGATCAGATTTGCGCAAACCAGGCCTGCCATGATTCCTTCAATACCGAAAGCCACGCCCCCGAGCACGCCGATGACCATAAGGCAGAAAACAAAGACCGCCCACTTGAACAGTAGAGAAACCCGACCCAGCGCCTTTAGTACCGAACCTGCCGGCGAAATGTAGGATTGACACGCTGCAATGATTGCCACGTAGGGAACCGCCTTGTCCACCCCTTCCCATTGAGGGCCGAAGGCGGGGACTCCATATAAGTAAATAACGATTCCCAGTGCAAATATTGAAGGTGGCACGATGCTCATCGTCAGGTACACAGACCCCGCATATACCCGACTCATGTCGTCAGGGTTGGTCTGTAGCGAAGACAGCTTTGGGAACAGGTAGCTGTTCAAAGCATCTGCGAAGATCATGGAGGGCAACAGGATGAACTTGTTCGCGAGGGTATAGATCCCCAGCGCCGTAATCCCGACCATAAAACCTATCATGGTCTTGTCGGACTCTCTAGCCAAATAAGCGAACAACTGAAACGCCAACATCCAGAGGCTGAACTTCAGAAGTGGTTTCACATCCGCAAGGGAAAACTCACGCCATTTGGGTAACCAGTTTGCTCCGTGCCAGAGCAGAATCACCCCCACCAATGAGCTCACCAATGCTTGCATGACCAGCGCCCAAACACCCCACCCATGTAGTGCCAGCGCGATGCCGACAGCGCCACCGACGAGGGCAGAAATCAGGTCGCGTTGGGCAAGAAAGCGGAGCCTCATGCCGCGATAGGCCAGCGCCTCTTGAACCAGAGCGACCCCGGAAATCATCAGCGTCAAGGACATGAGTGAAACAACCTGCGGGAAATCGCCCACACTCGGGTCTGTGGGAAAAATCCACACTGAAGCGGAACACAGTAGCACCAGCAGCAGCGAGATACCGAGATTAAGGAAAAACACCGAACTCAGCTGCCGGTCGGTTAGATTCCTAGCCTGGATCACTGCACCAGAGAATCCACTATTGCCAAGGATCCGGAAGCCGCCAAGCCAAACTTGTGCGAGGGCCAGCACTCCGAATTCGGCAGGGCCCATCAGCTTCGCCAGAATGAGGAAAAAAAAGAAGTTGATTAACGCTGGGCTGGTGCGCAGGGCAATCGCCCAAAGAAAGGTCTTGTTAATCTTCACTGAAGCTCGCAGAAGATTCTCTCCATCCGATTCAAGGTATCCCGCATATCAAATCGAGCCAGCGCCTCCTGTCGTGACGCCGATCTCAGGCGCTCCATCAGGCCAGTCTTGTCGGCCAATAAGGTTTCGATCGCGGACACGAGGGACTCTGCAGAATCAGGCTCAACCAACAAGCCGTTTTTCTGATCGGTGATGACTTCCGGGTGCCCACCAACCCGGGACGCGACAACCGTCCTACCGGTAGCCATAGCCTCTGCAATAGCCAACCCTAGGCAAGCACGCTCGTTGATGCTCGGAACTACCACGATGTCGCTGGCTGCATAGTACTTGGGAAGCAGATCCGCAGAGAGATTTGCCGTAACGTGCACCTTGTCCGGGTATTCGTCATGCAACTGGTTGGCGGAAGCGGTTAGTTCACCGGCGGTGCCGGCGATGAGGAAATGAACCGGCCGGCCAGCCTCGAGCATTTGCTTGGCGAGGGATAGCATCACATGCAACCCCATCTCCCTGACCATGCGCGCAACAAAACCAATGACCAAGGCGGAAGGGGGAATTCCCAGGCTCCTGCGCACCTCTGCACCTGAGTTTTCCGGTTTGAACCGATCGATGTCTATGCCGTAAATGACGGTTTGGACAGATTTCTGATAACCGAGAGAGGACAGGCTTCTCGCGCAGTGGTCACTGCAGGAAAGTAGCACGTCGCTGGATTCCACTACGTCGTTCACGAGTTTTGCAAGACGCGAATATAGTTCGCGTTCACGATATGCCTCGCCGAATATCGTCGTGACAAGCGGGATCCCGGTCACATGCTTAAGCCAGGCACCGAGTAATCCTGCGGTAAGAACGTGATAAGCCGAAACGATACGAATGTCGTGTCGTCTCACCAAGCGGCGCGCGTAGAAGCCAACGCCGATATGGCTAAGATAGGTGGTTAACGACTTGCGCAGGAAGGGTAGCGCCATAAGGGGCGCGAGCATCGCTCCTTGTGGTGAGAACATCGCAAGCGCCTTATGCTTCAGACGCGGGCGGTAGATCGTATAACCGCCCGGATGTTCCTGAACCTCAGGTAGGTCAGAGGGGGCCTGCGACATTAACGAGAGCACCACAACCTTCCAACCCCGTTGCACGAGGAATGGTGCCAGCTGTTCAATATGGACAGGTACTCCGCCATAGGGAGGCGGATGGTTTCCGATCAACAGGATGTTTTTCATCACTTAACCGCAACAACCAGCAGATTGGTCGTCACCACGGAGCCGGCGCCCGGAGACTCAAGTCTGACCAACCACTTGAGAGCAGCCTCGACAAAAAACCAGAAAAAACGTCTGATGCTGGACCGCACCCCAATGGGGATCGGGCGAACAGGAAAGACCAAAATTTCGCGAAAGCCCGCTGCGTACCCTATCTGGGAAACGCTCGAAGGGGTGAAGGCCAATTCATGTGTGAAGTCTCCATAACGGATTCGGCCGAAGAACGGAGACTCCGCATTGGGAACCTGCAGGATTAGCCGGCCACCAGGCTTCAATCGGGTCTGGGACAGTTTGACAAATTGGTACGCCGACTCCTTGTCCATGTGCTCGAGTACGTCACGCGCGAAAAGCATGTCGTACTCCTCTTCCATGCGCAGAAATTCGAAAATATCGCCCTGAACAACGGAGCGCACCCCCAGTCCGTGCGCGACATCGACTTGTTCTTGGCTAATATCAATTCCGCTCGCGTTGTCATATCCGCGCTGCTGAAGCCACCAGACTATGCTACCCGGACCACAACCCAAATCTACGATCCTTGCAGATTTATCGTTCGGAAGAAAATTGCCGAAAATTCGCTGATAGGCGCGCGCACGTCGGGAGAAATCACCTATATCCCCCGCCTTCTTGCGATGACGAATATGGGTGTTGACGTACGCTTCATAAAGCTCGTCCTTATAGCTCATAAAATCGACTGGAAGGTGCTATGGATCGCAGGGTGCCCAGCCGGAAGGCCGACCAACTCATAACGCGCGGGCTCGTAGTGATGCTCCGACGTGTAGGGTTGATCGAACAGCTCGCCAACCAAGTCGCTTCTTACAAAAAACGCATTGGTGCCGACGACATTACATCCGACCAGACTGTATCCGCGCATGGACATCAGCTTCTCATAATTCTTCAGCGATGCGCCGAAATTATCAGATTTACGCCACACATGGTTCCGATCGTACTTCATGCAGAAGTCGATCGAAGGACCGAATTTCGCGTTGTACTCAACCACGATCACCCTGGGATTGATGCACTTTATCTCTTTCACCACGTGGGCGTCGTTACCATCAATGTCAACCGAGAGCAGGTCTATCTCTTCCACCTCGAGATTAGAAGAAATCAGGCGATCAATATTATCAGGATATACGAAGTCATTTACCACCTTTAGGCGGCCGGCATCGATGAGGTTGGACATGTTTGAAATTATCCGGTCACTATAGGCCTTTGACCCCTCGATCCACAAGCCGGACCAACCATCAAACAGCAGCGCTGCGGTATTGTTCTCGAGGCCATCGCCAACCCCGAACTCCACAAAAATTCGATTTGTCAGACCGATGCGACGAAATATCTGGTTGATAACGCCGTCCTCGTCGCTTTGCGAAAACACTTTGTAACCGTAGCCCGCAACACCCTTAGGCGATGCTTGCAAACGGGCGTCGCGCAACGTCTCGTAACGTGCCCTCCGCAACGCGACTGACGTCTTGCCCATGAGGTTCGTGATTGAACCAAACTTGTTTCTCAGTTTTCCTAAAAACATTTTTGTTTCTTAATTAACATAAAGCACTTAGGACCGTTTTCACTACGCTGTCACGGTCAAGCTTGTGGCGACCAAGAACTTCCAGATTGCTGCCACTTTCCGGAATCTCCTCAAGCGCGATCCGAGCGAAGCTCGGAAGGGGTGCCGAACAATCACGGCGAATGGCGTGCAGGGCATCGCCTATACGGTCGCCTTGGCCACCCTGCCGATAATGGTTATCTAATGAAACGATAGCCTTGTAGTTGGCCACTTCTGATGCCAGCCATGAAGAATCAACATGGTTCAACCAGGGCAGGTTCACCACCTTGGCTCCAATGCCATGTTCCAGTTTGAGAATATCTGCGGCGTCAACCGCCACCGTCAGCATAACTGGACCGTAGGCGATAATCATAATGTCATCGCCCTCCGTCAGTGCCACACCCTTGCCGTACTCGGGCACGTAGTTATCGGGAAGCTGATAAGGGAGAACCATTGGCAGGCTGACCAAACGCAAGTAGCTACTCAGTGGATTAACATTTAACGCCCAGTTGAGAAGTAAACTGACTTCGGCTTCGCAGCTGGGCTCTATCATAGTCAGACCAGGTACCGCGGCTAGCGAGGAAATATCTCGGACAGCCTGATGGGAATGTCCCGGCCCACCCGGTATTACGCCAGCAAGAGAGGCCACGTACACCACCTTTGTTCTTTCAGTGGCGTTGTTATAAACCTGTTCATTTGGGCGAGCTGACAAGAAGCAGGCAAAAGAATGTACGACGGGAAGCAAGCCACTCAACGCCATTCCCCCTGCCACAGAGACCATGTCCTGCTCTGCGATGCCGCATTCGACGAAACGATGCGGAAACTCCTGTTTGAAGGGAATCAGACCAGTGTCGAGAATCAGGTCGGCATCCAGGGCAACTATCTTGGGGTTCTTCCTGGCCTGATTGAGCAAGGCGTTAGAATAGGCTTGGATCAATCGCTGCGGGTTTTCCCCCTGGATGGCAGCCGGACGGGTGACGGTCTCGAGCTCCAATGCACCTGCCTGGGAAGCGGCGAGCTTTGCATTGGCGGCGTCAATCAATTCTTGCGCGGCCCTAACGTACGTATCATCTGTTGGGGCGCCGCTGTGGAACTTGTAAAACTCCACATCGGAGTCGATTGAAGTGTGCTCCATGAAGGAGACCCCGCGCCCCTTAATGGTATCGGCAATGATGATCTTGGGCCTGTCTACCGCACTCTTTGATGCAGTGAGTGTTTTGGAAAAAGCGTCCAGATCATTGCCATCACAACGGCTGACATGCCAGCCGAAGGCGGCAAGTTTGGCTTCGAGATCGCCCAAGTCGCTGACTTTGGATACGAGAGTGTCGGATTGCAGTTTGTTGTGATCGATGATGACAGTCAATTCGTGGAGCTTGTGATTGGCCGCGAAAATCAGCGATTCCCAGAACTGACCTTCCTGTAGTTCGCCATCGCCGGTCAGGACATACACCTTGCCAGAAGTTTTCTGCAGGCGCTTTGCGAGGATCATGCCCTTCGCTTTGGAAACCCCCATGCCCAGAGAGCCAGTATTGGTCACGACATTGGGTATCGAGACGTCGGGGTGACCAGGCAAACCGTTGAGTCGCCGTAGTCGGTGAATCAGGTCGAATTCCAGTTTGCCAAGGCCAATCCAAGTGCTGTAAAGACCGGGCGCGTCGTGGCCCTTGGAAGAGAAAAAGATATCGTTTAGGCTGTTTGTATCATTCAGCGTACCCGTGCGAAGTTCATTGAGTTGCAGCCAGGCCATGATGTCCATGCTGCTGAAACTGCTACCGATGTGACCAGATCCGGCACGGGCGATCATGTATAGAGTATTGATCCGGCAGAGCGCGGCAAACAACGTGGTTTTTTTTACCGGGTCAAGGGACAGAGAAAGGATACGCTCAAATTCTTTATACGGTACGTAATACAAAGTACCGCTGACCGCGACGCCAACTTGATCACCCACTGAGGGCTCCTTTATTCATTAATTTCAAAGGGGGTCTGGCTGATGGCGGGCAGGCGCGCCTGCCCATTGGTCCGATAATGTTCTGCCAGCAGCCAGTCTTCCGGTTCGTTGATATCGAACCCTTCCAGCCCTTTACTGAAGAATGGAATGATCGCCTCGCCAGCTATGGTGTTGTGTTCCAAGGCGATTCGTGACCAGGCGATTTCGAGGCTGGCATCCTGGGCATAGATTTCTGGAAGATTGGCATACTGGCTGCTATGCCATGGGGTAGCGTCGATGTTGAAGGGCATGACCGGCAACATGCGCTGACCACGCACGACCCACATCTTCCCGGGGTGTTGCTTACACTTTTCCACTGCCCGCAGTGAGTCTGCCCTGGGGTCTTCCCTGAAGACTTTCCATGCCCGCTGAATTGTTTCTGGCAGGCGAAATGGACTGGTGGGGCGCAGTATGCTGAATATTTCATAGCTTCTGCCATGAGCCTCTAACTGCTTAAGCAACCAGACCACCCATTCGATATCCGGGGACTTGTCGCCGGAAATATCGGCAGAGCGCAAGAATGGCACTTCTGCGCCGTAATAGGTGGCGACGTCGGCATACAGTTGGCTATCGGTTGCACAAATCACGGCATCGAATACACCGCTGTCGATGGCCGCCCGCACCGTGTACGCCATCATTGGGTGGCCGCCCAAGGGCTTGATGTTCTTGTTGGGAACACGCTTTGAACCTGAACGAGCGGGAATGAAAGCAACCGATTTGGGTCTCATGGCTTCAGATGAATTGGTTGCGGGTAAGGAAGGAGATGTTCTTGAGTTCGGAATAAACATCCAGAGCCTCGATACCCGGCTCGCGCGTGCCATTACCCGATGAACCGAAGCCACCAAACGGCATGTGGGGTTCGCTGCCGAATGTACCCAGATTAATGTTGGCAACCCCTGCCTTAACGCGCTGGGCAAACCACATGGCGCGATCGACATTGCGGGTGTGAATGGCTGCGCTAAGGCCGTATTCAGTAGCGTTTGCCTGTGCCAGCGCTTCTTGGATATCGGCCACGGGGTGCAGAGTAGCTAATGGACCGAAAATTTCTTTGCAACTCAGTTCGGCGGAGGGTAGCAAGCCTTCGATAACGGTGGGTTGGATGTAGTAGCCGTTGACCAGCTCCGGAGCATTAGGAACGTTGCCGCCGCAGACTACAGTTCCACCTTCTGCTTTTGCGCGTTCAATGGCGGCCAGGATGTTTTGCTGCTGGCGTTGATTGATGACCGGACCGAGGTCGCAACCCACGGCTGTACCGAGTTTGAGGCTATTGACCTTGGCAACCAGCTTGTCTCTGAACTGATCGTAAATGCTCTTGAAAATGATAATCCGACTGCCCGCTGCACAGCGCTGACCTGCATTGCTGAAGGCTGAGAGAGAAGCCCAGTGTGCGGCCAGATCGAGGTCAGCATCGTCGCAGACCACGAACGGATTTTTACCTCCAAGTTCAAGAGATACACGCGCCAGACGCCTTCCACCGACTTCGGCAATCCAACGGCCTACTTCGGTGGAGCCGGTAAAGCTGATAACGGCCACACGAGGATCTTTCACCAATGCCGCGCCAGATGGTTGCCCATGCCCTTGAATGACATTGAAAACGCCGTCAGGCAGGCCGGCCTCTTTGGTCAGTTGAGCAAATAGAAGGGCAATTCGCGGCGAATCTTCAGCCGCTTTTATCACCACGGTGTTGCCGCAGATTAGCGCTGGGAAGGTTTTCCAGGCAATGTTAGCGATAGGTGTATTGGCTGGAACGATCAGGCCGGCAACCCCACGCGGCTGACGTACGGTATGGCTGTATTTTCCAGGCGTGCCCGAAGTGAGCGAGCGACCGTAGAGACGCATGCCTTCGCCGGCCCAGTATTCAGCCTGGAGAATGGCACCGCCGACTTCACCTTTGGCATCCTGCGGTGGCTTG
Source organism: Methyloversatilis thermotolerans (assembly GCF_000372885.1). Classification (GTDB taxonomy): domain Bacteria; phylum Pseudomonadota; class Gammaproteobacteria; order Burkholderiales; family Rhodocyclaceae; genus Methyloversatilis; species Methyloversatilis thermotolerans. The sequence continues at coordinate 1,403,073 of NZ_KB889967.1, forward strand.
CCCGTTTCCAATGCGATGCACTCTGCCAGTTCGTCGGCGCGGCATCTCATATTGGCGACGATGTCGGCGAGTACCTGCCCACGCCTAACCGGTGTAAGTTCGGCCCAGGCGGCGAAGGCGTCACCGGCAACTCCGACGGCATTTTGGACATCGATCGCCGAGGAATCGGCAACTTTTGAGAGCAAACGGCCAGAATGGGGGTTGTATTTATCAAGCCAAGCGTTGCTGGAAGGCTGAGTTTCCTGACCGTTGAGCCAATTTGGAATATGCTGAAGCATAGCCATGGTCAGATAGCCGTCCAGCCGCCATCGACAATCAGATTGTGACCGGTCATGTAACGCGAAGCTCTGCTGGCAAGGAACAGAACAGATCCGTTGTATTCGTCGGGGTTGGCCATGCGACCCACTGGAATCCGTCCACAATAAACATCAAGGAAGGCTTGTTCCTGATTATTGAACACACCCGCAATTGTCAAAGAATTTACCCGCACATTCTGTTTGGCCCAGTAGGCAGCCAAATAGCGGGTGAGATTGAGGATGCCGGATTTGGACGCTGCATAGGCGACTGGTTTGTAAAAGACTTCACCGCGATTTCGCCGATATTCATAAAGATTCTGGTCAGGCGACACCACACCGTAGATGGAAGCGACGTTGATGATGGAACCCTTTTTCGCCTTGGCCATGGACGCTCCAAAAACCTGACAGCACAGATAGACACCCTTCAAATTGACATCAACGACTTTATCCCACGATGTCTCAGGGTAGTCTTCGAAGGGTCCATTTTCTTCTGGCGGAGCCGATGGAGGTGAATCGATAGCTGCGTTATTAATAAGCACGGTCGGCGTGCCAAACCTGGCGTTAGTTTGTGCCAACGCGCTTTGAAGGCTAGCCTTATCGGTGACATCGGCGGATAGAAACTGATAGTTTGCTGCATGCTCCGCTGTCAGCGCATCGCTTCTGGCTGAAGGGCTAACATCCAGACCAACCACCTTGGCGCCACGCAAAAGAAAGGCCTTCGCGTATTCCGCACCCAATTGCCCAGAGACCCCGGTGATCAACACGATGTCCTGACTGACATCGAAAAGGCTGTCGCTCATAACTTATATTCCGTCGGCACCAACGTTCATGGCGTTGTACACAAGATCGCAAATCTCTCTTACTGCCCCTAATCCACCGGGCTTCTGCGTGCGATAAAGGACATAAGGATAAATCTCAGGATACGCATCCGCAACGCCCACCGGAATGCCAATCGACTGAAACGCCGGTATGTCGTTGATATCGTTACCGACAAACATGGTCTGTTGCGGATCGACTTGCAGTTCTCTACATGTGGCGAGGATTGCAGCCGCTTTATCCTCAACGCCTTGCTTGCAGAGTAACTTAAGTTTTTGTGCTCGAGCCGACACAACCGGGTTCGCTTCCGTGGAGATGATAAAGGCCTGTACCCCTAAGCTCCGCAATCTTGCCAAACCAAGCCCATCGCTGCGCCAGCAACGGACACTCTCGACGCCATCTTGACTGACATAGACAGTGTTGTCCGTAAAGACGCCGTCGAAGTCAAATGCGATCAGGCGAACTGTCGATAGCAGGTCGATACTCAGCATGGAAAAGCGTGTCTCAACCGTTGATATCAGTGTAGTGAATCGGCTCACCCTTGGCGATATCACGTTTAGCAATGCTGCCAATTACTTGATTAGACTCGCGCACCGGGATGTACTGGGTATTAAAAATACGGCCGGAAAGGTGATCCAAGGTTATTTCTTCACCGGCCTTTATGTCCTTGTATGCAACCAGAGATTTGCCCAGCTTCTTGAACACATTTTCATTCCCCAGGTCATCTGCCGGTTTCGGTGGAAGCATATGGCGAACGCGTTTGATATCACGTACGAATTTTCGGAACCCCTCTGGCTCAAGGGCAAAACTATGATCCGTACCCCTGGACGCTCGGTTCAAGGTGACATGTTTTTCGAAAACACGGGCCCCTTTCAGGTAGGCAACGGGCCCTGATAGAATGCCATTAAAATGATCCGAAGAGCCAATAGTGCACCGAGGAAACTCCCTGATCAACACCTCAATATTATCCAAGCCCAATCGGTTGTATTCACAAGGGTACTCTGAAACACAATGAAGGACAGCGACCTCGTCATGATGGTCGAGCAGAACCTCGACACTGGATCGGATCTGGTTGATCTTGCCTCCACCAACACTCATGACGACCGGTTTCCCGAGGGCGGCAATGCGGTGGATCAACGGAAGGTTTCCCAGATCAAAAGAGGCGATCTTAAGAATATCGACATCAATTGACTTCAGCAACTCCAGACTGGGTTCGTCAAACGGCGTGGACATGAACTTGACACCATGCTTAATGCAATCCCCCTTGAGGATCGGCAGCCACTCTGGCTTGAGTTCCAATTTTTCCCTGTGGGCACCGTAGGTTGCCGCGAATGCATTTTCGCTTGTATAGGGTGCATCGTAGGCGTCTTGCGAGAACAGATACTTGTTGTTCCGGGTCTGGAATTTAACCGCATCCGCGCCTTCGAAGGCAAAGATGCGAATATATTCCCTTGCCAAGTCGAGATCGCCATTGTGATTCTGGCCGACCTCCGCGATTACAAACGGCTCTTCTCCTATTTCATCTTTCCTAAACATAACTTCTCCGGAGTTACATAATCGAAAAACTGTCGTGAAAAATTTTCTTCGGGACTTCTGCACCGACAACCGCAGGCCGCCAATCCAGCCGTATTTTTGCTTTGGCTGAATCGCCGATGCACTCAAGTGGATCGGAGGGCCTCAGCAGGGTTGGATCAGCGATCACATGTTCGCGCCAGTCGAGTTCAGCCTCTTCAAAAATCACTTGGACAAATTCGCGGAGACTTTGCGACACACCTGTTGCGATAACAAAATCCTCTGGAGCATCAAGGTTCAGCATACGCCACATGGCATCCACATATTCCGGAGCCCACCCCCAGTCCCGACGAATATCAATATTTCCGAGTTTAAGTTTCTCGTTGCTTCCAGATGCAATCCGCTTCGCCGCCGAAACAATTTTTTTTGTTACGAAACGTTCTGGACGCAAAGGGGATTCGTGATTAAACAGGATGCCCGTGCATGCAAAGAGATCATAAGACTTCCGATAAACCGACGCGTGCCATGTGGACGCCGCTTTTGCAACCGCATAAGGGCTCTGCGGCCGAAACAATGACGACTCATTTGCCGGCAACCCACCTGTGTCACCAAAACACTCACTGGAACCTGCTCCAAAAAAGCGGATAGACTTATCAACAATCCGAATAGCTTCAAGTTGGTTAAGTGTTCCGGAAGCGATGCCTGACATCGTTTCGAGTGGCTGTTCAAAAGAAAGTCCAACTGAGGATTGGCCAGCAAGGTTATAGATTTCATGTGGCCTTACCTCGGAAAAAACTTGAAGTACGCTACAGAAATCCTCGGGCGACATTGACAGGATTTTTACCTTGTCGAAGATGCTTAATACCTTCAACCCCTCGAATCCATTATTTTTTGCATCGCGTGACGTCCCCCATACTTCGTAACCTTTGGACAACAGCAAGCGGGCCAGGTAGGCGCCATCCTGTCCCGAAATCCCGCAAATCAGCGCGCGACGTTGCATGGCTAAAGTTACTCGTGGAAATCCATCGATTTGTAGCCATGGCGCTTGATAAGCTCATCACGTTCTGAGGACTTTAAATCTTCGCGGACCATTTCGGCAACGAGTTCTTCGAAGGTGATCTTCGGCGTCCACCCCAGTTTCTCCTTGGCTTTGGCTGGATCCCCGAGCAGGGTTTCAACTTCAGTCGGACGGAAGTAACGTGGATCAACGGCCACTACACATTTGCCGTGAGCATCATAGCCTTTTTCATCAACCCCTTCCCCTTCCCAGCGGATCTGCATACCCAATTCCTTGGCTGCCACGTTGATGAAGTCGCGTACGCTGTATTGAACACCAGTTGCTATGACAAAGTCCTCGGGCTGTTCCTGTTGAAGCATCAACCATTGCATTTCAACATAATCCTTGGCATGCCCCCAGTCACGTTTTGCATTGAGGTTGCCAAGATAAACACACTCTTGGAGGCCCAGCTTAATTCGGGTTAGTGCGCGGGTGATCTTCCGAGTGACGAATGTTTCTCCGCGGAGCGGGCTCTCGTGGTTGAAAAGAATACCGTTGCATGCGTAGATGCCGTAAGCTTCTCTGTAATTCACCGTTATCCAGTAAGCGTAGAGCTTGGCAACTGCATACGGGCTGCGTGGGTAAAACGGCGTCGTTTCTTTCTGGGGAGTTTCCTGAACAAGGCCGTAGAGTTCAGAGGTGCTCGCCTGATAAAATTTGATTTTCTTTTCCAGCCCAAGAAGTCGAATAGCTTCGAGAATTCGTAGCGCACCCAACGCATCGGAGTTGGCAGTATATTCAGGCTCTTCAAAACTTACTGCAACGTGGCTTTGCGCAGCAAGGTTATAGATTTCGTCCGGCTGTACTTGCTGGATGATGCGAACAAGGCTGGACGTATCGGTTAGATCCCCGTAATGCAAGAACATTCGGGTTCCTGGCAGGTGCGGGTCTTGATAGAGGTGATCAATACGATCAGTATTAAATAACGAGGCGCGGCGACGGATGCCGTGAACTTCGTAGCCTTTTTCAAGGAGCAGTTCAGCTAGATATGCGCCGTCTTGGCCTGTAATGCCGGTAATAATGGCTTTCTTCATTTGATCGTCCGTAGTTGTCCTAAAATCTATCAATGCAGCGCCTTCCGCACTTTTATGTCATTAGCGGGTTTTCATGGCAGATTGCCTAAATTTTGAGCAACTTCCACGCACAGACTGCTTCACTCTGCACGCTCCGAATCAAGTTTCTACTGATCCGACTCAAGTTTTTCGCCCTCGTCTGTGCTGAATGCTTTTCTGGCAGACACTTTTGTGAACTTCCCCCTGTAGTCCATATCTCATGGCCGGTCTACGCGCTGGCTTGCCGAGGTTGTTCAGTGCGCCAGTCATCTTCGAACCGCATTGGGCTGACATAGTCCAGCGTCGAGTACAGCCGCTCCACCTCCAACGAGCCGAACAGGGTCTCACTGCAGGTGTTATCCCAGCAGTTGCCGCAGGGGCTCATCGAGGCGGAGATGCCGTACTCCTCCAGCAGCACATCACGGAAGTTCTTGCTGGCGTGCAGGCTGCCTCTGTCGCAGTGAACGAGCAGGCACGTAACCTTGCCGGGATGGCGTTTGAACCATGTCATGCGTAAGGCGTCGATCACGATGTCACGCCGCATGTCCTCGCGCAATGTCCGGCCCACCACGTGACGGCTGAACAGGACGATCACCACGGCCGGAAACAGCCATCCCTTGTCGGTGGGAATGCAGGTGATGTTGCGCTCCGACAACTTATATGACTCCGACATCGCGAATTTGCGGTTGAGCGGATTCGGCGCGATCAGCGGGTCATGCGGGCTGTCGGTGGAGACCTTGAATCGCGGCTTGCCCCTGACGCGGAGCCGTGCTGCTGCATCGGTTTCTGCAACGGATCCTTGCCCACACGAGTGCCACGGACCAGCACTTCCACCTATATGCGCGGCCAGCCGTAGCCACGCACGTGTCTGTGCGTGGATCGCCCCGATGTGTGCCAGCAGCGCCTCGTCGCCGAGCGGGCGGCGTTGAGTGTTGCTGGCGCGGCGCACGAAGCGCTCGTGGCATCCGGCCACGCTGACCTTGAGCACACGGCACTGCACCGGAACCGGCCCCACACATCGATGGCGCTGAATGAGGGCGTACTTCACTTCGATGCCTTTTCGACGTACGCCGTCGCTGTTTCCAGGATGTCGCGCTCCATCTTCACCCGCGTCAGCTCCGCGCGCAGCCGGGCAATCTCCATCTGCTCGACTTGCTGGCCGCGCCGACAAGCGTGCCTTCGCGGATAGCCTTGACCCATTTGAACAAGGTCTGATCCACCACGCCCAGCGTCCTGGCCACCCCAGCAATGCTCTGGTCACCCGCGACCAGGCGCACCGCCCGCTGCTTGAATTCCAACGTGTGGCGCGCCCTCGGCAACGCATTCGGCTTCGTCATGGCTGTTCTCCTTGCCTGCATTCAATCACTCAGCAAAGGAGACGGTTTACAGAGGCAAGGACAGGGGAAAGCCCGAATGAAAAAGCCCAACCGATAAAGGTTGGGCTTTTGTCTTGGTGGAGAGGAGGAGGATCGAACTCCCGACCTTCGCATTGCGAACGCGACGCTCTCCCAGCTGAGCTACCCCCCCGATGCGGCGAGATTATAGTGGAGGTCACTCCGAATGTGAAGGAACGCGACGCACCGGTCGCAGTCACATGCCGGTGTTGATTCTTTTCTGACACTCATGAATTCGCATGATCCGATCCGTCGCCGCATGCTCACGCGTGCACCCGGTCTCGTACTGATGGGGGCGCTGCCGCTGGGCCTTGCCGGCTGTGTCAGTGCGCGTCTGTACGAACACGCCGATGCGCCTCCGGACGGCCTGAAGGTGTCTGTCGGCGATGCCTGGAGCTATCGCGAAATCAATGGCTACAACCGCGAGCGCGTGGCCGACGTCCGCTACACGGTGCGCGGCACGACGCCGCTGGAACTGGAGGTGGAGGTAGACGGCAAACCGCTCAGCGCGCTGCGTTCCGGCCAGATCGAGCGGTATGCCGCACCCTGGGTGGTGGCCCAGGACACGGTATACGACCGCGACAATCGATACGAACCGCCACTGCCGGTGTTGCCGACCGTTCTGGAACCCGGCGTCCGCGAATCCTGGCAATCCATGGTGATCGATGACCCCAAGGACAGGGCGCGCCGCTGGCACGTGCAGCTTGATGTGCTGGGCGAGGAGAGGGTGACGGTGCCGGCGGGCGAATTCGATGCTCTGCGGATACGTCGCCTGATCAAGTTCGAACATCCGGATTTCTTCCGAATGTTCTCGGAGCGGCGCGAAGAACTGTGGTACGCACCGGAAATCAGGCGCTGGATCAGACGCGAATGGTCGGGCAGCTACCAGCAGCGCATGCGCAGTCGCGCACCGCTGTTGCGCGAGGACTGGATCGTGTGGGAGTTGCAGACCTTCACACAGGCGTGATACCTGCCCCGGCGAGTGCGCGCCCGAGCCGGTCATTCACGGCAACCCAGTCTGCCCCCGTCGGAATCGCCTCGATCACGATGATGGCCGCCCCCGCCGCATCGGCTTCGCGCAGGGCGGCATAGAGCCCGCGCGCATAGCCAGCCGGCTCGGCAGGCAGCATGATCCAGTGATGCGGATATTCGGCAAGCGGGGGCTGGCTGTGCGCGATCACGGCGCAGCGCCGGCCACTGTGACGGAAGGCATTCACGAAATCGCGCAGGCGCTCCGCAGCGACCTTGCGCATGGCCGTGCGTGGCGCGTAGTGTGCAGCGAGTGAACCGGACACACGTGGTGCCTCCGCATCGCCACTGCCCTCCTCCGGCCGACGCCCGATGACAGCGGCGATCTGTTCGGCGGTCACTGCCCCGGGACGCAGGATGCGCGGCGTACTTCCGGACAGTTCCAGTATGGTCGATTCGATGCCCACCGCGCTTGCGCCGCCCTCCAGCACGAACACCTCGTGCCCGCCCTGCCCCGCCTGGGCTCCGAATTCATCGCGCACGTGTTGCGCGGTGGTGGGGCTGATACGCCCGAACCGGTTTGCAGAGGGTGCCGCGATACCGCCACCGAAGGCGCGCAGCAACTTCTGCGCGACCGGATGCGCCGGCACGCGCAGCCCCACCGTATCCTGACCACCCGTCACCTCGTCCGGAACGTCCTCTTCCTTCTTCAGAATGAGGGTGAGCGGGCCGGGCCAGAAGGCGCGCGCCAGCGCGATCGCCTCGCGCGGAATGTCGCGCGCCCAGGACGTGAGCTGATCCGCGTCGGACAGATGCACGATGAGCGGATGATCTGCGGGACGCCCCTTGGCTTCGAACACGCGCCGCACCGCGACCGGGTTCATCGCATCGGCACCCAGGCCATACACGGTTTCGGTCGGCAGCGCGACCAGACCGCCGGCCTTGAGCCGGCGGACCGCCTCCGCGATGTCCTGGTCCGACGCCTCCATGGTGTCAGTCGACAATGCCTATCGCGTTGCGCGCATTCATCGCGATATCGATGACCGGATCACCACTTTCGCCCAGCACGGTGAAGTGCCCCATCTTGCGGCCGGGGCGCGCGTGGTGCTTGCGATAAAGATGCAGCTTCAGACCCGAAACCCGGAACAGACGAGACCATTCCGGCTCATGCGCGGTGTGTGCATCCTTCCCGTACCACAGGTCTCCCAGCAGGTTCACCATGACCGCGCGCGAGTGCTGGCGCGCGTCACCCAGTGGCAAGCCGCACAGGATGCGCACCTGCTGCTCGAACTGGTCGGTGACGCAGGCATCTATCGTGTAGTGACCGCTGTTGTGCGGCCGCGGTGCCATCTCGTTGACCAGCAGGCGACCGCCCGACACGAAGAACTCGACGCCCAGCACGCCGACGTAGCCCAGCTCGGCGGCAATACCCACCGCCATGTCCGTCGCTTCCGCGGCCTGCGCCCCGGTGATGCGGGCCGGTGCGATGGTCACGTCGAGAATGCCGTTGCGGTGGCTGTTCTCGGCCACCGGGAACGGTGCGACACGACCGGCCGCATCGCGCGCCAGCACCACCGACACCTCCATGTCCAGCGGCAGCAGCTTTTCCAGCACACAGGCTTCGCGCTTGAAGCTTTCGAACGCCGCCTTCGCTTCGGCCACATTCGCCACTCGCGCCTGTCCCTTCCCGTCATAGCCGAAACGCGCCACCTTGATCACCGCCGGAAACAGCGAAGAATCGGCGGCCTCGATATCGGCGGCGCTGCGCACCGGCAGGAAGGGGCCGACCGCGAAGCCGCGGTCGGACAGGAAGGTCTTTTCCGCGATGCGGTTCTGGGCAATAGCCACACAGTCCGCATTCGGTCGCGTCGGGATGAACTTTGCCAAGTGGTCCAGCGTATCGGCCGGCACGTTCTCGAATTCGGTGGTGACTGCGGCGCAACTGCCCGCCAGGCGTTCGAGCGCGTCCTTGTCGTCGAACGCCGCACACAGATGCTCATCGGCCGCCCTGCCGGCAGGACTGTTGCGATCCGGGTCGAGGACAATGACTCGATAGCCCATCTCGTGCGCGGCCAGCACGAAGAAACGACCGAGCTGACCGCCGCCGAGCATGCCCAGGGTTGCGGGAGGAAGAATCATCTGAATGGCTCCGGGAAACGTCGGCTCATCTCGTGCCGACCGCGGGCTGAACGCGGAACGCGCGGATGAGCGCGGATCAAGACCAAAAACGGACCGAGAGTGGTCGGCGGGTGGATTCAGCCTTCGAGCTTCATGTCGAGCACGGTCTGTGCCTGACGTGCGCGGAAGGCTTCGAGTGCGGCAGCCAGAGCCGCATCTTCACCCGCGAGCAGTGCCACCGCAAACAGGCCGGCATTCGCCGCACCGGCCTCACCGATCGCAAAGGTGGCCACCGGAATGCCCTTGGGCATCTGCACGATGGACAGCAGAGAATCCATGCCATTGAGTGCGCGCGTCTGTACCGGCACACCGAGCACCGGCACGGTGGTCTTGGCTGCGAGCATGCCCGGCAGATGAGCCGCGCCACCCGCGCCGGCGATGATGGCGCGCAATCCGCGAGCGCGCGCGACCTCGGCGTAGGAAAACAGCAGATCGGGCGTGCGATGGGCCGACACGACACGTGCCTCGAACGGCACGCCGAACTGCTCCAGCATCGCGCAGGCGGCGCGCATGGTGTCCCAATCGGAATTCGATCCCATCACGACACCCACCAGCGGCGCGCGATCCTTGTCTTCAGCGCTCATCGGCTCGATCCTTCGCCGGCCTTTTCGGCCCGGAAAAAGGCGCGGATTCTACCCCGCGCAGCAATGAATGGATACAGTCCTGAAAAGCACAGGGGGCGCCCTGCTGGACGCCCCCTGTGCTGGCTCAACACTCAGCGGTCAATCGGCGCGCCGGCCGCGATCGCTGCGCCCGCCGCCGTTGCCACGCCAGCCGCCGTCGCTGCGCGGAGCGCCACCGCCGGGCCGACGCGGGCCATTACCCGGCTTGCTGCCCCAGCCACCGGGACGGCCGGCGCCGGTGCGCGGTCCGCGCGGAGCCGACGTACGCGGCTGAACCCGCGGTTCCAGGCCCGGGATGGTGTGCACCGGAATGGTGTGGCGGATGAAGCGTTCTATCGTCTTGACGCGCCGCACATCGTCACCCGATGCCAGACTGACCGCGACACCGCTACGTCCTGCACGGCCGGTGCGGCCGATACGGTGCACATAGTCTTCCGCCGACTTCGGCAGATCGAAGTTGATGACATGGCTGATGCCTGCCACATCGATGCCACGCGCCGCGACATCCGTGGCCACCAGCACGCGCAGCGCGCCGCGCCGCAGATGGCCGAGCGTGCGGTTGCGTTCGCCCTGGTGCATGTCGCCATGCAGCGCCGCCGCCAGGAAACCGTTCTCGCCGAGCGTTTCGGCGAGCTGATCGGCATCCCGCTTGGTTGCGGTGAATACGATGGCCTGCTCCACATCCTCGCCGCGCAGCAGGTGATCCAGCAGACGCTGCTTGTGGCTCAGACCGTCGGCGAACATCAGGCGCTGATCGATGTTCTCGTGACGGTTGGCAGCCGCCTGGATCTCGATGCGCTGCGCGTCCTTGGTCAGGCGTTCGGCCAGACGCATGATGCGCGGCTCGAAAGTGGCCGAGAACAGCAGAGTCTGACGGTTGTCCGGCAGACGGTCGACAATGGCTTCGATGTCTTCGATGAAACCCATGTCCAGCATGCGGTCGGCTTCATCGAGCACCAGCATTTCCAGACGACCGAAATCGATGCGCCCGCTGTCCATCTGGTCGATCAGGCGACCCGGAGTGGCCACCAGCACCTCATAGGGCTGCGCCAGCAGCTTGTTCTGCATCACATAGGAGGTTCCGCCGACGACGCTGACCGCCTTGGCGTAGCGCAGGCCGCGGCCATACTTGCGGCAGGCGTCGGTCACCTGGATGGCCAGTTCGCGGGTCGGCGTCAACACCAGCACGCGCGGACCGCGCGCCTTGACGGCCGAATCCGCGGTCAGGCGATTGAGTGCGGGCCACATGAATGCGGCGGTCTTGCCGGAGCCGGTCTGCGACGACACCATGAGGTCGCGACCTGCGAGTGCAGCAGGCACTGCCTGCTGCTGAACCGGAGTGGGTTGAGGATAGCCAGCCTCCACGATGGCACCAAGAAGGGTGTCGTGCAGACCTAGATCAGCGAATTCCATGTATTGCTTCCAGACAATGGCTTGCGCCGCGCTGCGGAAACAGCGCGGTGAAAGCGGGTTGGTCGGATCAGTTTCCGACGTTCTATCGGCACTAACCGATCAACCACGCATAGACAACGGGCGGGAGGAAAAGACGGGCCAGGGACGATAACTCATCGTGCCAGCGCCGGGGTGAACCGGGAGGGACTGCCGTGCGGGCAGAGGTAGAAAGCACGAGTTGCGCACTTTACAGACAGGCATGTATGTTTGCAAGCTGTTTATCGCATTGCAACAGTCTTGTGCTTGCCTTGCGTCAAGGAAGGCGCGCGGAACCGCGCGTGTCGGGTGCCGCAGCCGGACTGAATTCCCGCTGCTCGCGATGCAGATAGGCAAAGTGGACGTTGCGCCGATGCCACTGGGCATACCCGTACCAGTCCTCGAACCCGGGTATGTCCAGTGTCTGCGTGACCTCCTGCAGCGAAGCCCCTTGTTCGAACAATGCGTCGGTCTGACGGACGAGTTCCGCCAGGTAACGATGGGTTTCGGCCAGCATGGAGGCATCGGCCGGCGCACCGCGGGAAGGCACGACGACGCCCGGATGCAGGGCGCGGAGCTCGACCAGCGCATCCCGCCACTGCACCTCACGGCCGTTGTACAGATCGGGCAGATAGCCGTGCGCGGCCAGTTCGCCCGCGAACAGTACACCGGTTGCTTCGTCGTACAGCGCGCAAGCGCCGGGCTGGAAAGTGTGGCCCGGATGGATCAGCCGCAGACGTCGGCTCACGATGGGCAATCGACCCGTGCCATCCATGAGCAGGGTTGCCGCTGCCGGCTCCGTGTCGCTCATCATCGCCGCACCCAGGGCCGAGGTCAGCCGGTCCACACAGCCCTGACAACTGGCACGGATGAAACGGTCGGTTTCGCGATGGGCCACGACCGGGATGCCCTGCGCCTCGAACACGCCGTTGCCCAGCACATGATCGCCGCCTCCGTGCAGATTCACGACCAGCACCACCGGCTTGCCGAGCGTCCGCTGCACGAAGTCCTGCAGATGCCGCGCGAACCGCGCGCTGGTGCCCGAGCCGATCAGCACCAGCCCCGGCCCATCCTCGATCACGCCGATATTGCTGACGAAACCGGCATTGGCTGCATCGACCTCGAAACCGGGCGCCCGCAGCACGTGTATTCCAGATGCCACCTGTTCGAGCCGGAGCGGCGGCAGCGTCGCGGGCTGCGCGGCAGCGTCGGCGGCGCCCGCTACACACGACAGCCAGAAAATCGCGATGACGGCGCACAGAAGACGGGACACAATCCCGCGAAACTCGGGAACCGAAGCACCGGTCTTCGCTGCTGTGCTAGCCTCTCGCGCACCCGAGAAAACCGTCCCGGCACCGCCCCGGTGCGGGACCGTCGATAACAACCGAGGAGAATCCGCTTGAAATTCCATCGTTTTCCTGTCGCCGTCGCAACGGCTGCCGTGCTCGCATTCCCCGGACTGGCATCGGCTCACGACTATTCGACCCAGACGCGGGTCGAATTCGTTCTCGAGTGCATGCAGTCGCACGGCGGCGCCTATGAATACCTGTACAAGTGTTCCTGCCTGATCGACGAAATCTCCAAGACCCTCAAGCAGGACGATTTCATCGACATGTCCAGCATCAACCGCTACTCGCAGATGGGCGGCGAACGCGGCGGTGTGTTTCGCGACCCGGAAAATATGAAAGAGGCCAAGAAGACCTATCTGGATATCGTGAAGAAGGGCGAAAAGGCCTGCTTCATCAACAGCCGCTGAGATCGAACGCCGGGCCGCCGCCCTGTCCGCGCCACCGGCCGTCAAGCTCCAGGCGCGCGCTGAAGGGTCCAGAGCCCGATGCGATCAATCCTCCCACTCCAGTTCCGCATAGGCGGTCGTGACATTGCGTCTGTGGAACAGATCGGCGAGCGCCCAGCGCCGGGCCTCGTCGAGCGCCACCTCGGTCACTGCCTGCGACAACGAACGCCCGCCTTTGATGGCGGCGCGCGTTTCGTCGGCCACCTTCTGCAGATAGCGCCGCTGCCGTTCGAGCGCGTCGCGCCAGCCTGAACCCGGCTCGCCATGGCCGGCGACCACGCGTGTGTAGTCGCCACCGGCCAGCGCCGCAGTCACCGCGATCCAGCCCTTCAGCTTGCCGTCGATCACCGGCATGTGCTCGACGAACAGCAGGTCGCCGGCAAACAGCGTACCCGTCGCCTCGTCCAGCACAGTCAGATCGTTGTCCGTGTGGGCAGTTGGCCAGGCGCGCAGGCGCAGCGTTCGCCCGCCCAGATCCAGTTCCTCGCGATCCGCCACAGTACGCGTCGGCGGGATCAACTCCAGTCCGCGTCCGAATTCTCCCATCTGGCGCTCCGCCGACTGGATATAGCTGCGGGCGCGCGCCGCAAGCGCAGCCGGCAGACGGGCGTGGCCGATGAATTCCGGCTTGTCCGGAATGAAGGCCTGATTGCCCAGGATGTGGTCGGGGTGCACATGCGTGTTGATCACGTAGCACACCGGCAAGGCCGTCCTCGTGCGGATCGCTGCGCGCAGCGCGGCGCCCACGCTGGGCGATCCACCGGTGTCGATGACTGCCACGCAGCGGCTGCCGACTACGAATCCGGCATTGGATATCGCGCCGCGATTGTGTGCATCCTGTTCTGCGGTGACACCGTGGAAGACAAATACACCGGGAGCAATTTCATCGACCGGCAGCGGTTCGACCGCGTGCGCGGCGCCAATGGACAACAGGACAATGAGCAGACGGGCCGCGAACGACGCTGTGCGCGCACCGGAATTGCGCTTGATGAAGGGCATGGCTAGCATTAGGAAAAAGTCCCGGACCGAGGATACCGGAATCCCCACGTACATCTGTCCACCGGGCCATCGTTGCGTTGCGGCGCCGGAGGCGCGCAGCGGGATCAATGCCATGCTCCGGAGGACCCGGGCAGAATAACAAATACGAATGCCGCATCCGACACGACGACTGCTGCCGATTGCCCTGCTGCTGGTCCTGAGCTCATGTGCCGTCCGGCACGTCGAGCGTTCCCCCATCGATCCGCTCGAAGGCGAATCGCTTTATCGCGCGCGTGCGCTGGACGACGACGCGACGCGCGACTGGCTTGCGCAGCGCGATATCGACGTATCGGCGTGGCCATTGCCGGCGTGGAACGGCGACGCACTGGTGACCGCGGCTCTGCGCGAACATCCCGCGCTGGCTCGCGCCGCGGCCGCCACGCGCGCCGCTCGCGGCGCGGTACAGACCGCAGGCCTGCGTCCGCGCATGACGCTGTCACCAGACATCGAGCGCAGCAACGAACGCGATGCCGGACAGTCCGCGTGGAGCATCGGGCTCGCGCTCGACCTTGCGCTCACCGGTCAGTCCGTGCGGGAAGCGCGCATCGAGCGCGCGCAGCGGCTGGTGGATGCGGCGGTTCTCGACCAGGCCGAGGTGGTCTGGAATGTGCGCAGCCGCGCCCGCCGTGGGCTGCTGGAGCTGTGGTCGGCGGAGGGCGAACTGGCGCTTCTTGCGCAACTGGCGCAGCGCTGGCAGTCGGCGCTGACCGCCGTGCAGTCGCGCTACGACCTGGGCGCCAGCGATGCGCTGGAGCTGGGTTTGATGCGCAGCGAAGCAATGCGGGCGGAATCGAGAAGGATACAAGCGCGCCAGCGCGTGCTGATGGCGCACGGCGAGCTGGCGGACGCCCTGGCCCTTCCGCTCGATACGCTGAGCGGCCTGCGCCTGGATTTCAGCGAGTTCGAGGACGCGCCGGTCCCGGACAGCACCCCTGCACTTCCCTCGCTGGCCGCGCTGCGCGCGGGCGCCACGCTTAACCGCATCGACCTGAGGCGGGCGCTCGCCCGCCATGCGGCGAGCGAAGCAGCGCTGCAGATCGAACTGCGTGCCCAGTACCCGGAAATCCGGCTGCAGCCCGGACTGCTGTGGGACCAGGGCGCGACGGTCTGGCAGCTCGGCGCCGCGCTGCCCCTGTTCATGACGCAGAGACAAGCCGGCCCGATCGCCGAGGCCATCGCGCGCCGCGATGAGGCAGCGCAGGACTTCCTGGCGCTGCAGTCGCAGGCGCTCGCCGCGCTGGACGTCGCGCGCAGCCGATGGATGGAGGCCGGACTGGATACGCGCAGCGCACGCAACGAACGCGACGAGGCGAGCCGGCACGCGGCTCGCATGGCTCAACGCTTCGGACGTGGCGATGCGGACAGGCTGGATAACCTGCTCGCCGGAGTGCGCGCACTCGAAGCGGACATCCGGCTGCTGCAGGCGCGCACGCGCAGCCTGTCCGCCGTGCTCGCCATCGAGAACGCCCTGCAGCGCCCACTCGTCGAGCCGGCAGGCAAGGGAGCCACGCCATGAAGATCTATACCCCGCAGCGCGCGCTGTTCTTGATGGGCCTGGTCATCATCGGGCTCGTCTGGGCGCTCATCTACTTCGCGCGTGACGAGTTGAGGCTGCATGACGCGGCAGAGGATGAGCTGCGCCCGCCGTCGCTGGTCGAGCGCGACGAGAGCGGCATGCCGAGCGTGCGCCTGACACCGGCGGCGCAGAAGGCCAGCGGCATAGAGATTGCGCAGCCGCTCGCGGTGCGGGCCGGTATGGAACGCGAGGCGCAGGCCGCCGTGCTCGATGTCGAACCGCTGTTCGCGCTGCGCGCCCAGGCGCAGGAGGCGCGCGCCGAAACGGTGCGGCTGGCTGCTCAGCTTGCGCGTTCGGAAAATGAACGCGCACGCGTGCAGGCATTGTTCGACGATGACCGGAATGCCTCCGAACGCGCCCTGCAGACGGCGCGCAGCCAGGTCGAACAGGACCGTGCCGCCGTTCAGGCGGCGCGCGCGCGTGAAGGCGGTCTGCAGGCCAGTCTGCGTCAGGGCTGGGGCACGCTCGGCACGATGGGCGACGAGGACGGCGGACACCCCGATCTGCAGGCGCTGGCGCAGCGTCGCGCCTCGCTGGTCGCCGTGGCCTTGCGCGGCGAAGGGGACATCCCGGTGCAGATGCAGTTGCGACTGCCGGATGGATCGGACCTGATCGATGCGCGACGTATCGGCCCCGCGCCGCGCAACCTGTCGTTCGCTGCCGGAGAGACCTGGCTCTACCGCACCGAACGCGCGCTGCCGAGCGGCCTGCGGCTGGCTGCACGCGGCATCACCGGCAGCGAGCTGATGCACCTGGTGCCGAACAGCGCGGTGGTCTGGTACGCCGGTCTGCCATGGATCTATGTGCGCGATGACGACGAACCGGAGGAGTTCATCCGCCAGGCGCTGCCCGCCGAATCGCAACGGCCCGATGGATGGCTCGCGCCCTCGCTCGAGGACGACGCGCGCATCGTCACCCGCGGCGCGCAGCTGCTGCTGTCTGAGGAACTCAAGCATTCGCTGGCGGACGAGAACGATGACTGAGCGCACGCCCCGGTACGGACGCCCCGGAGACGCCCGGTGATCGCGGCCCTGGTGCGCTTTTCCGTCCGCCGGCCGGGCATCGTGCTGGCGCTCGCGCTGGTGGCCACGCTCTATGCCTTGAGCCGCCTGCCGCAGGCACGGCTCGACGTGTTTCCGGAATTCGCGCCGGCACAGGTCGTGATCCAGACGGAAGCGCCCGGCCTGCCGGCCGATCTGGTCGAAGCGAGGGTGACCACGCCGATCGAGGCGGCGGTATCCGGCACCCGGGGCCTCAAGGAACTGCGCTCGCAATCGATTCCCGGCCTGTCCGTGGTCACCGTCATTTTCGACGAAAAGTCCGACGTATTCGTCAACCGGCAACTGATCGCAGAGCGGCTCACCACGCTGGGCGCTGCACTGCCGCCACGCGTAACACCGGTCATCACGCCGCTCACCTCGTCCGCCTCGACATTGCTGGGCGTCGGCATCACGTCGCAACACCGGTCGCTGATGGACATGCGCTACCTGGTGGACTCGGTGGTCCGTCCTCACCTGCTGGCAGTACCCGGTGTGGCCGACGTGAACGTATTCGGAGGCGATGTCCGGCAATGGCAGATCCAGCTTGATCCATCGCGCTTGCGAGCCCTGGGCGTCACGCTGGCCGACGTCGAGGCCGCCGCGCTCGGCGCCGCTTCGGTGACCGGTGCCGGCCATGTGGAGAACGAGAACCAGCGCCTGCTGATCGCCGTCGATGCCACCCCGGCCAGCGCGCGCGCGCTCGAGCTGCTGTCCATCACGCTGCCGGATGGCCGTACGCTGTCGCTGGGTGATCTCGGCAAGGTGCGCGAGGCCGCGGCGCCGTCGATCAGTGCGGCACAGATCGACGGCACGCCGGGCGTCTTCATGATGGTGCAGGGGCAACTGGGCGCGGATACGCTGGGCGTGACCGTGTTGCTGGAAAAAGCGCTCGCTGAACTGGCACCGCTGCTCGAACGCGAACAGCTCACGCTGCACCCGGCCCTGTTCCGGCCCGCCAACTTCATCGAAACCGCGCTCGGCAACGTCCGCGCCGACGTGCTGATCGGCGCCGCGCTGGTCATCGTCGTGCTGTTCCTGTTCCTGTACAACATCCGCACCGCGCTCATTTCGGCAACCGCCATCCCGCTGTCGCTGCTGGCCGCCGTGCTTGCCTTGCTCGAGGCCGGCGCCAGCCTGAACATCATGGTGCTGGGCGGCCTGGCCATCGCGCTCGGCGAGGTGGTGGACGACGCCATCATCGACTGCGAGAACATCTATCGCCGCCTGCGCGAGAACCGCCATCTGGGCTCGCCGGTAGCGACCTGGAAGGTGGTATTCGATGCATCGATGGAGGTGCGCAGCTCTGTCGTCTACGCCACTTTCATCGTCGCACTGGTATTCGTTCCGCTGCTCACGCTGTCCGGCGTGGCCGGCAAGCTTTTCGCGCCGCTGGGCACCGCCTACATCCTGGCCATCCTGGCGTCGCTGCTGGTGGCGCTGACCGTCACGCCGGCCATGAGCTGGCTGCTGCTCGGCCGGAGCGAACTGCCGGACGATGACCCGCCGCTGATACGCTGGCTGCGGCCGCATTACGAGCGGACGCTGCGCCGCATCGAGCGGCGCCCGCACGGCGTGATCACCGCGGTCATGCTGCTGCTCACGGCCGGCATCGGCGTGCTGCCGCTGTTCGGCGGCGAGTTCATTCCGCCGCTGCGCGAGGGCCACTACATCGTCCACCTGTCCACCATTCCGGGCACGGCTCCCGGCGAAGTGCTGCGCGTAGGACAGCGGGTGACCGAGAAAATCCTCGCCATCGACGGCGTGAAGTCGGTCGCGCAGTGGGTCGGTCGCGCACAGAACGGCGCAGATCCGTTCGGGCCACACTACAGCGAGGTGGAAATCGAGATCGGTCCGCTCGACGCTGCCGAACAGGCACGCATACTGGCCGACATCCGGCGCACCGTGACCGGCGACGACGGCGACCAGGACCGCCGCGACGAAGAGGCGCAGCAGACGCTCGGTTTCCCGGGGCTGTCCTTTTCGGTCAACACCTTCCTGACCGAGCGCATTGGCGAGACGGCGTCGGGCTTTCCCGCCACGCTGGTGGTACAGGTGTTCGGCAGCAATCTGGACCGCCTCGATGCGGACGCCGACGCCGTGGCACAGGCCCTGCAACGGGTACGCGGCGCCACCGACATACAGGTACTGGCGCCGCCGGGTACCCCGGAAATCGTGATCCGGCCGCGCCTGGACAAGCTCGCCGTCTGGCGTCTGTCGCCCGATGATGTGCTGCGGGCGGCACAGACCGCCTTCGCCGGTACCCGGGTGAGCGAGGTCTATCGCGGTCCGCTGCCCACGCCGGTCGTGGTGACGCTCGATCCGGCACACCGCCGCTCGCCCAACGAAGTCGGGCGCCTGCCGCTGCGTACCCCGGACGGCCGTTTGATCGAGTTGCGCGACGTCGCCGACATCGCGCTCGAGAACGGTCGCTACAAAATCCTGCACGCGGGCGGAAAACGGGTTCAGACCATCACCGCCAATCTGGCTGCGGGCCACGATCTCGCGCAATTCAACGACGACGTGCAGCGCGCGCTGCGCGAACACGTGAAGTTCAGTCCGGGCAGCTACTACACGGTGACCGGTGCCGCCGAAGCGCAGGCGCGTGCGCGTCGGGAATTGCTCACCCACTCGCTGCTCGCCGCCGCCGCCATCGTCGTGCTGCTGATGCTGGCCTTCGGTCGCGCGCGCAATCTGGCCATCACTTTCGTGAACCTGCCCTTCGCGCTGATCGGCGGTGTACTCGCCGCGCTGGCCGGCGGCGGCTGGCTGTCGCTCGGCTCGGTGGTCGGCTTCGTCACACTGTTCGGCATCACGCTGCGCAACTCGATCATGCTGACGTCGCACTATCAGCATCTGGTCGGAACGGAGGGGCACCCGTGGAATCTCGATACCGCGGTGCTGGGCGCAGTGCAGCGCCTGCCTTCCATCCTGATGACCGCGCTGGTGACCGGCCTCGGACTGATGCCTCTGGTGCTGGGTTCAGGCGAGCCGGGACGCGAGATTGAAGGTCCGATGGCCGCCATCATTGTCGGCGGCCTCACCACATCCACCCTGCTCAACCTGCTGGTGCTGCCGACGCTGCTTCTGCACTATGGCCGCTTCGAACCCGATGAGGCGGCCTGAACGGCACTCAGTCCTGCCCGACCATGCGGCCGGCGGCCAGCCGGATGCGGCGGGCACAACGCCCCGCCAGCGCCTCGTCGTGCGTCACCAGTACCAGCGTCGTTCCCTGCTCGACATTCATGCTGAACATGAGATCGATCACCGCCGCGCCAGTCACCGCATCCAGATTGCCGGTCGGCTCGTCCGCCAGCAGCAGCCGCGGCTGCGGTGCGAAGGCGCGCGCCAGCGCCACCCGCTGCTGCTCGCCGCCGGAGAGCTGGCGCGGATAGTGATGCAGCCGGCCACCCAACCCCACCCGCTCGAGCAAAGCCGCGGACCGCTGTCTCGCCTGCTCCGCTTCGGCCAGTTCCAGCGGCAGCATCACGTTTTCCAGCGCGGTGAGCGCGGGCAGCAACTGGAAGGACTGGAATACGAAACCGACGTGCTCTCCGCGCAGCCGTGCGCGCTGATCCTCGTCGAGCGCGAAAATGTCCTGCCCGCCGATGCGAACCGAACCGGCGCTCGGCAGGTCCAGACCGGCAAGCAGTCCGAGCAGCGTGGACTTGCCGGAGCCGCTTGCGCCCACGATGGCCAGCGCTTCGCCGGACTGCACCGAGAAGGCGATATCCTCGAGTATGCGCAGCGGCTCGCCGCCGCTGCTCACCTGTTTGCCCAATCCGCTCACCTCGAGCAGGGGCTGCTGAACCGGAGTGTCTGCGTGCATGAATAAGCTGTTCGTCTTTCTGTTATGTGTGTGTTGCCAGATCGGCCTGAGCGCCCACGCGCAGACGATACTGGTCGTGGGTGACAGCCTGTCGGCCGGTTACGGGCTGCGTCAGCAGGAGGCCTGGCCGGTGCTGCTCGGCGAACGCGTGAAGCAGGCCGGATATCCGCACGTCGTCGTGAACGCCAGCACCAGCGGCGACACGACGGCAAACGGATTGTCGCGCATCGATGCCGCGCTGTCCGCACATCGCCCGTCGGTGGTCATTCTTGCGCTGGGCGCCAACGACGGTCTGCGCGGGCAGCCGCTGAAGGCCATGCAGGGCAATCTTGACGCGATGGCGAGCAAGGCCTCCGCCGTCGGCGCCCGCGTGCTGATCGCCGGCATGCAGTTGCCGCCGAACTACGGCCCCGATTACACGCAAAAGTTCTTCGCCACCTTCGCAACCGTGGCGCGCGCCCACAAGGCCGGCTACCTGCCCTTCCTGCTGGACGGCTTCGCCACCGATCGGGCCAGCTTCCAGAGTGACGGCATCCATCCGGTTGCCGCCGCGCAGCCGCGCATCGTCGACAACATCTGGCCGGTACTCAGGCCACTGCTCGGCAAACCGGTCGCCGGACGTTGAAGGAGGCGCCCGCATGAATGCCCCGCGCCGCCCCGCCGGCATCGCCCGCATCGGCGAACTGCAGGGCTTCGACATGATCATCGATACGCGCTCGCCGGCCGAATTCGCGCTCGACCACATGCCCGGCGCCATCAACTGTCCCGCACTGGACGACGCGCAGCGCGCCGAAATCGGCACCTTGTACAAGCAGGTATCGCCCTTCGTCGCCCGTCGGCGCGGTGCCGCGCTGGTGGCCATCAATATCGGCCGCCATCTGCTGGACCGGTTCCAGGACGAAGGACCGGACTGGCGCCCCCTCATCTACTGCTGGCGCGGCGGCCGGCGCAGCGGCGCCTTTGTCACCGTGTTCCGGCAGATCGGCTGGGACGCGCACCAGCTCGAAGGCGGCTACAAGTCCTACCGCCGCTCGGTGCTGGAAGCGCTGGCCACGCTGCCCGGGCGCTTCCGCTTCCGGGTGATCAGCGGCCCGACCGGCAGCGGCAAGAGCCGACTGCTCGAACGGCTGGCCGCGCGCGGCGCACAGACGCTCGATCTGGAGGCGCTGGCCGCGCACAAGGGATCGGTGCTGGGCCGTCAGCCCGGCATGACCCAGCCTTCGCAGAAGCTGTTCGAATCCCGGCTGGTACACCGCCTGGCTGGACTGGACCCGGACCGTCCGGTTCATGTGGAAGCGGAAAGCAAGCGCGTCGGATTGATCACGCTGCCGCAGTCGCTGCTGGACGCCCTGCACAATGCACCGTGCGTGCGACTGGAACTGCCTGCGCCGGTACGCACCGAATTCCTGCTGCGCGATTACCGCTACATGATGGATGACGTGGAGAACCTGATCGGGCAACTTGCGCGACTGACCGAATTGCGCGGCCGCGAAACGGTGACGCGCTGGAGCGATCTGGCGCGCGCCGGGCGCTGGACGGAACTGGTGACCGACCTGCTGGCCTCGCACTACGACCCGCTGTACGCACGCTCGCAGGGCGGGCGCTTCCGGCAGCATGCAGACGCCCCCGTCCTCACCGTCGACCGCGTTGACGATGCCGGGCTGGATACGCTCGTCGATCAGGTGCTGGCGCTGGATGGCGGCAAGCGGCCGGCGTCCGCGTCGCCGGCCGTGATCGCGCAAATGCGCTGAACCACCGCCGGGGACGGCCGGTCCACCCGCCCCTGTTCGAATGCCATCACCCGGCCCCAGCCCCGCGCCCAGTCGTACAGCTCATCCGGATGCAGCAGAAAATCGGGACTGGATGGCTTGCCCAGGCGTTCATTGCCCGCCATGAAGGTTTCGTAGATGAGCATGCCGCCCGGCCGCAGCAGGTCGGCGAGCCAGCCCAGCCGCGGCCGGAACAGATAGCGCGTCACCACCACGGCATCGAAGCCCGCGCGTTCGCCGCCCTCGGCCGACCACGGCCACACACCGTTTTCAAGATCGACGCACAGCGTATCCACGCCGGTTACGTCGTGCAGCGTGGCCAGCGCCTGCGCGTCGCGGTCAACCGCCAGCACATGCGCCCCGTGCCCCGCCAGCCAGCGCGCGTGACGGCCACTGCCCGACGCGTAGTCGAGCACACGGGCGCCCCGCGGCAGCAGACCGGAAAAACGGACCACCCAGTCCGATGGAGGCGCTGGCTGAAAGTGTGAATGAGACGGCATCGCGGGCTCTTATTCGGGGTTCAGGCAATATTGCGGACACATTATGATCGATGGCAGGAGTGGGGTCTCCGCATCCCGGACACACGGGCACCCGATGGACGGAAGGCTCTCCAAGGACACGAATGCCCCTCAAGAAGGATTTGGCGGCGCCCTTTGCGGGTGCAAGGACCTCGCTGCTGTGGCGGGCGATGCCGCTCGCCCTGATTGCCGGCGTGCTGGCCGGCACCGAATCGCTGCCCATCGGACTGGCCGTGTTCGCGATGTGCATGGCCATCATTTCCATCACCTTGCGCAACTTCGAACAGTTCGACGATCACGCCGAAGCGCAGCGCGTGGAAGCGGTGCGTCTGCGCGACTACACCGAACTTGCGACGGACTGGCACTGGGAAACCGATGCCGAGCTGCGCATGCGTCACGCGCATGCCGAGGAACCGCTGCACACCCAGCTCGGGCTGCAGGCCGTCGCCGGGCGTCGCCTGTGGGAGATCGAAGGTCTGGCGCCGGTACATGGCGACTGGGAAGAATGCCATCGCCAGCTCGAACAGGGCCAGCCGCTGTGGCTGCATCTGGTGCTTCGCCTGCCCGATGGCGTTCTGCGCCACATCGAACTGCGAGGACGACCGGTGCGGAACCGGGACCGTCAGTTGGTCGGATATCGCGGCACCGGGCGCGACGAAACCGCCTTCGTACAATCGACGCGCGCGCTTCGCGAACTGGAAACCCGCCACCGGGAAATGGTGAATCATCTGCGGGAAGTCGTGTTCCGCATCGATGCGCGCGGCCGCTTCACCTATCTCAATCGGGCGTGGGAAGCGCTCACCGGCCAGCCGGTGAGCCAGGCGATCGGCCAGCGCGTGCTGCGCTGGCTCAGCAAGGACGAAGCGCGCTACCTGCTGTCACGGCTGGAGCCTCTGCTGCAGGGGCGTCGCGAATCCATGCAGATCGAAGTGCGCACCGGTACCGGCAGCGCATCGGCGCGCTGGCTGGAAATCGCCATCGGCGCCCGCTTCGATGCCGGCGGGAAGCTGGAAAGCCTGTCCGGCAGCATAGAAGACATCACCCAGCGCAAACAGGCCGAAGCCACGCTGTATGACCTGAATGCCGAGCTGGAGCGCCGCGTGAAGCGCCGCACCGCCGAACTGGAAGCGTCCAACCGGGAACTCGAATCCTTCTCGTATTCGGTGTCGCACGACCTGCGCAATCCACTGCGCGCCATCGACGGCTTTTCGCAGATCATCATCGAGGACTACGGTGACCGGCTCGACACGACCGCCCACAGCCACCTGAACCGCATACGCGCCGCATCGCAGAAACTGTCCGCACTGATCGACGACCTGCTGGAACTGGGCCGCCTCAGCCGCGCACCGATCAGCCGTACCGAAGTGGACATGTCCGCTCTGGCGCGCGCCATCATGCGCGACCTGCTGGCCGAATCGCCGGAGCGCGAAGGCAAGCTGGCCATCGGCACCCACCTGATGGCACGTGTGGATCCAGTGCTGGCGCGGGTCATGCTGGAGCACCTGCTGCGCAATGCCTGGAAATTCACCTCCGAGCGCACGCCGGCCGAAATCGAATTCGACGCCCGTCTGCGCAACAGGGAAGTGGTGTTCCATATCCGCGACAATGGCGTGGGCTTCGACATGGCGCATGCCGCACAGTTGTTCAAGCCGTTCAACCGATTGCACGACCAGGGCGACCGCACGGGCACCGGCATCGGTCTGGCCACCGTCGCCCGCATCGTGTCACGCCACGGAGGACGCATCTGGGCCGAAGGCAGCCCGGGCAAGGGCGCGAGCTTTTTCTTCACGCTGCCGGATCCGGCAAACTGACGATCCGGCGACCCCGGCCGGCACGTTCCGTGCGGTGGCGCGACTGTGGATGTCCGTAATCCGCACGATTGCTGCAATGCAATATACTGAGTCGGACGTCCTTTGCATGAAGGCCGCCCCACCCGCCTGGCGGGTCCGCGGGGTCTGCTCACTGAACTGTCCAGCCACACCGGACGCACGCATGGCGACGGGAGTTGACGATGCAGTACGAGCATTACCTGAAATCGATGTTCGAGCCGCAGTCGGTGGCGGTGCTTGGCGCGACCGAAAGAGCCGGGGCCTGCGGCTCGGTCATCATGCGCAACATGATCGACAGCGGCTTCGCCGGTGAGCTGCATGCGATCAATCCGAAACACGACAAGGTGTTCGGCCGGCCCTGCGTGGCCCGGCTGGAGGATCTGCGCAAGCGTCCCGACCTGGTCATCCTGTGCACGCCGGCACGCACCATCCCCGGTCTGATCGAGGAATGCGGTCGCGCCGGCATCAAGGCCGCCATCATCGTGAGCGGCGGCTTCACGGAAGCCGGGCCAGCCGGTGCCGAGTTGCTGCGACGCACGCGCAGCGCGGCCAAGCGCGGCGGTGTGCGGGTGATCGGTCCGAACTGTCTCGGCCTGCTGCGGCCTTCACTCGGCCTGAACGCCAGCCATACCCGTTCCTCGGGCAAGCCCGGCAGCATAGGCCTCATTTCCCAGTCCGGCGCGGTATGCGCGGCCCTGCTCGATTGGGCGCAGTCGAATGGCGTCGGTTTTTCCACCGTGGTGTCGCTGGGCGGCGCCATGGACCTGGATTTCGGTGAAATCCTCGACTACATGATCGCCGACCCGAAGACGGAAAGCGTATTCATGTTCATCGAGGGCGTGCGCGATGCGCGCCGCTTCATGAGCGCCGTGCGCGCGGCCGCCCGCGTGAAGCCGGTGTTCGCGATCAAGGTCGGCCGTCACGCCACCGGCGCGCGCACCTTCGAATCGCACACCGGCGCGCTGGTCGGCTCGGATGATGTGTTCGATGCCGCACTGCGCCGCGCCGGCGTGGTACGGCTGTATTCGCTGGGCCAGATGTTTTCCGCCGCCAATGCGCTGTTTACCGGCTTCAAGCCAGCCGGCAAGCGGCTGGCCATCGTCACCAATGGCAGCGGACCGGCCATGATGGCGACCGACCGCGCGACCGATCTGGGCATTCCGGTCGCCATGCTGGCGCCGGAAACGCTGGATGTGCTGAACCGTGCACTGCCACCGACCTGGTCGCGCGGCAATCCGGTGGATCTTGGCGGCGACGCGGATGCCGCGCGCTATCATGCCGCGCTTGAAGCGGTGCTGGCCGACCCGGGCGTGGATGGCGTGCTCACGCTGCTGTCGCCACTGGTCTCCACGCAGCCCACTTCCATCGCCGAAACGGTGATCGAACTGGCCAAGACCGCCGGCAAGCCGATGATGACCTGCTGGATGGGCTGCGAACAGGTGCGTGAGGCACGCGCACTGTTCGAGGCCGCCCACATTCCCAGCTTCCGCTCGCCGGAGCCTTCGGTCGAACTGTTCCATCACATCGCCTCCTACTACCGCAACCAGCAGTTGCTGCGCCAGGCGCCGGCATCGCTGGCGCAGGACCTGGATCCGCCCTCGGTCGAATCGGCACGCCTGGTGATCGAAACCGCGCTGTCGGAACGCCGCACCACGCTGACCGAAATGGAATCCAAGGCGCTGCTGGCGGCCTTCCGCATTCCGATCGCGCAGACCGTGGTCGCGCGCAGCGCGACCGAAGCCATGGTGTATGCGGAAGAGATGGGGCTGCCGGTGGCGATGAAGATCGACTCGCCGGACATTTCCCACAAGAGCGATGTGGGCGGCGTGCGCCTGCATGTGGACAATCTGCGCTCGGTGCGCGACTGCTGGCAGGAACTGATGAGCGAAGTCGGTCGCCGCAGGCCGGAAGCCAAGCTGCGCGGCGTATCGATCGAGCCCATGGTGATCAAGCGCAACGCGCGCGAACTGTTCGTCGGCGTGGTCAATGACGAGGTGTTCGGGCCGGTCATCAGTTTCGGTTACGGCGGCACGCGCATCGAGGTGCTGGGCGACCGCGCGGTCACCTTGCCGCCGATCAATGTCGAACTGGCGCGCGACGCGATACAGCGCACGCGCGCCGCCGCCATGCTGGGCGAGTTCCGCGGCATGCCGCCGATAGATATGGATGCGCTGGAGCGGGTGCTCATCCGCGTATCGGAAATGGTGTGCGAGCTGCCATGGATACGCGAGATGGACATCAACCCGCTGCTGGTCGACGAGGACGGCTGCGTGGCGGTGGATGCGCGCATCACGCTGGCCGACGTGCAGCCGACCGCCACGCCGTATTCGCACATGGCCATCCACCCCTACCCGGCGCGGCTGGAGCACGTGGTGACCTTGCCCAATGGCACGCGCGCGCTGATCCGGCCGATACGCCCGGAGGACGCCGATCGCGAGGCGCGTTTCGTGCGCGAGCTGTCGCCGGAAACCCGTTACCTGCGCTTCATGAGCACGATCAAGGAACTGCCGCCGCAACTGCTGGCCCGGCTCACGCAGATCGACTATGACCGCGAAATGGCGCTGGTGGCGATTGCCGACGACGATGCGGAACAGCTCGGCGTCTGTCGCTATGTGGTCAATCCCGATGGCGAAAGCTGCGAATTCGCCATCGTCATCGCCGATGCCTGGCAGCGCCAGGGACTGGCCCGCATCATGATGAACCTGCTGATCGAAACCGCGCGCGAGCGCGGTCTGCGCGTCATGGAAGGCGTGTTCCTCGCGAACAACGAGCGCATGCTGCGCTTCGTGCAAAGCCTGGGCTTCCATATCAGCCGCGACCCCGAGGACAGTTCGCTGGTCAATGGCGAACTGCTGCTGCGCAGCGCATGAGCGGGCCGATGCGCTGCGGCTGGTGCGGCACCGATCCGCTCTACGTGAGTTATCACGACGAGGAGTGGGGTGTGCCGGTGCGCGACGAACAGGCGCTGTTCGAGCGCCTCATCCTCGAGGGTGCGCAAGCCGGCCTGGCGTGGATCACCATACTGCGCAAGCGTGAGGGCTATCGGCGAGCCTTCGACGGTTTCGACCCGCAGCGCATCGCGCGCTATGACGATTCCGATCGCGCGCGGCTGCTGGGCGATGCCGGCATCGTGCGCAACCGGCTCAAGATCGACGCCGCCATCGGCAACGCGCGCGCACTGCTGGCGCTGCATGAACGCGGCCAGTCGCTGTCCTCGCTGGTGTGGGACCGGGTGGATGGCCAGCCGATGGTGAATCACTGGCGCTCGCTGGCCGACTGCCCTGCGCGCACCGACCTGTCGGACCAGTTGTCCCGGGATCTGGGCAAACTTGGCTTCCGCTTCGTCGGCAGCACCATACTGTATGCATGGATGCAGTCGGTCGGCATCGTGAACGACCACCTGGTCGACTGTTTCCGGCATCGCGAGCTGATACGGCCGGTGGGCTGAGCGAGCGCGCCCCCTGCGGTGGACGTCGCACGCGGCGGGTTGAACGCGCGGCGCGTCACACGCTCTCAGTCGTCGACCTCGCCCGCGATGTTTGCGCGCGACGCTTGCCCGACTACGCCGACATGACCGCACCGCCGTCCGACGATACGCCCCTCGATACCGATCAGCCGCGCGAACCCTCGCCCGCCGAGTTGCGTCGCATGGTCGCCGGCTCGACGCTGGCCCGGCAATTGCGCGCAGCGCGTGCGCGTCCGTCCGGTCCCGCCACGGCACGCCGGACGCCCGGCCGCCGCCGTGCATCGGGCGATCTGCCCGATGCCGACGAACTGCAAGCGCGCGTCGCGGCGCTCTATGCCTCGCGCGGCTGGCGCGTGTTCGATTTCCAGCGCACCGTATGGGACGCGCTGGCGGCCGGACGCTCCGGTCTGCTGCATGCGGGCACCGGCTCGGGCAAGACACTCGCGGTATGGATCGGCGCCCTGCTGCGCTGCGCCGCGTCGGACACCGGCGGCGGCACACTGCGCGTGCTGTGGATCACGCCGATGCGGGCCCTCGCCGCCGACACCGCGCTCACCTTGCAACAATCGGCCAACGGGCTCGCACTGGACTGGGAGGTCGGGCTGCGCACCGGCGACACCGGCAGTGCGGAGCGGGCACGGCAGGCGCGCGCACTGCCGCAGGCCCTGGTCACCACGCCGGAAAGCCTGTCGTTGCTGCTGTCGCACGCCGGCAGCCGCGAACAGCTGTCCGGTCTGTGCGCCGTGGTCGTTGATGAATGGCATGAACTGATTGCCAACAAGCGCGGCGTTCAGGTTCAGCTCGCGCTGGCCCGTCTGCGCGGCTGGCAGCCCGGGCTGCCGGTCTGGGGCCTGTCGGCGACGCTGGGCAATCCGGACCACGCGATGCAGGTGCTGTGCGGCGAAGGCGGCCAGCGCGTCGCCGGCGACATGGAACGCCCGGTGCGCCTGGACAGCCTGATTCCGGAACGGGTGGACCGCTTCCCCTGGGCCGGACATCTGGGTGTGCAACTGGTCGATGCCGTGGTGGCCGAACTGGAATCCAGCGGCTCGACCTTGTTGTTCACCAATACGCGTTCGCAGGCCGAGCTGTGGTACCAGGCCTTGCTGCAGGCGCGACCGGACTGGGCCGGCCTCATCGCGCTGCACCACGGTTCGCTGGCGAGCGAGGTGCGGCAGTGGGTGGAGGCCGGCCTGAAGGACGGTCGGCTGCGCGCCGTGGTATGCACCTCGAGCCTGGATCTCGGTGTGGACTTCCTGCCGGTGGACCGCGTGCTGCAGCTCGGCTCACCCAAGGGCGTGGCGCGACTGATGCAGCGCGCCGGACGCGCCGGCCACGCGCCCGGGCGCACGCCGCACGCCACCTGCGTGCCGGGCCACGGACTGGAATTGATCGATGCCGCGGCGGCGCGGCGAGCGGTACAGGCCGGTCGCATCGAGCCGCGCACCGCCCCGGAGGCGCCGCTCGACGTTTTGACCCAGCATCTGGTGACACTGGCGCTGGCGGGCGGTTTCGACGCCGACGCGCTGCGCGCCGAAGTCATGCGTTGCTGGAGCTACCGACAGCTCGACGACGCCACCTGGAACTGGGCACTTGATTTCGTTACGCGCGGTGGAGCCGCTCTGCAGGCCTATCCCGATTACCACAAGGTGGAACACGACGCGGACGGCCTGTACCGGGTGCCGCGGCGCGACATCGCCCGCCGCCACCGTATGCAGATCGGCACCATCACCGCCGATTCGGCGGTGGACGTGCGTTGGGCGCGCGGCGGACGCCAGGGAAGCGGCGCCGCACTTGCCGGAAGCCGGCTCGGCCAGGTCGAGGAATCCTTCATCGGCCGGCTCAGACCGGGCGACTGCTTCCTGTTCGCCGGACGCGTGCTGGAACTGGTGGCGGTACGCGACATGCAGGCGCTGGTGCGTACCGGTAACCCGGCGCGCGGCACGGTGCCGCGCTGGGCCGGCGGCCGCATGCCGCTGTCCAGCGAACTGGCGCGCGAAATCCGTCACCTGGTCGGGCTGGCGGCGCGCGGCGAGCATCCCGAGCCGGAAATGCGCGCCTTGCGGCCGCTGCTCGAAGTGCAGGCACGCTGGTCCGCGCTGCCGCAGGAACACGAGCTGCTGATCGAGTGCATGCAGTCGCGCGAGGGCCATCACGCCTTCATCTATCCATTCGCCGGCCGACCGGTACACGCCGGCCTGGCGGCACTGTTCGCGGGGCGCATCGCGCGCCACCGGCCGATCACCTTCTCGCTGTCGTTCAATGACTACGGCCTGGAGCTGCTGTCCGCGCAGGCGGTGGACTGGGCCGCGGAAATCGACGCCGGCCTGCTGTCGGGCGACGGGCTGGAAGAGGACATCGAACACTGCCTGAATGCCGCCCAGCTCGCGCGGCGGCGCTTTCGCGAAATCGCCCGCGTCGCCGGCCTCACCTTCCAGGGCTATCCCGGTCAGGGCAAGTCGGCGCGCCAACTGCAGGTGAGCAGCGAATTGCTGTTCGACGTGTTCAGCCGCCACGATCCGCACAACCTGCTGCTGCGCCAGGCGCGCGGCGAAGCCCTGCGGGAGGAGCTGGACGCGGCACGCATCGGCGACACGCTGGCCGCGATGCGCGTCGCGCACAGGCGCCTGAGCCGCCCGCCGGCCACGACGCCATTCGCCTTTCCGCTGCTGGTGGCACGGCTGCGCGAACGGCTGTCGAGCGAGCAACTGTCCGAGCGCGTCGCCCGCATGGTGGCCAGCCTGGAACAGGCGCTCGCCGGCTGAGCCGGCGCAGCGAGAATTTCACGCATCGCGCGCATCCCCGCATCGCCTTCGCATGTCGCGCGTGAAACGCTCGCGCGGAAGGCGTCCGCGCGCAACCCGCACACGGCCTTGACTGGCAATGGGCGGAACCACGGGGAAGGCGCTCGCGACGCCTTGCGCCGCACGCCTCAACGCGCGCGTGCGCTGACCTCCCGCACGCGTTCGACCTGATTGTCCAGGCCGAATTTCTTCAGCTTGAGATAGAGGGTGCTCTTCGCGATGCCGAGCGAACGCGCGGCCAGCGCCATATTGCCGTGGCTGCCATCGATCGCGCTCTGGATCGCCTCCAGCTCGGCCTGCTCAAGGCGACGGCTCTCGCGATGATCGCCGGCGAAGCCCGGCGCACGATCGACGGTCGGCGTCACATCCAGCGCCGGCCCGCGCGGACTTCCCTGCGCCATGAGCGAGCGCGGCCGCTCGCCGGTCAGCAGCATGGATTCGAGCACATTGCGCAACTCCCTGACATTGCCCGGCCACGAATACGATGCCAGCTCGCCCAGTTCCAGTGCGCTCAAGTGCGGCACCGGCACGCCATGTTGGGCGGCCAGCTTTTCCATCAGCGCGCGCGCGAGGACGGGAATGTCGCCGAGGCGCTCGCGCAGCGGCGGAATACGCACACTGGTCACCGCCACCCGGTAATAGAGGTCCATGCGGAAGCGCCCTTCGGTCACTTCCTGGCGCAGGTCGCGGTTGGTGGCACAGATCAGGCGGAATTTCACCTTGCGCGGCACGTTCTCGCCGAGCCGGTAGATTTCGCCCTCTTCCAGCACGCGCAGAAGATGAGGCTGCATGTCCAGCGGCATCTCTCCCAGTTCGTCGAGGAACAGCGTACCGCCATTGGCCGCCTCGATCTTGCCGGTCATGCCACCGCGGCGTGCACCGGTGAACGACCCTTCGGCATAGCCGAACAGTTCGGTGGCCAGCAGTTCGCGCGACAGTCCGCCGCAATTCACCGCCACGAAAGGCGCCGTCCTGGCGCTGCCGCAGTCGTGGATGCCACGCGCGAACACCTCCTTGCCGACGCCGGTCTCGCCCAGCAGCAGCACCGGCACGTTCGAGCGTGCCAGATGACGCGCGCGTTCAACCGCTTCCAGCAGCACCGGGTCCTTGCCGACCACACAGTCCAGCTTGCCGGGCTCATGGGCGGCCGCGCCCGGACCGACCGGCTGCGGTACGCCCGGAATGGCGCGCGGCCGGAAGATCGGGATGGTGAGCAAGGTGCCGATGCGCTGGCCGTTGTCGAATACGGGCTCCAGCCATTCCGGCCTGATCCAGCCCTGCAGACCCGCGGGAAGACCATCATCGGTGGCATGCCCCAGCGTGAGCGAGGCAATGTCCATGCGACGCGAACCGATGCGCCCTTCGGCAAGCTGGTTCAATGCCTGCTCGGCACGCTCGTTGGCCTTGACCGGATTGCCGCGCCGGTCGAACACGATGACGCCATCCGAACTGGAATGCGTGAGCCGGTGCATGCAGCGTTCGAGCAGCCTGAAGCGTATGCCCATTTCGTGCTTGGCCAGCCGGCCCTCGATCTTGCTGGCGGTGGCCACGACCAGCGCCAGGCTGTGCTTGTTGTAGGTCTGCTGCAGACCGGACACATCGATCGCGCCGAGCACGCTGTTGTCGTACGGATCGAGAATGACGGTGGACGAACAGGTCCAGCGCTTGATGCCGGCACAGTAATGCTCGGCCGAATGGATCTGCACCGGGTGGCGCACCGCGAGCGCGGTGCCGATGGCGTTGGTGCCGCACGCGGTTTCACTCCAGCTCGCGCCAGGCATCATGTTCATGATGCCCGCTTCGTTGCGTGTGGCCGGATCGCCCTCCAGACTGAGTATGGTGCCGCTGTGGTCGGTGAGCACCATGATGGTCCCGGTCTCGGCCAGGAAATCGCGCGCCATCGCCATGACCGGGGTACTCGCGGTGAGCAGGTCGCCATGCTTCTGGTGCAGCGAATAGAGCGAATTCTCGCTCAGTGGAGGGGGAGCCTGATCGCGACCGGGATCGACATGGGCGTTCAGGCAGCGCCGCCAGGAATCGTCGATCAGGCGTCTCAGCGCGTCGGAACTGCATTCCTCTCCACTGAGCAGACGCTCCCAGTGACGCATCACGTCGCTGTCGCGTTCCGGTCGCGAAAACATCTGGCTTTGATCTTCGTCCGTCAGTTCCATGGCCACCTCCTGTTTGTGGTTGGAGGTCGACGGCACGTGTCCCGGCAACGATGCGCCGGGCCGGAACCCTCTCCTCCTGTTCCGACGTAGCGACGCGCTTCGAGGCGCATTGTCTCGCCGGATCTTGTGAAACCATGTGCGTGCCGGGTCGCTTTTTCCGCGCCGGCCCAGGTGTAACGTCCCGGCGCCAGGAGGGCCGGTCAGATCAGGTTAGCTCAATTCTCGTTCAACTCCAGTGCGATCGCGGTGGCTTCGCCGCCGCCTATGCACAGGCTGGCAATGCCCCGCCGCCCGCCGCCACGGCGCAGCGCGCCGATCAGTGTCACCAGCAGGCGGGCGCCGGTCGCGCCTATGGGGTGACCCAGCGCGCAGGCGCCCCCATGCACATTCACCGTATCCGGATCCAGCCCCAGGTCCTTGATCGCGGCCAGTGTCACCACCGCGAACGCTTCGTTGATTTCGTACAGATCGACATCCGCCGGACACCAGCCGGCGCGCGCGCGCACCTTGCGGATCGCGTCCGCCGGCGCCATCGGAAAGCGTGCCGGTGTGCCGGCATGTCCGGCCTGGGCGACCAGCGTAGCGAGAGGTTTCAGCCCGCGCGCGGCGGCGGTCGATGCGCGCATCAGCAGCAGTGCTGCCGCGCCATCGGAAATCGAACTGGAATTGGCGGCAGTCACCGTACCGTCGCTGCGGAACACCGGCTTGAGCAGTGGAATCTTCTCCGGTTTCGCGGTACCCGGCTGTTCGTCGCGAGTCACTGTGACAGGCCCCGCACCGCGCGCGCCAGCCAGTTCGACCGGACAGGTTTCCCAGTCGAATGCCCCGCCCTCGGTCGCGGCAACGGCGCGATGGAGCGAACGCAGAGCCCACTCATCCTGATCGGTTCGCGAGAAGCCATACTCGTCGGCACAGCGCTCGGCAAACACGCCCATCAGCGATCCGCGCTCGCCATAGGCATCCTCCAGACCGTCGAGGAACATGTGGTCCATCACCCGGTCGTGGCCGAGGCGATAGCCGGTGCGCGCTCGCGCCAGCAGATAGGGCGCATTGCTCATGGATTCCATGCCCCCGGCCAGCACGATGTCCGCGGAGCCCGCCTTGAGCGTATCGCGGGCCAGCATGACCGCCTGCATGCCGGAACCACACACCTTGCTCACCGTGGTGCACGCCGTGCTGTCGGGCAGTCCCCCGCCCAGCGCGGCCTGGCGCGCGGGCGCCTGACCGAGGCCCGCCGGCAGTACGCAGCCCATATAGACCTGATCGACGTCGGCCGTCGCGATACCGGCCCGCTGCACGGCGGCATTGAGTGCGACGGCGCCGAGCTGTGGCGCGCTGGCCGGGGCAAGGCTGCCGAGAAAGCCGCCCAACGGGGTGCGGCAGGCCGAAACGACGACGATGGCTTCACTGTCCGGATTCAACACGACCTCCTTTTGCCGGCACGGCAATGGCCCGGCCGGCACGTGGCAGACGCAGCTACGCGCAAGTTCCGCGCCACCCGTGCTTGATAGAAAAAATATTTCATTTCAATGACCTGCTCCGACAGACGTCCGATTCAGATCGTCATGCGTCCGGAAAACGGACGCATGACCGTATGCATATCGGACGGGTAGCGCTCATGCCGGGGCGCCGCGCAGCTTCATCACCTCGTCCACCGCGCGCGGATCCTCCATCGACGACAGGTCCCCCATCGGCCGTCCGATGTAGGCATTGCGCACGACGCGGCGCAGGATCTTGCCGTTGCGCGTCTTGGGTATCTGCGCCAGCGCGTGGATGCGCGCCGGCCGCAGAGGCTTGCCGAGCAGCCGGGTCACATGTTCCGACAGCTCGGTTTCCCACACGCTCCAGCCCTCATGTCCACTGCGCTTGTCGTGCAGGGTGACGAAGCAGACGACCGCCTCCCCCTTGATGGCATCCGGTACGCCAACCGCCACCGCCTCGGCCACCAGGGGATGGGACACGAGCGCGGACTCGAATTCGTTCGGCCCCAGCCGCTTGCCCGCCACCTTGATGGTGTCGTCGCTGCGGCCATGCACGAACCAGTAGCCGTCGCTGTCTATGCTGGCCCAGTCGCCGTGCACCCACAGTCCGGGCAAGGTGGACCAGTAGCTGTCCTCGTAGCGCGCCGGATCGTTCCAGAAGCCCTGCGTCATGCCCGGCCAGGGCTGGCGCAGCACCAGTTCGCCCACGCTGCCGCGTACCGGCTGCCCTTCCGCATCCACCACGTCGGCCGCCATGCCGGGGATGGGTCCGTTGAAGCCGCAGGCCGTCTGCGGCAGTCCGGGGAAGCAGGCCAGGATGCCGCCACCGATTTCGGTGCCACCCGAGTAATTGATGATGGGTCGCCTGCCCTGACCCACCGCTTCGAACAGCCACAGCCAGGGCGTTTCGTTCCAGGCCTCGCCGGTGGAGCCGAACACGCGCAGGGAACCCAGCGCGGACGCTTCGGGCAGGGCATCGCGACGCCCCATGAGCAGGCGCACCAGTGTGGGCGAAAGCCCGAGGTGGGTCACGTCGTGACGCTGTGCGATGCGCCACAAGCGGCCGGCGTCCGGATGATCCGGCGTCGCTTCGCACAGCACGATGGTGGCGCCCAGCAGCAAGCCGCCGAATACCATCCACGGCCCCATGAGCCAGCCCATGTCGGTCACCCACATGAGCGTGTCATCGGCATGCAGATCGAACGCCATTGCCATGTCCTGCGCCGCCTTCAGCGCGAAGCCGCCATGCGTGTGCACCACGCCCTTGGGTTTGCCGGTGGTGCCGGAGGTGTAGATGAGCATGAGCGGCGTGGCGGGCGCGAAGCACCTGCTTGCGTCGAGTGGCGGCCGCGACCGCGCGAGCGTGGCGTAATCGTGCAGCGCGAAGCCCGGGTCCGGGCGCGCCCGTTCGCCGATGCCCGAACCCAGCCGGTCAACCACGACGACATGTTCGATCGAGTCGCACGCGGCCGCCGCGCTCAGTGCGTCCGCCAGCATGAACACCTGCTTGCCGCGCCGGAAATAACCGTTCGCGCATACCAGCAGCGATGCGCCGGCGTCCTGCACCCGTTGCGCGACGGAATCGGCGGAATAGCCCGAGAACATGGGCACCGAGATGGCCCCTATGCTGGCCGCGGCCAGCAGCATGATGGCCGCCTCCGGCACCATGGGCAGGTAGAGCGCGATGCGACTGCCCTGCTCCACGCCCAGCGCGCGCAAGCCAGCCGCCACCGAAGCCACCTCGCGCTCCAGTTCGCCATAGCGGATGCAGCGCTCCTCTCCGCCGTCGCCTTCCCATCGCAATGCCGGCTTGTGCGGGTCGCACCGCGCATGCTTGCCGATCAGGTTGTCCGCCAGGTCGAGCTGACCGCCGATGAACCACAGCGGCCACATCGGCCCTTCCGACATGTCCAGCGTCTGCGTATAGGGCACCACCCATTCCAGGCCGACTTCCTCGACCACACGGTCCCAGAATACGGACGGCTCGCGCTCCGCCTCTTCCTGCAACTGATCGAGCGATCGATAGCCATACTTCTCTATGAAGCGGGCAAGCCGGGTGTCCCGCCATTCGTACGCCGAGGGCGTGAAGACTTTCATCATCTGTTCCCCTTCAGTGCCGGCTCACCGGCCCGCGCATACCGCGGTAAAAAATGCCCGACCCCGCACGGGCGGGACCGGGCGAAACATGCCGGGAGGAGGGCCAGCACGATATCCAACTGCATTCACTTGCCGGTACCGGTCGCCACTTCCTCGAGTACGTTGAGCGAAACGTCGGTTTCCTTGACGCCCTTGGGATTGGATTTCATGTTGGACGACCAGTTGGTGGCGTGACCGCGCTTGACGTCGATGATGTGACCGATCACCGGCATGACCGCCTTGTAGCCGTCGTCGCCGATGTCAGGCCGGTTCTGGAAGATGAACATCTTCCAGAACTCGCCCTTGCGGTCTTCCGCGTAGCCGAGGTAGGGACGCGGGAAATCCACTTCCATGTACACCACCTTCTTGCTGTACGGATGCTCGTCCGGCGGAATGCCCTCGACCACGTAGACCTCTCGCGGCTCCCAGCCGATGTCCTTGGCCGGGTTGAAGTACGGCGGCTCGCTCATGTTGATGCGCGGGAAGCGCTTCTGCGGTTCGGTCCAGGGCTGCGACACGTCGACGCTCATTTCCGGGCTGTGCGCGATGGCCAGCACCCAGCGCTTCTCGATCAGCTTGTTCGACTTGTACTTGGTGGGCGCGGCATCCCAGATGTCCCAGTCGTCGTACAACTGGTCGGTACCGCCGATCGGATCCATCCACGCGCCACCGGACAGGCGACGCACCCGGCGCACCGACTTCAGATAGGCATAGGAGTCGTCCGGCTTCTTCGAATCGGCCTGGTTGTAGCGCACCGAGAAGGTGCCCAGGCCGCGGATGTCCTGCGGGTAGTGGGCGACGAAGTAGGTCTTCTGCGCGATCGTGCCGTCACCCACCGTGATCGGGCCGCCGTCGAGACGGCCTTCCATGTAGTAGCGACGGGACTGGAAGGCCTGCACGCGCTCATAGCCCTTCTTCGCGTCAAGGAAGGCCCAGGCGATGTCGCGCAGGTCCATCGTCGCGCCATAGGTGGCGGCACGCAGGTTCCAGATCACCTTGTCGCCGGCATGCGGATCATCCATCTTGATGGTTTCCGGCGGAAACATCATGCCCGCCTGCCAGCCCGACACGGTGCGGTCCGCCGGATTGAACTTGACGGTGCCGACATTCTTCTTCGACCACTCGACATACTTCGGGTCCATCTCGATCTTCTTCGAGTGGGCGAGCTTGATGGTCAGGTTGTAGTTCTTGATCATCCACTCGAGCTTCTCCGGCACCATCGAGGCAATGGTCTTGTTCTCGAAGGTGTCGTTCTTGATGCTGTCGTAATTGCTCTTGTCGATCACGAAGCCGGCTTCCAGCTCCTTGCCTTGCGCGAGACCGGACGCCAGACCCACCATCAGTGCCAGCGTGCTTGCCAGGGCGTGCCGGCGCGACGGACCGGCGTGGGCGAATGTAGTGAACAGGTTCATGTTGTTTTCCTCCTTGGGTCAGAACTGCCGGGTCAGGCGAAACACGAGCTGGCTCGCCCGGCTGAAGTAGCCGAACAACTGCGATTCACCGTTGCTGAACTGGGTGCGGTTGCTCTTGCCACCGTCCCAGAAGATGTCCGCCTCGATCTTCGCGAGCCACTTGTCGGAGAAGGTGAGCGCGACGCTGGGGATGGCGAAGCCGCCGCCGTTGGACAGATCGAATCCGACGGCAAGACCGGGGTTGATCGTGTCGTTCCTGTAGTTCAGCGTGGTGAACATGGTGAGGATGGTGCTGTGCTCGTTCAGCTTGGTGCCGTAGGCGAACAGGCGTACCAGATCCTCGTCACCGTCGTAGTTCAGCACCTGGGTGTTGAACAACTGGACCGACGAGAAGGACGGACGCGAGGTACCGAAGATGTTCTCCAGACTCAGGTCCTTGTCGATGCGGATCATGGTCCGCAGCGTGTCCTTCTTCTTGATGCCGTTCAGGCCTATGCCCGGGTTGGCGGCATTGCCGGGGTTGAAGGCGCCACTTCCGACGTTGTAGGGCTGGTCCTTGGTATAGGCGACTTCCGCACTGATCACGGCATCCAGCGTTTCGCTGTAGCCGCTCACCGTGGCGCCGAGCACGTCGATCTTCGGATGGATCAGATCGAACACATTGCCCGGATCGAGCACCGCTTCCTTGTACGGACGGAAGGAGGAATTGGCGACCGGATCGGCGGAGAAGGTGGTCAGGTAGGCGACCGAGTAATTCAGCCCGAACGCCTCCCCGGACCAGCGGATGCCGCCGGTCACGTCATCCATGTCGCCATCCTTGTGATCGCAGTTCTTGTCGGTCACCTGCGACAGGTCGTAGCCGCGGTAAGGCTGGAAGAACCAGCGCCCGCCCCGGATATCGTAGGTGTTGCCGATGTCCTCGCAGCGATCCCAGCCCGGTCGCACGAAGGCGGCCAGCATGCCCTTGGCTTCCGGCACCCGGATCTTGGTCGAAATCATGATCAGCGGCTTGCGCCACTCCTCGTTCTCGCCCTCGAAGAACAGCCGCCAGCTGAAGTCGTAGCCGTGAACCAGGTCCATGGCCTGGAAAAAGTCCGACTCGCCCCACACCAGTTGCTGCTTGCCGGCCTTCACTGTCACCCGGTCACCGATCGGAATCTCCGCCCAGAACTCGCGGATGTCGCCGTTGTTGTAGTTCTCGGTGATGCTGCGGCCGCCGGCCGTGCCATTGGTGGCGCGCAGATCTTCCAGGTCTTCCAGGTAACCGGTCTTGTATTCGCGATCCAGACGCCCGATCGCCTTCCACTTCACCGGCCCTGTCCTCGCATCGGCGTCGAGCAGCAGTGAACCGCGCAGCATGGACAGCTTGCCCGCGCTGTCCTTGCCCACTGCGCCCAGTTCCGGCTGGTCCTCGAGGTTGAACGAGGCCCAGGCGCGCACATAGCCCGACAACTGGAAACTGGAGTCGCTGCTGCTCGCCCAGTTGCCGCCTTCCTTGGCTGCCTCCTCGGCGCCATGCGCTGCGGGTGCTCCCGTCATCGCCAGTGCCGCCGTCACCGCAAGACCGGTGCCGGTCCGCCTGAAGGTTCTGCTTCTTCTCATGTCTCCACTCCCTCCTGTTAGGGACTACCCATGAGCCGCCCGCGCACGCCCGTCGCCGTCGGCAGACGCCGACGGGCGCGACGGGCTGCCCTCACACAACGACTGCAGGTTCTGCGCGTTCGATCGGACGCTGCTTGCTGCCCACTACGAAGGCGGGGCGGAACACATAGACGATGGCTGGCATGATGAACAGCGCACTGAAGGCGGAGATGAACAGCCACAGCGCGATCAGCAGCCCCATGTCGGCCTGCAGGCGGAGCGATGAAAAGCTCCACAGGCCCACGCTGGTGATCAGCGTGAGCGCCGTCACCAGCACGCCCCGACCCGCGCTGGACAGCGCCTTGACGATGGCGCGCTCGACGTTGGGGTTGTGGTGCAGCTCCTCGCGTATGCCATCGACGATGTAGAAGCTGTAGTCGACCCCCAGACCGATGCCCAGCGCGACCACCGGCAGCGTATTGATGTTCATGCCGATGTCGTTGAGCGCCATGTAGCTGAAGGTGATGGTGTTGGACAGCATCACCGGGATCATGAAGAACACGCCGGCCACCGTTGAGCGGTAGGTCACCGTGCAGCACACGACCAGCACCAGAAGCGCGAGCGCGATGGCCTCGATCTGGCCGGCCAGGATCACTTCATTCACCGCCGCCAGCACCCCGACCAGACCGCCGGCCAGCAGGTACTCGGCCTTTTCGATCGGGTTGTTGGCCACGTAGTCCTGCACGCGCGCCACCGCGGTGCGGATGGTTTCGCCCTGGTGATCGCGGAAGAACAGCGTGACCGCGCCGTTCCTGGCGTCGGCGTCGGCGTAGCGGTCCATGTCACCGGGGTCGGAGCCGGACACGAACATATAGGTCAGTTCCGAATTCTCGGCGGCGTCGTTACCCAGTTCCGCGTACATCGGATTGCCTTCGCGCAGCACGCGGCGCACCTGCGGCAGGATGTCGGCCAGAGAGATGCTGCCGCCGACCTCGGGCTGTGCCTCCATGTAGCGCTGGAAGTTCGCCATGCTGGCGAGCACCTCCGGTTCGCGCAGCGCCCCCTTTTCCTTGCCGGCCACCACGACGAACATGCGGTCCGACCCTTGGAACTGACGGTTGATGTCGGTCGCGTCCTGGTTGTATGAGGAGTCCGGCCACAGGATGGGGGAACCCGGATTGGCGTCACCGACCTTGAGGTTGAAGGCGTACCAGCCGGATACCAGGAACACGATGCCGGTCAGCCCGAGCACGACGTAGCGCATGCGCGTGGTGACAATGCCGGCGCAGGTGCGCAGGATGGCGTCGAGCACCGGCCGGATGTTGATCGGGTGCACCGGTCCGCCGCCCGGCCGGAAGAAGGACAGCATGACCGGCGTCAGGATGAGCGCGCTGACGAAGATGGACAGGATCCACACCGTGCCGATGTAGGAAATCTTTTCCAGCATCGGGATGGGCGTGAGCGCGACCACCAGCACGCAGCCGGCATCACACACGATGGCCAGCATGCTGGGCTTGAACAGGTTCTTCGCGCTGGCCACCGCCGCTGCGGCGGACGATCTCGCCCCCTGGGCGATTTCGTCGTCGTAGCGGGAGATGAGCTGTACCGAATTGGAAATCGCCTGCGCAGTGATCAGGAAGGCCACCACGATGACCAGCGGATCGAGGTGGAAGCCCATCAGCCTGGCCGCACCCAGCGCCCAGATCGCGCTCACCACGCCGGCCAGCAGCGGTAGCACCGTGCCATGCCAGGTGCGCGTGATGAGCAGCAGGATGATGACCAGCGAAGCGATGGCCGCGAAGAAGATGCGTATCGTCTCGTCCAGATAGAAGTTTACCCAGCCGTACAGCACCGGTTCCCCGACCACGCGCACCATGACGCCATCGCCGTCGGCTTGTCCGACCAGGCTCATGATCTGGTCGAAGGCACGGCTGTAATTGATGTCCCCGTCGAGAAAGTCGGCGGTGATCAGCGTGGCCTTCAGATCCATCGATACATAGGGGCCGTAGATCAACGGATTGTTCAGCACCGCTTCCTTCAGCACCGCGATCTCGGCCGGTCCCTTCGGCAGCTCCGGCCACATGATGGGCCGCGACTCCACGCCCTCGGTCGACGCGCGCACTTCCTTGATCTTCTTCGACGCGATGGAAATGATCTGGTAGGTGTCCACGCTGTCGACCTGCTGCAGACCGACCGTGATCTTCTGCACCTTGGCCAGCACGGCCGGGTCGAAGATGGTGCCGTCCTTGACCTCCAGCATGATGCTCACCATGTTGGATCCGCCGAAGGTGGACTTGAAGCGCTGGTTCACCGCCACATAAGGATGGTTCTTCGGCAACAGGTCGCTGAATACGGTCTTCACTTCGACATGGCTGGCCAGCCAGCCCATGAAGGCGGTCATCACCGCCACCGTCAGCACCACCCAGGCGCGATGACGGATCAGTGTCGCGAACAGTCGCTCCACCTTGCTGAACGTTTCGTTCTTCACGGCTTTCTCCCTGCCCTGTTGTCAGCGACCGACGATGGTGAGCGTGCCGCCATCGAGCACGGCCAGATTGGCGCCCGCCACGTAGTGACGATCACCGGCGCGGGTGATCTGGGTGCGCCAGGACACGTCGCCTTCGGAAATGCGCGCGGCCTTCCATTCGTTCGCGGCGGCATCCGACGTGACCATCACGCCCTTGTCGCCCACCGCGACCCAGCGCTTCTCGTCCCATGCGATGTCGAGCAGGTGCTCCCGTGTCGGGCGTGCAACCTCGCGCCAGGTCTGGCCCCCGTCCGAGGTCACCAGCACGGTGCCGGTCAGCCCCACCGCCACGCCGTTGAGATCGTCGCGGAAGTCCACACCCATCAGGCTTACCTTGTTGTCGAGTGCGGTTTCGCTCCAGGTCGCGCCACCATCGGTGCTGCGCATAACGGTGCCGAACTCGCCCACCAGCCAGCCCAGACGCCCGCGGAAGAACACGTCGTTCCAGGCGCGATCCTT
Source organism: Methyloversatilis thermotolerans (assembly GCF_000372885.1). GTDB lineage: Bacteria > Pseudomonadota > Gammaproteobacteria > Burkholderiales > Rhodocyclaceae > Methyloversatilis > Methyloversatilis thermotolerans. The sequence continues at coordinate 1,445,826 of NZ_KB889967.1, forward strand.
CTCTTCCATCGCCCGCGTCCAGGTGGCCCCCTTGTCGTCGGAACGCAGCAGGGATCCGAACTCCCCGACCGCCCAGGCAACGCCGTCGAAGATGTGCACGCGGAACAGCTTGTTGGGGTTGTCGGACTTGGGTACCTGCGCGTGCTTCCAGGTGCTGCCGCCGTCGCTGGTGTAAAGCACCACGCCGTGATTGCCCGCCACCACCGCATGCTGCGCATCCCAGGCGGCGATGCCCTGAAGGTTTTCCAGCGTGGTGCTGTCCTGCCGGTGCCAGGTGCGACCGCCGTCGTCGCTGCGCACGATCTTGCCGCCGGTGCCGGCGGCCCACGCGATCTGCGCATCGGGCGCAACCACGCTGAAGAAGTTGTCGCGCCGCTCGACCGCCTTCGGCTCGACCTTGTTGATGACCGCCTCGGCCTTCACGAAGAAGCCCGCGTACAGCAGGCCGCCTATGATGGCAATGGGCAGCGCGGAGGTGACCACATTGACCGCGGCGCGCGCGCCGCTGCCGAACTGCTTGAGCGAGTGAAGCATGTCGATCTCCTTCTGGCGCCGTTGCGCTGCGCGCTCGACGCTTGTCATGACCTGGCGGAATGCGCGGCGCGAGCCGTCCCCTGCAGCCCCGGAAATCGCCCGGGCCGCATGTCCTTGCATCCGTTGTCAGGGTGTCCGGCGGGAAGCGACCGATGCCGCATGGCCACCGCCCGGACGACCGGCCTCCTCCGGCCGGCCGTCCATGGCGCCTGTCAGGCGCCCCGGGGGCGCATCACGCCGCCCGTTCGGGCACCGGCAGGTTCACCCACTCCTTGTAGAAGGCTTCGATATCCGGCTCGAAGTCGTGGATGACCGGATACCAGGGGGTCGGCGCTTCGACGTCGTGCAGCGCGCCGCAACTCGGGCAGTAGTACTCGCGATACACCTGCCACTGCGTATCCGGCGCCATCAGCTTCGGATACACCTCGGTCATCGCCTCCTCGGTATCGCGCACATAGATGTGGGCGTGCATCTTCCAGTTCTCGCGGTAGTCGCAGAACTCGTGGCCGCAGTCGCACTTGGTGACCCACTGCTTGCGGTCGGTCTGCACGATGTAGAGGTGCGGGCCGAGCGGCAGCACGATGCGGTCCTTGAAGCTCACCTTCTTCTGCAGTGCCTCGACGTACTGCTTGAAGCGGCTGTTGTCCTTGGGCATGGACAGCATGCGGAAGGTGGTTTCCCAGTCCAGCGTGCCTTCGACCAGGTGAGCGACCTGCTCATTGGTGTAAGTCGACATCTCTATGCTCCTTGATTCGCGTGATCGTTCGGGGGTGTGCTCACTCTTCGACCTGGACGACAGTGGTGACGTCCGGCATCAGCGACAGGTCCATGCGGTGCTTGGAGCCGTAGGACGGCACGCCCAGCTCGTCCTCGCTCACCATCCAGTCCGCCGGCAGGTTCCAGAAGTCCTTGAACTGTTTCGTGAACTTCTCGGACAGCGCGAAACTGGTGGCGAACATGTGCTGCACGGCGGTCGAGGCATGCTTGTTCAGGATGCGTTCGCGCTCTTCCTTCATCCATTCGCGTACCGGCACCGCGCGCGCCAGACGTTCCTTGCGCATTTCGGCGCGACGCGCGCGGGTCTTCGCGGCATCCACCGTGTACGTGCCCTTCGCGTCCTGCGAGAACACCGCGCCATAGACCTTGCCGGCGTATTCGGGCAGCAGGAAGCGCTCGTTCAGATCCTTCTCGATCGCCGCCGGCTCGCGGTCTATCGGATCGCCGAAGCCGGGGCCGCCGCGCAGGTAGTTCAGGTACAGGTCATGGTTGGCGTAGCAGTCCTCGGTGGTCATGCACTGCTTGTCGCGCTTGACCTGCGCCGTGGCGTCGATGTTGTGCTCATAGGTCGGCGCCGACGGATCGATATCGCCGCCCAGAGGCAGGCTCTCGCCGTTGGCGATACGCCGTTCCAGGCCGGTCTTGTGCGCTTCGAAGCGATAGCCGGTGGCTGACGGGTAGCCGCCCATCAGCCCCCAGTCGCTGTTCATGAAGCCATTGCCCATGAAGAACATGGTCCAGTCCTGGGCGTTCCACACCATGCGCAGCGTCTCGAAACCGCAGCCGCCGCGGTATTTGCCGTAGCCGCCGGAGTTGGCCTTCACGTTGCGGCCCATGTAGAGCAGCGGTTCGGCCATTTCCCAGATTTCGATGTCGCCCATGTCGCCTTCCGGATTCCAGATGGCGGCGGCATGATTCAGGCCGTCCTTGACCGCGCATGCACCGGTGCCGCAGCTCGAGGCCTCGAAGCTGTTCACCGCGTGGATTTCGCCGTCCTGATTGATGCCGCCCCCTTGCAGCCAGTTGGAGGTATTGGCATTGCCGGCGTTCACCTCCTCCAGATAGCCGCGACTGAAGTAGGCCTGCGACAGGCCGCGCCACAGCGCCGCCCAGCCGGACACCAGGAAGTGCCAGGCATAGGCGTGGCCGGTGCGACGATCGTCCGGGTTGCACCAGGTGCCCTTGGGCAGGCGGAACTCGGTGGCGAAGTAGGCGCCATCGTTGATGCGCTGGGTGGGCACCAGGGTCTGGCACATCATGACCCAGATGCCCGAGGTGAACGCCACCTGGTGGGCGTTGAAGGTATGCCAGCCCCAGCGGCTCGCGCCTTCGAAATCGAGGCGCCACTTGCCGTCGCCCTTGATCGTCATTTCGCACGGCGAATGCATGATGGAATCGAGCTTGGCGAAGGCGTTCGACACCTGCACGTCCTCGTGCTTGTACGGCACATCGACGAAGGACACCTTGCGGTACTTGCCGGGCAGCGTCATCGCCTTGATGCGGCTCTGCAGGCCGCGGCGCCCTTCCTCGATCACCTCGTAGGCAAACTTCTCGTAGGCCTCGATGCCATCGGCACGGATCACTTCCTCCACCAGTTCGCGGATCATGTGGCAGCCGGCGATACGGGTCTTCTCGTCGAGAATCCAGTACTTGGGGGTGCGCACCGAGCGCTGCGATTCGTGCAGCCAGTCGCGCAGCGGCGTGTCGTTCACGCCGGTCTTGCGGCAGGTGATCATGTAGCCGTCACCGAAGCGCTGGGTCTGACCGGTGGACATCGAGCCCGGGGTCACCGCACCGGTATCGATCACATGGGTCACGCCCCCTACCCAGCCGATCAGCCGGTCTTCCCAGAAGATGGGCACGATGGTGGCGATGTCGCACGGGTGCACATTGCCGATCGAGCAGTCGTTGTTGGTGAACATGTCGCCGGGATTGATGCCGGGGTTGGCTTCCCAGTTGTTCTCGATCATGTATTTGATCGCCGCGCCCATGGTGCCGACGTGGATGATGATGCCGGTCGAGGTGAGCACGCAGTCGCCCACCGCGTTGTACAGCGTGAAGCACAGTTCGCCTTCCTGCTCGACGATCGGGCTGGCGGCGATCTTCTTCGCGGTTTCGCGGGCGTGCACCAGGCCGCCGCGCAATTTGGAGAACAGCTTTTCGTAGCCGATCGGGTCGGCATCGCGCAGTTCCAGCTTTTCCAGGCCGTTGTAGTGGCCGGTCTTCTGCGTGCGCTCGATGATGCCGTCGCGGAACTGCTTCAGCGTCTGGCCGTTCTTCAGGAGATCGGCAAAGCCGGTCTCGTTGGGGGTCATCATGTTCATGCGGTCTCTCCTTGGGAGTGTGGTCCGGATCGTGCCGCCGGCACCGCTCGGGCGCCGGCAGCCTGCGCTGCGTCCCGGCGCTTACCTGACTTCCTTCAGGTGGAACAGGCGGTGCTTGTCGATGGTGGTTTCGAAGCCATCCGGCACCACGAAGGTGGTGGCATCCGATTCGATGATGGCGGGACCGACGATGTGATTGCCGGCCTTGAGCGCTTCCATCTTCCAGATCACCGCATCCACCCACTTCTTGTGGCGGTAGAACGGACGGGTGCCGATGCGGGCTTCCGGCGGCGGTGTGGGACCGCAGTCGGGGTCTTCCGGCAGCACCGGCTTCTGCGTCGCGACCGTGCCGCGCATGATGGCGCCGGTCGCGGAAAAGCCCAGTTCGGGCGAGCGCGCCGAGCTGGCGTAGACGCGGCCATAGGTGTTCTCGAAGGCCTCGACGATCTTGTCCCAGTCGGCCGCACTCTGGGCGGTGGGCACCGGCGAAATGATTTCGAGATCGTTGAGCTGACCCATGTACTGCATCTTGTAGCCCGGGATGAGCATCACGTCCTCGGCCTTGAAGCCGTTGATCACGAATTCCTCGATCACCTTGCCGGCCAGCTCGCTCCAGGCGTCCTGCAGCGTCCTGCACGCGGCAGCCTTGTCGGCATCGCTGGCGAGCTGCGCCACGCCGAGGTCGACCGACTTGTCGTAGCGGTACTCGAAGTCGGCGCAGGCGCAGCCGAAGGCGGAGAAGCCGGCGGCCCAGGCCGGCACGACCACGTCCTTGAAGCCCACGCCTTCGGTGTAGCCGTAGGTGTGCACCGGGCCGGCACCGCCGTAGGAAAAGCAGGTGAACTCGGCCGGGTTGTAGCCCTTGGCGCTGATGTTGGCGCGCAGGTATTCGGACAGCGTGAGATCGAGCAGCTCGATCACGCCGGCGGCCGCATCTTCCACCGACAGGCCGAGCGGATCGGCGATCTGCGCCTTGATGTGGTCACGCGCACGCTGCACGTCCAGCTTGATCGCACCGCCGAGGAAGTTGTTCGGGTTCAGATAGCCCAGCACCACGTGGCAATCCGACACCGACACCGTTTCCAGGCCGCTCTCCGGCCAGCAGGTGCCGACCCGGTAGCCGGCACTGTCCGGGCCGAGCTTGATCGACTTCGAGTACGGATCCAGGCGCACGAAGGAGCCCGCACCGGCACCCACCGAATCCATCGCCACCAGCGGCAGCGACAGCACCAGACGGGCCATGTCCGGATCGGACTTGATGGCGAACGAACCCTTGGTGATGAGCGCCACGTCGAACGAGGTGCCACCGATGTCCGAGCACGCGATGTTCTCGTCACCCAGCGCCTCCCCCAGCAGCCTGGAGCCGATCACGCCGCCGATCGGGCCGGACACGATGGTGCGCGCCAGTTCCTTGGCCTTCCAGCTGATCGTGCCGCCGTGCGTGGCCATCACGCGCAGGTCGAACTTCGCGCCATGCTTCTTGAAGCGGTCGCTCACCTTCTTCAGCGTCTGGCGCGACGGTTCGGCGCCATAGGCTTCGAGTATGGTGGTGTTCATGCGATGGCTTTCCTTGCGCTGCGGGTAATAGTCCACCGACGCGAATACCGGAATGTCCACACCGAGCTTTTTCAGCTCTTCCTTCGCGATGTCGCGCGCGCGCTGTTCGCTGCTGCCGTTCTTGTGCGACTGCAGGAAGCAGATGACGATGGCTTTGGAACCGGCGTCCACCAGTTCCTTCACGGCGCTGCGTACTTCGGCTTCGCGCAGCGGAATCACCACCTTGCCCTGCACGTCGGTACGCTCTGTCACGCCGCGGGTGCGCGACACCGGCACCAGCGGTTCGTCGTAGCGGTGGGTATTCAGGTGGATGCGGTCTTCCAGCGCATAGCCCAGATAGCTCTGCAGCGCGCGCCCCATCGAATGCACCTGCTCGAAGCCGCGATTGCAGATCAGGCCAACGTCCAGACCTTTGCGCATGAGTACGCGGTTCAGCATCGCGGTCCCCGAATACACGCAAGTCACCAGTTCGGGATACACCTCATCGACTTCACGACCCCAGTGCGCCAGCGCGTCGACCGACGAGTTGTAGATCGCCAGCGATTCGTCACCCGGATTGCTCTGTGCCTTGCCGACCACGAAGCGGCCGTCCGCACGGACAAAGAAGGTGTCGGTCATGGTGCCGCCGGCATCGATGCCCAGCACCTGAACCGACGAGTTATCGATCGTCATCTCCACGTCTCCATTTGAATGTGTCCAACTGCTCTTCGCCCCGACGCAGGGGCGTCGGTAGTGCCTGATCGATCTGGCCGCGATCGAACACAGCTCTGTTCGCAAGGACGGTGCCAGTGCGAAGCGCAGCTTCGCGTGCTCGCTCAAGCAACTGATTCGTATGAACAAAAAATGACGGCGTACAGGACAGTGTCAGGCTGCATGGCAGCGTACGGATGGAATTCGGACGGCTGCCAGCCGATCGACCGTAGTGCGATCGGACTGTCCGGAAACCCGCGTCGGACGGTCGTTTCAGCCCGATGGACGTGGTGCGCCGCAACACGAACGAAGCAATGAGATCTATGTGTGCCCGGCATGCGGACGGCTGGACCGCCACCGGACGAACGCCCGCGAGCGGCGCGCCCGCCTGGGCGGACAGCGTCCGTGACAGCGTGCCGTCGGCACGGTTGCGCATGCGGGGAACGGGACGGCCGCGCAGCGGGCTCTGCGACCGATGCAGAAGACGAAGGCGGCGAAGGCAGCGTCCGCTGCTTTCGCCGCCCCGGAGGGTCAGCGCGAACGCGCAGGGCTCACGCGCGCGCGCTCGGGCGCGCGCTGACCTCGCGATGCCAGCGCAGGAGATTGCCGCAGTCGGACGGAATGCCGATATCCGACCATCCGGCGAACTCGATGCTGCAGAAGGCGGTGCAGTCCGCCACCGTGAAATGCTCGCCGGCGATGAAACGCTGTGCGCCGAGCTGGCGATCGAACTTGCGGAAGAAATGCCCGAGCCGTTCCCGTCCGCGCTCGGCCAGCGCCGGAATCTGCGGCACCGGCGTTGCAAACCCGGGCAGACCGCGATCACGGAATGCATCCGCGGTATTCCGGAACACCTCGCCTGCCGCCATCATGCCCTCGTCGAACGCGCGCCTCTCCCACATGTCGACGATGGCGCGCTCGTAAGCATTGCGCCCCAGCATGGGCGGCGCAGGATGAAGCTCTTCCAGATAGCGGCAGATCGCCATGGATTCGCCGATCTGCCGTCCATCCGGCAACTCCAGCATGGGCACCATGGCCTGCGGGAATTTCTCGATGTAGTCGGCACGCAACCTGAGATTGTCGCCGGACACTTCGACGATGGTCAGATCCAGGTCTTTCTCGACCAGGAACATGCGTACCCGCTTCGGATTCGGTGCTGCGTGCCAGTCGTACAGCTTCATGTCTGCCTTCTCCCGTTCCATCGTCACAACATGTCCGAATGCTCGGCAAGATAGGCTGCCGCTCCGCGCTCTGTAAGCGCCGCGCCGCGTCGCCCTTCCTGCCAGCCGTCCGGACGGACCTCGCCCTGCTGCACGGCATCGAGCACCCGCAGCAATTCGTGAACTTCAAGCGCCAGCCCCAGATTGCTCACACGTTGATACTGCACGACGCCTTCACGATCGATCACGAAGGTGGCGCGCAGCGCAGCCCCTGACACGCCCTCGACGCCATAGGCACGCACCACTTCATGCGTCAGATCGGATACCAGCGGGTAACTCAGCGCCCCCACACCGCCCTGCTCGCAGGGTGTCCTCTTCCACGCGAGATGCACATGGGCGGAATCGATGGAACAGGCCACCAGATCCACCGCGCGGCGCGCGAATTCGGGCATCGAGCGCTCGAAGGCAAGCAGTTCGGATGGACAGGCCGAGCTGAAATCGAGCGGGTAGAAAATGAGTACTGCATGGCGACCACGCACATCGGACAGAGTAAACGGACGGATTCCGTCGTCGGCCCACACGGCGTCCGCGGTGAAGTCCGGCGCGCGCCGACCGACCAGAGGCGTCATGCCGGTTTGTCCTTGCGCACGACCCCCGGACGGAAGTCACGCGCGCGGAACGGACGGCGCTGCCGTCCTGCCGGCGGCTGCGCCGTTACGCCGGAATCCGGCTCGCGCCAGGCCATCAACCTCTGGTAGCTGGCGAGCAACTTCATGAAGCTGGGCAAGGCGCGGCGTGCCGGCGACGCCTCGGCATACAGGTCCATCAGTTCGCGCAGTTCGCGCAGCGTGAATCCAAGCTGTATCGCGGCGGCGACGATGATGAGCCGGTCCTCGTCGTCACAGTGGAAGCGGTCCGCATCCACTTCGCGGATGATGCCCATGTCTTCGAGTGCCACCAGCCGGCCAAGGGGGATGCCATAGCCCTTGACCAGGCACTCCAGCGTGAGCTCGCTCGACGTCTGTTGGGCACGTGCTGCGGCCTCCCCGGCCGTCCCGGTGCGGCTCAGCACAGCACCACCGGCGCGGTGCGCACCGGCGCGCCCGTCCTTTCGAACACGTGGTCTATGCTCACTCCCGGGGCAAGTTCACGCAATTCAAGGCCCTCCGGCGTCACCGCCAGCACGCACAGATCGGTAATGATCAGGCTCACCACACCGGCACCGGTCAATGGCAGGTCGCACTGTTTCAGAATCTTGTGTTCGCCACTGCGGCTGCAGTGTTCCATCATGACGATGACACGTCGCACGCCGGCCACCAGATCCATGGCACCGCCCATGCCCTTCACCAGCTTGCCGGGAATCATCCAGTTCGCCAGATCACCGCGCTCGCTCACCTGCATTGCGCCCAGGATGGCAAGATCGATGTGACCGCCGCGTATCATGGCAAACGAATCGGCGCTGCTGAAGAAGCTGCTGCCGGGCAGTGTGCTCACCGTCTGCTTGCCGGCATTGATCAGATCCGCGTCGACCTCCTCCTCGGTCGGGAAGGGGCCTATGCCCAGCAAACCGTTTTCCGACTGCAGCCACACGTCCATGCCTTCCGGTATGTGATTGGCCACCAGCGTGGGCATGCCTATGCCCAGGTTCACGTAATAGCCGTCGCGCAGTTCGCGCGCCGCGCGGCGCGCCATGTCGTCCCGTGTCCAGGCCATGTCAGGCGCTCCTCGTCGTGCGTTTTTCGATGTGCTTCGCAGGCGCCTGATTGACGATCACGCGCTGCACGAAAATGCCTGGCGTATGGATCTGGTCCGGATCCAGCTCACCGGTCGGCACGATTTCCTCGACCTCGGCGACCGTAGTCCGGCCGGCGGTGGCAATCATGGGATTGAAGTTGCGCGCGGTCTTGCGATACACGAGATTGCCGGCGCAGTCGGCCTTCCACGCCTTCACCAGCGCCACGTCGGCGACCAGCGCATGCTCCAGCAGATAGCGCTGCCCTCCGAATTCACGTGTTTCCTTGCCCTCGGCCACAGGTGTGCCGACCCCGGTGCGGGTGTAGAAGGCAGGGATGCCTGCGCCGCCGGCCCTGAGCTTTTCCGCCAGCGTGCCTTGCGGGGTGAGATCGACCTCCAGTTCTCCAGACAGGAGCTGGCGCTCGAATTCCTCGTTCTCGCCGACATAGGATGCGATCATGCGGCGCACCTGACGGCTGTACAGCAACTTGCCCAGGCCGATGCCATCCACGCCCGCGTTGTTGCTGATGACGGTCAGATCATGCGTACCGCTATCGACCACCGCATCGATCAACTGCTCCGGGATGCCACAAAGGCCGAATCCCCCCACGGCGATCGTCTGACCGTCCATCAGCAAGCCATCGAGCGCCAGGCGCGCATTCGGGTAGAGCTTCTTCATCCGCCTCCTCCTTGTCGCTACACGTTCTGCGCACGCCGGACCGGCGTCGTCACCTACCCGTTCAGCAAGGGGTGTGCCGATCGATTCCTTGTGCAACGCATGCACGATGATCTGCGCACAAGGCGGGCTTCACGCCTTCATGGCTGCATGAACACGCTGCGGCGCAACACGCAGGGCGTACGAAAATCGGCCGCCGGATACCGACCGCAGGTCGAACTGTGAGCGTCCAGGTGGACGATGAGGGCGCGTGCAGGCGGGGGGATGATGTCTGCGGGAAAGCCGGCACAGACGGGGGCACGGGCTTCAGGTGCGTGCAAGCAGTCCGAGATGATCGACCAGTATCCCGGTTCCGATCGCAATGAGTACCACGCCGCCCGCGACTTCCGCGCGCCGGCCGGCGATGGATCCGAGCAGGCGCCCGACCATGACACCCAGCGTCACCATGAGGGTGGTCGCACAACCTATGGCCAGCGCGGTCACCCAGATGTTCACATCGAGGAAAGCCAGGCCCACGCCTATGGCCAGTGCGTCGATGCTGGTGCCGACTGCGGTCAGCGCCAGGCGCCAGAAGCCATGCCGCGCCGGCTTGTCCGCCTCGTCCTCGTCGGGCGACAGGCCGGCGCGGATCATGTGCAGGCCCAGCCCGCCCAGCAGCGCAAAAGCGATCCAGTGGTCCCAGGCCTCTACCAGCGGTGCGGCGGCACTGCCCAGCAACCAGCCCAGCAACGGTGTCAGCGTTTCGATGACACCGAAGATGAGACCCGTGCGCAGCGCTTCGGAAAAGCGCGGGCGCGCCAGGCTGGCACCCTTGCACACCGCGGCCGCAAAGGCGTCGGTCGACATGGCGAAGGCGATCAGCAGGGTGGACAACAGGTTCATGGTGGCAGCGGAGCCCGGATACGGCACACAACGATCACCGGCCGGCTCGGCGTCGCATCGTATCCGTCTCGATCAACACGAGGTCCGCGCGGTGGCGTGACCGCCAGACATATTGACCGGACGACCTCCGGCGACGGGGAAAGCCGGCCATGCCGCGAAAAGGCCGCGACTATACGCCGAAACGGCCGGCGGCGTCACGAAAGGAATCGGCACATGTGACCATAACGCACCGTCGTGGTGCACAGATTCGGGGTAACCGGTCATACTGCGGCGCCGTCCATCGTCCACGCGCCGGTGTGCGCATCGCCCATGTCCGCTTTGCCCTCGCTGCTGCGCCGCTACCTGGTGTCGGATGCTCCGCCGCTGAGTCGGGCCGAGCGCTGGCGCAGTACGCTGGCCGGGTTCGCTGGCCTGCTGCTGTTCGAAGGCGTGCTGTTCGTGCTGCCTGTGGCGCCGGACGAGAAGCATGTGCTGGCGCCGCTCGGCGCCACCTCGGTCATTCTGTTCGCGCTGCCGCACAGCCCGCTCGCACAGCCGTGGTCGGTGATCGGTGGCCTGCTGATCGCGGCACCGGTCGGTTATGCCTGTGGCTGCTGGCTGCCGGCCGGCCCCTGGGTGATGGCGTGCGCACTTGCTGCCAGCCTGTGGCTCACCGCGTGGGCGCGCTGCATCCATCCTCCGGCCGGAGCGATGGCGCTCACCATGGCGGCGGCGGCCAGTCAGGGGCTGTCTTTCGAGGTGTCCATGTTTTCGGTACTGGCCAATACCATCGCCATCATGATCGCGGTCATGGTCGTCAACAATGGTGTGCCCGGTCGCCGCTACCCGCAGGGCACGCCCCCTGCCGCCCAGGTGCGCGAGCACCTGTCTCCGCCTGCGCTCAGCCATCGGGATCTCGCTGCCGCGCTGGGTGAAATAGACAGCTTTCTCGATGTACGCGAGGACGATCTGGTGGACCTGTATGAACGCACGCTGCGCCGGGCCTTCGAGCGCATGCACGGTGTGCGCTGCGGCGATCTGATCGAGCCCGACACGCCGTCTCCGATGGTCGAATTCGCGACGCCATTGAGCGAGGCCTGGTTGCTCATGCGCCGTGCCGCAGTCGATGCGCTGCCGGTGGTGGATCGCAGCCGCCGCGTCATCGGCATGCTGGCGCTGGAGGATTTCCTGCGCGCAGTCACGCCCGGGACGGAGGGTCGTTTGGGCACTGCGATGAAGGCGTTTCTGTCCGCCAGTCCGGCCAGCCATTCCGACAAGGCCGAAGTGGTCGGGCAGATGATGCGCGAGCCGCGCAACGGCCTGAAGACCGTGCACACCAGCGACAGTGTGGCTGCGGCCGCCGAACTGCTCGCCGGCCGGCATCAACCGGCGATCGCGGTGGTGGACACCGAGAACAGGCTGGTCGGCATGCTGGATCGCGGCGACCTGGTCGCCGCGCTCTATCACCGCGTGCAGATCGCCGATGCGATCGCCGGCGCCTGAGCGCCACGACCGTTCAGCCGTTCAGCTCTTCCAGACGCAGGCGGGTGACCGCACCCACGGTGCTGTCCAGCGACTCGATGCGCGCGATCGCCGCGTCCACCTGCTTCTCGCGGGTGACATGAGTCAGCATGATGATATTGACCTGCTGCTCGCCTTCCGACGGTTCCTTCTGCAGCATGGCATCGATGCTGATGCCCTGATCCGCGAGGATGCGCGTGATGTCGGCCAGCACACCCGGCTTGTCCTGAACGCGCAGACGCAGGTAATAGGCGCTCTCCACCTCGCTGATCGGCAGGATGGGCGTGTCGGACAGCTGGTCGGCACGGAATGCCAGATGCGGCACGCGGTGTTCCGGATCGGCCGTGTGCAGGCGCGTGACATCGACCAGGTCGGCGATCACCGCGCTGGCCGTGGGCTCGGCACCCGCGCCGCGACCGTAGTAGAGCGTGGCCCCGACGGCGTCGCCCTTGACCACCACGGCATTCATCACGCCTTCCACATTGGCGATCAGGCGCTTGGCGGGAATGAGTGTCGGATGCACGCGCAGTTCGAAGCCGTCGGCCTTGCGCTTGGTGATGCCCAGCAGCTTGATGCGGTAGCCCAGCGCTTCGGCATAGCGGATGTCCTCTGCCGTCAGCTTGGTGATGCCTTCGATGTGCGCGCGATCGAACTGCACCGGAATGCCGAAGGCCAGCGCCGACAGCAGCGTGATCTTGTGCGCCGCATCCACCCCTTCGATGTCGAAGGTGGGATCGGCTTCGGCGTAGCCCAGCCGCTGCGCGTCGGCCAGCGCGTCGGCGAAGGTGAGCCCCTTGTCGCGCATTTCCGACAGGATGTAGTTGGTGGTGCCGTTGATGATGCCGGCGATCCACTCGATGCGGTTCGCGGTCAGGCCCTCGCGCACCGCCTTGATGATGGGAATGCCGCCGGCTACCGCCGCCTCGAAGGCCACCATGACCCCCTTGGCCTGCGCAGCCGCGAAGATTTCCTGGCCGTGGACCGCAAGCAGCGCCTTGTTCGCGGTCACCACGTGCTTGCCATGGGCGATCGCCTCGAGCACCAGTTCCTTCGCAACCGTGTAGCCGCCGATCAGTTCGACCACGATGTCTATGCTCGGATCGCGCACCACTTCGAAAGCATCGGCGGTCACGCGTGCGGCGCCGCCGGTCAGGGTGCCGGCACGGACAGTGTCGCGGTCGGCGACGACGGTGATCTGGATGGGACGTCCGGCACGACGGGTGATCTCTTCCTGGTTGCGGGTGAGCACGGTCCAGGTGCCGCCACCTACGGTGCCGATGCCGAGCAGGCCTACGTTGATCGGTTTCATGCTGTCCCTCTTCTTGGTTGGGCTGCGCCCGGCCGCTCAGACCAGGTCGCGAGAAAAATGAAAACAGGCGATGTGCATGCCTTCGCGGTGATAGAAACGGTGCGCGTCGAAGCGATGGGTGGCCGAATCCAGCCGCAACCGGCTCGCTCCGCGCGTCTGCGCCTCGTTCATGAGCCAGTCCAGCAAGGTCTTGCCGACGCCGCGCGAGCGCGCCCGCGGTGCGGTCACCAGATCGTCCACATAGAAATGCAGACCGCTGGAAGTGTTCCTGTAACAGCGGAACACCGTCACGCCCAGCACCTCCGCGGCGCTGACGGCCACCGCCACTTCGCCGCCATCATCCACGATGTCACGCATGAGCCCGGCGTAATCCGCAGGCAGATCGGGGCGCAGCGCGCGATGCACCGGCTCGGCCCGGGTCAGCCAGTCCGGCTCCAGCACCGCGCGCGCGGTCGCCACGCGGATCACCGCAAGCTCAGCCACCATGGCGCTTGCGGTAACCGTCCAGGAAGCGCGCAATGCGGCCGATCGCCTCGCGCAGATCGTCCTCGTGCGGCAGGAACACGACGCGGAAGTGATCCGGACGCGGCCAGTTGAAACCGGTCCCCTGCACCAGCAGCACACGCTGTTCCTCGAGCAGTTCGAGAATGAAGCGCTGATCGTCCTCGATCGGATACATCTTCGGATCGAGTCGCGGGAACAGATAGAGCGAGGCGCGCGGCTTGACGCAGCTCACGCCCGGAATGGCGGTCAGCAGTTCCCACGCGACGTCGCGCTGTCGGGCCAGCCGGCCACCCGGCTTCACCAGATCGTTGATGCTCTGGTAACCGCCCAGTGCGGTCTGTATCGCCATCTGGCCGGGAACATTCGAGCACAGTCGCATCGACGCCAGCATGTTCAGCCCGTCGATGTAGTCGCGCGCATGCCGCTTGTCGCCGGACACCACCATCCAGCCGGCACGGTAGCCGCACGCACGGTAGTTCTTGGACAGACCGTTGAAGGTGACGAACAGCAGGTCGTCGGCCAGCGACGCGATGGACGTGTGGGTGGCGCCGTCATACAGCGTCTTGTCGTAGATCTCGTCGGCGAACACGATGAGCCGGTGTTCGCGCGCGATCTGCACCAGGTCGCGCAGCAGGGCATCGGAATAGAGCGCGCCGGTCGGATTGTTCGGGTTGATGATGACGATGGCGCGGGTCGCCGGCGTGATCTTGGCGCGAATGTCGGCCAGATCGGGCATCCAGTCAGCCGCCTCGTCGCAGATGTAGTGACGCGCGGTGCCCCCGGCCAGCGTGACTGCGGCGGTCCACAGCGGGTAGTCGGGCGCCGGCACCAGCACTTCGTCGCCGCTGTTGAGCAGGCCCTGCATCGCCATCACGATGAGTTCGGACGCACCATTGCCGATGAAGATGTCGTCCACGCCGACGCCCGGGATCCTCTTTTCCTGGCAGTACTGCATGATGGCCTTGCGCGGCGCGAACAGGCCGCGCGAGTCGGTGTAGCCGGCAGCATCGGGCAGATTGCGGATCACGTCCTGCACGATTTCTTCCGGCGCGTCGAAACCGAAGGGCGCAAGATTGCCGATATTCAGCTTGATGATGCGATGGCCGTCCTCCTCCATCTGGCGGGCGCGCGCAAGCACGGGGCCCCGGATGTCGTAACAGACGTTGGCGAGCTTGGATGACTTGGTGACCGGCGGTTGCACGATGGCGGATTCGGATGACACGATGGCGGCGACGGTGGCAGGGGCGGCATTCGGTCATCCACGCCGTCGCGGCACGGAAGCCTGCGACCGGCAACCGTCCGGCAGGCGGAGCGGATTGACCGCGGGCCATGCCCGGCGGACGAAAAAGGTATGATTGTAAGCGACCAGGGATGGCAGGGCAAAACCGTGCGTGCCATCCGGCCCCGTATCCGCGACAGACATTTTCCGTGAAGCTGCACCAGACCCCTCGTCCCACCATCGCGCTCGTCACCGGATTCGGCGACGACTACCTGCAGATCGGCGAACGCCGCGTAAGCCGCACCGTGCTGCTCGCGCCGGGCCTCGTTCGTGACGACTGGGGCGCGTCCCGCCTGGCCGATCTGAGCAGCGAGGACTTTGCCGCCATCGTCGCGCTGGACATACAGATCCTGCTTCTGGGCACCGGACCGACACAGCAGTTTCCACATCCCTCCCTGCTGCGGCCGCTGATCGATGCGCGCATCGGCGTCGAGGTCATGGATACTCTCGCCGCGGCGCGGACCTACAACATCCTGGTGTCGGAGGGCCGGGCCGTCGCTGCCGCACTGCTGCTCGACCCGGCAGGCGGAGACAGGCACGCAAACGATACTGGAGCCCCATCATGACCGAACAGATTGCCGACTTCTCGCTGCCGTCGACCGGCGGAGATTTTTCGCTGGCCGACGCGCCGCGTCCGCTGATCGTCTACTTCTACCCCAAGGACAGCACGCCCGGCTGCACGACCGAAAGCGCCGCCTTCCGCGACCTGTACACACAGTTCAAGGCGGTCGGTGCGGAAGTGGTGGGCATTTCGCGCGACAGTCTGAAATCGCACGAGAACTTCAAGACCAAGCTCGAGTTGCCGTTCGAACTGCTGTCCGACCCGGACGAAACCGCGTGTGCACTGTTCGGCGTGATGAAGATGAAGAACATGTATGGCAAGCAGGTACGCGGCGTGGAGCGCAGCACTTTCGTGATCGGCAAGGACAACCGTATCCTGCGCGAATGGCGCGGCGTGAAGGTTGCCGGCCATGCGGAAGAAGTGCTCGAATTCATCCGCTCGCTCTGATATCGCGCAGTACAACCCGACAGGACCCCATGGCAACCCGACGCCCCGCCGCAGCCCCCGCCCGCCGCAGCCGCAAGACCCCGCCCGCCACCAAGCTTTTCGTCCTCGACACCAATGTGTTGATGCACGATCCGACATCGCTGTTCCGCTTCGAGGAACACGACATCTTCGTGCCCATCATGACGCTCGAGGAACTGGACAACAACAAGAAGGGCATGACCGAGGTGGCGCGCAACGCGCGCCAGGCAAGCCGCCTGCTCGACGAGATCGTGAGCGGCGCCGAGGACAAGATCGCCGAGGGCATTCCGCTCGCGGCCGCATCGAGCGAACTGGCCAGCGGCCATCTGCTGCTGCAGACCGAGGCGATCAACGGCACCTTGCCCAGCGCGCTGCCGACCGCCAAGGCGGACAACCAGATCATCGGCGTGGTGATGCATCTGGCGCAGCGCCACCCCGGGCGCCAGGTCATTCTGGTGTCCAAGGACATCAATATGCGCATCAAGGCCCGTGCACTGGGCCTGCATGCGCAGGATTACTTCAACGACAAGGTGCTCGAAGACACCGACATGCTCTACACCGGCACGCGCGAGCTGCCGGATCGTTTCTGGGACGAGCATGGCGGCAACCTGGAATCGTGGAAGGAGAACGGCCGCACGATGTACCGCGTGAAGGGCCCGCTGTGCCCGGATCTGCTGATCAACGAATTCGTGTACAAGGAAGCCGGCCCGAAGCAGGACAAGCCCTTTCATGCACTGGTACGCGAACGCAGCGGCAAGACCGCGGTGCTGGAAACGCTGGTGGACTACAGCCACCACAAGAATTCGGTGTGGGGCATCACCGCACGCAATCGCGAACAGAACTTTGCGCTCAACCTGCTGATGAATCCCGAGGTCGATTTCATCACGCTGCTCGGCCAGGCGGGCACCGGCAAAACCCTGCTCACGCTGGCGGCAGGTCTGACACAGGTACTGGAAAGCAAGCTGTACAGCGAAATCATCATGACCCGGGTCACCGTGCCGGTGGGCGAGGACATCGGCTTCCTGCCGGGCAGCGAGGAAGAGAAGATGACGCCGTGGATGGGCGCGCTCGAAGACAACCTGGACGTGCTGAACAAGACCGACGACCCGAATGGCTCGGGCGAATGGGGCCGCGCGGCAACCATGGACCTCATCCGCAGCCGCATCAAGGTGAAATCGCTGAACTTCATGCGCGGCCGCACCTTCCTGAACAAGTTCCTCATCATCGACGAGGCGCAGAACCTGACGCCGAAGCAGATGAAGACGCTGATCACGCGTGCCGGGCCCGGCACCAAGGTGATCTGCCTGGGCAATATCGCGCAGATCGACACGCCTTATCTGACCGAGGGCAGTTCGGGACTGACCTATGTCGTCGACCGCTTCAAGGGCTGGCCGCACAGCGGACATGTGACCTTGCAGCGTGGCGAACGCTCGCGGCTGGCGGATCACGCGGCAGAAGTGTTGTAATCGGGACCCGACCAGTACAGGACATCGTGACCGGAGGACAGAGCCATGACCTTCATTGACCCCATGCTGCTCGATCAGCAACTGTGCTTCGCCCTTTACGCGGCCACGCACGCGATCACGCGTTGCTACACGCCGGGCCTCAAGGCGCTTGGCCTGACCTATCCGCAATACCTGGTCATGCTGGTGCTGTGGCAGGACGATGCGCTGACGCTGAAAGCGCTGGCGGAACGGCTGGATCTCGATTCACCCACCCTCACCCCGCTGCTCAAGCGCCTGGAAGCAAGCGGTTACCTGACGCGTGCGCGCAGCCGGGTCGACGAACGGGCGCTGGAAATACGCCTGACGGACGCCGGGCGCGCCCTGCGCGAACGGGCGGAGGAAGTGCATGCCGAAGTCGCCCGGCAGTCGGGGCTGCCGCCCGACGCAGTGGCGCGCATGCGCATCGAGCTGCAGAAGCTGAGCGCCCAGCTCAAGGGGATCGGCGACGATCAGGTGTGGCCACACGCCGGCTGACGCCCGGGCTCATCGGCACCCACAGAGGCCTATTTGCCGTCGCCACCGAACAGGCCGTTGAACGCGTCCCCCACGCCCTCGACCACTGCGCTGCCGGCCCTGCCGACGCCACGCACCAGGCCGCTGAAACTGACGCCCAGCGATTCCGCCAGTCCACTGGCCAGCCGCGTCGCCAGATTCTCGTTCAGCGAGAAGGCCGGATCGTCGATGCGCCCCTCGAGCGTGAAGGCAATCCTTATGCGCTCGTTGGCATCCTTCATCAGTGACACCAGCGCCTCGCGCGGAAGGCCCATGAAGCGGCTGCCGGATGCCAGCTCGAGCTGGTGCAGCGTGAGCACGCCGGGCGCCTTCAGATGCTGCGCCCTGATGACGGGTTGCAGATCCAGATCCATGCGCCCCTGCTTTACATCGGTCTCGGCCGCGCGGACCAGATAGGGTTGCAAGGCACGCAGGTCCACATCGCGCAGCGATACCGCAAGTTCGGCATCCTTCGACGCCGGAACCAGCCATCCCTTGAGCGCGAGCCGTCCGTCACCGCGCGGCCCCTTCACGATGCCGGACAGGTCGATGTCCACACGCGTATCGAGTGCCGGCAGTACGACCGGTCCGATATCGGCAGTCAGCGCCTGCAGCGAAATGCGATAAGGCGTGCGCGCGACGGTGGCGTCGTACAGGTCGAGCGTGCTGCTGCGCAGTTCGACGTTGTCGATCACCAGCGCAGACGACGCTCCGGGCGGTCCCGCCGGGCCATCGAGCAGCGCGGGCAGCACGCGCAGCCGGCCGTCGCGCGTGCGCAGCAGCGACACGTACGCATCCTCGACCCGCACGCTTTCGACGCGAGGCCGTGCCGACAACAGGTCGGTCCAGCGAGGAACGATGACGATGCGCCGGGCGCGCAACTCGTCTTCCGCGGGCCAGCCCGCCCCGCCCGGTCGATCGGCGCGTACACGCAGACCGTGCACCACCACCGCATGCAGTCCGACCTCGACCTGCGCCACCTCGCCACGCGGACCGAGCGCCTGTTCCACCCGGCCCTTGAGCGCGTGCAGCGCGAACTGCCAGGCAGCCAGCACCACCAGCACGAGCGCGCCCAGCGTGAGCGCGACGACGCGCAGCCAGCGTCCGGTGCGGGTGCCGCGGTTCATGGTGCGCTCAGTACGAACCGGGACGGGCGGCATTGACGAACTTGGTGTGTTCGCCCTGGAATCCGAGCACCACGGTGCCGGTCGGACCGTTCCGGTGCTTGCCGATGATGATTTCCGCCAGACCCTTGTCCTGGCTGTCCGGGTTGTACACCTCGTCGCGATAGATGAACATGATGATGTCGGCATCCTGCTCGATGGCGCCGGATTCGCGCAGATCGCTCATGACCGGCCGCTTGTTCGGACGCTGCTCGAGCGCGCGATTCAACTGCGACAGCGCGATGATGGGCACGTGCAGTTCCTTGGCCAGCGACTTGATGGCGCGCGATATCTCGGAAATTTCCGAAGTGCGGTTCTCGCCTTCGCGCGTGCCGGACATGAGCTGCAGGTAATCGACCACGATGAGGCCGAGCTTGCCGCACTGGCGATAGAGCCGACGAGCCCGCGCGCGCAGATCGGTCGGGTTGATGCCGCCGGTTTCGTCGATATGGATGGGCGCCTCGTGCAGCTTGCCCAGCGCCATGGTCAGCCGCCCCCAGTCATCGTCGGTCAGACGGCCGGTGCGCAAGCGCCCCTGATCCACCTTGGCGACCGAGGACACGAAGCGCATCGCGAGCTGGGTGCCCGGCATTTCCAGCGAGAAGATCGCCACCGGCAGACCGAGTTCGATCGCCACGTGTTCGCAGATGTTCAGCGCGAAGGTGGTCTTGCCCATGGCGGGGCGACCGGCGACGATGATCATGTCGCCGGCCTGCAGGCCGGCCGTCTTGGCATCGAGGTCCACATAGCCGGTCGGCACGCCGGTCACGTCCGACGCGTCGTCGCGGTCGTACAGCTCCTGTATGCGGTTCACCACTTCGACCAGGATGGGCTGGATCGCGACAAAGCCGGTGGACGACGATGCCCCGGCTTCCGCGATCTCGAAAATCTTCGATTCCGCCTCGTCGAGCAGGGTCTTGGCGTCGCGCCCGCGCGGCGTCAGCGCACTGGCCGCGATTTCATCGCCCACACTGACCAGCTTGCGCAGGATGGCGCGCTCGCGGACGATTTCCGCATAGCGACGTATGTTGGCCGCCGACGGCGTGTTGTTCGCGATTTCCGCGAGGTAGGCAAGACCGCCGGTCTGCTGTACCTCATCCGCTTTCTCTATGGATTCATAGACCGTCACGACGTCGGCCGGCTTGCCCTGTTCGATCAGCCTGGCAATGTGGCGGAATATGCGACGATGATCGTCGCGATAGAAATCGGCTTCGTTCACCTGGTCGCCGACGCGGTCCCAGGTGCTGTTGTCGAGCAGCAGGCCGCCGATCAGGGACTGTTCGGCTTCGATCGAATGCGGCGGCAGCTTGAGCGCGGCGATCTGGCGATCGACCGGCGGATTGTCGCTGTCCGGAGCGTTGCGCACGGTGCTCATGGTGTTCCGATCTGTTCAATGTCCGCCGCGACGGCAATCCTCCAATCTAGCGACCGGATCGATCCGCCACAACGGGACAAGCTGTGGAAAAACTGTGGGCTTTGCTGTGGATTCAAGCAGGCGGCCCGGCGCGGGCCGTCCATGCAAACGAAAAGGGCCACCCTGAGGTGGCCCTTCTCTGTGCCCGAAGGGCGCCGATCAATGCTCGCCGAGCACCGACACGGTGACCGTGGCAACCACGTCGGAATGCAGCGCGATCTCGAACTGGGCGTCGCCCACCGCCTTGATCGGACCATCCGGCATGCGCACCATGGACTTGTCCACGACGAAACTCTGTGCGGTCAGCGCTTCGGCGATGTCCGCCGTGGACACCGAGCCGAACAGACGGCCATCGACGCCGGCCTTGCGCGTGATCTGCACCATGAAACCTTCCAGCTTCTCGGCCACCGCCTTGGCAGCAGCCAGGCGCTCGGCAGCCGCCTTTTCCAGCTCGGCGCGACGCGCTTCGAATGCTGCGAGGTTTTCCGGCGTCACGCGCTTGGCGCGACCGGTCGGGATCAGGAAATTGCGGGCATAGCCGTCGCGCACCTTCACCACATCGCCCAGATCGCCCAGCTTGGCGACCTTGTCCATCAGGATAACTTGCATGGTCGTGTCCTCGAATTACTGGTGCAGATCGGTGTAGGGCATCAGTGCCAGGAAGCGGGCGCGCTTGATCGCGGTCGACAGCTGGCGCTGGTAGTGAGCGCGGGTGCCGGTCAGGCGGGCCGGCATGATCTTGCCGTTCTCGGAAATGAAGTCCTTGAGGATATCGACATCCTTGTAATCGATCTCTTCGATCTTCTCGGCGCTGAAACGGCAGAACTTGCGGCGCTTGAACATGCTGCGGGAGCCGCGATCATCCTTCTTCTTGCCGGTCTTCGGTCTGAAAGCCATGGTGTGTCCTTCCACGTGTGCGGCCCGGGTTCATCCACCCGATGCCACGAACTCGATACTGGTTATGTGCATGACGCCCTGCCTGCTTCGCGCACTGCGGGCCGCCATGAATCCACTTGCAATCAACGACGTTCCGAGCGGGGCTTGCGCGAGCAGCCTGGCCTGGTCACCCAGCAGCACGAAATCGGTTTCGAACCTGACTTCGCGCTGCATGCCGTTCTCTGTCTGCAGGGAGCGATGTTCCAGACATCCCTTCAACACAGGTACTCCGGCGGGCGTGAGCCTCAGCGCATCGCATTCGATCAGCGTGGCAGCCAGCTTGAAGCTGTTGGCAGCCGGGCCGATCGCGCCCTGCTCCTCGGTCAAGCCGACGGCTGTTCCGCGGCCGGAGCGGCTTCGGCCGCCGGCGCCAGCAGCGAACGCGACTTCTCTTCCTTCATCATCGGCGACGCAGTGGCAACTGCCTTGCGCATCTTGATGGTAAGGTGGCGCAGAACGGCATCGTTGAACTTGAATGCGTGCTCGAGTTCGGCCAGCGTTTCGCCGTCGCACTCGATATTCATCAGCACGTAGTGGGCCTTGTGAACCTTCTGGATCGGGTAGGCCAACTGGCGACGCCCCCAGTCTTCCAGGCGGTGAATGTTGCCGCCGCGGCCGGTGACCAGCGTGCGGTAGCGTTCGACCATTGCGGGCACCTGCTCGCTCTGGTCCGGATGGACGATGAATACCACTTCGTAATGTCGCATGAAGTCTCCTTGCGGTTCAGTACCGGACACGGGAATTCCCGTCCGGCGGTTTACGCCTCCCGGCATGCGAATCCGGTGAGGCAAGGGTAAGCCCACGAGTATAGCGCGCCACCAGCGCGCGTATCAAGGCCGCGCGTCAGTGCCCGGTGCGGACTGCGCGCTGGCGTCGTGCCTCGAACAGGCACACACCGCTCGCCACGGATACGTTCAGACTTTCCACGGAACCATGCATGGGGATGGAGGCCAGCACGTCCACGGTTTCACGCGTGAGCCGGCGCATGCCGTCACCTTCCGCCCCCAGAACCCAGGCCACGGCCCCGGACTGATCGAGGTCGTACATCGACTGCCCGGCCTCTCCTGCCGCGCCTATCGTCAGGATGTCGCGTTCCTTCAGTTCGCGCAGGCTGCGGGCAAGATTGGTCACCGTCACATAGGGCACCGTGTCGGCGGCGCCGCTGGCCACCTTGATCGCGGTCGCGTTCAGCCCGACCGCACGATCACGCGGAGCGACCACGGCATGGGCCCCCGCCGCATCGGCCACCCGCAGGCAGGCACCGAGGTTATGCGGATCCTGTATGCCGTCGAGGACCAGCAGCAAGGCTGGCTCGGCCAGCGTGTCGAGCACGTCGTCCAGCGAGCGATACGGAATCTGTGCCAGCACTCGAGCAACCACGCCCTGATGCCGCGCCGCGCCGCCAGCCAGACCATCGAGGCGTGCCGGATCCATCTGCACCCACTTGATGCCGGCCGCCTCGACTGCACGTACCAGGTCACGCATGCGGCCATCCTGACGGGCGGTGGATACGAACACCTCCTTCACCGCGTCGGGCGCATGCCTCACCTTCGCGGTCACTGCATGAAAGCCGAAGATATAGCGCGTGTCGCTCACGAACGTACCCTCCGCTTGCCGGCGCTGGCCGCAGATGAAGTCTTGCGGGCCGGGGCTTTCTTCACGGCGCTTTTCTTCCCCGCGCTGCTGCCGGCCGCGGCGTTCCTGGCAGACACCTTCTTCGTGGCGGCCCGCTTGCCTGCCGGTGCCGCCTTCGCACTCTTCTTCGTGGCCGTCCCTTTGTCGGCCGACGTCTTCCGGACCTTGCTAGACTTGCCGGCCGCGGGGGCGGCATCCCCGGACTGACGTGCCTTCCTTCCTGCGCGCGCCGCCCGTTCCCGGTCGTCCGCTGTGCTCGCGGCAGCCATCGCGACAGCCTTGCTCTTCCCGTTTGCCCGGGAACCCGCTTTTGCGGGGCGCGCACCATCCTCCAACACAGGCGGTGGGGCACCGTCCTTCACAACTCTGCGGCGCGACTCCGGGCCCGAGGACATCACGGGCTTCGCCTTCAGCAACGAACCCTTGGGCACTCGGCCGAAGTCGCGCTCACCGCCGCCGGCGAGACGGAAATCGATGCGTGTGTTGTCGACATCGACCCGGACGACCTGGATGCGGATGCGATCAGCCAGCCGGTAGATGCGTCCGCTGCGTTCGCCGACCAGACGGTGCTTGCCTTCGTCGTAGTGGAAATAATCGGCGCCGAGGTCGGAAATGTGCACAAGCCCCTCGATGAACACATCGTCCAGCGTGACGAACAGGCCGAACGGCACGACCGCCGACACGCTGCCGTCGAATTCCTCGCCAACGCGGTCCTGCATGAAGTAGCACTTCAGCCAGCTCGTGACGTCGCGGCTCGCCTCGTCGGCACGACGCTCGGTGGTCGAGCAGTGCAGGCCGATGTCGGACCAGTCGCCCGGTTCATATTTCTTTTTCGCCAGCACCGCCTTGATCGCCCGATGCACCAGCAGATCGGGATAGCGGCGGATGGGCGACGTGAAGTGCGTATAGGCTTCGTACGCCAGCCCGAAATGGCCGACGTTGTCCGGGCTGTAGACGGCCTGGCGCAGCGAACGCAGCATGACGGTCTGCAGCAGCAGGCGATCGGGACGGTCGCCAATGCGCTCCAGCAGCGCCGCGTAATCCTTCGCGTGCGGCTTGTCACCGCCACCAAGCTGGAATCCGAACTCACCAAGGAAGGCACGCAACTTCTGCAACCGGTCCTCGCTCGGCCCCTCGTGCACACGGTAAAGCGTGGGCTGATCGTGCTCTTCCAGGAAGCGTGATGCGCAGACATTGGCTGCCAGCATGCACTCCTCGATCAGACGGTGCGCATCGTTGCGGGCATAGGGCACGATACGCTCGATCTTGCCGTCCTCGTTGAACAGCATCTGGGTTTCGAGCGTTTCGAAATCGATCGCCCCCCGCTTGGCGCGCGCCTTCTCGAAAGCACGGAACACGGCATCCAGCGCCTCAAGCCTGGGCAGCAGCGGTTTGAGACGCTTGCGTGCGTCGGCATCCTTGTCATAAAGGGCGGCAGCCACCTCGGTATAGGTGAGCCGCGCCTTGGAATTCATCACCGCGGCATAGAAGCGATAGCGCTGGATCGCGCCAGCCGCCGACACATCCATGTCGCACACCATGCACAGACGGTCGACCTGCGGGTTCAGCGAACACAGTCCGTTCGACAGTTTCTCCGGCAGCATCGGGATGACGCGCCGCGGGAAATAGACCGAATTGCCCCGTTCGAATGCTTCATCGTCCAGTGTCGTACCGGGCTTCACATAGTGGCTCACATCGGCAATCGCGACCACCAGACGGAACCCGCGCCCCTGCTTTTCGGCATAAACCGCATCGTCGAAATCCTTTGCAGTTTCGCCATCGATGGTGACCAGCTGCAGATCGCGCAGATCGACCCGTCCTGAGCAGTCCTTCTCGCGCACGTCGTCCGGAAGGCGCTTCGCGGCAGCCATCACACGGGACGAAAATTCGTGTGGCATGTCATGCTTGCGCAGCGCGATCTCGATTTCCATGCCCGAGTCGCCGTAATTGCCCAACACCTCGACAACCCTGCCAATGGGCGGCGTGTAGCGCGTAGGCTGTTCGATCAGCTCCACCTCGACCACAGCGCCTGCGCCAGCCTTGAGCGCGCGCTTTCCCTTCTCGGGCGCGGCCAGCACGATCTGCTGCCGGATGCGGCGGTTCTCGGCGACGCAGAACTGCACACCATGCTCTTCCACGACGCGGGCGATCAGGCGCGTATTGGCGCGCTCGGTCACCTCGACCACCTTGCCCTCCGGCCGCCCGCGCCGGTCGACGCCGATCACCCGCACCAGCACGCGATCGCCGTGCAGCACGCTGCGCATTTCCTGCGCGCTCAGGAAGATGTCCTTGCGATCCGCCTTGGCGACCAGGCTCGTCTTCTCGTCGCCGGCGATGACGAAGCCGAATCCATCAGGATGGCCCTCGACCCGGCCTGCGATAAGATCCGCCTTGTCCGGAATGATGTAGGCGTCGCGACGGTTGCGCATGAGCTGCGCTTCTCTTTCCATCGCGGCCAGACGACGTAGGAAATACTCGCGTTCGTGTGCCTGTATGTCGAGCGCATCGATCAGTTCATCCGCGCTCATCGGCACCGCCGCCTGCTCAAGCACTTGCACGATGTACTCGCGACTGGGCAATGGGTTTTCATAGCGCGCGGTTTCGCGCTCGAAGAAAGGATCCGCTCTGCGGATCGGACTGTGATTCACTTTTTTGGCTTTTTCTCTTGACAACGTGGATACCTAGTATAAAATGCGCAGCCTCTTGCCCAGGTGGCGAAATTGGTAGACGCGCTAGTTTCAGGTACTAGTGCCGCAAGGTGTGGAGGTTCGAGTCCTCTCCTGGGCACCAAACAAGCCAGCAGAAAAGCCGACGGAAACGTCGGCTTTTTTGTTTTGTACGCCGGCACACTCAAATGATTCCCCATGCCCTGTGCAGGACATGGGGCACACGGACCGCCCGTGCGCCTTACGCAAAAGGATGGCGCAGCACGATGGTTTCCTCGCGGTCTGGACCGGTCGAAATCATGTCAACCGGTACCTCGCACAAGGTCTCTATCCGGGAAATATAGGCACGCGCGTTGGGCGGAAGATCCTCGACCCGCTTCACGCCCACGGTACTTTCGGTCCAGCCTTGCATCGTTTCATAGATAGGCTCGCAAGCACCGACGCGCTCCGATCCCAGCGGCAGCAGTTCCGATACCTCTCCATTGACGCGGTAACCGGTACATATCTGCAGCTCTTCGATGCCATCGAGCACATCGAGCTTGGTCAGACACAGACCGGTTACGCCATTGATCTGGATGGAACGACGCAGAGCGGCCGCATCGAACCAGCCGCAGCGACGCACGCGTCCGGTCACGGTGCCGCGCTCATGCCCCACCGTAGACAGATGATGGCCGACGCTGCCTTCCTCCTCGATCGGCAATTCACTCGGGAAAGGTCCCGAGCCCACACGCGTCGTGTAGGCCTTGGTGATACCCAGCACATAATGCAGCATGCCGGGCCCCACGCCTGCACCGGCACTGGCCGCACCGGCCACGCAGTTGCTCGACGTCACGTACGGATAGGTCCCGTGATCAACGTCGAGCAGCGTACCTTGCGCCCCCTCGAACAGCAGGTTGTCGCCCCGCTTGTGAGCCGTGTGCAGCAGTGCCGATACATCGGCCACCATGGGTTGGAGCTCGGGCGCGAGCGCCAGGGTCGCGTCCAGTGTCTGCTGGTAGTCCACCGCCTGCGCACCGAGTTGCTTCTCCAGCAGGAAGTTATGGAAATCCATCACTTCACGCAGCTTTTCGGCGAATCGCTCGGGATGGAAAAGATCGAATACGCGCAAGGCGCGTCGTGCGACCTTGTCCTCGTAGGCGGGACCGATGCCCTTGCCCGTGGTACCGATCTTGGCGCCACCGCGCGCCGCTTCCCGCGCAAGATCGACCGCGCTATGCACCGGCAGGATGAGCGGACAGGCCTCGCTCACCTTCAGCCGCGAGCGCACTTCGATACCGCCCGCCTCGAGCTTCGCGATCTCGGACAACAGATGGGATGCCGACAGTACGACGCCATTGCCGATGTAACAGGCCACGCCGTCACGCATGATGCCGGAGGGAATCAGGTTCAGCGCGTACTTCTGTCCCTTGATCACCAGCGTGTGACCGGCGTTGTGGCCGCCCTGGAAGCGGACCACGCCCTGCGCGTGGTCGGTCAGCCAGTCGACAACCTTGCCCTTGCCCTCATCGCCCCATTGGCTGCCGATGACGACTACGTTCTTTGCCATGCTCAAACCTTTCCTTCGAGCGGCACGACGCACCACTCGCCTTCAACAAACACAAGTTTTCTGTCACAGGCCAGCTCATGCACATCGGCATCGTGCCCGGGCAATCCGGCTATCACAACCTCCCCTGCGGCGCGCAGCGCACGGATTGTGTCGAGCAGCGCCGGCTCGCGCAGAGCCGGTGCAAGAATGGCCGGGGGGCGCACACTGTCCGGAGCAAGCTGAGCAAGCTGCCTCAGATCGAGGCTGAAGCCGGTGGCGGGCCTGGAACGTCCGAAAGCCTTGCCCACCTCGTCATAGCGGCCGCCAAGCGCCACCGCCTGGGCCTGGCCTGCACAGTACGCCGCAAAGCTCACACCGCTGTGGTAGTGATAGCCACGCAGATCGGCAAGATCGAAGCCTGCGACCGAAGCGTCGAAGGTGTCGGCCACCGCCTCCAGGGCATCGAGCGCCCGGGCAATCTCGGGCCAGGCCGGCAATACGGCACGCGCGCGCGCCAGCACCTCGCCGCGCCCGTACAGGCCAGGCAGCGCGAGAAACGCCTGCCGCAGCACGTCCGACTCGCCGGCCAGCATGGCGCGCAGCCCCGGCATGTCCTTGGACTGCAGCGCCGCGAACAGGTCCTGCTGACCATCCTCGCCCTGCAATGCCGGCGATTCCAGCCTGGCAGCCAGCGCCCGGAATACCCCCACATGACCGAAATCGACGCGCGCCGGCCGGACTCCAGCCACCTCGAGCGCGCGCAGCAACAGACCGATCAGCTCGAGGTCGGCTTCGATGCCCGCGTGGCCGTATAGCTCCGCACCAAGCTGGATCGGCTCGCGTGTGGCATTGAAGCCTGACGGCAGTGCGTGCACGACGGAACCGGAATAGCAAAGCCGTACCACACCATTGCGGTTCAGCAGATGCGAATCGATGCGCGCCACCTGTGGCGTGATGTCGGCGCGCAGGCCCATCGTACGGCCCGACAGCTGGTCAACCAGCTTGAAAGTGCGCAGATCCATGTCGCGCCCACTGCCCGTGAGCAGCGATTCGATGTATTCCACAAGCGGCGGCGCAACAAGCTCGTAACCGTGGAGTGCGAACTCGTCGAGCAGGACCCGGCGCAAGCGCTCGACCTGCCGCGCCTCCGATGGAAGGAGGTCTTCTATCGATTCGGGAAGCAACCAGCGACGCATCACTTGAACAGCGCAATCAGCGCGATACCGATAAGCATTGAAGTCAGGCCAACGAAACGAAGCTGACCGTCGGCCAGTTCGGTTGCGCGGCGGAAGGTGTCGCGCCACAGCCGGGGCGCGACGAAAGGCAGCACGCCTTCAATGACAAGCATGAGGCCCAGCGCGATAAGCAGGATCGAATCCATCAAACAAAAAGGCACAGCCCGCACAAGCGGGCTGATGCCTTTGAACAGTTCCTTCGGAACAACCCGTGGACTATACAGCAGGCCCGGCCCCTCCGGGCCGTTGCCGCCGAGTCGGGCCGATCGCGGGCCTCATTTGCCGGCCGCCCCGGGGCGTGCGCCGCTCTTCAGATAGCGGAAGAAATCGGAGTTGGGCTCGAGCACCATCACATCGCTCTTGCTCCGGAAGCTTTTCTGGTAGGCGTCCATGCTGCGGTAGAACGCATAGAACTCGGGATTGGCGCCAAATGCATCGGCATAGATGGCCGCAGCCTGGGCGTCACCTTCGCCCTTGATCTTCTGCGCCTCACGGTACGCTTCGGCCAGGACGATTTCGCGCTGACGGTCGGCATCCGCACGGATCTTCTCGGCCTCGGCGGAACCTCTCGAACGCAGTTCGTTGGCAACACGCTTGCGCTCCGCCTCCATCCGTCGATAGACCGACTCCGACACCTCGCTCGGCAGATCGACACGCTTTAGTCGCACGTCGACGATTTCCACGCCGATCTTGACCGCGTCGACATTGGCCTTGGCCCGCATGTCCTCCATGATCTGATCGCGCTCTCCGGAAACGACCTCATGCACGGTGCGGCGTCCGAACTCCTCGCGCAAACCGGCATTCACCGTCTGCAGCAGGCGGGTTTCGGCCAGCCTCTCGTTGCCGCCCACCGATATGTAGTACTGCTTCACATCGGTGATGCGCCACTTCACGAAGAGGTCAACCAGGACATTCTTCTTCTCGGAAGTGATGAAACGCTCTGGATCGGCGGTATCTATGGTCAGGATGCGGCGATCGAACAGGCGCACGTTCTGGACCAGCGGCCACTTGACGTGCAGCCCCGGTTGCTCGACCACGGTGCGGACCTCGCCCAACTGGAACACGATGGCGAACTGGCGCTGATCCACCGTGAACAGCGATGTGGACGCGACGATGGCGGCGAGAATGAGGCCACCGATCAGCAGCGGAAGCTTTTCCCTCATCAGCGCTCTCCCCGCTCACGCGAACGCAGGCCATCGCGGCTGC
Organism: Methyloversatilis thermotolerans; assembly: GCF_000372885.1. Classification (GTDB taxonomy): domain Bacteria; phylum Pseudomonadota; class Gammaproteobacteria; order Burkholderiales; family Rhodocyclaceae; genus Methyloversatilis; species Methyloversatilis thermotolerans. The sequence continues at coordinate 1,475,556 of NZ_KB889967.1, forward strand.
GCAGATCGCCCGACGAGGCAGGATCACCGATCAGTGGCGGCAGCGTGACCGGCTCTGCCGCGCGCATGGACGGATCGTTCGCCTGCGAGGACGCGCCCGCCTGCTGCATCAGCTTGTCCAGCGGAAGATAGAGCAGATTGCCGCTACCCTTGGAATCGAGCATCACCTTGCTGGTATTCATCATGATCTGCTGCATGGTGTCGATGTACATGCGTTGACGCGTGACCTCAGGCGCCTTGACATACTCGGCAAGTACCTGCTTGAAACGACTCGCATCGCCTTCAGCCGACGCGATGATGCGCTGCTTGTAGCCGTTCGCCTCCTCCAGCAGACGCGAAGCCGTACCCTGGGCCTTCGGCAGCACGTCGTTGCGATAGGCTTCACCCTCGTTCTTCTGCCGTTCCAGATCCTGCCCGGCTTTCACCGCATCGTCGAAGGCAGCCTGCACCTGTTCCGGCGGCTGTGCATTCTGCAGCGTGAGTTTGCTGATCTGGATACCGGTCTGATAGCGATCCAGTATCTGCTGCATGATGCGCTGCGCATCCACGGCGATCTGCTCGCGCCCCTCATACAGCACGAAATCCATCTTGCTCTTGCCGACGATTTCGCGCATCGCGGTTTCGGCGGCGTGCACGACGGTATCCTCGGGCAAGCGGTTGTTGAACAGATATGCCACGGGATCCTTCAGCACATACTGGACGGCGAACTGGATATTGATGATGTTCTCGTCATCGGTAAGCATCAGCGACTCGTTGAGCACCTTGTTGCGCTCGCTGCCGCGATAGCCGACTTCCACCGTGCGCACACCGGTGAGATTCACAAGTTCATGCGAATCGATCGGATAGGGCAGGCGCCATTGCAGCCCCGGTTCGGTCGTCTCGTGCAGCTTGCCGAAACGAAGCACGACGCCGCGCTGGCTCGCATCGACGATGTAAAGCCCGCTGGCCAGCCAGACGATGACGACCAGGCCGATCAGGATGCCCAGCCCGCCACCGAACTGGCGGGCACCGACCGGCGGCCGGCCGTCGCCCCCGTCACCGCCCGATGACTTGCCACCGAACAGACCGGAGAGGCGACGATTGAAATCCCGCCACAGATCTTCCAGATCGGGAGGTCCCTGGTTGCCGCCCTTGTTGCCATTGCCGCCCTGATTGCCCCAACGCGGGTCATTCAGCGACATCAAGATTGCATTGAGCACGTTCAGACTGGATAGGTAATTGAAGTTGGATCGGAGGTATTGCCGGTCTTTGCACCAACGCCTTGAGCTTCAGACCGGATCGCTGAGAGTGCATTGTCCGGCGAGGGTTCCGGTTCGATGCCACGCGGATCATCGCTGACCGGGCGACGATGGGCGGCTGCCTGTCGTTCGGCGACGAGCCTGCCTGCGACAGCAGTTCTCAGATCGGCCAGCCCGGCGCCTGTCCGGGCGCTTACACGAGCGGTCTGGATGGTATCACAGGGCTCCCGATCGGCCCCTGGAGACAAGGCGGGCATCAGGTCTATCTTGTTGAGCACGCGGATCTGCGGCACAGCGTCGGCACCGATCTCGGCGAGCACCTCATCCACCGCAGCGATCTGGGCCTCCCGGTCGGCCGCTGCGGCATCGACGACGTGCAGCAGGAGGTCGGCCCCGGCCGTCTCCTCCAGTGTGGCGTGAAACGCCGCCACAAGTGCGTGCGGCAGATCGCGGATGAAACCCACGGTGTCGGACAGAACAACCCGTCCGAATTCCGGCAGATAGAGCTGACGCGACGTGGTATCCAGCGTAGCGAAAAGCTGGTCCGCCGCGTAGGCGCCCGCCTTCGTCAATGCATTGAAAAGCGTCGATTTCCCGGCATTCGTATACCCCACGAGAGCCACCACCGGCGTTTCCCGCCGCTCGCGAGAACGCCTGCGCACGCCCCGCTGCCGTTCGACCTTGGCCAGCCTTTCCTTGAGCAGTTTCACCCGCTGCCCGAGCAGGCGCCGGTCGGTTTCGAGCTGGGTCTCGCCCGGCCCGCGCAGACCGATGCCCCCCTTCTGGCGCTCAAGGTGAGTCCAGCCCCGGACCAGCCGCGTCGCGAGATGTTCGAGCTGAGCCAGCTCGACCTGCAGCTTGCCTTCGTGGCTGCGCGCCCTCAGTGCGAAGATGTCGAGTATCAGGGAACTGCGATCAACCACCCTGCGCGACAGTGCGCGTTCGAGGTTGCGCTGCTGTGCAGGAGACAGCTCGTGATTGAACAGAACGATGTCCGCTTCGTTCGCGATCGCAAGATCGAGGATTTCGGCCACCTTGCCCTTGCCGGCAAAAGTGGCCGGATCAGGCTTCTGCCGGCGGCCGCCCACGCGCGCCACGGGTTCGGCGCCGGCACTGCCCGCCAGAAGCGAGAACTCGTCCAGCCGGCTCTCATACTCGCCTTCACCCAGATCGAGCTGGACGATGACTGCGCGTTCGCCTCCGGATGGTCTTTCAAACATCCGGGCTCACCCGATAAAGACGCGCCTTCGAGGGAATCAACTGCCCTCGCCCTGGTCGTGCTGGATGTTGACCGGACGCGCAGGAACGACCGTCGATATGGCGTGCTTGTACACCATCTGGGTGACCGTGTTCTTCAGCAGGACGACATACTGATCGAAGGATTCGATCTGGCCCTGAAGTTTGATGCCATTGACCAGATAAATGGCCACCGGCACGTGTTCGCGGCGCAGGGTGTTGAGGAAGGGGTCTTGTAGCATTTGCCCTTTGTTGCTCATGGAAACACCTCTTGTTGGTTTTGAAATTCAACTGTACTGGATTTTTTGATGCACCGCAGCTTTGCATTCAACGGTTGCAATTCAGCCCGTAACGGTCAGCCGGGAACGCATTCCGGGCAAGGGACGCGAGCGGCCAAACGCAGAATGCGCATCTCGTGGTCCGCGCTTTCCGGAATCCATGCCGCCGCCCGTCCAGTACATTCCGGAGCGTCTATGGTACTGCCTCCGGATGTTGAAACACACAATCAGGCCCTCGCGCCTCGCGAGGCAAACGGGTTGTGCGCAGTCTTGAACTCCACACGCAAGGGAGTGCCCTGGAGCTTGAAAGTTTCCAGGAAATTGCGTTCCAGAAAGCGCCGGTAGCTGTCGCTCACATGTTCCAGCGCGGACCCGTGGATCACGATGACCGGCGGATTCATCCCGCCCTGGTGCGCGTAGCGCATCTTGGGACGGAAAAGCCCATGCTTCGGAGGGGCTTGCTTCTCGATCGCCGCCTGCAGCGCACGCGTCAGTCTCGGTGTCGGCAGCTTGATCATGGCGGCTGCGTACGCCCCATCCACCGCCCCCAGCACACCGCTCACTCCCTGCCCTTCCAGCGCCGACATGTAGAGCTGCCGCGCGAACCCGAGGAAAGCGAGCTTGCGGGCAACTTCCCGCTTGAACAGTTCACGGCGATAGCTATCGACCGCGTCCCATTTATTGACGGCAAGCACCAGCGCGCGTCCAGTCTCGACAATGAAACCGCCGATGTGCGCATCCTGATCCGACACCTCCTGAGTCGCATCCAGCACCAGAACGCACACATTCGCCTGCTCGATCGCCTGCACCGTCTTGATGACGGAAAACTTCTCGATCGACTCGAATACGCGCCCCTTGCGACGCAAGCCTGCCGTGTCGATCAGCGTGTACTGCTTGCCTCCACGCTCGAAGGGAATGCTGATGGCGTCGCGTGTCGTGCCGGCCTGGTCGAAGGCGATCACCCTTTCTTCGCCCAGCAGGGCATTGATCAGGGTCGACTTCCCGACGTTGGGGCGCCCGGCGACCGCTATCCTCGGTCCCTGCAGCGCCTCGTCGTCATCGCCCTCCTGCGGGAAAGGTGCAAGGCAATGTTCCAGCAGCGCGCGGACGCCTTCGCCGTGCGCGGACGAAATCACGTGCAGGTCCGGTAACCCGAGTTCGTGGAATTCCGCGGCCACGATGTCACCACGCATGCCCTCGGCCTTGTTCACCGCCAGCACCAGCGGTTTGCCGCTCCGTCGCAGGCGTGCAGCGATTTCCCTGTCGTGGGCGGTAAGGCCTGCCCGCCCGTCGACGATGAACACCAGCACATCGGCTTCGGCAATCGCCTGTTCGGCCTGCTGAGCCATCTCGACCATGATGCCATCGCGCGCGGTCGGTTCGAAACCGCCGGTATCGACGACGAGGAAAGGACGATCACCAAGGCGGCCGTTGCCGTAGTGGCGATCACGGGTCAGCCCGGGAAAATCGGCGACCAGCGCATCGCGTGTCTTGGTCAGACGGTTGAACAGGGTGGACTTGCCCACATTGGGCCGCCCGACAAGTACCAGAACAGGCTTCAAATCAGATCCTTACCGGGCAGACAGCGCACGCACGCTGCCCGCACGGCTTTGCGCCACAAAGGCGCGGCCATAAGGTTGCATGGGTGCATCAATGGCGCTGCCATCGCCGCTCGCGCGAGCCGCGAAAGCACCATTCTCGCGTTGCAGCAGGTGCACGATACCCTCGATATCCGCCACCGCGACGAAACGTTCCAGTGCCAGCGGCTTGCCCGGATAACGCTTGGCCAGGCCGTCCTGCTTCCACAGGCTGGCACCGGTGGCACGATCCAGCGCATAGACCGAGCCCTTGTCATCACTCACATAGAGATTCTGGGCATCGACGTCGATGCCCGCGGAACTGGAAATATCCCGCGTCCACAGGGCATTGCCACTGGCCAGATCGAAACATGCGACACGCCCCTGAAAGGCGCTGGAGCACACCTCGCGTCCGGCCACTACCGGCGTGCTGGTGATATCGGCGATGCGCTCGAGTTCGGTCGTTCCGCGCGGAAGGGCAACGGTGGCCTCCCAGACGGCGGCACCGCTCGTGCGGTTGATGGCCACCAGCTTGCCGCCCGGAAAGCCGGCGATCACCAGCGACGGCGTGGTGACCAGCCCCGCCGAGGTCCTCAACGTCAGCGCGGGATTGGCACGCTGGTAATTCCACTTCCGCGCCCCGTCGGCTGCAGAAAAGGCCTGGACGCGGCTGTCCGAACTGCGCACGAACACCATGCCGTCGGACACTTCCGGCGCACTCAGGACTTCGGAGGTCACCACCGCCTGCCACAGTGGCTTGCCATCGGATGAAAAGGCGAGAACGTCGCCCTTTTCCGTGCCGACCACAACCAATTTGTCGTCCGCGCCCACCCCACCGGACAACTTGCGGCCGGTATCGATCTTCCACATCAGCCGTCCGTCATCGATCCGCGCCAGCGACCCGTCGCGACCGGCGACATAGACCGTACCGTCGACCACCGCGGGCGAAAACACGAAATTCTCCGACTTGCCGGCACCAAAACGCCAGACCTCGGACACCTGCGCAGTTGGCTGTATCGCAACAAGCGGAGGAATCTTGGGTTTGGCCGGGCCGCTGAACGGATTCAGGCTGTCCAGGCTGGAGCAGCCATTCAGCAGCAGCACGCCGACCGCAAACAGGGCCGTACGCCTCACTGCGGTCCTCCCACGGCGTCGAGCTTGATTTCGATGACATTGCGATAACCTTGCTGGGCAAGCATGAGCGTCGTGTCATCGCCCGCCTTCGCCAGCGCGTCGAAACGATCGAGCGCCGCCTTGTACTCCTTGCGCGCTTCATCGCGTTTGTCGCGCATGAGCTGAACATCGCCCTTTGCTTCCAGGTAGCGCACTTCCAGCGACACGTCCGGCTTGCCGTCATCCAGCATCTTTTGCGCGTCGTCGAACGCCTGATCCTCGATCAGCACATAGGCAAGACGCAGGCGGGCAAGATCGCGCAACACCGGATCGGTGGCATTCTCCTTCACCCATTCGAGCTGCGCGCGGGCCGTCTTGGTATCCCTGTTCTCGACATGCACCTTGGCCGACAGCAAGGCACCCAGCGTTGCATAGTGGCTGCTGCCGTACTGTTCGGTGAGCTGCCCCGCCGCCTCCCGCGTCTTCTGCAGATCGCCCGCCAACGCAGCTTGCTGCAGGGCATCGAAAATCATGCTGGCCCGGACCGACTGGTCACGGTTGTACCAGTTCCAGGCCTGCTGGCCGATGATGACTGCAGCGATGGCGATCACGGCCCAACTGATCGCGTTGCCCCACTGCTTCCACCACGCCTTGATTGCCGAAAGCTGTTCCTGTTCTTCGAGATCGAGTGCTGCCATTTATGTCGGCTCCTGCCCGGTGCATCCGGTTGTCTGTGGATTATTCGAAATCTTCGCTGTCGCCGCCCAGCAGGAGCATGCCCAGGTGCTCCGCGACGTCGTCCATGCTGACACGCTGCTGCTCACCGCCACGCAGCGGCTTGAACGTCACCTCTCCCGCCGCAATTTCGTCCTCGCCCAGGATGAGGGCGACGTTTGCGCCGGAGGCATCCGCCCGTTTCATCTGCGACTTGAAGCTGCCTCCACCGCAGTGCATGAGCACGGCGAAACCTGCATCGCGCAGACCTTCGGACAGACGCAGTGCGACCTGCTGCGAACCGCTTCCGGCGTGCACCACATAAGCCTCCGGACGGTCGATCAGCGCGTCCGCCTGACGGCTGTCCCACAGCGCCATCAGCCGTTCGATCCCCATCGCGAAACCGGCCGCCGGGGCGGGCTTGCCGCCAAGCTGGGCAACCAGTCCATCGTAGCGGCCGCCTGCGCACACCGTTCCCTGGGCGCCAAGCTGGTCGGTCACCCACTCGAATACGGTGAGGTTGTAGTAGTCCAGACCGCGCACGAGACGCGGATTGATGCGATAGGGGATGTTCGCCGCACGCAGCATGTCCTGAATGGCCGCGAAGTGATCGGACGATTCGGCCCCCAGGAAGTCGGCAAGCTTTGGCGCCGCTTCGACCAGGGCCTGCATGGCCGGGTTCTTGGTATCGAGGATGCGCAGCGGATTGCTGTGCAGGCGACGCCGTGCGTCTTCATCAAGCTCTGCCTGATGCGCCTCGAAATAGGCAATCAGCTCGGAGCGATGCAGCTTGCGCTCATCGGTCGAACCGAGCGAGTTGATTTCGAGCTTCACGCCCATCAGGTCCAGTTCGTCCCACAGGCGCTGGCACATGATGATGAGCTCTGCATCGATGTCCGGACCGGCGAAGCCAAGCGCCTCGACACCCACCTGGTGAAACTGGCGATAGCGCCCCTTCTGCGGACGTTCGTGACGGAACATCGGCCCCATGTACCAGAGTTTGCGCGGACTGTCGTACAGCAGATTGTGCTCGGTCACCGCACGCACGCATGACGCCGTACCTTCAGGGCGCAGCGTGAGGTTCTCGCCATTGAGCGCGTCCTCGAAGGAATACATTTCCTTCTCGACAATGTCGGTCACCTCGCCGATCGCCCGCTTGAACAGCGGCGTGTGTTCCAGCAGCGGCATGCGTATCGGACGATAGCCATAGGCCCGCAGCCAGTCGCGAACGATGGTTTCGAAGGCTTCCCAGCGCTCCGCCTCGTCCGGCAGGATGTCGTTCATGCCGCGAACGGCTTGCAGTCTGTTCATTCGTTTCGATCAGACACCGGTCCGGCCGGTGTTCTTTCTGGTATAGGTGCGCGCCACATAGGCATCGACGATGGCGCGGAACTCTGCGGCGATATTGTCGCCCTTCAACGTGACGGTCTTCTCGCCATCCTCGAACACCGGCGCAACGGGCGTTTCGCCGGTCCCCGGCAGCGATATGCCGATGTTGGCGTGCTTGCTCTCGCCGGGTCCGTTCACGACGCAGCCCATCACCGCAAGCGTCATCCGCTCGACGCCATCGTACTGCGTCTTCCATTCCGGCATGCGATCGCGCACATAGGTCTGGATATCGGCAGCAAGCTCCTGGAAAAAGGTCGAGGTCGTGCGACCGCAGCCCGGACAGGCCGCCACCATTGGTGTAAAGGCGCGCAGCCCCATGGTCTGCAGGATTTCCTGTGCGACGATCACTTCCTTGCTGCGGTCGCCGTTCGGCTCCGGCGTCAGCGACACGCGAATGGTGTCGCCTATGCCCTGCTGAAGCAGCACCGCAAGCGCCGCCGTCGATGCCACGATGCCCTTGGAGCCCATGCCTGCCTCGGTCAGGCCGAGATGCAGCGGATAGTCGCAGCGGCGAGCGAGCTCGGAATAGATGGCAATGAGGTCCTGAACCCCGCTCACCTTGCACGACAGGATGATCTTGTCCGGTGACAGCCCCCATTCGACCGCCTGCTGCGCACTTTCCAGCGCCGAGGTGACCATGGCCTCACGCATGACCTCGATCGCGTCCTTCGGTTCGGCACGGCGAGCGTTGTCGTCCATGACGCGCGCCAGCAAGGCCTGATCGAGACTGCCCCAGTTCACACCGATGCGCACCGGTTTGTCATGGCGGCAGGCGATCTCTATCAGCGCGGCGTACTGCTCGTCGCGTTTACTGCCGCGACCGACGTTGCCGGGATTGATGCGCAGCTTGTCCAGCACCTCGGCGCACACAGGGTTGTCACGCAGCAGCTTGTGTCCATTGAAGTGGAAATCGCCGACCAGCGGCACCTCCACATTCATCTTCAGCAATTGCTCACGCACCTTGGGCACGGCCGCCGCCGCTTCCTGCGTATTGACCGTGATGCGTACGATTTCCGATCCTGCCCGGGCGAGCTGGGCGACCTGTATGGCCGTCGAAATGTGGTCGGCGGTATCGGTGTTCGTCATGGACTGCACGACAACCGGTGCACCCGACCCGACGAGCACAGGGCCGATACGCACGTTTCGCGTGCGCCGGCGAAGAATGGCCGATGACTCGCTCATCATTCAAGCCTCAGACGCGCGACGTCGACCTTGGTTGAGGGCGACAGATCGTAGGGAGCACCATCGACCTCCAGCTTTACGGAGCGGGCATTGCCCACGACGATGGATACCGGATAAGCCACATTGATCTGGCGGCTGCTGCCGCCACGGTTGAGGTCGGACACGACAATGCGGTCCTGGGCGTCCCGGATCTCCACCCACGAATCCTGGCTGAAGGCAAAGGAAAGCTGGTGCTGCCCGGTGGCCGGCGCCTGCATCGCGCGAGGCGACTCCTGCCCCGACGCGATGACCACAGGCTCGGTTTCCGCCGGCGCGGACTCCAGCGGCGTCCCCGGATCACTGTCAGGTGAAGCGAACGCATCGGCCTGAACAGCCCCGGATTCATCGACTGGCGGTCCCTGCGTCTGCATGCCGGCCGGATTCACCTCGACCGCGCGATCGGACATCTCTTCGCCAGGCACCGTCTGAGGCCAGTATTCAAACCAGACGTAGAGCCCGACGGCAGCGATGACCGGTACGCTGAGCGCGACGAGCGGCAGCATCCACCTGCGACGCGGGGACTGCATCGGCATTGCCACCCCGGTATCCCGCCGTTCAACAAGCAACGGACTGGGCGTGACATGCTGGATATCGAGCTGCTCCAGCAGCGCCTGCGGATCGAGGCCCATCAAGGACGCGTAATTCCTGATGAACCCGCGCGCATAGGTTGGATTGAGCAGGCGATCGTAGGCGTCGTCCTCGATCGCCTGGACCTGCCGCGGAGACAGCTTGATTGCCGCGCCAACGCTCGCGACCGACATGCCGCGTGCCTCGCGCGCCTGCCTCAGCACTCCGCCCACAGACGCAAGCACCGTCTGTTCCGTGGCGACCTCATCCATCGTCATCAGTCGTAATTCCCCTGCATCAACGCCTGATGCTCAGGCGTTCCCGCGAAACGTCGCCGCAACTGGCTGGCAAACCCCGCTTCGGCCACCTTGTCGCCCAGCTTGCGCTCTATGCGCACTGCCAGCCACAGACTTTCCGCAACCGGATCCTGCTGGGCGTGAAATTCGCTCAGATACTTGCGCGCCTCGATGAAGTTGCCGCGACGGTAGAAAAGATCCGCGAGGTTGTAGACCGCCTGCGAATTCCTGGGATCTGCATTGACCGCCCGCAGGAAATTGACTTCTGCGGTGGCCAGATCGCCCGCCCGCATCGCACACATCCCTGCGTTGGTGTACGGACGCGTCGGGAAGTTGTAAAGCGGGTTCCGTATCGCCGCGTTGAAAAGCGCCATCGCACGCGCGGTGTCCCCGCCCTGGCAAAGGAACCAGCCGAAATTGTTGTTGATATCCGGATCGTTCGGCGCCAGCCGCAAGGCTTTCTCGAAGTTCTCCTGTGCCAGCGGCCGCTCCTGAAGATACATGTGCGCGAGCGCCTTGAGGTTGTAGGCGGGTCCATAGGTGCTGTCATCGCGCAGCGCCATTTTCGCCTCCTCCAGCGCCACCGCGACGTTTCCGGCTTCAAGATAGGCAAGACCAAGATCCGTGTGGGACTTCGCGCGGGTACGCGAAGCACCGGTCACGACGGGTTCGACCGGCTTGTAGTCCGACACCGGCGCGGAAGTGGCCGGAGATGCAGGGCTCGCCCCGCCCTGAGTGCCGGCGCAAGCGGCAAGCAGGGACGCCAGGCATACAGCCACGAACACGCCCGGAATGAATCTTTTCACCGTGCTGGAACCTCCTGCAAGGGTATGGTCTTGCGGGTACGACGGGTGCGATCCAGCACCTGACCCGCCAGCTGGCCGCATGCTGCGTCGACATCGTCTCCGCGCGTCTTGCGCGTGGTCGTGACGATACCTGCGGACATCAGGATTTCCGAGAAACGGCGGATGCGCTCCTTGGATGAACGCCCGAAAGGCGCTTGTGGAAAAGGGTTGAACGGAATCAGGTTGTACTTGCAAGGTACCTGTCGAGCAATATCGACCAGTTGTCGCGCATGCTCGTCGCTGTCGTTCACACCATCAAGCATCACGTACTCGAACGTAATGAAATCACGCGGAGCACGATCGAGATAGCGCACGCATGCGGCAAGAAGTTCGCGCAGCGGATACTTGCGATTGATGGGCACCAGTTCGTCACGCAACGCATCGGTCGGTGCATGCAAGGACACCGCAAGAGCAACAGGACAGGCATCCCGCAGGCGGTCGATGGCCGGCACGATGCCCGAGGTCGACACCGTGACCCGTCGCCTCGACAAGCCGTAGGCATTGTCGTCCAGCATGAGCCTGAGAGCGGCCACCGTGGCATCGAAATTGGCAAGAGGTTCGCCCATGCCCATCATGACCACGTTCGAAATGACACGTTCGCCATCATTCTCGCCACCGCGAACCGCACCGAGGGCACGGTTCGCGAGCCAGAGCTGGCCAATGATCTCGGCAACCTCCAGATTGCGGTTGAAGCCCTGCTTGCCGGTGGAGCAGAAGGCGCAATCCAGCGCACATCCTGCCTGCGTCGAAATGCACAGCGTGCCACGGCGCTCTTCCGGAATGAAGACCGTTTCGACCGCATTGCCGTTGCCGACGTCGATCAGCCACTTGCGCGTACCGTCGCTGCTGACCGAGTCACGAACAGGCACCGGCGCGTCGACGCACGCGATCTCGGACAGCCTGGCGCGCAGCGACTTGGCAACATCGCTCATGGCCTCGAAGTCGCCCTCGCCATTGCGATGGATCCAGCGCATCACCTGCCGGGCGCGAAAGGGCTTCTCGCCTAGACTTGCGAAGAAGTCAGCGAAGCCCTGGGCATCGAACTGCAGCAGGTTGGTGCGGGTCACGCGGTCGCTCTCAGCGCGAATAGACGTTCAGCGCCGGGAAGAAGTAAGCGATTTCGACTGCCGCCGTTTCGGGTGCGTCGGAACCATGCACCGCGTTGGCATCGATGGAATCCGCGAAGTCGGCGCGAATGGTGCCGGCAGCGGCCTTCTTCGGATCGGTGGCGCCCATCAGGTCACGGTTCTTCAGGATGGCGCCTTCGCCCTCGAGCACCTGGATCATGACCGGGCCGGACACCATGAAGTCGACCAGATCCTTGAAGAAGGGGCGCTCGCGGTGCACGGCGTAAAAGCCTTCGGCTTCCGCGCGCGACAGTTGCGCCATGCGCGCCGCAACGATCTTCAGGCCGGCATCTTCGAAGCGCTGGTAGATCTTGCCGATCACGTTCTTGGCAACTGCGTCGGGCTTGATGATCGAAAGGGTGCGTTCAACGGCCATGGAAATCTCCAGTGATGGCTTGTGTGGATGGGAAAGGACAACCCGAGATTGTACCAATTGCGGCGCCTCACGTCTTGCCGGCAACGGCCGGGCAAGCGGCACCCGCCAGCCACCCTCTGACGGCATGAATTTTCAGTAATTACTGAAACTTTGATATAAACTAAAAGAACTTCAGTTTGGTCTTGCGGAACCGAAAAAGCGGACATGACTCCCCTCATCCAGAGCTTTGTTGCCCACTTTGGCGAGATGGGCAGCCGTTGGGGCATCAATCGCACGGTCGGGCAGATCTACGCGCTCATTTTCGTCTCTCCACGCCCACTGTGCGCCGACGAGATCGCGGACGCCCTCTCCTATTCCCGCTCCAACGTCAGCATGGGCCTCAAGGAGCTGCAGTCATGGCGACTGGTGAAGCTGCGACATATCGCCGGAGACCGCCGCGAGTACTTCGAGGCGCCCAGCGACGCATGGGAAATCTTCCGCACGCTGGCCGAGGAAAGGCGCCGCCGCGAAATGGAGCCGACGCTGTCCATGCTGCGCAGCGCCCTGCTCGAAGTCCCGACGAATGATGAAGATCGTGTCGCGCAGGAACGCATGCGCGGCATGCACGAACTCATCGAAATGATGAGCAACTGGTTCGACGACATACAGAGACTCGACGCCCAGACGCTGGCCAGGTTGATGCGCATGGGTGCAAGGGTCCAGAAACTGCTGGAACTGACCGGCCAGCTCAAATCCGGCAGCAAGGAGTGAGACCGCAAGATGGAACTTGATCCCGTACTGCTCGCCCGCATGCAGTTCGCGGCAAACGTGACCTTCCACATCCTGTTTCCGACGATATCCATTTCGCTGGGCTGGATGCTGCTGTTCATGCGCTGGCGCTGGCTGAAGACCGGCGAACGCCCATGGCTCACCGCCTACCGATTCTGGACCAAGGTATTCGCCCTGACCTTCGCACTGGGCGTAGTGAGCGGCATCACGATGAGCTTCCAGTTCGGCACCAACTGGCCCGGCTTCATGGAGAAAGTCGGCAATATCGCTGGCCCGCTGCTCGGTTTCGAGGTGCTGACCGCATTCTTCCTCGAAGCGACCTTCCTTGGCGTCATGCTGTTCGGTCATGGCAGGGTGAGCGAGCGTGTCCACATGATCGCCACCTTCCTTGTGGCCTTCGGCACCACCATGAGCGCCTTCTGGATACTCGTGCTCAATTCCTGGATGCAGACCCCGGTCGGCTACGAAATCATCGACGGTGAATTCCACGTCAGGAGCTGGATGGAAATCATCTTCAACCCGTCGTTCCCGTATCGATTCGCCCACATGCTGCTGGCGTCCTTCCTGACCATGGCCTTCCTGGTGGCGGGCGTTTCCGCCTGGCAGGTCTGGCGTGGCAAGGCAAATCCCTCGACACCCCGGGCACTGCGCGCTGCGCTCACTCTGGCGGCCATCCTCATCCCGGTCCAGATCGTTGTCGGAGACATGCACGGCCTGAATACCCTGCATCACCAGCCCCAGAAGATTGCAGCCATCGAGGGCGTATGGGAAACAGAGAAGGGAGCACCGCTGCTTCTGTTCGCGATTCCGAATGAAGAGGAAAGGCGCAACGATTACGCAGTCGGCATCCCGAAACTCGCGTCGATGATCCTGACCCACGAATGGGACGGCGAACTGAAAGGATTGAACGAGTTCGAGGCGCATCCGCCGGTGAAACCGCTGTTTTTCGGGTTCCGCATCATGGTGGCGATCGGCGGGCTGATGCTGCTGGTGAGCTGGCTTGGCTGCTGGATGCTGAGGCGCACTGGCTGGCAACCCGACCGCGCACCACGCTGGCTCATCGCATCGATCGCCGCCATGACCTTCTCCGGCTGGATTGCCACGGTGTCCGGCTGGTATGTGACTGAAATCGGCCGCCAACCCTGGATAGTGCACGGCCTGATCAGAACGGCGGACGTCGCCTCCAGCACGCCGGCGCCTCATATCGCGCTGACGCTCGCAGGCTATCTGGTCACCTATGTGCTGCTGATCGCAGCCTATATCAGCGTGCTGCGCTACATGGCCGAGAAGCCCTCGGACAGCTACGACCCGGCGCCTTCCGGCGGCGCGATCGTACCGGGAGCCACTCAACTCGCGAACAAGGAGAATGCAGCATGAGCTGGGCTGAATTCCTGCCCGTCATTTTCATGGGACTGATGGGCCTCGCGATGTTCCTCTACGTCGTACTCGACGGCTTCGATCTTGGCGTCGGCATGCTGCTGCATCGGGCCGACGACGACCAGAAGGACATGATGATCGCATCGATCGGCCCTTTCTGGGATGCCAACGAAACCTGGCTCGTACTTGGCGTCGGCATACTGCTGATCGCTTTCCCAAAGGCGCACGGCGTCGTGATGACTGCGCTCTATCTGCCGATCGCCCTGATGCTCATCGGCATCATCCTGCGCGGCGTGGCTTTCGACTTCCGGGTGAAGGCCCAGGACGTGCACAAACCGCGCTGGAATTTCATCTTTTTCGCCGGTTCAACCATCACCGCGCTCGCACAGGGCTGGATGCTGGGACGCTTCATTACCGGCTTTGCCGAAGGCTTGGATTTCGATCTGTTCGCCGCAGCCATCGCGCTGGCCCTGCCTTGCGCCTATGTGCTGATGGGCGCCACCTGGCTGGTATTGAAGACGGAAGGCGACCTGCAGCAGCGCGCCGCTCATTGGGGCAGACTGGCGCTGATTCCGGTCATCATCGGGATGGCACTGATTTCGATCGCCACGCCATGGGTCAGCCACACTGTCGCCGAGCGCTGGTTCACGCTTCCCGCCTTCATCGGCCTGCTGCCCATACCTTTCGCCACCCTCGCCTGTTTCGTCGCACTGTGGTGGACGCTGGATGGACAGCGCGCGCTGGGCAGCCTGTGCTGGCTGCCCTTTGTGCTGACCGTGGGCGTATTCATGATGGGCGGACTCGGCCTTGCCTACAGCCTCTACCCTTATGTCGTGATGGATCGCATCACGATCTGGCAGGCGGCAAGCTCGACCGCGTCGCTCAACCTCATCCTGGCCGGATGCGCCATCACGGTACCGACCATCCTCGCCTACACCTTTTTCGCGCACCGCGTCTTCTGGGGCAAAGCGACCGCACTGCGCTACGGGTGAACGCCAGCGGCGCGCGACACCTGAAACGCGTCGCGCGCGCCCCCGACCCGCTCAACGAGCCGGAAACACCTTCACGCAATCACCCAGATCGAACATGAGCACCAGGCGCACACCCTCCAGCCTGGCGGCCACTGCCTCGACATCGCGCCAGCTATGGAATCCGTTCGCCTCGCCTACGGCTTCGGTCCATTCATCAGCACCCGCGCCGGCAGCAACGAGAAAGAACTCGTCCCGAAGTCGCTGCACCCCGAAACCCAGCCACTGCGCCGCATCGGGCAACCCCAAAGAAGATTTCAACCAGGCCATCGGTGTGACGTCACGCGCCGGGACATCGCTGCGCTTATCCAACTTTCCCTTATACATACCTTCCTCCAGCATAACCCCATGTCATGATAACGGGATAAGCGGACGGTTCGCCAGCCCTGCAGGTCAATACGGCGAGATTCCTGAATTTCTGTAATTCCGCGGGCCGAGGACGACGCGCAGGAACTGCGGAGATCGATAGACATGTTGCCCGAGGTCGCAACGACGGAAGCCGGCGGCAACAACGTCGGCCACTTCGCTCCGTCCTGGCCGCGCGGCGCGCACAGGCTCGAGCCCACCCGGATGACGGACTGTGCGGGGTAATGAGCGAATGCGGAAGCAGGCATGCTCGGGTCGCACCCGCCGAAGCCTGGAGCCCTGCACCGCGACAGTACGCGACGCGGCGAATTCGGATGCGACTGAAGCCCGAGATTATCCACCCGACATTTCCGGAGCACGTGCCGGCGAGAATGACAGGAGTGGGATCCATCCGTGTCCCCGGAACGGCCAACTCTCCATCGCGAGAATTTGTCTGGCGGATGCGGCGGCGAAGGTCATGAGCGGCGCCCGACGCACGGAACAGCCGCCCGCGAGCACCGCAAACCCTTCGCAGTCTGTCACGGCCGCTGGGAAAGCCCGGTTCAGGCCCGGCACAAGCAATCGGGCATTCCGCCGAAAATTGCCGGCAGGAGCGGCGCGCAGCCCTCACTCGTCGTGACGAACGACGCTTGAAACGGCTACCCGCCTAACCCCGGAAGCCGGAAAAGAAAAAGGCCAGTCAATCGACTGGCCTATCTCTTTGATTCCCTGCGGTATTTTGGCGCGCCCGGAGCGATTCGAACGCCCGACCCCTTGGTTCGTAGCCAAGTACTCTATCCAGCTGAGCTACGGGCGCGCTGCAGAGAGGCGAAACTATAGCACGTTTTTTACGTGTTGCAAGTGCTCGACAATTACTCACACTTGGCGGAGAGAGAGGGATTCGAACCCTCGATACAGGTTTTGGCCCGTATGCTCCCTTAGCAGGGGAGTGCCTTCGACCTCTCGGCCATCTCTCCGGTACTGCAAAGCGCGCGAATCATACCGGGAAGCGCATGCCCGGTCAAACCGAATCGCGCATCATTCCGTCGTCC
Source organism: Methyloversatilis thermotolerans (assembly GCF_000372885.1). GTDB lineage: Bacteria > Pseudomonadota > Gammaproteobacteria > Burkholderiales > Rhodocyclaceae > Methyloversatilis > Methyloversatilis thermotolerans. The sequence continues at coordinate 1,492,102 of NZ_KB889967.1, forward strand.
TACTGCCCGACCTGGTCGAGTTCGAAAGCGCGATGCAGAACGCGGACTGCAAGTTCCAGATACTTTTCGTCGATCACCACCGATACCTTTATTTCGGAAGTGGAAATCATCTGGATATTGATGCCCTCCTCGGCCAGCGTACGGAACATCTTGCTCGCGACGCCCGGATGGGAGCGCATACCCACGCCCACCGCCGACACCTTGCAGATCTTGTTGTCACCCCTGATTTCGCGCGCGCCGATGTGCTGGCGCACGCTTTCGAGGATTTCCATCGCCTTGTTGAACTCGCCGCGATTCACCGTAAACGAGAAGTCCGTGGTGCCGTCATGGCCGACGTTCTGGATGATCATGTCCACATCAATATTTGCGTCAGCGATCGGCCCAAGGATCTGATAGGCGATACCGGGGCGATCGGGCACGCCCAGCACGGTCAGCTTTGCCTCATCGCGGTTGAACGCGATGCCGGAAATGATGGGTTGTTCCATATTGACGTCTTCCTCGACAGTAATCAGCGTGCCAGGGCCTTCGTGGCCTTCATCCTCGAAACTCGACAGCACGCGCAGCTTGACCTTGTACTTGCCCGCGAACTCGACCGAACGTATCTGCAGGACCTTGGATCCCAGGCTGGCCATCTCGAGCATTTCCTCGAAGGTGATGCGGTCCAGCCGCCGGGCCTCCGGCACGATGCGCGGGTCGGTGGTGTACACACCGTCCACATCGGTGAATATCTGGCATTCGTCCGCGCGCAATGCCGCTGCAAGCGCGACACCGGTGGTGTCAGAACCGCCGCGACCGAGAGTGGTGATATTGCCGTTCGCGTCCACGCCCTGGAAGCCGGCCACCACGACGACGCATCCCTCGTCGAGGTCGCGACGGATATTGTGTTCGTCGATCGCGAGAATTCGTGCCTTGGTGTAGGCGTCGTCAGTCAGTATGCGCACCTGGCTGCCGGTATAGCTGCGGGCTTTCAGTCCCAGGTCCTTCAGCGCCATCGACAGTAAGCCTATCGTGACCTGCTCACCGGTCGAGGCGATCACATCCAGTTCTCGTGGATCCGGGGCCGGCGAAATCTCCCTGGCCAGTCCGATCAGCCGGTTGGTCTCTCCACTCATGGCGGAGACGACGACAACCATCTTGTGCCCCTTGGCCACGTAACCGGCCACCCGGCGGGCGACGCTCTTGATGCGCTCGGTTTTGCCGACCGAGGTACCGCCGTATTTCTGGACGATGAGAGCCATCTGTACTTCCGGTCCGTTGTACGAAAACCGGCGATTGTAACCGATCCACCAGGAGCGACATCGTCGCACCCCCACCGCCCCACCCGAACACGATCGCAAACCGTGAACCGAAGGCCGGCGGTTCACGCAGCCCCTCCACCCGGTCGTCCCGCTCGCCGAAAGCGGCCTGGACGGACGCCGTCACCCACCGCAAACAGGGCCGTTGCGCAACGATCTGCACCAAAATCGAAGAATGCGAAACGATTTCTTTACACGAAGGTCCACACGGGGTCCGACGGACTTGCAAACATATGCAAAGCTGTTTGGCCGCTTACGCCATGATCATTTATACTGAATTTGGCCTATAATTTAAGTCATAGGTGTGGGAGCAGCAAGCACGCGAATCGGCTTTCAGCCGGATGCCAGATACCCACGGTGCCCGGCGCGGCTGGTTCGATGTTCAACTTATATCAAGGCAAGGACAACGAGCATGAAGGCAACCGACAACATCGACGCACGTGAAATTCGCAAGAAGCTGGGTATGAACCAGTCGCAGTTCTGGTCCCGTCTGGGCGTGACCCAGAGTGGCGGCTCCCGCTACGAAAGTGGCCGCAACATGCCCAAGCCGGTTCAGGCCCTGCTCCGCCTGGTTCATGTCGAGCAGATCGACATCAACAAGATCCGTCGCGAAGACGTGGAAGTGGTCGAGTACCTGCGTGCAACCGATCCCGACACCTTCAAGCGCCTGAAGAAGGAAGCCCGCGCCTATCGCAAGGCCGGCTGATCGGTTCCCGGACTGGAAAAGGGAAGGCTTCGCCTTCCTTTTTTTACGTGCCGCTTGCGTGCGGCCCCTACCAGCGACCCGGCTGCGGGTCCACGATGTCCACCATTCCTTCCCCTTCACCCACGATACGCAGCTCGGGGCGATACATGTCCTCGACAAAGGTTCCGGGCACCGTGAAACGTCCGGGCGTGACGACTCTCACCATATAGATGACGTTCAACGGCGCGCTGTCCAGCCTGAGAGCGGCAACATAGCGGTCATCCCGATACTCGCGGTGTTTCACACGGTGATCGGTGAGGGTATCCATTACGCGCAGCGACCCGCCCTTCGGGAGCTGAAGCGCGAATTCGGAAGCCTGGGATCCCTGCGTCAGGTTCTGGTTCTCGATCTCCAGACCGGCGGGCAGGCGATCGACCAGCAACGCGTCGTCCGTGCGCCGCGCCGGACGCACCTCCACCCGCACCAGCATCAGATCGCCTACCTTGAGCACACGTCCGTTCCACGGTCTGCCGTCGGCTTCGAAAAGCGTGCGCTGCGCGGAGCCCAGCGAGCCCTCCACCGGCGGCGCCTGACGCGGATAGCCGGCCGCCTCGACTTCGACGTAAAGGGGTGCATCGCCGATATTGGCGAGCGCTACGCCCTTGCGGGCTGAGTGTGCGTCCACCGGCAGCATCGCCGCCTTTTCGCCGCGAACCGTTTCTCCGCCCTCAATGGCCAGCCTCCACGGCTTGCTGGTGCCTGTGCCGGCCGCGCGGCCGGCCATCACCAGTGCGATCTGTTCCTGCGTCGACAGCCAGCGGCGACCTGCTGCGTCGCCGGAAAGTTCGAACAGCAGATTGGCGGCGCGATCCAGCTTCACCTCGTGACGCGCGAGCAGCGCGTAAAGCATGGCGCGGTCGCGCAATGCGCTGCCATAGTCGCCCAGCCATTCGTATTCGGCATCGTTCCCGCGCAGCCCGTAGGGCTTGAGCAGCGCCTCGTCCAGCGCAATTCTTGAGCGCGCCTCATCCCCCATGAGCTTGAGTGCCAGGCCCAGGTGGGCAAGCGCCAGCGGCGACTTCGCGAGATGCCGGTGTTCGTCGTGCAACAGCCGCAGCGTGGCCAGCGGTGCCCGCTGTTCGCGCGCCAGCACATAGCCGATATGGGCCGCGTGCGCGAAACGCGCGTGTGCTCCGCGCAACAGCTCGCTCTCGCCCGGTTGACTGCCCGCCTGCGCCGGCAGCCGGGGCATCTGCGAAGGCGCGAGCTGGAACTCCTTCAACATCCAGTCGCCCATCCTTTTCTGCATCGTTTCCGGCACCGCGAAGCCGGCGGCTTTCGCGTCGATCAGGAAGCCGGCGACATAGGCGGTGATCCAGTGTTCGTACTCGCCACCTCCCCACAGTGTCATGCCTCCGGCCGCACCTTGCATGCCGGCCAGACGGCCTATGGCGCCTTCGACCAGCGCGGTGCGTTCGGCGCGCGAGTATTCCTTCAGCCCCAGTTCCCTGGCGTACGCCTCGTCGATGATGACGTGCGGCCAGGCCGAACTCACCGTCTGCTCGGCGCAGCCGTAGGGATAGCGCAACAAGCCGCGCACGTTGTCGCGTATGTCGAGCGGGGGGCTCGAGGATGCGCTCGCATTCAAGGTGGCCGAGGCGGGCCAGAAACGCTCCAGCAGTGCGCCATCGATGACGTGCCGCGCGCCCGGCTCCAGCTTGACCCGCACCGCCGAACGTTCGAGCGCGACCGGCGGCGTCACCTGCAGAGCCACCTCGCGTTCGATATGCAGGGGCTTGCCGCCACCGGTGGCATCGAGCCTCAGCCGGATGCGAGCCAGACCTTCGGCCTCGATCGCCTCGGCATCGAAGCGCAGCGTTTCGCGCTGCTTCGGCGCCAGCATCAGCGTGCGGCTGCCGTCGGCAATGCGAACCGGCGAATCGGCCGACAGCGCCAGCCGAATCTGCTGCGGCGCGTCGGTCAGATTGGTCACATCCAACGCAACCCGCGCCCGATCACCCGGCGCGATGAATCGCGGCGTAGCCAGTTCAGCCACGATGGGCGCGGCGACGACAAGTTCGCGTTGACCGTGACCGTAGCGTTCCGGCGTCGAGGCGACCGCCATCAGTCGCAGGCTGCCGTTGAAATCCGGCAGCGCCAGACTGATGGCCGCTTCTCCCTTTTCATCGAGCTTGACCGGGCCGGAGAACAGATCGACCAGTTTCACCTTCTTCGGCATGCCCTGCGTATCTCGCATGCCCGAATCGCCGCCCCACTTGAGCTTGCCGCGCGATCCATCCATCTTCTCGATCAGCCTGCCATAGATGTCCAGCAGATCGGCGGCATATCGCTGCTTGCCGAAGAAATAGGCGAACGGATCGGGTGTGGCGAACTTCGTGATGTTCAGGATGCCCTCATCCACCGCCGACAGCGTGACCCAGGCAGCCTGCCCGCCAGTGCCCTCGACCCGGACCTTCACCGTGGCCGTCGTTTCCGGCTCGACCTTGGCAGGCGCATCAAGTGCCACCTTGAGCCTGCGCTCGTCGCGCGCAAGCGGAATATGGGCCAGGCCGAGCGCACGTGCCGGCGTAACGCGGTTGCCTTCGCTGCCCGGGCGGAAAGCGACCACAGACAGATAGAGATCGTGGCGGTTCCAGTCCTTGTCCAGCGGCACATGGACATCGGTGCCGGAAGCGCTCACCCTTACCCGCCACGCCCACAGCACGCGGTCGCCCTCCACCAGCACGAGCGCCTCGCCATCGTGCGGCGGCGTAACGGTGGCCTTCAGCGTGTCGCCGGCCTTGTATGGCGCACCGTCCAGCTTGACCTGCACGCGGTCGGGCCGGTTGCCCAAGGCCTCGTCATCCTGCGCGCCCCACCCCGCATAGAAGCGATAGCGCAGGGTAAGCCTGGTTTGCGGATCGTCGATTTCCAGCCGGTAACGGCCCCAGCCGACCGGAAAACCCACCTTCGCCTGCGCCGTCAGTGCGACGGCGCGGCTGTCGACCAGCTCATCGCTCTCGCTGAAGCCGGAATGCCAGCCGCGCTGGTCGTCGAAGCGCCAGTAGTACTGACGCTCCTCGCGGAACAGCCGCACGTTGGCATGCGCGATCGGGGCGAAACCGCCATCCGGCACGAAGCGGCCGATTTCGAACTCGGCCAGCGAGGATTCGCGAGCGACGTCGCGCTCGAACAGCGGGCGCACCGCGATGAGCGCGGGTGCCGGCCACCAGGCGCGCTCGACTGAACGCACCACCGGGCGACCGCCGCTTTCCAGCAAACTGAGTGCCACGCGCAGCGACAGAGGCGAGCGCGCGGCAGCGGAGTCATATGGAACTTCCAGCCGGGCCGTACCGCGCTCGTCGAGTGCGCGCTCTTCCAGTTCGCGCCGTCCTTTCAGCGCGTCATCGGCGAAGTCGCCGAAAATGAAACCAGGCTTCTTCTGCGGCAATGCAAAGCGCATGCGCTCGGTCGCCAGCGCACCAAGCAGGCGGTTGCCGGCGGCCGGTGCGCCGAACAGATAATCGCCCTGCACATCGATATCGAATGGTGCGCCGTCGGTGAGCACGCGTTCGTCGGCGCGCAGTTCCAGCTTCATGCGTTCCGGCATGAACTCTTCCACCTTGAAGCGCATCTGCGCATCCGGTTTCTTCGCAGCCGGATCGGTGCGAAGTTCCAGCATCCAGTTGCCGGTCTGCGCGTCAGGCGGGAGGGTGATGGCCTGCCGGTAATAGCCGGGCTGCTCGCCCGAAGTCCTCCACACCCGCTGACTCACGATGCGACCGTCGGCGCGCTTGATCACCGCCGTCAGCGGCAGTTCATCCATGGTGCGGCCATCGGCGTCGCGCGCAAGTATCGATACGTCGAATGACTCGCCCGGCCGGTACAGATCGCGGCCGCTCCACACGAACAGCCGGGTCTGCGCCGGCAGCAGACCGGCGGTATCGAATTCGGACAGGTCAAGAGCAGCCTCGGCCAGCGACACCACGGACATTTCACGTCCATGGCGGGCTATGAGCAGTCGTGCATTGGCCGGCACCGAACCCAGGCTGGCACGACCGTCGCCATCGGCCGCGACGGAGCCGACGCGCCGGCCCTCGCCATCCAGCAGTTCCAGCTCGACACCGTCGAGCGCACGGCCGGATTTCAGCGACGTGGTGAAGGCGTCGATGCGGCTTCCGTTGCGGTGCAGATGCAGACCGATGTCGCTGACGTAGAAGTAGGTGGTCTGATAGTCGCCGGAAAAACTCCCGGGAGCACGCATCACCGCAACATAGACGCCGGGCTCCCGCAGTTCCTTGATGCGTTCGACCGGCAGGAAGCTCACATGCCGGCGGTCCTTCCCGTCGTCGGTCAGGAAACGGCCGATATAGACGCTCTTCGACAGGTCCTTCAGCCGATCCAGATACCAGCCTGAAGTACGACCGCGCAGATCCATGCCATCATCGCCGTAGTACGCGTCCTCATCGTAGGAGCCGGCCTGGTCGGCTTCCGCCGGGTCAGCGCGGCGTATTCCATACACCTTGTCGAGGAAGGCCGGCAGTTGGGCCGGTTCGACGCGCAGGAACTCCACGTCGACTTCCGGCGTATTGACGGTCACCACCGGCAGCCCGCCATTCTGGCCGGCCGGCAGTACGGTGCCGCGGCTGGCAAAGAAATGGGCCGGAGGCATGTCCTCAACGAGGGTTTCGCACCGATGGACGGCCCCGAGCGTGTCGCCGCCGCGCGCGGCCACGCCCGCCGCCACCTCGATGCGATAGCGGCGTTTGGGCAACACGCCGGAAAAGAAGGCAAGGCGCGGGTTGTCGCCGAGCACCCAGGATCCGGCCACCTTGTCGGCCGCGTCGCGTCCGGCATCGGCCTCGCCCAGATCGGTCACCTGCATCAGTTCCGACAGGGACTGGCGCGGAGCCAGCGGCCGACTGAACGTGACCGCGAGCGCAGGACCGCCATCGCGGCTGCGCGCGCTGCACCCCTGCACCGAAAATGGCAAGGACGGATCGTCCCCCACCGCGAGCATCCCGGCCACACCCTGTTCGCGAGCGGACTGCCACCACGCCGCGGCCGCCGCCAGCGCAAGCATGAGCGCCACCGCCCAGGCAACCACCGATCTGTTCGCCATCGAACACCGCCCGTTTGTCATGACCGGGCGGATTATCCTCGCATCCGATGCGCACGGGCATGTCGGGCACCCCGTCGCGGGTGACGTGAATCATCGTGCGCCCCCGCCCGTGGACGCCCCGTGCGCGCAACGCTATGCTGCGCGCCCCGACGAATCAATCACTTGCACCATGTTCCCGCTTCATATCCACATGCCTGGACGGGAAGCCTCTGCTTCCGCCCTGCGCACCACGCTGAGCGATGCGCTGGAACGGCTGTACGCCCGGGACACTGCGCTGCCCGCACACAGGCTTGCTTCCCTGCTCGTGACGGACGAGACGGCGACCGAAGGGGAAGCGGCCGGACGGTCTCCGTTGCAGCGCACGGATACTGCGGACGGCTACAGGCTGACACTGTCCGCGCGATTCGCCGAACAGGCGCTCGCCGGCGACCCCGAACAAGTGCTCGAACTGGTGCATCTGCTGCACCGGGAACTGTGGCGTGGTGAACTGGCACAAGAGCATGCGCCCAAGCGCGCAGACGAGGATGCGCTGATGGCGCAGTTCTCTCCCATCGTCGATCTGATGTTCGACGAATATCGCGCGAATCGCGCGAGCGCGTGGTCGCTTCCCGGACGTTCGGACCTCCTGCTGCCGCACTTGATGGGCTTGTTGCAGGAACTGCCCGCGGCCTGCGACCGGGCGCGCGCGGATTATCAGCTCGACGGCGATCTGGATGCCTTGACCGGACTTTCCATGGCGCGGCTCGCCCTGCTGATGCAGAGCGTCGCCTTCAGCCTGGGCTATCTCGCGGGCCTGGGGCGTACCGTGGCGGACATCGCCCCGGAATTGAAGGACGCTCTGGACAACGCCTTCATCGCCCGCGAATGGCCGCGCATTTCCGCCTTGCTCGCCGGCGCCGCGAACAGCCGGAACGAGGATCGGGCCGTGCAGCTCGACCTGCTGCGCATCCGGGTCATGGCGATATTCGAAGGCATGGGACTGCGCATGCGGGTCGATGGCAGCGGCCTCCGGGTGGACGTATCGGCCGCGAGCACCGGCGCGCTCGAGGCGGCCGCTGCCCGTCTGACTGCAGGCGAAGGGCAGGCGTGATGCCCGGACGAGCGGCCGCCCAGTCATGCCCTCGTCCTGCCGCGGTGGATCATCGAGGACCATTGTCCCCTGACATGAAAACGTCAAGCTGTCATCAAGCGACTGCAACCGACACCGCACATGCTTCGCGCCCAGCAAGGGAATGAATCACGAAAGACAGGACCTTTGCCAAAAGACACAACTCTGCCGAGGTCTTGAACACCATGTCTCCACGCACCACCGGCCATGACGCCGCCAACGATTCCGGTTTTTCCTCCCCCTCGCAGCCGATCGAAGCGCATGCAGCCCCGGTCCGGTCACGCGTCGACTTCGTGATTGCCACCCTGCAGGAGGAACTGGCCGAAGCATGGGAGCTGGTTGCGCGGTGCTACGCGTGGCGCGGCTACGATGCACCGATGACGGCGGAAGCGGCTGCGGGCGAAACAACGCTGCTGGCGCGCATCGATGGTCGCGTGGTCGGCACCCTCACCGTTCGCAGCGGAACCCGTCTGCGCCTGCAGGCGGAAACCGCCTACTCCGAGCACGTCGAAGCGCTGCGCGCTTCCGGGCGGCGCCTGGTGGAGTACACGCGTTTCGCGATCGACCGTGAGCAGCCGGTGCCCGACAACCTGCCGTCGGAACTGATGCGTCGCGCCCTGTTGCTCGCCCACATATCGCTCGCGGCCACTGATTGCGTGATCGAAGTGAATCCGCGCCATGCCCGTTACTACCGCCGGGAATTCGGTTTCCGGGAATTCGGTCCGGAAACGCGCTGCCCGCGGGTGGGCGCACCCGCGAAGTTGCTGCACGTGAATCTGGCGGAACCTCTTGCCCGGCTGAATACGGACAATCGACCGTCGCTGCATTAGTCGGCAAGGACGGCAGCGCGGAGGCGGAGAGCGTCGGCAAGCCGCCGCCAGGCGGCGAGGCGGTTCAGCTCCGCGTTCCTGCCGCCAGCATCTGCTCGGGCGCCACCGCGGCACCCTGCACGCCGCGCATGCCCAGTTCGTACAGAGCCTGAAGGTCTGACAGCGATTCGACCGCAATCGCCACCGGCGTGATGGACAGCGCGGATGCGATGCCCGCCAGCGAGCGGACGTAGGCGCCGGAATCGGGATTGAGCAGTGCCTCGCGCGTCAGCGTGAGCGAAAACTTGACGTGACCCGGCCGCACGCGTCGCAGCAGCGTGAGCGCATTCGCATGCAGACCGAAGTGCTTGATGCCCAGCACCAGCCCGCGGGCATGCGCTTGCTGGGCCAGGGTTTCGGCCGCCTCGACATCCGACAGCAGGACCGCTTCCGGGAATTCGAGCACGACTGTCCCGCCGCGCGCATCCTGGCGGTAGCCCGCTATCCAGCGCCGTATGCCCTCATCGCCCAGGGCGGCCGCGCCAAGATTGATCACGGTCGCCATGCGATCCCGCTGCTGACGCATGACATCGAGCGCGCGCACCAGACAGGCGCTGTCCAGCGCAGCGGCCACTCTCGCCTCGCCGGCGTAACTCATGTACTCGGCAGCGCGTATGAGGCGGCCTCCACCATCGAGTGCCGCCCGCAATTCCCGGTGCAGTGGCGCACCGACGCAGGCTACGCCATCGTTCAGCGACAGTGCGTGCGTGGTCTGTGCGGCAAACACGATGCGTCCCGCGCCGATCAGCTCGCGCACCTGGTTGCGCAAGGTGCCCGCGCCCGCTTCCTGCGCGCGCGCATGTTCGAACACCGGCTCGCTGCCCGCTTCGACGCGCCAGCCGTGCAAGGCGCGATCGGCGGCGGCCAGCCAGCGGCCGACATCGGCATTCGCTTCGCCCGCGCAGTCCGCGGCGCCGATGCGCCAGGCCTGGGCCTGACCGGCGCCCGCTGCCGATGCGAGCCCGTTCAGGCGTGCCAGCAAGGCAGTCAGCGTCGATCGTGCATGGTCGATGTCGCGGTCGAGCAACATCGCGAAACACGAGCCTTCGACCCGGCCGCACAGCGCACTGCCCTCGATCTGGCGCATGAAGGCAGTGGATTCAACCAGCAGATCGTCGACCGCCTCCCGTCCGTACAGATGGTTCAGATCCTCCAGCCCCTCTACCCGCAACAAGGCGAGCCAGCCATCGCTGCGCCCGGCCTCGATGCGCGCCTCGAGCGCAGCCCGGAAACCGCGCCGATTGGCCAGGCCGGTCAGTTCATCGACCAGCGCGAGATCGCGGAATCGCGCGGCACGCGTCGCTTCCCCTTCGAGCGCCTGCGCCAGCGACTCGAGCATGCGGTTGAACGCCGATACCAGAGGCTGCAGTTCGCGCGGCATGCGATGCTCATCGATCGGCCGGAACTTGCGCGATGCGGCGGCCACCGCCGAGCGCTGGACGCGCTTGAGCGGCCGCAGTCCCCAGCGCAGCGCCAGCATGCCCAGAACGCTGGCTGCCGCCAGCCCCCCGCCCATCCACAACAAGAGCGTTTCGGCAACCGCCCACAGCTGGAGCTGAGCCCAGTGCGGATGAGGTTCCACGGTAACGCTGCCGGCAATGCGCCAGCCGTGCAGGATGTCCGAGGTCTGGGCACCGGCAGCCAGCGGCAGCAGGTCGGCGAACCACTGCGGTGCGCCACCCGGCAAGCGTGCAGCCGCCTGGCGCGACGCCACCACCCGGCCACGCGCATCGCGCACTTCTATCCGTCGCAGATAGCTCTGGTCGAACACCGGCTCGACCAGGCTTTCCGCGTTCTGCAGTGCCGGTTCGCCACCCGCGGTCAAGGCCACCGTCAGCGAAAGCGCAATGGACTGGGCCTGGCTCGCCATCTGCGCTTCCACCCGGTCGCGCGACACCCAGAGCGCGGTGGCGAGCGCAGCCGCGAAAGCAACCACACCCACGCCGATGAGCGCGGCCAGCAGGCGCACACGCAGGCTGTTCATTCCTTGACCTCCGCCCTCACCTTGTCCAGCAATTCGCGCCATTTGCGCAACTGTTGCGGCGATCCGAGCTCGCGATCCCCGCCGGTCTGCACCTTCCAGACGCGGTCGTCATTGAAGCTGTACACCGGCGTCAGATCGGGGCGTTCGCGTGCCGGGAGGAAGCGCTTCTCAAGATTGTCCAGCACCCAGGGCTCGGCATCGGGTTCGGGGTAATAGGCAAGCACCATGTGGTTTTCCAGTCGCCCCTGTCTGAGCAGCCGCACATAGGTGATGCGAAGCTTGTCGGCCGGCATGCCGAGCTCGCGCAAGGCGAAATACTTCGCCAGCGAATAGTCCTCGCAATCGCCGGCGGCAAGCGCGATGAATTCCGCCGGCGTCGCCCAGTAGTCCTCCGACTGCCAGAGCTGGGGATCGGTGACATAACGCGCGCGATTCATGATCTGGTTGATGCGCTCCACACGCTGCGCCTCATCGGCAATACGACCGGCCGCAGACAGCGCTTCCGCCAGTTCGACCATGCGTGGCCCTGCCTTGTCGCCGAACCGCGCGCTCATCCTCTGCTGCAGATCGGTGCGCGCCGCCAGCAGATAGCCCTGGTAATTGAATGCCGTGGCCTGTGCCATCGCGCAAAGCAATACCGCGCAGGCGAGGCCGGCTCGGTGAAATGCTCGATGAGGTCGATGCTGACGCGACATGGAAGGCAGGCACAGGGAATCTCCTGTTTAACGGCAGCGCACGGCGTCCGCTTGACCGTCCGCTCACCAGAACTGCCATTGCCCGGAATGAACCACCCACATGCCGAGCATGAAATTGGTCAGCGCATGGGACAGTATGGCCAGCCAGAGGCGACCGGTAAGCCGATACAGGCCTCCATAGGCCAGTCCGGCCACAATGCCGGCCGCCCATTGCCCGTGTTCGAAACCGAATACCACGGAGGCGATCAGCACGCTGCGCAGCGTGACGGAACGGGCTGCAACCGACAGGAAATCCGGCTTGTCCAGCCAGCGCTGGATGAAGGAACGCCAGAACAGCTCTTCCATCACCGGCACGACAACCGCGGCGCCGAAAATGCGCACCACCACCATGGGCAGAATGAGCATGCCCGCTTCGTCCAGCGGACGGTAGCCCGCGCCCGGCCCGAATGCGAAGGGCGGGAAGTCCAGCCAGATCCACAGCGCCCACACGGCGGCACCGAGCAGCAGTGCGACCACGATGCCGGCCGTGCCATGCAGCGGTCCGTCCGGCGCAACCTCGCGCAGTTCGACGTAATCGCGCCGGAAAACAATGAGCGCGATGACGACGCAGGCGATCTGTACCGCATACATCCAGCGCGCGTCGGTACCGAGCAGATCGGCCAGCGGCGCGCCGATCGCCAGGAACAGGATGTAGATCGCGAAAGGCAGCGCACGCGCAAGCACAGCGCGATTGAACAGGGAAGGCGATTGGGAAGTCATCGGGCCATCGGGGCTGTGCAAAAGCCCCGGATGATATCGCCACACGGTGACAGTCCGGCGGGTCGCAGATGAAGGCGTGACGATATCCTGATCACATGGCCGGCGACCAGACCGGCATCAGGCCTGGCGCATCGGCCGCCGCGCGCCACGGAGGGGCCGGTTCGCAACCGGGCATCCAGACCGGCTCGCCATCGATCACCATGATGGGTGCCCGCTCGCGCAACCAGCCGGGCAAGCCGATCTCCTGCGCGATCACTTTCACCCCGGTCCGGTGCCTGCCCGGCCCGCGCCGGATCCGGTCTCCGGCTTGCCGCGTGCGCAGTTCGACACGCGCGGCCCGCAGGCGGTCGGCGGCAAAGCCGCCCGGTACGGCGACGAAAGTCAGGCGTCCCGCCCATTCGATTCCGGATTCCAGCTCGTCTTCACACCGCACGACGTGCGGCGCCGGCGCGGGCCGGTCCGCTACCAGCCACAAAAGACCGCGATGGCAGAAACCCGCCATGCCGGCATGACGGACGGGGCATTCGGCCTCGGGCGTTGCCGTCATCAACTGGCGGCGCCACTCATCAAGCCATGCCTCGCCCGGCGCCTTGCGGGCACCGGCTATACGAATCAACCGCCGCAGAAGATTGCGCTGGCGAGCGGCATCCAGCGCCCGCAAACCTTCTATCGACCAGGCATGTCCCCATCCGGTCTCGACCTTCAGGGCTGTGGCATCGCTATCGGCCAGGCAATCAAGCAATGACTGCGCTTCAGCCAGCCGTCGCGCCGCGCCGGCCAGCGTCTGCGCAGCGCGCGGCCAGCGGGACGCGAGCCGGGGCATCACCGACTGACGCAGGTAATTGCGGGCGAAACGCACATCGGTGTTGGAACCATCCTCGATCCAGGACAGCCGCTCTCTGCACGCGATCTGCTCCAGTTCCGCCCGGGTCAGGCGCAACAGCGGCCGCAGGCGCGCCGGGGTGCCGGACGCAGCCGGCCTCCACTCGGGCATGCCGGCCAAGCCCATCAGACCGGCACCTCGCACCAGATTGTGCAACAGCGTTTCCGCCTGGTCGTTCGCGTGATGAGCGGTGACGATGGCGCGTGCCCCCGTTTGCAGGGCCTGCCGCTCCAGCACCCGGTAACGGGCATCGCGCGCCGCGCTCTCTATGCCATCGGGGCTGTCCGAGGCGACATCGACGCGATGCAGAAAGAACGGCAGATCGAGGGAGGCCGCCTGACGGGCGCAGTGAATGGCCCATGCCTCGGCCGCCGTCTGCAAGCCGTGATGAACGTGAGCGACCTGAAGCCGCCAGCGTGACGCGGACGCCAGAGCATGCAGCAACACGGTGGAATCGAGACCGCCGCTGAAGGCAATCAGCAGCGGCGCACCGTCCTCGACGTGCGCTGCAGTCGAGGCGGCGATGTCTGCATACATGTCAGGCGACCGCCTGCTCCTTGAACTTTCCATAGGCCATCACGCGCTCGAAACGGCGCTCGACCAACTGCGAGGGCGTAAGGTCCGCCAGTTGACGCAGCGATTCGGCGAGTGCGCGTTTCAGGGACGCAGCAATCGTCGTGTGATCGCGGTGCGCACCGCCCGCGGGTTCGCTCACCACCTTGTCGATCAGACCCAGCGTCTTCAACCTCGACGCGGTGATACCCATGATTTCGGCGGCATCCGCGGCCTTGTCGGCGCTTTTCCACAGAATGGATGCGCACCCTTCCGGTGAAATGACCGAGTAGGTCGAATACTGCAGCATCATCAGCGTGTCCGCGACGGCGATGGCCAACGCACCGCCGGAGCCGCCTTCACCGATGATGGTCGAAATGATGGGCACGCGCAGTTCAGCCATGGCATAAAGATTGTGACCGATCGCTTCGGACTGGCCCCGCTCTTCCGCATCGATGCCCGGATAGGCGCCCGGCGTATCGACAAAAGTGACCACCGGCATGGCGAACTTCTCTGCCAGCTTCATCAGACGCAAGGCCTTGCGGTAGCCTTCCGGACGGGGCATGCCGAAATTGCGAAGGATCTTTTCCTTGGTATCCCTGCCCTTCTGATGACCGATCACCATGCAGGGCTGCCCGTTGAAGCGGGCGATGCCGCCAACGATGGCGTGATCGTCGGCAAACGCGCGATCACCATGCAGTTCCTGGAAATCGGTGAACATGAGCCTGAGGTAATCCAGCGTGTAGGGACGCTGCGGATGACGGGCCACCTGCGCGATCTGCCACGGCGTCAGCTTGGCATAGATGTCCTTCGTCAGCGCCTGGCTCTTTGCCTCGAGCCGGGTAATCTCTTCCGATATGTCGACGGCCGAATCGTCCTGCACGAAACGCAGCTCTTCGATCTTGGCTTCGAGTTCGGCGATGGGCTGTTCGAAATCGAGAAAGGTGGTTTTCATCAAGCTGACCGGAAACAAGGGTGCGCAATTCTAGCGCGTCAGCCCGCCTGACACGATCGTATCGTGCGGATCGCCGCCGGAGGGCGGAAACAGAAAACACAAGGCCGGCGAATGCCGGCCTTGCTTACTTGATACGACGCAGATGGGGCTTGCTGGGCGGCCGTTCCGGTGTCGTGAGCACGCCCTGCTCGGGCTTTTCGGCGACCGGCGCTGCCGCCAGATCGGCACGGGGCGCGGACTGGCCCGGCGGGGTGACCTCGAATGCCATGCCATGACCGTTTTCGCGCGCATAGATGGCAGCGACGCAATCGACCGGAATGGTCAGCTCCTGCGCGACGCCGCCAAAACGGGCCGAGCAGGTGATCAGCTCATTACCCATCACGAGCTGGTGCACCGCCTCGCGGCCGATATTCAGGATGATCTGGCCGTCCTTCACATACTGGCGAGGCACACCTGCGCGGTCATCGACGACGACCGCGATATACGGTGTGAGACCCTGGTCCGCACACCAGTCGAACAGTGCGCGCAGCAGATAGGGCTTGGTGGAAACCGAACTCATGACGTCCATCAGGATAAGGGAAAAAGCCGTCGGGGAATCAGCGGCGCATCACCTTTTCGGACGGGGTGAGTGCATCGATGAATCCCTGCCGGGAGAAGATGCGCTCAGCGTACTTCATCAGCGGCGCTGCCGACTTCGGCAACTCGATGCCGTAGTGGTCAAGTCGCCATAGTAACGGAGCGATGGCCACATCGAGCATGGAAAATTCCTCGCCGAGCATGTACTTCTGCTTCGCGAAGATGGCGGTGAGCTCGGTCAGCCGGTCGCGCAGATGGGCGCGCGACTTGTCCGCCGTACGCGCATTCTTCTCGAGGGCGTCAATGTGCGAGAACAGCTCGCTCTCCACGGTGTGCAGCAACTGGCGGGCCCGGGCACGCATGATCGGATCCGGCGGCATCAGTTGCGGATGCGGAAAGCGCTCGTCGATGTACTCGTTGATGATGTTCGAGTCGTACAGAATGAGGTCGCGATCCACCAGAACCGGCACGCGGTTGTAGGGGTTGATGACAGCGATGTCTTCAGGTTTGTTATAGAGATCGACATCGATCACCTGGAAATCCATGCCCTTTTCGTAGAGCACTATCCGGCAACGATGGGAAAAGGGATCAGTTGTCCCCGAGTACAGATTCATCATGGTGGTGACACCCCAGGAGTACTCGGCATCCCTCACCACGCGTCGAACGCGCGATGAGGTCGCTTCGCGATGACCGAGAGCTTGCATGACTTTCGGGCGTGTAGGTTTAATGGACGTCTTTCCAGAACTCGCGCTTGAGCAGATAGCTCAGCACCAGCAGGACGGAAAGACCGAGGATGACGATGAGACCGGTCTGGCGGCGCTTTTCCGCTCCCGGCTCACCCATGTAAACCAGGTAGGCAACCAGGTCACCGACGAGCGAGTCATATTCAGCCTTGCTCAGTTTGCCAGGCTTGCTCAGTTCCAGCTCGATGATTTCCTTCTCGCCACCATGGCCGTCGGACACCTTGACGTGCCTTGCGGTCTGCTCGCCCTGCAGTTCGTACAGGACGTGCGGCATGCCCACGTTGGAGAACGCCACATTGTTCCAGCCGGTCGGACGGTTTTCGTCTCGGTAGAAGGTACGCAGATAAGTGTACAGCCAATCTGCACCGCTGCCATCGCCGGAAGCACGCGAGCGGGCAACCACCGTCAGGTCGGGCGGTGCCGCGCCGAACCATGCCTTGGCATCGTCACGCGTCATCGCCACCTTCATCGTCTCGCCCACCTTGTCGGCGGTAAAGAGCAGATTGTCCTTGATCTGGTCTTCCGTCAGACCGACATCCTTCAGGCGGTTGTAACGCATATAGGACGCCGAGTGGCAGTTCAGGCAGTAATTGACGAAAACCTGGGCACCACGCTGGATGGCCAGCGCGTCGCGGAATTTTTCCGAGGGCGCGCGATCGAGATGGACGGCCTCACCGGATGCGAAGGCCAGCACAGGCGCACAGAGCACACCCACAAGCAGTTTTTTGAGTTGTTTCATCATCGAGCTCTCAATGTCCGGTCACACGCGCAGGTTCGGGCTTGTACTTGTCGATCGCCGTGTACCAAGGCATCAGCAGGAAGAACAGGAAGTAGATGACCGTGCATACCTGGGATACCAGGGTGCCCATGGGGCTCGGCGCCTGCATGCCGAGATAGCCCAGGATCAGGAAGGCGATGATGAATATGGTGAGCGCGATCTTGAAGATCGGACCCTTGTAGCGGATGGACTTCACCGGCGAACGGTCGAGCCAGGGCAGCGCGAAGAAAATCATCACCGACAGGCCCATGAAGATGACGCCCCACAGCTTCGCGTCGATCCAGAAAAAGTTCACCGTATTGGCGCGCAGGATCGAATAGAACGGCGTGAAGTACCAGACCGGCGCGATATGCGGCGGGGTCTTCATCGGATCGGCCGGAATGAAGTTGTTGTACTCGAGGAAGTAGCCGCCGAATTCGGGCGCGAAGAACACCACAGCCGAGAAGCAGATCAGGAAAACCACGACGCCGACGATGTCCTTCACCGTGTAGTACGGATGGAAGGGAATCCCGTCCAGCGGAATGCCCGTGACCGGATCCTTGGTTTTCTTGATCTCCACACCATCCGGGTTGTTCGAGCCGACTTCATGCAGCGCGATGATGTGCGCCGCCACCAGCCCGATCAGCACCAGCGGCACCGCGATCACGTGGAACGAGAAGAAGCGGTTCAGCGTGGCGTCGCCGATCACGAAGTCACCGCGCAGCCAGGTCGACAGATCGTTGCCCACCAGCGGGATGGCCGAGAACAGGTTGATGATCACCTGGGCGCCCCAGTAGGACATCTGTCCCCACGGCAGCAGATAGCCCATGAAGGCTTCCGCCATCAGGCACAGGAAGATGAGACAGCCGAAGATCCATACCAGCTCGCGCGGCTTGCGGTAGGAACCGTAGAGCAGGCCGCGGAACATGTGCATGTACACGACGATGAAGAACGCCGATGCGCCGGTCGAGTGCATGTAGCGGATGAGCCAGCCCCACGGCACGTCGCGCATGATGTACTCGACGCTCGCGAACGCGACCGGCACGCCGGCTGCATTCAGCGACGCATCCGGCTTGAAGTGCATGACCAGGAAAATGCCGGTCACGATCTGGATCACCAGCACCAGCAGTGCCAGCGAGCCGAAGAAGTACCAGAAGTTGAAATTCTTCGGCGCGTAGTATTCCGCCAGATGCTCCTTCCAGAGCGTGGTGAGCGGGAAGCGCTCGTCAATCCAGCCGAGCAGGCCGGTGGTGGTGACAACCTTTTCGCCAGCCATCTCGATCAACCCTCCTTGGTATCCTGGCCAACCAGGATGCGCGTGTCAGACAGGAACATGTACGGCGGTACCTTCAGGTTGTCCGGGGCAGGCTTGGCCTTGAACACACGCCCCGAAAGGTCGAAGGTGGAGCCATGGCAGGGACACACGAAACCGGCGTCACCACCCAGTTGCGGATTGGAGCCCGACGCGAACGGACCGGACGGCGAACAGCCCAGGTGGGTACAGATGGCGACCACGACCAGAACATCCTTGTGGTCCTCGCGCGAGCGCAGGTCGTTGCGGGCATATTCCGGCGTGAATTCGGACGGATTGCGCTCGGAGTTCGGGTCGGCCAGCTTGTCCGCCATCTTGCCCAGGGCATCGATCTGCTCGGGCGTACGGCGCATGATCCATACCGGCTTGCCCTGCCATTCGACGGTAGTCATTTCACCCGGCGCAAGCTTGGAGATATCCACCTCGACCGGGGCGCCGGCTGCCTTGGCGCGCTCGGAAGGCGCAAGACTGGTCAGAAAAGGCACTGCCACCGCAACTCCGGCCACGCCACCCGCACAGGCCGTTGCCACAAGCAGACTGCGCCGGGCGCCGTCCGCTGTCCGTTCATTGCCACTCATGCTTTTTCCCGTTTTGACGATTGATTCGGCACAACCTGCGATTATATCCGCAAGCGACACCCCGTTTAAAGCCCTGCTGCACTGCAAACAGCTCCGACGGGCGGCGCAGCGCCCCTCGGGGCCTTCAACCAATGGCGCCGGCCTGCCGCAGCGCCACTATTCTGTCCCGGTCATACCCCAGTGAAACGAGCACTTCATCGGTGTGTTGACCCAGCGCAGGTCCTGTCCATTCGGTTCGTCCCGGTGTCGCCGACAACCTCGGCATCGGCGCCGGCATGCGAAATGCGCGTCCATCCGGCAGATGTGCCTGTTCGAACACCGCACGCGCAAGGTAGTGCGGATCACGCGCGATGTCCTCGATCGAATACACCTGGCTCACCGGCACTTCCGCTTCTTCCAGACATTTGATCACGTCGGCACCATCGTGCCGCGCCACCCAGGCGTCGATCACGGCATACAGTTCGTCGCGGCGCGCATCGCGGCCTGCGTTGTCTGCCAGCGTCCTGTCGTCCGCAAGGTCCGGCCGACCGATGGCGTGCATGAGCCGACGGAATATGGCGTCGCCGTTGCCGCCGATGAGAATGTGCCGGCCATCGCGAGCGGTATGGGTGTTCGAGGGCGTGATGCCCGGCATGATGTTGCCGGTTCGGCCACGTACAAAACCGAACACGTCGAACTCGGGAAGCATGCTTTCCATCATCGCGAACACGGCCTCATAAAGAGCGACATCCACGGTCTGCCCCTGCCCGGCGCGCCGGCCTCCGGTCGCATCGCGGTGGCGCAAGGCCATCAGCGCGCCGATCACCCCCCAGAGCGAAGCGATCGAATCGCCGATCGAAATACCCACCTTGACCGGTGGCCGGTCCGGGAACCCGGTAATGAAACGCAGGCCGCCCATGGATTCGCCGATTGCACCGAAGCCCGGCTGCTGCGCGAGCGGTCCGGTCTGCCCGAAGCCCGACAGGCGGACCACCACGAGCGCAGGATTGAGCTCGCGCAATACCGCTTCAGTCAGCCCGAGTTTGTCCAGGACACCCGGCCGGAAGTTCTCGACCAGCACGTCCGCGTCGTGCAGAAGCGCCCTGAGCGCATCCAGCGCCTCCGGATGCTTGAGGTTCAGCGCAACCGACTTCTTGTTGCGCGACTGCACGAACCACCACAGCGAGGTGCCCTCGTACATGAGTCGCCACTTGCGCAGCGGATCACCGCCATCGGGTGACTCGATCTTGATCACCTCTGCGCCGAAGTCGGCGAGGATGCGGGATGCGAAGGGCCCGGCGATCAAGGTGCCCAGTTCGATCACCTTCAGACCGTCGAGAGGACGCGGCGCATCGGCCGTGGCATGCGACGCCTTCATGCCGGCCGTCGCTCCGACATCGCCTGCGCCAGCGTGCCGATATCCGAATGCTCGAGTTCGCCGCCCACCGGCAGACCTCGAGCGATGCGGCTGACCAGCACACCGCGCGCGCGCAACATTTCGCCGATGTAGTGGGCGGTCGCCTCGCCTTCATTGGTGAAATTGGTGGCGAGAATGACCTCGCGCACCGCAGGATCGGCGGCACGCTCCATCAGCCGCTCGAGCCGGAGTTCGCGCGGACCGATGCCCTCGAGCGGAGAAATCCTGCCCATCAGGCAGTAATAGAGGCCACTGTAGCTCTGCGCCTGCTCCATCATGAGCATGTCGGCCGGCGTTTCCACCACGCACAAAAGGCCGGCATCGCGACGCGGCGAGGTACAGCGTTCGCAGACATCCAGTTCGGTGAAGGTGTTGCAGCGCGCACAGTTGTGCAAGCGCGCCAGTGCATCACCCAACGCCCGTGCCAGCCGTTCGGCGCCGGCACGGTCGCGCTGCAGGAGATGGAAGGCCATGCGCTGCGCGCTCTTCGGTCCGACCGATGGCAGGCAGCGCAGCGCACCGACCAGCTCGTCGAGCACGCCTGGATTCATGCGGCGGAAGATGCGTACATGCAGTAGGTCAGAAAGGCAGCTTGAAACCGGGCGGCAGGTTCAGGCCCGAAGTGAAGCCGGCCATCTTTTCCTGCGTGGTCGTTTCGACCCGGCGCACGGCATCATTGACCGCCGCCGCCAGCAGGTCTTCCAGCATTTCCCGGTCGTCCATCACCGACGGGTCGATCGACACGCGCCTCACGTCGTGCTTGCAGGTCATCACGACCTTGACCATGCCGGCACCCGACTGGCCCTCGACCTCCACGCTGGCGAGCTGCTCCTGCATCTTGCGCATGTTTTCCTGCATCTGCTGGGCCTGTTTCATCAGGCCACCGAGACCGCCTTTCATCATGATCGCATCCTCAAACGGGTTTGATTGAATCTTCGATCAGCCGGGCGCCGAACTGTTCGATCACCTGCTGCACGAAGGGGTCGTTCTTCATCGCCGCACGCGCCTGCGCCTCGCGGGCACTCTGTTCGGCGCTCAGTCTCTGCGCGACGGTCTGTCCAACGGGATCGCCCTGTTCGAACTGCAGCCGCACCGCGCCGCCCAGCCGCGTCTGCAATGCCGCTCGCAGCCTGTCCTGGCCCGAGGCGATCAGGTGCGACATGTCGCGCGACAGGCGCAGACGGATCACTTCGCCCTCGCTGCCCAGCCATTCGCTCTGGTGGGCGAGCTGCTTGCTGAATGCGCCGACGTCCAGTCCATCGACCAGCGCATGCCAGTCCTCGTTGGTACGCGGCATCACAGCATCGGCGGTCAGCGACGGGAAAGCGGTCGGTTCGGTGGCGGTCGGTTCGGTGGCGGTCGCCACCGGTGTTTCGCTACCGACGACATCCTCGTCCTCTGCCCAGGGCGGCGGCGGCGGATTGTCCTCGGCCAGCGAGGATGCCGCCGCTTCGGGGGCGGCCGTCGAACCGGACAATCCGTCCGCCGGCGCTGCATCGGATCCCGCCACCCCGGTCACCCCGGGCACGCGTTCGCGCGGAGACGTAGCGGGCGGAACCGGCGTCGACATGCGCGCGATGCGCGCGGGAGCCTGCAGGGCCGCACTCTGTCCGCGGGGCGCAGCACCCAGGGCTGGCGGCGTTTCCGGTCGGAACGCGAGCAGACGCAGCAAAGTCATCGAAAAACCGGTGAGTTCATCCGGCGCCAGCGGCAGATCGTTGCAGCCCTGGACGACGATCTGGTAGGCCAGTTGCAATCCTTCGGCATCCATCGAATGCGCATAGGGCTCGAGGCGGGCACGCTCGGCTTCGTCACTGACCGCATCCGGCACGCGCTGGAATACCGCAACGCGATGCAGCAGCACTGCAAGTTCGCGCAACGCCTGGTCGAAATCGACGCTGCGCGCCCGCATCTGGTCGACCAGCGCCATCAGCGCAGCACCGTCGCCGGCAATCAGCGCATCGAGGATGAGGTAGAGGTGCTCGTCGCCGACCGTGCCCAGCATGTCCAGCACCTCGCGCTCGACCAGCCGGCCGGCGCCGTGGGCGATCGCCTGGTCGAGCAATGACAGCGCATCGCGCATGGAACCCGCCGCGCCCTTCGCGATCGGACGCAACGCCACCGCCTCGTACTCGACGCCTTCGGCATCCAGCACCGAGGCCAGATGGCCGACGATGGCCTCCACCGGCATCTGCTTCAGGTTGAACTGCAGGCAGCGGCTCAGCACCGTCACCGGGATTTTCTGCGGATCCGTGGTGGCCAGAATGAACTTCACATGCTCCGGCGGTTCCTCCAGCGTCTTGAGCATCGCGTTGAACGCATGCCCGGTGAGCATATGCACTTCGTCGATCATGTACACCTTGTAACGGCCGCGCGCCGGCGCGTAGGCGGCCTTCTCGAGCAGCGCGGCCATGTCGTCCACGCTGCGGTTGGAGGCGGCATCCATTTCGACGTAATCGACGAAACGCCCGGCATCGATCTCGGTGCAGGCGGCGCACTGACCGCAGGGCTTTGCGGTGATGCCGGTCTCGCAGTTGAGGCTCTTGGCCAGGATGCGCGATATGGTGGTCTTGCCGACGCCGCGCGTACCGGTGAACAGATAGGCGTGATGCAACCGCTGCTGTTCGAGCGCATGTGTCAGCGCGCGCACCACATGGTCCTGCCCGACCAGCGTTTCGAAGCTGCGGGGACGCCACTTGCGCGCGAGAACCTGATAAGTCATCTGGACGCTGGCGTGTGAGGGAAGTCGGGCAGACGAATCTGAAGACGGTGAATTCGGGGGGTGGCGAGCCTGACCCCCGGCACTCGTGGTGAGCAGCTGTGGCTGCTTCCTTCCGGACCTGACCAGGTTCACCGCGCCACGATGCGGGGAGACCCGCCACAACGAATATTAACCCGGGAAGCCCCCGCTCGACCAGAGTGACGCCGGACTCACGCGCTTGCCAGGCGGAAATGGCGATCGAAGCGCGCCATGAATGCCTCGATGTACGCCGCATCGCGCCCGGTGAACTCGATCTGCACCCGCAGCCGCGGCAAGCCCTGCGGGGCGATGCTGAGCGGCGGCTGGATATCGACCGCGAGCGACCAACCGCGTCCGTTCGCACCACCTGCCCGATGCACCATGGGCAGATCCACCGCGCAGGGCAAAGCGGTGAAGAACTCGTCGCGCGTCAGACCGAGCATGCGGACGACCGCGTCAGAGCCGGAACGTGAAGATTGCCTGGACGCACTCACGACATCACGGGATTGAACAGTAAGGCGCGGATGATACCGCTGCAGCGGTTCGCGGACAGCGCAGGATCGCATCGTGTGCCGCATCGGGCATGTGTCCATCTGTCCAGAAACTGGACAGATGGACACATGCCGGGAAACGCTCAGGGCTTGCGCCAGACCACCCCGTGTTTCGCCATGATGTCGCCGATCTCGCCATTCGTCGTCAAATCGTTCATCGCCGTCATGATGCTGCGCCCCAGTTCGGACTCGCCCCGGCGGATCGCTATGCCCACCGGCCATTGCCGCGTGTTCAGCAAGGCGAGCGGAGGCACGACGACCGCGAAGCGCGCGGCGCCTGCCAGCGCCGCTTCAAGTTCGCCCTGCAGGGCCATCACGCCGGCGACCTCCCCCGCCTGCAGCGCCTTCACCGCCAGATCAAGCGTCGGGAAATGGCGGATACGGCTGCGGTAGCGGCCGCCATCGGCCGACAACATCAAGCTGTCAGGCAAGGTATCGACGACTACGCCGAAGTCCAGTTGCTCGAATGGCTGCATCGATTCCAGCCTGTCCACCTTGTCGCGGTCATAGGCCACGGCATAGCGTTCGCGATGATAGGGTGCGATGAAGTCCACCTTGTCCTGACGCGCCATGTAATCACGATCGACCGGCACGTGCATCATCAGGTCGGCCGGGCCATAGCCCATGTAATGCCCTTTCCAGACCATATTGCGCAGATCGTCGTCCATGTTCTCGTCGGCATCGAAGAACATCGGCGCCATCCTGAGCCCCATGCGAGCGACAAGCGCGGTGGCGACATCCACGTCCACCCCCTTGCCGTCGTCCGAAAACGGCGCGAAGTCATTGTAGAAGGCGACCTTCAGGACACCGCTCTGCCGTATCCTCGACCACTGCCCATCGCCGTCCGCCCTCGCTCGACCGGTCATGGCGAAGGCGGCTGCGCCGAGCAGGAGCTGCCGCCGCCTAGTCTTCATGACGGGTTTCGATGTATGCACGGATGGCCCAGATCGCTTCCTGCGGCAGCACCTGCTCGAACGGTGGCATGTACACCGCGCCGTTGCGTACGCGGCCCCGGCGTACGGTGTTGATGAAGTAGTCATCGGTTTCCGCATCGATGGGCAGCAGACGCAGATCGGGCGCGATGCCGCCGCTCACCACCTCCAGCCCGTGACAGCGCGCGCAGTTCTGGTTGTACGCCGAACTGCCTATGCGTATGGCTTCCTTGTCGCCGCGGTAAGGGTTCTCGTGGCGCCACTCGCTGCCGAGCGGTTTGAGCGTGCTCACATCGACAGCCTGCGGCACGACATCACCGTGTGCGCCCACGCCCGCGGCGGCGAGCGCGCCGAATGCGGCCACCCCGCACACCATGGAACTTCGCTTGAACACTGCACATATGGACTTCATGACTCCTCCTTTTTTCGATGTATGGACGCTGCATGTCGATCAGCGGCGCACATCCCTGCAGAATCCATGCCATCGTGCCCGGCGGATTTCGGCACTGTTCTTGCTGAACATCGTGTTTGCGCTGTCGATGCGCGTTGTCCATGTCAAGTTCACGCGCCGACGAGCGGCGGCGCGGCGCTCTGGCAGTGCCGGGGGATTCCGGATATAAAGCATGGGCAATCGACCATCGGACGAGAGCCGTCAGCAGGCGGCCGGCAAGCCCGGAGGAGAATCATGGAAACGAACAAGGCCGAATTCGCGGGCAGCGAGCAGGCCCACCGCCTGATGCGCAACGCCGGCGAGATACCGGCAGGCGTGCTGCCCTCGCTGATCGAGACATCGTGGAGCCGCTGCATCAGCCGTGGCCTTGATGCCGACAGGAGCGCGCGCGAGGTTGAGCGTGCCCGGCGCGACCTGCTCATGTCCGAGCGTGACCGCCACGCCTGTCTGCTCAAGCATGCGGCACCGGTCATGAACGGGCTGTATGCGCAGATCGCCCGCTCGGGCAGCATGATCGTGCTGACCAATGCATCGGGCTTCATCCTGCACTCGGTCGGTGACCAGACCTTCCTCGATCGCGCCTCGAAGGTGGCCCTGTCCCCGGGCGTCGAATGGTCGGAGGAAAACAAGGGCACGAACGCGATCGGAACGGCCCTGGTCGAGAAGGTGCCGGTGTCGGTGCACGGGTCGCAGCACTTCTTTTCCGCCAACCACTTCCTCACCTGTTCGGCCTCGCCCATTTTCGATCCGAGCAGCCGCATGCTCGGGGTACTGGACGTGACCGGCGATTCGCGCAATCCGTCGCATCACAGCCTCGCACTGATCAACCTGGCGGTGCAGACGATAGAGAACCAGCTTTTCGCCCATGCCTATCCGGAGGGCTTCCTGCTTCATTTCCATGTCCAGCAGGAGCTGATAGGCACCGTATTCGAGGCCTTGCTGGCATTCGATCATGACGGGCGCGTGCTGTCGGCCAACCGGAGCGCCTGCCGGCTGATCGGACGCAGCCACGCCGAGCTGTTGACGCACAGTTTCGCGTCCATGTTCGACAAGCCGCTGTCGGCCTTGTACGACCCGCTGCTGCGCGGCGCGGAGCTGCTCGAACTGCGCCTGTTCGGCGGGCGCACTCTGTACGGCCGGCCGCAGCCGGGCAGCCAGAGCCGCCCCCCTGCGCGCGTCATCAGCATGGACGCGCGGCAGCCCGCATGCAATCCGGACAGCGCAAGCCTGGACCGGCTCAATACGGGCGACACCCAGATGCACACGGTGGTGGACAAAGTCAGACGCGTGATCGGGCGCAACATCCCCATCCTGATCCAGGGGGAAACCGGCACCGGCAAGGAACTGCTGGCGCGCGCCATCCACGACGACGGCCCGCGTCACGACAAGCCTTTCGTCGCCGTCAATTGCGCGGCCATTCCCGACGGCCTGATCGAATCTGAACTGTTCGGCTATGAAGAGGGCGCGTTCACCGGCGCACGACGCAAGGGCTACCCTGGTCGCATCATGCAGGCCGATGGCGGCACGCTCTTCCTCGACGAGATCGGCGACATGCCTCTTGCATTGCAGGCGCGTCTTCTGCGCGTGCTGCAGGAGCGCACGGTAACGCCGCTGGGCAGCGCGCGCGCCACGCCGGTCGATCTGTCGGTCATCTGCGCGACCCACCGCAAGCTGCGCGATCTGGTCGCACAGGGCAGCTTTCGCGCCGACCTCTACTACCGGCTGAACGGCCTCACCGTCATGTTGCCGCCCTTGCGCGATCGAGGCGACCTGCGGGCCCTGGTTCATCGCATCCTGGACGAGGAAGCGTCGCTGCCACGCGGCCTGCACATCGACAACGAAGTGGTCGGTCTGTTCGAACGGCATCCGTGGCCCGGAAACATGAGGCAACTTGCAAACCTGTTGCGGACCGCGGGTGTCATGGCTGCAGAAGAAGGCTGCATCCGTCGCCACCATCTGCCCGACGACTTCATCGACGAACTGAGCAGCGCATCCTGCGATCCGGCAGCATCCGCCCGCCCGGCCACCCCATCCCTCAGCCCGCATGCCCCGTGCGACCTGGACAGCCTGACGCTGCGCGCGATACGCGAATCGCTGTCGCGTCACGACGGCAATGTGGCGGCGACCGCGCGCGAACTCGGCATCAGCCGCACCACCCTCTATCGCAAGCTGAAAGAGGGCTGAGCCCCACTGCCGACCACGCTCGTCCGGCGATCGGACGGGCACACCGACCGTTTTCCGGACAGGCAAAAAAAGACCGGCTGGACAAGCCGGTCCAAGAGCCATGTCTGGTTCGACTGCCCCACCCGGAGTTTCGCAGTCGCTCAGAAGAAGCACACCGCCAGGGTGGATCGCACCCCGGCTTGAACGCGCTCCGTCATGATGACAACGGAAAGCGCGCCGCGCCCCGACGTCGTCAATGCAAGCGGCGTGCCCGCTTACTGGTGCAGCTTGAACACCCACATCGAACCACCCTGATTCAGGAAGTTCACCTTTTTCGCCACCTCGCCCCCCCACAGCGGCACCGCACCGCCCCAGCCTGCTGCGACCGCGATGTACTGTTCGCCGTCCTGCTCCCAGGTGATCGGAGGCGCAACCACGCCGGTCCCGGTCTGGAAGGACCACACTTCCTTGCCGGTCCTGGCATCGGCCGCCTTCAGATAGCCTTCGGGCGTGCCCCAGAACACCAGCCCGCCCCGGGTGGCCAGCACACCGCCCCACAGCGGCGCGTTGTTGGTGACCTCCCACACGATCTTGCCGGTCTTCGGATCGATCGCCCGCAGCGCACCGATGTACTTGTCATCGATGGTCTTGATGGTGAACCCGGCACCGAGATAGGCGGCACCCTTCTTGTAGGTGATGGGCTCGTTCCAGATTTCCATGCCCCATTCGTTGGCCGGCACGTAGAACAGGCCGGTATCGGGGCTGTAGGCCATGGGCATCTGGTTCTTGCCGCCCAGGAAGGACGGCGCGGAAAACACCACCTCACCCTTCTTGCCATCGGTGCCCCGCGTCGGATCGCCGGGACGGTTGGCCGGGTCGTAGATGGGCCGGCCGTTCGCATCCAGCCCCTTGGCCCAGGTGATCTTCTTCACGAAGGGGAAGCCGCGCTCGAACTTGCCGGTCTGCGCGTCCAGCACGTAGAAGAAGCCATTGCGGTCCGCCTTGCCGCCCAGGCGCTTGCCGTCAGCATCGAAGGTGACGAACTCATTCACACCGTCGTAGTCCCAGCCGTCGTTCGGCGTGCCCTGGAAGTGCCACACGATCTTGCCGGTGGCCACGTCGACCGCCACCGTCGAGCACGAGTACAGGTTGTCGCCGGGGCGAAGATGGCTGTTCCACGGCGCCGGGTTGCCAGTGCCGAAATAGGCCAGACCGGTCTTCGGATCATAGGTGCCGCCCAGCCAGGTCGCCGCGCCGCCGGTCTTCCACAGATCGCCCTGCCAGCTCGCATTGGTGGTGCCGCTGACGCCGTTCTCCGTCTTGTTGCCGGCGGCATCGAACTTGTAGCCCATGTGGCCTTCCACGGTCGGCCGCACCCACACCAGCTTGCCGGTCCGGGCGTCGCGTGCCTCGACCCGGCCGACGATGCCGAACTCACCACCGGACACGCCGGTCAGCACCAGGCCCTTGGCGATGATGGGGGCCGCTGTATTCGAATAGCCGGCCTGATAATCGTCGATCTTCTCCTTCCAGACCACCTTTCCGGTGTCCTGGTTCAGTGCGACGAGCTGCGCATCCAGCGTGCTGAAGATGACCAGATTGTCATACACCGCAGCACCGCGATTCACCACGTCGCAGCAAGGCATGATGCCGTCGGGAAGACGATGTTCGTACTGCCACAGCTTGCTTCCGGTCCGCGCATCCAGCGCGAACAGGCGCGAATACGAGCCGGTCACGAACATCTTTCCATTGACCACCAGCGGCTGCGATTCCTGGCCGCGCTGCTTCTCGCCGCCGAACGAGAACGACCAGGCCGGCACCAGATTCTTGATGTTGCCGGCATTGATCTTGTCGAGCGGGCTGTAGCGCTGCCCCTCTGTCCCCATTCCCCAGGACAGCACATCTCCGGTCGTGCGCGCATCGTTCTCGATGTCGCGATCGGTCACACCGGCCATCAGTTGCGGTGCCGATGCGGCGGCAAATGCCGCGAACAGCAAGCGGGACAGCGTGGAATAGCGCAAGCCTTTCATACATCCTCTCCTCGTCAATGATTTTTTCCTTCTTGCGCCGGGTTGATTTCCCTTTGCAAGCGAAGGCCTCTTGGCAAGAAGCGGGCCACCCGGTCAGCATCGACGGCACCCCGCGGTGGCGGTCGGGAAGTCCTGTAGAGGACCCACCGGGGCGGCATGCGGAGCCGGAGGGCAGCACGCGGCGCGGACCGGCATCGCCGACGGCGACGCGAAACGGTTCAGGTGTTCATTTCTGTTGCACAGACTGTCCATCGGCTGCCGCGCGATGGCGGAACGCATCCTCCTCATATCCGGGATAAAGATGACTGACCGAGCGTTCGTATTCGCTGCGCGCCAGCGGCAGACCCGCCAGACCTTCAGGCATGGGCAGACGCATCACTTCGGCCATGTCGAGCCCGCGCTCGGCCGCGTCGCGCAGCGTGGCATCCAGCCAGCGCAGCCAGTCGCGGGTCTGTTCCACGCCGCGCAGGCCGTCGTGCACCGGGCCGTGTCCCGGCACGATGCGGCGCGCACGGACGGCGGCGATGCGGTCGAGCGCAGCCAGCCAGTCGGCGATGTGTGCATGCGGCGTGGTGGGCGCGCGATCGAGGAACACCAGATCACCGGCGAACAGCACCCCCGTGGTCCGGTCGACCAGCACGAGATCGCCGGCGGTATGTCCGTGCAGCGCCAGCAGTTCGAGACGATGGCCCCCCACGTCCTCGCTGCCGGCGCGCGCGTCCTGCGACGCGACCAGCGCTTCGGTCCCCGACGCCCAGTCGCCCGCCATGCGATACACATTGTCGGAAAACGCGTTGCCGTCGTCGCGCTGACCGGCGCGGGTGGCGGGCAGCGCCAGCAGCGGTGCATCCGCGAACGCCTGATTGCCCAGGAAATGGTCAGGATGATGGTGCGTGTTGTAGACGCGGATCACCGGTCGCGGCGTCACGCGGGCGATGGCGGCGCGCAACTGCTGGCCGTAGCGGCGGGTGGCCCCGGTATCGATCACCACCACGCCGTCGCGCGTCACGATGAAGGCACTGTTCGAGATATTGCCGCCGTTGCCACGGGTGATGTCCTCGCTGCGCCCGACCACCACCCAGGTGTCCTCGGCAATGCGTTCCGGGGTCAGCCCGTAATCCAACCCCGCCTGCGCGCGGACGCCGCACGCACACAGCAGCGCACAGGCGATCAGCAGGACACGCGCGCTCATGGCTGCACCCGCGCATCGATGCGATTGCCGTTATTGTCGCGCCCCACCAGGCGCAACGGCGCGTCGCCGGTATCGGGCAGATCGAACGAGAACACCGGATTTTCGCTGAGCGGTTCGAAGGTATCCAGTCTGAACAGGGGCTGCCCCTTTTCATCGACCACCGCGAGCTGCTCGATATAGAAGGCCGGGATGCCCGGCGCCAGTCCGGTATCCATCGGATGCTGGATGCGCAGCCGCAGGCGCTGGTTGCGCCCGTCACGCCAGATGCGCGTCTGTACCTGATTGAGCTTCTGCGTCCAGTCCGGCGCGCTGCGACCGGCACTCGGTGCAGTGCAGCCGCCGCCGGCGGCGTCGACCCACTGCCCTCCGGCAAACCACCGGCCATCGCCGGTCTGCACCAGCGCGCGCACCGGACTGGCCTGCTGCAGCTTGAGGCGGAAGGACAGACCGGGCTGCGCGATCAAGGGTTCGTACTCGAGCACCTTCACGATGGGATTGAAATCGGCGATCACCAGCACGCGCTTCACATCGGGCAGATCGCGCAGTCTGACGGTGACCGGCACGTTCATCGAATCCTCGGCCACGCGCGGCGCGAGCACCTCGACGCGCGGGTCGAAGCGGACATCGGCGTCATCGACATACTGACGCTGCAGGTCGGGCCAGCGCGATGAATCGAGCGGATCCTTCACCGGCGCTGCGAGCGGCATGCCGCAGACCAGGCCGGCACACAGGACCAGCATGAACTTGCTCATGGGGCACTCCTCCATTTCTTCTTTTTTCGAGGTCCGACCGCCCGCAAACCCATCATCGCGGGCGTCGCAGACGCACCGCTGCCGCGGCGCGTTCGCCAGACCGAAGCAAGAGCAGGACCACGCCCACGGAACGGGCATGAAACGGCACGACGCTTGCGGCGCGACCGCATGTCCAAGGCTGGAACAGAAAAATGTCCAGTGCCTGAACACCACCCGAATACGGGATTTACTCCTTGTTTCCACGGGAAAACCGTCCGCACATCCTGCGCGCCGACTGCCTAGTCTGCAGCTCGTGTTGCCGACCCCGGACTCATTTCACCAAGCGGGGCGAACCCGACACGCCATTCATCACCACTGAAAGAGGAGTCAGGATGAAAACGCTTTCCCTCCGCAATCCGGTGCTCGCCGCCGCGCTGAGCGCTGTCGTGATTGCCCCCGCCCATGCCGCGAAGACGGTGAGCTGGGACGATATCGTCAATGACGACAAGACGACCAAGGATGTGCTGACCTACGGCCTGGGCATGAAGGCCCAGCGCCACAGCACGCTCAAGCAGGTCAATGCGCAGACAGTGGCCGGTCTGGTGCCGGCCTGGTCCTATTCCTTCGGCGGCGAAAAGCAGCGCGGCCAGGAAGGTCAGGCGCTGGTGCACGACGGCGTCATCTACGTGACCGGCTCGTACTCGCGCATGGTGGCGCTCGATGCGCGGACCGGCAAGCGACTGTGGTCGTACGAACATCGCCTGCCGGACGACATCCGTCCATGCTGCGACGTGGTGAACCGCGGCGCCGCGATCTATGGCGACAAGGTGTTCTTCGGCACGCTGGACGCCGGCATGGTGGCGCTGAACAAGGACACCGGCAAGGTGGTGTGGTCCAAGAAGTGGGGCGACCACAAGGTGGGCTACACCATGTCGGGCGCCCCCTTCATCGTGAAGGATGCGAAGTCGGGTCGCGTGATGCTGGTGCACGGTTCATCGGGCGACGAATTCGGCGTGGTCGGCTATCTGTTCGCGCGCGACGTCGACACCGGCGAGGAAATCTGGGCCCGTCCGATGGTGGAAGGTCATATGGGCCGCCTGAATGGCAAGGACAGTACGCCAACCGGTGACGCCAAGGCACCGAGCTGGCCGAACGACCCGAATTCGGCGACCGGCAAGGTCGAGGCCTGGAGTCACGGCGGAGGCGCCCCGTGGCAGACCGCATCGTTCGACGTGGAACAGAACATGGTGGTGATCGGTACCGGCAACCCGGCGCCGTGGAACACCTGGAAGCGCACCGCCGAAGGCGACAGCCCGACCAGGTGGCCCAGCCTGTTCACGTCGGGCCAGGCCTATGTCGACGCCTCCACCGGCGAACTGAAGGGCTTCTTCTCGCACACCCCGAACGACGCCTGGGATTTCTCCGGCAACAACTCGGTGCTGCTGTTCGAATACAAGGATCCCAAGACCGGCAGGATGGTGAAGGCTTCGGCTCACGCCGACCGCAACGGCTACTTCTTCGTGACCGACCGCGAAAAGCTGGCCCAGGGAGCCGGCTACCCCTGGAAGCAGACGGCGCTGATCGGTGCCTGGCCCTTTGTCGACGGCATCACCTGGGCCAAGGGATTCGACGCGAAGACCGGCATGCCCAACGTGGACGAAAGCCAGTATCCGCCGAAGCCCAAGGCCGGTGCCGACAAGGGAGAGAGCATCTTCGTGTCGCCGCCCTTCCTCGGTGGCACCAACTGGATGCCCATGTCCTACAGCCCGGACACCGAACTGTTCTACATCCCGGCCAACCACTGGGCCATGGACTACTGGACCGAGAACGTGACCTACAAGCCGGGTGCGGCCTATCTCGGCCAGGGCTTCCGCATCAAGAAGCTGTTCGAGGATCATGTCGGCGTGCTGCGCGCCATCGATCCGAAGACAGGCAAGATCGCGTGGGAGCACAAGGAGCAGTTCCCGCTGTGGGCGGGCACGCTGACCACCGCGGGCGGCCTGGTGTTCACCGGAACGTCGGACGGCTACGTGAAGGCGTTCGACGCGAAGTCCGGCAAGGAACTTTGGAAGTTCCAGACCGGCTCGGGCGTGGTATCGGTCCCCATCACGTGGGAACAGGATGGCGAGCAGTTCATCGGCATTTCGTCCGGTTATGGCGGCGCCGTGCCGCTGTGGGGCGGCGACATGGCCGAACTGACCAAACAGGTGAGCCAGGGCGGTTCGTTCTGGGCCTTCAAGCTGCCGAAGCGCTGACAACGCCCGGCATGCCTGCCTCCCCCCGCGATGCGCGGGGAGGCCTCTCCTCCGCCGGCCCAGGCAGCCGGTGTTGCGCCCGGTTGCCGGCCCTTCGCGGTCAGGCAACCGGGTGCCTTTCCCAGGAGCTTCCGATGCCCTTCCCTTCTCCGCGTCCCGGATCGGGACGCCACGCCTGGCTCCTGCTGTTCGCGCTTGGGCTGCCTGCGGCGGCATGCGCCGAGGAGGACAGCGAAACGCGGGTGATCAACGGCTGTCCGATCTGGCCCTACACGCGCTGTCCGGGTGCCGATCTGCGCCATGCCGACCTGTCGGCCCAGGATCTATCCGGCGCCGACTTCACCGGCGCGAACATGGTGCGCGCCGATCTGCGCGTCGCCAATCTGGCCGGCGCCATCCTGGATCGCGCCGATCTCACCGCTGCGCAGATGCAGAAGGCCAGTATGCCGGTCGCCCGGTTCCGCGGCGCACGCCTGGTCGGCGCCAATCTGGAGTTTGCCCGCCTGTTCCGCGCCGATTTCAGCTACGCCGATCTGACCGCCGCCAACCTGGAGGCCTCCCGCCCCATGTTCGCCCGCTTCCAGTATGCACGCCTGATCGACGCCAATCTTCAGGAAACCAAGTTCGGCAGCGCCGACTTCCGGCACGCCATCATGGAAGGTTGCCTGATCCGCTACACCGTGTTCCTGGACGCCACGTTCGAGGACTGCAAGGGCTGTCCGGTCGGATGGTGACCGCGCACAGCAGGGAGAAACGAATGAAACGACTGTGCGCCACCGTGCTGCTGGCTCTGGGCGCAAGTGCCGGCGCGGCGGATCCGTCGATGCAGGCGGAAAAACCGAAGACCGATCTGAGCGCCCTGCCCGCGTTGGGCGAACGATGGCTGGAAAGCAATCCCTACCGCGACAATCCGGCGGTGATCGCCACCGGCCGCGCGCTGTTCAACGAATCCTGCGCCATCTGTCATGGCATGGACGGCAATCCGAAGAACCAGCCCGGCCCCAATCTGCTGCGCCTGCACCGCGGCTGCCAGAAAGTGAGCGAATCCGGACTGCTGAAGCGCTGCCTGTCCGACGTCGATCACTACTTCGTGAAAAGCGTGCGTCACGGCAAACGCGTGCTCGATGTGCAGCACATGCCTCCCTGGGAAGGCGTGATGCCACAGGAGGGCGTGTGGGCGATCAAGACCTTCATCGAGGCACGCATCGCCGAAAAGCTTGGCGATCATCATGTCACCTCGGGGCCGGCACCGGGTCCCTGACGGTTCATCCACCTCGCCGGGACGAGCCGCAGGTACAAAAGAGAAACGCCGGCAACAATGCCGGCGTTCCTTGCCCCCGCCTGCCGCCTGGATCAGATCTGGAAGGTACGCAGGCTGCCTTCGAGTTCGCGCGCCGACGACGCCACCGATTCGCCCTGGGTCGCGGTCAGCGCAACACCGCGCGCATTGTCCTCGGACAGCGCCGACAGCTCCCCGGCATTGCGCAGGATGGAATTGGCGGTGGTGTCCTGTTCGCGCATGCTGGTGGCGACCTCGCCGGACTTGTTCACCAGTTCCTCCATGCGGCCGAGGATGTTCTCGAACGTTTCCACGGCGCCGCGCGACGTGGTCACGGCACCGCTGACGCGCTGGCTGGCCTGTCCCACGCGCTCCACGGTTTCCTGCGCGTCGTGGCGGATCTTGGCAACGATCTGTTCGATATCGGCGGTGGAACCCTGGGTGCGCTGTGCCAGCTTGCGCACCTCGTCGGCCACGACCGCAAAGCCGCGGCCCTGCTCTCCTGCGCGCGCGGCCTCGATCGCCGCATTCAGCGCCAGCAGATTGGTCTGGTCGGAAATATCCTTCACCACGTCGTTGATCTTGGCGATCTCTTCCGAGTCCTTCACCAGGCGTTCGATCACCTGGAGCGACTCTTCCATCTCCCGGGCGATGCGGCTCACGCCTTCCATCGACACTTCCAGATCGCTCTTGCCGCTGCGGGTGCTGTCACCGGCTTCGCGCACGATGCGATCCATGTCGGCTGACAGGTCGGCCACCTGACGCGCCGAGGCGGTCATCTGTTCCATCGCCTCGGCAACGGTGCGGATGCGGTCCGCCTGCTGGCCGCCGGTCTGGTTGGCATGCACGGTCAGTCGCGACAGTTCCTCGGCCGAGGACGTCAATGTCGAGGACAGCACCGTCATTTTCTCGATCAGCTTGCGGAAGGACTTGCAAGCCTGATTGTATTCATAGCCCAGCCACGCGAAATCGTCCTTGCCGGACAGGCTCAGCTTGTGATTCAACTTGCCTTCGGCCAGTGCGTGCATCGCATTGACCAGCAGTTCCGCGCGCTGACCAAAGCCGGTGCCGAACCAGATACCCACGCCCATGATGAGAGCGGTGCAGATCACCGCCGCAACGATCACCCCGGCCACACCGGGGAAGAACAGCTCCTGCGTCGTGAACACGGCGGTGCACACCACCGACGCGA
The DNA here is from genome assembly GCF_000372885.1 of Methyloversatilis thermotolerans. GTDB lineage: Bacteria > Pseudomonadota > Gammaproteobacteria > Burkholderiales > Rhodocyclaceae > Methyloversatilis > Methyloversatilis thermotolerans. The sequence continues at coordinate 1,527,887 of NZ_KB889967.1, forward strand.
GTATCGAATGAAAAAGGAAGGCCTTGCGTATGCTCAGCATGTTCTTCATGGTCCGGTCCTTGGTCTCTCTATGTCTGCCTAACTGAAATGGCGGTCATTTGATGGCGTCGGTCGGCCGCGGATGTCGCCCGGCGTCAATGATCTCCTCGTGGCTGATTAACGACAGGGAAGGCAAGGACTTGAGCACCCGGAAAATGAAAAAGCCACACCCCGGGCGTGGCTTTTTCGTGGCTGCAGCGAACGGCTTCAACTGACCATGCCAAGCGTCCGGGGCAGCCAGAGCGACAGTGTCGGCCAGTAGGTCACGATGGCCAGGAAGATGAGCATGGTGACCAGCCAGGGCGTCACCGCCTTGGTCATGTCTGTCATGCCGAGCCGCGCAATACCGCTGCCAACATACAGGTTCAGACCGACCGGCGGCGTGATCATGCCGATTTCCATGTTCACCGTGATGATGATGCCGAAATGCACCGGATCGATACCCAGCGCCATCGCCACCGGGAACAGGATGGGCGCGGTGATCAGGATGATGGATGATGGCTCCATGATGTTGCCTGCGAGCAGCAGCAGCAGGTTGACCACCAGCAGGAAACCGAGCGCCCCCATGCCGCTTTCGACCAGCCACGCCGCCACCGCCTGCGGGATCTGCTCCGAGGTGAGCAGGAAGGAGAACAGGATGGCGTTGGTGATGATGTAGAGCAGCATCGCACTCATGTTCGCCGAATCCAGCAGCACCTTCGGGATGCGCTTCAGAGGCAGGTCGCGATACACGAACACCGCGACGATGAAGGCATACACCGCGCTCATCGCGGCCGCCTCGGTCGGCGTGAAGATGCCGGTGTAGATGCCGCCCATCACCACCACGATGAGCATGAGGCCCCAGAACGATTCGCGGAAAGCCTTGATGCGATCCGCCATCGGTGCCTTGGGCAGGCGCGGATAGTTGTTCGATCTGGCCCGCCACCACGTGGTGAAGCCCAGCATGAACAGCAGCAGCGCACCGGGGATGATGCCGGCCATGAACAGCGCGCCGATGGACGAATTGGTCGACACCGCATACATGACCATCACGATGGAGGGCGGAATCAATATGCCCAGCGCACCGGAACTGGCGACGATGCCGGCACCGAACTTCATCGGGAAACCCTGCTTCACCATGGCCGGCAGCAGGATGGCGCCGATCGCTGCCACCGTCGCCGGACTGGAACCGGAGACTGCGGCGAACAGACCGCAGGCGACGACGCCCCCCATGCCCAGGCCACCATGAAAATGGCCGACCAGCGACGTGGCGAAATTGATCATGCGCCTGGCCACGCCGCCATGCGTCAGGAAATTGCCGGCAAGAATGAAGAACGGAATCGCCATGATTTCGAACTTCTCGATGCCGGTGAACAGCTTCAGCGCCACCGATTCGACCGGCACGTCGGTCATGGTGAACAGGAAGGTGAGCACCGTCAGCCCGAGCGAAATCGACACCGGCATGCCGGTGAGCATGAGTACGACGAGCAATGCGAAGATGATGGCTGCGCTCATGGCCGGCCTCCCCTGCCATGTTCGCGCTGTTCGGCGTCCTCGATCGCTTCACCCACCAGCACCGGCTTGACCTCGTCCATGCCTTCAACATGGGAATGATCGTGATGCGGCAGTTCACCCGTGCGCAGGAAGGTGACCATGACCTGCAGGAAGCGGAAGCACATCAGGCCTGAACCGAGCGGAATCGCCATGTAGACGATCCAGGTCGGCCACTCGAGATCGGGCGTGGTCGGACCTTCGAACAGATCGCCGGTATCGCGCCCCAGGGTACTGAGCACGGCGTAGGCGGCACCGTTCTCCCACACGAAGTGGGCACCCAGCGCACAGATGATGCCGGTAAACAGCGCACCGGCCGCCAGACCGAACACCACGAACCTGTTGCGCAGCGCCGGCTTGAACTGGTTGATCAACACATCGACGCCGACATGGATGCCGGTGCGCACGCCGTAGGCGGCGCCGAACTTGGCCATCCATACGAACAGGATGATGCACAGTTCCTGCGCCCAACCCAGATTGACGGAAAGCAGCCAGTCCTGCAGGCCCGGAATGGACAGTCCTGCCGCGTAGCGGTGCACGACCGCCACGAAAATGATGAGGGTGGCCACGCCTATCAGCAGCGTGATGAGCCACTCCTCGATGTGGTCGAGTAAGCGGAGCAAGATGGGTCTCCCGGATGTGGATGCTCGGGATTGTGCGCGGATGCGCGAAAGGCGGGAGCGTGCGACCCGGTGGCCGCACGCCTGCAATCAGGTCAGAGCCTGGCCGGGTCGAACGCCGTTTCCTTGTAGATGGCCTCGATCAGGTCCGCGCCCATGCGGCTTTCCATCTTCTTGTGCACCGGAACCAGTGCCTTCTTGAACGCCAGCCGCTCTTCCGCCGTCGGCACATAGACCTGGGTCTTGCCGCTCTTGCGTATGCCTTCCAGCGCGCCGTCGTTCTCTTCCTTCGCGATCTTGTTCGCGTAGTCGGTCGATTCCTTCATTGCGGTGGTGAGCTGGCCGCGCACGTCAGCCGGCAGGCCATCCCAGAACTTCTTGTTCACGATGACCGCGTAGCCGAGGTAGCCATGATCGGTCACGGCCATATGCTTCTGTACCTCGTGCATCTTCTGGGTATACATATTGGAGTGCGGATTCTCGGTGCCATCGACCACGCCGGTCTGCAGCGCCTGGTAGACCTCGGAGAAGGCCATCACCTGGGGCAGAGCGCCCAGCGAACGCATCTGTTCCTCGAGCACCTTGGACGACTGGATGCGCATCTTCTTGCCCTTCAGGTCGGCCGGCACCTTGATCGGCGTGTTGGCGGAGAAGGACTTGAAACCGTTGTCCCAGAACGCCAGACCGACGATGCCCTTGGGTTCCAGCTTCTTCAGGATGCCGGCGCCGATCGGGCCCTGGGTCACCTTGTGCAGTTCGGCATAACTGTCGAAGATGAACGGCAGGTCGAACACCTCGAATTCCTTCACGCCCAGCGGACCGAACTTGGCCAGCGACGGTGCCAGCATCTGCACGGCACCGAGCTGCAGCGCCTCCATCTCTTCCTTGTCCTTGTACAACTGGCTGTTCGGATAGACCTCCACCTTCACCTTGCCGCCGGTCAGTTCCTCGGCGCGCTTCTTGAAGAATTCTGCCGCCTTGCCCTTGGGCGTTTCGGTCGCCACCACGTGGCTGAACTTGATCACGATGGGTTGCTGCGCGAACGCAGCGGGGGTGAGTGCCAGCGTCAGCAGGCCGAACAGCAGGGAATGCAGTTTCATGATGTCTCCTCCTCGGTGGACACACGCCTTGCAGGCGGTGCGGTGGGCGGATTCTGGACAGAGAGGTGCGGCCCGGCCATTGTGGATATCCGCAACCCGAGGCGGGCTCCGGCTCAGACCGCGTCGGTCTGCGTAGGCAGGCGATCGCGCAGCGTGCGATGCAGGCGGGTGGTGACCGGTACGAATTCGTCGAAGGACACCGGAGGCGACATGAAATAGCCCTGTGCGAGATCGCAGCCGAGCTGCGACAGCAACTGCCAGTCCTCCAGCGTTTCCACGCCCTCGCCCACCGTCACCATGCCCAGACGATGACCCATGTCTATCGCCGATTCAAGTATGGTGCGGCGCGCCGGGCGACGCCAGGCCTCGTGCACGATGGAGCGGTCTATCTTCAGTTCCGAGAACGGCACCTTGGACAGTTGCTGCATCGACGAGAAGCCGGTGCCGAAATCATCGATGGCCAGTGCAAAGCCATTCAGCTTCAACCGGAGCAGGGTTTTCAGTGCCTCCGGACCCTTGGTCATCGCGGTTTCGGTCACCTCGAAGGTGATGCGCGACGCGTCTATGCCGGCGTCCGCCACCTGCGCGATCAGATCGTCGGCCAGCTTGCGGTCGGAAAACGTGACCGGCGACAGATTGATCGCGACCGACAATCTCAAGCCGCGACTGTCCCACTTGCGCAGCGCCACAAGCGACGACGCGAGCATGGCCACCGTCAGCCGCGGCATCAGCCCGCAGCGCTCCGCCACGTCGATGAAACGGGCCGGCTCGATCACGCTCCCGTCGCACTCGATCCAGCGCGCCAGCACTTCCGCTCCGCGCGGCATCGCAGTCTGCAGATCGACCTTGGGCTGGAACCAGGGCACGATGCGCGCTTCGTCCAGAGCCTGGGCAAGCGCCTGCGGTGACGCTTCGGGCAAATGACCGCGAGCCCGCGGCGCGCGAAGCGCGGGCTCGGACACCGCAGCCCCATACCGGAGCAACGCGGTACGCAAAGCGGCTTCGGTGACCGGCTTGTGCAGCGTGGCCAGCACCGTCAGCCCGAGTTCCGACACCATGGCCTCGACCGACTCGAGCAACATGGCTTCCCGCGAACTGGAAATGATGACCTCGGGCCGGTAGCCCGCCGCGGCCACGCGGTGCAGCAGTTCCACGCCATCCATCACCGGCATTTCCAGGTCGACCAGCATGATCGCCGGCTCCCGGTCCATGGCCTGCATGACATGCAGCGCCTCCTGGCCATGCGCGGCCTCCTCGATCGCGTGTACGCCCAGATCGCGCAGCATGGCCACGAGCGTCATCCGTTGCGGCAGGCTGTCCTCGACCACCAGCACACCGGATGCGTTCACGCGCTCGAATGGCGGCTCTTCACTTGCCATAGCGCGTGATCACTCCGGGAATCTGGTCCAGCCCGACCACGTGCTCGACCGCCCCCAGCTTGATCGCCTCCTTGGGCATGCCGAACACGACGCAACTGGCTTCGTCCTGGGCATAGGTCTGGGCGCCGGCGTCGCGCATTTCCTTCAGGCCGCGCGCGCCGTCGTCGCCCATTCCGGTCATGATGACGCCGAGCGCATTCTTGCCCGCATAGCGCGCAACCGACCGGAACAGCACATCCACCGAAGGCTTGTGCCGGTTCACCAAGGGGCCGTCGCTCACCTCCACCACATACAGCGCGCCATTGCGCTTGAGCATCATGTGGCGGCCGCCGGGCGCGATCAGAGCGAGGCCGGGCCGCACCCGGTCGCCGTTGACCGCCTCACGCACCTCGATCTGGCAGATGCCGTTGAGCCGCGCCGCGAACGCCGCCGTGAATTGCTCGGGCATGTGCTGTACCACCACGATGCCGGGCGACACGCGCGGCAACTGGGTGAGCACCGCTTCCAGCGCCTGCGTGCCACCGGTCGAGGTACCGAGCGCGATCAACTTCTCTGTGGTCATGCGCATCGCGTCGCCGGTCACCGGCGGCAGCATCACGTCCGCCGTGAGCTTGGGGCCGGATTTCGGCCCCGGCGCCACGGCCGGCCGCGGCCGCCCCACACGGGCGCGTGCCGCCGCCTTGACCGCATCGGTCAGTGCGTGGGCGGATTCCTGCAGGAACTGCTTGACGCCCAGCTTGGGCTTGGTCACCACGCTGAGCGCGCCGGCTGCCAGCACATCCATCGTGGTTTCCGCCCCCTTTTCGGTGAGCGATGAACACACCACGATGGGCGTCGGCCGTTCCGACATGATGCGCCGCACGAAAGTCACCCCGTCCATGCGCGGCATTTCGACGTCGGTCACGATGACGTCCGGCCATTCGACCTTCAGCCTTTCGATGGCGACCAGCGGGTCCGATGCGGTGGCGATCACCCTGATCGACGGATCGGCGGACAGCAGTTCGGACAGCACCTGACGCACCACCGCGGAGTCATCGACCACCAACACCCGGATGTGCTTGCCGGCGGGCGCAGGCGAGCGGGCCACTGCGGGTGTCAACATGGCAATTCTCCTCGCGCATCGGTCTTCTTTTCGGCACGGGTGTCGTCGTGGCGCACCCATACCACGCCGCTCCATACCTCCATCACCAGCACCCGCTGCCCGAAGCCACCGGTATGTTCGGCCAGGGGCTGCACGCCCAGGGACGCGAGCAGCTTGCGCGCATGCTTCACGTTCGCCTCGCCGACCGGCTTCTGCCGACTGCCGGGCACATGCGGAAACATGTTGCCGCCGCCGAACAGCTTGAACTGGTAATCGTGCTCGTCGGTGCCGAAACTTCGCGCACCGCGGATCATGGCCTTCAACGCATCGTCCGCATAGCGCGCACTCAGACCGTCCTTGTCGGCGTTGCGCGAGGCGCCCGGCAGCATGAAATGGCACATGCCGCCGATCAGGCGCTTGGGATGCCACATCGTAATGGCGACGCAGGAGCCGAGCACCGTGCGCAACCGCATCATGCCGTCACCGAAGAACAGGTCTCCGGGTTTCAGGTAGATGTCGGTGAGCGCAGGAGGACGCATGCACATGGCGCTACCTGAGCCGGTAGATCGATGGTTTGACAATGTCGACACGGTCCGTCACGCCATGCAGGTTCTCGGAATGGCTCACGAACACGAACCCGCGTGGCTTGAGCTTGGCCAGGATGCGGTTCATCACCTGCTGTTTGGTCTGCAGGTCGAAATAGATCATCACGTTGCGCACGAACACGATGTCGAACTGGCCGATGTCGGGCAGCGGCTCGTTCAGATTGATCTGGGCAAACGATACGCGCTCGCGCAGCGGCCTGTCGATCAGGAAGGTGCCGCTCTGCGGTCCGGTCCCCTTCAGGCAGTGCCGCTTGAGTACATCGAGCGGAATCTTTTCCGCGCGTGGCATCGGATACTGCCCGCGGCGAGCCGTTTCAAGAACGCGCGTGCTCAGGTCGGATCCGAACACCTCCCAGCGCCGCCCCATGCCCAGCGTGTCGGCCAGCACCATGGCCAGCGTATAGCATTCTTCGCCGGACGAGCTGGCGGCACTCCACACGCGGAGTGGCTCGGTACCGGGGTACCGCGGCAGCACCTGCTCGGCCAGAAAGGTGAAATGCGCCGGTTCGCGGAAAAAATAGGTTTCGTTGGTGGTCAGCAGATCGATCGCCACCTGCAGTTCGCCCGGACGGGTGCCGCTCATGAGCAGGTCGAAGTAATCGCCCCAACCACGCACGCCGCACGGTGCAAGCCGCTTGGACAGTCGCCCCATCAACAAGGTTTTCTTGTGATCGGCGAGCGAAATGCCCGCGACCTCATGCAACCAGCGCTGGAAGCGCCGGAATTCAGTTTCGCTGATGGGTTTGGGCCCGAACTCGGACTGCGGCGCGCGCTGCGCCGGCATGACATTCATCACCTCACTGCCACTCATGGTCCAGCCCCGCTCAAGCCACCGCTTTCATGTCATTCACCGCAGCCATGTCCTCGCCGGACAGCACGCGATCGATATCCAGCATGATCACGAAGCCCTCGTCCAGCTTGCCCATGCCGGCGATGAAATCCGCCCTTACCTTCGCGCCGAACGACGGACCCGGTTCCACCGACTCCGGCGGTATGTCCACCACCTGGCTCACCGCATCCACGATGATGCCCATGTCCTGCGCCTCGCCTTCGTTGTCTACCTCGACGATCACGATGCAGGTGCGCCGCGTCACCGCCGCGCTTTCGCTGCGCAGCCGCGCAGCAAGATCGATCACCGGCACCACGCGACCGCGCAGATTGATCACCCCGCGCACGAAACCCGGCATCATCGGCACCTGCGTCACGCCACCGTATTCGATGATTTCCTTCACCGACAGCAGGCCCAGCGCATAGCTTTCATCGCCCAGACGGAAGGTCAGATACTGTTCCTGCTGATCGGCATCCGGATCTTCGTCCGCCACCGCCAGCGCCAATGCACTACGACTCATCGCACCTCTCCCCGATCAGAAACGTGCGAAATCGGCTTCGGAAATACCCTCTGCCGGTTGCGTCACCCGTGGCGCCGCGGTCTTGCCCGTGGCGCTGCGGCGCGATGCCGATGACGGCGCGGACGCCCCGCTCACGCGGAACACCGCCATGGCTTCCTGCAGTTGCTGCGCCTGACCGCTCATTTCCTCGGCCGTTGCCGCCAGCTCTTCCGACGCCGACGCGGTCTGCTGCACCGTCTGGCTCAACTGGCTCATCGCGCTGTTGATCTGTGTCACGCCGCTGGCCTGTTCGCCCGACACCGCCGCGATCTCCTGCACCAGATCCGAGGTCTTCTGGATCGACGGCACGAGTTGTTCCAGCACTTCGCCGGCGCGCGCCGCCACCTTCAGCGATTCGTTCGCCACGCCGCCGATTTCCTGCGCCGCCACCTGCGAACGCTCGGCCAGCTTGCGCACCTCGGTCGCCACCACCGCGAAGCCGCGGCCATGGCTGCCTGCACGCGCCGCCTCGATCGCCGCATTCAGTGCCAGCAGATTGGTCTGGTAGGCGATGTCGTCGATGATGGAAATGCGCTCGGCAATCTTGCGCATCGCCTCCACCGTCTGCTTCACCGCTTCGCCGCCTTCGGCCGCTTCGCGCGAAGCCTGCGTCGCGATGCCGTCGGTCACCCGCGCGTTGTCGCTGTTCTGGTTCACCGACGCAGACATCTGTTCCACCGATGCCGAGGTCTGTTCCACGCCCGCCGACTGTTCGCTCGCCCCCTGGCTCAGCGATTGCGCCGTCGCCGACACCTCTTCCGAAGCACTGGCGAGGCCGTCGGCCACGCCCATCACCTCGCCTATGGTGCGCGACAGCGTGGCGCAGGTGTTGTTCACCGACTCCTTCAGTTCCTTCAGCTTGCCGCGGTAATCGCCGGTGACCGAAGTGCTCAGATCGTTGCGCTCCATCGCGGCAAGCACGCCCATCGCCTCGTTCAGCGGCGTGATCACCGCATCCAGCGTGTCATTGATGCCCTGAACGATGCGGCGGAAGTCACCCTTGTGCTTGCCCGAATTCGCACGCTTGTCCAGTTCGCCAGCCAGCGCCGCCTCGACCAGCATATTGGTGTCGCTCACCAGCGCCTTCATATTGGTGCGCACCTGTTCGATCATTTCATTGATGAAGGCCTTCTTGCCCGGCAGCCTGGCCATCGGTGCATCCATATTGCCCTCGCCGAACTGCTGTATGCAGGCCATGGCGTCCTTCATCATCGTGATATGACCCTGCACCATGGCATTCACGCCGTCGGCCATGGCCCGATAATCGCCCTTGAACTTGCTGCCTTCCATCATGACGTCGATGTCGCCCCGGTCATGGGCCGCAGCCATGTCGCGCATGTCGGCCAGCAACTGCTGGATGGCGGTCGACATGGCACGCATGCTCACCGCCAGGCTTTGCGTGTCTCCCGCGCGGAGCTTGATGTCCGACGAGAAGTCGCCGGACGCGATCCTGTTCGCGATATCGGCGGCATCCGACGGTTCGCAGCCAAGCTGACGCGACAGTGCGCGGATGATGATGACGCCGATGGTGGCCACCGCAATCATGGTGAGCACCGCCACGATCAGCGACTGCCAGGTCGCCGAGTCCAGGCTGGCCGTCGCCTCCTGTGCCCCCTTTGCGCTCAGTTCGACGTTGAACTTCATGTGCTCGTCGATGGCATCGCTGGCGCGCTGACCGACTGCTGCGCCCTTGGCCAGCAGAACGAGCACTTCCTCCTTCTTGTTCGCGCGGGACACGACGAGGATGGGATCGATGAGTGCCTCGTATTCGCGAAGCTGGGCGACATCGTTCGCCAGGAGCTGCCTGTCCTTGTCGTCCGAGAGCACGCCTTCATACTTCTTGAATGCCGCTTCGGCATCGTCGCGGTACTTTCGGATCAGCGACTCGATTTCCGTCATCTTGTCGGCTTCGGTATTCACCGCGTGTCGCATGACGGACAGTCGCAGATTCATCACATTGCGAATCGCTTCGTCGAGCAGGACGATACTCGGAACGGTGTTCACGTTCGCATAGTTGGCCGAATCGAACACCTTGCGCATCTGATACTGCGACGCTCCGACCACGGCCAGCAAGCCGAGCACGGCCGCACCTACCAGAAGATACAAGCGCTGAGCGACTGTCATTTCATTCCCCTTTTTTCGGAACCCATTCTTCCTGTTTGCGCGCAGTCACCGATCGACCGTGTCACGGACGATCAAGCCACCGCCTTCATGTCATTCACTGCAGCCATGTCCTCGCCGGACAGCACGCGATCGATATCCAGCATGATCACGAAGCCCTCGTCCAGCTTGCCCATGCCGGCGATGAAATCCGCCCTCACCTTCGCACCGAACGACGGCCCCGGTTCCACCGCCTCCGGCGGTATGTCCACCACCTGGCTCACCGCATCCACGATGATGCCCATGTCCTGCGCTTCGCCCTCGTTCTCAACTTCCACGATCACGATGCAGGTTCGCCGCGTCACCGCCGCGCTTTCGCTGCGCAGGCGCGCAGCAAGATCGATCACCGGCACCACGCGACCGCGCAGATTGATCACCCCGCGCACGAAGCCCGGCATCATCGGCACCTGCGTCACGCCGCCGTATTCGATGATTTCCTTCACCGACAGCAGGCCCAGCGCATAGCTTTCGTCGCCCAGCCGGAAGGTCAGGTACTGCTCCTGCTGGTCGGCATCCGGATCCTCGTCCGGCACCGCCAGCGCCAGCGCATTTCTTGCATTCATGTTGCCGACTCCTCAAAAGCGGGTGAAATCGTTGTCTGCATCCACTTCGGCCGTGCCCGACAGGCGCCTGGCCTGGCCGCGTACGCCTTCGTGGGTCGCTCTCTGCCCGCGCGCGGATCGCTTCGAGCCCGGCTGTTCGCCGGACAGGCGGAACACCGACATCGCTTCCTGCAGGGTTTGCGCCTGACTGCTCATTTCCTCCGCGGTCGCGGCAAGTTCCTCGGACGCGGCAGCGGTCTGCTGCACCGTCTGGCTGAGCTGGTTCATGGCGCTGTTGATCTGCGACACGCCACTGGCCTGTTCGCCCGACGCCGCCGCGATTTCCTGCACCAGGTCCGACGTTTTCTGGATCGACGGTACGAGCTGTTCCAGCACCTTGCCGGCGCGACCTGCCACCTTCAGCGATTCGTTCGCCACGCCGCCAATTTCCTGCGCCGCCACCTGCGAACGTTCGGCCAGCTTGCGCACCTCGGTCGCCACCACCGCGAAGCCGCGGCCATGACTGCCTGCACGCGCCGCCTCGATCGCCGCATTCAGCGCCAGCAGATTGGTCTGGTAGGCGATGTCGTCGATGATGGAAATGCGCTCGGCAATCTTGCGCATCGCCTCCACCGTCTGCTTCACCGCTTCGCCGCCTTCGGCCGCTTCGCGCGAAGCCTGCGTCGCGATGCCGTCGGTCACCCGCGCGTTGTCGCTGTTCTGGTTCACCGACGCAGACATCTGTTCAACCGATGCCGAGGTCTGTTCCACGCCCGCCGACTGTTCGCTCGCCCCCTGGCTCAGCGATTGCGCCGTCGCCGACACCTCTTCCGAAGCACTGGCGAGGCCGTCGGCCACGCTGATCACTTCGCCTATGGTCTGCGACAGCCGGTCGCTGGTGCTGTTGACCGAATTCTTCAGGTCCTGCAGCTTGCCGCGGTAATTGCCCTCGACCCGCATGCTCAGGTCGTTGCGCTCCATCGCCGCGAGCACGGTCATGACTTCATTGACCGGATTGATCACCGCATCCAGCGTGTCATTGATGCCTTGCACGATGCGGCGGAAATCGCCCTTGTGCTTGTCGGAATCGGCGCGCTTGTCCAGGTCGCCTGCCAGCGCCGCCTGCACCAGCAGATCGGTGTCGGCGACCAGCATCTTGATATTGCCGCGCACCTGTTCGATGGTGTCGTTGATGAAGGCCTTCTTGCCCGGCAGCGCGTCCATCGGCGCATCCATATTGCCTTCGCCGAAGGCCTTGAACACCGCCATCGCCTTCTTCTTCACCGCGATGTGACCGGCGACCATCTGGTTCACGCCTTCCGCCATCGTGCGGTAGGCGCCCTTGAACTTGCCGCCATCCATCATGACGTCGATGTCGCCGCGATCGTGCTCGGCGGACATGTGGTTCATCTCTTCGATGAAGGTCTTGATGTTGCGACGTACCTGTTCGATGGTGTCGTTGATGAAGGCCTTCTTGCCCGGCAGCACTTCCATCGGCGCATCCATATTGCCTTCGCCGAATTCCTTGAATACCGCCATCGCCTTCTTCTTCACCGCGATATGGCCGGCGACCATGCGGTTCACCCCTTCCGCCATCGTGCGGTAGGCGCCCTTGAACCGGCCCTCATCCATCATGACGTCGATGTCACCGCGATCATGTTCGACCGCCATGTGATTCATTTCCTCGATGAAGGTCTTGATGTTGCGGCGCACCTGTTCGATGGTGTCGTTGATGAAGGCCTTCTTGCCCGGCAGCGCTTCCATCGGCGCATCCATATTGCCTTCGCCGAATTCCCTGAATACCGCCATCGCCTTCTTCTTCACCGCGATGTGGCTGGCAACCAGATCGTTCACGTCCTGCGCCAGGGTGCGGTAGTCGCCTTCGAAGCGCGACAGGTCGACCGCCACATCGATATCGCCCTTGTCGTGCTCGGCGGACATGTGCTTCATCTGCTGCATCAGCAGACCCAGCTTTGCCGACAAGGTATTCAGAGATGCGGCAAGGGTACCGGAGGGGGAGGCCCCCAGTTCGCGCGCCGCGGAGAAGTCGCCCGCAGCGAGACGCTCCGCGACACCCGCCAGATAGGCCGGCTCGGCGCCCAAGGTGCGGCTGCGCAGACGCGCGAACTGCGCGGCGCACACCGCCGTCAGCAGAACGACCGCCGCGCTCAGCGCGATGAGCAGGCCGCGGCCATCGCTCGCCATGTCGTTGATCGCCGCTACGTCTGCATCCTTGATCAGAGCCAGACTTTTCAGGCCGTCGAGATGATGCACGCCGGCCCAGCCGGCACCCACCGCGAGTACGGCAATGCCCAAGAAACCCAGCATCCCCGGTGTGATGAATCGCCCTGCGTTTGCATCACTCATTTGCACAACCTCCTCCGATCAAGGGCGACAAGGATCCGATCAATCCAGCATGCCGGCAGACGGTCGCCATGTCCGCCGGGCTGTTCATGTTCAGAAGCGGGCGAAATCCGTTTCGGACGGTCCATCCACCGCCGCCGACGCGTGATGTGCCGCGGTCGGCCGTACGGTCGCGCTGCTGCGACGTGCGGACGGCGTGCCGCCCGATGCGCCGCCGCGCAGCCGGAAGAAAGCCATGGCTTGCTGCAGTTGCTGCGCCTGACCGCTCATTTCCTCGGCCGTTGCCGCCAGTTCCTCCGACGCCGACGCCGTCTGCTGCACCGTCTGGCTCAACTGGCTCATCGCGCTGTTGATCTGCGTCACGCCGCTGGCCTGTTCGCCCGACGCCGCCGCAATCTCCTGCACCAGATCAGATGTCTTCTGGATCGACGGCACAAGCTGCTCCAGCACCTCGCCCGCGCGCGCCGCCACCTTCAGCGATTCGTTCGCCACGCCGCCGATTTCCTGCGCCGCCACCTGCGAACGCTCCGCAAGCTTGCGCACCTCGGTCGCCACCACCGCGAAGCCGCGGCCATGGCTGCCTGCACGCGCCGCCTCGATCGCCGCATTCAGCGCCAGCAGATTGGTCTGGTAGGCGATGTCGTCGATGATGGATATGCGCTCGGCGATCTTGCGCATCGCCTCCACCGTCTGCTTCACCGCTTCGCCGCCCTCGGCCGCTTCGCGCGAGGCCTGCGTCGCGATGCCGTCGGTCACCCGTGCGTTCTCGCTGTTCTGGTTCACCGACGCCGACATTTCTTCCACCGATGCCGAGGTCTGTTCCACGCCCGCCGACTGTTCGCTTGCGCCCTGGCTCAGCGATTGCGCCGTCGCCGACACCTCTTCCGATGCGCTGGCCAGCGCATCCGAGCTGCCGCGCACCTGGGTAATCACTTCGGCCTGGCGTTCGACCAGGCTGCGCAGCGCGTACAGCAGGCTGCTGCGATCGGTCGGCTTGGTCACGATGTCGACCGCCAGATTGCCATCGGCCACTTCCTTCATCACCTCGACCGCATACCCCGGTTCGCCGCCGAGCAGGCTCAGCACGCCGCGCGTGATGAGCACACCCAGCAGAGCCGCCAGCAGCACCGCGCCGATGGAAATGCCGATCACCAGTGTATTGGTCTGCTGAAAGGTTTCGGCGGCGGCCAGCGCATCCTTTTCCATCAGCTCGACCTGGAACTTCTCGACATCCTTGAGCGCATTCTCGTAGGCCGTATTGGCCGGCAGCATGTCGCCCTTCAGAAACTCCACTGCCTTGGCCTTGTCCGCCTTGACCATCGCGAAAAACGGCTCGTATTTCTCACCGAGCGTGGCGCGCGCAGTCAGGATGACCCCCATATAGCGCTTGCCGGTATCGGTCGTGATCATCTTTTCCAGCGTCGCCATCACTTCCGAATTGCGCGCGCGATTGGCGAGCACTTTTTCCTTGCTCTTTTCGGCCTCGGCTTCGCTGGTGGCCAGCAGCATATTGCGCAGTTGCCGGCCGTTGTCGACCGTGTTCCTGACGAGTTCCTGCAGCATCCTGGCTTTCGCGACACGATCCTTCAGCATGAAATCCATGCTGTCATTCAGCGTGCCCAGCTTGACGATGCTCATCACCGATATGGTCAGCAGCAGCGCGATCACGATGCCGAAGCCCAGCGCCAGCCGCGTGGCGACCTTCATATTCCCGAACATTTTTCCATCCTTCCCTGTTTGGCTTTCGCCTCCGCTCAGCCACGATCCTGCGTTCCCATATCCCCATGCGCCGCCTGCCGGCAACGCGCTTCATCTTCAACCTGCCGATCCCGCCAATTCCGCCTGCGACACCGTCGTCCCGCTCACCGCCATCTTCATCAACCCCGCCACATCCAGGATGAGCGCGATTTCGCCGCTGCCCAGGATGGTTGAACCGCTGACGCCACGCAGCGAACTGAACAGTTTGCCCAGCGGACGGATGACGGTCTGGTGTTCACCCATCAGGTGATCGACCACGATGCCGGCCTTGGTCTGGCCGAACTGCACCACCACCACGTTCTCGCGGCGCGGGGGCGCATCGCTGTGGATGTCGAACACCTGGCGCAGCCACAGCAAGGGCAGTACCTCGCCGCGCATGTCCAGATAGCCGCGGATGCGCGCGGCATCGCGGGTGGCACCCGCCAGTTCGACGCATTCGACGATCATGTCCACCGGCAGTACGAAGCTGGCCTTGTCGATGCCGACGCGGAAGCCATCGATGATGGCCAGCGTCAGCGGCAGGCGGATGCGTATGCGTGTCCCCTTGCCCGGTTCGGTGTCGATTTCGACCGTGCCGCGCAGCGCTTCGATGTCCCGGCGCACCACGTCCATGCCGACACCGCGGCCGGACAGATTGCTCACCGCATCGGCGGTCGAGAAGCCCGGTTCGAATATGAGACGGTCTATCTCGCGATCGGATAGCTGGTTCTCCTCGGGCACCAGACCGCGCTCGATCGCCTTGCGCAAAATCTTGGCGCGGTTCAGACCGCCGCCGTCGTCGGCCACGTCGATCACGATGCTGCCCGCTTCGTGATAGGCATTGAGCATCACCTTGGCGCGCGCCGACTTGCCGGCGGCGATGCGCACCTCGGTCGGTTCGATGCCGTGATCCATGGAATTGCGCACCAGATGCATCAGCGGATCGCCGATGCGCTCGACCACGGTCTTGTCCAGTTCGGTGTCGGCACCACTGATCTGCAATTCGATGTCCTTGCCCAGATCGCGGCTCACATCGCGCACCACGCGCTGGAAGCGCTGGAAGGTGGCGCCGATCTGCACCATGCGCAGCGACAGCGCCTGGTCGCGCACCTCCTCGACCAGCCGCGACAGCACTTCGCTCGCCTCGGTGAGCTGGCTCTGCGCCAGCATCTGCGCAACGTTCTGCACGCCGGCGCTGGCCACCACCAGTTCGCCCACGAGTTCGATCAACTGGTCCAGTTTGTCGGCATCGATGCGCAGCGAACGGGCCTCCTGCGCCTTGGCATCCTTCACCTGCTTCTGCCGGGTGAGCGCCGCGTCGACCACGCCCGGGCTGACTGCGCCGGTCTCGACCAGGATTTCACCCAGCGGGGGCGGTGCGACCGCGGCTGCCGGCTGTTCGCCCTCGGCTGTCGGCTCGACGGCGGCGCTCGCGGCGCCCGCCTGCAGTGCCAGCCCGCGCTCCAGTTCGGCGCGCGTCAGCGCGCCACTGGCGACCAGCATTTCTCCCAGCATCGTCACGTCTTCCGGAAGCGCGCGAATGACGCTGATGTATTCGGAAACCTGGGCATGCGGCGGCACGATGTGCAGCACGCATTCGTCGCGCACGAATTCGAACACGCCCTCGATTTCCGCCTTGCTCGCGTCGCTGCGGAAATCGATCTCGAAACCGAGGTAGCAGGATTCCGGATCCAGCTTGAGCCAGTTCGGCAGCGCCTCGATCACCGTGGTCAGGTGCACGATGTCGCCCAGCGTGCGCAGATAGCGCAGGAAGGACAGCGGATCCATGCCGCCGCGCAGCACGTCTGTTCCGAAGCGCAGGGACAGGTGCCAGTTGCCGCTGCCGGATTCCATGTCCGGAGCGCTTGCACCCACCGCCGGCTTGTCCGCAGCGACCAGACCCGTCGCGGCGGGCACCGCTGCCGGCTTGCCAAGCAATACGCGCAGTTCCGCGAGCTGCGTTTCGCCGTCGGCACGCTGCGCGTCGTCGATGTCGGTCTTCTCCGCCACCGCGCGCACCAGCGCACCGATATGGTCCTTGTTGCGCAGGAACAGGCCGATCACGTCCGGCGTGACGGCGATTTCGCCATCGCGCACGCGGTCGAGCACGCTTTCCACCTCGTGCGTGAAGCGCACGACGTCGTCGAAGCCGAACACCCCGGCCGTGCCCTTGATGGTATGCGCGGCGCGGAAGATGTCATTGATGAGTTCGCTGTCGTCGGGCGCGCTTTCCAGCCCGAGCAGCGATTCTTCCATGCGGGTAAGCAGCTCGTCCGCTTCGGCGAAGAAGGCTTCGAGTGCGGGTTCCAGATTCATGAGTCCGTCCTTTCTGTGCGGGGGCAGCGACTCAGGCCGCCTGTGCGGGAACGACGACCGGATCGCCGAACACCGGGCTGAGCTGCATCAGATCCATCACTTCAAGGACGGCCTCGCTGTGTGCCACCAGGGAAAAGGCATGACCTTGTTTTTCTGCGGCGCGCTTGGCGGCAAGCAGTATCTGCACGCCGCTGCTGTCGATTTCGGTCACGCGACCGAGGTGGATGCGCAGATCGCGCTTTTCCGACAGCACGCGCGTGAGCATGCCGTAGGTCTCCGCGGCGCCGAATATGGTCAGTTCGCCGATCATGGCCAGCTCTACCGTGGCGCCATCGTCACTGCGTTCGATTTCCATGGCGGACTCCCGGATCAGGGCAGGCAGAGCTTGGACACAGCCATCAGCATCTGGTCCGGCTTGAACGGCTTCACCATCCAGGCCTTGGCGCCGGCCGCCTGGCCTTCCGCCTTCTTCGATTCCTGGTTCTCGGTGGTGAGCATGATGACCGGCGTGAACTTGTAGGCGGCCAGCTTGCGCATTTCCTTCACGAAGGTGATGCCATCCATGTTCGGCATGTTCACGTCGCTGATCACCAGATGCACCTTCTGGCCGGTGAGCTTGGACAGCGCGTCCTTGCCGTCGGCCGCCTCGAACACGTCATAGCCGGCGCTCTTCAGCGCAAGACTGACCACCTGGCGCAGCGACGACGAGTCGTCGACCACCATGATTGTTTTTGCCATCGCGTGAACTCCTCAGAAAAAGACGAGATCGTCACTGGCGGCCGCCTGGCCACCCTTGCCGCCTGCGTGATTGCCCCGTTCCTCGGGGGTGGTGTAGCTGCGTTCCAGGTTGTCGATCAGCGGCTTCAGGTCGGGCGCCCGACCTTCCGGAGCCGAGGCGACGCGCTCGCCCAGCTCGTCCAGGCTGGCGCAGACATGGGCCAGCACCTGGTCTATGCGGTCCTGGAACTGCAGATGCGGCATCGTGGCCGCGATTTCCTGCTGTATGCCTTCGGCCTGATGCCGCAGTTCCGCGTTGGAGTGCTCGAGCACGTCGAGCAGCCGGGAAAAATCGGACAGCACGCCCTGGATGCTGGTCTCGGAAGTCTTGAAGGATTCGATGTCACGGCTGGTGGAGTTCTCCACCATGCGCGCCGACCTCACGATGGCGTCACTGACGAGCTGCGCCTTTTCCGCGATCTTGCGACCGGTGTCTCCGGACGCCGTCGACAGCTTGCGCACTTCGTCGGCGACCACCGCGAAACCGCGCCCTGCCTCGCCAGCGCGCGCCGCCTCGATCGCGGCATTGAGCGCCAGCAGATTGGTCTGGTCGGCCACCTGCTGCACCGAAGTCGCCATGCCGCGCAGGTCTTCCGCATAACTGGCCAGTTCGCGTATCTGCGCCAGCACCTTGTTCTTGTCTTCCAGCGCGCCGGACATGCCGCTCAACACCTGGGTGAGCTGGCTCTGCGAGGACTTCAGTACCTGGTCGACCGCGGCCTGCGAGCCGTCCGCCGATGCTGCGCCGGAGGTCGACACCGCAGCGTCGAGGCGCGAAGCCAGTCCGGAGAAGCGCTGTACCAGTTCGCCGATGGCCACCTCGGCCTGCTGGCGCACGACCGATATCTGTCGCTTCCAGATCGGGGCGGCGGTGCCGGCCACCAGCTTGAGGTCACTTTCCAGTTCACCGATCACAGGATCGGCGCCGACCGGTTCCGCCATGTCGCGGGGCATATCTTGAACAGATGTTCGTCCAAGTCTGAAGGCTGCCCATATTGCGACCGCACACAGCACGAGCAGCCCGCTCGCGCGGGCGGCAACAGGCATGCCAGCCGGCACGACTGCGAGTGCGCCCGCACCCGCTGCCGCGATGCCCTGAGCCAATATCAGCAAGGTTTTTGCCAAGTTCTTCACTCCCTCAATAGAGGCCGTTCGGCGCGACCGTCGCACATTGACGTTGCCCCTCTAGGCACATTTACGACCTGTACGCGTACGGACTTAAGCTCTTTATGCGGGGATATCTCCACGCGCCGGCGCGACCAGCCGTGAGTTCGGTGACTGTGGATATCCGAAGCGGTCGGGCTCCCGCTCCGACGTATGATCGGCACGCTCCCTCAAGCCCCGACATCCCCTTGATGAGTTCGCTGCCGCATCCCCCGCTGCGTCCCGCTCCGCCCGCTGCCAGCCACGGCTGGTACTGGATGCTGCCGCGCGTGGCGGTGGTGCTGTTCCTGCTGGCCATTACCGCGCTGATCGGGTGGCTGCACGAGCAGGACCGCGAAGACCAGCGTCAGGCCATGATCAGCGATGTGCTGTGGATGGAGCAGGACCTGCGCTTCCATCTCGACCGCAACGCGGAACTCATGGCACAGCTCGGCCGCGAGCGCCTGGAACGGCAGCTCGACGCGTACGCGTTCGAACTGCGTGCGCGCAACCTGATCGCCAATGGTCACGGTCTGGTTGCGGTCGAGCCGCAGGACAGCTCTGTTGTGGACGACCCCGATCTTGCCGGTCCGGCCCGCCTCGCCAGCCAGCTCGGGCGACCGGTCTATCTGCCGCCTCATCTGATCGGCGGCGATGTCCATTTCGATGTCCTCGTGCCACTGGGCAGCGATGAAGGCTGGGTCAGGGGACGCTATGCGATCAGCCAGATGCTGGCGCAATCGATTCCCTGGTGGTTTGCCGAGCGCTACAAGCTGGACGTGATCGACAATGTCGAAACCGTGCTGGCGAGCAAATCCAAGGTCGACGCGCGCCAGGACGAATTGAGCTACGCCCTGTCCTTCGATCCTCCGGGACATGGCCTGCGCCTGCGCGTCACCGCCTATCACACTGAAACGCGGCTGCTGCCGGCGCTGCTGGTGGCCACCATCGTCTGTCTGGCCATGGCCATGCTGTGGAGCATGTGGGCGCTGCGCCGCCATCTCGCGCGCCGTCTCGAGGCCGAGCAGGCGCTGCGGGCGGAACACGCCTTCCGCAGCGCGATGGAGAATTCGCTGGTGATCGGCCTGCGCGCACGCGACCTCGAAGGACGCATCACCCATGTCAATACCGCCTTCTGCCGCATGGTGGGGTGGAGCGAACGGGAACTGATGGCCATGCGTCCGCCCATGCCCTACTGGGCACCGGAGCAGGCCGAGGAGATACGTGCGCTGCACGACGAAATCCTGCAGGGCGGCGCGTTGTCGCATGAAGCGATCGAACTGAAGTTCGTGCGCCGCAATGGCGAGCGCTTCGACGTGCTCATCACCGAAGCGCCTCTGGTCGATGCCGACGGTCGCCATGTGGGCTGGATGAGTTCGGTGCAGGACATCACCGAACGCAAGCAGGCGGAAGAGCTGTATCGGCAGCAGCAGGAAAAGATGGCCTTCACCGGCCGCCTCATCACCATGGGCGAAATGGCCTCCACGCTGGCCCACGAACTGAACCAGCCCTTGTCGGCCATATCGAGCTACAGCACCGCCTGCCTGAACATGCTGGAGCACGGACAGGCCGATGCCGGCGAGTTGCGCGAGCCGCTGGCGCGAATGAATGCACAGGCGCGGCGCGCGGGTACCATCATCCGTCGCGTCCATGAGTTCGTGCGCCGTTCGGAACCCAAGCGGCTGCCCTGCTCGCTCAATCACGTGGTCGAGGAGGCGGTCGGCCTGATCGAAGCCGATGCGCGCAAGCGCGACATCCGCATCAGCACCTCGCTGGCCGGTCAGTTGCCCGACGTACGGGCGGACCGCGTGATGATGGAACAGGTGCTGCTCAACCTGATACGCAATGGCATGGACGCGATGGCGGATGTCGATGCCGGTCGCCGCCGCCTGCTGATACAGACCAGCGCCGACGGCAGTGGCGTACAGGTCGCGGTGCGCGACCATGGTCGCGGCATCGCACCCGACCTGGGAGACAAGCTTTTCGCCCCCTTCTTCACCACCAAGCCGGATGGCATGGGCATGGGCCTGAACATCTGCCGTTCCATCGTCGAACTGCACCACGGGCGGCTGTGGTACGAAAACGCGGACGGCGGAGGCACCGTTTTCATCATGAAATTGCCGATCGATGCCTGAGCACGACCAGATCCACATCGTCGACGACGACGAAGCCATCCGCGATGCGCTGGGCTGGCTGTTCCGTTCGCGCGGCCACACGGTGCGCTTGTGGCCATCTGCGGAGGCTCTGATCGACAGCGGCGAACTCGGCCGCTGCGGCTGCCTGGTGCTGGACATCCGCATGGAGGGCATGAGCGGACTGGAACTGTTCGCCTGGCTGGGCGAACACGGTCACCGCATGCCCGTCATCTTCCTGACCGGCCACGGCGATGTGCCGATGGCCGTCGCCGCATTGAAACAGGGCGCGTTCGACTTCGTCGAAAAGCCCTTCAACGACAACGATCTGGTCGACCGCGCGGTCGCTGCGCTCGAACAGCACCGGCAGAGCGCGGCGCGCCGTCTCGCCGAACGCGAGCTGGAAGAGCGCCTGGCCCAGCTCACCAGCCGCGAGATCGAGGTGATGGAACGCATCCTGGCCGGCCAGATGAACAAGGTGATCGCCAGCGATCTCGGTGTCACCATGCGCACCGTCGAAGTCCACCGCGCGCGCATCTTCGAAAAGATGGGCGTGCGTTCCGCAGTGGAACTCGCCCAGGTGCTCGCCAGCCGGAAGTAGGCGCCGACTTCGCTCGAGGCTGAATCGCGGGCAAGCCCGCTCCCACCAAACCCCGGCGCCGTTCGTGATCGGCGAGAGCTTTTGTGGGAGCGGCCTCTTGCCGCGATGCGGGCCATGCCGGCCGCGGGCTTCGTTCGAGGCTGCATCGCGGGCAAGCCCGCTCCCGCCAAACCCGGCGTCCGTTCGTGATCGGCGAGAGCTTTTGTGGGAGCGGCCTCTGGCCGCGATGCGGGCCATGCCGGCCGCCGGCTTCGTTCGAGGCTGCATCGCGGGCAAGCCCGCTCCCACCAAACCCCGGCTCCATTCATGATCGGCGAGAGCTTTTGTGGGAGCGGCCTCTGGCCGCGATGCGGGCCATACCGGCCGCCGGCTTCGTTCGAAGCTGCATCGCGGGCAAGCCCGCTCCCACCAAACCCCGCGTCCGTTCGTGATCGGCGAGAGCTGTTGTGGGAGCGGCCTCTGGCCGCGATGCGGGCCATACCGGCCGCCGGGCTCGTTCGAGGCTGCATCGCGGGCAAGCCCGCTTCCACCAAACCCCGGCTCCGATGACGGTTCGGGCGAGTTCTTGTGGGAGCGGCCTCTGGCCGCGATGGGGCTTATGCGGGTCGCTGGCTTCGTTCGAGGCTGAATCGCGGGCAAGCCCGCTCCCGCCAAACCCCGGCTCCGTTCGTGATCGGCGAGAGCTTTTGTGGGAGCGGCCTCTGGCCGCGATGCGGGCCATGCCGGCCGCGGGCTTCGTTCGAGGCTGAATCGCGGGCAAGCCCGCTCCCACCAAACCCCGGCTCCGTTCGCGATCGGCGAGAGCTTTTGTGGGAGCGGCCTCTGGCCGCGATGCAGCGACAGCGGACGGGCGCTACAGTCCTGCCATTTCGTCGAGCACGGCGTCGCTGCCTTCGCACACGGTGCGAGCCAACCCTTCGCACTCGGTCAGCACGTGATCGGCATAGAAGCGCGCCGACACGATACGCGCATGCAGGAAGGCTGCGTCGCCATCACCCCGTTCCAGAAGCTCATGGGACCTGAGAGCGGCACGCAGCAGTTGCCAGCCACCGACGACACGACCGAACAGCATGAGCAAAGGCACCGCGCCCGCCAGCGCCAGGCGCATGTCCGCCCCCCATGTCGCGAGCACATGGCCGGTGGCGCGTTCCAGCGCATCGATCGCTTCACGAAACCGGCGAGCGACCGGCTGCAACGGCACCGGCAGATCGCTGGCGGCGAGCGCGCGCATGCGCTCCACCAGCGCATGCATGGCGGCCCCCTTGTCGCGAACGATCTTGCGTCCGACCAGGTCATTCGCCTGGATGCCGGTCGTGCCTTCGTAAATGGTGGTGATGCGCGCATCGCGCAGGTATTGCGCAGCGCCGGTTTCCTCGATATAGCCCATGCCGCCGTGAACCTGCACGCCGAGCGAGGCGATGTCGACCGCGGTTTCCGTGCTCCAGCCCTTCACCACGGGAATCATCAGTTCGACAAAAACCTGTGCTTCGGCGCGCTGCGCCGGATCAGGATGGCGCGCCGCGCAATCGCGTGCGGCCGCGGTGACTGCCGCTACCAGTCGCATCGCATCCACCTGCGACTTCATGCGCAACAGCATGCGGCGGACGTCGGGATGGCGCACGATGGCCACCCGCCCGCCGCCGCGCATACCGGCTTCGCTGCCCTGCATGCGCTCGTTGGCATACCGGTGCGCGCGCTGCCAGGCCCGCTCGGCCACAGCGATGCCTTGCAGGCCGACCGCGAAGCGCGCGGCATTCATCATGATGAACATGTATTCGATGCCGCGGTTCTCCTCGCCGCACAGCCAGCCGGTGGCACCCTCACCGTCGCCATAGGCCATGACGCAGGTGGGGCTGGCGTGGATGCCCAGCTTGTGTTCCAGCGACACGCAGCGCAGATCGTTGCGCGCACCCGGATGGCCATCCGCATCGGGAATGAACTTGGGCACGATGAACAGCGAAAGGCCCTTCACGCCTTCCGGCGCGCCCGGTGTGCGGGCAAGCACCAGATGCACGATATTGGATGCCAGTTCGTGCTCGCCGAAGGTAATGAATATCTTCTGTCCGAACAGCCGCCAGCTTCCATCCGGCCGCGGTTCGGCACGCGTGCGCACCGCCGCGAGGTCGGAGCCGGCCTGCGGTTCGGTCAGGTTCATGGTGCCCGCCCACTCGCCGCTCACCATGCGCGACAGGTAGAGCGCCTTCTGCGCCTCGCTGCCGCACAGCGCCAGCGCCTCGATGGCGCCGGCGGTGAGCAGCGGACACAGAGAGAACGCCATATTGGCGCCCATCACCATTTCCTGTATCTGGGTGACCACCAGATGCGGCATGCCGGCGCCACCATGGGCCGGATCGCAGCCCATGCCGTTCCAGCCGTTGTCCGCCCACGCGCGATAGGCGGCCTGGAAACCATCGGGCAACGTCACCCGGCCGTCCTCACCCAGCGATGCGCCCACGCGGTCGCCGACGCGGTTCAGGGGCGACAGCAGTTCGCCGGTCAGCCGGGCCGCTTCTTCCAGCATGGCATCGACCACGTCGCGACTGGCGTCCTCGTACCCGGGCAGCGCCACCACCTCGTCCAGTCCGGCCAGATCGAGGGCTAACCGCATGTCCTGCAGCGGTGCGATGTATTCGCTCATCGGCAACTCCTCCTCCGGGCTCTGACGGCCCTGTAGGGATCTACACCTGCCAGGCCGCGCACCGCGGCCATGCCTCGGTGAGCGAGCGGTCCAACCGGCCCGGAAACGGACCTGACCGCCTGATCAGCCCAGCGCCTCCACCAGTTGCGGCACCAGTTCGAACAGATCGCCGACCAGACCGTAGTCGGCCACCTGGAAAATGGGCGCGTCGGCGTCCTTGTTGATCGCCACGATCACCTTGGAATCCTTCATGCCGGCCAGATGCTGGATGGCACCCGACACGCCGATCGCGACATACAGGTCAGGCGCCACGATCTTGCCGGTCTGCCCGACCTGGAAATCGTTCGGCGCGTAGCCGGCATCGACCGCCGCGCGACTGGCGCCCATTGCGGCGCCCAGCTTGTCGGCCAGCGGCTCGAGCACGCTGCGATAGGCCTCGGCGCTGCCCAGCGCGCGACCGCCGGTCACCACGACACGGGCGTTGCCCAGTTCCGGTCGCGGCGAAGTCGACAGTTCCTGCGACACGAAGGCCGACAGCGGGCTGGGTGGCGGCGCCTGCAGGGCCTCGACCGGCGCATTGCCGCCGGAAGCGGTCACCGGATCGAAGGCGGTCGCGCGTACCGTGATCACCTTCACCGCATCGGCGCTCTGCACCGTGGCGAGCGCATTGCCGGCGTAGATCGGGCGCACGAAGGTATCGGCCGACACCACCTCGACGATGTCGGATACCTGGGCCACATCCAGCGTGGCCGCCACGCGCGGCATGAAGTTCTTGCCGAAGCTGCCGGACGGCGCCAGGACATGGGAATGTCCGGCGGCCGCGATCAGCGCGACGGCCGCCATATCCTCGGCGGTGGGGTGCGCCAGATGCGGCGCATCGGCGCTCAGCACGCGCGCCACGCCCGGCAGCGCGGCCGCCGCAGCAGCGGCACCGGCGCACTCGCTGCCCGCCACCAGCACGGTGACCGGGCCGCCTATCTTCGCCGCCGCCGTCAGCGTGTTCAGGGTGGCCGGGCGCAGCCCGGCGTTGTCGTGTTCTGCAATGACCAGAATGCTCATGCGGGCGGCTCCTCAGCGCAGCACTTTGGCTTCGTCGCGCAGCTTCGCGACCAGTTCGGCGACCGACGCCAGCTTGACGCCGGCCGCGCGCTTCGGCGGCTCGGCGACCTTCAGCGTCTTCAGGCGCGGTGTCACATCGACCCCCAGTTCGTCCGGCGTCACGGTATCCAGCGGCTTCTTCTTGGCCTTCATGATGTTGGGCAGGCTGGCGAAGCGCGGTTCGTTCAGCCGCAGATCGGTGGTGATGACCGCGGGCAGCGCCACGCTCACCGTTTCCAGACCACCGTCGATCTCGCGCGTGACCGACGCCCGGTTGTCGCCGATCTGCACCCTGGACGCGAAGGCCGCCTGGCCCCAGCCCAGCAGCGCGGCCAGCATCTGGCCGGTCTGGTTGGCGTCGTCGTCGATCGCCTGCTTGCCGCAGATCACCAGATGGGGCTGTTCGCGCCCGACCACCGCCTTCAGCAGCCTGGCCACCGCCAGCGGCTGCAGTTCCGCGTCGCTGCTGACATGAAGGGCGCGGTCCGCGCCCAGCGCCATGCCGGTGCGCAAGGTGTCGACGCAGCCAGCCACGCCGCAGGACACCAGCACCACTTCGCTGGCCACCCCGGCTTCGCGCAGTCGCACTGCCTCTTCCACCGCGATTTCGTCGAACGGATTCATCGACATCTTCACGTTCGCCGTTTCGACCCCGCTGCCGTCGGCCGCGACGCGGATCTTCACGTTGTAATCGATCACCCGTTTGACCGGGACCAGAATTTTCATCGAGGCATCTCCTGCACAGGCACAAAACCGCACATTCCATCGCTCCGCACAGCGCAGAGCACGATGTCAGTATCCATACGCTAGCGTATGCTAGTCGCCGGGGTCAATACGAAAAACGGAATAGCTTCATGCCGGCACCGCATGCACGCGCACAGACCGACCGCGCCACCTGGATGCGCGCCGCCAGCCGCACACTGGCCGAACGCGGACCCGAGGGCATCAAGGTGGAAAGCCTGGCGCGCGAACTGGGCCTGACCAAGGGCAGTTTCTACTGGCATTTCAAGGACCGGCGGGCGCTGCTGGATGCACTTCTGGCCGACTGGCGCGACGGGCGCATCGCCGACATCCGCGCGCGCACCGAAGGTCCGCCTGGCGAAGAAGCCGCACGGTTGCGCGGGCTGGTCGCCGCCTACGGGGACTCACCCAATCCGCGCGGATTGCGGGTGGAACTGGCGATTCGCGCCTGGGCCACGCAGGACGCTGCGGCTGCGGCGGCGGTACAGCAAGTCGATGCGTTGCGTATCGAATGCGCATCGCGACTGTTCGAAGCGGCCGGCTTTGCATCCGCCGAGGCAGCCGACCGCAGCGTGCTGCTGTACGCCTGTCTGTTCGGGCTGGGCATGATGGACACGGTACAGCGGCTGCCGCGCGCGGAACAAACCCGGCAGTTCATCGCCAACCTCATCACGGCCCGCTGACAGTTTGCAAAACAATGTCGCACGAGGCGTCATGCGGACGCGGGATAATCGCGGGCGATTTTGCATTGCCGCATTCGATACAAGAGAGGAAAAGACATGTCCTTCCCGGCACCGGAAATTTTCAAGGCGTATGACATCCGCGGCATCGTCGACAGGACGCTGACTGCCGACGCTGTGCGCGCCATCGGCCACGCACTCGGCTCGGAAGCGGTGAAGCGCGGTCAGCGCACGATAGCCGTCGGTCGCGACGGCCGCCTGTCCGGCCCGGAACTGGCCGGTGCGCTCGCACAGGGCATCAATGCCGCCGGCGTGGACGTGCTGGACATCGGCTGCGTGCCGACACCGCTGTCCTACTTCGCCGCCTTCGATCTCGGCACCGACAGCGCGGTCAGCGTCACCGGCAGCCACAATCCGCCCGACTACAACGGCCTCAAGATGGTGCTGGGCGGCCAGACGCTGTTCGGCGACCTCATCCAGGACCTGCGCCGCCGCATCATCGACAAGGACCTGGCGCACGGTCAGGGCACCACCCGCCAGGCCGACGTACGCGATGCCTACATCACCCGCGTCACCGGCGACGTGAAGCTCAAGCGCCGCATGAAGGTGGTGATCGACTGCGGCAATGGCGTGGCGGGCGACATCGCGCCGCGCCTGTTCGAGGCGCTGGGCTGCGAAATCGTGCCGCTGTTCTGCGAGGTCGACGGCAACTTCCCCAACCATCACCCCGACCCGTCCAAGCCGGAAAACCTGGAAGACGTGATCCGCGTGCTGGCCGCCGGCGATGCCGAGATCGGTCTGGCG
Organism: Methyloversatilis thermotolerans; assembly: GCF_000372885.1. Classification (GTDB taxonomy): domain Bacteria; phylum Pseudomonadota; class Gammaproteobacteria; order Burkholderiales; family Rhodocyclaceae; genus Methyloversatilis; species Methyloversatilis thermotolerans. Next base: position 1,555,362 of record NZ_KB889967.1, read on the forward strand.
TTCGACGGCGACGGCGACCGGCTGGGGGTAGTCACGCGCGACGGAGAGATCATCTATCCGGACCGCCAGCTCATGCTGTTCGCGGCCGACGTGCTGTCGCGCCAGCCCGGTGCGCAGATCGTCTATGACGTCAAGTGCACCCGCCTGCTGGCACCGTGGATACGCGAGCACGGTGGCGAGCCGGTCATGTGGAATACCGGCCACGCGCTGATCAAGGCCAAGCTCAAGCAGAGCGGCGCCGCGCTGGCCGGCGAAATGAGCGGCCACATGTTCTTCAAGGAACGCTGGTTCGGTTTCGACGACGGTCTGTACGCCGCCGCGCGCCTGCTGGAAATCCTGTCCGCGTCGCCGGATGCCAACGCGGTGCTGAAGGCGCTGCCCACCGCCACCTCGACGCCGGAACTGAACCTCAAGATGAATGAGGGCGAGCCGCATGCGCTGATCGCCGAACTGCAGAAAACGGCGCAGTTCGACGGCGCGCGCGACATCATCAAGATCGACGGCCTGCGCGTCGAATACGCCGACGGCTTCGGCCTGATGCGCGCATCGAACACGACGCCGGTGGTCGTGCTGCGTTTCGAGGCGGACAACGATGCGGCGCTCGCGCGCATCCAGTCCGACTTCCGCCGCGTGCTGGAAGCCGCCCGTCCGGGGGTCGCCCTGCCCTTCTGACCGGCGCTGCGGCAGCCGTTCCGGCGACTGCCGCCCATCTCCTTGATTCGCAGGTCTTTCGCACACCGACGGGTATGCATGTCCGGCGTGAAAATATTCCGCTGGAAAGGCCTCAACCCGCCGCAGACCGTGCCGAAAACAGCACATGGTCTGCGAAGAACTCACACAAGACATCTATGTCGGCCGCCAGCCGATACTGGACCGCAGCAACTCGACCTATGCCTACGAACTGCTTTTCCGTTCCGGCCAGGTCAACGTCGCCAGCATCGACTGTGAGCTGAATGCCACCGCCCGTGTCATCACGGGCGTATTCAACGAGCTCGGCCTGGACAAGGCGCTCGGAGAGTCCTTCGGCTTCATCAATGTCAGTGAGAGCATGCTCATGTCGGAAGCCATCGAATGGCTGCCTCCCGACAAGATCGTGATCGAAATCCTCGAAACGGTGCGGCCGACCCCGGAGGTTGTCGCGCGCACCCGCGAACTGGTGCGGCGCGGTTTCCGCATCGCGCTCGACGACGTGCTGGATCTCGATGAAGCCTTCCGCCCGCTGATCGAGCTGGCCACCTTCATCAAGATAGACCTGCTGGGCGTACCCGCCGGACAGCTCGCCGACGTGGTCGCGCGCTTCCGTCCGTTCAAGGCCAGGCTGCTCGCCGAGAAGGTTGACAGCGAGGAACAGGCGGCGCTGTGCCGCGATCTCGGCTTCGACTACTTCCAGGGCTATTACTTCGCGCGCCCCAGCATTCTCAGCACACGCGGGCTGACCGCTGCCGAAAGCACGCTGCTGCGCCTGCTCGGCCTGGTGCTCACCGACGCCGACGTGACCCTGATGGAACCCGTGGTCAAGCAGGATCCGGCGCTGCTGCTGAACCTCATGCGCATGTCCAATTCGGTGGGCTGTGGCAGCAAGCGCCAGATATCCACCGTGCGCGAGGCGATCACGCTGCTCGGCCGCCAGCAGTTGCAGCGCTGGCTGCAACTGCTGCTGTTCTGTGCCAACCCGAATACACCGCCTTCGCTGCTGGAAATGGCCGCCACGCGCGCCCGTACCATGGAACTGCTGGTCGAATCGCACGGCGGCCGGCATATGGACGCCGAAAGCGCCTTCCTGACCGGCATACTGTCGCTGCTGCCCGCCCTGCTGCGGCTGCCCATGGAAGAAGTCCTGAAAACGCTCACGGTAGAGGCGTCCATACGCGATGCCTTGCTGAAGGGCGATGGAGCGCTGGGACGACTTCTGCTTCTGGTCCAGCACTGGGAGCACAACGACCTGTCCGCATTTGCCGGCGCATTTGACGTACTGCCGGGCCTGACGATGGACGATTTCAACCGCGCAAGTTGCGAAGCAATGGCCTGGGCGGCCGCGCTGAGCACCCCGCGCATTCAGTGACCGCAAAGGAAGACAACCATGCTGACGCCCAGCCTTGCCATCGAACGCCTCTTTGCCACCGCGGGCCAGCTCCCCAGCATTCCGCGCGTGGTGCAGCAACTGATCGCCACCCTCAAGGATGAAGATGCGGATCTGCACCCGTTGATCGCCGACATCAAGCAGGATCCCGCCATTTCGGCCAAGGTGCTGCGCCTGGCCAACTCCGGCTTCTATGCCGGTCGACGCACGGTAGGTTCGATCGACGAGGCAATCACCCTCATCGGCACGCGTGCCATGCGCACACTGGTGATTTCCGCCGGCCTGACCGGCGTGTTCACCAAGGTGCAGGGTGTCGATCTGAAGGATTTCTGGCGCCATGCACTCACCACGGCCAGCGCTGCCGCGATGCTTGCGAAGGAGGCGCGCATGGATGCCGAATCCGCCTACAGCGCCGGCCTGATGCACCGCGTCGGCCAGCTCATGATCCACATCGCCTTCCCCCGCGTGGCCGAGGAAATCGCGCGTGACTGCCGCGACCTCAGCGTGGCGGAACGCGCCGCGGTCGAGCAGGTGAAGCTGCATACCAATCACTGCGAGGTGGGCGCCGAACTGGCGGTGCGCTGGAACTTCCCGGACGACATCGTGCAGGCGCTGAAGCACTATTCCCAGCCGCAGCACCCGGATGCGGGAAAGCTCGCGCGCATCGTGCATCTGGCGGCCCAGCTCGCCTTCGACATCGAGGACCAGGTGCAGCCGGAAAACATCGCCGAACATCTGAACAAGGCGCTGACCGATGACTGCGGCCTGGACCGCCTCGCGCTGGTGCCTGCCATCCGCGACTGTGCGGCGAATGCGCCGCTGCTGGACATGGCCGCCTGAAACGCGCCGTACCCCGCGCAACAGGAGAGGGCCGGAGGCCCTCTTTTTTTCGTCCCTGCGAACTTGCGCCCGGCCGGATCGCGATCGGGCCTGCGCCGGGCACAGGCATTCGCGCCCGACAGGAACGCCGCTGTCAGCGCATCTTGGGATTCAGCGTACCGCGGTTGTAATCCTTGTCGCCGGGCAGGATGGTGCGGGTGCCGAACCAGCCGCCCTGCGCGCCTTCCGGTCGCAGCCTGTTCTGCGGCCAGGTGTCGGCCACCTTCTTCGCCTCGGCCTGCCTGGCCTGATCGATGAAGCGCCAGCGGCCGTCCGGCATCAGTTCGACCTTGTCGCCGGCTGCGGTAGTCGCCTCGATCACCTGGCCTTCTCCCGCGGCATCCGCGGCCATGAGCGACAAGGACTGCAGCGACAGTGCAAGCGCAGCAACGGCGACCCGGCAGGTTCTCATCCCAGCTTTCCTTCCACCCATTGCTTCACACCGGCCAGCGCCGCCGGCAGGTTCTCCGGCTGCGTGCCACCGGCCTGCGCCATGTCCGGCTTGCCGCCGCCCTTGCCGCCGACCTGAGCGGCGACGAAATTGACCAGTTCGCCGGCCTTCACCTTCGCCGTCAGGTCCGGCGTGACGCCGGCGATCAGGCTCACCTTGCCGTCATTGATCGCAGCCAGCACGATGGCGGCCGAGCCGAGCTTGTCGCGCAGCTTGTCCAGCGTTTCCCGCAGCGCCGGCACGTCCGCACCTTCCATCACCGCCGCCAGCACCCGCGTGCCGCCGACGGCCACCGCCTGCGCCGCCAGTTCGTCGCCCTGGCTGGCGGCGAGCTTGCTCTTCAGGCGGGCGATTTCCTTTTCCAGCGCGCGCACATTGTCGATCACCTGGGCGATCTTGGCCGGCAGTTCGGAGGCCGGCGCCTTGAACGCGGCGGCGGCTTGCGACACCAGTCGATCCTGACGCTGCACGAAAGCCACCGCGTTCTCGCCGGTGATCGCTTCCACCCGGCGGATGCCGGCCGCCACACCGGCTTCGACCGTAATCTTGAACAGGCCGATGTCGCCGGTGCGCGCGACGTGCGTGCCGCCGCACAGTTCGCGCGACGAACCGATGTCCAGCACGCGTACCTCGTCGCCGTACTTCTCGCCGAACAGCATCATGGCGCCGGTCTTCTGCGCCTCGTCGATCGGCATCACGCGCGCCTGGGTGGCGGCGTTGGCGAGGATTTCGGCATTGACGATGCGTTCGACGCGGGCGATTTCGTCATCGCTCATCGGCGCGTTGTGCACGAAGTCGAAGCGGGTCTTGTCGGCATCGACCAGCGAGCCCTTCTGCTGCACATGCTCGCCCAGCACCTCGCGCAGCGCCTTGTGCATCAGGTGGGTGACCGAGTGGTTGCGCGCGGTGGCGGCGCGGGCGCGCACATCGACGCGGGCGCTCACGCTGTCGCCGACCGCGATGCGGCCGGTGCCGACCACGCCGTGGTGGCCGAACACCGCCGCCTGTATCTTCAGCGTGTCCTCGACCTTGAAAATGCCCTGCGCCGCGCGCAGTTCGCCGCGGTCGCCGACCTGACCGCCGGATTCGGCGTAGAACGGGGTTTCGTCGAGCACGACGACACCCAGTTCGCCTTCGTTCAGTTCATTCACCGGCGCGCCATCGCGGTACAGCGCGACCACGCGGCCCGGCGCTTCCAGCAAGTCGTAGCCGTGAAAGGTGGTGGTTACGCCGTCGTACTCCAGCGCGGCGCTCATCTTGAACTTGCCGGCGGCGCGTGCCTGTTCGCGCTGAGCGGCCATCGCCGCGTCGAAGCCGGCGGTATCCACCGTCACGCCGCGCTCGCGGCAGATGTCCGCGGTCAGGTCGAGCGGGAAGCCGTAGGTGTCGTGCAGCTTGAACGCCGTCTCCCCGTCCAGTGCGGCGCCCTGCGCCAGCGCGGCCAGCGCCGATTCGAGAATGTCCATGCCATTGGCGATGGTGGCGAAGAAGCGCTCTTCCTCCTGCCTCAGCACGTCCATCACCTTCTGCTGCGCCGCCGCCAGATCCGGGTAGGCGGCGCCCATCTGCGCCACCAGGTCCGGCACCATGCGGTGGAAGAAGGCGGCGCGCGCGCCCAGCTTGTAGCCGTGGCGGATGGCGCGGCGGATGATGCGGCGCAGCACATAGCCGCGGCCTTCGTTGCCCGGGATGACACCGTCGGCGATCAGGAAGGAACAGGCGCGGATGTGGTCGGCCAGCACCTTCAGCGACGGATTGTCGAGGTCGGCGGTCCCGGTTTCGCGCGCAGCCGCCGCGATCAGCGCGACGAACAGATCGATTTCGTAATTGCTGTGCACGCCCTGCAGCACGGCGGCGATGCGCTCCAGACCCATGCCGGTATCCACGCTGGGCTTGGGCAGCGGATGCAGCACGCCCGCCTCGTCGCGGTTGTACTGCATGAACACGTTGTTCCAGATTTCGATGTAACGGTCACCGTCCTCATCCGGCGAACCCGGCGGGCCGCCCGGAATATCGGCGCCGTGGTCGTAGAAGATTTCGGTACACGGGCCGCAGGGGCCGGTGTCGCCCATCATCCAGAAGTTGTCCGACGCGTAGCGCGCGCCCTTGTTGTCGCCGATGCGGATGACGCGCCCGGCCGGCACGCCTATCTCCTTGGTCCAGATGTCGAAGGCTTCGTCGTCCTCGGCATAGACGGTGATCGTGAGCTTGTCCTTGGGCAGCTTGAACACTTCGGTCAGCAGTTCCCACGCAAACGCGATGGCGTCGCGCTTGAAGTAGTCGCCGAAGCTGAAGTTGCCCAGCATTTCAAAGAAGGTGTGGTGACGCGCGGTGTAGCCGACGTTTTCCAGATCGTTGTGCTTGCCGCCGGCGCGCACGCACTTCTGCGCCGTGGTGGCCCGTGTGTAGCCGCGCTTGTCGAAGCCCAGGAACACGTCCTTGAACTGGTTCATGCCGGCATTGGTGAAAAGCAGCGTCGGATCCTCGTGCGGCACGAGCGAACTCGAGGCCACGATCTGGTGACCCTTGGACGCGAAGAAATTGAGGAAGGCGGAACGGATGTCTGCGCTGTTCATGATGTGCGATCGGGATGACTGGGGCGCGCGGCAGCGCGGAAAACAGCCCTCGATTCTAGCAGCCCGACGGGCTTCCCGCCCCGTGACTCAGACCGCTTCGGGCAGGTCCAGTCGGTCGGTGAACAGGCCGCGGACGCCTGCAGCGAGCAGTCCGCGAGCCCGCGTGGCGTCATTGACCGTGTAGCACAGCACCGGCACACCGGCGTCGATCAGTGCCTGCAGCCGCGCCGCATCCAGCAGGCGGTGATCGCAATGCACCGACACCGCACGGTGTCCCTGCATGCGCCGCGCCCAGTCGTCCGGCACCTGTTCGAACAGCAGTCCGCGCGGCAGCGCGGGCGCGGTCGCCGCCGCAGCGGCCAGCGCGTCTTCGTCGAACGACGACAGCAAGGGCGGCCGCCGGTCGGCCGGCCAGCGGCGCGCGACCTCACGTGCCACCGTCACGCCGGTCAGCGCGGAAAAACCGGGCGCCGGCTTGATTTCGATATTGGCATCCAGATCCAGTTCGCACAGCAGGTCCAGCGCTTCGTCCAGTGTCGGAATGCGTTCACCAGCGTACGCGCTGCCTTGCCAGGCGCCAGCATCGAGCATGCGCAAGGCCGCCAGATCCTGCGCGCTGACCGGCCCGCGACCGTTGGTCGTGCGCTCCAGCGTGTCGTCGTGCATGAGCACCGGCATCCCGTCGGCGCTCAGCATCACGTCGAACTCCACCATGCGGAAACCGGCACGTGCCCCGGCGCGCAGCGCGGCCAGCGTGTTCTCCGGGGCAGTCAGGCCGCCGCCGCGATGGGCGATCCACACCGGCCACGGCCAGTTCATGTCAGAAGCCGAGCACTTCGCGCGCTTCCCGGGCCACCGCATCGTCGCTCAGCCAGGCGATGGCCGACAGCAGTTCGATCGACTGCCCGTTGGCCACGCCCTCCTTGACCCAGTTCTCGATCGCCTTGACGCGCCCGGCGTCATCCAGCGCGAGCAGCTTGCGCAGCGGTTCGCGCACCGACGCGTCCTCGCGCGCGGCGCGTATCAGCAGGACAAGCTGTTCGCTGTCGCACATGGCGCCGTCCTCTGCAATGCGGTGTCCAGCGCAGCCTTGGCCGGCTTGCGGTCGGCCCACAGGGCCTCGAGTTCCTCATCCAGCGCGGCGCGGATGCGCGGATTGCTGGCGGCATCGCTCACCGTGTTGTCGGGCGACGTGACACCGCCACGACCGGCGAGCTGGCGCAGCGCCACACGCACCACGCCATCGACGGTCGGCGCATCGACCGGGCTCAAGGCCACGATGCCGGCGCGGTTCAGGGGCGCGAAACCGGTGTCGAGCGCCCACTGCGCCTGACGCTCGGGATCGAGGATGAAACTGATGAAACGCGCCATGGTCTGCAGATCGCCCGCGCTGCGTCCGGCCGCCACCCACAGCGAGGCGCCATCGGCCAGGGTGTGACCGGTCTTGTTGTACACATCGTCATGGAAGGGCAAGGGCGCGACGCCCACCTCGAACTTCGCGTCGTGCTTGATTTCCGGCCAGGACGAGGACATCGCGGTCAGCACCTGGCACTTGCCGCTGGAAAACATCGGCACCGCCTCGTCGCCGCGGCCGAAAATGTGCAGGTAGCGGCTCTTGTACCAGGACGACATGAGCGCCAGATGCTTCACCTGCACCAGACCGTTGAATGCCAGTTCCTCGCCGGCCTTCTGGCCCTTTTTCGCGGCCACCTTGCGGGCGAATGGCTCGTTGTGCCAGGCGCTCAGGTTGTCGACGTGGATGAGCGCCGGACGCGCGCTGGTGTAAGGGCAGGCATAGCCGGCATCGCGCAGGTCGCCGAGCGCGGCCTGCAGCGTGAGCCAGTGCGAGGGCGGAGCCGCAGGATCGAGACCGACGCGCGCGAACGCCTCCTTGTTGAAAAACATGACCGGCGTGGACAGGCCGATCGCGAGCGCGTTGAGCCGGCCCTTCGCATCGGCGAGATAGCCGGGCATCGGCGCCGGCAGTCGTGCGGACGCGAATTTTTCCTTGCCCTTGACCATCACGTCGGCCAGCGGCATGTAGCGCGGCTTGCCTTGCAGGAAGGTGGCGCGGCTGTCGGAATCCAGCACCCACATGGCCGGCGTCTCGCCTTCGTCCCACTTGCGCGCGACCAGCTCGATCTTCTGCGCGGACTTGCCGCTCGCGTTGAACGCGTCGACCAGCTTCTGCAGCGCCTGCGCATCGTTCTCATCGAGAGAATGCGCCAGCGCGAGAGGTTCCGCCGGCTTGGCCGCGGCGGGCGCGGCCTTTCGGGCGGCACTGGCGGCGGGCTTCTTCGCCGCCTGCTTTTTCGCGTCCTGAGCATGGACCGCGAACGGGAAAGCCAGAACGCTGGCCGCGACCAGCGCGGCGAACGGCTTCATGAACATCCGGACATCTCCTTCCAGGCCGCATCGTTGCGGCCATTCGTGACGGGGGTCTGTTTGCATCGAATCACGCGATTCAATGCATGCAGCCCCTAGGGCGCAGGATTGGTGTGGCGAAGATGGATGGCATCGATACCGGCACGCAGCGCATCCGTCAGCTTCACCGACCACGCTTCAATATTTTCGCGCAACTGGGCTGACGAGGTCACGCCGATGAGCGTACTCGCAACAGTCGGTCTGCGGTAACAGAAGGCCAGCGCCAGCGCGGCCGGCGACAGGTCGTGCGCAGCGGCGAGATCGGCATACGCGCGGGCCGCCGGTTCGACGCCCGGCTTGGCATAGCGCTGGCCGAAGGCCGGAAATTCGCTGATGCGGCCGCTCGCGTTTCGATTGTTGACATACTTTCCGCTCAGATGCCCGAAACCGAGCGGCGAATAGGCCAGCAGCGACACCTGTTCGCGTGAGCAGATTTCGGACAGTCCGAGATCGAAGGTGCGGTTCATCAGGTGATACGCGTTCTGTATGCTCGCCACGCGCGGCAGGCCTTCCTCGGCCAGGCGCAGACAGGTCATCAGTCCCCACGGCGTTTCGTTGGACACGCCGACATGCCTCACCTTGCCCTCGTCGACCAGGCGCGCAAGGGCTTCGAGCTGGGCGCGCAGCGAATCGGATGCGCGTTCGAGCGAAGGATCGTATTCGTACTGACCGAACATCGGCACATTGCGCGCCGGCCAGTGAATCTGGTACAGGTCGATGTAATCGGTGCCCAGCCTGCGCAGCGATCCGTCGATCGCCTCGCGTATATTGTGTTCGTCCAGCGCGCGCGGGCCGCCGCGTATCCACGGCATGCCGCGCGCCGGCCCGGCCACCTTGGTCGCGATGATCACCCGCTCGCGCGGTTTGCGGGCGAGCCAGCCGCCGACGATGCGCTCGCTGTCGCCAAAGGTTTCCGCGCGCGCCGGGACCGGGTACATTTCGGCCGCATCGAGAAAGTCGATGCCGGCGTCGAAGGCTTCGTCCATCAGGGAATGGGCGGTCGCTGCGTCGACCTGCTGGCCGAAGGTCATGGTGCCCAGGCCGATGGCGGGCACCTCGAGCGGCGAGCGCCCGAGCCGGCGGCGCTCGATATTCGGACTGCGGATGTTCGGACTGTTCATCGTTCCCTGCAAAGTCGCGCCCTGTCCGGGCCCAGCCCAGACATGTACCACACACTGAAGTTCATCACCCTGATCCACATCCGGACCGACTCATCTTGAAAACACATCTGCACGGCCTGCTTCTGTACTGTCGCCCGGGCTTCGAGCGCGAATGCGCGCAGGAAATCGTCGACCGCTGCGGCGAAGCGGGTCACATGGTCGAAGCGCAGGCGGAAAGCGGTGGCGGCTGGGTCGAAGCAAAAGCGGATGGCGGCGCACTGTGGGCGCTCACCCGGGTGCTGCGCTGGCGGGACCTGTGTTTCGCGCGGCAGTTGCTGTGGTCCGGTCGCACCGTATCCGGCATGAATCCGGGCGACCGCGTCACGCCGGTAGTCGAAGCGGCGCGCGAACTGTGCGATGGCTATGCCGACTTCCTGATCGAAACCCCGGACACCGATCACGCGAAATCGCTGTCGGCAACGACGCGCAAGCTGGAGCCGCACATGGCTCGCGCGCTGGAAGAAGCCGGCGCCTTCAGCGAGCAGCCGGGCGCACCGCGCCTGCACATCCTGTTCGTGAGCGCGGACACCGCCATCGTCGCGCTGAGCTTTCCGGATCGCCGCAGCGAGTGGCTCAACGGCATCCCGCGGCTGCGCATGCCGCGCGAGGCGCCGTCGCGCTCGACACTGAAACTGGCCGAAGCCTTCCACACGCTGCTGGACGAAGGCGAACAGGAAAGACTGCTCAAGCCCGGCATGACCGCGGTGGACCTCGGCGCGGCCCCCGGTGGCTGGACCTGGCAACTGGTGTCGCGCCACATCCATGTCACCGCTGTCGACAACGGACGCATGAACCCGGCCCTGCTCGAATCCGGCCTGGTGATCCACAAGCGCGAGGACGGCTTCCGCTTCGTGCCGCGCAAGCCGGTGGACTGGCTGGTGTGCGACATGGTGGAGCAGCCACGCCGCATTGCCCAGCTCGTCGCGCGCTGGATCACAACCGGCCTGTGCCGCCACGCCGTGTTCAATCTGAAGCTGCCGATGAAACGCCGCTACGAGGAATGGCAGTTGTGCAGCGAACTGATCCGCGAGGCCTGCGCCTCGGCCGATCTTAAAGTGCAGTTGCGCAGCCGCCAGCTCTACCACGACCGCGAGGAAGTCACCTGCTATCTCGGCGACCCCGGCAAGCCGGGCGGCGGCGCGCGCCGGCGCAAGCGCTGAGCGATCACGGCCCGGGACCGCACACAACAACTCGCCCAAGCCCGGTTTTCGTGGGAGCGGGCTTGCCCCGCGATGCGGCTTCGAACGAAGCCAGCGGCCCGCATCAGCCCCATCGCGGCCACAGGCCGCTCCCACAACAGCTCGCCCGGACCGGCATCGGAGCCGGGGTTTGGTGGGAGCGGGCTTGCCCGCGATGCAGCTTCGAACGAAGCCAGCGACCCGCATCAGCCCCATCGCGGCCACAGGCCGCTCCCACAACAGCTCGCCCGGACCGGCATCGGAGCCGGGTTTTCGTGGGAGCGGGCTTGCCCGCGATTGCTGCCTCGAACAAAGCCCGCGGCCCGCATCCGCCCCATCGCGGCCAGAGACCGCCCATAACAGCTCGCCCGGACCGTCATCGGAGCCGGGGTTTGGTGGGCGCGGGCTTGCCCGCGATGCAGCTTCGAACAAAGTCCACGGCCCGCATCCGCCCCATCGCGGCCAGAGGCCGCCCACAACAGCTCGCCCTAACCGGCATCGGAGCAGGGTTTTCGTGGGAGCGGGCTTGCCCGCGATTGCGGCCTCGAACAAAGCCCACGGCCCGCATCAGCCCCATCGCGGCCAGAGGCCGCTCCCACAACAGCTCACCCGGACCGGCATCGGAGCCGGGGTTTGGTGGGAGCGGGCTTGCCCGCGATTGCGGCCTCGAACAAAGCCCGCGGCCCGCATCCGCCCCATCGCGGCCAGAGACCGCTCCCACAACAGCTCGCCCTAACGACGCTGTAGAAAAACCCCATTCCGGGGCAAGCAGTTGCTTCCGGCCCTCGCCGGTTCGAAGTCGTTCTTCCTCATTTCAGTCTCGCGATCTTCGCTTCATCGTCGTCTCCTGAGGGTCCTGCTCGGCCGCTGCCCGGCGCACTCGACAGGCGGTCCGAGCCGTGTCGGGCCCAGCTTACCTAGTTCGCGATATGGTGCTCGCGTAGCCATGGTGCACCAGGTAAGTAACGCTTCCACGCAACGCGCACACGCTGCGTCGCGCAGCGTGAAGCGGGTGAGCCGCTGTATAGTGCGCAGATTGCCCGAACACGGGTTCCGACGGTGGCGAAGCGCTAGGCGGCGATCCCATCTTTGCCCGTCAATTGAATCGATGCGGCCGCTTCATCCGCTCGGTTGTGGTGATTCGATGCCATCGCGCTTGCCGCGGAAAGAAGGGCGGACCTGTGCGCACCTTCGCGCGCGCGGCGCGCGCGCCGCACGGGCAACGGTGCGCAGCGCGCCGGCACGCAGTCGCGCCGGCGCCGGTGGTACTTCGTGGCGGGCGTGGCCGTGATGGTGCAGTCGCCGCCGTGCCGTTCAGCGCTTGCCCGCCGGGCAGAGCCCGTGGCTGCAGCGGTTCCGCTTCCCGGTGAAGTCTGTATTGGTCGTAGCGCTTGTGGTCGTGCCTGCGCTGCGCGGCTGCCTTCGCGCCTCTGGCATCGCGTATCCCACAGAGCGCATCGGGCTTGGCTCTGTGCTGTGGCCCTGATCCGGCGTACTCGGGTCGCGCCCGCCGCGGTAGCCGTTGTCACCAGATCCAGGCTGGGAATGTTTCCGCTATCCTCGAGTCCAGCGCGCCGAATCTCTCTTTGCTCGGCGACGTGATAGCCCCGGCGTCGGCGCCAGATTCGCCGGTGTCGGTGTGGGGGTGTGGTGCCGCAGGCATCCGATCACCGGCAGCAGCAGTTCCTGTTCCAGAGCCCGTGCCGTTCGCGCCTGCGCATCGACCGCACGGATCTGGTGCGCGCGGCATCGACCGCCGCTACGCCCGGTATAGCCCTGGATCCGCGCGCCTTGGCGGTGGCCGATCTTGGCCGAGTCGTTGTCGGTGCGGTTACTCAGGCGCACCCCGCCCTTGGCGCCGGCGCCGCTCGTCCGGATTGAGCCGCGAGCCAGTCCGCGTATCTTTGGCGGCTTCGCGTGACTCAAGCGTTCGCGGGTGCGCTGTGCGCGGGCGGCCTCGTCGTCGCAACCGGCGGCGCATCGCGCGCCTTTCTGCTCCTCGATCATGCGCTGCACAGGCCGCGTCCATCTTCGCCGCCTCGGCGCTCGAAATCGGCACGCGTGCCGCTCTTGGCCTTCGATGCGTTCGACGGCCAGCTTCACGCGCGTCGATGGCCAAAGAGAGCTCGCGGGCCGATCCAGGCGCCTGGCGGTCGCCTACCAGCAGCACCTGGGTGAACAGCGGCCCCTGGGCCTCGCTCACCCAGCGTGCTGATGAAGTGCGCAACCGTGGTGAAGTGCGGGGTCGCTGTCGCCGGAGACGGCCATGAACAGCACGTTGTGGCGGCAGGGCTGGCCCGGTGGCCGATGGAGCGGGGAGCTGCACGCCGCGCGAGTAGGGCGAGCAGCACGATCCTTGAGCAGCACCGCCGGATCGAGGAAGTCACCTGCTATCTCGGCGACCCCGGCACCGCCGGCGCGCCCGCGCCGGCGCAACGCTGAGCGTCACGGCACGGAGGACGGACAAGACTCGCCAAGCCGGTTTTCGAGGAGGTGGCGTGTAGCGCGCGACTCGGAGGTGCCGGGCAGACGGCCGCGCGCCATCGGACCGGGATGAGCTTCACCGCTCGGGGGTCTTGCAATCGCGGCCATCGCCGGGGGGCGGGCTCCGCAGAGGCGATGCTGCAATCTCGGGAACAACGGCACGGCGAACGGTGGGGCGGCAGGCAGGGGCTTTTCTACAGCCCCGGACCGCACTCGGGAGCAGGGTTTTCGTGGGAGCGGGCTTGCCCGCGATTGCGGCCTCGAACAAAGCCCACGGCCCGCATCCGCCGCATCGCGGCCAGAGACCGCCCATAACAGCTCGCCCGGACCGTCATCGGAGCCGGGGTTTGGTGGGAGCGGGCTTGCCCCGCGATGCGGCTTCGAACGAAGCCCGCGGCCCGCATCAGCCCCATCGCGGCCAGAGGCCGTTCCCACAACAGCTCGCCCGGACCGTCATCGGAGCCGGGGTTTGGTGGGGAGCGGGCTTGCCCGCGATGCGGCTTCGAACGAAGCCCGCGGCCCGCATCCGCCCCATCGCGGCCAGAGGCCGCCCATAACAGCTCGCCCGGACCGTCATCGGAGCCGGGGTTTGGTGGGAGCGGGCTTGCCCGCGATGCGGCTTCGAGCGAAGCCAGCGGCCCGCATCCGCCCCATCGCGGCCAGAGGCCGCCCACAACAGCTCGCCCTAACCGGCATCGGAGCAGGGTTTTCGTGGGAGCGGGCTTGCCCGCGATGCAGCTTCGAACAAAGCCCGCGGCCCGCATCCGCCCCATCGCGGCCAGAGACCGCCCACAACAGCTCGCCCTAACCGGCATCGGAGCCGGGGTTTGGTGGGAGCGGGCTTGCCCGCGATTCAGCTTCGAACGAAGCCCGCGGCCCGCATCAGCCCCATCGCGGCCAGAGACCGCCCACAACAGCTCGCCCTAACCGGCATCGGAGCAGGGTTTTCGTGGGAGCGGGCTTGCCCGCGATGCAGCTTCGAACGAAGCCCACGGCCCGCATCCGCCGCATCGCGGCCAGAGGCCGCTCCCACAACAGCTCGCCCTAACCGGCATCGGAGCAGGGTTTTCGTGGGAGCGGGCTTGCCCGCGATTCAGCTTCGAACGAAGCCAGCGGCCCATGGCACGGCCCTTGCCGCGCGCTTGTGCGATAATCACGCATTGCAGTCGCCTCGCCGGTTATGGCGCGGCATGAAACGGTGCCTGATGGCGCCTGACCTGTTCGCTCCTGGCGCCTGCTCTCCCGCGCCCTTTCCACGTGCTGGCATCACTGCCGCGCGACGGGCACCGGGTTTCCCCGAACCGATTTCCCCAGCCTGAACCGGCATGCCAGGCGGAAGTCCACAGAAGGTCATCGCGTCGCGACCCCGAACCGCGCGCCGGCCTCTGCACAAGAGAGCTTCGCACACATGTCGTTTGAAGAACTCGGGCTCATCCCCGAACTGCTGCGCGCGGTGGCCGATACCGGCTATACCTCGCCCACCCCCATACAGGCGCAAGCCATTCCGGTCGTGCTGGCCGGTCGTGACGTGATGGGTGGCGCCCAGACCGGCACCGGCAAGACCGCCAGTTTCACGCTGCCGCTGCTGCAGCGCCTCGCGCCTCATGCGAACAGTTCGCCGTCACCGGCCAAGCATCCGGTGCGCGCGCTCATCGTGTGCCCGACACGGGAACTGGCGATGCAGGTGCATGAAAGCGTGAAGACCTACAGCAAGCACCTGCCGCTGCGCTCGGCCTGCATCTATGGCGGCGTTGACATGAAGGCGCAGGTGGCCGAGCTGCGCGAAGGCCGCGAAATCGTGGTCGCCACGCCGGGCCGGCTGCTCGACCATGTCGAGGGCAAGACGGTGAATCTGGGCCAGGTGCAGATGCTGGTGCTGGATGAAGCCGACCGCATGCTGGACATGGGCTTCATCCCGGACATCAAGCGCATCCTGGCACTGCTGCCGACGCAACGGCAGAGCCTGCTGTTCTCGGCCACCTTTTCGGAAGAGATCAAGAAGCTGGCGCAGGCCATGCTGCGCGATCCGCAGCTCATCGAAGTGGCGCGCCGCAATGCCACCGCGGAAACCATCACCCACCGCGTGCACGCCTGCGACACCGACGACAAGCGCGCGCTGCTCACCCATCTGCTGACGCAGGACGCCTATGCCGGTCGCCAGGCGCTGGTGTTCGTGAACACCAAGTTCGGCGCCAGCCGGCTGGCGCACCACCTGGTGCGCCAGGGCATCGCGGCCGATGCCATCCACGGCGACAAGAGCCAGCAACAGCGTACCGAGGCGCTGGAAGCGTTCAAGAGCGGCAGCGTGCGCGTGCTGGTGGCCACCGATGTCGCGGCGCGCGGTCTCGACATCGAGGACCTGCCCTTCGTGATCAATTTCGAGCTGCCGCACAACGCAGAGGATTATGTGCACCGCATCGGCCGCACCGGCCGCGCCGGGCGTTCGGGCGAGGCGATTTCGCTGGCGGCGCCGGAAGAGAAAGGTCGTGTCGCCGACATCGAAAAGCTCATCCGCAAACCGATCGAAATCGCCGCGCTGCCCGGTTTCGATCCGTCGCGCGCGCGCGTGACCGAACTGCGCAACGAACGTCGCGCACGCGGCGACAGCGGCAACCGCGCGCCGCGCACGCCGCCACGCAGCAGCGCGCCCACGGTGGCGGCTGACGGTTTCGATTTCAGCAAGCCCTACCAGGCACCCGGCGACACCGGCGAACGCGCGGCGCCCGCTGCGCAGGACAGCGCTAATGGCGCGAAGAAACCGCGCCGTCAGGTGGCGGCCCTTCTCGGCGGCAGTGGCAAGCGCTGAACAGTTCGACCAGCCGGGCGGTCAGCGCCTGCATGGCGCCCAGATGCACGCCGGCCGGATCCAGGCCGGGCGCCCAGCCCTCAGCCTGCAGTCGCGCCGACAACAGCGTTGACGACGTGATCAGGTGCACCGGCACATCCCAGTCCGCCCCTTTTCCGCTGACCGCGCTGACCGGCTGGTGATCGCCGATCACGATGATCACCGCGTCGTGCGGCGCCTGTCGCGCCAGCCAGCCTGACAGCCAATCGAACTGATAGCGCATGGCCTGCACATAAGCGGGTACCGCATCGCTCCAGGACGCTGGCACCGCCCGCAGTGCGGCGACGCGGTCCGGATCGAAGCCGCGTCCGTCGAGCACGTCATGCCAGTTGTCGAGATAGGGCGCAACCGGATGGAAGGGCGCGTGCGTGGTGACGGTCGGGAACACCACGAAGCGCGGCGCACGCGCACCCGCGCCCGTGGCGGCGCGACGCAATCCGGCCTGCGGCATCGCCACGGGCGACAGCTCCTGCAGCATCAGGGCCGCCATCGCTGCCTGATCCGGCACCTGCCAGAAGCCGAAGGCCGGGCCGCTGTAACCGAGGTCATGCAGACCGGCCAGACGGTCGAAGCCGAAGAAGGCGCCCTCCGGCCAGGCGCTCTGCAGGCCCGGCATCCAGCCCACCGTACGGTATCCATGATGCGCGAAATGACTCACCAGCGTCGGTCGGTGTGTCGTGAGCAGCAGGCGGTAGTCATCCGGATCGCGGGTATCGATGCCGGACAGCAGCGCCGCATGCGCCAGCCAGGACGCACCGCCGAAGGTGGGTGAGGTGACGCGCGCGCTGAACACCTGGCGGCCGCTTTCGCGCAGCGCCGACAGCAGACGCTCGCGCCCGGGCGCGAGCCGTGCCGACAGCTCGGCGTTATCCACGGTGACCGCACCATAGGCTTCGGCGAACACGATGACGACATCGGCGCCGGCCAGGGCATCGAGGTCGGCGCTGAAATCCGGGCCGGGGCCGAGCGCCTGTTCTCCGCGCGGCGACAGCGCGCGCGCCAGCAGGCCCGCCTGGTCTGCCAGCATGGACGCCACCGGCCGCGCGAACATTTCGTCGCGATGCCCGGCACCGGCGCCCGACATCCAGACCGACAGCAGCGCCAGCGACAGGGTCAGGCAGATGATGCGCAACGCCGGCAGGCGCAGCAGTCCGCGCCCCAGCACACGCAGTGCCTCGCGCAGCACGAAAAACAGCAGTCCGGCCGACAGCAGCGCCACCGCCAGCACCGTTGCCGCGATCAGCGGCGTCCATGACGCCATCGCCATGGCCGCTACCGCCCAGGCATGGCGGCCGTCCCACCACACATTGAACGGCCGGCCAAGCAGCGCCGGGACCGTCACGTCGATGTAGTGCAGCCCGACCCAGATCAGCGCCAGCAGTGCCAGCGCATTCAGCGCAAGTCCGGATGGCGCGCGGCCGCGCATCGCGCACAGGGCCAGCACGCCGACCAGCAGCGCGAACTCCACCGACAGCGTCCACTCGAAGCGAGGCAGCGCGCCCGGCCAGTCGTTGCCGAATGCGCACAGCGCATTGAGCACGCACAATGACAGCAGGGCGAGCCCCCATTGCGGCAGTGCCTTCACCGGTTCAAGCTCTCCAACCCGCGCAGCGACATCGTGACCGCACCCTCATGAACCCTCCTGCTTTCCTGAACTGGCAGCACTGTACGCCGCGGGACATCCGCGCGCTGGCCGCGCGCGATGCGGTGGCGGTGCTTCCGCTCGGCGCCATCGAGCAGCATGGCGAACATCTGCCGCTGTCCACCGATCTCGACATCGCCAGCGGCCTGAGCGAAGCCGCGCTGCAGGCGATCGCCGACCCGGCGCGCGCCGTGCTGCTGCCGGCGATGGCGGTCGCCCTGAGCACCGAACATGCGGATTTCGCCGGGACGCTGACATTGCAGCCGGACACCGCGCTCGCCACCCTGGTGCAAGTGGGCCTGAGCGTGGCGCGCGCCGGCCTGCGCCGTCTGGTCATGGTGAACGCGCATGGCGGCAACAAGTCGGTCGTCGATCTGGCCGCACTCGAACTGCGCGCCCGCGCGCGCATGCTGGCGGTGCGCGCCCACACCTTCCGGCTGCCGCCACCGGACGATGCGATCGCGGGCGAGGAACTGCGCTGCGGCCTGCATGGCGGCGCGCTGGAAACATCGCTCATGCTGCATTTCGCACCGGAGCGGGTGCGGCGCGACGCAATCGACCATTTCGAAGCGCTGCCCGAGCGCGCGGCGCGCGAAGGCAGCCTGCTGGCGCCCGAGGGCGTGGCCGCCTTCGGCTGGATGGCGCAGGATCTGCATCCGCTGGGCGTGGCCGGCAATGCGCGACTGGCCGATGCCGACACGGGACGACGACTGGCCGGGCATTTCGCGGCACAGCTCGCCCGCATCATCGACGAAGCGGCCGGGTTCGATATGTCCCGGCTGCGCGATCGCGCGCCGCTGGATCCACCCTGACCGCGCGCGCGGCCAACCGGTCATTCAGGCGCTCTGACGCAGCACGGCGTCTTCGTCCGCCCCGCTCAACTCGAGCAAGGCATGCAGATCGTGGCCGTGACGATGTGCCTTGGCGTGCAGGTAGCGCCGGTTCTGCTCGGTCAGCTCACCGAACAGCGACTGCCGCGCCACGACCTCCAGGCCGCCCTGCTCCAGCGCCTCGATCTTGCCCGGATTGTTGGTGAGCAGGCAGATGCGCTGTATGCCGAGCTGGCCGAGCATGTCGCGCGCCATGCCGAAATCGCGGCCATCGTCGCCGAAGCCGATGGCATGGTCGGCATCAACGGTATCCAGCCCGCCATCCTGCAGCGTATAGGCGCGCAGCTTGTTGGCCAGACCGATGCCGCGCCCTTCCTGTGCCAGGTAGAGCAGGACTCCACCGCCCTGCGCGGCGATGGCGGCGACCGCGCGTCGCAACTGGTCGCCGCAGTCGCAGCGCAGGCTGCCGAACAGGTCCCCGGTCAGGCAGGCCGAATGCAGACGCACCGGCACGGCATCGCGCCATGCGGCAGGATTTCCGATCAGTATGGCCACGTGTTCGCGCTGTCCGTCCGCCTCGCGGAACAGCACGAAACGGCTGTCGGGCGATCCGGCCAATGGAATGCGCGCCTCGCTGACGCGGGTGAGCGCACCACCCGCGCCACCGGTAAAGGCCTGCAGACTGCGCCACTGCACCTCCAGCATGTCGCCCTGGGCGACGCGCAGGCGCAACGCCGCCTCGCGATCCGCGGCCACCGGAAAGGACAGCAGCGCCGGCAGGTAATGCGCCTGCATGAGCATGCGCAGTCCCGCCAGTTCGACCGGCTCGGCCGGTACGCGCACCAGCGTGTCGGGCAATTGCGCATCCGGCAGCGTGGCCCAGCCGTGCAGCAGATCGAGCCCGCCCTGCACCGGTGCCATCAGCGCCAGCCCGTCATGCGCGATGCTGTGGCCCAGCGCCTGCATGCGATGTCGCGTCAGCACCAGGCGCGGATGCGACCCGGCGAGTCGGCGCGCTTCGGTCAGTGCCTCGGCGGTGGCCGATTCCAGCGCGAGAGCCAGTGCCGCATCGCGCGCGCCGCGCAACAGCACCGGCCAGCCGCGGCGAAGATCGGACACGGCTCTCTGTATCTGACGCATATTCCTGTCTCCGGTATGGGGTGCCACCGAGAACTTCCGGCGACCGCATGCGACTTACCGACAACACAACGCACGCAGAGATGTCATGACGCGCTCCCCCGACGACATGCGCCGCACCTGGTCGCGCATCCTGCAATTGAAAACCGGTGATTGGTCCGCAGACGATGCCACATGGTTCCATGGCTCCGCCCCGGAAGACGCGGTGACCCGTGATGCACTGCCCGACGCCGGAGCGCCGGCCGCGCTGCGCGCGCTGTTCGGTCCGCTGCTCGCCGGCTCGCGCTGCTGCATCGCACAGCTCGGCCAGAGTCTGGACGGCCGCATCGCCACGGCGAGCGGTCATTCGCACTACATCAATGGCGTCGCGGCGCGCACCCATCTGCACCGGCTGCGCGCCGCCGTCGATGCGGTGATCGTCGGCGTCGGCACGGCCAACGCCGACGCACCGCGCCTGACCGTGCGGCTGGTCGACGGCACGCATCCGCAGCGCGTCATCATCGATCCGGACGGCCGCGCGCGCGGCGACCTGCCCGCCTTCGTCGACACCGATGCCCCCACCTTGCATCTGGTCGCGGCCGACGCCGAGGTGGCGCGGCACGGCGGCGCTCATGTCACGCAGTTGCGGCTGGCGCGAACCGGCACCGGCTTCGCGCCGCAGGCCATACTGGATGCGCTGGCCGCGCGCGGACTGCGGCGCGTGCTGGTCGAGGGCGGCGCGGTCACGGTTTCGCGCTTCATCGAAGCCGGCGTGGTGGACCGGCTGCATCTGCTGGTATCGCCCATGCTGATCGGCTCCGGCCGCCCCGGGCTGCAACTGCCCGACATCGCCACGCTGGAGCAGGCGCGGCGCCCGCGCGCGACGCTCTATCGCTGCGGCAGCGACACGCTGTTCGACCTCGATCTGCGCGCCGACGCGCGCGCGAGCACCAGCGCGCCCGGCAGGCTGGACAGCAGCACGCATACGCCATAGCACAGCGATATCGCCACGCCCTGCGCCGCATCCAGGCCGGCCTGCGCCCACAGCAGCGCGGCCGCACCCTCACGCCCCCCCAACCGGCCACGGTGAGCGGCAGCGACATCGCCAGCAGCACCAGGCTGGCCAGCGGCCACAGCTGCATCAGCGGTTGGCCGGCGCCGAGCGCACGCGCGCAGCACAGATAGGCGAGCACATAACAGACCACCACCGGCAGCGACAGCGCGAGCTGACGGGCCAGCATGCCGGGCGACGCCAGCGTGGCGCGCAGCGCCTGCGCGAAGGGCGACAGCCAGGACGGCATCCGCCCGGCCGACGCGGCCCACGCCAGGAACGCGGCGGACAGCACGAGCAGACCGGTCACCGTGGCCATCATGCCTTGCGGCGGATCGGGCAGACAGACGAGGCCGACCAGCGTGACCAGCCACAGCGCGATCTGGCCGGATGCGCGCTCGAGCACGACCGCCAGCCAGGGCGCGCTGCCGCGGCCGGCGCACCGGGCATGGCGCCAGGCACGCGCGGCATCGCCCGCCACGCCACCCGGCAGCACCTGGTTCATGAAAGTGGCCAGCGCGTACTCGCGCAACGCTTCGCGCACGCCCAGCGACAGGCCGAGTGCATGTGCCGTCATGCGCCAGCGCAGCGCCGACAGCAGAATCTGCGGCAGTGCCAGCAGCAGGGCCGGCAACAGCCACAGCGGCGCCGGCAGCGTCAGGGCGGTGAGCGTGTCCGCCACGCCGGTCGCCCACAGCACGAGGGCAACCAGCGCCGCACTCAGCAGGCCCCGCACATCTGTTCCAGCGGCCCCGCATCGGCCGCCGGGCAGGCAAACACATCGCCATGCCCGACCTCGATGCGCAGCACGCCGCGCGCCATGTCGGCGATGCGCCGGCCATGCCAGCGCAGTATGCGTTCGCGCGCCTGCGGACACTGGTCCAGCGCCGCATCGCGCCAGCCATCGAGCAGGCGGAAGCCGAGCGCGCGCACCGCCATGTCAGCGCAATCGAGCCGCCACGGGCTGGGCGCACGCCAGACGCGATAGCCCACGGCCTGCAGCCGCGCGCACAGCGCATCGACCGCCGCCGGGCCGAGCGCCGTACCCAGCCCCTTGTCGCGCATCTGGTGCGCGTTGAACGCATCGCGCATGAAGGCGTCGTCGGCATCCAGCGGGTCCAGCGTCCACCGGCCATCCACGCTCAGCGCGCACAAAAGTGCCGCCCCCGCCGCCGCGCAGCGCGCGCACAGCACATCCAGAAAGCTCACGTCCACCAGATCGAGCAGCGCGCTCGCGCTCACCAGGTCGGCATCGCGCAAGGCATCGTCATCGAGTGAGGCAAGGTCGCGCAGCAGCGAGGATCCGGACACCGGCGCGCCCCCGGCATCGCGCAGGCTGCCCAGCACCCGGCGCGCCCGCGCAAGCAGCGCGGCGTCGTGATCGATCAGAAGCCACTCCTGGAGTCCGGGCAGGCGCGGCGCGAGGTACACCGGATTGGCGCCGCTGCCGCAGCCCAGGTCGACGATGCGCGCCGCGCGTCCGGCGCAGCGCAGACGCAACCAGTGCGCTGCCAGACGGTTCAGCCGTTCGTCGCGCGCCGCGCTGTCGGCGGCCCGACGCACCGCCAGCCAGCCGGCATCGAACACCGCGTCCGGATGCGGCGCGACAATCATGCCGCCCGCTCCGCGCGGCTCTGCACCGCGTCGAGCACGCGGGCGAACGCGGCGCCGGCCGCGGTCCAGTCCTGCAGCCGCTCGCGCGCCGCGCGCGCGCCCTCGCGCAGCCGCCGTCGCAGGGCGCCATCGGTCAGCACGGCGTGCAGCGCGTCGGCCAGTGCCGCGGCATCGCCCGGCGGCACGGCAAGGCCGGCTTCGCGCGGCAGCGTGTCGGCCAGCGCGCCGCCGGTGGTCGTGACGACCGGCAGACCGCAGGCCAGCGCTTCGGTCACCACCATGCCAAATCCCTCGTAGTGCGACGGAAGCACGAATATATCCGCCTCGGCATAGGCGGTGTGCACCGCGCGCGGCGCGCGCTCACCCGCCAGTTGCACGCGCGACGCAAGGCCCAGCCGGCCGATGCGGCGGCTCACCTCCAGCGCATGCACCGGATCGCGCTCGACACTGCCGACGCACAGGCAGTGCCAGGGCAGGTGCTGCAGCGCGGCGAGCGCCTCGACCAGCACATCGTGTCCCTTGCGTGGCGTCACCGTGGCCACGCACAACAGTCGCGGCGGATCGCCATCGGCCGGCGACACCGGCCGCGCATCGACGCCCGGTTCCACCACCGACAGACGCTCGCCGCTCACGCCGAAGTCGGCCAGCCGCCGGGCCGTCCAGTGACTGGTCGCGATGACGTGCGCCACCTGTTGCAGCGCGGCGCGCTCGCTGTCGAGGAAGGCGGCTCGCAGATCGGCGTCGAGCCCCGTCTCGTCGGCCAGCGGGTGATGCACCAGCGCGATCAGCCTGAGCCGCCGCGCATGCAGCGCGGCGACATCGGGCAGGCCGCCCAGCGCCAGACCGTCGATAAGCACCGGACTGCCATCCGGCAGCGCGGCCAGCGCCTGCTGCAGCGCCGCGCGCGCAATCGCGTCGGCATGCGGAAAGCGGCCGGCCAGCCCCCGCACATGCACGATGCGGCCCTGCGCGTGCAGCGCGCGCACGATGCGGCGGTCGTACAGATAGCCGCCGGTGAGCTGGTCCGGACTGCCAGCGACGATCACATGCAGCATGGCGGCCACGCGCTCACAGTTCGCCTTCGTAGGCGGCCCACGCGACATGCGATTCGTGCAAGGTCACCTTGATGCGCTGCAGCCCGCGCGCCCCCACGCCGAGCCGGCCGGCACGCACAGCGTCCGCCAGACGGTCGAACAGCACGCGCGCCATGAATTCGGTGGTGGTGTTGCGCCCGGCGAAGGCAGGCTCTTCGTCCAGATTGCGGAAGTTCAGTTCGGCCAGCAGTTCGCGCAGCACGCTGCCCGCCAGCCCGATATCCACCACCAGGCCGTCGTCATCCAGCTCGCGGCGCTGGAAACAGGCGTCGACCACATAGGTGGCGCCATGCAGGCGTTGCGCCGGGCCGAAGATGGCGCCGCGGAAGCTGTGGGCAATCATGAAGTGGTCGCGGACATTCAGGGAATACATGCGGTGGTCCTCGCGGGGGGTCAGGGGTTCAGGAATAGCGGATGCGCAGGCACAGCGCGCCGTCGGGTGCGTGCGCCAGGCGGGACATCAGCGCCGGCAGGTCGGCGAAGGCCGCCTCGTCGCTGATGAGCGCATCGAGCGCCTCATGGACGAGCAAGGACAGGGCAAGTTCCATGCGCCGCCGGTAGTCCCAGCGCGCCTGGCGTGCCGGCGGCAGGCGACCGACCTGGCTGGAGCGCAACACGAGGCGCCGCACGTGGAAATCCTGACCCAGCGGCAGGGTGACCTCGCGCGTGCCGTACCAGCTCAGGTCGGTCACCGTCGCCTCGTCGCCCGCCAGCGCCAGCGCAGTACGCAGGCCCTCGCCGCTGCCGCTGGCATGGATCACCAGATCGCAGCCGGCGACCGCCTGCGCCGGCAGGCTGAAGCCCATGCCCAGCGCTGCGGCGAGAGCGGCGCGCCGCGGGTCGATATCGACCAGGTGCACCGATGTACCGGGCACGCGCGCGCACAACCAGCCCGCCAGCGCGCCGAGCACGCCGCCGCCCACCACCGCGATGCGGTCGCCGACGGCCGGTGCCGCGTCCCACAATGCATTCACTGCCGTTTCCATGTTCGCCGCCAGCACCGCCCGCGCGGCCGGTACGCCATCTGGCAGCGGCACGACCGCCCCGGCCGGCACGATGTACACATCCTGATGCGGATGCAGGCAGAACACCGTGCGGCCGACCAGCGCCTGCGCCGCCTCGCCCGCACCCGCCTCGACCTTGCCCACGCTGATGTAGCCGTACTTCACCGGCCCCGGCAACTCGCCCTGCTGGAAAGGCGCGCGCATGCGCCGGTATTCGCTGGGCGGTACCTCGCCGCGGAACACCAGCGTTTCGGTACAGCGGCTCACGCCCGAATACAGCGCGCGCACCCTGACCTCGCCCTCCCGCAGCGGCGGCAGCGGCTCGCGGCGCAGTTCGCCCCGCCCGGGCGCCACCGTCCAGAAGGACTGCGCCGAATCTTCCGTCATCACCGTGGTCTCCGCAAAACTTGCTGGCATCGTCATGGTCCACCCGCGGACATCCCGTATAGCGTATCGGTTCCGGCACCGCACCAGACAGCCCGCGATCCCATTTCCAGGACATCACGACGCGTGAAACCCCTGCTTTCCGCACTGCGACTGCCCATGCACCGCGAACTGGCGGTGCTTGCGCTGGCCTGCGCACTGCTGCAGGCCGCGGCCGCCACTGCGCTGGGGCTGCCGTCCGGCCGCCTGGCGGCCGCGCTGCTGCTGCAGGCGCTGCTGCTGGCGAGCGTGGCCCGGCTGTGGCCGGACGCCGCACGTCCGCTCGGACCGGCCAATGCGGTCACGCTGGCGCGGGCGGCGCTGGTCGCGGTGATCGCGTCGGCACTCGGGCACGGCGAAGGCGGCGCGCAGCCGGCGACCGGACTGGCGGTGCTGGCCGGCATCGCACTGCTGCTCGATGGCGTGGACGGCCAGGTGGCGCGCCGGCTGCGCTGCGCCAGCGCCTTCGGCGCCCGGCTGGACATGGAAATCGACGCCTTCCTGATGCTGGTGCTGTGCGCGCTGCTGTGGCAGCTCGACAAGGCGGGCGCCTGGGTGCTGGCGATTGGCGGCATGCGCTACGCCTTCGTCGCCGCCATGCCGCTGTGGCGCTGGCTGGACGCGCCGCTGCCGGACAGTTTCCGGCGCAAGCTGGTATGCGTGTGGCAGGTGCTCACCCTGCTGCTGTGCATGCTGCCGGTGGTCACGCCCGCGATCGCCGCACCGCTGCTGGCCCTGTCGCTGGCGCTGCTCGGCGCATCCTTCGCGCTCGACATCGCCTGGCTGTACCGCAACAGACCCCGTTGAACATAGCTCGTTGACCCGCACTGGAGGAGGCACCATGAAAAGCATGCGCACCCTGATCGCCATCGCCGCCCTGCTCGCCCTGCCCGCCGCGCATGCCGAACCGCGCACCTATGACATCGACCCGGATCACTTCTCCATCGCCTTCCAGGTGCGCCACATCGGCTATGCCGACACGCTGGGTCTGTTCCTGAAAGGACAGGGCAGCTTCGTGTATGACGAACAGACGCGCAAGCTGTCGTCCGGCCGCGTCGTGGTGTCCGCCGACAGCGTGTTCACCAACCACAAGGCGCGCGACAAGCATGTGCGCGACAGCGACTTCCTCAACGCCGACAAGTTTCCCGACATCGTGTTCGAAGCCACCGGCTACGAAGCCGGCGCCGACGGCAGCGGCAAGCTCAATGGCAAGCTCACCCTGCTCGGCCAGACCCACCCGGTCACGCTGGACGTGAAACTGAACAAGGCCGGCCCCTACCCCTTCGGCCACAAGAAGCACACCCTGGGCATTTCCGCGAAAACCACCCTCAAGCGCAGTCAGTGGGGGATGAGCTACGGCGTGGAACGCGGCCTGGTCGGGGATGACGTGGGTCTGAGCTTCGAGTTCGAGGCGATACAGAAGTAGGCCGTCGCCGGGTCCGACCGGCGGACGCGCTCGAAGCGCAAGAAGGGGCAGCGCGATGAGCCGGGCTCGCCCCGGACAGCCGATCCGCCTTCCTCTCTGGACGACGCGCGTGGCTGACCGCGCCAGGCATCAGGTTCTGGCGGGCTTGCTGCGGAGGCGGACATGGAGTTGGATCATCCGGCACAGGCCCTTTCGACCGTCGAGCCCGATCTGAAGGTCGCAGCGCGCGGCGGTTTGCCTTTGCCTTAATTGCCTACCGAAAGCGTCGCCGCATAGCAGCCTGCTGGAGCGAATCAGTAATCGGTGCGAAGCGCTCCCGGCAGTCATCCTGGGTGTCATGGTGTACGCGATACCTCAGGCTTGACCCGCACCGATACCCAGTGCCCGCCGTTCTCATGGACCATGAGCAGATCGGGATAGGTGGATACCATCTCCGAAAGCGATCCATGGCCATAGATCTTCGGTGAGAACCCCGGGTCGGTACGCTTCAGGTACTGACCGAGCGCGCCAAGGCCCACCCTGCCCTCGGGGGTATCCGCAGCCAGCAGCCCGACGGCACTGATGAGCATCTTCGGGCGGCGCTTGGCGGGGGGCTTGGCTGCTTCAGACTTGGCTTTCTGCCCCTCCTCAGTATCGGCAAGCGGCTCAGGCGGAACCCATTCGAAGAACTGGTCACTCGCGTTGCGCAGCGCATCTGGCGTCTTTGATTCACCGACGATGAGCACGGTGGCACCCCGCTCGCGCAATTTCCGGCACAGATAGGCGAAATCGGAATCGCTGGTCACCAGACAGAAGGTTTCCGCGCGAGCGTCGAACATCGCCTCGAGCGCATCAAGTGCCAGTGCGATATCGGCCGTGTTCTTGCCCGCTGCGTACTGGTATTGCAGACATGGCGTAAAAGCCAGCCGCACCAGCGCCTCCTGCCACCTGTTCGCCAGCGTCGCATGATTGCCGTATCCGCGCCGAAGCACGACACGGCCGAACTGCGCGACCACACGCAGCGCGTGCTCAAGAATGTCGGGCGAGGTGTTGTCGCAATCGGCCAGCACCGCGACCCGCGCATCGGCTGCACACATGGTGTTCCCCTGAGAATTCTCCGGGCACCTGCCCGTCGGCTCGTCGTTGAATATGCGTTATTCCGGAATGCTAACCAATCCAGTGGATCAAACAAATCATCAGCAGAGCCGCCGGAAAGAAGCCGCCCCGACCGCGACGCATTTCGTCGCACCCCACCTTCATGATGGACGTCCTCGATCCGGCAAGGACCTCGAAAAAGGAGTCCATATGAGTACATCCCCCGCCTCCGCGATACCCCCCACCCCGCAATCGCGCAAAGTTCTGTCGTGGCTCGAAACGCAGGGCTACAGGCCGTCAGTCGACGACGACGGAAACCTGCGCATCGTCATGTTCGGTCGCCGCTACCTGATCACCCACCAAGGCGATGACGATACCTACTACCGGCTGGCCGCCCATCGTATCCACACGTTCGACGACGTCGGGCGCGATGACGAATAGGCTGCCGCGCTGGAGGTCACCGCCTCGACCAAGGTCGCCCGCTGCATCGTGCACGGCAATCATGTGAGCGTGATTGCCGATGACCACGCGGTTCAACGCGTAGAGCTGATGCGGCAATGGCACCACGCTGGACTGGATCGGGGCCAGCAGCAGGTTGTCCTCCAGCGCATCCAGCAACTTGGCCGCCGCCGTGGTGTGCAGGATCTGCTCCACGCTCGGGCGCGCGCTTTACAGCGAAGCCAGATCCACCGCCCGGGCGCGCACCACCGCGACCTTGGTCGGCAGCCAGACGCGGTAAGCCACCTAGCCCCACAAGTCCTACCGCTCGATCACCCGGCACGGCGATGCCTGCCGGGTGAACCAGCACCAGTCGCCGACGGCATGATCCAGCGAAAGATGCATGGGCGAGACTTGCGATTCCGACACCATCATCACTCGTCGAGAGCTGCCATGTCAGGCGGGAACCAAAGACGAAGCGCATCCACGATCGAACGGAATGAATCGCACGCCAGCAAGCCGGTGATTCCGGCGCGCTTACCTATTTCCTCGAAATCTCTTGGAGAAACGGTGCGCTTGAGTTTTTCGCGCATGACATATTCGAAAAGCTCTTTGGGCTGCTCCTGCTTGAGAGTCTCCGCAGAGATGTTCAGCTTCTGCGCACGCTCCGCGACCCATTCCCCCAACTGCGCAGTTGTCACCCCGCAGTGGGCAGCAACAGCATTTTCGCAATGCCACAACCACTGCTCAAGTTCGGGCACCAGCACCACGACCGCGCTATTACCGCTCCAGGTGTATGCATCCAGCTTGCCCTGAATGTCCCCAGCGGCCCGGATCGGCTCCTGCTTGTGGTCGCGCCCCGAACCGTGGTGGTCCCACATCAGCAAAGCCTTGCCGTAACGCCCTTTCTTCATGCGCGCCAGTTCTGCGCCACTCTGCACCATCCCCGCATCGCGCTGCGGGTGGCGTTCGATATCAAAGCTGATCGCCCGAATGCCAAGTGCCTGGTGCTTATTCAGCGTAGATCTCATGAAGGCCAAAGCATCGGCATCGGCAACATAAACGAGCAAATCCTTCATTCGAGCACCCCGGCGGCAAAGACGATACCGAGGTCGGGCGCTCCGTCCCAAGCCTTGAGCATGGGATGCTCCACTCCCGGCGTGATATGCGCACCTTGCTCATCCCGACTGAAGCACAAGAGCGGCTCCACGCCACATTGCTGCACCACGAATGGCGAATGTGTCGCAAGCAACATCTGCGATCCAGGGATGGAAGACAGGGATCGAAGGATGATTTCCAGTGCCTTGGGGTGCACTCCGTTCTCTGGCTCCTCAACCATGTACACGGCTGTTTCGTGCGGCAAAAATGCCGGAATGGTCAGCGCCAGCATTCGCAAGGTGCCGTCAGACAGCACCCAGCTCGGCGCCTCCAGACCATTTTCATAGCGCAGCATCAAGTATTCGGCGTTGTCTGCCTGGCGCCTGGCCCAGCCAATGCTGACCAAGTCGGGCAAGGCATAGCGCAAGTGCTCCGTCCAGCGAGCAACCGGCGAATCTGGCTCAGCCCAGTACGGCCCTAGTCCGCCATTCGCACCCAGCAAGCGGCCCACCACACGCGCCAGGTTGGTGCCGTCCAGATCCAGGTCCGTTGGTCGGGTGGCCGGACATGGCAGGCGCATCGCCGGGCTGTTAAGCTGGATGTAGCGAACCCCCTGCATCAGGAAATTGCGCACAGCATTAGCTGTGGGATAACGCTCCTCGTCGGGCGGCGTCAAAGCCAGAGTCAGCTTGTCGAGGCCAAAATTGAAGGAGTCTTGATAGGTTCCCTTTTCCCTTGAGTAAAAGTCAGTACCCTTGGCTGTTTTTCCCAACAACCGTTTGGGCTTGACCTTCTGACTGAACGTCAGCTTCTGCCCGCTGGGCAGCCAGCTCTTCGAATACTGCCTAAGCTGCTCGTCTTCCACACACACACCCAACTTGGGGTCTTGTCGAATGGCGAGGCGGTAATTCAGCAAACTTTCAGCAGCATCTGGAAACCGTGCCGAAAGATCGAGCCACAGTTCAACTTCGATGATTCCACCCTGCCGCAACCAAGTCAGGTCGTTGAAATCCGCAATGTGGCGCGACTCGACCGCCGCAGCGGGGCTCTGTGCCAAGCAGTCGCGAACGAAGTCGATGGCATCCAGAAAAGTCGTCTTCCCCACACCGTTGGGGCCAACCAGCACATGAAAAGCAGACAGCGGCAGATCGACGATCTCCCTGATGCCTTTGAAATTGCGAATCGTCAGGCCCACAATCATGATGCGTCCTCTGTTCGGGTCATCGCGAGATCATAGAGGGTGAGCAGCTTTTCGTCCTCTTGCAGCGTTTCCTCTGGCAGCTTGTTGGCGATGCCGATGATGGTCTGGTAGTCCTTGGCTGCCCATGCCGCGCGGAAACCGGCGCGCAGCACTTCCAGACGCGATTCCTTGATCTTGCGACCGGTGAACGACCGATAGGTCTCGAATTCCTTGAGCAGCGCCTTCTCGCGCTTCTTCTCCAGGTCCTGCGCCTTGTTCGGATCGGGCACATACCAGCGATCCTTGGCCTTGGCCACCAGCGCTGGGCTGTTCTTCTCCAAACCGCGCAGATCCTTGTGGTTGGTCGAGAGGTAGCTGTGAATTTGGCTTGGCACCTCGCCGGTACCGTCATAACGCAAGAAGTTGTCCAAGCAACTGGTCCAGCTTCGGAATGAGCTCGCCCTTGCGCTTAGCCGACCCGATCTGCGGAATGTACTCGTGGTGAATCTCCGATCGAGTCGATGGGCGCTTGAGCAGGAAGTTGGTCAGCCAGTCGATGGCACTTCGCTCATCGGAAACGAACAACTCTGCCTGCTTCACTTGCGGTATGCGCGACCGCGCCTTTTCGTACTCGACCAGTTGGTCGGGCAGGAACACCATCCCATCCATCTCGCGGAAGCGGACCGGCAACTCGGCCAGAAACTCTGGCGTCGAAATGGGCACCATTGCGCCGTGGCGGATGAACCAGGACGCCATGCGATCGTAGATACGACGCGGGTCGCGCTCGACGATGTTCAGAAGCTCCTGCGGGTAGCCAGACGTGACTTTCACGGCAGGCAGTTGCTTCAAGTGCGTCTGGACAAAGTCCCAAGCCGAGTCGATGGTTGCCCGTTCGCTTGAGCTCAGTGGGTGAGCCTTGTACGCAACATGATGCCGCAGCCGCACGACGATATTTCGTGTGCAACCGATGAATCAGCCATTTGGATGATGCGACCATGAAACTGCCGGCCCCCGATGCGGAGCGCGCGATGTACGTGCCCCACCCTTTCACCGACTACTGCCCGAGCCCGATGCCGGACGGTTCCATGCTCTGGCATGCCGTAACCGGCGACGGAGCGGATGCAGACCTGAGGGCTGCGCGCTGGAATCTGATCTGGCTGAGTTCGCCCGCGCTCGAGCACGCCCTGACGCTGCCGCGTGCAGGCGGACCGCACTGGAAGGCGGTGGTGCCCAACCTGCACCTTTCTGTGCTGGCACCGATCCGGCCCGAACTGCGCCACGCGGTGCTGTGCGAGCCTTCGGTGTTCCGGGCCTGGCTGGCGCGGCAGCGCGGCGACTGCATGCTGAATGCGAACGATGCGGTCATGCCGATGGTGCTCGCAAGACTGGATGAAACCATCGCGCGTCTGGCCACCCGGCGTATGCCGGAACCGTCAGCGAACAACCGCTGCAACGTGACCTTCGTCGACTTCCGGGCCGCGCGCTGAGTAGACGCGATCATGACCGCACAGACCCCCGAAAGCCTGCTAGTCGACGGCCGCCCGCGCCCGATGTGCTCCGAGCCGCTACAGGACTACTTCCAGCTCGCTGGCGTCGATGCGAAATTCGAGTTCACATGCACCGCGTTGTGGCGTGGCTATATCGGCCATCGGGAAATGGCGCACAACCGCCTTTGGGCCCGCGTCCGGCACGGTCAGGTGCTTGACGCGATTACTGTCGAGCGAATGCGGGAGCCCGCTGGATAGCGGCAGCATCACGGTGCCTTGCTTGAATGCTGGCGGAAGCGGTGAGATTCGAACTCACGAACGCCTTGCGACGTTGCCGGTTTTCAAGACCGGTGCATTCAACCACTCTGCCACGCTTCCGGAGGCCGCTGCGGCGCCGTGCGGCGGCGCAGGGTGTGATGAGGCGCGCAGTCTAGCACGGGACTTGCATTGAAACTTGTGGTGGGTTCCGTTAGTCTTTAGGACACTAAGTTCCCATCGGGAGACATCGATGCAACCGCAATTCCAGACTATCCAGACCTCCGGTTCGCTGTCCGCCGGGCAGAATCGCGTACTGCGCAACACCTACCTGCTGCTCGCCGTTTCCATGGTGCCGACGCTGTTCGGCGCGCTGGTCGGCATGCAGATGCGCTTCAGCTTTTTCGCTGGCAGCCCGCTGATCAGCTTCCTGCTGTTCATGGGCATTGCCTGGGGCTTCATGTGGGCGATCGAGAAGAACAAGAACAGCGGCCTGGGCGTGGCGCTGCTGCTCGGCTTCACCTTCTTCATGGGGCTCATGCTGAGCCGCATCCTGCAGGTGGCTCTCGGCTTCTCGAATGGCGGCACGCTGATCGCGATGGCGGCAGGCGGCACGGCGGCCACCTTCTTCGTGCTGTCGTCGATCGCGGCCACCACCAAGCGCGACTTCTCGGGCATGCGCGGCTTCCTGGCCGTCGGCATGATCGTCATCCTGGTCGCGCTGGTCGCCAACATCTTCCTGCAGATGCCGGGCCTCTACCTCGCCATTTCGGCGGCTATCGCACTGATTTCGGCGGCCTGGATGCTGTACGACATCCAGAACATCGTGCGCGGCGGTGAAACCAATTACGTGTCGGCTTCGCTGTCGGTGTATCTGAATCTGTACAACCTGTTCGTGAGCCTGCTGAACCTGCTCATGGCCTTCACCGGTCAGCGCGACTGATCGTCGGCACAGCCTGAAAAAAGCCCCGGGTGGCGCGAGCCTCCGGGGCTTTTTTTCGTCCGCAGCGCGGGCGCGCGGCGCGCCCCGGGACTTGCGGCGTACGCGTGCTTGCCCGCGTTCAGTTGCGTTCGATCAGCGCGATCGATTCCACGTGCGAGGTCTGCGGGAACATGTTGGCGATGCCTGCACCGCGCACGCGGTAGCCCTTTTCGTGCACCAGCACTGCCAGATCGCGCGCCAGCGTAGCCGGATTGCAGGACACGTACACGATGCGCTGCGGCGCCGCGTCGTCGGCCGCGTGCGGCAGCGCCTTGCACAGTTCCACCGCGCCCTCGCGCGGGGGGTCGATGAGCATCTTGTCGAAATGCCCCAGCTTCGCGAGCGACTGTTCGCTGGTATCGAACAGATTCGCCACCGCAAAGCGGCAGCGCTCGCCCAGGCCGTTGGCGTCGGCATTGCGCGCGGCACGCTTGACCAGCGCGTCCGCGCCCTCGATGCCCACCACGTCGGCGCCCAGGCTGGCGATGGGCAGCGAAAAATTGCCCAGGCCGCAGAACATGTCGGCGATGCGCTCGCCCGGCTGCGGTGCGAGCAGCGACATCGCGCGGCGCAGCAGCGAGCGGTTGATGCCGTGATTCACCTGCGTGAATTCGGTCGGTGCGAAAGCCAGACGCACGCCGAAATCGGGCAGCGAGTAGGCCAGTTCCGGCATCGGCAGCGGCCAGAAAGGCGTGGCGGTTTCGGGGCCACCTTCCTGCACATAGATGAGCACGCGCTGCGCGTCGCCGAAGGCGCGCAGCGCCGCTTCGTCGGCCGCCGTCATCTTCTCCAGGATGCGGAACACCAGTACCGTCATCTGTTCTTCGCGCTCGCCGCCAATGGCGATTTCGATCTGCGGCAGCCGGTCGCGCAGCGACAAGCCGTCGATCAGCGTGCGCAGCTTCGGCAGCAGCGCGGACACATGCGGCGGCAGCACCTCACAGGAATCCATGTCCGCCACATAGCTCGAACGCTTCTCGCGGAAGCCCACCAGCACCCCGCCCTTGCGCGCAACGTAGCGCACCGACAGCCGTGCGCGGTAACGGTAGCCCCAGCCCGGACCGACCAGCGGCGCGAATACGGTTTCCGGCTTCACCCGGCCGACATGCCACAGCGCGTCTTCCAGCACGCGCTGCTTGACCGAGGCCTGGGCCGACACGTCCAGATGCTGCATGCTGCAGCCGCCGCAGTAGCCGAAATACCTGCAGCGCGGCGTCACGCGCTGCGGGCTGCTGCGCAGGATGCGACTGATCTGCGCCAGTTCGTACGAGGACTTGCGGCGATAGGGCGAGAAGTCGACGGTTTCGCCGGGCAGCGCGCCATCGACGAAGATCACCTTGCCTTCGTGATGGGTGACGCCACGGCCTTCGTGATCCAGCGATTCGATGCGTGCAACCGGCATGGCAAGTCCTGCGAAAAAGCGAAAGCGCGGGATTTTACCTGTTGCGTGCATGGCGTCCGCACCATGGCGGATAATCGCGCCCCATGGACAAGACACTGCTCGGCGGGCTGACGCCCCGCACCTTCCTGCGCGACTACTGGCAGAAAAAACCGCTGCTGATACGCGGCGCCCTCCCCGGCTTCACCGGACTGATCCCGCGCGACGAGCTGCTCGCGCTGGCGCGCGACGAGGACGTCGAATCGCGCTTCATCGAACACGACGGGCGCAACTGGCGGCTGGAGCGCGGCCCGCTACCGGCCTCGCTGCTGCGCCGGCCGAAGACCCGGCCCTGGACCGTGCTGGTGCAGGGCCTGAACATGCTACGGCCGGAAGCGGATGCGCTGATGCGCCGCTTCAGCTTCATCCCTTACGCGCGGCTGGACGACGTGATGGTGAGCTACGCCACCGACGGCGGCGGCGTCGGCCCGCACTTCGATTCCTATGACGTGTTCCTGCTGCAGGGCAGCGGTCGCCGCCGCTGGCAGATCAGCGAACAGACCGACCTCGCGCTGGTCGATGGCGCGCCGCTGCGCATCCTGAAGAATTTCAGGCCGGAACAGGAGTGGGTGCTGGAGCCCGGCGACATGCTGTACCTGCCGCCCAAGTGCGCGCACAACGGCATTGCCGAGGGCGAATGCACCACCTATTCCATCGGCTTCCGCACGCCGTCGATGCAGGAACTGGTGACCGGCTTTCTCGACCATCTGCGTGACGAGGTGTGCGTGAGCGGCATGTATGCCGATCCCGACCTCACGCTGCAGGCCGATCCGGCGCAACTGCCGGGTGCCATGGTGGACAAGGTCGAGGCGCTGCTGAAGACGCTGACCTGGTCACGCAAGGATGTCGAACAGTTTCTCGGCCGCTATCTGAGCGAGCCCAAGCCGCATGTGTTCTTCGATGCGCCGGACGACGCGCTGAGCGCCGCGCGCTTCGCGCAACGCGCCGTGAAGCACGGTGTGCGGCTGGATGGCCGTACGCTGCTGCTGCGCAGCGGTGCGCACTTCTGGATCAATGGCGAACCGGTCGACGTCACGCCTGGCGCGCGCGCCGTGCTGCGCGAACTGGCCAGCACCCGCGCCCTGCCCGCGGTACCGGCGGACGGCGACACGATGAACCTGCTGTTCGAGTGGTACTGCGACGGCTTCCTGCATCTGGGTAACCGTACCTGATGACGGGCGGCGAGCTCATCTTCACCGATCGCGCCGGCTATCAGGCCGCCGTCGCCGACTGCGTGGGCACGCTGCACGGCTCGCTGGACATTTTCGATTTCGATCTGACCGCAACCGGCCTCGATACGCGCACCATGGTCGAACGGCTGCACGCGGCACTGATCGCTGCGCCAGGCAGCGAGGTGCGCGTCGTCCTGCACGACGCGAAGCCGCTGCAGACGCGAATGCCCCGGCTGTGGTCCGCCTGCGCCACGCACGCACATCGCATTCGCATCCGCGAGACGCCTCGCAGCCTGAAGCACCTCACGGACTGCTTCATCCTGAATGGCCGCGAAGCGCTTGTGCGCCGCATTCATCGCGACCACTGGCGCGGCCGCTACATGCGACAGGATGTCGCGGAAGCGAGCGCCTATGCCAACCGTTTCGGCGAAATCTGGGCCGCCTGTTCATGTTGCATCAGCACAACAAGGCTGGGCTTGTAAATCCTTGTTTCGACCCCGTACCCTTGCCGCACTGAGGTCATGCTAATATTTTGGGCTGGTCGAGCTATATCTGCTTGATCGGGTGGAAAGACCGAATTCACGTTGTCGCCAACAGCCAAGGAAATCAAAATGCAAAAGT
The DNA here is from genome assembly GCF_000372885.1 of Methyloversatilis thermotolerans. Classification (GTDB taxonomy): domain Bacteria; phylum Pseudomonadota; class Gammaproteobacteria; order Burkholderiales; family Rhodocyclaceae; genus Methyloversatilis; species Methyloversatilis thermotolerans. The sequence continues at coordinate 1,591,384 of NZ_KB889967.1, forward strand.
CCCTCCTCCTCGCCGCCATCCTCGCTGCTGCCCTGGCCGCTTGCTCGAAGCCCGAAGAAGCTCCGGCTCCGGCTCCGGCTGCTGAACCCGCTCCGGCTGCTGCTCCGGCCGAACCGGCACCGGCTCCGGCTGACGCTGCCCCGGCTGCTCCGGCTGACGCTGCCGCCCCGGCCGCTCCGGCTGACGCTGCTCCGGCCGCTCCGGCTGATGCTGCTCCGGCTGCCCCGGCTGAAGAGAAGAAGTAATCTCTCGGCAGAGAGCGCATGAAAAAAGCCGGCACTCGCCGGCTTTTTTCTTTTGCTGCGCCGGCAAACACATCACGGCATCGCAAGAGGCCGGACCACCGGCGTACGCACCAGAAAGACAGGGTGCGCACACCACGCCGTCACCTCATTTGCTGCCCTTCGCGCCCGCTTCGAGCTGGGCCAGGCTGTCCTTGATCGGCTGTACCAGCGGTGAATCAGCCGGCAGCATGGCGAGCAGCTTGTCCCAATGCCTGTGCGCGGCGGCGGCATCGCCTCGCTGCATCGCAGCGCCCCCGGCCAGAGCAAGCGCCTTCATATTGTCCGGATCCAGCTCCAGCGCCTTGAGCAGCAGCTTTTCCGGCTCGCCGCTCAGCCTGCGCTCCTGACGCATCGCCAGCGCATCGGCGTAGTCCGCCCACACCTGGGCATCATTGGGCACCAGCGCCGCCAGCTTGTCATAGGCTGAAACCGCATCGTCGAAACGCCCCATCGCGAAATACGAGCGCGCCAGCATGCTCCAGCCTTCCGCGTTATCCGGCTCGCTCTTCAAACGCTCGGCGAGGCGATCCACCATGGCTGCGATCTGTTCGGGCGTGACCGGCGCCTGTTGCGCCGCGGGCGGCTCGGAACGCCGCGGCGCCTCGATGGCGGCCGGAGAGCCCAGGGCGAGATAGACCGGCACCGCGACCACCGGTACCGACAGCGCTGCAACGAAAGGCAGCCAGCGCCGCTCGGGAGCGACCCGCTGCGCGGGCGCCGCGCCCGCTTCATCCAGCACGCGCCTCTCCAGCTCCGCACAGGAAATACGGTATTGCTCGGGATCGATCAGACCGGCCGCAAGATCGCGATCCAGTTCGGCCAGCGCATCGCGATGGATGGCCAACGTCAGCGTGCGCTGGGCTTCGTTTCCGGACGCCACCGCTCGCCGCGTCAGCGGAAGGGCGACGAACAGCAGCGCCAGCAGAAGCATGAGCGCCACACCCACCATGAAAGTGATCAAGCCTTGTTCTCCTCGCCGTCGAGCAATGCACGCGCGCGGGCACTTTCATCGGCACTCAATGTATTGGCCACCGCAGCACGGATGGCCCGGCTGCGCAGACGGCGCAGCAGCAGCACGACCACGACGAGCAGCAGCACGAACGGTCCCGCCCACAGCAGCAGGGTGCTGGTCTTGAGCGGCGGCCGGTACAGCACGAAATCGCCGTAGCGGTCGACCATGTACTGCTTGATTTCATCGTCGCTGCGGCCGGCGGCGATCTGCTCGCGCAGTTGCTGCTTCAGATCCAGCGCCAGGTCGGCGTGCGAATCGGCGATGTTCTGGTTCTGACAGACCAGGCAGCGCAATTCCTCGCCCAGTTTCTGTACGCGGGCTTCGAGCGCCGCATCCGCCGCCACCGGCAGGGCTTCGTCCGCCACGGCATGAAACGGCAGCGCCGCCAGCGCGAACAGCATGAACAGGCGGCGCATGTCAGGACGCCGCCGTTTCGAGCTGTTTCACGCGCGGCAGGATGTCATCGCGCAGCTTTTCCGGGGTCAGCGGGCCGACATGCTTGTAGCGGATGACGCCCTGGCGATCGACAATGAAGGTTTCCGGTGTGCCATAGACGCCGAAGTTGATCGCCACCCGCCCGTCCCGATCATGCGCGGAAAGCAGGTAGGGATCGCCATGTTCCTTGAGCCACTTCAGACCGGCGTCGCGCTCATCCTTGTAGTGCAGGCCGACCAGGGTCACCTGCCCGCTCTTCGCGAGTTCGACCAGCAACGGATGTTCCTGCCGGCACGACACGCACCACGATGCCCACACGTTCACCAGCCATACCTTGCCCTTCATGTCGGCCGGGGAGAAGGTCTTGCCCGGTTCCGCGAGCTGCGGTGCGCTGAACTGCGGTACCGGCTTGCCGATGAGCGGACTGGGTACCTCGCGCGGATTGAGGTAGAGACCGGCGAACAGGAAACCCGCCAGCACCAGGAAAAGGGCCAGCGGCCACAGATAGCGTTTCATGCGTGTTGCTCCCGCACCGGTGTGGCCGGACCGTCGCCGGCGGTCGCCCGGCGCGCGTCGCGCTGCGCGAGCTTGCGGTAACGACGGTCGGCCGCGGCGATCAGGCCGCCGATGGACATGATGAGCGCGCCGAACCAGATCCAGTTGACGAAAGGTTTGTAGAAGATGCGGACGATCCACGCCGGGCTGTCGGGCAATGGCTCGCCCATCGATACGTAGACGTCGCGCGTGAAACCGGAATCGATGGCCGCCTCGGTCATCGGCATCTGCGAAACGCGATACAGCCGCTTTTCGGGATGCAGCGTGGCGACCGGACGGCCGTCTCGAGTGACTTCGATGAGGCCGCGCGCGGCATCGTAATTCGGCCCGGCATGCTCGACCGCGCCCTGGAAGGTGAAGGTGTAGCCGGCCAGCGTGGCACTCTGGCCCGGCGCCATCTTCAGATCGGCGTTCTGTTCGAAGCCCTTCACCAGCGTGATGCCCACCACCGTGACCGCCACGCCGACATGGGCCAGCCACATGCCCCACCAGCCGCCGGGCAGCGCGCGTGCGCGTTCCAGCCAGTTCCCCTGGCCGTTGCGCACCTTCACGCGCTCGACGAATAGCTGAAGGCTGGAGGCGACGATCCACACTGCGGTGAATGCGCCCAGCCCGAGCATGGCATCCATGCGACCGGACAGCACGATCATCGCGATGGTTGCCGCCACGCTGACCGCAAACGCCCAGCGCAGTCGCACCACCAGGCCGGGCGCGTCATCCTTCTTCCAGCGCACGAAGGGGCCGATGGCCATCAGGAACAGCACCGGCGTCATCAGCGGCACGAACACCGCATTGAAATACGGTACGCCCACCGAAATCTTGCCCATGCCCAGCGCATCCAGGAACAGCGGATACAGCGTGCCCAGCAGCACGGCCGAGGTGGCGACCGCCAGCAGCACATTGTTGGCCAGCAGCGAGGTTTCGCGCGACAGCAGCGCGAAGCCGCCCCCCAGGCCGACCGCCGGCGCGCGTATCGCGAACAGCAGCAGCGAGCTGCCGATCACGAATACCAGCAGCGCGAGGATGAACACGCCGCGCTCGGGATCGGTGGCGAAGGCATGCACCGATGTGAGCACGCCGGAACGGACCAGGAAGGTGCCCAGCAGCGACAGCGAAAACGCCGCGATGGCCAGCAACACGGTCCAGCTCTTGAAGGCGCCGCGCTTTTCGGTAACCGCCAGCGAGTGGATCAGGGCGGTGCCGACCAGCCAGGGCATGAAGGACGCGTTCTCGACCGGATCCCAGAACCACCAGCCGCCCCAGCCCAGCTCGTAATAGGCCCAGTAGCTGCCGAGCGCGATGCCCAGCGTGAGGAATATCCAGGCGACCAGCGTCCATGGGCGCACTGCGCGCGCCCACGCGGCGTCCAGCCGGCCGCCGATGAGTGCCGCGATGGCGAACGCGAACGCGACCGAAAAGCCGACATAGCCCATGTACAGCATGGGCGGATGGAAAATCATGCCCGGATCCTGCAGCAGTGGATTCAGGTCGCGGCCATCGACCGCAGCCGGCAGCAGGCGGTCGAAGGGATTGGAACTGGCCAGCATGAAAGCAAGGAAACCGACCGCTATCCAGCCCAGCACGGCGAGTACGCGCGCCACCATGTCCAGCGGCAGCCGGCGCGAGAACACGCTCACCGCGAGCGCCCACAGCGACAGCATGAACATCCACAGCAGCAAGGACCCTTCGTGACTGCCCCAGGCGGCGGCGATGCGGTATTCGAGCGGCAGCGAGGAATTCGAATTGGTCGCGACGTTGAGCACCGAGAAATCATTCAGCACGAAGGACTGGATCTGACAGAACAGCGCGAAAGCAACGAACACGAAAACACCCTGCGTCAGCGGTCGCGCGCTGGACATCAGCCGCACGTCGCCGCGCTGCGCGCCGAACAGAGGCAGCACGGCGGTCAGCAGGGACAACGCCAGCGCGATCGCCAGCGAGAAATTACCCAGTTCGGGAAACATGTCGGAACCTCGTGATCCGTTGCGGGGCGGTGCCTATTGCACCACGGTGCTCTGGGCCTTCCTGGCCTGTTCGAGCGCATGCGCCGCCTCTGGCGGCATGTAATTCTCGTCGTGCTTGGCCAGCACTTCGCTGGCGGCGAACACGCCATCCTCGCGCAACTTGCCCTGGGCCACCACGCCCTTGCCCTCCTTGAACAGATCGGGCAGCGCACCGGTGTAGGTGACCGGGATGGCGTGTGCAGTGTCGGTCACGATGAAATGCACCGTGGTGCCATCGGGCTGACGTTGCAGGCTGCCGTCCTGCACCATGCCACCGATGCGGAAAGTGCGGTTCTGCGGCGCTTCCTTCGCTGCCACCTGGGTGGGGGTGAAGAAGAACACCATATTGTCGGAAAAGGCATTCAGCACCAGCGCGACGGCGCCGACCAGCAGCGCGACGCCCGCGCCGACCAGCGCCATGCGCTTGTGACGGGGTTTCATGAACCGGACCGCCTTTCCGCGTCGATGCGGGCCAGCGCCGCGTCCTGCGTCGCGAGCGCGCGGGCCTGCTTCGTGCGGCGTGCCAGCAGCAGCAGTTCCGCCGCAACGAGCAGCGCGGTCACGCCGTACGAGCCCCAGACGAAAAATCCATAGCCGCCCATTTCCCAGAATTGGCGGGCACTTTCCCAGTTCATGTCCTGCTGCCTCCTCCTTGGGCAAGCTGGCGCACCCAGTCGGTGTGCCGCTCGCGTTCGATCATGATGGCGCGTACCCGCAGCAGTGCTGCGCCCACGGTGTAGGCCCAGGCCGCGAGGGCCATCACCAGCATGCCCCACAGCATGGTGGTGGCCATGGTCGGGGCCGCCGTCAGGCTTACAGACGCGCCCTGATGCAGGGTGTTCCACCACTTCACCGAAAAATAGATGATGGGCACGTTCACCGCGCCCACGATGGCAATCAGCGCACCCGCGCGATCGGCGCGGCGCGGATCATCGATTGCCGCCTGCAACGCCATGTAGCCGCAGTAAAGGAAGAACAGGATGAGTTCCGACGTGAGGCGCGCATCCCACACCCAGTAGGTACCCCAGGTCGGCTTGCCCCAGAGCGCGCCGGTCCACAGCGCGACGAAGGCCCACAGCGCGCCGGTCGGCGCCAGTGCGCTGGACATCATGAAGGACAGCCGCGTATTGAAGATGAGCCCGACGATGCACCAGAAGGCCATCGCGAGATACACCACCATGGACATCCACGCGGCCGGCACGTGGATGAAGATGATGCGGTAGCTGTCGCCCTGGGTGGCATCGGTGGGCGCGACGAAAAAGCCGATGTAAAGACCGATGGCGCACAGCGCTGCCGCCAGCAGCCAACAGGGCCAGAGCAGACGCCCCGCGAGCGGATAGAAGGTCTGCGGGCTCGCGTAATGGAAGAGATTGAAGCCGGGAGCGCCTGGCAGGCGGGCGGCGGAAGACTGGGGTTCTGACATCTATGGACGGGTCACACCCGGTGTGCAGATTGCTCGCATGTCCGCGCTCAACGCACGGCCTCCGGTCATTGCTGACGAATTAACAAGTTTAACCGAGCGCGGCATCGCTCAGTCCTGGGCGATGCGCAGCGCGGCCGCGCTGGCCAGCGGCGCGACTGCCAGGGACACCAGCAGACACGCGCCCAGCAAGGCGAAGTTCCCATCCACGTCCAGCCCTGCACGCCAGCGATCGACCGCGCCGGCACCGAAGATGAGCACCGGCACATAAAGCGGCAGCACCAGCAGTGCAATCAACGCGCCGCCGCCGCGCAGACCCAGCGTCAGCGCGGCGCCGACCGCACCCAGGAGCGACAGCGTGGGCGTGCCGATCAACAGCGTGGCGCACACGATGCCGGTTTCCTGCGGTGACAGGCTGAACTGCAGCGCGATCAGCGGCGCGATGAGCACCAGTGGCAATCCGGTCAGCAGCCAGTAGGCGCACACCTTGGCGAGCACGATCACGGCCAGCGGCTCCACGGACAGCAACATCTGCTCCAGGGTTCCGTCCGCCTCGTCCGATTCGAACAGCCGGGTCACCGAAAGCAGCGTCGCGAGCAGTGCCGCCACCCACATGACACCGGCCGCAATCTGCGCAAGCTGCTCGGGCTCCGGACCCACACCCAGCGGAAACAGACTGGTCACCAGCAGGAAGAAGCCGAGCGCGGTCAGCACGTCGGCGCGGCGGCGCCAGGCCAGCAGCAGATCGCGGCGCAACACCGTGGCGAACACGCTCAGCATGCGTAGTCATCCAGATTCACGCACGCGCGGGTCGGCACGTCGATGTCCACCGGTTGATGCGTGGTGTAGATGACGGCGCCACCGCCACGCACGTGGGCGGCGATGGCGCCGGCAAGCTGGGCCACCGCGGCCGCGTCGAGCGCGGTGAACGGCTCGTCCAGCAGCCACAACGCAGCCCGTGTGCCGCACAGCAGACGCGCCAGCGCGACGCGGCGGCGCTGCCCCTGCGACAGATTCCGGGTGGCGACATCGAGGCGCGTGCGCAGGCCGATATCCACCAGTGCGCGCAGCGCGCGGTCAGCATCCAGCGCCTCGCCGGCGATGGCGGCCGAGAACCTGAGATTCTCGAGCGGCGTGAAATCATCCTTCACCGCATTGCGGTGGCCGAGGTAGAGCAGTCCGGCCTTCCAGTCGTCGCGCACTTCGCGCACCGGACGCGCGCGCCACATCAATTCGCCCGCCTCGGCCTCGCTCAGGCCGCACAGGATGCGCAGCAGACTGGTCTTGCCGGTGCCGTTGCCACCCGCCACCTGCAGCAGTTCGCCGGGCCTGACCGCCAGGTCGAGCCCGGCGAACAGGCGCACACGGCCGCGTGCGCAGGACAGCGCGCGGGCGGACAGCATCGGCGTATCGGCGGCATCGGCCATGGATGGACGGGCGATCGCGCGTGGCGACCCGGGGACGAAAAGGTCGTGGATTATCCCCGAATATGGTCATGCACCACCAACCCTGGCTGCGCATCGGGAAAGCCGACCGGGACGACGCCATGCCGTGACCGCCGCGCAATGGCGGGTTCGCATGCGAAGCATCGGCGGCGGCGCAGGCTGAAAACAAAAGCGGCTCGCGATTTCTCGCGAGCCGCAAAAAGAACCGGTACTGTCCGCTAGGTTTACCGGCCTCCCCATTGCTAGCCCCGCCGCGGAGACGGCCCGAGGAGCCTTCAAAACCCTCTCCACGAGGCTGGCATGGATTTCCTAGCAGGGTATGTGCCAAGCTGAACAAGCACAACAAGTCATTGATTATTCAATGAATCAAACTCTAGCCCTCGCAAGCATCCGGCCCGCTCGTTGCAGCCTGCATCGGGAATTTCGCCCTGCTTTGCGGATTCCATCGAAAACCCGCATGAAACCGGCTCTTGCTCGCGTCCTGGAATCGTTGAAATCGGCAACGCATCGTTGCAGCATGCAATTCATGAAGCTGCTGCCCCGATCCCTGCACGGCAAGATTCTGCTCGGCTACATCGTGCTGGGCGGCCTGTTCGTGCTGCTGGTGTTTGCCGCGCTCGACCAGGTCCGGCACCTGCTGTCGCGGGTGGACGACGAGCATCACGTGACCCGCATGCACGACGTGGTGCGCGAGGCCCGTCGGCTGGAGAAGAACTACCTGCTGTTCCGCAAGCCTTCGGAACTGAAGGCGGCGGTCGGCAAGGCGGAAGAGGCGCTGGCGCTGATGCGGCGGGATCGCGCGCTGATGCAGCGGGCGGCGCCGGGCTTTTCGCTGGACGAACTGGAACAGTCGCTGGCCGACTGGCGCGATCTTCTGGATGACCGCCTGCAGCGGCGCATACGCCCGGGCGATCCGATTTCTCCGCTGGAAGAGCGCATGACCGAGGTGGGCAAACAGGTGTTCGAGGAAAGCGAGCGCCTGTCCGACCAGGCGCGCGAAGCGATGCGGCGCGCCCTGTCCGGCCAGGAGTCGCAGCTTTACACCATCATGATCGCGGCCATCGCGCTGGTGCTGGTGATCGGGCAACTGGTGACGCGACGCGTGGTGGCGCCACTGCGCGAAGTGGAAAGCGATCTGGTCCGCGTCGGTACCGGCAATCAGGCCCGGCTCACGCCACGCGACCGCGACGACGAGATCGCCGCCCTGGTCAGCGCATTCAACCGTGCCCTGGGCGATCTGGAAGAGCGCCAGCTCGCGGTGCTGCGCACCGCCCGACTGGCGTCGCTGGGCACCATGCTGTCCGGCGTGGCCCACGAACTGAACAATCCGCTGTCCAACATTTCGCTCAGCGCGCAGTTGCTGCAGGAAGAAACCGAGAGCGCCGACCCGCGTCGGGTCGGCGGCTATGTCGAGCAGATCGACGATCAGGTCCAGCGCGCACAGCGCATCGTGCGCACCCTGCTCGATTTCGCGCGCGACAGCCATTTCGCCCGCATCACCCAGCCGCTGGCGCCACTGGTCGAGGAAACCATCGCGCTGCTGAGTGCGGAACAGCCCGACGCTGGCGAAGCGGTGATGCTGCGCGTCGAACCCGGACTGATGATCTATGCCGACGGTCAGCGCATGCAGCAGGCATTGCTCAACATCATCCGCAACGCGCTCGAAGCATGTATCGACGCTGGCCTGACGCCCCACATCACAGTGCGCGGATTGATGCGCGACGGTGGTACCGAAGTGACGGTCAGCGACAACGGTCCGGGCATCGATACGCGTAACCTGCAGCGCGTATTCGATCCTTTCTTCACCACAAAGCCGGTTGGCAAGGGGTCCGGACTCGGGCTTTTCGTGGTGCACGAGATCGCCGCCGAGCACGGTGGCAAGGCAGGCATACACAACAGACCGGAGGGTGGAACCCAGGTTTCACTGTGGATTCCGGCGGAGGAGACCCACTCATGAGCACTGCACAGGTATTGCTGGTCGACGATGAAGCGGTCGCGCGCGAAGGTCTGGCCACGGCGTTGCGGCGCGACGGCCTGGACGTGACCACCGCGGACAACGGTGAAGCCGCGCTGGCGCTGCTGCGCAGCCGGGAATTCGACGTTCTGCTCACCGACGTGAAGATGCCGGGCATGGACGGCCTCGAACTGCTCCGACGGGCGCACGAGAACTGGCCGGGCATGGAGGTACTGGTGGTGACCGGCTTCGCCACCACCGAATCGGCGGTGGAAGCGATGCGCGCGGGCGCCTTCTATTACGTGTCCAAGCCCTTCCGTCTGGGCGAAGTCCGCAAGCTGGTGCGCGAGGCGGCGGACAAGGCCCAGTTGCGGGCCGAGAACCAGCGCCTGCGCCAGCTCGTGGAAAGCGCCGCCGACGAACGCATCATCACGCGCGACGAGGGCATGCGCGGCATCCTCGATATCGCGCGCGGTGTGGCGCCGACCGACTGCAATGTGCTCATCGTGGGCGAAACCGGCACCGGCAAGGAACTGCTCGCGCGGCATCTGCACGCGCACAGCCGGCGTGCCAGCGGTCCGTTCGTCGCGGTGAATTGCGGCGCACTGACCGAGGACCTGCTGGCGAACGAGCTGTTCGGCCACGAGAAGGGTGCGTACACCGGAGCCCAGCAGGCGCGGGGCGGTCTGGTCGAAGCGGCGCAGGGCGGCACGCTGTTCCTCGACGAAGTCACGGAGATGTCGGCAGCGATGCAGGTGAAGCTGCTGCGGCTGCTGCAGGAACGCGAGTACCTTCGCGTCGGCGGCACCGAACCGCAGCGCGCCGACGTTCGCTTTCTCGCGGCGACCAACCGCGAACCGCGTGCCGCGGTCGAGGCCGGCCATTTCCGGCAGGACATCTATTTCCGCCTCAACGTGGTGACCTTGCAACTGCCGCCGCTGCGCGCGCGCCGCGGCGACATTCCGTTGCTGGCCCAGCAGTTCCTGCGGCGCGCAGCCCAGGCCATGGGCAAGGACGTGAGCGCGATCACGCCCGCCGCGATGCAGCGGCTCTGTGCCTACGACTATCCGGGCAATGTGCGCGAACTGGAGAACGTGATCGAACGCGGCGTGGCCCTGACCGGAGGCCGCATGCTGGGGGGCGAGGATCTGCCGGCAGGCCTCGGCGTCAACAATGGCGCCGCCCGTCCGGCCACCGGCGAAGTGCGGACGCTGGAAACCGTGGAACGTCTGCACATCCTCGACGTGCTGGCCAGCGTGGGTGGCAACCGCGCTCTGGCGGCGAGGCTGCTGGGCATAGACCGCGTATCCCTGTGGCGCAAGCTGCGCCGCTACGAGGAACAGGGCCTGATCGCGACCGACGAAACCGACGGCGCACTGCGCATGCGCGACGCAACCGTCTGAACGCACCATATCGGTGCGCAAAATGACCAGGCTCGACGGTTGGCATGGCCACCGGGCACGAGCCGCCGCCCTATGCGGACGTTTGCCCGGCGTGGCACGGATGATGCACTTGCCTGTGCACCCCGTATCGACGCAATGACGTGTTCGCCAACCTCAATCATCTGTCCCATCATGCCGCCTGGCGCCGCCAGCTCGAAATGCTGCTCGAGTCGACCGGCGAAGGCATCTACGGCATAGACCAGCGCGGACGCTGCATCTTCATCAACCGGGCCGGCGCAGAACTGATCGGCTTCGAACCGGACGAGGTGCTGGGTCGCAACATGCACTACCTCATCCATCACGCGCATTCCGATGGCCGCAATTACGACGTGCATGACTGCCCCATCTTCAAGGCCTTTCTCGAAGGCAAGGGCGTGCGCAGCGAATCGGAGGTGCTGTGGCGCCGCGACGGCACCCCCTTTCCTGCGGAGTACACCAGCTACCCGATACGCGACGCCGGCCAGATCGTGGGGGCCGTCGTCACCTTCGCCGACATCACCGAACGCAAGCGCGCGGAGGCCGTGCTGCGCGCCAACCAGATCGAACTGGAACGGCGCGTATCGGAGCGCACGGCGGCGCTGCAGGACGCGAACGCCCGCCTGCAGCAATCGCAAAGCGCGCTGCGAAGGCTGTCGGCCCACCTGCAGGAAGTCCGCGAAGAGGAGCGCACGCACATCGCACGCGAGGTGCACGACGAACTGGGCGCCTCGCTGACTGCGCTGCAGTTCGACCTGAACTGGCTGCGCCCGCGCCTGGCCGACGACGAGGCGCTGAACCGCAAGCTGGACGACATGATGACGGTCACCGGTCAGGCGCTCGGTGCGGTACGCCGCATCCTGACCGATCTGCGGCCCGGCGTGCTGGACCATCTCGGACTGTGGGCCGCGCTGGAATGGTTGCTGCAGGAGACCCAGACGCGCAGCGGATTGCGCGGCACCCTGGTGTCCACCGAAGGCGGTGGAGAACGCCGCCTCGGCCGGAGCGCGGAAATTGCGGTCTACCGCATCGTGCAGGAGGTGCTGACCAATGTGGTGCGACATGCCCAGGCGAGCGAAGTGATCGTCACGATAGGCGGAAGCCCCAGCGGTCTCGAACTGGACATCCGCGACGACGGCATCGGCATGCGGGTGCCGGCACAACCCACCTCGTTCGGGCTGCTCGGCATGTACGAACGTGCGCGCGCGCTCGGCGGGGAGCTGTCCATCGAAAGCACGCCGGGCAAAGGTACGTCGGTGCGATTGCGCGTGCCGGAGTCGACACGATGAAACGGGCTCGCGTCGTCATCGTCGACGATCACCTCATGCTGCGTCGCGGCATCGCGCAGATTCTTGGCGAGAATCCGGCCATCGAAGTGGTGGGCGAAGCCGCTGGCGGCCCCGATCTGATGCAGCTCCTGCGCAACGCCGCAGTGGATGTCGTGCTGCTGGACATCGCGCTGAACGACCGCGACGGCTTCGATGTGCTCAAGCAGATGCGCGGCGAGTTTCCGCGCATCGCGGCACTCATGCTGTCGACCTATCCGGAATCGCAGTTCGGCGTACGCGCGCTGAAAAGCGGGGCCGCCGGCTATCTGAACAAGGGCTGCTCGCCGGAACAGCTCTATGACGCGATTGCCAAGGCGGCGGCCGGACACCTCTATGTGACGCCGGAACTGGCGGAACGGCTGGCACTCGGCGTCCGGGCCGACACGCCGGCCAGCCCGCTGGACAGCCTGTCCAACCGGGAAATGCAGGTGCTCAAGCTGCTGGCGAGCGGGCATACGGTGGGCGACATCGCGCGCGAGCTGTCACTGTCGGTCAATACCATCAGCACCTATCGCGCACGGCTGTTCGAAAAGCTGGCCATCAAGAATCCGATGGAACTGGTGAGCTTTGCGGCACGCCATCAACTGGTGACGCTGTAGCCGGCGGCGCGCGGCATGCGCGCTCAGATGTCGCCGAAAGTGCGTGCCAGCAGGTGATGCCCCGGGTGATCGGAAGGCAGCAACTCACCCAGGCGCTGCAGCGCATCCACAGCCTCCGGATACTGGCCCAGGTGATTCAGCAGAAGGTCGGGATCGTTCACGTGGAAGATGGCGTCGGACAGCCGGGATTCCAGACAGTCACGCCACGCTCTCAGCAAGGGGCTTTCGGTGCGCGGCAGGAAGGCGCCGCGATAGCAGGCGAGCGCACTTTCGATGCGGCCGGCGTCCAGCGCCTGTTCCAGATCGCGGAAATCCGCCTGCCAATTGACCAGCAGACGATAGGGACGCGAGCCGATTGCACCGCCCAGGCGCTCGCGCAGTTGCGACACTTCGGTCTTGAGGGTCGCCAGACTGACCGGGCGGTCGCCGTACAGCGCAGCATGCAGGCGCTCCAGGTCCAGTCCTTCGGGATGCAGTGCGAGCAAGCACAGGATTTCGAGCTGGCGCGGCGACAGCGGCAGCGGACGGCCTTGCAGCGTCGCCTGCGGCGTGCCCAGCATGCGCAGGCGCAGGACCGGCACGGTATTCAGCGACTGCAGTGCCTGCGACACCCGATGCGCGAAACGCTCGACCGCGTGCAGCGCAAGCGGCGAATGGCGGTTCCAGGTGGTGGACAGATCGACCACGCCCATCACCTCCCCGCTGCCGGCATCCCGCACCGGCGCCGCGTAGCACACCCAGTCCTGGACGGCGGGAATGAAATGTTCTGCGGAAAACACGCTGGAGGGCCGCCGGTAGCGCAATGCCAGCGCCAGGGCGTTGGTGCCGACCGAACGCTCGTCCCAGCGGCCGCCCGGCACGAAGTGCACGCGCTCGGCGCGGGTGCGCATGCTGCGGCTGCACCCGGTCCACAGCAGCCTGCCCTCGGCATCGCTCACCGCCGCCACCATGCCGCTTTCGCGCGCCACCGTCTCCAGCTCATCAACGCAGGAGGCAACCGCCCGACCGTAGGGCGTCTGGCTCCAGTCGTTGGCGCACTGGTCGAGCGGCGCGGCCGATCGCGTCTCGGGCACGGCTTCGCGAGACCGTTGCCAGGATCCGGCGATATCCATGCCGACGACGACCTTACGCTCGTCTGGCGAACCGTCGCCGCGGCGGATAGACTCTATGCGCCTGCGGCGTTCCGCAAGACTGGTCACTGAACCTTTCATCTGCCTCGCTCCACCACACTTACCTACCGGACACCTACCTGCGACGGGTTAGCGTGCGCAGTGACCCTTAGTTGTTCTGTGCCTATTGTCGCGGAATCCGAGGGCAATCCACAACACGAGGAGGATTACCATGCGTTACGCTGATCCCGGACAACCCGGTTCCAAAATCACCTTCAAGCAACGCTACGACAATTTCATCGGTGGCAAGTGGGTGCCGCCGGTGGAAGGCCAGTATTTCGACAACGTCTCCCCGGTGACCGGCAAGGTGTTCTGCCAGGCCGCCCGCTCGCAGGCCGCCGACATCGATCTGGCGCTGGATGCCGCCCACAAGGCGCGCGAAGCCTGGGGACGCACGGCGCCGGCCGCTCGCGCCGCCGTGCTGCTGAAAATCGCTGACCGTCTGGAAGCCAACCTCGAAATGCTGGCGGTTGCGGAAACCTGGGACAACGGCAAGCCCATCCGCGAAACGCTGGCTGCCGACATCCCGCTGGCGATCGACCACTTCCGCTACTACGCCGGCTGCATCCGCGCGCAGGAAGGTTCGCTGTCCGAGATCGACGACGACACCGTGGCCTACCACTTCCACGAGCCGCTGGGCGTGGTCGGCCAGATCATCCCGTGGAACTTCCCCATCCTGATGGCCGCCTGGAAGCTGGCCCCGGCACTCGCCGCAGGCAACTGCATCGTGCTCAAGCCGGCGGAACAGACGCCGGTGTCCATCATGGTGCTGGCCGAGCTGATCGCCGACATCCTGCCGCCGGGCGTGCTGAACATCGTCAATGGCTTCGGCATCGAGGCCGGCAAGCCGCTGGCCACCAGCCCGCGCATCGCCAAGATCGCCTTCACCGGTGAAACCACCACCGGCCGCCTCATCCTGCAATACGCGTCGCAGAACATCATCCCGTCGACGGTCGAACTGGGCGGCAAGTCGCCCAACATCTTCTTCGACGACGTGATGGCGCAGGACGACGAATTCTTCGACAAATGCCTTGAAGGTTTCGCCATGTTCTCGCTGAACCAGGGCGAAGTGTGCACCTGCCCGAGCCGCGCGCTGGTGCAGGAATCGATCGCCGACAAGTTCATCGAGCGCGCCATCGCCCGCGTGGCCAAGGTGCGTGGCGGCCATCCGCTGGACACCGACACCATGATCGGCGCCCAGGCCAGTTCCGACCAGCAGGAAAAAATCCTGTCCTACATCGACATCGGCCGCAAGGAAGGCGCGCAGGTGCTGATCGGCGGCAGCAAGCGCGAGGAATCGGAAACGAGCGGCTACTACGTTCAGCCCACCGTGCTGAAGGGCCACAACAAGATGCGCATCTTCCAGGAAGAGATCTTCGGCCCGGTGCTCGCGCTGACCACCTTCAAGGACGAAGCCGACGCGCTGGCGATCGCCAATGACACGATGTTCGGCCTCGGTGCCGGTGTGTGGTCGCGTTCGGTGCATCGCACCTACCGCTTCGGCCGCAACATCCAGGCGGGTCGTGTATGGACCAACTGCTACCACCTGTACCCGGCGCACGCCGCGTTCGGCGGCTACAAGCAGTCGGGCATCGGCCGCGAGACTCACAAGATGATGCTGGACCACTACCAGCAGACGAAGAACATGCTGGTGAGCTATTCGCCGAAGGCACTGGGCTTCTTCTGATCGATGCCGTGCAGCGAGGGGCGCCTGATGGCGCCCCTTTTTTGTTTCCACCGCCGGCTGAAGGCACAATGGGTCGAACGCTGCGCCCCAAAGCGCAGTCCATGACAGATCACGGTCCGCACCGGAGCAGGAGGAGAACCCATGGTTACTCGCGTCACCGCCACACCAGAGGCGCTGGAATGGATTGCCAAACTGGCGAAGAAGCATGGTCCGCTGCTGTTCCATCAGAGCGGCGGCTGCTGCGACGGCAGTGCACCTATGTGCTATCCGCGCGATGAATTCAAGCTCGGCAGCTCGGATGTCGTGCTGGGAGAAATCGGCGGTACACCGTTCTGCATGAGCGCGGCGCAGTTCGAGTACTGGCAGCACACGCACCTCATCATCGACGTCGTACCGGGGCGCGGCTCGGGCTTCTCCATCGAGTCACCCGAAGGCGTCCGCTTCCTGACCCGCTCCCGGCTGTACGAACCCGACGAGGAGGCCGAACTCGAAAAGCTCGGTCCCCCACCCCGCGGCGACACCGTATCGTTCGCCTGAACCGCGAACGAGGCCGGCGGCCCGCATCGGCCGCATCGCGGCCAGAGGCCGCTCCCACAAGAACTCGCGACAAACACGAGCGGCGCCCGGGTCTGGTGGGAGCGGGCTTGCCCGCGATGCGGCTTCAAACGAAGCCGGCGGTGCGCATCGGCCGCATCGCGGCCAGAGGCCGCTCCCACAAGAACTCGCACGGACCGCGAACGGAGCCAGGTTTTCGTGGGAGCGGGCTTGCCCGCGATCCAGCTTCAAACGAAGCCCGCGGCCCGCATCGGCCGCATCGCGGCCAGAGGCCGCTCCCACAGGAACTCGCGACAAACACGAACGGAGCCCGGGTCTGGTGGAGCGGGCTTGCCCGCGATGCGGCTTCAAACGAAGCCGGCGACCCGCATCGGCCGCATCGCGGCCAGAGGCCGCTCCCACAAGAACTCGCGACAAACACGAGCGGAGCCAGGGTCTGGTGGGAGCGGGCTTGCCCGCGATGCAGCTTCAAACGAAGCCGTCGGCCGGCATGCGCCGTATCGCGGCCAGAGGCCGCTCCCACAAGAACTCGCGACAAACACGAGCGGAGCCAGGGTTTGGTGGGAGCGGGCTTGCCCGCGATGCAGCTTTAAACGAAGCCCGCGGTACGCATGAGCCGTATCGCGGCCAGAGGCCGCTCCCACAAGAACTCACGACAAACACGAGCGGCGCCCGGGTTTGGTGGGAGCGGGCTTGCCCGCGATGCAGCTTCAAACGAAGCCCGCGGTGCGCATCGGCCGTATCGCGGCCAGAGGCCGCTCCCACAAAAGCTCGCGACAAACACGAGCGGAGCCAGGGTTTGGTGGGAGCGGGCTTACCCGCGATGCAGCTTCGAACTAAGCCGTCGGCCGGCATGCGCCGCATCGCGGCCAGAGGCCGCTCCCACAAGAACTCGCGACAAACACGAGCGGAGCCAGGGTTTGGTGGGAGCGGGCTTGCCCGCGATGCAGCTTCAAACGAAGCCGTCGGCCGGCATGCGCCGTATCGCGGCCAGAGGCCGCTCCCACAAGAACTCGCGACAAACACGAGCGGAGCCAGGGTTTGGTGGGAGCGGGCTTGCCCGCGATGCAGCTTCAAACGAAGCCTGCGGCCGGCATGAGCCGCATCGCGGCCACAGGCCGCTCCCACAAAAGCTCGCGACAAACACGAGCGGAGCCAGGGTTTGGTGGGAGCGGGCTTACCCGCGATGCAGCTTCGAACTAAGCCGTCGGCCGGCATGCGCCGCATCGCGGCCAGAGGCCGCTCCCACAAGAACTCGCGACAAACACGAGCGGAGCCAGGGTTTGGTGGGAGCGGGCTTGCCCGCG